>OW818681.1:4800000-6534777 GCA_942493075.1 uncultured Verrucomicrobiota bacterium | reverse complement strand
ACCGTCCCGGTGCGCGTACGTTTGGGTTTGAGTGAAAAAGGAAATGGGACGCGCCCGGTGAGGACACCAGGCCTGCCTGCCTATCATCCGACACCCGATCACGATTGAACAAAGGGGCAGGAATGACGCCCTTCGCGGAATCCGTATCTGTTGGTAATCATGATCCGAAGAAGAAATGTTCCCTGGTTTTGCAGGTTGTTCAAAAATCTTGGCGTCTTCGCGTCTTTGCGTGATTACTTTCTTTTTCTCTTCACGCTTCCGTGTGAGGCTTCAGCGGCCTGCGGCGAGGCCGCCCGCTGGGAGAAAGGCTGAAGTCTAAGGGCTAAAGGCTGAAGTCAAAAATCATCAGATGCAAAGATGGAAAAGCAGACCAAGGAGCCGGACGCCAGAGTCCGCTGACTCGCTCATGCGCGGGATGTGGCAGCACTTTAGATCAGTACTGTTGGTAGAAAAATCCGAAAGAAACATTATTCCTGGTTCATCGGGTGGCGCCAGGGAGCGCCAACCCGATGAACCAGGGTGGCATCAAGAGGGGGGCGGTGGCTACAAACAGTACGGATTTCGGTTCGGACACATGCCTGCGTTGAATCGCAAACCCGGCAGGAGTGCTGAAACATTTCTAAAAAGTGACAACTTTAAATCAGGACTTGTCCACCGCCAGGTGCCTCATTTTTCCGGAACCTCGATCACGTCCCCATCGCGCAACCAGAGGCTGGCCGGTTGCGGCTCTCGGTTCGACCAAAGGTTGGAAGTATCGACTTTCAGAATCTGAACGCCGCCGGGTTGATCATTCTTCTCCGCACGAGTGACCTTAACTCGCGACAGATCGGAGGAAGCCAGCAACAACCCCGAATTAGCGAGCACGTGGTTGAGAAAGAAGTTGGTCAATCTGTTCGTTTCAGATGCGTACACCGTTGAAAGAACGAGCTGGTTTGTCTTGCCCTGAATGATGACCTGAACCGTTCGACGGAGGCATTTCGCGAGAGAGTCCTTTTGCGCCTCGGTCAGCCCTTGCCATTTGGCTGTGACTAGGTGATTCGCCTCGGGAATCTCGATTACATCACCCCAATTCAGTGGCTGGTCCTTTTCACAAGCGCCGCCTTCAAGTATCTCGTCCACGTTCACCGTTCGTTCCATCCAGTTCGTTCCAGAGACACTCGGCGTACTAATTCGAATCTTAGCGAAGTCGGGGAACGGGAGCGGGTTTGCTCGTTGTACAAACGGCCGGATGGCGCCCGGGGAGAGCTCCAGTTCTTGTTGCGGGTTGATCTGGACATAGTGATGCGCCAACAATTCCAACAGAGTGAATGTGTTCGAGGATTCGCTGGTCCGGTTAAAGACTTGGAGATTCGGCTCGCTACCAGACCGTCGAACAGAGATTTGATTTGGAAACACCAGTTCCTCACGACCTCCCCGGGACCGCAGCAAGGCAATTAGGCCGGGATTCTCGCCCGATCTCTTTACTGATGAGGTAGGCCGCTCAGGGACGGGCTGTGGCATTGCATTGCGCTGCACTGGCCGAGTAAATTTGAAGCCTTTAACAAATTCTTGTGATTCAGTTGTCCTCTCGGGATCCACAGCGTGGTTAAGAGGCGTACAGCCATTCTGATCAGGCATGTTGACCAGGGCTCCTTTATCCAAAAGCAGAGCGGCAACATCTGCACGATTCAAAGCCACAGCCCAGTGGAGCGGCGTGAAGCCGCGAAAATCCCGCACGTTGGGATCAGCATTCAACTCCAGCAATTCCCTAACCTTGTTGGTTAAACCTGCGCCAACAGCGTAATGTAGAGGGGTCTCTCCCCAATCGGTTCGAAGACCAACGTTAGCACCCTCTTTTATGAGTCGTTCAAAAACTGCATCCTGTCCCAATGCCAAGTGCAACGGTGTAGCTCCAGCCCTGTTCGTTAGATTCGGATCAGCCTTCGCATCGAGCAACGCCAACGCTGATTCTTGGCTGCCGGTCCGTAGCGCCAGACACAACGGGGGCTCCCACCACCCACCAGGCGCCCTGTTGAAATCCCCGTTGGGATCGGCGCCATGGGCCAGGAGGAGTTTCACTACTTCGACAGAGCCGTTTTGGACTGCAATAGAAAGGGGGTTAGGAGATCCGTTAGGATTGGCCTTGTTCTCGAGCAAAAGACGTACGATCGATAGGTATTTTCCGTCCACCGCGAGTTTTAAGGGGGTCGATCCATCGTGTTCCCGGGCATTGATGTCAGCCCCAGCCTTAATCAAGATTTGAACCAAGTCCTCGCGCCCTGCGGTTACAGCAACACGGAGCGGAGTCGTTTGATTCACACTGGTGCCCCCACGTCCTGTGGGAATCGGAGCAGGGTTAGGATTAGCTTTTCGTTCCAGCAGGAGTTCCACCAGATTCTTGTGCCCCGCGTCGACGGCGCGATGAAGAGGGGTATTCTGGTAAGCATCGGTCGCATCCACCGGCGCACCATTGTCCAGGAGCACCTCTGCGATCGCCTTAAATCCCCTGGCGGCTGCCAAATGCAGAGGTGTGCCGGACCCACCTCCCTTCTGAACGTCTGCCCCATTCTTTAGCAACAGCTCCACCGTAGGCCGTTTCCCGAGCTCCACTGCCAACGATAGCGCCGTATCCCGCTCATAGACCTGATTGATGTTCACTCCATTCTTAATCAGAAAGTCAATGACTCTGAAATGATCGTTGGTCACAGCAGTATGAAGCGGGGGTCGCTCCTTGGCTGAAACCGACCCGTTGATCAGATCAGGGTTCTCTTTAATGAGATTCTGGATTTGTGCTAGTTCGGCGTCCTCCGCCGCCTTTGATCCGGATAATGTTTTAGCTGTAGGACTGCTCCCCTGCCCGTTCATCGCAGCAAGGTTCTGCCGCGAAAGCGCGACCATGGCTTCCTGCTCGCCGAAATCCTTGAGCACCCGCTCGAAATGAACCACGGCCTCATTGGTCTTCCCCTGCTTGCGATAGCATTCGCCCAGCCTGAAGATGGCGGTCGCCGCCAGCCGCCGGTCCTTGTCGAACTGTTCGACCACAGCCTGATACGCCTGGATGGCTGCCGGGAAATTCCGGTTGGCTTCCTCTTCAAACAACCCGCGCTGCAAGGCGGCTGCCATCTGGTTCGTGGCGCTGACCGATTGCGCCGCCACGGACCACACCGTCAACGCTGCCATTAGCAATCCAAGTAGTCGTTTCATGATTCGATTCAAGCAAATGTCTCCACTCCGTTTGTCACGTAGTTGTAAAATCGATTGTTCAGCCACGGCGACGCGGCGTCTGCTCCGCACCAAGCTCCAGCTTGTAGCCAAGCCCATGGACGGTTTTGATGTGGCGCGGGGTTTCAGGGGTTTCCTCCAGCTTACTGCGAAGACTGGCGATATGAGTATCCACCGTGCGTGTGGTGGGAAACGCCGTATAGCCCCAGGCCAGGTCGAGAAAACGATCCCGCGAGACCGGCTCACCCGCGGCCTCCGCCATGATTCGGATCATGGTGAATTCCCGTGCGGTGAGATGCACTTCCCGGCCATCTTTGATGACAGTCTGACGATGAAAATCAATTTCCACCCGGCCAATCTGAAGCGTCTCCGGCAGGGCGCCCATCCGCCGGTTCCTGCGCAACAAAGCCCTGACTCGTGCCAGGAGCTCCTCGCTGCTGAACGGTTTCGGCAGATAGTCGTCTCCACCCGCATCCAACCCTTTGACCCGGTCTTCCACACGGCCCTTCGCTGTGAGCATCAACACCGGCATGCTCTGCCCTAGCCGCCGCAGCTCACGACACAACGAAAACCCGTCCAGCTTCGGCATCATGATATCCAGCAGGATGAGATCAGGCCTCTGCTCCACGGCCCGTGCCAAACCTTCCTCACCATGCGTGGCGGATAAAACGCGGTAACCTTCCGACTCCAATAGATCGCACAGAGCAGTCCGCATGGGCAGCTCGTCCTCGATAACCAGAATGCGTTCTTTGCTGTTCATGAGTTCGATGAATCGCCAGGGTGCCGTCCCGGCAGTTCCAGTGTGAACCGGCTCCCCTGGCCTGGGGAACTTTGTACCGTCACTTTTCCTCCATGCGCCGCGGCAATGTGTTTTACAATGCTTAACCCAATCCCGACACCGGGTGTTTCGCGCCTGAGCTCGGAGCCTAGCCGGTAGAATCTCTCAAAGATTCGCTCGTGTTCGACCGCGGGAATTCCCGGGCCGCGATCCTCCACCCAGATCCGAAGACCGGCCCTGTGCGGATGCGGCGATGATGAGGTATCGAGCCCAATCGTGACCACCTCCCCGGCAGGCGAATGCTTGATGGCGTTCTCCACCAGGTTAATCAACGCCTGCTGCACAGCCTGGCCATCGACAACCGGCGTTCCCTCACAACTGTCCGGCACCCGAAGCTCAAGCCAAACCTTCCGTTCAGCCGCATTCGGCTGCATAATCAGGCAGGTGTCCCGGACGAGAGCCATAATGTCGGTCGGTTCAAAGTGGTATTCTTTTCGCCCTTGTTGAATCCGGGAGAAGTCGAGGACATTTGAGATCATTCCTGAAAGCCGTCGGCATTCCTGGCTCATCAAACGGAAATACTCTTTCTGGCGTTCCGGATCTTTCACACGCTCAGTCTCCAGGCTCTCCGCCATCAAGCGCATAGACGCAATGGGGGCACGCAATTCGTGTGAAACACTGGAGACAAAGTTGTCTTTGAGCTGACCCAATCGGTGCTGCTGGATGGAGGTTCTCCGGGCGGCAAACAACCCGGCGCAAGCTGTCAAAAACGAGATGATGAGCAACCCGCCGAAGAGCCGCTGACGCTGATCCAAAGCCTCCACCAGACGCGATTCGTCTTTCAACTGCATCTGCAACCGCAGCTTGATTTCATCACCCCAGTCAGACACCAATGCCCCCCGGGAAACCAGCGGTCTCACAGGGCCTGGTGCTGCTCCTGCCAGGACCGATATTCCTTGAATCTCAATCCCTAACCCCAGGAAATCGGGGAGCTCGATGTTCGACGCCTTTAAAGCCACGGCAGCGGCCCGGCTTATGGCTGCCTTCGGGAAACATTCAATTCGGACAACCGGCCGGTTCGTTCCCTCTAAAGCGACTGCGGATGCTAAAATCAGTGTTGGGTTTGTGTGCCAGTCGATCCAAAGATTGGTCCGTCCACCTTGGTCGAAATCCTTCAGAACTGTCGCGCGCAGTTTTTCAAGGAGATCCTCGCAGCTTTGCGCGAAAGCCCGCGCTTCACGCAAAGCTGCCGTCCTGGAGTCCATCCCGGGTTTGCCGCGCGTCATCCCGTTCAGCTCTTCCAGAAGCACAGGAATCAAAGGCCCATCATTCGCAGCCACCTCTTCGATCAAGCAGCTCCACAGCTCTTCGGACAATTCGGAACCGGCGGCGGGGTGCTTCAGGACTTCCAGGAGAACCAGAGTCGATAGAGGTATCCCGGATGGCGAGCGAACACCTTTTGAGAGACCAGCCAGCGCAAGAAGATCTGCAACCGTCGTGGCATCGGGTTGGTGCCGCGATTTCCATTGAAGCTGCAACCAGCGTCCGTTCACCTGCGCATGCTGGTCCGCTATCGCCTTTTGAAATGTTGACGAAGCGGTATCGACGGCATCCACGTTGGTTCCCTGGATCGCCATCTCCAAGGCAGCCCAGCTCTTCGTCTGATCCACCGTGAGTTCCACTAACCAATCGGGAGGAACCGGCGCCATGGGAGCGGTCAACCCACGCCATTCTCGGAGGGTGAACTCCTTCACGAACGGCCCGGTGGGGGCATCTGTTAGGTCGTTCGTGTTCGGTGACGCCGTGCGGCTCGGGAGCCATGGACGAGCTTGTGTGGCCGATTCCTTGAGTTCTTTGCTCAAGAGACTCCCATAACCGGGGGATAACCGATCAAGGAGCTCTGTGGCGCGGGTTCTGGCCTCTTCGATGGCGAGGGAACGGTCTCTGCGGAGGATGTACACTCCGGTGCAGAGGAGGACGAGCATCGGCAGCAAAATGAGGAGCGCCTGCCCAAGAAAGGCAGGGGTTCGTTGTTGCCGACGTTTACTCATGAAGTTGCTTGATATTCTGAGGCAAAGATTATTCCAGGCAAGCCCAAGTAATTGTCATGGTTTTGTAAAAAATTAGGCCCGCGGCGTGTCCACATGTAGCGCGGTCGTCTCGACTGCGAGTTCGCGCACCGTCCCGGTGCGCTTTCGGGCGCATGAATGAAAGGGGAACCCGCCCGGTGGGGACACCGGGCCTGCAACACTAAGAAATCCCCTCCCATCCACTAGACAAAGGGCGATACCCGGCTCACCTTGCAATCACCGCTCTAATAACAAAGCACGAAATGAATGCTAAACCTCTACAACCGTTCCTGGATGAGATCGATGAAATCGTGGCCCAGGCCGAGACCACAACCGATCCACAGAAACGCATTGAGCTGCTGGAGAAAGCGCTGTTCCTGGCGTGCAGGTATACGAAGAGCCTGAACCGACAAATCGGGACTGTGATCAAGAACGTGCTCGAGCGGGGTCGGTTCGACGAATCACGGGCGACCATCCCACTCCGGGACATAGCCCAGTCAGACCCCCAGTTGCAGGTCTTTCGCCATAAGGAGATCCTCGTAGAGTTTCTGGAGGCGGGGCGTGGGTTGCTGCGCAATCAGATGGCAATTCCTGAGGAGAAGATCGATCAACTCCTTGCCAACATTGATCAATCCTACGAGCTGTTCATGGATGAAAAGATGTCGGCGGAACCGCTTCTGGAGAACTTCAGGCGTTTGGAAGATTTCTTTTGCCGGCCGCCCTGGGGCGGACCTGGCGGACCACTGGTTGGGCCAAACCCCACGCAGGACGGTCCCGGCGGAGTCACCGCGGGCCGCGAGCAAAGGGTTCTCAACTACCTTGATACGTTGTCAAACGTAGGCAGCTTTTTGGCCTCCGTTTTTGGCAAGTTATTCGGTGCTCAGTCACCCCGTAGCGAGCAGCCACTTGAAGTGTCTGAGTTCCCCTACGACTATCAGGTACTGGCGCTGCTTCTTGTCGCTGGATTCAGGCAGGGTTTGGAGAATGACGAAGAAATTCCCGCTCAAAGGGTTGTACCAGTAACCCCAGTCTATGCGGGCGCCTGATTGGCAAAGTCGCGTGCTTCTATTTACCTCACCGGGTCTGGTCTGAGAAGACTGCCGCCCGAGGGCGCAAAGCCGTGCATGTCCATTTCCATTCGGCTCCAGTTGTTCGCGTAGTGTCTTGCGACTTCGAGCTTCACGTAGCCTCCTTTGAAAAGCTGCATCAAATACTGATCGAAACTGTGCATCCCCTCGTTCACTGAGGCCTCGATGTTGCTGGCCAACTGTGCCAGGTCATTCCTCGCAACGGCTTCCTGGGTGCCCACGTTGCGCTTCATGATTTCCAGACACGGAATGCGCTTCCCCGAGGAACTCGGGATAAGCCGCTGGCAGATTACCGCATTAAGGCTCCGAGCCAGCAGCGCGCTCGCGTTGGACCGCTCTGACGCCGGATAAAACTCACGGATACGATCAATGGCGCGCGGAACAGAATCTGCATGCAGCGTGGTGAGCACCAGGTGGCCCGTTTCTGCGGCCTGCATTGCGGCCACGGTGCTGTCCGCATCGCGCATTTCCCCGAGGAAAATCACCTCCGGGTCCTGCCGCACCGCATTGCGTATCCCGTCAGCGAAGGAATCCGTATCCACGCCGACTTCGCGCTGCTCAAACTGGCACTGGTCCTCTTCAAAAAGATACTCGATCGGATCTTCAATGGTGATGATGCGTAGCGCAAGGGTCTCGTTGAGTCGTTGCAACAGGCCACGCACGGTTGTGCTTTTGCCCTGTCCAGACGCGCCAGTCACGATCAGGAGCCCGCGCGGCTCTTTTACCAAATCAGCCACGGTGGCCGGCAAGTCCAGGTCCTGCAGTTTGAGCATGTGCTGCGGCACAACCCGGAACGAGCAGGACTGCTTGCCTTGCTGCTTGCTGAAGTTCGCCCGATAACGCACCTGAGCGCAGAGAAAGCTTAGGTCCATCTCGTGTTGCTTCTGGATTCGATCGTAAATCGAGACGGTGAACGCCTGGTGCAGCATCCTCATGACATCATCGTTCCCAGGGACGGCGAACTGCCCCGGAGCAATCCGGCGTAGTTTGCCATCCTGGCGAATGGAGTAACGATGATCAGCCTGGATATGGAGATCGGTCGCCTTTTGACCGGAACACCAAACGAGGATAGTGCCCAACTCGGTTGTTGCATCGACACATTCCATGACTTTGTTCCAGCTTGAAACGTGCCGCTGAACCCTTTTCTTCGATCCCAGTGCGGCATACCCAGTTATGCGCAAGGGACTTTACGATGCTCTTCGCGCGCGACGGCAGGCCATGCAAAGTGCATCGCTCTCCACAACTTATTTCGGGCAGTATGCACGATTCTTTTGAGCCGATGGCAGGCTCCGAAAAGTGGCCTTAACTCGCAAGATTCTGTCCACCAAAGGCGTAGGACTTTCGCCTCTCAGTCGGCATCCCGTATGCTTTTTGATGACCTATGTTTGCGAAAAAATGTCCAAGTTGCGGCGTTGCGCTTGGTAATTTCCTTTACGCCGATGTATGTCCGAACTGCCAGGCGGTTCAGACCCGGAACCTCCCTCTACAAGCCGTGTCAGGTGCGACGGCGATTAAGGCCCCCTACTGGTTTGTTCGGGTGTTGTTCAAGTTCAGAGACTTCATCGAGAGTTGAAGGAACAAGGCGACACGAACGTGCGGTAGAGGCGGATCATGCTAGGCCTAATAGCCAGTACCGCACGAAGGCCTGCTTGAACTAATCCAACCGCTGACAGACTATTGAGATTATGCCAGATTTTTCTTTGATATCTAAAGTGGCACCCGTTGTGGTCGTGGCAGTCATCCTCGCTGCGATCATTTTGAGCCAGGGGGTCCGAATTCTGCGCGAATACGAGCGTGGTGTCATCTTCCGTCTCGGCAAATTGCTTGGACCCAAGGGGCCTGGTTTGATTTTCCTCATCCCGCTGGTGGATCGCATGGTAAAGATGGACCTGCGGGTGGTAACCATCGATGTCTCGAAGCAGGAGATAATGACCCGCGACAATGTGCCGGCCACCGTGGACGCTGTAGTCTATTTTCGGGTTGTGGACCCGTGTGCCGCCGTGGTCAAGGTGGAGAATTTCTGGAAGGCAACCTCGCTGATCGCACAGACTACCTTGCGTAGTGTTCTTGGGCAGGCCGCGCTGGACGACTTGCTAGCCCAACGCGATGTCATCAATCAAAAGCTGCAAGAGATAATCGACCGGCAAACGGAGCCTTGGGGCATCAAAGTAACCGCTGTCGAGGTGAAGGACGTGGCATTGCCTGATAGCATGAAGCGCGCGATGGCTAAACAAGCCGAAGCAGAGCGCGAACGGCGCGCCAAGATCGTGAACGCCGAAGGCGAGTTTCAAGCTGCCGAAAAAATGGTGCAAGCTGCGGCGTTGATCAGCAAGGAACCCATCGCCCTTCAACTGCGCTTCCTCCAGACCATGCGCGAGATTTCCAGCGAGCATAACACCACCACGTTCCTGCCGGTGCCTATTGACCTGTTTACGCCATTTCTCAAGGGGGCAATGAAGTCTTAACGGTCGAGCGGCTGCTATCGTCTCCGCTTCGGATGGCGCGAGTACTTTATGAAAATTCTGCTGATCTATCCGCCAACTCCGGAAACGTTCTGGAGTTTCAAGTATGTGCTGCGCTTCGTCTCGAAGCGCTCGACCTTCCCCCCGCTCGGCCTCTTGACGGTGGCGGCACTGTTGCCTCCTGAATGGGACCTCAAGCTCGTGGATATGAATGTCCGCGCACTAACCGACGATGACCTGCGCTGGCCAGATTACGTCATGGTTAGCGCGATGATTGTTCATAAGGCAGCCGTGTCAGAGGTGATGGAACGCTGCCAGAGTTTCTCCAAGCCCATTATCGCCGGGGGCCCGCTCTTCTCCTCGGGCAGGGATGCCTTTCCCAACATCCAGCATTTTGTCGTGGGTGAGGCCGAAGACCTGATGCCCCAACTGGTCGAGGACCTGCGTTCCGGAACGCTGAAGCCGCTGTATAGCTCATCACATAGACCGGACATCATGCGCACCCCGGCGCCCCGGTGGGATCTTATTGACCTCCGCCAGTATGTGACGATGTCCGTGCAGTTCTCGCGGGGTTGCCCCTTCGATTGTGAGTTCTGCGATATTCCCGGGATGAACGGCCACACGCCCCGCACCAAGGCCCCCGCTCAACTGGTTGCCGAACTCGAACAACTCCGCCTTCGCGGGTGGAAAAACATGGTCTTCGTTGTGGACGATAATTTCATCGGCAACAAAAAACACACCAAGGAACTGCTGCGCGCGCTCATTGATTGGCGCACCCGCACCCGAACCTCAATGGGCTTTCTGACAGAGGCCTCCGCCAACCTGGCCGATGATCCCGAACTCTGCGAGCTCATGGTGCGCGCTGGGTTTAAGAAGGTCTTTGTTGGCATTGAGACTCCATCCGCGGAAAGCCTCGTAGAATGCCGAAAAGTGCAGAACTGCCATCGGGACCTGGGGGAAACCATCAAGATCCTGCAACGCGCCGGGCTTGAAGTGATGGGCGGATTCATCGTCGGATTCGATCATGACGGGGACGACATTTTCAAACGGCAGTTCGAATTCATTCAGAAGTCTGGAGTGGTAACCGCCATGGTAGGACTCCTAACCGCTTTGCCTGAGACGCGTCTATATCGCCGGCTCCTGGCGGAAGGACGGCTGGAATCCGATTCCACCGGGAATAACACCGAGGCACGGCTGAACTTTCGTCCCAAATTGAACCGGGATTTTCTCATTAACGGTTACCGGGACCTCATGAAGCGGCTGTATGAACCTCGCCATTACTACAAGCGCATCCGAATTTTGCTGGAGCGCCAGAAACCCTGCGGGCCGCGCCTCCGCGTATCCCGGCCGGAACTGGAGGCTTTCGTAAAATCTCTCTGGCTGCTGGGTGTCTGGCACCGGGGGCGGCTGGCCTACTGGCGGCTGTTCGTCACGTCGTTGTTACGGCGTCCACGGCAGTTTCCCAAAGCCATGGAGCTGGCAATCATCGGCTATCATTTTCGCCGCATGGCGCGTTGTTTGTAGTTTGTAGAGCATTTTAACAAAAGAGAGATGTGATTATGAAACAGGTATTCGCGTTGCCAGAAACTGCCGAACTGGAGATGTTAAAGAACATGCTGAAAGAAGCCGGTATCGCATGTGAGTTCAGAAACGAGCAATTGTCACAGGCCCTTCCAGCCACCCCCTTCAACGTTGAGCTATGGGTCTCCAACGATGACGATGCTGCGAGAGCAGAGGAGTTTTGCCGGGACTGGATTCATCCGCCCGCCAATGTCGCGGGCACCTGGGTGTGTGCCCAATGCGGGCAACGGCTCAGGAGCCAATTTGATTCGTGCTGGAAATGTGGAGCGGAGCGCCAAACAGCGACGTGACCTCGGATTCGAAGGATCTGCAGCCAGTAGACTGTAGTTGCCAAAAAACAATTTTCACAACAAAGGAGCCAAGAAAAGACCATGAGGCTCGATGGTGAAGAGGTTGAAGGTTTCCTCTGTTCTCTCGGTCCCTCTCCTGTTTGATCCTTACACTGATTCGCTAGCACCTTCCGGAACCCGAAGGGTTCCCCAGCTTTTAGACGGTGGTTGAGCGCGTCAGCGCGATACCACCGGACCGGGCGTTATTCCGTCCCCTAAATAGCAATTGAAGGTGGAACGTTGAAGAGATCGATTGCAACATCACGGTCGTCAAATCGTCCAGTCACCCTTACTAACATGTGGTCACCATTAGTCATCTGTTGAATAAGCCTCGTCCAATCTACGGAGGTGCTTCTATTTCCGAATGCGCTCTGGTAACACGTCTCCGCCAAATCGGTATCATCGATAGCTTGCCCGTGCCCAAGAAGACCGAAACAGGATTCTGTTAAGCGAATCGCTTCTAGAGCTTCGAGTGAATTCCCTAGTGTCACCTCGCAAAGTCCGTAATGCCGCACTTCACTCCCAGTCCTGTTTGCCAACTCGGGCCCCACATTAACCGCAGAAGCCCTAACCTTCTTGAAAACTTCACTGCTCCGCCACAGGCCTTTTGCACGATAAGTGGCAGAGTCCGTCACAAAACAGTCTTGAGCACAGAACACCTTTACGATCGTCGAACAAGGAAGATAACGGCAAAGATGGTTCAAACATTGTTGAGTCGCCTCCACAAACGGTGTTTGAAAGGAGTCACGCCGGGTCTCGAATGAAATCGCCCTAACTTGACGATCTCTGATCTCAGTATCTCGGAATTCTGGGGGATAATATACCCCATTCGTGGCGAACAAGTCTGGGGCCTCTATAATTTTAGTAATCATAGTGATTTCCTTTGTCGTCATTGAAATGCGGTCCCCGGTTCTGTGACTCATCATCGATTTGCAGGAGCATAAACAACAAGACCTGCCTGTCAGCCGAAAAAGAAACGGCCCGAAGAACCGGAAAAGAACATTTCTCACAACGAAGAAACCAAGAAAAGACCAGGAGGCTCGATGGTCGAACCCCGCCGCGTGCGGAGACGCGGCCTAGTGCGCCTGCGAGTGGGTGCAAACAAGGTGGTGAAAGTCCGCCTCCGGGAGAAGTTCACCCCCGGTAACCGAAGGGACTGCGCGGGAGAGATTCCCGTGTGGGGAGCAACGGAAGGTGAATGACCAGTCCGTAGGATAACGAACCCGATACGGCTGACCGTGCTGGGCGAGCCTGCTAGGCATGAGCGAAGCCCCAAGCGGGATTGAGTTACCCGCAGCCATAGATAAATGCCAGCGCTGAATAGTGAACATCTGAAAAGCCTGGTTGGACACGGGAAGTGGGTGGGGACGGAATGGTCAGAAGGTTGCATGCATGAAGCAGGGAACCCTGCCGGGGCAGCACGGGAAGAAGGCCTCTATTGGCCGAGATCCCGCCCGGCACAGGTCAGAGCGTCCGTAGTAGCGATGAAGCGGTGCAACATAACGCCGTGGAGCCAAGGGACGCAGGAAGGCAGATGCAGGAATGGTACAGAACAACGAAAGCCAAAAGCAAACCGGCACGAGTGTGGTCCCAAAGGCCACTATGCCTGCCGGAGAGATCGCACTTCGATGGAAGTGGGTGGAACGTTCGGTCTGGACCGACCGCATGTTGATGGCCTTGGAACAAGGGATCAAGGGAGGCCGATGGTACAGTCTGATGGATAAGGTATGGTCGGAAAGCAACCTGATGAGTTCGTGGCTGGCCGTAGCGGCAAAGCGCGGAGCAGCAGGAGTGGACCGGCAGAGCGTTGCTGCGTTCCAAGCTCATCGGGAGCAGGAACTCAAACGCTTGCACCAGGAACTGCGCTCGGACAGCTACGAGCGCCGGCCTGCCCGGCGGGTCTGGATAGACAAGCCGGGAACAAAAGAGAAGAGGCCGTTGGGAATACCGTGTGTAAGGGACCGAATCGTGGAAGGCGCAATGCAGCGAGTGCTCGAACCTATCTTCGAGCGTGAGTTTGCGGAGCACTCTTACGGTTTTCGGCCCGGACACAAGGCGCAGCAGGCAGTGGCGCGGGTTGAAGGGCTTTTGCAGGGCGGCTACACTTGGATTGTAGACGCCGATTTAAAAGGTTACTTCGATTCGATTCCACAGGAAGCCTTGCTCAAGATGGTGAGCCAAAGGGTAAGCGACCGGCGCGTGCTGCGGCTCATCGAGCAAAGCCTCAAGGCGGGAGTGATGGAAGAGATGAAAGGCTGGCAACCCACCGAACAAGGGACACCGCAAGGAGGCGTGCTCAGTCCCTTGCTTGCCAATATTTATCTCAACCCGCTGGACCATCAGATGGCCCAGAAGGGATACCGGATGACCCGCTATGCCGATGACTTCGTCATCCAATGCCGCAGCCGCGCAGAGGCCCAAGAGGCCCTCGAAACGGTAAAGCAATGGGTGATGCAAGCCGGACTGCGGCTCCACCCGGAAAAGACCCGGATAGTGGACGCAACCCAACGAGGCGGGTTTGAGTTCCTTGGCTGGCACTTCGAACGAGGCTATCAATGGCCGCGCGAAAAGAGCCAAACCAAACTCAAAGAGACAATCCGCCAGCTAACGCCACGGACCAGTGGACAGAGCATGAGTCAAATCATCCAGAACCTGAACCGGCGGCTTAAAGGCTGGCGAGGGTATTTTGATCATGGTGTGCGCAATGTACACGAAGAACTCGACAAGATGGTTCGGCGACGGCTGCGGCAACTTCTTCTCAAGAGACGAGGCAAGCGAGGCAAACCCAATGGAAACGTAAACAGACGATGGCCAAACCTCCACTTTGATAAGTTGGGCCTCTGGCGGCTGGCTGGAGAGCATCAACCAAATCATCAATCATAGAAACTGCCGACTGGAGAGCCGTATGCGGGCAAACCGCCTGTACGGTTCGGAGGGAGGGGGAGCGGACATCCGCTCTCCCTACCCCTATCAGGATCTGCCGTTCTATCCATATCCCTTCGAGTCTGAGGCCTTATTAGCGTCAGATTAGGTCCCTATTAGCGGTTCAAAAAAATCAGTTCTGGACCGCTGATCCGCGCTGATGAACGCTAATCTGGAACTGGGAGACTAAAACAGCTCACTTTCGGGCCTTCGTTCCCTTGGTCCCCCTTCTGTTCAATCCCCAGTGAGGTCGCATCTCTACGGCCAAAGTCTGGCTATTCGGCCACAAAATCAGACGCCAGTGCGACCAAGTGCCCCACACGCTCTGACACCAATTAGGCCAAGGCTATGATGGCAAAAAAGTTCGTAAAGGTGGCCTGGAGGAACGCCTCCAGCCGCACATAGCTAACAAACGGATGTGGAAACACCCCAAAAGGACTCCGCGTGCCGCCAGCCTGCCCTTGCAGCACACCCGGACGCATCTTTCACCCGTTGCCGTTTTTCACCCTTGAAGAAGCTTTGTCAACCGAATCTCGACAGCTCCCGCTCCCATCATTCGATCATATGGGAACTCAGCCGCTTTATCTGGAGTTATTTCCTTCTCCTCCACGCAATTAAACTGGTCGTCATACGTAGAAAGCCAGGCTCTCCCGGCGGCTTCATCTACTCGCGCTAAAGGTAGCATTCTCCACCGGGTTCTATCCAGATTGAGGAGAAGTCTGACCGTAGGCCATTTCCCTCGCAATAGTTCCAAGTCTCCAAACTTTCCTTTCAATACGGCGTCTTCAGGCGCCAATTTACTCACATCCACTTCGTCTGGGCCCATGACCCTCCGTCCAAAAAAGTAACCGAAGCATTGCCCCTCTCCATTAGCTCTAGCAAGAACACCAACCGCATAGCCCTCCGCACGTAACGGCACTAAAAACACGGTTCCTTCAATAGGCAGTTTCTTCATAATTTATCTCCGTCCTGCAAATACTCTGCCCGCCGAGGATTCGTCGGCGAGATGGGCCGTTGTTTGTTCAAATCCGCTTCCGGATGCTGTTCGTAAATGCGTTCTTCCCTCTGCCGTGGGTGTCAGCCCGAAAACACCACGATGCTAATCCCGATCCCACCCGACCCCCAATCCCAACGGGATTGCGCCCCAAAGCCCATGGTTGCGACGAAGCTGCTACCATGGGTTGAGCGCGTACCTAATTAGACGCCAGTGTGGCCAACATCCCCACCACGCTCTGACGCCAATTAGGTCAAGGCTATGACGGCAAAAAAGTTTGTAACAGTTTGAAACACTGATGGCACTTAAAGACGTTCTCTCAGATGCTCTCCCAACGGGAATTCCAACTCATCGCTCAAGCCTTTCCAATACGAAATCTGGGCCCTGCATGCGTCAGAATTCTCAGAGAGAAACTTCCAGAACTCATCCCCGAGACTCCCTTGAATAAGTCTTTCGTTCGCAGAGGCCATGATCAACTCGCAGAGTTCATATTTCTGAAAAGATGAGTAATCCGAATGTGTATCATAAAACTTGATAAACTCCTCCAAACGGCTTCCGTTGGCGTTTACAATACCCCAGTCCTGCTCTTCGAAAGGCAGGCCCAGTGCCTTCGTCATCTCCAGCATCCCTCTTTTGACACTCTGATTGCGATCGGGCATAACGTTGTCGTATTCCCTTGCTCGGTTATCGGATAAGCTGTCCCTGGCCATCACTCAGGGCCGTAACGTTTCCGGCACCATCGGCATGATAGAAATAGGAACTGCCGGACGAATGATCGGTGCGAGCCAAAAGACCGCCGATGCCGCCCGCCGCCGCTTCGCTATGGCGCGGCAGGCCCGCGCCATGCAGCCCAATGCTCAAGGCAGGCTGGCGTGGCAAGGAACCTTCACTGCCGAAGGTCACGAGCATCAACGCCAGGATGGCCAGGAAACGCATCATCGGTTTGCAGGAGCATAAACAATGGAACGGCCATGTCATCCGAAAAAGAAACGGCCCGAAGAACCGGAAAAGAATATTTCTCACAACAAAGAAACCAAGAAAAGACCTTGAGGAGCGACCGCAGAAGAATGTTTCAACGGTGGTAAATACTGTTTGGCCAAAAACAAAACAAGCCCGGCACGTGGTCTTCCCACTATTCCTTACTAACGCCGTCCCAAAAGGCACGCAGGTCAGAATCTCCGCTCGATAGAACCTTTTTCGCCAATGCTGCAAATGTGCCTCGCATCCGCCAAGCGACGATCGCTCCGTACTTCCTAAACAGAGGTTCCTGGTGACTGATCATGTGGCCAACTTCCTCGATGCTAAGATGCTCCTCCAATAGGAGCATGATTCGTCGCTTATGGATTTCATGAGTGGGGTTTCCAGGGATCAGAGAATGAAGCACACCCCAAAACTGCTCTATGCTACCTCTGGACATCAGGGACATTGAATTCGTGCGTATATAAGCAACGGGGTCCTCTAGTGACAGCGCCACGTAGAGATACCTACTAGCATCAGAGCCCACCGCACACGTCACAAGTACATCAAGAGCATAGCAGCGAATGTGGGCGTCGCGATCGACCGCAAGTGGCACCAAACTACCGATCAAAGGCCGAGCCCTCACCCCGAGTTCGGAGGCAAGAAAAACAGCCGTACGGCGGACGGATAGATCAGGGTCTTGCAGGAATGGTCGGAGGGTCTCGAGAGAAAGCCCATCGAAGTACTCGTCGAGCAACTCCATCGCGTTATTAGACTCCAAGAAAGCGGACGGGGCTTCTTTTAATCTCTGCAGGAGTTCTAGTCCCTTTGCTCTCGCTGTCATTAGAGTCCAAATATTTTATCTATTGCTTGAATCAGTTATTGTTCTTCTGTTTGGCGTTCGGCATGCGGAATATCAGATCCAAGCTCTGCAGTTTTCCCGAGCCAGCAATAAAAAAACGGCGCCACCTTTGGGAGGGCCTGTTGCTAAACGTCGCCAGAGATCTGGTGCCAAAACGGTCCAATCGCACCGAACCCCGTGCCGTCAAACGCCGTCCCAAAGCCTACCCGCTGCTCAACAAACCTCGCCGCCAGTTCGTCGAAATCTCACACCGCAGCCGCTACTGGAATGGACGACCCCGTAAATACCACACCCTTAACTAAGTGCCATTCAGGATTGACACAGGACTGACACTTTTTTGTCGCAGCGGGGCCAAAACCAGGTCCCACTTCTACATGCACCCCAACTGGCTCGCCACGAGCAATCCATATCTCCCCGCTGTTCTTGATGCCTGCCAATCCTTCGTATGGCGTATAGTGCCGGACTCTCAGGACATCCGATGCTGTCTCTGCGGCAATGGTTTATTACGAAATCTCCAATCGCGTCCCAGGACCCGCAAATACCTGGGACGTTCCAACCCTTGCCTGCCAGTTCCGACGAGAATTGGACTTTTGCTCTGTGTGTTCACAAAAGATTCTTAAACGAAGACCACCTGTAAATTCCAGTGACAAATCCCACGCAGGTTTTTCAACTTTAAATCCGATAAACTTATGGTCCACGATGCGACGAAGGCCTCTTTTGACCTTCAATACCGTGTCATTGCTGCTCACTATCACGAAGCTTCCCTGCTCCAACCGCCAAACACACCGAATGAATATTGAAACTTCTCCTTCATTTTGCCGAAACACTTCCGATTGTCGAGGGTTCTGAAGTGGTTTTTGACGTTTGACTCTGTCTCCTAATGCTAAGGAGAATTCTGGGGACGTAGGAGCTCCAACAGTCACGTGCCAACACGATTTGCCTAAGGCTCCGTCAAATACTCGCTTGATTTGTTCAGTTGAGTTTCCTTTTCCAGCCTTCATTTGTTTGGATACGATCTCTTAATATCGATGGCTATTTGTTCGATTTCTTGTCTTGAGAGATTCCGACCAGTGATTTCTTCGTGGAGGATTTCTCCCTTTGAGCATCCGACAGCCCGTGTTTGTTCTGTAAATGATCAATGAACTTGATGTCGGCCTTTTTGGCCATTGTTAAGTGGCTGTCCCGATTCCTCAAGTGCCTGGATCCGTTTGGGCCACTGCTTTTCGAGTCGTGCAGCTTCCTCAGCCAAGCCTTCTGGCAATGTTCCCTTTGCGGCTTTGAACAGAGGGGCAAATCTCTCACATTTTGACAAGAGCCAAAAAGCGCGTCGTGCAAGAGCGCCGAATGCCCCACCACCAAGTTCGCCAAGCACCAGGTTCTCATAGAACTCCATGACCTGGTTCGCCTGTTCCTGGAGGGCCTGATTAAACATTTCATTGGCGGAAGCCGATGCAATATCCCCTTTGTAACCCGCTTGCTGGGCCAGGCTGCCTGCTTCAGCAAGCCCGTGAACACCACTGGGGTTCGCAAATTGACTCATTCCTTGCCCACCACCCATCCCCATCAAACCATACTCGTTGGCAAGCCCCAGTGGGTCCACTCGGCTGATGGGATCGTTCCCCACAAACCCATACAGGTTTATTCCGCCGGCTTCGCCGAGTGGATCGCGGGTTAGCCAGCGTTGCAGCGTGGGATCATAGAACCGATAACCGAGGAAGGAGGTTGAAGGTTGATCAGGGCGGTCGCGAGACAGGTTGAAGGTTGAATGACCTGACTGACCGCCGATGCCACCCGCCGCTGCTTCGCTATGGCGCGGCAGGCCCGCGCCATGCAGCCCAATGCTCAAGGCAGGCTGGCGTGGCAAGGAACCTTCACTGCCGAAGGTCACGAGCATCAACGCCAGGATGGCCAGGAAACGGATCATCGGCTTGCAGGAGCATAAACAACAAGACCTGTCTGTCATCCGAAAAAGAAACTGCTAAAGACTTGAAACGATTTCTCACAACAAGAAAACCAAGAAAAGACCATGAGGCCCGATGGTCGAACCCCACCGCGTGCGGAGACGCGGCCTTCAGGATCTGCCGTGTTTCTGTGTCTGTATCCCTTCGACGCCTGAGGCCTTATTAGCGTCAGATTAGGTCCCTATTAGCGGTTCCAAATTCAGTTCTGGAAAAGCCGCTGAGGTAATCGCGCTCTTTGTGCACTAATGAGCTGCTGCCTTCAAGAGTTTGACTGCCGTCTCTACCAGTTTTTCGCCGGAGCCAGGGGCGCAGCGCGAGCTCTCGGGCTCATAGGCGCCTTCGGCATAGCTCCGGCGATCGGGTATATATCCAAGGCTATCATTGGCCAGTTCAGCGATGAACGTATAAGGGAACGGGGACTGTTTTTTGATCGACAGGCCGAGTTCAACAAACACCTCGCCTGGAAGGCCCACCCAGGCGGCATCGCGACCGAGGGTGATCACCTGTACTTCAGCCTGCAGCGGGCGGCCTTGGCGCCCGGCAATATCGAGCGCCCGATTGGCGCGCACCAACTTCATGAAGTTGGCCCCTCGATCGTCCTTGGTATTGGCTGTTGCCTGGCGAGCCTCTTCGATCTGCTCGGGCGTGATCTCCGGTAAAGCCAAGTCCACGATCTCGCGCTGCACCCTCAGCGGGCCAGCTCCCAGGGGCTTAAGGTCACGATAGCCCTGGAACACCGACGCCCCAAGAATGGTGCCGATGCGGTTGCGCTCGAATGGCCCGCTGTTGGGCCAGGTCGAGAACACGTCGAAATGATTAAGGTTGCCGCAGGTGCCGTTGGCCACAAGCGTTAGGTGATTGGAGCCGTGATAAGTCGCCAGCACCCGGCTCAAGGCGCCGGGCCAGTCTGCGCTGAACTTGCTGCCGCCGGTGGTGTCCGGGTGCATGGCGAAGTTCACATAAGTGGCAATGGCTTGCGCCGGGTTGCGGCCTTCTCCGGGCTCAATGTAGAGAATGCCGACCTCAGGATCTGTGGGTCCGGCAGGCCGGATTGCATCCGGGTTCATCTTTCCCGGGTTCCAACGCACTGAGCCGTCCCGCATGTAGTAGCGGCGATTGAACGCGAGATTTTCGCAGCGGCCATGTGCGGCGCTCAGTCGGGCTGGTTGGAGTTGAGAGTTGGCGAGGCGGACACTCTCGGCGATCAGCCTCGGCAGCTTCTCTGTATATGAAATGGCGATTTCCTGCTGGTCGTTCTGTTTTGCACCACTCGATGTGCGGCTCGTGAGTTCCGGACCCGTGTGCGCGTGGGTGGCGCTGATCATGACGTTGACGCCCTTGATTCCAGTCGTCTTCTCAATGTCAGCTCGCGCCTGATCGACGATGGCGCGCGTGATACCAAGGATATCCACCGAGACCAGTGCGACACGTTCGCCGTCAGCCTCGATAACCACGGCCTTGCTGGCCAGCGGATCGAGCACGCCATCCGCCCCGCGCTCGTGATAGTAACCCGCCATGCCGATCCCAAGCGGTGGCGTGATGTCAGTCGACGCCACGCCGACCCGCACCCCTGCGGCCCCAGTGAGTGCAACAGATCCGCAGAAGGCGAGCAGGAAGCAAATCGCAGCCATGTGGGTTTTCATGCGCCCATTAAGCCACAGACCTGACCCATCGGCTATAGCAGAGATTGCGATAAGTCCATGTTCCGATCTGGCTTTGCATCGCCCCCCCTGCATATGTTTCGACTTGAATTAACCAGCTCACCGAGGCACGGTTTACGAGGCAGCCATGTTCCTCTCCCCTAATATTGTTGGGTCCAATTCAGCAGCTCGCACTGGCAAGGCGGGCCAGCCCGATCTTGGTGGCCAGGCCAGCGTTGTTCAACAAAGGCTGACCCACGCCCGTCTTCTTCCCGCGAAAGCGGCTGCAGCCCGCGCGCGTTTGTGGGCCCTGGCGGTTGCGGTGCTCCTGACCTGCTGCCTTCCCGTCCTTGCCGCCACCGGCTCACTTCGGATTTCCGGCGGTTTTTTCCAATATTGGGATGAGTTATACAACTGGCCTCCGGAGACCTGGCAGGCGGTGCTCGGCAGCATGAAAGACGCAAGGATGAACATAGTCATCATCCAGATGCAGGTGACCGAGAACAGCGACGGCTCACTGCATTCCTATATCAGCCCCGCCGGGAAGATGGATGCCACAGAAACCATTCTCTACTACGCCGACACCAACGGATTCCGGGTCTTTCTCGGGCTCTACGGGCCGAACTGGAACCACGATATGACCGGCAGCAATTTCCTTTTCGAAACGCAGTCGCGAATGGGAGTTGTCGCCCGGCAGGTGTGGGACCGTTACCTTTCAGGCGGCCGTCACAAGTCTTTTGCCGGATGGTACATTCCGTACGAGTCCTGGACGGGAAACTACACCCAGGCAGAGGTAGACCGGTTGCGTGGCTTTTTCCAGGCCATTCACGCGTCCTGCCAGCAGATTTCCGGCGACATGCCCCTGTTGATTTCCCCCTTTATCAGCGTTAGCCGTCCCTCACCGTGCCGTGTGGAAGAGCTCTACCGGCAGATCCTCAATGAATCAGGCATCGACATTCTCATGCTCCAGGACAGCGTGGGCGCGCAACAGTGGGAGACCAATATCCAGCAGCGCGTGGCGCCCTATTTTCAGGCCTTCCAAAACGCCTGCAACGCAACCGGAGTAAAGCTCTGGGCCAACATTGAATCGTTCAGAACTTTGAACAACGTTGTCGGTCCTTGCGACGTCGCAAGGATGAAAAAACAACTCGAGGCTTCCGGGCCGTTTGTCGAGGACTTCATCACGTTCGACTTTGTGCACTACATGAATCCGGTGGCCTTCTTGAGCAGTTGGGACCTGACCCGCAGAACGCAAATGCAGCAGTTCTACGCCGACTACAAGGCCGCCTTCGTGGATGCGGATTACGCGCCTTTCGCGCGGCCTAGACTTTCGGCCGGCGTCTCGGAACACCACTTCCGGCTGGAATGGCGCGGCGTTCCAGGCGATCCGTTCCAAGTGCAGACAAAGTCGAATCTGGCCGACTCCAAGTGGACCTCGCTCAGCGCGTCCGTTCAGACCAACGGCTCTCGCTTTTGGTTTACCAACGCAACGCTGGTCAATCCGCCGGCTTGCTACTATCAGGTCGCCAAGCTCCCGCGCCTGCAAGTTCCGGACTCAATGGTTTACATTCCGCCGGGCTCCTTTCTGATGGGCACGCCGACCAATGACCCGAACAGACTCTACTACGAGCTCTCGCCGTTTCATGTCAGCTTGACTCGCGGGTTCTGGATCAACCGCTTTGAGGTAACCCAATCCGAATACCAGAACCTGATGTGCACTAATCCATCAAGCTATACCGGGGACTTGGAGTGTCCCGTCGATAATGTCGCCTGGCGCAACGCGACGAACTATTGCGCGTTGCTCACTCAGCAGGAACGGGCGGCTCTTCGACTCCCCGCCGGCTACCTCTACCGGTTGCCCACCGAAGCCGAATGGGAATACGCTGCGCGTGCAGGAACCACTGACTGGTTCAGTTTCGGTGATGATGAAACACTCCTCCCGGATTATGCGTGGTACAACGCCAATAGCAGCCATATCCCGCACCCGGTGGGAAAGCTCCTGCCCAATCCCTGGGGGCTCCATGATGTTCACGGAAATGTCTTCGAATGGTGCTGGGACTACATCGACACCGCCCCGTCACAACCGGTCACCGATTACCGGGGCGCGGTCGACGGTATCTACCACGCCATTCGAGGAGGAGCTTTCTCCTTTCCCTGGGTGGACTGCCGATCAAGCTGGCACGTCGGATATTCGGGAGCCTCCGTGCCCTCTGGCGTCGGTTTCCGGGTCGTCCTTGCGCCTGAATAGCCAACGGTCTCGAATCAACTGCGCAAAGGCTCTGTCGTTCGGCCCCGGCAGCGCGGCCCGCAACCCAGTTCTCCCCTGCCGGACCGCCCGAATACAAAAAGGCCGGAGATAACGCCCTCCGGCCTGTGCATCTGACTTTATCAGTCCAGCCTCACTGAACTTTAACGCGGAAGTATTTCGGCGTGGCGCCAATCGCATTTGTATACGGCGAAACGGTCGTGGCCATATCGCTGTAGGTGCCGGTGACCTGATCAGCTTGCTGGAGCGTTCCGAATGGCCAGGAGAGGATCAGGTTGTTTCCGGACCGAATGCAACCAAGCCGGACAGTTGCCTGGTAATGGGCCTGCACCTGTTCTGCCGTCAATGCCTTGTTGTAGAAGGCGACATCATCAATGGCACCATCAAAACCCAGGCCATTGCCGTCGTAGCGGAAACCCAGGCTGGTCCACCCTCCGCCGTTCGGGGTGTAATCGGTATAGGCTGTCGAGGCTGAGTCCATGCCGTTAAGGTAGCTGTGAAAGACCTTGCCATCGAAAGTCAGGACGATGTGATACCATGCGCTGGGCTGAACCACGGTCGCATCACCCAGCCAGGCGCCGCCCCAATTGTGGCTGAACAGCACCCACGCCAGGGTATTGTTGTCCATCTGATAGAGCAGCCATCCGTGCGGTCCGTTCGGAAGGGTGTCTTCGGATGAAATGACGTTCCGGTAATCCGGTCCAGGGTTCAGCGATGCCGGCTGGAACCAACACTCCACGGTAAACGGACCGTGCGGGTTCAACTCCAGTGCCCACGGGATCTGGATCTGGGCCTTGCCAGTCACAGAGACCGCTTTATTGGTTTCTTGCGGGATGCCCGTAGTAACACCGTACGAAATGGCCCCGGCTCCGACTGTGTATGCACCATCAAAGCTGCCAGCCGCGTCGATCGCCGTGGAACTGCCATCGAGCTCGTCCAACCGCCAAAAAGCGGTCGGATCATCGTTCATCACAACTTTGGCGTAACCGGCAATCGGCACTGTTGCTGTCCTCGGCACGACCGTAAGAATGCCCGCATCCGTATTGGTGCTCATCCAGGGATTGGTGATCGTTGCATAATAGCTTGTCTGGTCGTCAGCTTGCTGGACATTCGTTAGCCACAACATTTCGTTGGTCGCCCCCGAGATCGGCGTCGTCCCTTTAAACCATTGGTATGTAACCGGAAGGGCGCCCCCGGGCACCGCAAGAAAGGCCGCTTTGCTGCCGACGTTCCGAGTGACTGACGCCGGGCTTCCTTCCAGGATCAGATTAGTCATCACTGTCAGGACGGCACTGGCGCTGGTCACGGAGTCATAAAGGTTGGTAACGACTACCTTAAAGGTCGCGCCATTATCGGCGAAATCACAGGTCAGGTTCAGGATATCGCTGGTTGCCCCCTCGATGGCCGTGGTGCCTTTGTACCATTGATAAGACAACGGGCTTGTGCCGGAAGCCGTGACAGTGAAGGAAGCCGCACGCCCGGCGTAGCCGGAGGTTGGCGTGGGATCCGTTACAATTGATGCGCCCACCGGGGGTGCCGCAATGTTCGTGCGCCCCACTTCATAGTGCAACCTGATCTGGTCCGCCGTCAGCGCATTGGTATAGACCGCCACCTCATCAACGTTGCCGTCGAAGAATTCCTCGCCGAGAACCGGAGCACCACCGATGCACAGCGGTCCGCTGGGATTAGGTTCCGGCGTGCCACCGGACGACCACATCGGCTGCCCGTTGGCAAAGAAGTAACTGTTCGTGCCATCATAGGTGACCACCAAATGGGCCCACTCGTTCTTGGTGATGCTGCCACCCGCCATGTAGATCCCACCCCCATTCTGAACCCAAAGCCACCGCGGCGTCGTTCCCGCCTCCTGGCGGAACCACCACCCCATATTCCAGGCAGCCGCGTTGGCGACAATGCACCGAACCCCTGTCCCCCAACTGGCGACGCGCGCCCAGCATTCCGCAGTGAAAGGGCCATTCGGATTGAGTTCCGCCGCGTAAGGAATTTCAATGTGTGACCTTTGAGCCGAGCCACCCTCCGGCGTGTAAAGATGAAAACTCACCGAGTTGCTGCCGATACCACCCTCCTCAAATTTCGGAAAGGCGGAATACTCGTCATACATCACAGTCCCCTGATTGACATCGGCAGCTACCGCATTGGTCACGGTGAAGGTGCCGACCGGGTCCTCGAGCCGGTAATATGCTGCTGGCTTGTCCGCTAACACGGTTTCGGAATAGGACGCCGCCTGGGCACTGCAGGCAACGACCGCCACGAACGCGGCAGCACAGGGCAAAAGCAACCGCTGACAGATGTATTCTTTTCTGGGTTTTCTCATGCTGAACCTTTGTGTGGTTTGGGTTTGACTGATTACAAATCTTTCTCACGGAGTCGGCGTTATGCCCGTGCACTCGCGATGCAAAAACAACCAGGATTCCTGGTCAGCACGATCCACGGGGTCAAGGAAAATGTTACCCAAAACCCGGATCCATAGCAACACTAAAAACAACGCCCACCGAATGCGCTCCGAATGGCTGGAGGCTTGGATTTGAAAGTAATCCATGCTAATGAGTCCTGACACATGGCACAGAAGACCATCGAGGATATCGCGCGTCTGGCTGGGGTCTGCATTGGAACGGTGTCGCGGGTTCTCAACAACAAAGATCGCGTGCATCCGCAGACACGCGAGCGCATTCAGCACATAATCGAGAAGCTTGGGTATCGACCCAGTGCTGTCGGGCGCGCGCTAGTCACCCGACGGAGCCGCAATATCATGCTGCTCCTGCACAACATCGCTGATCCACATTGCATTAGTTTGGCCAAGTATCTCAGCCGCATGTGCCGCGCTGAAAACTACAGGCTTCTGGTGGGCGACTCCGATTATGATCCTGCCCTTGAGGCAGCGTGTCTGAAGGATCTGGGAGACGGGAGCGCTGATGGCTTATTGGTTTCTCCTTTGGCAGGAAAGCGCAACGCCGCGCTGTATCGCAAGCTGGCAGATGCCGGGTTCCCGATCGTGTTCCTGATGGACCCCATCTCGGGTGTGAAGGGTCCCTGCGTGAAGTATGATGACATTGGCGCTGGACGCATGGCAACGGATTACCTGTTGGATAAAGGCCATGCAAACATTGTGTTCGCGGGATGGCATACCGAGTTTCAAACAGTTCAAGACCGTTACCGGGGCTATGTCAAAAGCCATAAGCTGAGGAAAACCGAGCCTCGCCCGGAACTCCGTTTACAGCTTCCGCATTCACTCAAAGAGGTCCGCGAAAAGTTATCCTGTGTGTTGGGTCTATCTCCAGCCCCCACGGCTATCCTGGCCGAAAACGAGATGGTCGCCCTGACCTGCTGCAATGCGCTGGCCCAGATGGGGCGGCGCGTGCCGCGGGATGTTGCCGTCATGATCTTTGGTGAAGAAATGCCGGAAGGCACCACGCCCATCCCTATGACGGTAGTGACCTGGTCTCAGAGTGAACTTTGCAGCCTCTCCCTGGATTTGCTCCTGCAACAGATCCGAAATCCGGAAAAGGCGGGTGAAATAGAGGCTACAACCACGCTGCGGCCTGAATTAATCATACGTGAATCCGCCTGAATTGCGGCGGGCGATGGACCGGGACGTCTGGGCTGGATGCAAACGTTTTCATAAGGGATTTCTAGTAGTTTTCAGAGACGCTGTGTCCTGGGATTTGAGAGCTGACCGGGGTAAAAAAGTCAGGAGAACAACTTTGGTATTGACCAATTTGGCTAAAGTGTCATAGCGTTATGACATGTCCAGCCACTTTAACCATACTTCCATCCCGTCTGATTGATTTCCAACCCGTAACTGCCGCGTCCTGCCTTCCCCATTTGCATGGCCCGGCCAAAACCTTTCATCCAACCTCTATGCATCAACCCCAGTTAGCAAAGTGCACTCCATGAAAAAACTATTCCCCCTCTCATTCGCTGCTGCGAGTCTCGCTCTCAGCGGCGGCATCTGCTCGGGCGCCGACCTCTCGGGCACCATCAGCTACACCGGCAGCCGCACCGGCGCTGTGCGCGTCGCGGCCGTGCAGACACTTCCCGGCAACAAGGTGCTCTCCTTGAGCGGGGCTGGCAGTGTCGAGATCCCAACACTCACAAGCCTCGCGGGGTCGGAGGTCACCATCCAATACTGGTTTCGCGGCAGCCAGATTCACTCGGCTTTGCGTCAGCAAGGCAACGGTTGGGTGGTAGCCGGGTGGAATGGGCTGCACATCCTCCACAACGACGGCGAGGTCAATGGCATCTCAGTAGGACAGGGTGTGATGGACGGCAATTGGCATCATGTGATGGTGACGTGGAAACAGAACACTGCTGATGGCTTTGCCAGCTATCTGGATGGAAAACTGGTGCAGAAACGAAACAGTTCGAACACAGCCATTCCGAATTGCGGCGCTTCCCTGTGGCTGGGCTCCTTCGGCGGTAACGAGCAGTTCACAACAGGCCAAATGGATTCCGTGGCAATCTGGCAGCGCTCCCTGACTCCCGAGGAAGTGGCCAGTAATTGGAACAAGGCTCTTACCGGGGCCGAGCCTGGGTTGCTGTGCTATTGGAACTTTGATGACACCACCTATAACGATAAGACGAGCAACGCTCATAACGGCACGCCGTATGGAGATGCGGCAATTGTGGATGCCGACATCCCGGGCTTTAACGCCGGGATCGCAGCAGTGGACCTTGCGGCGCCTGGGCCATACACCATTCCCGGCCTCCCAGTGGGTGCTGGCTATGCAGTCACGGCTTATATGGACACGAACAGCAGCGGTTTTCGTGAAGCCGGCGAGCCTTTCGGAACGTATGCAGGGAATCCTCTAAACCTTGCAGGCAATACCCCGGGCGTGAACATTGAACTCAGGGAACCGCCCTATATCGTGGCGCAGCCCGTGGCCAGCAGGAGGTCCGTGGGTGAGGTTGCGGATTTTTCAGTTGGAATCGAAGGCAGCGCGCCTATTACCTATCAGTGGTATCGCGACGATGTCGCGCTGGTGAATGACGGCAGGATCAGCGGCGCCAATACCCCTCAGCTCCATATTACAGCTCTGACGACTGCAGACGCGGGGGGATACTCGTGCGAGATAACAAACTCCCTGGGCAGAGTCGTCAGTGCCGCAGCCAATCTGGACGTCATTGTGAATGGCCAGACCATTTCCGGAACCTTTCTCCACAACGGCAATGTGACGGGCAAGGTCCATACGACTGTCGCCCAGTTACGCGACAACAAGGTGCTCAACCTGGATGGGGTTAATGACACTGCGATCACCGCATTAACCGACCTGTCAGGGGATGAATTGAGCGTCGAGTACTGGTTCAAGGGAACGGCAATCACCTCAGCCGTCCGCCAGCAGGGATCGGGCTGGATCGTGTGTGGCTGGGGTGCCAACAACCTCCATATCCTGAGCTTCGATGGCGGCACTTCCGGCCTGAAAGTTTCCAACTGGCAGACCAACGCGGTGGATGGCAACTGGCATCACGTGGCCATGAGTTGGAAGCGGAACACGGTAAACGGATGGGTCACTTACTTCGACGGTGAGGTGGTAGAGCAACGAACCACACCCGATGTGGGCGTTCCGAACATTGGAGCCGAGCTTTACTTTGGCTCCTACATTGGCACAGGGGAGTACACCGCCGGGCAGTTGGACGAGATCGCCGTATGGAGCAAGGCCTTGAGCAGGGCGGAGATTCGCAGCCACGCCAGAAACGGCCTCACGGGATCAGAGGCGGATCTGCGCGGATACTGGAATTTTGACGACGGCTTTGGGGCCGACCTTACCCCCAATGCCAATCATGCCTCGCTCTTGAACGGAGCGGAGGTCGTTGATTCACTCAACCCTGGATTGGGAGCCAATTACTCCGACGTCTTTAATGGCGTGGGCCCGTATCAAATCACGGCGATTCCCGCTGGAAATGGCTACTCGCTTCTCGCTTACGTGGATGTGAACGGCAACGGCACGCGGAACTCTGATGAGCCGCAGGGCTCCTACGCGGGGAACGCTTTCAATCTCAACGGACCGTTGAGCGGTGCTGATATTTTCCTGAACGACCCTCCAATCGTTCTTACGAATCCAGTGTCTGTCACGGTGTTGGAAGGTGGAACTATCCTGTTGGGCGCTGGTGCCGTCGGCACTTCAAACAGTTTCCAATGGTTCCATGGTTCCGCGCCCATGGTGAATGGCGGGCGCGTGATAGGGGCACAATCTAATTCCTTGAGCATTACCGGAGCGCAGCTTGACGACGCCGGGCTCTATGCCGTCCGTGTCACGAACGTCATCGGCGTGGCGACCAGTTTGCCTGCGTCCGTTATCGTTCAGCCGTCCTTGATCACGAACCAGTTGGTTGCGTATTGGAACTTCGATGAAACGACGGGTTGGCTGGCAGACGAGTTCACCGGCCTTTCATTGGACGCTGAACTGGCGAATTTCCCGGGAGACGATTCGCAATGGGTAACTGGAATGACGGGTAACGCGTTACGCTTTACAGAGCCCGCAAATGCCCAATACGCGATCGTCCGCGACTACTTCAAACCCACAAACACCATGACCGTTGCGGTATGGGTGTGGGCGGATTCGCGCCCCAACTGGGCGGGAATCGCCAAGAATTGGGGGCAGAATGTGGTGGGCCAGTTCCACTTTGGATTGCGCGAAAACATGGGGCTGCTCGATGTTCAGCTCACGGACGGAGCCGGGAAAACCATCCAGGTGAACGAGACTGAATTACTGCCGACCGGACAGTGGCAGCATGTGGCCTTCGTAGCAGACGGCGCCCGTGTGCGCCTGTATCGCAACGGCGCGCAAGTGGCGGTTACCACCAACACCTACAACGGGACCTTGCTGATGCCGCCGATGGCCTCCATCGGCATTGGGCTAAAGACGTCCGACGATGGGGGTGGGCCCTCGAACACGCCGGGTTATTGGCACGGCAAGATAGACGATCTAGGCATCTGGAACCGGGCGTTAAGTGCGGATGAACTCTTCGGCATTTATCGTGCGGGTATGGCTGGCACAAACCTTACCCAGGCCGTTTCTGTTAAGCCAATCTCGGTGTCAATCCAAGCCAGCGGTACGCAGGTGACCCTGCATTACTCGGCTGGTCAATTGCAGTGGGCCGAACAACTGATCGGTCCGTGGACAGCCGTGCCCGGTGCAAACCCGCCTTCGTTTACCATCACAGCAGGTGCTAACAAGTTCTTCCGAGTCCGCTGATTGAATCGGTGGACGGGCGCTGGCCTTCCCGGGTCAGCGCCCCCATCTTCACGTGCGATCCTGATGAAAAAACCAACACCTTATGCCAGTGACTTTTCAGTGATAATCTTTAAGCTGCTTTCTGCCACCATGACCACCATCCCAAAGCCAAGTACCAAAATCCGTTTCTGAATCGTATCTCGAAGAAAATTGTATGCGAACACCGACACCTCCTGGCCATTCGGCAACAAGAACAACGTGCGCATTGCGGTCTGAGCCCCCAGAGCTTAGCCGCGGTGCCATTCAAGAAATTCCGATCCTTCAGTCGGCAATGTCGATGGCAATCATGACGGCGTTGCTGCTCCTCGCAACCACTTGGTTTGTCGCGGCAGGCAGCTTCACCAATGGCGGCCATATCAACGTGGTGTCCTCCAGTCACCAGGATACTGCCTGGATGGACAACCCGGCGGCTTGCAGAAAATTCCGAATCGAAAACAACATCATGCCCGCGTTGGAAATGATGCGCAAAGATCCTAACTACACCTTCTGCATGGAATGCGGACTGCATTTGATGGAATTTCTCGAAGCACATCCGGAGATGCGCGATGAAGTCGTGACGCGGATGAAGGAAGGCCGGTTGGAGTTCGGTGCCACGTATAACCAGCCTTATGAATCCTGGTTCTCAGGGGAGGACCTCATACGCGAGACATACTACGGGCGGCGCTGGCTCAGGAAGAACCTGCCCGGTTGTGACGCCAAGGTGGCGTTCAATCCCGACCCGCCGGCGCGCTCGCTTCAAATGCAGCAGATTCTAGCCAAGGCCGGTATTCCTTACATGTTTGTCAGTCGCTACCATGAAGGTCTTTATCGATGGAACAGCCCCGATGGCACTGGCATACTGCTCTTCACCCCCGGCCACTACGGCAACCACATGTCGATGCTCGGCGCCACACAGTCGCAGGCCATTGTCTCCATCAAGAAGCACGTGGAGAAAATGGATGCGTATCATCAAAAACGGCAGATCCCGCCGGAACTGTGCCTGATCAACTCCCATGACTTCTCAAAGCCCGCCAATTTCTCACCGCTTATCAATGCGTGGAACTCGCAGCAAGGCCCCAACCCCACCATGAGATACTCATCCATTCTTGGTTTCTTTGAATCCATCGATACACCCGATGCGAAGTTCGACACGCTGATGGGTGAGCGCCCTGATGTGTGGCTTTACATCACCGGTCCCACGCACCACTGGACTTCATCAATCAAGCGCGAGGCGGCTCACGTCCTGCCCGCAGCCGAAACGTTCACCACGTTCGCGAAGCTCCTTTCCGGCAGCATGCGTGATTGGCCCTCTGCTGCCTTCGACCAGGCATGGATGGACGAAATATACATCGACCACGGGATTGGGGGGCAGAACGGCCACATCACCGATGAAGTATTCCATCGAAAAGCTCAGTCCGCCCTTGATGCCGGTCGTGGGTTGCTGAACAAGGCACTCCATTCCATCGCTGCTCAGGTGAAACCCACCGAAGTTAAAGGCACGCCGATCACCGTATTCAACACGCTTTCCTGGTCACGCACTGACCCTGTCGAAATGGATCTGCCGTCGGGCATCACCGGACCCGTTCGCGTGATTGACGACTCCGGCAAAGAAGTTCCCTGCCAACTTACCACGGTGGGACTCGCTGTGGAGACCAACCTTGCCGCTGGAGCAAAAGCGACTGCCAGTTCCGTCTTCAGCGCTGAGTATGCCGCGGAAAAGGCCGTCGATGGACGTTGGAACGTCCAGGATCCGAATCCCGAAACCGGCTCTCCTGCGAAGTGGAACTCCGGCCCGGGCGACGGCCCGCACTGGTTGATGCTCGATTTCGGAAAGCCGCAATCCATTCACAAGGTGGTGGTCCGCCACGAAGGCGTGCTCGGGGTGTTCGGCGGTGAGACGAAGTACAATACTGCGAACTTCCAGATTCAAACCGCAGATAAGGCAGACGGCCCGTGGACCGATGTCGTGGCGCCAGTCACCGGCAATACAGCATCCCTCACTGTACATGCGTTTGCGCCAAGGAACATGCAGTTCTTGCGGATCACAATCACGAAGGGCGCACAATCGGACGGTTATGCCCGGCTTTATGAAGTCCAGGCGTTCACGCGGATTGCGCCGGCGTCTCGCCTATTGTTCATGGCGCAGAACATACCAGCGCTCGGTTACAAGACCTATCACCTTGTGCCAGGCAGTCCGAAAGCTGACAAGGCTGACACACTTGAGAATGAGTTTTACCGGCTGGCACTCGCTCCCGGTGGCATCAAGAGCCTCTATGACAAGCAGCTTAACCGTGAGTTGCTCAATACCTCCAAGTTCCTTGGTGGCGAAGTATTCACCATGCTCTCAGTCGCTCCTGACAATCGCGGAGCTGGCACGGATGCCGGTGAGTTCGGTTCGATCCCAATGCCTGTCATGGACGAGAGCTTTGATCGAGTGGCGAAACACAAGCCGGAATGGAAGCAGGTCGAAGCTGGCCCAGTGCGCACGGCCTTTGAACTCGTGCAGCCTTTGAAAAACGCCACCGTCCGGCAACGCACAGTCCTTTGGCATCCCATCAAGCGAGTGGATTGCGAGGTGGACCTGATCGAATTCAACGGCGATCTTTGGCGTGAATTCCGCATGGCAGTGCCGCTGGCAATGGAGAAACCAACACTGGCTTACGAGGTGCCGATGGGAGTCGTTGAGATCGGCAAAGACGAGATCCCTGGGGATGGCGGTTATGCCTATGGCAACCTGAACTATACCGACCAGTGCCGCGCGATTCACCCTCGGTTAGTGCAGGACTTTGTAAGCGCTAGCGATGAGAACGGTGGTCTCACAATGAGTTCCAGCGTCTCTGTATTCGATTGGGTGGACCCAACGAGTGATCCGGTTGCTTATCCGGTGCTGCAACCGGTTTTGCTGGCTTCGCGTAAGAGCTGCAACTGGGCTGGCAATTGGTATCCGCAGGCAGGCGATCATCATTACCGTTTCCCGCTGACTTCAGGAACCGGTGGATGGAGGGCTAGCTGGCGGGAAGGCATTGCGGCAAATCGCCCACTCATTCCCGTGCTCGCGAAGCGCGGAGAAAAGGCGGCACTGCCATCCGAAAAGAGCTTCGCGTCAGTCTCCGCTCCCAATGTCATCGTCAGCACCATCAAGAAATGCGAAGACGACGACAGTGTGGTCGTCCGGTGTTATGACATCGAAGGGAGGGATAGTGTGGCGCAACTCAAGCTGTTCACTCCCATCACAGGCGCGAAGCTGGCCAACATCATCGAAGACGAAGGAGCGGCGCTGCCCACTAACGACGGTACCGTTAAAGTCACCATCGGCCATCACTCAATCGAGACCATCAAGGTTCAGGTGAAGCCCTAACGGAGCGAAGAGCGATTTGGGCGATGCGCATGAGCTACCCACGACAGGTTGCGGCCATAAAGAAGGCACAGGCCCAACCTGCCGCAAACTGGGCAGCCAAGCGCATCGCCCTACAATCTGCTTGCGAACCCAGAGAACTTTAATCCTCTGCTTAGTCCAACCCGTCCACTCACTGCGGAGTTCTCTTTATCCGAAAGAATGAGGCAGGTTCTTCCGTGTCGACCGCCATATCGAAGTAGGGCTCGGTGTTGGTGCTCACGTTCTTCCAGTCCACACCGTTGGTGGAGCTTTGCAGGTAGTTGGTGCCTCCTGGAGGCGTATTTGCAAAAAGTGTGAACCCGCCCTCGCGTCGGAAAAAGTCCAAGCGGGTGATGGCGCAATCTGTCTGCGGCAGCAACCGGGCGAGATTCTTGGTTGCCCCATATACTTGGAAGCATGAAAACCTCCCGCCCACAATGATTCGATTGTCAGCCTGGAACGCCAAAGCATAGGCCGCATCGCTGCCACCCAGCCCCATTGTCGGATTAAAGCAGGGATCAACGACTCCTGATGCGTTCACCCGGGCTATATGGCGTCGCCAGTGGCCCTGTATCGAATAGAAATCGCCCCCAATCACTATCTTGCCATCCGGTTGCACCAGTGCGGCGCGGACACGCTGACCAGGTACCATCTCCCCCTGAACGGGAGCGAATTCTGAGCTCCACTTCCAGTCGGGAGTAAGCTGATGCAACATGAAATAAAGGGGTTTTTCCTGCTCTACCAAAGCCCCTCCAATCAGAATGTTGCCATTCGTTAATCTCTGCAAAACGAACACACTCGAGTTCGTTGCCAACAAGTCGGAAAAAGTGTTTTCAATCAGTCCGGCGCTGTCCACCAGGACCAACCCATGCCCTGGTGCCTGGAAGGTGCCGCCAACCAGCAATTTGCCCTGTTGCAGCGGCAGAATGGCAAAGATTCTCGCGGAGAAGTCGGTTCTGGTGAACGCTGTATCCAGACTTCCTGAGGATTCCAGCCGCGTAAGACGGCTTGCTTCCCGCCCGCTTTCCGGGAGAAGCATACTCCCGGTAACTATTTTACCATCCTCTTGAACTGCCACAGAGTAAATAGCTTCACCGGGAAGGTACGCCTCACTTGCGTCAAACTCCGCATTGATCATTCCGTCGTTCCGCAACATGCCTAGACAACGCCTCGTGTATCCCTGCAGTTGTGTAAACTCGCCAGCCACAAGAACATCGCCGTTCGCAAGCTGTAAAAGCCGATTGACTGTGCCGTCTGTCCCTGCAGCGAAGGAGTCATCAAAGCTGCCATCTGGATTCAGCCGTGCGAGAAAAGGGCTATAATGGCCAGACACATTGGTGAAACTTCCACCAATGAGGATTTTCCCGCTGGATTGGACCATGGTGGCATAAACACGACCGTCCGGCCCATTTCCACCATTCCATGCTGGATCGTAAATGGATTGCTGCGCATGGCTGCGGCAAACAGATCCAAACATTAGAACAACGACAAGCAATTCAATTCGCGTAGATGCGAAGTATCGAAGCATGAAGGTCAAGTATCTTCAAAAACGTTCTTAGTCAACCTTAATACATTACCGTGTATGCTTGTTCTCTCTTCGATTCTGTGGGCACCTCGTTGCAAAAGGCGTTTGCTCAGCCCACCGGGGTTTTTCCACGGGTGGAACTGCCCACAATGCAGCACCACTTTGCAATTTCTGTGAGATGATTGATTCCAGTTCCCAGAAGGATTTTGTTCCTGGCGGACGTTATATGGGTAGCCTCCAATTCCTAAAATGAATCGCATCGTGACCATGAGACCAGAGGAGGGTCTCATAGGTCCTCACTGTTTCGTACGATTAACGGACTGACCGTTTGACTCAAGCGCAGGATGTAGCAGCACTTTAGATCAGTACTGTTGGTAGCCTCCAATTCCTAAAGGAATCGCATCGTGACCACAGACCAGCAAACACGTAAGTCATTGGTTATCAAAGGAGGTGTTTGCTGTTCTGTGGAAAGACAATCCGAAAGGAAAATTATTCCTGGTTCATCGGGTTGGCGCTCCTTGGCGCCAACCCGATGAACCAGGGTGGAATCAAGGGGGAACCGGTGACTACAAACAGTACTGATTTCGGTTCGGGCAGCATGCCTGCGTTTCAATTACAAACCCCTGCAGGAGTGCTGAAAGATGTTTCGTCCGATGGACCGGAACCGCCGCATGTCCCGCATGTAGCGCGGTCGTCTCGACTGCGAGTACGGGTGGCGTCTCGCCACCCCCGAGGCCGGGAACTGCTCACGCGGAGCCGCGGAGGCACCTTGCGGTGCGGCCACTGCGTCTTAATTTCTCTCGTGGGCTCTCACTTATACTTCACGCCCCCGGCGAGACTTTCGCCCGGAGCATCGAACGGAACGCCCCGCGATAGGCCCAGGCTAGATATAACTCCATTATCGAGACGAAGATTCCCGGACCGATCGTCTGGGGCGCGATAGCGATGTGGAACGTCAGGATGCCCACGAGAATTGGCGCAAGCAGGGCAAGCGCGAGGGGCACAAATCGGTTGGTAAGCAGCAGAACAGCAACGATCACTTCCGTGGCGGCGACCACGGTCATGTAGCCCCCTTTCACCAGTCCTGTGCTGACCGTGATCAAGTCTGGCGGCAGATCCTTTGGCGCTGGTATGAAGTTGAGGAATCCGTTTAAGCCAAACACGAGGAACATGAGGCCCAGCAGAACTCGCACGATAGCTGTGGCAATTCGCCCTGAGGATTTTTTTGTCCCTGGCCGCGATTCCGTTGGTTGTGAGACAGTATCAGTCATAAAATGGTTGCTTACCATGTAACCCACTATAGAAACCGATTCAACTGTCAGAGGGTCATTCCTGTGGCTTTGCTTTGGGGCGTGTCGAGCGTTCCTGGAGCCATGCTACATCGGGGTTGCCGGGCGACTTGAAATGGTCGTTGATGTAGCCGCCGGGAACGATGGGCGGTGTGGTGCGCGGATCTCTCCAACGCTTGACCTCCGAATGGCCGTCTGCAAAGGAAAACCCGGCCGCGAAGTTATGATAAAAACCTGGCAGATCGAAAAATCCGTATTCCTGAGTACGACCGGGGAATCCGGCCATGCGCGTGCCGAAGTTGCCCATGTCGATGCTGTCCTCCCGCATGTCCAGAAACACGAACACCTGTGAAGGGCCTGGATTATTCAACTCTCCCATCTTGAGATAAATCGTGTAATCGCCGAACGGAGCGCCCCACCCCCCGTCAGTTCCACTCCAGCCACCGAGGAACAGGTTCATGGACATGCTCCGCACGCGCGGCTTGAGTTCCCCGTTGGCCAGCACCATGGATTTATCAGAGGGGCATTTCCAAATACTCAGGTTGTTTCCGCAGTATGGCCACATCGGGCTTTTCTTGATGGTCAGGTCGGGGTCGTAATTAGTCGGCTTATCGGGCATGAAATCCAACGTGCCGGTCACCCAAACGCCCGAAGTATCAAAATCGTCCCAATTCTCGCTCGCGTAAAGCAGGCGGTCGTGGTTGTCATCGGAATACATTTTCCACGCGAGACAGAGCTGGCGATGGCTATTGAGGCATTGAATACCCTGTGCTTTGAATTTTGCCTTTGAAAGGGACGGCAGCAGGAGGGCGGCCAGGATGGCCAAGAGAGCAATAACCACCAATAACTCGATCAGCGTGAACCCGCTGCGGTTCCGGTAGCCCGAAATGCTGCTAGATGCTGCCAGGATCCTGCACATGCCCTTAAGTGACTTATGAGGATTATAACCGAAGAACGGGTTTCGCTCAAGGCCACTACCGCCCGCCCCTGCGCGCTCCGCGCCCGCCGTCCAGGTTGACCCGGCCAATGCCTTTGCTACTGTGGCGGGGTGAAACAATCTGGTGTTGAGGGCGTGGTGCGCGTGACGGTTTCTCTCCCGAGCAGCCTCGCGCGCCAATTGGATCAAATGACCCGGGAACGGGGTTATGACAACCGTTCCTCGGCAGTGGGAGACCTCATCCGGGCAGGCCTGGTTGAGCACCGGCAAAACCTTGGCAATTGCGAGATCGCGGGCACGATCACCCTGGTTTACGATCATCACCATCAGCACGTCCAGGCGGCATTGACCAATATCCAGCACGACCATCATGAGGTGATTCTCTCCACGCTTCACGTGCACCTGGACCACCATAACTGCCTGGAGGTGCTGGCTGTGCGCGGCCAGGCATCCACGGTTAAGAAGATCGCTGACGAGCTGATCGCGGCGAACGGAGTCAAACACGGCAAGCTGACGGTGACATCCACCGGGAAGGATCTGTCGCTGTAGGCTGAGGTTGTAGTAAGGGCAGCTTATTCTTCAAGTTAGTTAAGCTTCAAACGGGTTGCGCACTGATTAGCTCGGTGCTAGGGTCACCCTGCTTTTAACACATGCTTACTATGAAGAAAATCACGACCTCGATCCTTCTCGTGGCCTTGACCTCGGCCCTGTGCTCGGTGCAGGCCGGCGAAGTTACCGGAAAAATCACCCTCAAAGGCACCCCCCCGCAGGAAAAAACCATCACCCCGCTCAAGGAGGACCCCACGTGCGGCAAGTTCCACCCGGCCGTTCCCACCACCAAGTTCTACGTCGTGGGCGCAGGTGGCGAACTGGCGGACGTCGTCGTTTCGCTGGAAGGCGTCTCCGGCAAGTCAAAGGGCGCCTCGGCAGCGCCGGCTGTGCTGGACCAGAAGTCCTGTCTCTATGTTCCGCAGATCATGGCCGTCCAGACCGGCCAGAAGATCACAGTGAAAAACTCAGACCCTGTGATGCACAATGTGCATTCTCAACCGGCTACCAAGGGCAACAAAGAGGACAATAAAGTGCAGATGCCCAACGGGGCGGACCTGACTTTTTCCTACGATCAACCCGAGGATTTCGTGAAGTTCAAATGTGACGTGCACCCCTGGATGTTTGCCTGGGTGAGCGTGTTTGATCATCCGTATTTCGCGGTGACCAAGGCAGACGGCACTTTCAAGATCAGCGATGTGCCGGCAGGCAAGTACAAGCTGAAGCTGAACCATCGCAAGGCGGGCACGATCACGCAGGATATCGAGGTGAAGGACGATGCCCCGGCAACTGTCACCCTGGCGTTGGACGCCAAGTAATTAATGTCGTCAAAACTCAGCCGCTGCCTTACCGCAGCGGCTTTGCCGTCTTAAGAGGAGATTGAATGGTCAGCAACTCGGGGCACAACCGGGCGCGCCACTGGTTTGCCGTCATTTCTGCGTGCGCAACCCTCGGACTTATCCTGCTCGGTGGTCTGGTGACCAGTCACGGGGTGGGTATGTCCGTGCCTGACTGGCCAAATACCTACGGTTATAACATGTTTTTCTTCCCATTCTCCCAATGGGTGGGCGGGATTTTTTACGAGCACTCCCATAGGTTGCTCGCTTCCGCAGTGGGCTTGCTCACAGTGGTTCTGGCTTTCTGGCTGTACGGGTGGACAGCGCGGAAATGGCTGCGCATCTGCGGTGGCGTCCTTGCGCTGGCGGGAGTGGCCTCCTGGGTCGCGTTCCCAGCGCGCTGGAGTGATGCCGTCGTCTTGCTTGCTACAGGCATTGCTGGAGTGGCTGCCGGGTTGGTATGGCCCGCGCGCGCGCCCGCGCCCCGATGGTTGCGCCGCCTGGGAGTCATAGCCGTTATCGCCGTTATCGTTCAGGGTATCCTTGGCGGGTTGCGGGTCACCCAGATCAAGGATGAGCTTGGTATATTCCATGCCACCCTGGCCCAAATGTTCTTCGTGCTCATGTGTGCCATTGCGTTGTTCACCAGCCGCTGGTGGGCGACCCGCGCCAAGGCACCCCCTCACGACCAAATGCAGGCCGTTCGGGCGTTGACTCCTTACTATTTGACCGCTACCGCTCTCATCCTGATCCAACTCGTCCTGGGTGCGAGCATGCGCCACCAGCATGCGGGCCTGGCTATACCCGATTTCCCTCTCGCCTACGGAAAGGCGTGGCCCGAGACCGATGCGGCATCGGTCGAACGATACAATCAACAGCGACTCGAGGTGGTCTCGATGAAAGCGATTACTGCCGGACAGATTCATCTGCAAATGACCCATCGCATCGTTGGGCTATTGATTCTGGGAGCGGTCAGTTATTGCGCGTGGCGCACAACAAGAAAACTGACGGGAAAAAACTTCTGGACGATTTCCACGCTTGGTTGGGCGGGGTTGATTTTGGCGCAAGTCGTTCTGGGAGCGCTAACTATATGGTCTGAGAAAGCCGCGGATATTGCCACGGCTCACGTCTTTTTCGGAGCGCTGTCACTAGCGCTTGGATCACTTATATGTATAGTAAGCATTCACGCGGCTTTAAGCATAATCAAAATTAAGTCTGCTTCCCGAGTGGCTTCGGGTTCTTCCCAGGAGCCTTTTGGGTCCCAGACTTCCGCGGCGAATTGAATGAAAGCTACCGTCGAAACGTATATCGAAGCAGCACCGGCCGAAAAGGGTTGGATCGCTGTTTACGCGGATCTCTTTAAAGCACGTCTGACTCTCCTGGTATTGCTCACGACGCTCGTCGGTTTCTATGTCGGTTTCCGTGGAGTGCTCGATTACGTGCTGATGTTTCATACGTTGATCGGCACGGCATTGCTGGCAAGTGGGGCAGCCGCATTCAACCAGCTTTTCGAGCGCGATTATGATGCGCGCATGCGGCGAACGCAGGATCGGCCCTTGCCTTCCGGCCGCCTTCAACCCCGCACTGTACTTGGCGTGGGCGCAGTGATCGCCAGCCTGGGGCTTTTGCAACTGGCTGCTTTCACCAACCTGATCACCGCGGTTCTCGGTGCGATATCCTTTGTCAGCTACGTTTTCATTTATACCCCGCTGAAACGAGTTACCTGGACTAATACATTGGTTGGTGCCATTCCAGGCGCGTTGCCTCCCTTGATGGGCTGGACCGCTGCTCGCGGCGATATCTCCTGGGCCGGGTTGTCTTTGTTCGCGGTTCTTGCGTTTTGGCAGATCCCGCATTTCTTCGCGATTGCCTGGCTGTATCGCGGCGAATACGCAAAAGCCGGTTTCAAGATGCTGCCCTCCATTGACCCTGATGGGCGCCGGACAGGACGCCAGGCCGTCGGCCATTCGATTGCTTTAGCCGCTGCGAGTGTTTGCCCGTTCTTTCTGGGCCTCGCCGGTTCCTGGTATTTTGCAGGGGCGCTGGTGATCAGCGCCGGGTTTCTCTGGTGCGCATTGCAGTTTGCACGGCACTTAAGCATGGATCGGGCGCGCCACTTATTCTTCGCGTCCATCGTGTATCTGCCGCTGTTATTGGGCGCGCTGGTGTTGGATAAGATCAAGTAACAAGGTCCGGGGAGGGCAAAGCCGCAATTGACAATCCGAGGATAAGCGGTTTCCTTAACTGATATTGCTATTGCCAGGACAAAATAAGCTAAGCTATAGTCCCCGCGATCTATTCCTATTTTAACATGCAGGCGACAACACAAGCCGTTCCGCATGCGCTGACTCATCACGCAGCGCACGACGATGATTTGGGATTCTGGCGCAAATACGTCTTCTCGATCGATCACAAGGTGATCGGTGTGCAATACGCGTTAACCGCCCTTGGATTTCTCCTGTTCGGCTTTTTCCTGATGCTCATGATGCGCTGGCAGATCGCGCATCCGGGTCAACCTATACCTGTCGTCGGACCCTTCCTGGCAGCGCTGCTCGGCGATGTGGCGGCTAAAGGGATCATGTCGCCCGATCTCTACAATTCCTTCGGGGCAATGCACGGAACCATCATGGTGTTCCTCGCGATCGTTCCGCTGGCGGTCGGTGCCTACGGCAATTATTTAGTCCCGTTGCAGATCGGCGCCAACGACATGGCATTCCCCAAGTTAAACATGATGAGCTACCAGATTTATTTTCTGGGCGGTGTGATCATGTTCGTCAGCTTCTTCATTCCGGGCGGCGCCGCGCAATCGGGCTGGACCTCTTATCCACCATTATCGACCTCGGTCCCGACAGATGGCCAGACGTTCTGGCTCATTGGCATGGTGTTTCTGATTACATCTTCGCTGTTGGGCTCGATAAACATCATCGCCACCATCATCCAGTTGCGCGCCCCCGGCCTTACCTGGCTGCGCCTGCCGTTTCATGTGTGGGCCCAGTTCACGGCGTCGTTCCTGTTGCTGCTGGCGTTTCCGCCGCTCGAAGCCGCGGGCATCATGCAGTTGATGGATAAGGTGGCTGGGACGAGTTTCTTCCTGCCCACAGGATTGGCGGTAGGTGGCAACCTGGCGAACATCAGCGGTGGAGGCAGCCCCCTGCTCTGGCAGCATCTGTTCTGGTTCCTCGCACATCCTGAAGTTTACGTGCTGATCCTGCCCGCTTTGGGAATCATCACCGAGATTATTGCGAACAACACGCGGAAGCCTATCTGGGGCTACCGCTCGATGGTTTACAGCGCGCTGGCGATTGGGTTCATCTCGTTCCTCGTTTGGGCTCACCACATGTATCTCACCGGGATGGGAACCAAAATCGCCACGTTCTTCCAGACCACGACGATGATCATCTCCATCCCGTCGGTAATCATTCTGACCTGCCTGTTGATTTCGCTGTGGGGCGCGTCCATCCGGTTCAACACCCCGATGCTCTTTGCGCTGGCCTTCCTGCCGATGTTCGGCATTGGCGGTCTCACCGGCTTGCCGCTCGGGTTTAGCGCAAGCGATATTCATCTGCACGACACTTATTATGTCATCGGCCATTTCCATTACGTGGTGGCACCGGGCACAATTTTCGCCCTGTTTGCGGGGATTTATTTCTGGTTCCCCAAATTAACCGGACGCCGCATGAGCGAGTATTGGGGCAAGATCCATTTTTGGGGATCGCTTCTTTTTATGAACCTCGTGTTCATGCCCATGTTTATTCAGGGTCTGGCAGGCATGCTCCGGCGCATGTCCGATGGCGGCGTGCAGTATTCCACCATGAGGATGGAGGGGGTTTCCGGCGCGTTAAGCCAGATGGTGATTGGTTTGAATAACTTTATTCTTTGGGGAGCTGTCGGGTTGGCGATTGTCCAGGTGCCTTTCATCATCAATCTCTTTTGGAGCATTCGCAATGGAGAGAAAGTCACGAGTGATAATCCGTGGGAATGCACGACTCTGGAATGGCAGACGCCGACTCCGCCGCCGCACGGGAATTTCCTGACGCCGCCTTCGGTTTACCGGATGCCCTATGAATACAGCGTGCCGGGTGCGAGCAAGGACTTTATTCCTCAGAACGAACCTCTAAACAAAGCCTGATCAGCATGGAAATCGCATACACAGTTAAACCACGTCCGGATACGGGTGTTTACAATGCCAAGGTTGGCATGTGGCTGTTTCTGGCATCGGAGGTGATGCTCTTTGGCGGTCTGTTTTCTTCTTACATTCTGCTCCGGGTTGGCGCGATGCCGGGCACATGGCCCACCGGTTGGCTCAATATTCCCCTGGGCACCATTAACACGATCATCCTGGCGCTATCGGCCATCACCACGCTTTTGGCTTGGTATGCCTGCAAGTCGCGCATGTTCGATAAGTTTAAGCTGTTCCAGGGTCTAACCATTCTGTTGGCGATCATCTTCCTGGGCATTAAAAGCTATGAGTATCGCGACAAGCTTACTCATTACGAGGTGGTCCTCAAGAATGGCCAAATCGCCGATGGGCACCTGGTGCGGCGCGAAGCTTCCGGTGCGGTGGTGCTGCACGGCAAAGTGGTTCAGGATCGAGCAGAACTGATGGATGGCCGGAAGCACGGTGCCGCACATCAGGAGATCACAATCGCGAAGGACGACATCGTTCGCATGCGGAATTACGGTCCGGCCTTGAACACCTTTTTGGCGGTTTATTTCACCATGACCGGTCTGCACGCTCTGCACATTATCGGCGGGCTCGTGGTCATGATTTACCTGTGGGGACCGGGCAGTGCCATGTGGCGGACTGATCCTGAGCGGTTCACAAACCGCGTGGAGGTGAGCGGGTTGTTTTGGCATTTCGTGGACCTCGTGTGGATTTTCCTCTTCCCAACCTTATATTTGATTTGAGCTATGAGCGAGACACAGCAACCGGAAGCTTTCGGGAGGTACGCGCGGCGATGCGGGGCGGTGTTCCTGGCAGTCGTTTGCGGGACCCTGATCATGGTGGGCACCTCCTACGCGCAACTGTCGAATCGTTACCTGGCAACGGGCATCATCCTGGCGGGGGCGGTCTTCAACGCCTTCATGGTTGCCGCCTACCTGATGCACCTGGTCTCGGAGAAGCGAATGATCTATGGCGTGCTGATCTTTACCGCGTTTTTCTTTGTGATGCTGATGGGGCTCTCTGTGTGGGCATCCTTCGACATTCCGGCAATCATGTCTCCTCCGCTCAAATGATTAAGTAAAACTGTGAGGTGGTTATGTCGTTGAAAGCAGTTCATTTGGTGTTCGTAACGGCCCTGAGCGCACTGGCATTCGGGTTTGCTGCGTGGTCGTTGAAGAACTTCGCCGCGTCTGGGTTGGGGAGTGACCTTGGGTGGGGGATAGGCTCAGCACTTTCGGGTGTGGCGGTGATCGTGTACGGGATCAAGTTCCTCAAGAAACTGAAACACGTTAGCTACCTATGACCACACCACGCACTTATCGGTTTGGCTCTTTGCTCATCATGGTGGCAATGCTCGCGGTGGCACCGGGTGCCATGGCGTGTACAGCGTGTTTTGGGCAGCAAACAGACTCCCCCATGGCGAGCGGGATGAACTGGGGAATCGTGAGTCTGCTTGTCGTAATTCTGGGAGTGTTGGCGGCAATAGCCACAGGCTTCTTCCTGCTCATTCGCAAATCCGGCAGCCCGCTGGCTTTTGGCGAGCCCGGCGGACCGGAAGCCGTTGCGCCCCAAACCCACGGCCACGCTTAGCAAGATCGCACAACCTATGGAGCTATTTCACAAGTTATTTGGTCTGCCGGACATCGCATCAGAGCAGGCCGTCGAGGTCAATAAGCTGGTCATCTACATTCATTGGCTGATGATCGTCCTTTTCGTGGGCTGGTTCATTTACTTCCTTTTCGTGCTCTGGCGTTTTCAGCGCCGGCGTAATCCGAAGGGCGACTACCTGGGCGTTCGCAACCACGCTTCGAGCTATTTGGAATTTACCGTCGCAGGTATTGAAGCCGCGTTGCTGCTGTTTGTAGCCATCCCCATTTGGGCGAAAGCTGTCGATAAGTTTCCCAAGGAAAGTGAAGCCACCGTATTCCATGTCATGGGGCAGCAGTTCGCCTGGAACGCACGCTACCCGGGTTTGGATGGCGTTTTCGGCAAACAGGATTTGCGCCTTGTAAAAGCAGACAACACCTTCGGCGTAGACCCGAATGATCCCGCTGGCAAAGACGACATTGTGGTGCTGAACGAAATGCATGTGCCGGTGAATAAGCCGGTTATCGCTCACATTTCTTCCCGGGACGTTATCCACTCGTTCAAAGTGCTCTCGATGCGCGTCACCCAGGATGCTGTCCCGGGCATGCGTATTCCGGCTTGGTTCAAGCCGACAAAAGAAGGCCGCTTCCGGGTCTATTGCGCGCAACTCTGCGGAAACGGGCACGCCGCCATGGCTCAAGGTGTCATCGTGGTTGAAAGTGAAGAGAATTATAACAAATGGCTCGCCACCAAGACCGGCGGCAACAGTATGTCCTTTGAGTAAACTCCAGTTCTAGTTCCCCGCTTCAGGCAGACACAGGCGGAACTTGCCCGAACCCTCCGGCATTAACAAATCAACGGCTTGCACCTGGAGTTCGGCGCCGTCCAGGAGAGGGCCGAGCAGGGTGCCAAGGCGCGATTCGGTGGCAGGTGTGGCCTCACCATCAGGAACGTAACGGAACTGGAAGGTTTGTCCCCTTTGCCGGAGTTGATAGTGGAGGAGTCCCGGGATCTCAACGAGGGAATCATCCACATCCTTCACCGTCACACGACGGCCAGTTGCCAGGTAGAACGCATCAGCAGCGCGTCCATGCAGAATGAACCGTGTGCCGTAGGCTTGGCGCTGGGCTGACACAAGATCTCCAATGCGATAGCGCAGGAGCGGCATCAACGGATTGCTCAGAGTGCTGACCACCAATTCGCCGATCCCGCGGTCATCAGCGTTGAGGATTTCGAGCACAGCGGTTTCCTGGGATGCGCGGAGCTGGTTGTCCGGGGTTTCCATTAGGAGATGACCAGTCTCGGTCGAGCCGTATAACGTGTATACCGGCACGCGGAAGACGCGTTCCAATAAACGTCGGTGGGTCTGGCTGAGAAATTCGTAGCTGCACAGAACAAACTTCAACCGGGGAAAACGGATGCCTTCGCGCTCGCAATACCGCGCGAACACCACGGCATAGACAGGGTCAGCATCGAGAAATACGGGATTCCATTCCAAGGCCTCCGCAGCCATGCGATAGAGGTCGCGAGGTCCCCAGAGAAACGGTTGCTTGGATAGAGCGATGAAAAGTGCATTGCCAACAACCCGATCTTCGCAGGAAGGCGTTCCGGTGAATGAAATATCGCCATTGCATGCAGGTGAGGTGATGCTGACCCTGCGAGCTTGCGGCTCCTGGCCGAGTGCTGAAGCGATGTGGCTATTCAGGTTGAGCGCACGAGCCTCCTGCTCGGCCCACCAGCCTTTGGGCAGCAACAGCGGAGTGCGCTCCTCGGAAGTGCCTGAGGTGTGTTCCAGTTCGGCTCGGTTCGCTGCGAGCAATTCATCCAGGCGTGCGGCTGTGCCCAGGAAGTTTTCCGGAAACGAACGGCGGATATCTTGCTTGGTGATCAGGGGGAGTTGATCAAAGTTTGCCAGCGGTTGTTCGGCTGCCAGGGGATAGCCGGCATACAGTGGCACGCGGGAATAGTCCTGGCGCGCCGCCTCTTCCAACCGGGCGTACTGTGATGCTTCAAGGATTAATTCCGCAGTTGCCAGCATAAAGTCACAACGTTCAGAAGGGTTATTGTAGCACTTTTGGGTTGGGTTGCCAGCCCTGGGGGGAAGTCTACAGGAGTTGGATCGCTCGCGGGAGGTCTTCTGCCTTCCCCCAGTGGCCGTACGACACATCTGTGGGCTATCCGCGCGGCTCTTTTCGAGGGCATCGTAAAAGAATTTGTCACCTCTTGAGGCTTTCCGGGTGCTTATGGGGTGATACTATGAAAACCGAAGCAATGCGTGTCGTGGGATCGAGTGATGCCGATTTGGTGGCCCAGAGTCTGGGCGGCGATCGGGAAGCTTTCGCCCGGATCGTGGAGCGGTATCAGACCTTGATCGCATCGCTGGCCTATTCTGCCACAGGGAACCTCAGTCGCAGCGAAGATTTGACCCAGGAAACTTTTGTCTCCGCCTGGAAACAACTTAAAGACCTGCGTGAGCCCGCGAAGCTCCGGTCCTGGCTTTGCAGTATTGCCCGTTTTCGCATCAGCAAAGAGTTCCGGCACCAGCAGCGTGTTCCAGAGCACGCGGCTGAGTCGCTGGAGTCTCTGGACGCATGGGTATCGCCAGAACCCCTCCCGCCAGACCAGGCCATTAGCGATGAGGAGAAGGCCATTCTTTGGCGAGCGCTCCAGCGGCTCCCGGAAATCTATCGCGAACCATTGGTTTTGTTCTATCGCGAGCAGCAATCCATCGAAGCGGTTGCTGAGGATTTGGAGCTCAGCGAGGATGCGGTGAAACAGCGGTTGTCGCGTGGGCGAAAATTGTTGCAGGAGCAGTTTCTCAGTTTTGTTGCGGGAGCTTTGAAACAGACCGTTCCAGGAAAGAACGTAACCCTCGCCGTGGTGGCGGCTCTGCCGTTGATGGCCACCACCGCGAGTGGGGCAGCCGCCGGATCAGGGCTGACGCAGAGTGGCAGTGTGGCCGCAAAGACGGCTTCTGGTTTCCTTCAGGCCAGCTTCAAGAGCCTGCTCAGTTTTGCCTGCTGGCTGGCACCCGTCTTGCCGTTGAGTGGGTACATCGGCTACAAGATGGGAGTGGATCGGCAGCACGGTGATCAGGCACGCCGGGCTGTCGCCACCTTTTGGCAGATCATGGGCGGCGGCATGCTTATCCTTGTGCTTCTGCCTCCTCTTCTCTTGCTGGCATGGATACGTGCCTTCCACGTTGCGCATGATACCTACATTCCCGTTGCTCGCGTTTGGTTCGAAATCCTCGTTCCTGGCTTGGTATTTGGGATCGCTCCATTGTCCCTGTGCGTCTGGATAAGGCAGCGCCGAAAGCCAAACCACCCTCAAGCCCCAGAGCAAACATCCCTCCTCAGCCGCGCACGAAAATCGATTGTCCCTTGGGTCGCTCTGGCTGTGACCGGGGCGCTGTTTTGCCTGGCCTGCTTTTTCCTGGGCTCTGTCGCATTGTCACAAAGTCCGGATCTTCCACAGAGCCGGTATCTGTCCACCACCGAAGTCCAGAAGCTGATCACCGATTCCAGCGGCGGCAACATTGACTTCTGCCTCATCCAGCATCGAAATGGGTTCCGCCGACTCAATGGCGAGGTGCGCGAGAATGGATCGAAGTACTGGTTCGAAGCGCCTGCGGAGAGCACCACCCTGGCGCTTTTGGAGGAAAAGGGTATCCAGTATGAAGCGAGAGTGGCAATCCGGGATTTGAGGTTTGCCGTCAGCTTCGTGCTCGGGTTACTCGGCAATTGGGCAATGAGCCTGTTCTTACCCGCCTTTTGTCTTTTCCTGGTTGTATCCGGCGCTGCCACATTACTGCGACAACGCAAGCGCCGGTCAGTTGCGATACCCGAGGAAACGGATCGACCTGACGGCAACGCCGGGTTTTCCGGTGCAGCGTCAGGCGTCCTCGCCGGGGAGTCCAAGCGGCGTCCCGCCGCGCACCGCGAGCACAGGGTGGACGAAGCCTTTGCAGCTTTGGCCGCCTGCGGCATGATTGCCGTTGCCTTGGCGCTGGGACTAACGACGAATTGGAAGGTCCACTATGTGACTTCCGGTGAAATTCCAGACATGGTTGCTCAACATAAGAATGCTCGTTACGACGTGTTCGAATACAGAGATGGCTCCAGAGAACTGTGGATTTCCGACGTACGGTCGCCCGAATTCATTGCCCCCGCCGACCAATCCACACTGGAACTGCTGACCCGACAGGGCATCAATTATCAGGTCAGGCTGGCGGATTTGGACTGGTGGTACCGTCCCCGGGGCATTCTTGCACCTCCCCGCGTTCACCCACAACCCTCAGGCAGCGGTCGCCTGGGGTTGAGCCCTTCTATAACTGCGGTGGGAATTTTTGTACTCGTGGCCGATGCCGGATGTCTTTTGTGCTGGGTGTGCCGAGTGAGGAGGAGTTAAAATGCCATGTAAACGCGTCAGTCCCGGCTCCTGATTCGATGCACAATGTGATTTGAGATGTTCCTCGCTATCACAGGTTTGACGCGCATGAGACAATCCACGTGCGTTAATATTTTGACAAACGTTCCGTTATGGTGTTTAATTCACCGTGATTTGATGAAAAGAGCAGCAACAATTTGTAATCAGATGACCGCGTCCAAGGGGCTTATGTCCTTTGGGCATCGTTCCATCTGGACGCCAGCAATCGCGGGAGGAACTTCCTAAGAATCGGATCAAGATTTCCTTAAAACCCGCGATTGCAAGTCAATCGCGGGTTTTTTGTTTGGGTGAATAGAAAAGAGTTAGCATTGTCAAATACGATATATATGAAAAGTGAAGCAAATAGATGGAGCCGGGTGCCGGTTGAGTTCCGGCCTGAAACCTGGTTCAACGTGACGCCGCAAGTGGCCCTCCGGGCCGCGCAGCAGGAGAAACTTGAGCGGCTCAAAGAGCAGCTCCTTGTGGAGAAGCTCGATGAGCTCGTGGACCCCCGGCTCAACCCGGCACTCCGTGGCGCAGCAAACGAAGCGGCGGCTTTGGCTTGGGTAACCCGGTTCCCGCTCCTGGTGTTCCCGGCGTTGTTCGAAGAGAAAACGAATGAGGCCCTGGTGCGGGTGGACCGGCAGGAACAAATCACGCAGCGCAGCCGCGAGCTGCTTGCCGTATGAGCCACGGTGCCTGTGCCAGCTTTAGCTGTGCTTCCCGGTGCCGGAAGGCCAATTGAACACACCCATCGAGGTGTGCTCAATCGGCTTTCCGGCTCCTTTCTTTCCCTATGGCGTAACGGCCAAGCGGGAATCCAGGCATTTACGAACCGCCTCAGCCATGGTCTTGGCGTCCGAAGGTTTTGCCAGGTAGGCAACGCCTGTGCGATTGGCCAGCCCCATGCGCGCAATCTCGACGCTGTAGCCGCTTGAAATAATCGCTTTCAGCTCGGGCTTGTCGGCTTGCAGTTGTTCCACGACTTCGAGTCCTGTCATTCCTTCCGGCATCACCATGTCGGTGAACAGCAGATCGATGGTTGAACGATGGAGTTGCCAGAGCTTGATGGCCTCCTGGCCGTTGCCAGCCTCAAGAATCTGGTAGCCCAGGGAACGCAACAAGCGTGACACAACACGACGCACCCCCTCCTCATCCTCCACAAGCAGGATGGTTTCATTGCCACGATGAGCCGACTCAGGATCAGAGGCGTCTGCCTCAACCGCAGTAAATACCGCCACCGTGGGTAAATAAACCGAGAACGTGCTGCCAGAACCTACGGTGCTTTGCACCTCTACCCAGCCTTTATGCTGGGCAATAATCCCATGCACAGTGGCCAGACCCAATCCCGTGCCTTTGCCTGGCTCCTTGGTGGTGAAGAAAGGTTCGAAAAGCCGCTTCAGCGTTTCACTATCCATGCCGCAGCCCGTATCGGAGACTTCAAGACAAACGAAGGTTCCGGGACGCCGGTTCAGGTTCCCATCCAATCCATCGGCGCTCACGGAAACCAGCGAGGTGCGGATTGTGATTCGCCCGCCTCGCGGCATAGCGTCCCTGCCATTTACGACCAGGTTCATGAGCACCTGCTCCATCATGCCCACGTCTGCCTCGATGGATGGCAGCCCGGGTTCGGTTTCCACCTGCAAGTGGATATCTTCGCCGATCAACCGCCCGAGCATCTTCAACAAATCGGCCACTACCTGGTTGAGATCCACCTGCTTCTTGTCCAGCACCGAGCGCCGGCTGAACATCAGCAATTGGCGGGTGAGATTGGCGGCGCGGCGTGCTTCTTTTTCCAAGTCCTCGAGCCCGGAGCGAAGATTGGTATCCATATCGGATTCCATCTCCATCAACGCGATCTGCATCATCATTGAGGCCAGGATATTGTTGAAATCATGGGCCACACCACCTGCGAGCTGGCCAATGGCCTCAAGCTTTTGCGCCTGGCGCAATTGCGCCTCAAGCTGCTTGCGAGCCGTGACGTCCCGGTCCATTCCGCGATAGCCGCGCAATTCGCCTTTGGGGCCGAGCACCGGCACCCCGCTGCTCTCCAGAGCCACAGGACGCCCTTGCTTGTGCAGATTCACGCTCTCCACGCCGGAAAAGGGTTCCTGCTGAGCCGCCCGGCTCGAAAAAAGCTCTTCGAATTTCTTAGCCTCGTCTGGCGCCATGAAAGCCGTCATGGGGCGGCCCACCACCTCTGCGGGTGCGTAGCCCAACAAATCCTGAACCTGCGGGCTTGAATAAGTAAATCGCCCATGGGCGTCAACTTCCCAGATCCAGTCAAAGGTAGCTTCAACCAGGTTACGATAGCGCTGCTCACTCTCAAGCAAGGCCGCCTGAAACTGCTGGCGCTCGGTCACGTCCACGGCCAAACCGCCGACATACCGTTTGCCCTCGGCATCAACGAACAGAAATTTGTGCTTCAACCACCACGAAAAAGTGCCGTCCATCTGGTCGTTGGGCTCGATCACCTCAAGCGGGTTGCCAGTGGAAAGCACGGCCAAATCAGTTTGCCGGTATCGCTCAGCCAAGTGCCGGGGCCAAAGGTCGAAATCGGTCAAGCCCTGCCATTCCTTGCCCACCCCGAAACGGTATCTAAAGTGGTCGCTGAGAAAGACGAACTTGCCCGCTTCATCTTTCATCCATGCCACGATGGATTTGTTGTTGAGAAATGCACGCATCCGTTCCTGGCTGAGCCGGAGGGCCATCTCGGTTTCCACCCGTTCCGTGACTACCTCGGAAAAAATAATCAGCCCGCCAACCTCACCACGAGCGTCGCGCCAGGGATGAATCTTCCAGCGCACCCAGTCCACGCGCCCATCGGCACGGGGAAACCGTTCCGCATCGCAGCCCTCGCTTGCGCCGGCCAGGCAGCGCTCGTGGACCTGTCTCCAATGCTCCGGGATATCCGGGAACACCTCATAATGACATCGGCCAATCACGGAGCGATCCTGCACCCGGTAGTCCAAAAGCCATCGGTCGCTGACCACCAGGTAACGCATCTCGCGATCCAGCATAGCGATGGCAGCGGGCGAATGTTCGATGAACATCTTCAACTGCTCCTCGCGCTCATGAAGAAGCTGCCTGGCTTTCACGCGCGCAGTCACGTCGATGTGGACCCCTAAGACTTTGCCCGGTTTTCCGGCGGCATCGTAAGTGACTTTTGCCCGGCATTCCATCCATCGGGTCTCTCCGGTATCCTGCCGCTTGATTCTGAACCGCGAAACGCCCTGGCCCTCGGACAGTATCCGCACGATATCTTCCTCCGCTCTCGGAAGGTCTTCTGGAAGCAGCCGGGCCTTCCAATCGTGCAGCTTGCCGCTGAACTCTCCCGGTTGCAGCCCGTAGAGCTTCTCCAACTCCTCGGACCACACACCCGTATCCGTCACCGGATCGAACTCAAATTCACACGCATCCACGGTCGCTAAAATCAACTGGAACTGCGTGCGGTGTTTGCTCAGTTCCGCCTCCTTAGCCCGGAGCTCGGCTTCAATCCGCTTTTGCGGGGTTACGTCCATCGACACGCCAGCCAGCCCCACCGCGGCCCCGACCTGGTTGCAGAAGACGCCGACCGTAGTCGTCAGCCAACGTTCAGACCCGTCTGGCCAGATCACCCGGTGATCCAGACGGCAACTGCGTCCCTGTCCGAAGGCGTTGAGCAGTTGCTCCTCCACTGAGGAACGATCTGCCGCATGAAGTGCGTCAAGAAAGTCCTGAAAGGAAACGGTCGAGCGGTTGGGAACTCCGAACAATGCAAACCACGTCTTCGAGACCGATAGTCTGCCGGAGGACTCTTCCCAGTTCCAGGTGGCAATGCCCGTTAGGTCCAGGGTCGAAGAGGAAACGCCATTAAGTGGCGCAGGCAGGTGCTGACATTCATTGGTCGAGGGCGCGTCGGAAAAACAACTGGACGTTTCCATCTATGTGTGTGGACGCTAGGGGAAAACGAGGAAGGAATCAAGAATGTAGATCCCGGAAACCCCTGAAAACGCCATGAGCACACGGTTCGGTATCGCCCTTGTTAGTTAATGAATTTATAATCGCTTGTTTTCCATTTAAGCCGTGATAATGTTAATGGCGATGAGTTTAGCCTTTTTCCGACGCTGGCTTGGAACTTCCTCGCCGGCCCCTGCCGAGACCGAGACAGTTCCTCCCGCAGCCCCTCAAGATGAAGCAGAAAAGCTGTTCCAATCCGGACTGCGTTCCGCGTGTGGAATTGGTGCGGGCCGAGACTACGTTCAGGCAGCTCGTTGTTACGAACAAGCGGCGGCAAAAGGCCACAGTCTTGCCCAGTTCAACCTCGCGATTATGTATGAGCTCGGCCAGGGACTGGCAAGTGACCCCGTGAAAGCGCGGACCTGGATGGTTAGCGCTGCGGAGCTTGGCGATGCTGGCGCGCAGTTTCGTCTTGGCACTTTGGAGGACCTCCTCAATCGCGCAGGGCGCAGAAGATCGGAGGAGGAGTCCGCAACATCTGAACACCGGGTTGAATCGCTCAAGTGGGCGACACTCGCGGCAGCGCAGGGCTATCGTGGGGCTCAACTCTCCTGCCAGAACATCACTCTGGCTATGAGCTGGGAAGAAGTGGCAGAAGGCGTTCGGCGGGCGAAGGCATTCGTTCCGAGCCATGGTAGCCAGCCCGTCTCCCTGTAAGGCTGGTCCTCACTGTCTTGCCTTTCGGGTGGGTTGGCCGATAATGCCCATTGTGCAGTTGACGGTAAAACAGCTAACTGAGGAATTGGTCGCATCGTATGCGCGCACCGGTGGCATCAACCATTTGGACGGAGACAACCTGCCGTCCAAGCGTGCGATCGGCCTGATAACCGCGAACCTTCTGCGGCTTTTGTTCCCAGGCTTCTTTGATGAACGCCTGCTGCATTCCTCAGAGATTGTCCAGGAGACCTCCAGCCTGTTGCGCGGGGTGGGCACGAGTCTGGAGGATGAAATCTACAAGAGCCTGGAATATCATCCACCAGGGGAGTTGCCAAAAAAGGACCTGCGTCCCGCCGCCCGGGCCATGACCATTGAATTCCTGCGGAGCCTCCCTGGAATTCGCGACCTGCTCCAGACTGATACCGAGGCGGCCTTCAACGGCGACCCGGCGGCCTTGAGCAAAGAGGAAGTCATTGTCGCTTACCCATTCATCGAAGCCATCGCGGCGCAACGCATGGCACACAATCTTTACCTGAAGAATATTCCCCTCATTCCGCGCATTATGACGGAGTGGGCTCACACCCGAACCGGAATGGATCTGCATCCCGGCGCGCAGATTGGCTCACACTTTTTTGTGGATCACTGCACGGGCACGGTCGTGGGAGAAACCTCGATGATCGGGGACCACGTGAAGATGTACCAGGGGGTTGGGCTTGTAGCCAAGTCGCTGGCTGCGGGACAGCAGTTGCGCGGGCAAAAACGCCATCCTACGATCGAGGATCATGTCACGCTCTACGCAGGGGCAACGGTCATGGGCGGTGATACCGTGGTGGGAGAGGGCAGCACGATAGGGGCAAATGTCTTCCTTACCAGCAGCGTGCCTCCGCATTCCATCGTGGTGCAGGAAGAGGCCAAGGTGCGGGTGATGAGCAAGAAGCGCCGGGAAAAACAGGCGCTCGATTATTCGATCTAAGCCACGCGCAAGCGCGCAAGGCGTATGCAGACCGAAGGCCAGCAGGTTCATTGTGAGCAGCAGGCTGGACAGCTGCTGTTTCCCGTTACCGAAGTTGTGCTCGGTGTTCCCAGCGGTTGCTTCTGCCTTTAAGTCGCAGCTTCAGAGCGTGCAAAGCCCGGCCCGGCTGCAAAGCCTCCACCCATCCCTAAAGGTGTGTATTAAAAAAACCGCCCGGACTAACCCGGACGGGTTCTCAATGCCTGGGAGGCCTAATTAATTAATACTCCCGGTCGCGAACAATTCCCGGCGAAGGCACCGGGTATTTGCCGTCCGCCGAAGCGAGGACCGGCGCGGGAGAATTCATGGTGAGTTTGTCCAACCCGGGGGCAAACTCGTGCGCGGAGTTGAGTACGTCTTCAAAGGAGATTTCCTGGCCGGTGTGGGCAGCCATACGGCCCATGGTTGACACCAGGCTCGCCTCGATGCCGTATTTGGCTTCGTTGTACGGTTTATCGTTGCGAATAGCATTCAGCAGATCGTCCCACTCGTTCTGGTAAGGGTTCGCCTGGTTCTCCTCTGTTTTCGAGGTCCAGATCAGGTTGGAGCGTTGCGGGTTCTGGCCCTTGAACGTGCTGGAAGGCGAGCCGCAGTCACTCGACTTGGACACGATTGCCATGCCCTTGGTCCCGTGGGCATAGCTGGAGTAAATATCGTTGCAGCCATTGATGCAACGTCCGTCCATATACATCTTGGCGCCGTCCGCAAACGTATATTCCACCGCGTAAGAATCGAAATTCTGATCGATGAGCGGCTCGCCCTCGACATTGATGCGGTAATGGCGACCGCCGAGTCCCTGGGCTTTAACCGGCCAGGCATTTTTCATCCAGCAGAGGTGGTCGATGTGGTGAATATAGAAGTCGCTATAGCAGCCGCCGCTGGCCCACAGAAAACTGTGGAAGCGCTGAATTTGCCAGAGCAGTTCGCTCGGTTTGCCGGGCCATTTCGTTGAGAAAGCCTTGCCCACGGGCCCGTGCATCCGGTAACCGCGCATGAAAGTGATGTCGCCGATCTCGCCGTCCTGAACCCGCTGGTGCAGTTCCTGCATGGCCCTGCTGTGGCGCGACATAAGGCCCACACCGACCTTCAAATTCTTCGCGACCGCCTTCTCGGCCAGTTCCAGCATCCGTTTGCTGGTGGGGCCGTCCACTGTGACGGGCTTCTCCATGAAGACATGGAGCCCCTTCTGAATGGCATAGCCAAAGTGAACCCAGCGGAAGGCGGGCGGCGTGGTCAGAATCACAATATCGCCCGGTTTCAGGCAATCCATCGCTTTTTGGTAACCGTCAAAACCGACGAACTGGCGGTCCCGCGGCACCTCCACTTTGGCGCCGTGCCTGGCCGCGAGGTTCTGATGGCTCCCGCTGACCTCGTTTTCAAAAATGTCCGCCATGGCCACGAGCTTTATGGGCCCAGTCGTTTGCAGGGCGTTATCCGCTGCCCCTGTCCCGCGACCGCCACAGCCGACGAGGGCGACCCGGATCGTGTCGCTGCCGGCTGCGTGCACATGCGGGATGGCCACGCTGGCAAGGGCGGACACCGCGGCGATGCGTCCTGTGGTCTTGATGAAATCCCGGCGAGAGGAAAGAGATTCGAAACTGGTATTCATGTACCCCAGTATTTTCGGAGTTGCCTCCGTGTCAATGATTGAATCGCTGCGCGTGGCTGGCGCCAGTGGCTAGGGCATTCAACGCGAACTCCACCCCGGAGAAATCGGGGTTCGTTCCATAAATTCCCCGATTCGCACCAAATCTGAGGCCGACTCTTCACCGGCCTGCCATCTTGCGCTCAGAAGTTATGAGCGGCACGGACAATATAAACGCAGGTGAGAGCCGGGTGGACGGCACGGGCAACCGCTCAGCCAAGCCACAGATTGCTTCGGGTGCCATGAGGATTCGGGTGCTGATCGCCGATGACGAACCGCTAGCACGGGCGCGGCTGCGTCAGATGCTAGCCCTTGAGGTTGACGCCCAGATCATTGCTGAATGCGAGACTGGGCATGAAGCGGTGGAGGCCATACAAGCACAGCACCCCGACCTCGCGTTCCTTGATGTTCAAATGCCTGTGTTGAGCGGTATCGAGGCGATGCGAGCTTTGGCCCCAGTTGACCGGCCGTTAACGATTTTCGTGACCGCCTATTCTCAGCATGCGTTTGAAGCCTTTGAGGTCCGTGCTGTGGATTATCTATTGAAACCGTTCTCGGTCACCCGTTTTCGCGAGGCGTTTCAACGGGCGCGGGATCAGATGGCGAGCCGTCAGCCTGATCTGAACTCATCGTTGGCTTCCGAAAAGAATCCCATTGAAGGGGCTGAGCGCATCTCGGTGCGCGCCGGTGATCGAACCACTTTCCTCGATGTTCAAGAGATTGATTACATCGAGGCCGCAGCGAACTACGCCATCGTGCATGTGGGCACCGCGACTCATGTGCTCAGGGAGAGCCTGACGAGCCTGGAAGAGAAACTGCCGTCCGCCCGCTTTCTGCGTTTGAACCGTTCATTAATAGCCAACCTGGGTTTTGTGAAACAGGTGCGACATGGACGTCATCGCGGCCGAATAGTCACGCTCAAGAACGGGCGGGAGTTTTCGCTGACCTGCGGTGTGCGCGAGGTGCGACAACGATTGGAGAATCTATGATCCTTACTGAAACGTTTCGTTCATCCCATTCTTGCCCTGATTCGTCCCAAATCGGGGAACCAGTCGAACCGGGCGGTGTTAGTAAACGCGGGATGCAAAAGCGAGACCAACAACCGGCGGGAACACCCGCGGAAGCTGCGGACCCGGCGCGAATTCTCTTCGCGGAGGACAGCGAATCTATGAGGTACTGCGTGCGGGTGCACCTGGAGCGCGCTGGTTACGCGGTCACCACTGCGGAGGACGGGCAGGCGGCCTGGGAAGAACTGCGGACGCGCGATTATGATCTCTTGATCACAGACCACGAGATGCCACGGATGACCGGCCGGGAGCTGGTGAAACGTTTGCGGCTGGCGGGAGCCCCGTTGCCGGTCATTCTCGTATCGGCGGATGTTCACTCGTTTGCCGAAGGAAATGACGAACTGCCCCGTCTGGCAGCCACACTCCAGAAGCCTTTTGAGATCCGCGATCTGCTGGGGGCGATTCTGAAAACCCTCCGCAATCCGGCATCGGAAGGCTGGAAGCAGAATCCACCGCACGGCGCCGGGCTGGCCGATTTGGAGATTTATCTGCGCCGGTTGGACCGCGCATACCTGGGCTATTATCCCGAGGCCCACGCGAGCGAGGTATGCTCACCTGACCCACGATTCTTTCGGACTGGCAACAAAAACAACCCCTGCGGTGGAACGCGCGCATGATGCCAGCATGCGTTTCCGCCAAACTGGAAGGTAGTTCGATGAAAACAACATTACTAATACTGGTCAGTCTCGCCCTCGCGGGTTCTCTGGCCTTTGCTCAAAATCAAGGTGGTCCCCGGCGCGGTGGTCCGGGCGGTGGCCACGGACGTGGCATGCCCATGGATCCTGTTCTGAAGGCGCTTGACGCCGATACCAACGGCGTTCTCGTGGCTACAGAAATCTCCAACGCACCTGCCGCCCTGAAAGCACTCGACAAGAACAGCGACGGACAGTTGAGCGCCGATGAAATGACACCGCAGCCGCCGGAAGGCGCCCCAGCCATGGATAACAATAAACGGCCAAAATTCGCATCGCCGATTGTAAAAGCCCTGGATGCGAACAGCGACGGCGCACTCAGTGCCGAGGAAATCACCGGTGCCAGCACCGCACTCACGGCCTTGGACAAGAATGGGGATGGGCAGATCACGCGGCAGGAATTGATGCCATCGCGTCCTGGTGGGCAACGGGGTCAAAGGGCTCCTGGCGAACCAGCCCCCGCTGAGCAGGAAGCACCAGTGGCACAATAACTTTGCTCGAGGTTGAGAGTCATGAGCAAGACACGGCACCATCACGCGGACAGATTCTTCTCCCCCTTGTCCTGTGCTGGTGCCGTTGTTCATCAGCGGCTAGAGCGAGAACGGTTTTTGAAGCGGCCTGGGCTTTTGGAAGTATTGAATCAAACCGGATGGACTCCTTCCTCCAACCCCTGGAGCCCCTCCGGGCCTTTGCAAGGAGGAGCACCCCATGCGCCCAGGCCTCTTCAGAGACTAAAACTCTTCTACTTTGCTTCGCCCTCCGTTTTCGCAAAATCACTCGGCCTAAGGCCTGGTTGATGTTTTCCGAACCCGAACCAGGAAGGTTTATACGGAGCCGCGTAGGATACGTCAGCTTGAGCGGGTATCTGCTTCTTCAGCCCGGCGGCCCAATAGACTCCGTTCACTAACAACCGGCGCAGTCCTTCGTTCTCCAGGTCAACCGCTGCACCAATCGTGCTGGTCAGCACCTGGTTGGTTTTACCCGAGCTGCCCCGATACTCCCGGGTCCAGATCAACGGCATCATCGGCCGGTTCTTGGATTCCACAGGGGGATCGATCGGTTGCATTCCCGCAAGGACCTGGCCCCAAACCAATACCTGCGCATCAGCAGGTAGATGGACAATCCCATAGACATCCGTTGGCCCCCAAATGTCAGCGACCCCGCGCAGGACAGGGTGATTGGTCAGGTTTGTGTTGAGGACTCCACGCGTGCTTTCTTTCCCATGAACGCCATGGTGACTCATCCAGGTTTCACCTAGCACTTGCTGTCCAAATCCACCTGGCCATTCCTTGCTGCGCCAATCGAACCGCGCATACTTGCTCTGCTTGTTGCGCTCGTAGGCAAAGCCGTGTGTGCTGGTCCGCAGCGCGATGATCGGCTTGCCTGAATCCAGGTACTCCGCGAAATACTTCATCTGCGCATCCGGCAGCTCGCGAAAACGGATCGCCAGGACACAAACATCGGCGGTTTGGAGCATTGCCATGCCCGGGATATTGGTGGCTATGTCAGGGTTGATGGTGCCATCCGTTGGATTGATGGAAAACAAAACCGAGCATGTGAATCCATGCCGTTCAGCGAGCAACCGCCCGAGCATCGGCATCGCTTCCTCGGACCGATACTCCTCGTCACCTGCTATGAGCACCACGTGTTTCCCCTTCCCCGGGCCGGCTTTCCCTTGGAAAACCAGGTGAGACTGGGCCACTGCTGAAACAGCACACGCCATTAAGAATCCGGCTACAACGATTCGGTTCAGTATATTCATGGGCTGCTCTATAATTGGCAATTGGAGCGAGACGGGGAAGGGAAATCTGCTTCGGGCTGACAACAAAAAGCCCCGGCTGCGGGTGCAACCGGGGCGTGAAAGAGTCTGCTCTTACTTGGCCGAGAAACGGAACATGATTGTATTCTTGTAAACCTGGCCGGGTTTCAGCACCACGGTCGGGAAATTCGGCTGGTTCGGTGAATCCGGGAAGTGCTGGGGTTCCATGCAGAACCCGTGGCGGAACTGGTAAGCCCAGTCGTTCTTACCCACGAGCTTGCCATCGAGGAAGTTGCCCGAATAGAACTGCAAACCAGGCTCGGTGGAGAGCACTTCGAGCATGCGTCCGGTGGTCGGTTCCGTAACCACAGCCAACGTTGTGAACTGGCCAGTGGCTTTGGAGAACACCCAATTATGGTCGTAACCCTTGCCGAACTTGAGTTGTTCATCCGCCTGTTCAATTCGTGCGCCAATGGTGGTCGGTTTACGGAAATCGAACGGCGTGCCTTCAACAGGCTTCAACTCGCCGGTGGGAATGAGCGTCTCATCCACGGGGGTGAAACGATCGGCAGGCATCATGACTTCATGGCCGAGGATGTCGCCCTTGCCTGCCAGGTTGAAGTAGGAATGCTGGGTGAGGTTCACCACAGTGTCTTTGTCGGTCGTGGCGGTGTATTCCAGTTTGATGGCATTATCCTCGGTGAGGGTGTAAATCGCGGTCACGTTGAGGTTGCCAGGATAGCCTTCCTCGCCATCCACACTGGTGTATTGCAGCTTCAGAGACGGGCCATCGACGCGGGTCATGATGGTCGGGTACCACAGCACCTTGTCAAAACCCTTGATGCCGCCGTGCAGGGCGTTCGGACCGTTATTGACTGCCAATGTGTAGTCCTTGCCGTTCAGCGTGAACTTGCCCTTGGCGATACGATTGCCATAACGACCGATCATCGCCCCAAAATAAGGAGTTTCCTTGAGGTACCCATCCAGTTTGTCATAGCCAAGCACCACATCACCTAACTTGCCGTTGCGATCAGCCACCTTCAGCGAGACGATGATGCCGCCATAGTTCATGATGCGCGCTTCGGTACCCTTGCTATTGCGAAGCGTGAACAGGTGCACATCCCGCCCATCCGGCAGCTTGCCGAAAGTCTGAGTTGTGACGTTATCCGGCGAGGCCGGCTTGAAGCTCGAGCACCCGGCCAGGAGCACCGCTCCAGCCAGTACCGGCACCAGGCTTTTCCAATAGTTTGTTGCTTGCATAGATCTGTTCTGTTGTTCGTTTCTCGTTTCTCCCAAGTCTGACTTTCACTTTTCCGGCACCGCCTGGCCGTAATAGGCACCCGGCCCGTGCTTCCGGAAAAAATGCTTATCGAGCAATACCTTTTGCATCGGCTTTGCGGAAGGAAAAACTGCTAAAGTTTCTCGCGCCATGCGGATAACATTCTCCAGGACAATCGCGTTATGAACGGCATCCGCCGCTGTTTTGCCCCACGCAAACGGCCCATGACTCGCAACCAGCACCGCAGGACACTCCAACGGATCTCGCCCGGCAAAGGTTTCCACGATCACATCGCCAGTACGCGCCTCGTAATCGCCTTCGATCTCCTCGGGAGTAAGCTGCCGGGTGCATGGAATCGGCCCGTAGAAGTAATCAGCGTGCGTGGTGCCAAGAGCAGGCACATTCTGGCAGGTTTGTGCCCACGAAGTGGCCTGCAGACTATGGGTATGCACCACCCCGCCAATCGACTTAAAAGCCCGATATAATACCAGGTGCGTCGGTGTGTCCGAACTCGGCTTTAACTGCCCCGAAGCTGCTTCCCCTGTGGACAGGGACACTACGACCATGTGTTCGGGCCTCATCCGGTCATAGGGCACACCGGAAGGCTTGATCACCATCACCCCTCGTTCACGGTCCACCCCGCTCACGTTGCCCCATGTCTGAATGACGAGCCCTTCCCGGACCAATGCCAGGTTGGCTTCACAAACCGCTTCTTTGAGTTGCGAGACCATAGGTTTATTGCCGTGCGGCTTGACGGATTTCCAACAACGCCTTCATGACACCATATAGCTTGCCATCACCTTCGGGTGTGCCGAAGGCATCGTGCAGCTTGCGATACTGGACATAGAGCTTCTTGTAAACCTCGTGCGCCTTGGGATTCGGCTTGAATACCTTGGGCTTCAGCCCGGTCATCGCCTTTTGGGCTGACGGAAAATCATCGTAGCCGCCTGCCTTCCTCCCCGCCACCACCGCTCCGGCAATGGCTGAGCCGAGCGCGCAGGTCTGCCCCGAACGCGAGATCTTGATCGGACGCCCCGTGACATCCGCGTATATCTGCATCACAAGCGGGTTCTTCTCCGCGATGCCGCCGCAATTAACCACCTGCTCGACTTTCACACCGTATTCCTCGAAGCGATTGATGATGGTCAGCGCTCCGAAAGCCGTTGCTTCAACTAATGCCCGGTATATTTCCGCCGGAGTCGTATAGAGGGTTTGGCCCAACAACAGCCCTGTCAGACGTTGATCGACCAACACCGTGCGGTTGCCATTGTTCCAATCCAGCGCCAGCAAACCCGATTCACCGGGAGCGAGTTTGGCCGCCTCCAGGCTGAGCGCTTCATGAGTCCCGACTTTCTTTCCGAGCGGTTGCAGGTAATTCACGAACCAGTTAAAAATGTCGCCCACTGCCGATTGGCCAGCTTCCAAACCATAGTAGCCTGGTAAAATACTGCCCGGCACAATGCCGCAAAGGCCCGGCACATCCGCCAGTTTTCCATCCAAAGGTACCACCATCATGTCGCAGGTGCTTGTGCCGATGATCTTCACCAACGTTCCAGGGGCAATCCCCGATCCCACACCACCGAGATGCGCATCAAAAGCGCCCACAGCCACTGGGATGCCTTCCGGCAGACCTGTCCGCTTCGCCCATTGAGGAGTCAGTTTGCCCGCCGCACGGTCCACCGCAGCGGCACGCGAACACAACCGGCTCCGCAATTCACCCAGCTTGGGATCAAGTTTTCCGAGAAACTCAGCGTCCGGGTATCCATCCCAACTTTCGTGATACATCGCTTTATGGCCGGCGGCGCAAATACCTGCCGTCATCTTATCCGGCGCCTGCGTGCCGGTGAGTGCGGCTGGAACGTAATCGGCCAGTTCAACCCAGGTCTGGGCCGCGTTGAAGACTTCCGGGCTGGTCCGCAGACAATGCAGTATCTTTGCAAAGAACCATTCGCTGGAGTAGGTGCCACCACATTTGGCCAGGTATTGCGGACGCTCCTTTCTTGCCAGTTGCGTGATCTCAACCGCCTCGGCAATGCTGGTATGGTCTTTCCAGAGCCAGGCCATTGCAGCGGGGTTCTTGGCGAATTTCTTCTGGAAAGCCAGCGGTTCACCCCGCTCGTCCACCGGCAGGGGTGTGCTCCCGGTCGTATCCACACCGATCCCGATGATTTGAGCGGGAGAAAAACCTTTGACCTGTTTTCGCGCTTCGCTCAACGCTTTGCGTATCGTGATCTCCGCGCCATCGATGTAATCCTGCGGATGCTGACGCGCCAGGTTTGGGTCCCGTGAAAGAATAACCCCCTGTGTGCCGTGCGCGTAGTTCCAAGTCGCGGCAGCTATTTCGCGCCCGTTCTTCACATCCACTATCAATGCACGGACCGAGTTGGTTCCGTAATCCAGTCCGATTGAGTACTTGCTCATGGTTTCGCCTTCCAGTTGCTTGTTGGTTCTTTCTCGGGCAGCAGCAGACGATCTATCCCGGCTGCCACCAATCCCGCAGCCCTACGATGGGGCGCGGTGGTTGCCTCTACTTCACCGAAGCGCCCCCACAGGGCGCCATTCCTGATTTGTTCCGCTAAAAAACTGCCGATCTCCTCTGGCATCTCCGCCAAACTGCCCGTGATAACCGCCCGCCGGATGCCGAGCACGTTAAGCGCCCCCGCGATGACCGCCGCGCTCGCCTCCAGGGCCGGTTTCAGCCACGGTTCTAATCCGTGCTTCCGCACATGAGCCATCAGTTCAGGCCAGCTTCCACCTGCCTTGGGCTTGGATTCCTTGAAACTTTGCAGCAGCCCCTTTTGCGATGCAAGCGTCTCCAGGCAACCGCGACCTCCACAACCGCACTGGCGCGTGTTGCCGCGCACGGGCGTGTGCCCTACTTCACCGCTCAGCGCTAAAGGGTTCTCGTAGAGTTTGCCCCCCACCACAATCGCCCCACCCACGCCGGGCCCGAAATCGACCAGCAGGAAATCCTCAACACCCGGACTGGCCAGCATGTGCCCCCAGGCCAGAGCACGGATTTCCTGCACGAGCACCACAGGGAGTTTCAACGCGCGGCCTGCGAGTCCTGGCAGATCAGTTCGCTCCAGCCAGTGCAGGTTCGGTGAGAACAACACCCGCTCGGCACTTTGATCCACAATCCCCGGCACACTAACGATGACGCCCCATAGATCTTTTGTCGCAAGACTCGTCCCTGCTTTGGCCAATGCCGCTGACCACGCCTCTGCGGTGCGAGGCGTTCGGAATGAACAAGTCCATTCATCAACATCTCGCACTGCCACTGGCAACGAAGCGAGTCGTGTCTCCGTCACTCCAAGTTCAACAGCCAGGAAACGACGCCGATGCGAGTTGAGCTGCAACAATTGACCGGGACGCCCGAGTCGATTGCTGGAGGCTTCTGGAACTTTGGATTCAACCTCCTCCAGAATTCCGGAAGTGAGCATGTCGGCGATGATCTTGCCGGCGGTGGGCTGGCTGATGCCGGCTGCTTTTGCGAGATCGGCGCGGGAAGCTCGCTCCATGCGGAATAAAAGGGAGATAACCGTGCGCTCATTAGTCCGGCGCAGGCTAGCTGGTAACGCGGGTATGTTAATACCAAGCATAGGCCGATTTCCCGGCAGCCTAAAACAGGTATTTAATTAAGTAAACTTAAAAACTCCCCGCAAGAGAGTTGAAGATCCTCTGCAACTGACAGATTCTATTCAGAACTTCCCCCTTAAGAGGGTTTTGTCTTGTCCCCTTCGTGTTCATCTTATTCATTCTGTCTAGGCATCTGTCTTCTCCGGGTGTGATTAAAAGTGGGTGAGCAACACTGAAAATGCAAAGGGAATGAAGAAGGGGCGCCAAGGGGGCATTATTCATAGGCCAATAACTCTTTCCGTGCCCTTCGGTTGTCCCGGAAGGGACGGCTGAACTGTCCACAAATACTTCGGATCATGTTCGATCCGGTGTTTTTCCAGGAGCGCCAGGACTTCCTCCTGAAAAATCATCTTCCGCTGGTGCTCGCCCCATGCCCCACAGCTCCTCCTTACAATCTCCCACTTTGTAACACCATATTCCTTGTCTCCCGCCCACCCGCTTATACACTCACAAGCGAGGATCCTGCATGGCATAAAACGAACGACCGGGTTCCATATTGATCTAATGACCTTACTCGAACGCCAACTCGAAGAACAGCTCGTCGAAAAGCTGCGCGGCCTGAAATACGAATACCGTCCGGACATTCGCGACAGGGCCTCACTGGAAAAGAACTTCCGCGAGAACTTCGAGGAACTCAATCGCGTCCACCTCACAGATGGCGAGTTCCAGCGTCTCCTGGACGGAATCATCACTGCCGATGTTTTCACCGCCGCCCGCACCCTCCGGGAGCGTAACAGCTTCACCCGGGATGACGGCACTCCCCTGAACTTCACCCTGGTCAACATTGCGGATTGGTGCAAAAACACCTTCCAGGTCATTAATCAGCTTCGGATCAATACCGACCACAGCAACCACCGTTACGACGTCATCCTCCTCATCAACGGCGTGCCGTGCGTTCAGATCGAGTTAAAAGCTTTGGGCATCAGCCCTCGCAGAGCCATGGAGCAGATCGTTTCCTACAAGAACGACCCGGGCAATGGCTACACCCGCACGCTCCTCTGCTTCATGCAGCTCTTCATTGTCAGTAACCGCACCGACACCTGGTATTTTGCCAATAACAACAGCCGCCATTTCAGCTTCAATGCCGAGGAGCGTTTCCTCCCTATTTACCAGTTCGCGGACGAGTCCAACAAGAAGATCAGCCATCTCGATTCTTTCGCCGAGACCTTCCTCGTCAAATGCCCCCTTGGTCACATGATCAGCCGCTACATGGTGCTGATAGCTAGCGAGCAGAAGCTCATGATCATGCGCCCATATCAGGTGTACGCCGTCAAACACATCGTCGAGACGATCCGCCAGAACTGCGGCAACGGCTACGTCTGGCACACCACCGGCAGCGGCAAGACGCTCACCTCCTTCAAAGCCTCCACCCTCCTCAAGGATAGCAAGGAGATCGAGAAATGCGTCTTCGTCGTCGATCGCAAGGACCTTGACCGCCAGACCCGCGAAGAGTTCAACCGTTTCCAGGAAGGCTGCGTCGAGGAAAACACCAACACCGCCGCCCTCGTTCAGCGCCTGCTCTCGGAAGACTATGCCGATAAGGTCATCGTCACCACCATCCAGAAGCTTGGCCTCGCCCTGGATGAGGACAGCAAGCGCAACAAGCAGCGCAAGAAAAACGACCAGCCCACCTACAAAGAACAGCTCGCACCCTTGCGTGATAAGCGCATCGTCTTCATCTTCGACGAGTGCCACCGCTCCCAGTTCGGCGCCAATCATGCCGCCATTAAAGAGTTCTTCCCCAAGGCCCAGCTCTTCGGCTTCACTGGCACACCCATCTTTGAGGCGAACGCTACTGCGCAGAAGATAGAGGGCCAGCAGGCGTCCATGAAAACCACGCTGGACCTGTTCCAGAAAGAACTCCACGCCTACACGATCACTCACGCCATTGAAGACAGGAACGTCCTCCGCTTCCATGTGGATTACTTTAAGCCGGAAGATGAAAACGCTCTAAAGGAAGGGGCCATCTACACCAAGCAGGCCATTATCGAAGCCATCCTTACCAAGCACGATGCCGCCACTGGCGGCCGCCGTTTCAATGCCCTCATGGCCACCGCCTCCATCAATGATGCCATTGAATATTTTGAACTGTTCAAATCGCTGCAAGCCGCGAGGCAGCACGAGGACCCCGATTTCCAGCCGCTGAATATCGCCTGCGTGTTTTCTCCACCGCCTCAGCTTGCTGAAACTCCGGAGAGCAAGAAAGACATCGAGCAGCTCGCGGCGGATCTTGAACAGGAAAAGGCCGATAACGAAGTCGAGCCCGAGAAGAAAAAAGCCGCGCTCAAAGCGATCATTGCGGAATACAACCTGCGGTTCGGCACTAACCACACCATTGGCGACTTCGATCTCTACTATCAGAATGTGCAGAAGCGCATCAAAGACCACCAATGGCCCAACGAAGATCTTCGCAAAGCCAATCCCAACGTCTCGCACCATAAGATCGATATCACCATCGTGGTGGACATGCTGCTCACCGGCTTTGATTCCAAATACCTGAACACGCTCTATGTAGATAAAAACCTCAAGCACCACGGCTTGATTCAGGCGTTCTCCCGCACCAACCGCATTCTCAACGCCACCAAGCCCTACGGCAACATCCTGGACTTCCGTCAGCAGCAGGATGCCGTGGATGCCGCCATCACCCTCTTCTCTGGCCAAAAAACCGCCGAGCAGGTTCGCGAGATCTGGCTGGTGGACAAAGCACCCGTGGTCATAAAGAAGCTTGAGACGGCTGTCCAAAAGCTCGGTGAGTTCATGAAGTCCCAGGGCCTGGACTGCGCCCCGGAGGCTGTCCCCAATATCAAGGGGGATGACGCCCGCGCCGCCTTCATCAATCACTTTAAGGAAGTTCAACGCCTCAAAACCCAGCTCGACCAATACACCGATCTCACCCCCGAAGACAAAAAGACAATCGACCAGGTCCTGCCGAAAGAGAACCTGCTCGGCTTCCGCAGCGCCTATCTGGAAACCGCCCAACGCCTCAAAGCGCAGCAAGGCAAAACCGGCGACAAGCCCGGCACAGCCGTGGATCAGGTGGATTTCGAGTTCGTCCTCTTTGCCTCTGCCGTCATTGATTACGATTACATCATGGGCCTCATCGCCCGCTTCTCCCAGCAGAAGCCCGGCAAGCACAAGATGACGCGGGAAGAGCTCATCGGCCTCATTCAGTCTGATGCCAAGTTCATCAATGACCGCGAAGACATCGCTGCCTACATCGCCACGCTCAAAGAGGGCGAAGGCCTGAGCGAAGCTGCGATTCGCGAAGGCTTCACCCGTTTCAAGGCGGAGAAGGACGCCGCCGAACTCGCCGCCATCGCCACCAGGCACAGTCTCGCAATCCCCGCCGTGCAAGCTTTCGTGGACGGCATCCTTGATCGCATGATCTTCGATGGGGAGAAGCTGAGCGACCTCATGGCTCCGCTGGAACTCGGCTGGAAAGCGCGCACCCAAGCCGAGCTTGCCCTCATGAAGGACCTTCATCCCCTCCTCACAAAACGCGCAGCGGGTCGCGAGATTTCAGGACTGTCAGCGTATGAAAGTTAGAAGTGAAAAGTTAAAAAATGAATCCAACTTCCCACCTTTTCCCTTTTGATTTCTCAATTTTAGGTTTTCACTTCTCCCTTTTTCTATGAGCCGTAAGAAATCACGCAGGACCTCCAGGCAAACGCCGGACGAGTCGCGCCTTTCCCGTGGCCGCACCCGGACCGATGCCATCTTTCCGGTCGCCCCCGCTGCAGCATCCCTGCCGAAAGGTTACGCCGCCACACTTCAGGCGATAAAGACCCACCTCAGCAGTGCCCGCGTCCGTGCGATTCTCGCCGCTAATCCCATCGTCATTGAGGCCTACTGGCAAATAGGCAAACTCATCCTCGCTCGCCAAACCGATGCGGCCTGGGGCGCCAAAATTATCGACCGTCTAGCCGCCGACCTCCAGGAAGCCTTTCCAGACATGGGGGGACTATCGTCGCGCAACCTGCTTTCAATGAAGCTTTTTGCTGAGTCGTTTCCCCTCAGCCCAATTGCGAAACAACCTGTTTCGCAATTGCCATGGGGCCACGTCGTACGTCTCCTGCAAATGGTCAAGGACCCTGCCGCGCGCGATTTCTACATCCGCGAAACGCTGACCCATGGCTGGAGCCGCAACATCCTGGAAATCCAAATCCAAAACCAGCTTCACCTTCGGGCGGCCAAGGCCCAGAACAACTTTGCCCTGACCATGCCGCCAGCCGAGTCGGACATGGCCGCCCAGATCTTCAAGGACCCCTACCTCTTCGATTTTCTCGGCACTGCCGACCCACGCCGTGAGGCCGAGGTCGAGCAGGCCCTCGTGGACCACATCCAGAAATTCCTCCTGGAGCTTGGCACCGGCTTCGCCTTTGTCGGCCGGCAAGTGCGCTTGGAAGTGGGCGGTGACGACTACCCGCTCGACCTGCTCTTCTACCATCTCAAGCTGCGCCGCTATGTCGTCATCGAGTTGAAAGCCCGCGCTTTCAATCCCGGCGATGTTGGCCAACTCAATCTCTACCTTTCCGCCGTGGACGACCTCCTTCGCCACCCGGATGACCAACCCACCATCGGCTTGCTCCTTTGCCGGAAGAAGAACAGGCTCGTTGCTGAATACGCCCTCCGTGGACTGGATCAATCCATCGCCGTCGCCGCCTGGCAGACCCAACTGACCGACTCTCTGCCCGAAAACCTCCGCGGCAGCCTGCCCACCATCGCGGAAATCGAAGCCGAACTGGCCAATGACCTGCCGCGTATGAAAGTTAGAAGTGAAAAGTGAGAAGTTAGAAAAAAGATGAAACTGAAACAAAGAACCAGCGAGGCTGGCCCGGGATTCAGTTGTTCGAAGTTTTCGAATAACTGCCACGAACCTTCCCCCTTTCAGTTTTCCCTTTTGCTTTTTCACTTCACACTTTTCACTTTTCACTTTTTTCATGAGCAGTAAGACGAAGACACCAGCCATGAAGGCAAACGGAAAACCCGCGTTGGTGCCGAAGTTGCGGTTTCCGGAGTTCCGGGAGACGCAGAGCTGGGAGGAGACACGCTTGGCTGAAGTGCTTTCCCCAATATTGCGAAAAAAGAGGAAGCCAACTGAGCCATACACGGGGCTCGGTTTAAGAAGCCATGGAAAAGGGACATTCTTGAAGAGATTGGCGGATCCTGAAAAAAATGCGATGGAGGATCTCTATGAGGTGAAGTGCAATGACTTGGTCGTAAACATCACGTTTGCATGGGAAGGAGCCGTAGCCATTGCGCAAACCTCCGATGAGGGAGCTTTAGTTTCGCATCGTTTCCCCACCTATACATTCGAGAAAGGCAGGGCGACCCCTGAATTCTTCAGATACGTAATCCTCGACAAGTTATTCATTTATAAACTCGGTGTAATTTCTCCCGGCGGCGCAGGGAGAAATCGAGTTTTAAGTAAGAACGACTTTCTTAAGCTGAGTGTCTTACTGCCAGAATTGGACGAGCAACAAAAAATTGCCGACTGCCTGGGTTCTGTGGACGACCTGATCGCCGCGCAAGCCCGAAAACTGGACGCGCTCAAGACCCATAAAAAAGGGCTGATGCAGCAGCTTTTCCCCCGCGAGGGCGAAACCCAACCCCGCCTCCGCTTCCTCGAATTCCAAAACGCCGGGGAGTGGGAAGTTCGGACGATTGGTGAGATGTTTAGCCTCATCAACGGTTGTGCATTCAAGCCGGAAGACTGGAAACCAGCCGGGACTCCAATCATCCGCATCCAGAACCTGAATGATCCTTCCGCTGAGTTCAATTACTCGCAGGCACCAGTGCCAGAACGAAACCGCGTTGAATCAGGAGATTTACTCTTTGCTTGGTCTGGAACGCTGGGTTCCTCTTTCGGCGCTCGTATTTGGAATGGTCCGTCTGGCGTCTTGAATCAGCATATCTTCAAGGTGCTGATGGATGAGCAGCAGATCACATTACAGTTCGCGTTACTTGTCCTTGCGAGGGTTGAAGAAGACATTGCGAGAAGGACGCATGGATTCAAAGCCTCGTTTGTTCACGTAAAGAAGTCGGACCTTGTTCAAGTTGAGCTGCTACTGCCATCCGTCCCCGAACAACGCCGGATCGCCGACTGCCTCAGCAGCCTCGACGCCCTCATCACCGCCCAAACCGAAAAACTCGAAGCCCTCAGAACCCACAAGAAAGCCCTGATGCAGCAGCTATTCCCATCCACGAAGAGAGAAGTGTGAAGTAAGAAGTAAAAAGTTAGAAAACCGAATGATGAACCCATGCAACGCTCCTGGCTCAGGCTCCTCACCGCCACCAACATCGTGCCAGAACCCCAACTGGCACCCCTGCTGGACGAAGCCAGCCAGCTCACCGCCATCCTCACCACCATCGTGAAAAAACTCAAATCCCAATAGCTTTCTCACTTTTCACTTCTAACTTCTCACTTTCCATGAAAAAACTAGGCCAGACGCTCTGGAACATCGCCGATCAACTCCGCGGCGCCATGAACGCGGATGACTTCCGCGATTACATGCTCTCCTTCCTTTTCCTGCGGTACCTCTCGGACAACTACGAGACCGCCGCAAAGAAGGAACTCGGCAAGGATTACCCCAAAGTTGAGGCCGATGACCGCCGCGTGCCCCTCGCGCTCTGGTATGCCAACAACCCGGGCGACGTCGTCGATTTCGAGAAACAGATGCGCCGCAAGGTCCATTACATCATCAAGCCAGACCACCTCTGGACCAGCATCGCCAACATGGCTCGCACCCAGAACGGCGAACTGCTCAACACCCTCCAGGCCGGCTTCAAGTACATCGAAAACGAATCCTTCGAGAGCACCTTCAACGGCCTGTTTTCCGAAATCAATCTTGCGTCCGATAAACTCGGGCGCACCTATGCCGATCGCAATGCCAAGCTCTGCACGATCATCCAGAAGATCGCCGAAGGGCTGGCTGAGTTCTCCACAAATGTCGATGCGCTGGGCGATGCCTATGAATACCTGATTGGCCAGTTTGCCGCGGGCTCCGGAAAGAAAGCTGGCGAATTCTACACCCCCCCAGCAGATTTCAGACGTCCTCTCCGCCATCGTCACCCTGGACAGCCAGGAGCCAAAAACCGGCCCGAGGAAGCGCCTCGAAAGCGTTCTGGACTTCGCCTGCGGCTCCGGCTCCCTCCTCCTGAATGTGCGCAAGCGAGTGGCCAGGGCCGGTGGCACCATCGGCAAGATCCACGGCCAGGAAAAGAATATCACCACATACAACCTGGCCCGCATGAACATGCTCCTCCATGGAGTGAAGGATTCGGAATTCGAGATCTACCATGGCGATACCCTGCTCAACGAGTGGGACATCCTTCGCGAGCTGAACCCCGCTAAAAAACCCACCTTCGATGCCATCGTCGCCAATCCACCCTTCAGCTACCGCTGGGAGCCGACGGATGCCCTTGCCGAGGACGTCCGATTCAAAAACCACGGGCTGGCGCCCAAATCCGCCGCCGACTTTGCTTTTCTCCTGCACGGCTTCCACTATCTGAAAGAACAGGGCGTGATGGCCATCATCCTCCCGCACGGCGTCCTTTTCCGTGGCGGAGCGGAGGAACGCATTCGCACCAAGCTTTTGAAGGACGGCCATATCGACACCGTCATCGGCCTGCCCTCCAACCTGTTTTACTCGACCGGCATCCCTGTTTGCATCCTCATCCTCAAACGCTGCAAGAAGCCGGACGACGTCCTCTTCATCAACGCCTCCGAGCACTTCGAGAAAGGCAAACGCATGAACCGCCTTCGCGAGGAGGATATTGGGAAGATCGTCCAGACCTACCAGTTCCGGAAGGAAGAGGAGCGCTATTCCCGCCGGGTCGGCATGGCTGAGATCGAGAAGAACGACTTCAACCTGAACATCTCCCGCTACATCAGCACCGCCGTAGCGGAAGACGAAATCGACCTAAAAGCCACCCACACCGACCTGGTAAAGATCCAGAAGACCATCCAAACCGCCACCACTAAACACAACGCATTCCTAAAAGAGCTGGGATTACCCCTATTGCCATAAAGATGTCCGAGGTCCTACACCTCCTCCCATTCCAAACGCATTGACCCATTGTAATTGCTCTGCCGCCACTGAACGTGAAGACTGCGCGCACTTATGAAGTGGGAATACAGAACGGTCATGTTCGAAGCCTCCCGGTGGTTCCTCGGGGGCAAGATCGACGGTAACCAGTTCAACGACCATCTCAATCAACTCGGCGAAGAGGGTTGGGAACTGGTGAGTATCTTTGATACCAACTTTGCCCATGGCGGAACTCGGGAAGTGGTGGCAGTCCTCAAACGTCCAGGGGCGTAACTCATCCCCAATTTGTCCAGCCGTTAGCTCCGGCAAACGCCACTCGAAAGCATTGAGAAAAACCGGCGGGGTTGGACGCCATTTGTCCTTTCGGTGTAGTAAATTCTGCAGGCTATGGCGCAGATCTTGTTGTTCCCCGATCCACGACCACTGGTGGAGCGGTTGGGGCGGGAGTTCTTCCGGCAATTGCCGGAGAAACCCGGCGTGTATCTCATGCACGGTGCTGCTGAAACCGTCCTCTACGTCGGAAAAGCCAAAAGCTTGCGGCGCCGCCTTGGAAGCTACCGTGTCGCCAATCCGGAACGGATGGCGCGGCGCACATTGCGCCTGTTGCGCCTTGTAGAAAAGATCACCTGGGAGGAATGCGTGGATGAACCTGCCGCCCTCCAGAGGGAAGCGGAACTGTTGTTGGAGCTTAAACCGCGGTTTAATCGGGCGGGAATCTGGCGTGCGCCGCCGCGTTATTTGCTATGGCGCAATGAAAGTTCCCGGTTGGAGTTCACGATCAATGGTGAACCGCTTGAAGGGTGGCACTCGTTCAACAGGTCTGGTGGAGGGATGATCTTTCTTCGGTCTGCCCTGGAACGCCTGGTCTGGCTGGCAACAAATGCGCCTTCCGGCTGCGAGGCGATGCCTGCAGGTTGGGTGCATGGCAGAATGCCCCAAATTGCCGCGCTCGATTCGCAGCCTGAAGCGCATGAAATGCTCTCAACGCTCTCCGGCGGCGACGCCACTGCCTTCATCACGTGGATCAACGATAGAACGCAAAGTTTGAGACACTCCTACGGTCTGGAGCTCCGCGACAGCGACCTGGAAACCGTCTCGATGTTAACTCGATACGCCACGTAATTGCCGACATCCTCCGGTGATTATGCAGCCCGCCACTGACGGGTGTGAATATAAGTGGGTGAGCAACACAATAGAAGGAAGGGGAATCCACAGGTTTCATAGATCAATCCAGATGTCCGAAAAGGTGTCGCTAAGAAGCCCCTACCCCATAGGATATGGACCCTTTCCATGGCTTTCTCTTGTCCCGGAAGGGACAGATGGAAATAGCCCAATGCTTCAGCATTGGGTGCTTGACATAATAGGTCCAGAGTCCCGCAAGGGACGGCTGAACTGTCCCCCCCCACAAATAATTCGGATCATTATCGATCATGTGTTCTTCCAAGAGCGCCAGGAACACCTCCTGAAAAAGTCATCTCCCAATGGTGCTACTCCTGGATGTAGGTGTAGGTACGAACCCACGTAGGACATGGCCCGAGTTCATCCGGGATATGATCGCTAACCTCAACGGGATTTATTACCTGGTCTCGATGGACGAGAACCTCGTTCGCCGGAAACAGTAGTCGGCACTCGAAAAATCCGGCCCAATAACCAACCGTGCAGATTCAAGGGCTGATCGAACGATAGAACAGGGACGGGGTTGATGCTGGTATTGGGTCCACGAACCGGGTGATTGAGTTCGTGCTGGTGTAAGTGATGCGATTTGTCCAACTCTGCATATCATGCGAGGTCTGCAAAACATAAGTGCGTCCGATTTCTCCCGAAACATCGACAACAAAAGCTTTCGGTTCCCCTTCGAGATGCGTTGTCAGAATCGGAGTTGCAGCATGGGCGGACTGGTAGATACCCGCAGGATAGGCACCGCCTGAACAGGTCGCGACAAAGGTGCCGCTGCCATAGGCTACGCTTTCAATTAAGGCGCCGGTGAACAGATCGCGTTTTGCCCAGGTAATGCCGTCTTCAGTCGTGAGCAACCCATTTCTGCGAAAACCGCGCGGAGTAACGAACATGCCATTTCCAAAGGAAATGTCGCTACCCACCATGGGAATCTCGTACCAAGGTGGTTGATAAGCGTTCGATGTGATCACATCTGAAGCTACAGGGAACCAGGTCGCTCCGTTATTGGTAGATACGCGCGGCCATCCCTCCCAGCCGACCACAACCGTGCGTGCATTCCCAGAAACGATGCCCTCAACAACAGCATCTGCGAAACCAACGTTGTCCCAGGCAGCTCCGGTTGAGCTTCTCCAAATGTTGTAGGCAAACTGGGAACCGCCCGCAGTGATAAAATAACTGCCCGCCGTTCCGATCGCAGAGGTAAAAAAAGGGAAACTGGGATCTGGATTATTGACGAAGGATGCTCCAGACCAAGTCTCGCCATTCGAGGAAAATAGAATATTGGGCTCCGCGGATGAATTGGCCGTCGTCGCTATGGCAAAACGGGTCCCATTCCACGCCACATCATTCAAGTCCTGTGTGGTGGCCGATACTGAAGTCCAGTTGATCCCGTCCGCAGACGTAAGAATTGTCCCCTTGGCTCCGACCACGATGAACTTTGGTGTGAGGCCTACCGTCCCCCATGCCACTCCTTGCAGCCGGTTTGTGGTTCCGGAGTCTCGGACCGTCCAGTCCTGTCCGTCAGGCGAAGTCACAAGCGTGCCTTTGTCGCCCAGGCCTATGAAGAATCCACCGAGAAAGCGCACACGATGGATCTGATTGGTGGCGCGGTAATACCAGCGATCAATCTGGTCACGGGGTTGAGGCGGACCGGTGGGCACCACGTCCGCTCCGGCCTCGCAGGCCAGGGTGAGCAAGAGAGCGGCCACAGAAAAGAGCCTGCCTTTTCGGTTAATGCACATGGAAAGAATCTTCATGAGATTGATCGGGATTGGCAGGGGAACCTAAACACTGATGCCTGATAAGTCAATATTAAATTAACTTCACAAACGTCTCGAAATCATTAATGACAATGCAAAGTCCATTGAACGGCCGTCATGCTTGCGTGCCACTTTTCACGATCTGCGTGCATCTGCGTTATCTGTGGATGCTCCCCTTTCGTGCTCCGCAGATGACCCGGATGATCGCAGATGAATGAGCCGACGGGGTCCCATGCAACACCATGTCGCAGTTGGCGCACTGAATGAGGCCCCCAGGTCTCACTGCCCAGTATTAGGACACCCCCCTTCTCACGCGCTGTGATAGGCATGCCGATTTTCCTCTAAACATTTCTGGAGAGCGGACGATAACCCAGTAATCGCACACGTAATCCCAGGGGGTCCGAATGAGTGGTCGGCATATATTCGGTACCTTTGAATCTGGCATTCGTTGTGCTGAGCTTTATTGCATTCGCAATCAGATAGAAGTCCGTTCCATCCGCGAACGGTTCCGGACAGCGCCGTTTCGATGCGCCGAAAGACTTGACCGGGTTGCTTCTCAGCTTGTCTGCAAAATGATATGAAAAGACTTTGCTCGTACTGTAAGCCGCACGCTTTGGCCCGGCTGTGGTTTCGGCTATTTCTGACAGGCTCGCTTCTATCCGGCATCGTTTCAAGCCACGCCCAGTGGATCACCCAGAGGATTACTCTCACCAACGGCTGGAATGCAGTTTATCTGCATGTGGACCCCTCGTACACCGATATTCCAGGTGTGCTGGGTCAAAACCCGGCAAGCCCCATTCAGGAGATCTGGCAATGGCGCCCCGCGCCCTCCACGCAACAGTTCATCCAGGATCCACAGTCCCCAGCCGATAGCGGAAGCCAATGGCTGAGTTGGACCCGTTCATCTCCCGATTCTTCAACGCTGCAACGTCTGGCCGGCAACGCCGCATACCTGGTGCGTGTGCCCAATGATCTCCCCACTTACACTTGGGAAATCCGTGGCAAAGCGCTCGCTCCCATTTACCAGTGGACCAGCACGGGTCTCAATCTCCTGGGTTTCCCCACTCCTGTCTCCAACCCGCCTTCGTTTGAGCAGTTCCTGGCGCCCAACCCATCTTTGCGAGCGGAAGGTGAGATCTATTTTTACCGTGGAGGTGATCTCGATTCAGATAATCCCTCCGAGGTTTTGACTCTCCGCACCACTCCAGTGCGGCGCGGACAAGCCTTCTGGATGCGGTCTGGAACGCTGTTCAACAACTACTTTGGGCCGTTTGAAGTTGTGTGTAGCGCACAGGGTGTGAGTTTCGGTGAAAACAGCAGCGTGCAAAGCGTGCGCTTGCGCAACCTCACCTCCGCGTCTTTGACCGTGACTGTACAGCTTGTCCCCTCTGAGACCGCTCCTGCCGGGCAACCGGCTATTCAGGGAACTCCAGCCCTGGTGCTGCGCGGTGCCCTGCGCACGAACGATTTTACCTACGCAACCATTCCGCTCGGCGGGGCTGCATACCACTCATGGACTCTGGCTCCCCAGAGCCAACAGGGATCGGAGGTCGAAATAGCCATCGGGCTGAATCGATCCCAAATGACGGGTGAGCACGGCGGTGTTTTCGCAGGAATCCTGCGCCTCACCGATTCTCTGGGGCATTCCCAGGTTGAGGTGCCCGTCACTGCCACCAAGGCGTCCGAGGCAGGGTTGTGGGTGGGGCGCGCGGTGGTTTCCGAGGTGGGCTCCTATTTAAAAACGTATGCCAGAGATGCAGCCGGGCAGCCCGTGCTGTCGTCCAATGGGACCTACATCGTCACTCAAACGAACACGGGTCTAGGCCGGGTGTCGCGAGTGTTCCCGCTGCAACTGCTGGTGCACAATCCCGAGGGCACAGGCAGCGCACTGTTACTTCAGCGGGTGTACTGCGGGCTCGATGCTGCTACCAACACCATCGTGGCAACGAGCGAAGCAGCCCTCGACGGGCGTTTCCTGGATCGCGCGCGCCGCCTGAGCACCGCGCATCTGCCTTGGAGCGAAAGCAATCCCGGCTGGGCGTTCAACGGCAATTTCAACACCCCCGCCAGCATCACAGCCACTGTAACCCTGGATTACAACGATCAGGGATCAAATCCTTTCCTGCACACGTACCATCCCGACCACGATAACCGCGATGCCTCTTTCCAAACAACCCTGCCACAAGGGGCCGAGTCCTATTCCGTGCGCCGGGAGATCACCCTTGTTCCAGGGCCGACTGGAACGGACTTCGCCAGCCTCACAGAGGCAGGCCGAATCCTTCAAGGCGATTACACCGAAGTCATTACCGTGTTAGGGCTGAACCGCAGTGGCAGTGGCCCTGACACCCGCCGTTTCGAAGTGCGCGGCGCGTTTGTTCTGAACCGTCTGCTGGCCGTTCCAACCCTCACCCGAATTCCATGAACCTGAATCACAACTGTCATTTTATGAACGCATCAAAAGCCGCCCTCACCTGTTGGACCCTACTGCTCGCGAGCCTGATTGCCCTTCCGGGTTTTGCCGACAGCAACCCGCCCGAGCGCCTCACTTACCAGGGTCATGTGGCTGATGCCAATGGCAACGCGCTCGGCCTGGCAGCGCCAAAGAATTACGATGTGATCTTCAGGCTATGGAGCGATCAGAGCTCCACCGATCCGGCAAAGCTGCTGTGGGCGGAGCAACAAACCGTAACGATCGACAAAGGCTATTTTAACGTGCTACTGGGCGAGGGCGTTGCGATATCGGGCGTGAGCCATGGTGCGTTGTCCGGCATCTTCCAGGGACCCAACGCTTCGGAACGATACATCGAGCTTACCGTGAAGCACATTGGAGCCGGCAACACCGACGCCACCATTCTGCCACGCCTGCGTTTCCTCACCTCTCCTTATACCTTCTTGGCCCGCAACGCTGTCTCGGCGTATAGCCTGGCAAACGACACAAATCGAAACGTGGTTAATGTCACTGGCACCTCGGTGGGCATCAACAAGCCCAACCCCTCCAGCGCGCTGGATGTTTCAGGCACGGTGACGGCAACGGCTTTCGCGGGCAACGGCATTATTCCGGTAGGTGGCATCATTATGTGGTCGGGGTCTGTTACCAATGTGCCTGCTGGCTGGGCCATTTGCGATGGCTTCAACGGCACGCCTAACCTGAGTGGCCGCTTTGTCCTGGGCGCTGGTGCAGGGGTGAACCTGGCTCCACGCGCGGTAGGAGACCGTGGAGGCGAGGAAAATCATGCATTGAGCGCGGCGGAAATGCCGACGCACTCCCATAGTATCTCAGTCAATACCGTCGGATACAGTTCCTCCTGGAATGGGTCTGCTGAAGCAACTGCCGCCCCGGGAGAGGGCCGGAACAATGGCTGGCGCACCTGGTGGTCGAACACCGCCGGCTCCGGTGCAGCCCACAACAACATGCCGCCCTTCTACGCACTGGCGTACATCATGCGTGTTCAATAATTGGCGCCAATAACCTGGAGAAACATCCAGCGTATGCGAACCTTACTAAAAGCCGTTCTATCCGCCTGCCTCGCGCTTGGCACGCGTGCCCTGGCGGCGGACCTCCCGCTTGAACAGCGGTTGGATGCCACCCCTTTCAATTGGCAATCACTGGCGGGTCCGCCTCTAGTGACAACCAACGAATTCGGGGTCCCCATGCCCCCTACCCTGGGTCAGTTCCGTGGGGTGGCTTCTTTCGGCGCCGTTCCGGGCCTCCCTCATGCCGGTTGGCTGGCCGTCAGCAATTCCTCCTTACTTCGCACCGGGACGACTCCCTTTTCCGGGGCAGTAGCTGAGGCCATGCGCCTTCCCCTGATAAAGACCAATGGAACCATTGCATTGGTCATGCGCCAATCCCATGCAGGTGCTCCCTACTTTTCCCGTCAGACATCCTTCTCCTTCGGCAGCCTCGTTTCTGTGCCTCAGACCGATGAGTCTGGACGGCTGCAGACCGCCATGCCCCCGGAATCTTACTGGCTGGCGGAGCCTTACTCGACCAATAGCCACCTGAACTCTGGCTACTATTGGAGCCCGCATGCCCGGCAAACTTTTGCCATTCAGCCCGGACCGATGCTTATTACCTGGCGCAAGGCCCAGGCTTATACTGCGGCAACGCTGCCCTCCTATTCGAATCCAGGGGGCCCAAGCTTTGAGACCAACGGCTCAACCATCCGCCTCCTCTACACAGAGCTCTACATCGTCTCTGCAGCGGCATGCAAACCTTCTCGCAAGATGTACTGGACGGAGCAGGAGTTCAGCGATCTAGGCAAGCCGGTTGCCGTGCCTTCTGCCGTGGTTCGCACTGTTAAAGTCGTTTACAACCGCGATTTTCCCCAGACCGTCCCCGAGCCATATACTGGACCGGCACACACCGTTCCAGGGGGCACAACCAACCAGGTGCTTCCTGAGCTTCGCACTCTCTGGTTCGATCGCGGAAACCTGCTGGCCTACAACCGCGAGGGGCGCGTCTTTGTCGAGTTGCTCGGAGATGAGCGGCCCGACGGAACCTATACGCACCTCGGGTTCGAAGTGGTTGATGTTATAAAACGGCCGGTTCCCCAGGATGTTCCTATCGATCTGGGCGAACAGGTAACCCCGCCGTCTCCGGGGGTGCTGGGTAAACTCTTTGCCGAACCGGTGCTCCAGATCTCCGGTGATGCGTTCGTCTATCAACTTCATGCCCCAGGCAGTGATCGCGTTCGATTATTTGCCACCCGTGAAACGAGAAATCTCAACGATTTCCAGGTTCACTGGATGGAGCAAGGTGTAGCGGGGTTGAAATGGCCCGCCCTGTTCGGCCGATACCAGTTCTCCTGGCCATCGGACATCTCGCGCTACAGCCATTACGTCCGCCCCGTCGCCGCCACGGACCTGGAGGCCAGGGCCACCGCTGTGCCTCTCGATTCGCAAAATGCTCCGGTTATCGACTATCAGGACGCGCTGGACCGTCCGCGAGCTCAATTGACACATGATTTCCGGTTCTATACCTGGCTTGATGCCGCGCAACCCGCTCATCGTAGTCTCCTCCGCTTCCATGCTGGAGAAGGCGAGGTGGCCTTCGAGCGCGTATTCTCCTGGTTGGACACGAGCCTGGCTTCGAACGGATTCGAGCATTGTGTAGCAACTAACCTGGCTGCGTGGGATACCAACTCGCACAGTCTCCACTGGCCTGCGGATGCTTCAGGTCAACTCGTGGCACCACGTGTTGTGCGTGAAACGGTGCCTGTCGGTGAGCGGATCACGGCTCCATCCGGGGAACTTGGCTCCAGTAGTTCCAGCTACATGGCAGGCTATGTGAACCTGCAAGGTGGCACCGCTTATGACGTGAACGCTTACGTCGATCCCTTCCAGGCGGGTTTCGCCGCAGCCAATAAGGGAGCCATCATCCCGGTGAACGCAATTCCCGGGAGCAACAGCCTCCAGGTTTGGTGGTTCCGAGCCAACGCTCCCAATGCCGGGCCTAACGCTGGAAACCAGGCCCTCGGTTTCACCCCCGTCCATTGGCCGGCTGCCATGGGAATCTATTCCATTCGCTGGCCGTCGTCGGCACGGGAAATCGTCCTCGCCAGCAATAAGGGCAGTGGCGCGCTGGATACTTTCGAAACCCAGGGAACCATTTATTTCCAGAACAACCCCGCGCTCCCAGGCTATAATCCAAACGAGGAACACGCTCTGATGGCAGGAGGAATGGCCTTCGCCACACGCGACGACCTGAATCTCACGAACGCCGTCGGTTACTCCTCACATCCTTACGTGTTGGTCGACTATCTGGCTCAGGACGGACGGCCCGCCATGGCTGTGTTCCAAGTGCTGAGGGAGAAACCTGAAGCAGGCATCGTATTTGACTATATCTCTCAAGCCGGACGTATGTTCCAGCCTCCGATGCCACTGCCATTGCTGGGGAAACCGGTGCTCGGCCAGGGCGATAGCGCACACAATTTTAATTACGAGCCGCAATATCCTGGTGGAGACCTGCCCGTTGGGTGGATCGACACGATGACCAACGGATCGCTTGGACATTACTGGCGCTTTACCTACCGTGATCGCAACCAGGACCTGTGGGTGTATCGTGGATTGCACCAGGGAGCGCCCGCGCTGCAGGCAGGCACTTACGACAGGCTGACCAGCACGTTTCTACCTCCGGTCGCCGGGAAAGCAGTCGCAGGCCAACCGTTCCATTATCAATTGCATGCCTCGCGCGAGGACGCGCTGCTGCAAGTCTCAAGCCCTCAGGCTTTGCCCGGTTGGCTAAGACTTTCCGGGCTCGGCTTGGAAGGCACCCCAGCCGCAACGGATGTGGGCACTGTTATTATTCCCCTGGTAGTCGAGGATACTCGCGATGCCAGCATCTGGACCAACAGTCTCACCATCGAGGTAATCGGCAGTGGCGCAGTTTTGGCACAGGGTTTCTGCCAGATCACATCCTCGAACCGCTACACAGGATCAGTGGTGACTCACGCGGGCAGACCTCCCTATCTCGCGGCATCGCCCGTGCCTTCGAACAGCTTCACGATGCGGTTCTATTATAAAACGCAGCCTGGCTTTGCGTGGCCGGGTCTGGCCCAGCCTCCCGCTGAAGGCTCGATCGTGCCCTACTTGCGCCCCCTGAATACGGATGGCAAAACGTTTGCCGGAGATCCTTCCTCCCCTCAAAGTCCGGCTCTGGATATTGTTTACCGCCCGGTCTGGCCGGCAACAGATCCGAGCGATTCCTCGAAGCCTTTACCCACTCTCCCGTTCGGCGCCACGATCACGAAAGCGCGGCTCGGTATGCCCGGTGTGCGCGATATGGCAAGCGCCCACCTGCTGTATCAACAATCGATCGCGAAAGACACGAATCACACGAGCATCAGCGCAGTCCTGCATGATCCCACGCGGGAAAAGATTGCCGACCTCGGCGCGTTTGGCCTGAAAGGGTTGCCGGGAGGTATCGTTGCGGAGAACTATCAGGGGAAGTCCTATTTCCCGCGTCTGGCGCCGCACCTTGCCGAACGGTTGGATTACGATCCTAACCGCGGCACAAATGGCGCCCTGGTATTCCGCGGCGTGGCCAAGGACGAAATCTTCGGCGAGAGCTACGTGCTTTTGAATGTTTTGCGCGGCGCCGAACTCGCGGCTGTTAAAGCGCTCTGTCCGCAAAGTGATTCCGATTACGCCAAATGGTCCCAGCTCGTGGATGGCCTATTGACCAGTGTAGAGACGTTCTATGAGAACCCCGCACGGCCCGGCAGCTACATCCCACGTCCCGACTTCACCACGCAGGTGGGAGTGCAGGACGTGACGATGCTCACAAACGACAACACCGCAGTTGATTCCTATGCACTCAGCTCCGTGGGGCCAGGCAGCGGCTATGTAACGCTTCTTGAGAATAGCAGCACCGCTTTCACGCAACCAGGCACGCCCGTGGCAATGCACATCTTCCGCGTGGGCGGCAGTCTTTACAGCGGGGAAACGAAAGTCATCTCTGCCGCAAATCCACTCAGCGAGCAAGTCACGCTGCAGCACACCGCCGATCTCGGAGGCCGTTTCACCGAGTACGAGTATGATTGGAAAATCGCTCCCCCGGTGGATGGCGCTCCGCCGCTCGGCAACGCTGAAATGACCACCTACCTCACGCTGGCAAAGGGCCTCGGCCTTCCCCTTTACGTGCTCGGCGGGGCGGGCGTACAGGCCCTCTCGGACAATTATGTCGTGATGCGTTACCGGCCGAAGGACCCTACTCATCCGTTCTATAACCAGTGGTCCGACTGGACCAAACCGGCCCTGGCTGAGGGCTGGATCAAGCGCGTGCTCGCCGGCATCAACCCGTTCAACCAGCGTATTTCTGACCTGTTCAATAACCGCGTGAACACGGATGCAAGCATCCTCACCCAGGCGGGACATCGCTGGGAGGGAGATGTCGCGTTGAACCTGGAGAAGATGAACGAATTCGGCCTGATCGAGATTTATGAGACCATGCTGAGGCGGGGGCGCATGCTCAGCATTGAATCCGGGTATAATTTTGGTCCGGCCAATGATGCGCTGTTACTGGCAGCCGGCTACTTGAGCGACCTTTACATGATGGCCGGAAATGAAGCCTGGGCGGATGCTGCGAATCCCACGATAGGAATGGGGACGCAGGATTCAACCTATGGGGATCTGGCCACCGCGCTGTTTGCGTTCAAGGGGCAGGTTCCTTCCCTTCTGGAGGAGGAGATGACGCTCCTGCGAGGCCGCGATGACTTCATGCAACCGGGAGTCGAGATCTCCCCTGTTTACAACCGCCTGGTCTGGAATTACACCCGCGGCATCGATTCGGGAGAGGTCATCTATGCCCTCAATTACGATATCCGGGAGAAGGCTGATGGAACACCCACAGGCTCTATTGGGGCGGCTGATGCGGCTCGCATGTTTCCACAGGGGCATGGAGATGCGTATGGACATTACCTGACAGCGCTCAAGGGCTACCACTCGCTCATCATGAATCCCAGCTTCGACTGGGTGCCGCGCACTGAAGCGGTCAATGTCCTGGGGCAGCCGGTCCAGGTCGATTACCTGGATGAACGAAAGTTCGCGGCAGCAGCCGCTGCGGTGGCCCGCACGGGGCGGCAGGTCTTCGACCTCACCTGGCGCAAGGATTATCAACCCGTTCACCAGGCTGGCTGGGCTCATTTCAAAACAACTCGGGTCAACACCCAGCGCAAGCTCGCAACCACACGCCACTGGGGCATGGACCACTGGGCAACGAGGACCGGGCAAGGCGCTTATCTCAACTGGGTCGTGGGCAACGCCATTCTGCCCGATACTGACCCGAATCCGGCGCACGAGGGCATTCAGAAGATCGACCGCACAACAGTCAGCGAGTTGGATGAACTCGCCACTGTGGCCGAAGGTTTGCAGAATGCTTTGAACAACGCTGAATCTGGTCTCTCACCTCTCGGCCTGCCACAGAACAGTCTCGCTTTTGATATCGATCCGGCAGTCGTCGTGGGCACCGACAACGGAACTCATTTTGAACAACTTTATCGACGCACCAAGCTGGCTTTGAACAACGCCGTCGCTTCGTTTAACGACGCCAAGGATGTCACGCGACTGATGCGCTCGGAGCAGGATGGACTTGCCGAATTCCAGGCGGCAGTCGCCAAACAGGAACTCGCCTACGAGCATCTGTTGATCGGCATTTACGGCACACCTTACCCGGATGACACGGGCGCCGGCCACACTTACAAGCAGGGCTACGCGGGACCGGACCTGATCCACTACAACTATGTGGATAACACCGAGACAACCTTCCCCGGTTCATTGGAACCTCAGGAAACGTTTGAGCTCACATTCGACGCGAGTTCCGTCACCAACCTCGCAAGCTCACTGCGCAAAACCATTACAACGCCTGGTGAAGTCCTGCGGGAACTCACGCCTTTGGGAACAGGAGGCACCATTCAAATCACCCTGAACTCCCACGGATTCTATCAGAAACCAGCCACCTGGACCGGCCGCCGGGCTTCACCCGGAGAATTGCAGACGGCGATTTCACAGGTGATTCAGGCTCGTGCCGCCGCGCTGCGCTCCCTTTCCGACACCGATGGACTGCGCGACGATCTGAACACCCGCGTGGCACTCTTCAACTCCCGGGCGAGTCTCTACAAACTTGAGCACGATTGGGATGTCGAGAAAGCCAAGCTCGTCACTGGAGTGGAATCCGCCCTCTTTGCTTCCAAGATGATCCTGATGGCGCGAGACGCGTTTACAGATCACATCGGCGAGGCGACCAAAGCGGTGCTAGAAGCGCTGCCGGAATCTACCATTGCCGGAATGGCTGTGGGTGGAGACTTGCTCTCCTCGGCCCGCAGCGCCGTGATGACAGGTTATCTGGCTGAAAAGGCCGCAGCATCCGGGCTCAATTTCGCCAAGGAATTCGCTGTAGGCGCTTTTCAGCTCGGTCAGGACAGCTATGCCCGAATCCACGAGGCTACGGTTGTCAATCCTGCCAACTATGAGATTGAAAACCACGCGGAGCTCTACGAACTGGCTCAAGTGCTGGGGGACATGCAAAACTCGTTGTTCACGGTGAATCAGCGAGCGCAGGAACTCGATGACGCTGTCCGCAATTACCGCGCGCTCGTCGCCAAGGGTGATCGGCTCCAGCAGGAGCGCGAGACTTTCCGAAAGCGCGCCTCCGCAGTGGTGCAAGGGTTCCGCACCCGCGACGCAGCGTTCCGGATCTTCCGCAACGAGAAGTTGGAACGGTATAAGACGCTGTTCGATCTCGCGGCTCAGTATTCACTCCTGGCGGCTAATGCTTATGATTACGAAACCGGCCTGCTCAACACCGAGAAGGGCCGCGGCTTCGTGAACCGCATCGTAAATGCTCGTGCCCTGGGAATCGTCCGCAACGGCGAGCCGCAGTACGCAGGCAGCAACTCCGGCGACCCAGGCCTCTCCAGCGCATTGGCTGAAATGAAAGCGGATTGGGATGTTCTCCGTGGCAGGCTCGGATTCAACAACCCCGACGCCTACGGAACCACCGTTTCGCTGCGCACCGAATGCCTCCGCATCCTGCCAACGACAGATGGACAGCAGCGGTGGCACGATGCACTGCAACGCGCCCGTGTTCAGGACTTGATGGCCGATGCGGACGTTCGCCGGATGTGCCTGCAACTGGGCGGCAGCGATGGCCTCCCGGTGCCGGGATTCGTTATAACGTTCAACACGATGGTCCTGGATGGGCTGAACCTGTTCGGCCAACCGCTCGCCGCGGGCGACCATGCATTTAGCCCGAGCTCGTTTGCCACAAAGATCTTTGGCGTAGGTGTCGCGTTGGAAGGATACCGCGGCATGTCCGACCCCGCTGCCAACAGCGGTGCGGTTTCGGGCTCTGGCGCCGACTCCCCCAGCGATCCTTCGGTCCCGTATCTGGACCCGCTGGCCCTTTCGGCTACGCCTTACATTTACCTGATTCCTGTCGGCGTGGATGCCATGCGCAGTCCGCCCCTGGGAGACGGTAAGGCCATCCGCACATGGGCGGTGGATGACATCGCAATCCCCATGCCTTTCAATATCGGAGCTTCGGATTTCTCCACACGGGAGCTATGGCAAGCCGGGGACTCCTTGACGGATACACTGTTTGCCACTCGTAAACACCAGGCGTTCCGTCCTGTCTCAAACACCGGCTGTTTCTCCACCGATCTCTACGGACCCACAGGCACATTGCAACGTTCCCAATATACCAACAATCGCCTTGTGGGGCGCTCCGTCTGGAACACCCAATGGAAGATCGTGATTCCCGGCAAAACGTTGCTGAACAATCCGAACGAGGGTTTGGAGCGCTTCCTCCAGACGGTCACGGATATCAAACTGCATTTTGTTACCTACTCGTATTCGGGCAACTAAGATGAGACCTATGCGCTTACGTTTTCTAAATCCTCCGACGCTCCAGGCCTTCTGCCGCGCCGCGTCCCTGGCCCTAATCGCCATGTCGGTGCCCCTGGCTTTCGGGTACCCACCGGCACCACATCACACCATCTACGGAACTGTGCGGGATGAAATGGGCCACCCGCTTGTGGTCACCAACGCCCAGGTGGTGCTCGAAACAATGTCGGGTGTCCAAATCAAAAAACAGATTGTTCCCCACCTGGGGCCCGGTATGAACTACCGCCTTTTCGTTCCCATGGATGCGGGACTCACCGATGACGCCTATCATCCGACCGCTCTCCGCCCCACACTGCCCTTCCGCATGAAGGTGATCATCGGCACTGTCACTCATCTGCCAATCGAGATGAGCGTGGATTTTGCCAGCCTGGGACATCCCTCGCAAAACACCCGCATCGACCTCACTCTGGGAATCGATTCCGACAAAGACAGCCTGCCCGATGCCTGGGAACGCTCGCTGTTGAGCGAGGGTATGGAGATCACAGACATCCATCCCCACGAGGACCTGGATGGAGACGGCGTGAGTAACTTCCACGAGTACTTCGCCGGAACGTATGCGTTCGATTCCGAAGATGGTCTCAAGGTTCAGATCACCTCGACCAACAACCGGCCTTGCGTGGAGTTCCTCGCCATCACAGGCCGCAGCTATACCTTGCATGCCTCAAGCGATCTGAAGTCCTGGGCTCCCGTCCCGTTCCGAGTTTCAGGAGACACCTCAACCGTTCCAACCCGCACCACCTATCGAGCCACGGATGTACGCAACGTGCGCCTGGAAGTGGTGGTTGACGAGACCCAACCCCCGCCGGCCCTGTTCCTCCGGGCCAAGGTCCAGTAGGCCAGTTTATGTTCTCCGCCCAGTCACGTTTTTCGCTGCCAACCTTTGCGCTGGCCCTGGTTCTCGCGGGGCTATCTGTGGCGGCCCTGTTCTGGTTTGGCGTCAACCGTGGCCCAGCCGCCGTCATTGAAACGCCGCGCGGCTCGCTCGTTCTTCGCGAAGGAAAGCTCTTCGAAAACGGCGCCACAGTTCCGTTCACGGGTGTCATGATTGAGCGTCACGCGGATGGCGCGCCCAAGTCACGTTCGCATGTAGTCGATGGCCAGTTGCATGGCCTTTCGGAAGGCTGGCACACCAACGGCCTGCTCCAGGTAACCGAAACGTTTCAAGCCGGTGTCTCTCACGGCACTCGCACCAAATGGTATGAGAATGGGCGCAAGTTATCAGAGGCCTCGATTGTTCATGGCCAGTTGCATGGCACATTCCGCCGGTGGACCGATCAAGGGCTGCTCTCGGAAGAAGTGGAGATGAGCCATGGACAGCCGGACGGTCTCTCCGTGGCCTTTTATCCCAGTGGTTTTATCAAGGCCGAAGCCATGATGCACGCGGGCGAGGTTCAGGAGCAACACTTCTGGAAGGACGGCGACCGGCAATCCCCCAGCCTTGGGTTGCAGCAAGAGCTCAAAAAGTAAGCAGATCAGGTTAAGTCGGTCGCCACTCGGCGGGCACGGTGTTGGCTAAAAATGCAATGCACATGACGGAATCGGGCAGTTGCCGCATCGCACCCTCTCCCCTAGCCTCACCCTTAAGGTTCGAGTCGGTTTCTTTACCAGGAGAATGCCATGAAGAATAAGAATTTGTTCCCCTTGATCTGCGCCGCAGCACTCCTGATCCCGTTGCCAGGAACTGCGGCAGCAGATCCGGATCACCACAAAATCGCCAACGACAAGCTCTCTTTCTCCCTCTCTCCGGATGGCAGGAATTTTCGCCTGGGATTTCCCGGCGAAACACCGGTTCTTACCGGAGAACGGGGCCTCTTCGACATGATCGTGGGACGGGGCAGCCGCCGCGAAGCCGCTATCATCCCCGCCGAGCAGACCGCGGTGGTCACCAGCAACGGCAAGGAAATCGTCGCTCTCTACAAGACGGTGCGCTACGCGGGACATGAGTATGATGTGGCGCTGGAGCTGCGGTTTGCGCTGGAGGGCGAGGCCGTGGCTTGCGAGGCCAGCATTGAGAACCGGTCGGAGCTTGTCATCGAAGAGTTCTGGTTTCCGTGGGTGGGACCGTTCAAGAGCCTCAGCCCTGATCAGGAGAGTGACACTCTCATGATCCCGCATGGCTTCGGCCGGCGCGTGAAGAACGTGGCGGATTACGTGGAGCAGCAGCACACTCTTTACATGGCTCCGGACCAGAAGCGGGTGCTTGCCTGTTCGCATTACCCCGGCGGAACGATGACCATGAATTGGTTTGGGATCTATGGCGGTGGAAAAGGGTTGGGGCTGCTTTCCCTGGACGAGACTTTTCAGACAACCGGCCTTAACATTGCAAAAGACACTCCCACAGGGATGCTCTCGGCTGGGTTCGTGAGGTATCCTTTCCTGGCGAACAAAGGGTCGTGGCGCAGCCCACGATCTCTCGTGCGATTGCACCATGGCGATTGGCATGATGATGCCCGCGCTTACAGGCGAAATGCCGATGCCACGTGGTGGAGCCAGACGCCCCGGCCCGATTGGGTGAACCAGATGCACGGCTGGCAGCGGATCATTCTCAAGCATCAATACGGCGAGATCTTCCATCGCTACAAGGACCTGGTCGATGTTTTCGAAGGAGGCAAGCCATACGGCATCAACACGCTGATGATCTTCGGGTGGTTCGAAGAGGGAATGGATAATGACTATCCAAACTACGTGGTATCGGAGGAGCTGGGCGGAGCCGGGCAATTGCGTGAAGCACTGGCGGAAATACGCCGCCGGGGTGGCCGCACCATCCTGTATGCAAACGGCCACCTGATTGACACCGCTTCCGATTACTATCAAACGACGGGCAAACGGATCTGCCTGAAAACCGCCCAGGGAAGTGAATATCGCGAGGCTTATAAGTTTGCGGGAGACGGCACGTACCTCCGCGAATTCGGTGCGAGAGATTTTGTCGCGGCCTGTCAGTCCACGCCGGAGTGGCGTCAGAAACTGATCGAGATTGGCGATTACATGGCTTCATTCGGCCCCGATTCCATCTTTTACGATCAGATGGGCGGCCGGTTGCCATACCTCTGCTTCGACAAATCGCATCCACATGCGGGTCCTGCGCTGGCGCAGGGACAGGGCAAGGACGCCACGCTGGCGGCGATGCGGAAGGCGTTGATCACTGGGCACGAAGGCAGCGCATTCGGCACCGAGAAAGTCAGCGACTGCCTTGATCGTCATGTGGATTTCGTGCATGTGGCTGATTACGGGGCCGCACAGAGCCCGGAGGCATGTCCGGAGATGTTTGTTTACACCTTCCCGGATATTTTGTTTAGCACACGCGGGATTCGCGACGAGCGCGATCACCAGAAGCGCATGAACTGGGGGTTCTTGTTCGGCTGGAGATTTGATGTGGAGATCTGGCGATGCCGTGGTGACTTGCGGGATGCTCCAACCTACGGAGCGTATATGGCCAAGCTCATCGCCTTGCGCGAGCGATGGCCGGACCTGCTGATGACCGGCCGGTTCGTGGACCAGGATTTCTTCAAGGTTTCCGGCACGGGCGTGATTGCAAAAGGATTTACCGGCGGCGGCAAATTCGCGGTGGTGGCTTGGAATTCCTCGACGCGCGAGCAACCCATCACACCGGCGGTGAAGACAGGACTAAGCTTTGTTGAAGGAGCGACGGTGGATGCTGCGTTCAAACCCGGCGACAAGCTCGCGCCGAACTCCATAGCCGTTTTGGTTTATCAGGAGCGCTGAGCAAACACGCATGCGCCCATTGTCCACGCATACAGAGCAGCGCGCTGCCGGTCTTTATGCAGGGCGTGATGTTTAACCGCGTTTCGGACAGCAGGCCAAGGAAGATCCATGTTTAACCTGGAGAACGCACAGTTGAAGGTCTTCATTCTCGATCCTGAGACGGACCATGCGCGGCTCGGGTCGCGCTATTGTACCGGGTGTTACATCTGGCAGGTAACCGATCAGCGGCTCGGGCCGCTGTTTACGGGACCTGAGTATCCCCGTGAACCCAATACCTTCGATGGTCAGGGTGCTCCTGAAATGTTCAAGAAGGCACTTGCGGCCGATACGGCAGCCGTGGGTGACGAAGTGGGGTGTATCGGCGTCGGACGGGTTCGGAGGACCAGCCCGCTCGAGCCGTTCGATGTCCGGCATAACCGTGAGGTGATAGAGTTCGTGAGGTGGGATGTGGCGCAAGCTGAAGACTCTATCACGATGAGGACCAGCCATAGGTTTCGCGACTGGTCTTACGAGCTGACTCGCGAGGTTAGTTTACGAGATCGCACGTTCAGTTCGGCAACGACTTTGCATAACACCGGGGCCGTTCCTTTGCCCGTGTGCTGGTTTGCACATCCGTTCTTCCCCATCCCGCCGGACAACGTCCTGTGCCGGTTTTCAATTCCAATCGAGATGCCCGAAAGTCCCGGTTACTTCGTCAATAACGAGGGTTATATCCAACGAAAATCGACACACGATTGGACGCGCGGATGTTACCGTGCGCTGAACCTGGCGACGCGGGACCGAGTGCTGCACACGGTTCAGAAGCACCCGCTCTTGGGTGAAATCACAGTCGAAACAGATTTCCCGCCTGCCGCGTTGCCGATCTGGGGAAATGCTTGCACGTTTTCATTTGAGCCCTATTTCGAGCGCACTCTTTGCGCCGGCAAAGCAGAACGCTGGTGCGTCACTTACCGATGCGGTGAAGGGGTCATTTGAACCCGAGTTCTTGCGGCGTTTTTCGGGTGATCCCGAAGGTGAAGCTCTGTCCCTGGTAGAACCGCTCGCGCATCTCAAAATTCTCGAAGGCCACCCCTCCCGGGATAGGACGTGATGAAAGCCAGTACGTATAGCGTCCATTCACCAACACTCGAAGGTCATCCTTAAAGGCTCCAGCCTCTTTGGCCCAATACTGCGTTACCTTTGATCCTGCATAATACCAAAGCTTCGAATCTGGAAACGGGTGGGCCGATGTGGGGTCCTGCTCATCGTTAGTCACCGCCACCAGCACCCGGCCTTCGGCGGTTCGATGGAGTTGAGATAACGGATACTCCTGGTGTGGCGTGAACTCGCTGCCCTTGTAATCGCCGAACAGCTTGAGACTGGCAACAACCTGCTTACCGAGCCAGAGCTGCCGGGTTCGAGCCATATTCCCCATGGTGGCCGTAAGGATGCAATGCTCCAGAGGAGCGCTGTCTGATTCTCGGAAAACCGTCAGTTGGATCTCGTCGGGACGATCCCCGCGCTGGAGGATGCTGAGTCTCACACGAGCTCCGTTGTCAAACCTCTCAACTCGCAGATCAACTTGCAGCTCTTCCTGACCATCGGGCCTTTTCCGGAGCCGTCCTGCAACGAGGCCGTTTGTTGATCCAGAGCCCGGTGCTTCAGCCCAGATGCGTTTGCCCTGACGACGGTCCATCTCACTTTGCTCCAATTCGCTAAACCCGCGGCGGCCTCCAACGATTGGTTCAATTGCTATAAAATTGACAAGGTCATACTCACTGTTAGTGAGAATCGGGTAGCCCAAGCGGATGAGCCCACGAGGGTCTCCGCCACGGAATGCGACCGGAGGAATGGCCCAAATAAGCCCGCCTCGGATGCCCCAGACTGCCTGGTTGGTGTTGACTCCTGGCCGTATCCAGTCGACCCCGGCACCTCTGGAGACAACCGCGCCAAGAATCAAACTACAAAGCACAGCAAGCGAATGAAACCGCACCAGGCCAGGCATTCCTTTCGTTCTACTTTGGCTGGTGGATTTTCCGCTCATCATGTGGGGTTTGGTTATGTCACAGATTCTGGCAGGTTCCTCATCGCACGGCGAGGCATCAAGGTTTGCGAAGAATCTGGTAGAGACTCGCGAAGTCATCGGTCCACAAGGGGACCGTAGGCGCGTTGGTACGAAAAGGCACTGCGGAAGAATAAATCTCCGGTCTGTTATAGAACTCACGGTCTCGCGACATCAGCCCCCAAGTGCTGCCGTAAATCCACCATTTCTCCTCGTCATCTTCGGGGTCTATGAGCATCAGCCCGCGGCGAAACTCCTTGGCAAGATTCAGCACAACAGGCTCAAGATCGAGGAAATAATTCGAGATGTGGATCGCCAGAATTCCGTTTGTGGCCAAATGCCTTTCATAGACAGCGAACGCTTCTTTGGTCAGCAAGTGCACAGGCACGGAGTCGCTGCTGAAAGCATCCAGAGTCAGCAGGTCGAACTGCTGGGGCGCTTCTCGTTCCAGAGAGAGCCGCGCATCGCCCGAAACGATTTCAATTTTCGAGGGGCAATTGCTCAAGTAGCTAAACCGGTTCCAGGCCAGCTCAACCACCTCGGGATTGATCTCATAAATGCGGAGAGTGTCCCCTCGCCTGCCGTAAGTGGCGAGAGTCCCGGTGCCTAAACCCACTAACCCAAGCCTCCTGGGACGCTCCGTCAACGCCTTAATGGCTAACCCGACCCCGCTGTTGCTCGAATAGTAGGTCGTCGGGACATTAGCAAAGTCAGGCCGCGTGAACTGAAGGCCATGAGTAATGCGACCATGACGGAGCAATAGAAAACGATCGTTCGGCGTGTCGCGTCGATGATCAAAAATAGTGAGCACACCATAGAAATTTCGGGAGCTATACACAATGTCCGCATCCTTGTCAGCGGCCTGTACTGCCAGGACTATCCCGAGGCCAAGAACGCCCAGCGACAGCCAGGTGGCGGCTAAAATGCGGCTCTGCCGCGGGCCACGTGAACTGCTCAACAGTGCGCTGACGACCAGCAAGCCAAGGAAGGTCCAGGCCAGAAATCGAAGTGCATAGAAGACTTCTTTGGGAATCTGCGCAAAGAGAGCTCTGCTTCTCCAGATCCAAAGCTCAAGAGCACCAAGGCCCATCAGCGGCAACCCCCATGCCAGCAACTGCATCCATTTCAGATGGCCAGGTGCGGTGAGGGTTGCAGCCGGAACTCGCCAGGCATCGCGCCAGAAGAGACACGCATAAAGGATCGCGCTCAACGCGAGGCTGAGGTGAAGCTCATAGTAATCGTTGAACCAGAGGGGCGCCAGGACGCCTACGAAAATGCCACCTAAAGCGCCGCCAGCCGATATGAACAGATAATAGCGGGTTAGCTGAGCGGGTGCTGGACGCAACCGGTACAGCTCTCCGTGACAAATCATGCAGAAAATGAACAAGCCGCTGCCGAACACACTCACCTGCCGCCACAATGTCCATTCCGCAGCGTCATACAGAGCCCAGCAGAACCCGGCCAATGCCACAATCAGCAGAAGGGTAAACGGCCCACGTCGGTACCATCGCGGGCTGTCAAACGCAACAATGAAGCTGAGCAGATAAAGGGCGAGCGGAACGATCCATAGAAATGGAAACACGGCCACATCGAGACAAAGCTTGTTGGTGACAGCGAGCAACAGAGCCGAGGCGCATGCCGGCAACAGCAGCCACAACATTGAAACCCAGACGCTGGCCGGTCCATAGGCTGGAGGAACATTTGGAACCGGTCCGGGAGACACCCCTTGAGGCTTCTCTTCAGGCTTTGTCCTTTCCGCGGCAGCAGCGGAGTTCCCCACTTGCCAGATCCGGCGGGCGCAGACCAGGATACACAGAAGATAAATGAGGAGTCCGACGCTCCATGCCCACGCCTGCGTGCGCCGCGACATCAAAGGTTCGCACACAAACGGGTAAGACAACAGAGCGAGCAGTGAACCCACGTTGGACAGCGCGTAGAGCCGATAAGGCGACCGGCCGGCGAATACGCAGCCAAACCAGTGCTGTAACAGTGGGCCAGTTGCGGCCAGCGCAAAGTAGGGCAAACCCACATTCACCGCCAGCAACAGCAAGATCCGCAGCACCGGATCGTCGCCGGACTCAGGCTTCCACGTGGCACCGGGCACGACCGGAAGGAACGCAAGAGAGACAACCACCAGGGCCAGATGGGTGATGACCTGCGTGCGGGGCCTTAATCGGCTGGCGCTGGCATGCGCGTAAGCGTATCCGGCCAGCAACAGCACCTGAAAGAACAGCATGCAGGTGGTCCACACCCCTGGGCTGCCGCCGAACCAGGGCAGGATAAACTTGCCCATGAGCGGCTGCACCTGGAAGAGCAGAAAAGCCCCGGTAAAAATTGTCAGCGCAAACGCTGTCATACTTTGGGGTCAGAACCCATTATTTATACTATTAACGTTATAGGAATCTCCCTGCTCGGCACACTAAAAATAATGGGTTCTGACCCCATCGAGAATCTTTGCCCATTGGATTCCAATGAGATCCCGTTCTCCTTCTGTCCAGAGCACGAAATCGGCTCGCTGCAGTTTCTGCATGATAGGGAGTTGCGAAGCAATGCGTCGCTCAATCTCCTGGTCGTCCCAACCCCTCTCGCGGAGGCGCTCGCGTTGTGTCAACTCGGAGCACGCTACACACACGACGCGGGCGAACTCGCGCTCAGCACCGGTTTCATAAAGCAGTGGAATGACAACGCATCCAAACCTCAGCCCTTCGGCCCGCCATCGCTCTGCATCGTCGTGCCAACTTTGGCGAATTCTCGGGTGAAGTATCTTTTCCAGGGTGCGCCGGGCGTCTGAATCCTCGAAGACAATCCTGGCAAGCTCTTTGCGAAGGAGGCGTCCATCCATGCCGATTATGGAAGGGCCAAACGCCTGCGCAATCTCCCCCAAGGCAGGCTGGCCCGGCTCGACGAGTTGCCGCGCCAGATCATCCGTATCGATGACTGGAACGCCTAGGTCCAAAAGAATACGGGCGGCGGTGGACTTACCCATGCCAACGCCGCCCGTTAATCCGATTAAAACCATTTCCGCGTAGCGGACGATTAAGGTTCAGGGAGCACCCGAACGCTGCGATAGAACTTCCCTGCGCCATCGTTGGTGAAGGGAAGGACGACCTTCACAACACCACTCGGCGGGCAAACCTGCGGATCAAGCATGGTCCAGTCCACCAGGTTGGTGGAAACCTGCAAGGCGTAGGTCAAGCTTGGCTGACCGTTGAATGTGACAACGAACTCGCTGCCCTTTAGTTCCGCAGTAAGCTGCGTGGTCGGAACCCCGAAGACCAACAGAGTGCTCTCAGCCTCGTTATTGGCGGGAACCAGATCGAACTCAGTGGCTGAACTGACAGTAGCGCGGGTAAGTAGCGTGCCACCCAACTCGGCCTTCGAGACGATCGGAGTGGTGCTGACTGCGCCTGAGACCAGTTCGCTGATAGTGAAACTGACAGCACCGTTTGTATCCACTGTGGCCCCTTCCGGACCGGACACAAAGGTCACACCGGCCGGGAGTTGATGATTAACGACGATTCCCGTGGCCTTGGCAGGACCAAGGTTGCTCACCGTGATGACTGTGGTGATCGGTTCGCCGATCAAAGGAGCGTCCGGAGAGGAAGCTAAGGCTATCGAGAGGTCGGCCAGCGGGTTGACGGATTTCACCGTGGTGATCTCCAAGCCCCAGCCTTGCGCTAACGCGCCACCGTCGCCCTGCCTGTCATCGATGATATACAATGACCAGACGCCATTCGGATCAATGCCGTTGAGCGAGCTCAATTGTGTGCTGTAAGGGCCAGCGGGAGCGGGTGACAGGAAGAACGGCTGTGTCTCGTAAGTAGATGGCTTATAAGTGCCGCTAACCAGAGCCGCGCTGTGCGGCAGCGCCGCCGCCGCGCTGTCAGCGAAGGTGAGGTTCACACCGGTAGCCGGCGAACCACCGCCCGCGCGCGCCATCACCAGCGCGCGTTCGCCCGTGGGGCCTACGAGAAGCACGTTAATATCCATAGGGAAGTTGTGCGCCAGCCCATAGAGGCTGACCTTCACCTGTGACACGGTGCCGATCAAACCGGACACTGTGTTCGTGAGCGGATAGATCGATGCCGCGCCGAGCTGCGGGATAGTCGCAGCGGTTCCAGAGAGAAACGCCACGCTGCTCGGCAGGTTGAACACGTAATCGATCGTACCCAAGGCATTCGTGCCTTCTGAAAGTTCGAGAGTCGCAGTCACCAACCGGTCCCCGGTCTCAGTTGCTTTGAACGAAAAGTCGCGGGCAACCATAGTGCCGTTGATGAGCACCTCGCCGTAAACCTGATCGGCACTCGGGTTGGCCACGCCGTTGCCGGTGCGGAGTTTGGCCACCAGGTTTGTCACATCGCGTGTGCCGATGTTGCGCAGCTTCAAGGAAACCGTGAGCTGCTCGTTAGGATCGACTGTGCCGTTGATTGGGCCGCTCTCCGCTTTGAGCAGAACGCCCGCAGCCTCAAAGGCCGGGGTGGGCAAACTCACGAGCAGACCTGCGGAAGCCAAATTATTGGTTTGATTATCATCCTGGGAAGTCGTGTAGGCCGAGGCCTGGAACAAGTCATTGGTGACCGCCACACCCACAAGACGCAGGTCGAGCCGTGCGGACCCGCCGACACCCAGGCTGCCGACTTGCCAGATGACTTGCTGGCCATTGGTGGTTACGCCAGCGACAGGGTCGGAATCAACAAAGGCGGCACCTGCCGGCAATGTGTTCGTGACCACCACACCGAGCGCCGTGTTCAGACCCTGGTTGGTCACAACCACGGAGAACACCACGTTGCTCTTCAAAACCACTGGCTTCTGGACAGCCTCCACGGAGCACGCCAGATCGGTTACCGGCCAAGCGACCTGAATGGATGCTGAAGCCGTGTTGTTGACCGTGTTCAGATCGGTTTCGGCAGCCGAAGCGGCAGTGCCGGTGCATACCAGAGAGCCAGCCACGCCGGGACGCACGATCACAGTAACAGTCGCTGAAGCGCCTGATGCCATCGCCCCGAGGTTGGCTGTAACCTGGTTCCCGGAGCGGATGGGAGTTTCTCCCTGGCTGGCTGAGGCCGCGACCACCGCGGCGCCGGCAGGCACCGTCGTGTTAAACGCAGCGAAACTGGTGGCATTGGGTCCCCTATTCAAAATGGTATAGGTCAAAGTGACATCGGACCCTGCGAGCACGGAAACAGAACTGGCTGTTGCTGCGACCTCGAGGTCAGCCACCTGGTTGACCGGCTTGAGCATGGTGAAGGCCAGGCTCCACCCGCCAGCAATCACGCCTTCATCACCGTCGTTGTTATCATAGACGTAGAGTCTCCATTGCCCATTGGCACTCACGGAGTTGAATGCCTCGAGCGAATCACCATACGGGGCTGTAACCGATGGCAGAACAACCGCGCCGGAGTAGTTACCGGGGCGCCAGGAACCGCTGAAGAGTTGCCCGGATTCAGACGGAATCTGCTGGGCCGCACTCTGGTCAAACACCAGACTAGCATTCACAGCGTTGGGTGCGCCAGCACCGGACATCAGCAGAACCTTCTGTCCACCGGGACCTACCACAACGGCACTGATGTCCTTCGGGAAGGTGTGCGAGACATTGGAGAGGGAGATAGTGACCTTCCCTACAATGCCGGTCAATCCGGATACAGTAATCGAAGAGGGATAAGGCTCCGCAGTCTGATTGTCCCGGATAACGATCTGAGTTGTGTTGCTGTAAGAACGAGATGTCGGCAGCGTGAAGCTGAACGGCACATTGGTCACCGTAGCCTCAGACTCCACCTGCAACACTGCGGAGATCGTTCCTGCACCGGAGGCAGTGAACGTAAACGCACGATCCACGGGCAAGGCGCCTGTGTCCAAGTCGCCGTACTGCTGGGTTGAACCAGCGGCCGGGATCACACCATTCCCAGGCAGCAGCGTTGCCACCACACTGGATGCGGACACGTTGCCGGAGTTGCGAAGGAAGAGCCTGGCCGTGACGGTTTCACCGGCATCAATAGCCCCGTTAGCGGGAGTGAGACTCTCGACAACCAGCGTGGCGCCAGCAGGAATGAATCGCACGAACGGTCCAGCGGATAGAGTAGTTATGCTCGCCGCGTTATTTCCTGAGACAGGATCAGGCTGGCCGCCAAAGACGGAAACGGTAGTAACGTTGGTGCCATCGACCGTTGCGGTGCCAACAACCGTCAGAGTGGCGCTGGCGCCACTAGCCAGGGTACCAAGTGCCAGGCTGAGTGTGTTGTCGGTGGTCGTCAGGGTGCCTGCACTGGCGATCACGTTCGTGATTGTGATTGCCGGAGCAATATTTGCCGTCAAAGTGACGTTTGCCGAGGCGCTGGGGCCTTTGTTGGTGACAGTGATCGAGTAAGTAACGTCACTCCCCGTCACCACGGGGTCGGGGCTATCCACAACACTGACGGCCAGGTCAGCGGCGGGCCCCACGCCAACAACGACGGAGGCGAGGTTGTTGCCACGGATTGGATCATCCTGCGTAGCCGTGACACGCGATTGGGCGACGATCGATCCCTCGGCGAGCGGCATCACGGATACACTGACAGTGGCCCGTGCGCCGACGGCCATTCCGTTCAGGCTGCAAACGACCATATTGCTGCTGGTCACCACGGAACCCTGTGAGGCGTTGATCGCTGTGATTAAAAGGTTCGGAGCAAAGGTGTTGGTGAGAATGACGTTGCCGGCAGCACTCGGGCCTTTGTTGGTGACCGCGATACTAAAGGTAATCGGATTCCCAAGCGAAACAGAGCTGGCGCTCGGCGAAATGCCCACAACCATGTCGGCTGCGGGCGGGTTAACATGCGAAACAAAGGTGGCGGTATTGTTTGAAAGCTCGAAATCAGCTTGCTCGGAGTTGACCGTTGCTGAGGACCCCATCACGCCGGCCACGGTGGTCGTGACCTGCACAGTAATGGTGGCACGCGCCCCGACGGCCATGGAACCGAGGTTGCAGGTGACTACGCTCCCGGCAGCGGAGACCGCGCCCTGTGAGGCGGTGGACGAGCGATAGATCATGCTCGGCGGCAACAGTTGGCTAAGGCTCACATTCTTAGCGGTGCTCGGTCCGCGGTTGGTCACGTTGATTGTATAAACGATGTCTGATCCGCTAGTGGTCGGCTCGGGCTGAGCTGTGAGTCCGACGGCCAGGTCGGCGCCGGGGCACTCACCGAGGCCATCAGCGCAGATCGTTGGCGTGACATGCAGTGACCAGCACTGCAGAGTACCCGAATCAATGCGGGACGAGTCAACCACCCGCAGTCTCCATGTTCCGTTCAAACTGGTGCCAGATTTTCCCTTGAAAACGCTGAGCGGTTGTTCGGGGCGGAAACTCCCGACGAATGGGGGAATGCCCGCGACTATGCTTGCTGCGGCCTGGTCATCAAAGATAGTGCGATTGTTATCCGGGGCACAGAGGAGGCCGTAATTGGCACCGCTTCCCCCGCGATAGCGGCTCAATGTGTTCGTGATGCCTTCAGGAGAAATCAGTTGAATCAACAGATCTCCGTCATAGTCATGGGTCAGGTGCAGGCTCACGGCAATTTTGTTCGCGGCGAACGCCAGGTTGGAGACCACGATCGCAGAGTTCGTCTCGCCGTTATCCGGGATTGCGATTGGGCCCGCGCTATCAAAACGCACAGGAGTCCCTGGCATACCGGTCTCCAGCACCAGGCGGTTGGTAGCCGATGCGGCGTCCGTTTTAAGCGTCAGGTTGAAGTTGATCTGCCCACCGCAGTTGAAGCCAGGCGTGGTGCTGATCTTGAATCCCAACAGGTTGGTGCCCAGTTCGAGGCCGCCGATGTCCGGGTAGGTGGAAGAACTCTGGGCAATGATGACGCCCGGGGTAGTTGTCGCGAGAACCGCGCTAACGTTGCTGGCGGTTATTCCGCTCGCATTGGTCAAAATAACGAAGAGCTCGCTGCATTCGTTGAAGTCGATCAGCCCATTCCCGTTTCCATCAAGGATGTAGTTGCCAGCAATCTTGAGAGAAACTCCTTGCCCCACACGGAAGGTCATGTTGTTGGCGTTCGACGAGATTTCTGAGAAGAAAATGGTCGAATTGGCACCATCCCACCAGCGTGCGCTCGGGGTTGTGGCATCGGTGAATTCATTGCGATAAGAGGAGGACGGGTTCTCGGCATACCAGAGGTCTCCCGCATCGCCGTAATTCATGTTACGTTGGAAATGCCAGTTATTGTCCGCCTGGACCAGTGTGCACTCGTAATTGGCATGCCCAGAGTTGTACGCAAGGCTCTGGTTATCACGATCTCCGAGCTCATCCACGTGCCAAATGGCAAGGCCAGAGCCCGGCAGATCGCTGTCGCGACCGGATCTCTGCCTGTTCTCCACCAAATAGTATTCCGTTGGTGTGCCGGGTTTCTCGAACCGGGAGAAATGGTTGAAGTTCGTGCCTCTGGATGAAACGGTGGCCAGGAAGGATGAACTGGCTGTCAGCTCTGTGGTCGTTGCCCAGCCGGCCGCATACTTGAGATAGGCGCTTACCTGAGACGGATTAAGATCGGTGCCCCCGCTGCCCATTAGACAGAACGCGCCCGCGCCGCCCACCGAGTCATAGTCATAGTCATACAGGTCCGGGAACCCGCAAAGCATGTGACCGTTTTCGTGAGCGAAGGTACCGATGGCAAGCCGGTTTCCGATATCGGTAATCTGGTAACGAAAAACTTTCTTCCCTCCAGTTGAGAGATCCTGCGGACCGACATAAGCCAAGGCACTCGAATGAGGCCACAAACCCATGGCCCACACACCGCTGTTCGCGCCCGCGAAGAACACGTTGCAGGCTATGACGTAGTTGTTATTGTCAACGGTCAAGGCCTCGAACGTGGGCAAAATCGTGCTCTCGTAATCTGGCAAATGCTTCATCGTATCCAGCACATCTTTTACCAGGTTGTTACCCATGAGACCCGCATCTTGAGTGACATCGTTATACGTGGTCTTAGGCTGGGGCGCGGTGATGTAAATGGTTACAACATTGGTGTAGAGCAGCTTTCCATTGGACACATCCAAGAAGTACTGCTTGACCGAGCCGTTATTTCCGTAACCGCTGTAGTTGTCACCGTTGAGGTAGCCGACAACATCCGCCTGGGGAATGGTGGCCGGATCATCGCTGAAATCGACGAGCAGGGTCAGCCCGACCTTTGTGCCCACCGTGGGGGAATCGGGAGGGGCAGCCTGCACGCCGTTCTTCAGCGCCTGCTGATAGGTGCGACGGTTTACTTTGAGAGTTTCCCACTGCGGGTTGACCTGCATGTTCTGCTCCCACTCCAGATAGCGTGCAACCACTTCGGCTTTCCGAGCCTCACGTGTCATTCGCAGGTGAGGAACAAGCCCAAGAGCTGCTGGCGCCGCTGTGTGCGCCTGCACTCCGGTTGATTCAAGGCGGCCATCGGCTCCCACAACGGCATAGCAATAGGCTTTCTGCTCTTTGTCAAAAACGACCGTATAGCCCCCGCCCACTTCAAACACGGCGGAAAACTCGTCGCCTTTGCCGTGAACGCTTAGGACGGTGCCGTCGGGTTGAGTGAACTGGAACTCCTTATCGAACGGAGCTGCCAGGGTGGAGGTTAGGCCCAGAGCCAGCACGGCCAGGAGGGAGGCGGGTTTAGCGACCAACCGAACCGCCCGGCCAACAAGGCTCTTGGACCATTGCAATGCGAGTTTCATAACCGATGTTCTTCTAAATGTTCTGGCGTGGAGCCGTTAAGGTTGAGGCTTCAGGCGGTAGTACCGGCTGCCAACAGCAGTCGATTCCACTCGGAAGGAGCGCCATTCGCTCGCCTGGCTGATTTGTGCGGCGGGCACTGCAGTCCAAGTCGCGCCCGGTGCCAGGCTATCCGAATATTCCAAGTTGTAGTTCGCGGCATTGGCGCTCCAGTAGAGCAGCAGGCCACTGCCAACTCGTGTGACGCCGATGGACAGCGGCTCGACGATGGTCTTCGCGGCTGCCGTGTTATTTCCCTTCAACGGGTCGATGGTTATCGAACTGACCCGAGTGATGCCCGTGACCGTGCCCGCAACAGTTGGCTTGGCAATGATCACCAGGTTCGTCACTGCATCGCTAGGCAGCAAGCCGAGGTTGGCAAAGCTCACGCTGTAAACGCCGCCGCTGCTGGTCACCACATATCCCTCAGGCGAAGCCGAGATTGGAATGACACCCGCCGTTAGCTCATGTGTCACCGAGAGGGTGGCGGCGCTTGCCGGGCCGAGATTGGTGATGCTGATGTTATAGGTAATGTTCCCGCCTAGCATCACTGGGCTCGGCTGTGCTGTTAGTCCCACGGCCAGGTCAGCGCGAGGCGATGTCACCGCCATGCGAACCTCTGCATAGCTGTTGGCCGGGTTGTGATCCACGGTAATGGCTGTAACCTCCGCCGAGTTCAACACGGTCCCCACGGTGTTGTGCCGGACGACCAGGTCAGCTTTGGCGTAGTCGTTCATCCGGAGCGTCCCGAGATTCCAAACCACCAGATTGCTCACAACCGAAACCGTTCCGATGGAGGCGGTGCTACCCGTGAGCACGCCGCCAACTGGAAGGGTATTCGTCACGAATACATTGCTCGCGGTGCTCGGACCGAAGTTGGTAACTGAGAGCGTGTAAACCAGGTTACTAGTCGCAACCACGCTATTCTCGGATGCGAGAATCGAGATACCCAGGTCCGCGGAATCGGGGATCGGGCCGGAGGTTGTCAGATTAAGCACCCAGCCGTTAGAAATAATGCCGTAGTCCAACTGGGTGTCGTCATACACATACAACGACCATGTGCCGTTCGGGTTGAGGCCGTTGAACACAGCCAGATTGGTCGCGTACGGGCCGGGAGGAGCCGGGACTGGGAATGGAGGCGAGGCCAGCGCGAGCGCTGTGGGCTTATACGCTCCCGAGGTGATCTGGGCCGTCGTCAAACTCGTTGGGGCGGCATCATCGAAGGTGAGGCTCACCCGCTTGAGGGCGCTGGTTCCACCGGTCTTGGACATGAGATAGGTCTTCTGGCCGGTTGGCGCCACAAGCAGCACGCTGATATCCTTAGGCGCTGAGTGATACAGGTTGGTTAGCGTCACCGTTGCTTTGGTGATAGCGCCCTGCAGGCCACTGACCGTGATCGGTGAAGGATAAGGCGATGCGTTTGTCTTGTCGTTGATAACGATCGCAGCAGCATTGGAGTAGACCGTTATCGTGCGTCCAACGGCCAGGTCGAATGTCACCTGGCTAGTGAAGTCCCCATCCACCACGCGCAAGAAGGCGCGGATCGTCTGACCGTTCGTAGCACTTGCCGTAAAGGTAAAGGGCTGATGCGCTGAGGCTCCATTAGTCAGCAATACGCCATAGGTCCTCGGGCCGCTCGGGTTCACCACGCCATTTGTGGCGAGCAGCGAGGCGCTCAGGTTCATCGTATTTGTTCCGGACGCGTTCCGCAGACCGAAGAGCATCGTCACCGTCTCATTGGTGTCGATCATGCCGTTGACGGGACCACTTTCCCACGAGAGCACAGCACCCGCTGGGACGATCAGGCTGCCGTCGTTTTCAATGATCGTGATAGTGGCGGCGCTTGGATCGACAGCCACAGCGTTGCCCTGACGGGGCGTCAAGCCGACCATGAAGGATTTATTGCCCTCCAGCTTGCTATTATCGGTAATCGGCACCTCGAAGGTTTTCACCGTCTCGCCATTCGTGAAGATGAAAGTGCCGCTGGTAGCCACATAGTTGACGCCGGCGCGAGCTGCCTCCGGTCGAGCCTCAGCGTTATCGAAGTCTCGCGTGGTGTAATCCACAACCACTGTGTTCTCGAGGAAGCCGTTACGGCGCACGGTGACCTCACGGCTCACCCCGTTCTCACGCACCGTGTAAACTGGGCTGGAGAAGGAGAATCCAGAGATGTCGTTGGTAATGATGACGCGGGCAAAGCTCGGATCAATCAACTGCGCGCCATCGGTGGGGTTGAACAGGCGCACACCAAAATCCAAGTCCTCCTGCAGCAGCCGGTTGTTAATGATCGGGACCGTGAAGGATTGCAGGGCGATGCCATTGCTGAAGGTGAGCAACCCGCTAACTGGAGTGTAATCCACACCCGCGAGAGCCGAGAGATTGGTAGTGGCGTAACGCACAGTGACGTTGCCCGTGTTCGCGTTGGTCCGCAGCACCGAGATCAGCACATTGGTGTCGCTCTTGCGCACACCGAACACTGCATTTGTGAATGCCAGGCCCGGGTCACTGTCCAGCACCACAACTGCCGCGATACTGGGGTTATAGAGCTGGGCGGGAGCGCTGGGGTTGAAGAGCACCACGTTAAATGAGACGTCGCCGCTCACACGCGGATCGTGCATGAGATCGATCGACATGAGCTTGAGCGACTCACCATTTGTGAAGGTGATCGTGCCGGATTCGGCCACGTAATTTGTCCCCGCGAACGCTGTGGCGTTGGTCGTGTAGTACTGGACGGTGGTTACGCCATTTGTGCCAATGCGTGTGAGGCTCAAAGTGGCGCTACCCGAGTCCTCTGCCGCAAGGAACACGGGGCTGGCGAAGCCGACGCCAAGATCGTCATCCATAATCGTCACCAGAGCACTTTGGGGACCGTCAAAACCGGCGCCGCCAGTTGGATTAGAGAGCAGGATGCTGAAGGTCAGGTGCCCATCCACCAGGGTATTCTGGACCAACGGAACGGCAAAGCTCTTCACGGTTTCATTCTCACCAAAGACCAGCACGCCATTGGTGCCGACGTACTTAACGCCAGCCTGGGCGCTGCCCGGGATGGTGTTGAAGTTCACGGTAACCGTTCCGGAACGACCGTTTGTGCGCACCACCGTCACCAGGGCGGAGCCAGAGCTCTCGCTCACCACGTAGTTGGTCTGCGACAGGAGGAACTCGCCTGGCATCTTATCCACATCCAGGATGGTGAGTATGGCCGCTGCCGGGCTGAACAGGAGGGCATTGACCGCGTTGGTCAGTTCCATGGTCACAGTCAGGTTGCCGGGCGAGGTTGGATCATAAATAAGGGGCACTTGGACCGTGGCATTGCTTTCCCCTGGCCGGAAGGTAATGGTTCGATAAACTGGCCAGTAATTCGTGCCGCTAACAGCCGTGCCGTTGGTGCTGGTCAGGAAGTCCACGGTCGAAGTTCCCTGGGTGCTGCCCGCGCGCACCAAGGTTATCGTGGCAGATTTTTCCGGCGCGTTTTCATTGCGCAGGTAGGTCGCCGAGGAGAAGGTAATAGCACTGTCCTCGTTTATGATGCGCAGCGTGGCCGTAGGTTGATTGCCAAGGGTCGGTCCATCTTGCGGCTGCGGGTTCTCCAGACTCACGAAAGCCTCCAGATCCGGAGTGATCTCGTAGTCACGCATCACTGGAATGACAACTTGCTCCATCGTTTCTCCAGCCGGGAACACGAGAGTCGTGGTGCTGCCCGTATAATTCTTCCCGCTTATAGCTGAACCGTCAGCAGTTGCCAGCGTTACGGAAATGCTCCCGCTCGTGCCACCGCGGCGCCGTACGGTCAGGGTGACATTCGTGTCGCCCTCCCCGACAAAGTAGTCAGCCGCGTCAAATTCCAGCGAGCCAGGACCAGCAATCGAGCCGCCGTAGATGCGCACCAGGTGACTGGCCGGTTGGCCGTCCCATTCCGTGAAACCGCCGCCCAGCCACATCCGCCGGTCAGGCTGCAGCACAATGGCTGAGACGAAACTGTTTGCACCCGTTCCCAGGTTAATCGTGGTATCCACGCTGCCGTCAGCATCAAGCCGTGCAAAGCTGTGCCGGGTTACTGCGTTGAATGTCTTGAATTGGCCACCAATCAAAATGCGGCCATCGGGTTGAACCACGATCGAGGTAACCGCGTCATCCGCGCCAACGCCCGTATTAAAAGTCCCGTCCACATGGCCGTTGGCTTCCAGCCGTGCAATATAGGAAGCGGGCACTCCACCCATTTGAGTGAACAACCCACCTGCCAGAATCTTCCCATCAGCTTGCAGCGCCAGAGCTCGCACAGAGCCATTGCCACCTTCGCCGGGGTCAAAGCTGTTATCGAGCAGACCATTGGGCAATATCCGGGCGATCCCCTTGCGTTGTACGTCACTGACCGCATCAAAATCGCCGCCAATCAGTATCCTGCCTTCCGTATCCACGAGGATGCAGTGAACAGGGCCGTTCGGCGCCAGGCTGGAATTAAAGCTCGGATCAATCGTGCCGGCATCAGTAAGGCGTACCAGGAAGTTGCGGGCCAAGCCATTATAAGTGGCAAAGGCACCGCCTACCAGGATTCGGCGAGTGCCGTCCACGAATGTTTCAGCCAAGGCCAGCACCGTGCCCTCAGGACCCGCGCCGGGATTAAAGCTGCTGTCGACGATGCCGTTGGCCATTAAACGGGCCAAGTAGTTGCGGGCTGTGCCATTGACAAAGCTGAACTGACCGCCGATCAGCACACGACCATCCGTTTGACTGATCATCGTTAACACTGAATCGTTCGCGCCCGCAGTGGCAGCCGTGGATGAGAAAGTCTCATCCAACGAACCGTCCTCGTTGATCCGGGCGATACGATTACGCGGCATATCGTTTACGCGTACAAACTCACCGCCGATTAGATACCGTCCATCGGGTTGGCGTGCCATGGTGAATACATTGCCTTCCACACCCAGCAAGGGATCGACTTCCGTATCCACAAACCCTGGCGGCTGACTGACTGTTTCATCGTCCAGCAGGTGCACCACAGCAGCAGCCGTTCCCAGAACGTCAGCGGGATTGGCGCCGCTAAGGGACAAACCTATCGCCCGTTCCACGTCCTCGATCTGATTATCCAGGATCTGAATGTCGAAGGACTTGCTGACCTCACCGGGCGCGAAGAAGAGCGTCCCGCTGGTGGCCACAAAATCGAGCCCGTCAAAAGCGGTCAGCGAGTTAGCCGCGTAATTGACTGAAAGCGCCTCTGCGCTACCACCAGTGCGGTTGACCACGATAGTTGCCGCCCCCCCGTTTTCGTTCGCGGCGTAGTCCGTTAGGTTGAAACCGAGTGTGCCCCGGTAGTCCTCATTAACCAGCGTCAGCACAGCCTCTTTGATGACGCCCAATGACGCCGGGCTGGCAGTAGAATTGAGCTTGGGCTCAGTAAGTTTAAGCACCAGATTCAGGAAGTTTGTGTCCTGATAGAGTCCGTCCCTGAAGATCGGAATGCTGATCAGCTTAGGTTTAGCATCTCCGCTGTTCCACACCAGGTTCGTGGTGAGGGGAGCGTAATTGACGCCGCTGACTGCATTGGAGTCTACGGTGCTTAACTTGGCTGAAAGGATGCCCAGACTGCTGCCCAAACGGCGCACCGCAACCTGCGCGACGCCAGCACTCTCATTTGTTGTGTATGTAGCAGAGGTGAATTCCACGTACCCACCCGCCACGTTCTTATCCACGATGGTTAAAATGGCGTTCGTCAAACCGAGAAGAGCACCACCCGCGGGATCACTAAGACGAAGCTTCACGGTTTGGTTCTTCTCCACTGCAGAGCGTGATAGGGTCGCTACGGTAAAGACCTGGCTGGTCACACCAGCGTTGAACACGAGCCAGTTCGTCACGCCCGTGTAGTGCAGCCCATTCGTAGCACCAAGATTCTCTGTCGCATACCGGACCATCACTCGGTCGTCGCTCCCGCCTGTCCGCGTTACCGTGATGTAGGCATTCGTGCCTTCGTTCACCAGGAAATTGGCAGCCGAGAAACTGAGCGTGCCGTTATCGCGAGCATTATCCACAATCAGGACTTCCGCTTGTTTGCGGCCTAAGGCCACGCCAAGGGGAATTGGTTCGCCGCCCAACTCCAGGTAGCTGCGAGGGTCGCTCAGGCGCATGCCGAGCGCGCGATTGCCCCGGGCGCTGTTATAAACAGCCCTCAATTCGAGATCATTCGCAGTGTAGTTGTATGTCCCGCCCGCCCAGGGAGTCGCGCCGTTGTTCTGGCCGTAAGTCCCCTCACTCACCTGCCAGGAGAGTTGCCACATGGTTTCCCAAGTGGGAAAGCTGCTTACGTCTTCATAATCCACTCCGGGTTGAGCGTTTCCGACGCCCTCCCCCAGTGGATATGGCCGAGCGGTAACCGTGGCCTCACCCAAGCTCCCATTCAACCGGGTCATCTTAAGGAACAGCACGTTTTCCTCCCCCACCTTGATCGGATTATCCACGTTGTAATTGGACTCGACCAATTCAATGTTGCCAGGCCCAGGCGTCTCGCCACCAATCAGTCGTGCTACGTTGCGCCGTACCCGGATGTCATCCCGCCAGATTCCACCGCCGACCCGGTCAAAATTGCCGCCAATCACGACCTTGCCGTCCGCTTGCACAGATGTGCTGAACACAAAGCATCGCGGCTCAATCATCTGGTTGTAGAAAATGGTAGGCACACCCGCATACTGGTTGTAGGAGGAGTCCATGAAGCTCGTATCCAGAATGCCGTTGCTATAGGTCCGCGCCAAACCGACACGCCGTGTTTCGTTGTAATCCGTGAAGGACCCGCCAATCAGGAACTTCCCGTCATCCAAGCGGGATATCGTGTATACGATGTCATCTGTGCCGCTGCCCGGATTGAAACTCAGGTCAATTGAACCGTCGGCGTTCAGGCGCGCCAGGTTGTTGCGCGCCACTCCATAGACGCTGGTGAAACTGCCGCCGATCATCAACTTCGATGAATCGATTGCGAGCGTGAATACCGTCGGCAAAGGTCCCTGCACCGCACTGCGTGGATTGAAAGTCATGTCCAGAGATCCATCCTCATTCAGCCGGGCTATGCAGGACCGATCGACACCACCCACATGGGTGAACTGCCCACCAATGTAAACCTTCCCTTCCGGTGTGACTGCCAGCGCGTAGATGGGACCGTTCGGGCCCGCACCCGGATCAAAACTGCTATCCAGGCTGCCGTCGGCCTTTAACCGCGCGATGTAGTTCCTGTTGGTGGCGTTGACTGTATCGAAAGATCCAGCGATGTAGATGGAGTCGTCCGGGGCAAAAGCCATCGCCCACACCGATCCATTTGCGCCAACCCCGGGGTCAAAGCTCATGTCCAACGCTCCCGAACTTTGCAGCCGGGCAATACCATTCCGGGTCGTCCGGTTGTACGAAGAAAATGCACCAGCGATCAGTATTCGCCCTTCGCTGTCCGCCTTCATCGTGCTCACGAAGGCATCTGCACCGTCGCCAGGGTCAAACCCGAGATCGAGCTGTCCATCCGCTCGAAGCCGGGCCACGCGGTTCCGGGGAGCCGCATTGTAAGCCGTGAAATCGCCTGCGATCAACGATGAGCCATCCTCCAGGGCCACCACCGAATAAACGGTGCTGTTGGCGCCAGGATTCGGGTTATACGGCGGATCAGTGGTCGGATCGTTATCCATATTATGCTGCCGATCCACAGCTCCAGCCGGTTGCTCGTCAAAGTCAATCGTGAGAACGCAGGTATTCACATAACCGAGCCAGCGGTCCGTGGTCCCATCCGGGAGCCACAATTGCAGGAGAATATCCTCATTGAACTCCGTAAGCCCATCATCCACGATCGGAATATCGATGTACTGGTCAAAGTTATCCTTGCCAAAGGTGAGTGTTCCTTCAACGGTCGTGAAGTCATTGACAGGTCCATACTTTATCGTCGGATTCTCCGGGGTCGCATACTCCGATCCCGGAAAAACCGTAAAGAAATTGTTATACCTCTCGTATGGATAGCTATAATCGATCCGATAATTCACCGTAGTCGACGCGCTTGGATCAACAGTCACACGCATGACGTGAACCCGGGCGTATCCCACCCCCTTGGAACCCTCTTTGATTCTCTCATTCGACCGCTCGAAATTGAAAACGTTAGTCCCAGGAACCCCCATAGCCGGCAAAACCAATGACCGATGGACGTTGATCAAACTAGAGACTTGAGACACCGTCGGCGGCGCGAGTTCGAATGATTCCAGCGGATCTGCCTCGATGCTGACAATCTCCACTTTGATGAGCGGGTTCAACATGGGCTCCAGAAATGAGTAACGAGCCTGAACCGGCACTTCGATTCCCGCGCTCATCTGATAGTTTGAGAATATGACCTCTCCGCCAATCACGGGAAAGTAGTCGATGAAGGGCTCGGCGGAAGGGACAACCTCGTCCACGTCGCTTGAGTCGCTGAAAACCGTGTAAATCTGGTCATTGTTCGTGTAGGTCAGTTCGTCCGTCACAATCGTAAACGGAGGAACAAGATCGCCAAATTCGAGTGTCCCACCCACGAAGTTGGTGAAGGTGCCGGTAACGGTAGGACGCTGACCGCGCACCCGCTGGCCATGAACCATATGCTCCTGGTCTATCACCCTCACGTAGTTCGTATAACCGGCAACAAGAGTGTTGGAGCCGTCGGCCGTTGTTATGTTGGTTCCGAAGACATTCAGAGTCACCCGGTTGTAGTACCAATCATTAGTGACGTTATAACGGATATGAACCACACCAGAGCTGCCCCCTTTTCGGACAATGGTAGCGGTTGGAAGGCGGGTCGGTTCCATCCAGACGTGTGGATAGGAACCGTTGTCAAAATCACTTACGCTGTATACCGGTGAGCTAAATGAAAAATCCCCGAGACCGGGGTAGCCACTCGTGCGACGCCAATTGAGTTGGTAGGTTCCCAAAGTGACAACCATGTTCGTGGTGAGAACGATGTTTGTGCCGTCATTGGTCACCGAGGTGATGACCGGCACGAACTGGGTGCCGCCCAGCGCCACGTAATAGACCTCGTTGGATTCCACGGTGACGTTCAAGCTGCTTTGGATCGGGCTCACGAAGCTGCTGTTGTTGGTCACCCACTTGACGGTGGTAAGAGGATCCTCCTGCGCTACGCCGAGAGCCATCGGAACAATGCTTCCGGTTGTATCGAACTGAAAATCACCACTCTCCGGCGCGGTCCACTTGTACCAGACTGTGCCCCCGACCGGCACACCCTGCAGCGTGACAACCCCGTTGGTATCCAGCTCAAATGCCTCCTCCGTGGCGCCTGTATTGTCTCCCGTGAGAGTGCCGGGGCTGCCGAAAATCTCGGTCGCGTCAGCAAAGTTGTCGTTCACGGGCGCCGGGGGCGGCTCCTGGGACAGCGCGCTCAACTCCGGCAGGAGCAATCCGCTAACCAGGGCGGCCAGCGTCATGACGCGCCGGACCGTAGCAAAAGTAAGTGATTGTATTCTACGCATAACAAACCTAAAGCAAACCGACAACCTAAGCGCTCGAATCGGCGGGGATCAAATCCCCGCCGCCCAGCATCAAACTCTCAAAACCCAAACCGAAGATGCTATTGCTCCATCACCCGGGGGCGATAGAACCGTAGTCCGGATTGGGCCGGCTCCGAAACCGTCACTCGTCCACCCACAGGCCCCAAAATGACCGTCCCCCGATTACTGACACCACTCGGACCAAGAATCATATTCGTCACGAGCTGCCAGTTGGTTGAAGCCAGTGAGTCGGATGAATAAAGCTGGTTGGTCGAGAAGGCCGGTGCGATCCAGGAGATCTCAATCGCTCCATTAGCACTCCGGGTGAAAGTTCCGCCCGTAACGGTCGCTCCAACGACGATCGGCGACAGATCATTGCAGTTGACCGTTCCGTCACCGTCCGAATCCATGGTGCAGGATTCCACCAGCGCGGTGTTCAGCCGGTTAGTACTGCCGTCCGGATACACAACCATCTTGGAGGAGAAATGGCCCTCATTGAAGCTGCTCAGCCAGACGAACCGGCCACCCGACTTGCCGTCGAGCTTCTCAGCCACGGAGACGCCATTGGCCACAGCCTGGGAGAAGTAAACGACGATATTGGCATCGGTTGTTAGACGGGTGAATTCCCCCGTAGCGTCCCGATTTGTAGCCGCATTGCACAACTCCAGGTAATCCACGTAGAGGGCGTTGTTTCCGCCCGGCAACCCCTTGAATTGGAACTTGCCACCCACGCCACCATCCAGAATCAGACGGCCCAAAGCGGCATTGTTGGTATAACCTGCTGTGGTTCGGCCCTTATTTGCCCCGGCCCACGTAATAGGACTCGCGAGCATTCCGCCCGGGCTCACGTAATTGCTGATCGTTGTAGCCAGCAGGCTCGCCCGCTCCGGCAAACGATCCAAGGTGATTCCCTGGCGACCGACCACCCAGTAATTCTTGTTGGTCACGTTATCCGCGTGTGGGTAGGTAGTGACGCCGCCAATGGTGAGCGGTGCCGTGCCGTCATCGAGTGAACTCGTGATCGACAAGCGCAGTTTAGTGCCCGCCTGCATGAGGTGATTGCTTATCAGCAGGCTGGCGCTTTCCAGTGCGATCTCCCCGCCTGACCGGAGTATACCGTTGGTCATGATGGCTGAAAGATTCTCACTCAGAGTGATAGGGCCGTTACTGCCGGAGTCAAACACCCCACTGTTGAGAAACTCACGGGCGTGGATCACGCTGCCATAATTGGTTACGTTGCCGCTGTTGTGGAACACCTGGTAGGGCATATCATCCCCTGACTCATAAGGCGTGTTGGCGCCACGACCGAAATAAATTTGGTTAAAGCTCTGAATACCACCCTGATTCGTTAAATACATTAAGCGCGGGGTGCTGTTAGCCCACACAACACTGCTGCTGAGCAGGTTGACCCCGCCGAACGGGGGATCAGCCTCCACATCATTGGTTGCAAAAGTGAGCCGGTCCGTGTCAAAAAGCATCCGCTTGGTCACGTGAAGCACATCATGAACCACAAGGCTATCATTCCCAGTTCCCGTGTTGCCGGAAAGCAACCGGAGGGACTGCACCCGTGCTGGCGCCTTGTAATCAACCTGAACGTCTGCAAAGAACACGTGATAGATGTTGGTGATATTGTCCACCGTGTTTGTCCATCGCGCACTCCAGCAATCCACCATACCCTCACGCTTGTCCACAAAGGGAACCAGAAGATTTGTAACGACAAACTTCCCATCGGGAACTACGAGATTAATGTCCGAGTAAGGCGAGGTAATCCGTGCACCGCGGCTGCCGCCAAACTTGGTGGGTGACTGGACCAAAAGATAACTTCCGCTCGTGATGTTCGCTTCCTGCATTTCCAGGTAGTTTGTGCCAGTGATCTCCACGCGCGCCTCCGCGTTGGTGATGTCCTGGTGCATTACGTCGGCCAGAATCTGGGACGCAGGATCAAAGATGGCGCGGTAAGCGGTCCATTGGAAGTTATCCGCCGCTCCGAACGTACCAGGCGGGATGACCAAGGGAACGGCCGGGACACCCATGAAGTCCTGAAAATCACCCGAGTAGAATGAATAATTCTGAGGCATGTAGGTCATCCGACCGCCGCTAAAGCTCTCGAATTGCAACCCGAATTCTTCCCGGACACCGAATGTGTCAACGATGTAAATGTGGTTTGTCGCTATCCCCACGCTGTTAGTATAGTAGGAGTGGAGCCCGAGTGTTGTGCCGTTAAAGCCGTTGAAGTAGATGTTTGCAACAATGCCGTTGTTGGTATTGCCTACGAAGGCGGCATGAACCGTCCTGACGCCACGCGCCGCGTCAAATTCTTCATCGAGATAAGCCTGAACCGAGAGCGGCCTAAGCTCCTCATTTGACAGCGTGTAATTTCTATTTGTAACAAAGTGAAAAGGAGTTATTGCCGGGTTTCGCCCCAGGAAGACCGCGAGGGAGTTGAAATTTGTGTCCAATCCCCAATATCCCGCCCACTGCCGCTGACCGAGGGTTGCTGCGCTGATCGGCTCCATATTGATGGTGCCCTGGCTTAAATCCACATTACTGCCGGCAAAGACACCGCGGGCGTTATACCCAAGGTTCATTTCCCCGCGGTTGGTGATATTCAGAGCGTTGATCAGGAGTTTCGGAACGCCCACCCAGAAGTAATCAGAGGCGTACGACTCAGCGACGTTAATGGTTCCGTAGTTCTCAAAGCTGTCCGCTGCCACGGTCTTCTTGCCCGGATCGCGCCGATCAAAGGCGAAACCCGGAACTCCAGTCATCCAACCGTTATTGATGAAGTGCCGCGTGCCCGTGGAGTCCCACAACTGACTGTTCATGGTCAGGTTGGTGAAAACAACGGTGAACTCGTTATTATTGATAAAAGTCTCCGCTTGGACCATGAGCAGCGCAGGGTCCATCGGTGGAACCCTAACCACCGAATTATTCTGATAGACGCTTTGGCCGATGGCCGAGCCAGCCAGGACAAGCATCAAACTGCTGAGGGCGATCTGACGTTTCATAGTATCGTTCTCTCTTACTGCGTGCGCGACATGCCGGGGCGAATCAAATTATGGGAGTATGGTTAGGGTAAATGCTCTGTCCACGTATCGTGAAGTCGCATCCGTCATCCGCACAGTAAAGTCGTAAATATTTGGCTGCATGATTTCCGGCACGGTCACGTGCAACAAACCGTTGGTCGTGAGCTCAAAACCCAGAGGAAGTGCCGGGGAGTTCGGGCTCGTGTTCCACGTATAAGGAGCTCTCCCGCCCGATCCGCCCGCCATAAGCTGCACCGAGTAAGCCTGGCCTGCTCGGGCGTTGGGCACTGTATGGTTGGCTATATACATGAACACCTGGTTTGTAAGCCCAGCCAAGGTGAAATTAGTCGGATAGATTATTGGCGGGTTGGTAGTGCCGTCAAAAGATGCCCAAGTATAATCCTTCACCGCAGTCCGTTCATCAATGAAGAACGGCCCATCGTTGTAATAGAGCGTTCCCACCTTATTGAACGTGAAGTTTACCGTCGGCTCAATTGTGCCCGGCCCGTATAGGTTGGTTCCGGAGCCGTCCGAGGCGGTCACGAAGTGCGGCACCTCCCGGCTCACCGTTGGATTGAGCAATGGCCACGAGGTAGGCCCGGTTGCCAAATCTGCCGCGTCGAAGAGGATATCAGGCACCGTTACGAAACGCTGCACCGTCCGGCGCTCCAACGACCAATTGGTGACGGCGTTTAGGAAATAGATGTTGGTGATCGGATAAAAGAACCGATTCAGAAGAGAATCATAATCTCTGCGGAGGAAACTGACCTTGTCGATACCTTGCAGCGTTGCAACACTGTTCGTATCGCAAGTGACCGGGTTGATTACATACGCGCGATTCGTCCACCAACCAACCATCTCCTCGGTGTAGAGTAGCAGATTTGTGAATCCTGCATTATTAGTGTCAGCCACCGCGTTGGTGAGGCTGATCAGCACATTGGTCCAGCGGTTTGCAATCGTCGCCTGCAAGCCAAGAACGTTCACCGAGCATGCATTGGTAGGCAGGATAAAGAACTCACCTGCGACCATGTTGGTCAGGTATGTCCGCGTCCGCGTGTTGGTTTTTACGATTCCGAAGGGCATCCACGGATCGTTCGTGACCGTCGTGGTCTGCAAGGTAACGAACTGCTTATTCGTAAAACTCTCGATGCTATAAACCGGAACAGCCTCGAACCGGCCAGCCGAGTTGCTCATCGTGTAAAGGTTGCCAAATATGTGAGTCCACGTCGGAACCACCACAAGTTCAACGTTCGTCTGGAACGCGATACGCGGGTTCGATCCAACAGGATCCCACGGTAGGTTGGTGAAATAGGCAGTGTAGTTAGTGAGAAAAATGTTGGTGAACGTGTTTGTGGTGCGAAGAATCACCAGGTCCGGATAAAGGGCCTGAAGTCCGGCAGCGTTATTCGTCAGCGCCTGCCACGCCAACAGGTTCATGTTCGAAGTAACGAGAAGCTGGGATGTGGAATAGTTGGTCGCGAAGGTGTAAGTGTTCGGTCCTGTAGCCGAGACATACCTATTGTCGGGATGGTAGAGATGGCGCAACCCCCCAACGTCATCCCGGGTCAATCCCGTGTAGTAATAGCCCCAATAAGTGTCGTTTGCGGAGATGATTTTGCCTGAGGCAACAGCCGAGAGGTAAAGAGCGTTCGGATCAACGCGCTGTTCCGTGGCGATTGCTTGATCCGGCGTGGGACAGAACTCATTGATTATGTAAGTGAACTGGCTTCCGTTGACATAGCTGCTCGGAGAAAGCGAGTCAGGATCAAAGTTCCGCTGGATGACGCTATACCAATAGAATGGACACGTGGCGCCGGGCGGAAGAGCTCTCTGGCGCAGGGTCCAGGTGAAGGCCTGTGGATCGGCTAAGCCGAGGCGCTCGACCATCATTTCCAGAGTGACTGACTTGAGATCGAACAAGCGCAGAGCCTGTGCGGTAAAATTAGCCCGCATCGAATAGAGAGGGTAATCATCGAGGTTCGTGATCGAGGAGACGTTCGGCAGATCGTTGATAATCTGAATGCCCGCATCCACTGAGGCAACACCGTTAGTCCCGAAATAGTTCCAAAAGCTCGCATCGTAAGTGTAATAAAGCTTTGGAATCGTCCAGCGAAAACCCTGGTCCAGGTTCTTAGGCTGATCCCAGTAACCGATGCTGTAACCTAGAGCACCGTCGTGATAGGGCTCCCGATTGCCCAACAGGGCGAATCCGGGGGCGGACTGAGTGCCCACAGCCAGTAAGATAATCCACCAGGTTTTCTTCAGTAATCGCAACATAGGAGCCTGTTTAGCGCAAGCGGAGAACGCGGTAATAGCTTAGGGCGTTGCCGCCCACGGTGACAGAATCGGTGTGATCAGCGGCGAACCGAGGGCCGCCCAGGTTAACCCAGGCCTTCAAGTCCGCTGAGACCTGGGCCTGATAAATCAGGCCGGGCTGCGAATTCCACATCAACTGGGCTCCCAACGGCTTGCGGACGAGTTGCGCCGTAAGCCACGTGCTGGGATCGTGCGGATCGGCACCGCTGAGATAGGCGTTCAGAACAGTCGGCCCTCCCTCTGCGACGCGGCTCCCGATTGCCGGCCAGGCGGTGAAGTCGCTTCCGTAGTGCTCCGTCATCCACTCGAACGGCACGCCGCCCAAGTGCAGCCCACCCCAGGTCTTAACCTGTGTTGCTTCGGAAATTGGAGCCTTCCGGGCATCAGTAGTTACAAACAAAACCTGAAAGGAATAGCTCGTCGAAGCTGCCACGTTGGTCATGACCCAGATATTCGTCGTCGTGCTGGCCACGGGCTGTGCCTGACCGTTCAAGTACACTTCGTAATGATCCACCCGCATTGCGGACTGCAGCGGCCAGGAAACCCTTACCTCGGGCTTGTAGCTCCCATTGACCACCGTAAACGGAACTTCGACGAACGGTGCGTTCATCGGCGCCAGGGGCATATCTGTGTTTACGTAACATTGCCCGAAGAGTTCGAAACTGTTCTCCAGTCCGGTAAACGAGCTCCACACCGCCAGGAAGCGTGAGCCGTCCGAACCGACAGCGGGATGAATCTGCTGGCTGGCTGTGCCGCTATTGACGAGAATCTCACTGCCGATCTTCAAACCCTTGCCCCGAACGAACTGCCCGAAGACCCCCTCGCGTGAGCCATCTTGCTGCAGGCTAGTCCAGACGATAAGATAATCAGTTCCAGCCGCGCTAATCCGCGGGGCGAATTGATCGCCATGAGTAAATGTATTCACGCGCAGCGGCTCTGCTTCGGCCGCACCAGTCGCGCGGAAGGCCCTGGCCATGACATCCCAACTGTTCGTTTGGTTGTGGGGGTCGCGCTCACTCCATGCAACCATAAACCCACCCTCGCTGCTCCCAGCTACTGCCGGGTTGGCACAAGTGTTGGTTGTTGTGTTAACCAGCAACTCCCCGGTTAATGGTGTGCCATTGGCGTTGTAAACCCGAGCATAAATATCAATCGTGGGCTGTAGGTGATTGGTGTACTCATAGTCTGCGGACAGCATGGCTGGCACTTCCACCCGCTGCTGTTCAGACACCCAACTCACTACAAAGCCGCCACCAGACAACGCCGCGATCGAGGGGGTCCGCTGGTTGTACTTGATAAAGTTGTTGAGTCGGAACTCTGCTCCAGCCTTTTGCCCTGCGGCAGAGAAGATTTGCCCGTAAACGTCCTGATATGATTGGGCACCAGCCTGGTTAAAGCTCGTGTAAATAACCACTGCATTGCCGCCAGCAAGGCCCGTAATCGTGGCACCTTCCTTGTGCCGGTTCGTATTGGAGCTGACTTGGATTTCCCCGGTGCTGAAAACGCCGTTTTCATCAAGAAAACGGGCATACACCTGCCGGTTTGCAGGACGGCCTCCCAGCCAGACGAAACCTGCGCCACCCTGCGCCATAAGTGACACATCGGGCAGTACCTGATCTCCTACTGTGGTTTCGTTGACCTGGATTGGCGCGAGCACGCCGGAGAAGTTTGCGTCCAGAAGCTGCATACTGACCCCCGCCCCGTTACCATCAGTCCGGTTATCTTCCCAGACTAAGTAGCTGCTGGACTGGCCGATAGCCAAGCGTGGGAAGACCTGGTCGCCCACCAGAGGTTCCGTTACTTGGTATTGCCCCGCCTGCGGCACATAACTGACCTCCGCGCGAGCCAGCGGGGCGGCCACTGCCAGGCAGCAGCAGAGCACGGCTTTCCGAGGGAACAGGAACCATGACATAAGATTAACCATGTTATATCAAAACGACTTGTGTATGTCCACGTTTTCTATGAGACAGCCTCGGTTTGCGAGGTAAAATACTTTCCGAGCAATAGGGACTATCCCCCTGCGGGGAGCGCGTTTCCCGCGCAATCCCCTGGCAAGCCCTTGGCCAATGTTCTTCTTACTGAACCGGCGGCACAACTGGTCGCTGCGCCGGAGTTAGTGAATTCGCGAACGGCATTTCATCGTCCAGATGCTGGCGATTGCCAGACGGGTCGATAATCGTCGGCGTCACAAAGATCATCAGATTCTTCTTCTTCGTGGCACTCGATTCACTCCGGAACAGGCGCCCAACCAACGGCAGGTCGCCCAGGATGGGAACTTTATCCTTCAGTTTGGTCACATCTTCCGTGATCAAACCGCCCAGGACGATCGTTTGCCCATCCCATACAATGGCGCTCGTGGTCACCTGACGGAGACGGAAGTGCGGCAACGGGAGTTGCGCGCGAATCGGTGCGCCTCCTGCCGAGGAACCGCTCACGGATTGAGCCTGCGGCACAAACGCACCCGGATCATCATAGCCAAGGAACTCCGTGATCGTCGGAATGATGGTCATCTGAATCGTGTAACCGTCAGCCGAGACATAAGGAATGACGTCGAGCGTCGGTCCGATCGGCTGAGTATCCACAGGGTAATCGATCTGCGAACCCACGGCGCCAGCGCCGCCGTTCCCACTCAGCCCGCCACTCGAACCTGAGGTGGTCTGACTAACGTCAGTGCCAGTGACAATGGTGATCATATCGACCACCTGGATTTGAGTCTGACGTCCGCTTAGCGTTGTTACAGACGCTTCATTGAGCAGGTCCACACCCTCACGTTGCTCCAAAGCGCGCAGCACCACGCGGAACTGAGGATCCGTGAGGATGCCGCTGAAGGTTGCCACGGCGGGAGCGTTAATAGTATTACGCAGGCCTGAGGTAAGGATCTGATCCGACCCCGAGGACGGAATGGACGTGGCTGGCGAGGTTCCGGGGAACTGCCCGCCGGAATTAGCCGAGCTCGGGAGGCCGCTATAGGAAGGCGCGGTGCCGCCGGATAAGCCGAGCGAATTATTGCGCATCAACACATTACCGAGGTACCAGTCGAAGCCCAAAGCCCGATTGTCGTTCTGAGAGACTTCAACAAACTTCGCCTTAATGTTGATTTGCGGTGGTGCAAGGTTGAGCACCTGAATCGCCGCTTCAATCGTATCCAAATCATCCATCGTCGCTTTGACGAGTAACGTGCCTTCACGATCGTTGAAGAACACCGCCTTGGGTGGATTCAAATCCACACCGACAGTCAAGAAGAACTGCCGCACCATGGCGTGCACGGAGGACATATCATTGGTGCGGGTCACTTTGCCGACGCCGCCATCGCTGGAGCCACCGCCGCCACCACTGATCCCGCCGCCACCACCGCTGCTGCCACCACCGATATTGCCACCCGCGAGGCTAACCCGCGGGACGAGGGTAGAACCGCCGCCGCCGCCATTGGCGCCGCCGCCACCACCACCACCGCCACCACCGCCACCACCGCCGCCACCGCCGCCACCGCCACTTTGGCTAATCGCGCCGAACGGAAAGCCGACAACGCTTTCCAAACCTTGCACGAAGGTATTCGGATCAACCTTCATGGTGCGGATATGCAGGGAAGCCGTCTCCGGCCCGCGGAGGGAGAAAATGATCGCGTAATCTTCGATGGAGTATTTGATCGGGCGTTCAGCCACTTTAACAATAGCCTCCAAAACATCAGCCAGACGAACATCACTCAATGCTGGATTGATCTTGATGGAAATAGAGTTGAGGTCAACAGGTTCGGACGGCATAGGGCCGGCCAAGGGGAGGCCCGTGTTCGGGTCGATTGCCCCTTGAGGATTGGCCGTTAGGAGCGAGTTGATCGCCACATCGGCGTTGGGGTTGATCAGGAAATTGATACCCTTCTTCTCGGGATCGCGCCGTTTCGCCTCATCGCTCAAGTTAATGATCACTTCACCCAGAGGAAGACCGTCATACTTTACGGTATCGAGACGGATGCGATCGAGCTTGGAATGAATAGCCTGGCGTCCCTTGCTGGTATGGATCAGGTTAGTCCGGCTGTAAGCGTTGGGCACGGGGAGCAAGTCGCGCTTGGGAGGAGTCGCCCATGCCTGTTCGATTTCGACCAGGCTTTGACGAGAAGCAATATCGCGCTTGTTGAGCGCTTCGTTGAACCGCTTCTCGCGAAGCAGGTTCATGTAGTAGTAAGCCGATTGCTCCTGAGGATTCTCCGCGATCGCCTGCTTCAGCTTGGCTTCAGCCAGGTCAAGTTTATTGGCTTCCAGGAACATCCGACCATCCTGAACGAGACTCTGCGCCCGCGTCTGCTCGTTCTTGATGGCTGGCAACTGGGCAACAGCGTCATCGTTCGGCATCTTGCCGCGGCGCTCAGCCAGCGCCTTGTCGTTCAGCTTCCGGAAATCCTGGGCCACTTTGTTCGAGGGATCGACGCGCAGCACATCGTCCACATGAACTTTGGCCTTGCGGAAGTCGCCAAACTTCTCGGAATTGCGCGCCAACTCCATGCGCACCACACCCAGGCCTTCGCGAACTTGCGCGGCCTCGGCTTCGACCCCGGCGCCGATCTTCTGCACCAACTCCCAGGCGTCATCGTACAGCTTGGCGGCACCATCGAGGTCACGGCGTTGCTGCGCAATCAGGGCGTCAGTAAGTTTTTGGCGCAGTTTAATGCGATTGGCCTGCCGGTAAACGGCTTCGTTGACGGCGGTGTCCTGGGCGGGCGCCTGGGCACATACTGCCGCTGGCAACACAAGGGCCAGGCATAGTCCAAGGGGAAGGATGGCTGCTTTAATCATGGGTTCGGTAGAGTTCTAAAAAGCTCAGACGCGGTTCAGGATCCGGTGCTACTGTTTTGCTTGATCGTCCATTTTTTCTGATTTGACTTGGCGGACAATACAACTTCGTTTTGATTGATGGCAACGATATTGTAGTCTTCACCCGCAAAACTGACGGGCATGCCTACGCGGCGGGCGTTCCAGGATTTCCGTTCGGGCTCGTAGCGCAAATCAGCCGTGTAGCCATCAACCCGGAGATAGTCTTTTCCCCGGCTGACCACGACGCGGTCACCTGTGTCATTGAGTTCCAACACCAATTCTTTGGGATCTTCGGCTGGACCTTTCACCTCAACTACTGTGAACGTCTCGTTCTTGGAGTTGAGCGAAGCGTAAGTTTGCTTTCTGCTTCGCTGCGAGGCGGTTGCAGCCCCTTCCTTCTGGACGTACATGACGTACCGCGGACCGGAATCCGAGGCGATCACAGAGTCCAGGGTGATCCGGAGATATAACGGCGTAATGTTAGTCACCACCGCTGCCATGGGACCTACCTTCGTGGCCGGAATGAGCTGCCCATCAGCGGATTTCTGCCACAGCATTGGATTGAAAAGCTTGTTCGGTGGAGCAAAATCAGCATCTGTTCGCGTGCCCATTCTCTTGAGGGCCGCCTCCGGCACCGTCAGATCCAGGTTTGTCAGCGGCTGCACCCGTGGCTGCGTGAGTGCGGTGCGCTGGTCTTCGAGCGCCTGCCGGTCGCCTGTTATCTTGAAAGGCAGAAAAGCCACCGCCACTGCCAGGCCCACCAATACAAGGCCCAGGATTAGCTTTTCGTAATGTTTCTTCAGGAAATCCATCGTCAGGCCGCAGGTTGTGGTTCTGTCGCAGGTTTAACTTCGTCCTTGCCAGGCAGAAGCTTGATGATCTGGATCGTCATCGTGACCTTCAACTGTTTCTCATCCAGTACGGTGGGTAACCCGCCACGCTGGGCAGCTCCAGGCTGAGCAATGCCATAGGCCGGGGCCGTCGGGTAGGCAGGCGCGGTCGGTTGCCCGGGCACACCCAAGGGACGCAACGCAATTCCACCGCGGTTGGCCTGCTCACCATAGCGTCCCCCCATTGCCTCACCCGCAGGGGCACCCCTGCCGTAACGGCGGGCAAATTCGGCTTCAGGATTCGCACGCGGCATGGCCGGTTGCGCGTAAGCCGGTACCCCGGGCGTAGCCATGGGCATGGGCATCTCCGGATTGGCCATCTCGGTGCCGCTGGGCGCTGCCGGTTCGACATTGACAGTCTTTACCATGATCCCGTGAGGAGAGCTTCCGAAGCCCGACAAAAGGGAGGCAAGCTCGGGACTGAAGCACCGGAAGGTCACTTCGTAGGTGCTCAGGACCGCCAGCTCATTGGTGATGGATTTCTGCTCAAGATAATCTGTTTGCGGTCCAGAGGAATCATCAGCCGAGACGCGCTCACGCCTCAGGTTGTCCAGCGAATTGATTTTGGCCTCGAAGAGCACGTCGCAGATGGCCTTCACCTCGCCCAACTGCGTGGCGAGCGGCTCCAGGCTGCCCGTGGCAAAAGTAACACGTGGCTTCTGGGCCTCAAATGAAAAGCTGTAGTTGGGGGGCAGCGCCACGCTGGCGTTGGTCGCCTGGCGTTGAAGCTGGTCAATGGTCCTCCGCAGGGATGCCGAGAACTCCTGGCTCGTCACTTTCTCAGAATCAGGGATCGCCGGGATCTTCACGAAATGTGATCGAACCTTCTTAAGGGTCTCTCGCACCTGCTGTTCCTGCTCCTTGGCGGCTTCCACATTATTGACGCGGCCATAACCAGGATGCGGTTTCTCCCCACTGAGCCGTTTGAGCTCCTGGTACTGCTCATCGAGCTTGGTCATGACCTCGTTATTGAGCTGCCACTTGGAGTAGAAGTAGAAGCCGGCAAGCCCCATCAGGACCAGCGCGACCACGCCGCCAACCAGAAAATATAAATTGCGTTTGATCCAATCCATACTGTTATTGGAGCTTCAGTGGTCGTTTCAGTTTCACATTCACACCAAAGGTGAAGGTGCCAGGGGGTTCGTCGGCGCTGATATTCCCAGAGAACTGCGTTTTCTCACTGTCGAAGAGAGGACTCGCCTTCAATTCGTTGAGCACCGTAAAGGCCAGTTCCGTGTTTGCCGATGCCGAGGCGCTCTGCAGGCTGATCGCCCGGAACGTCAATGACACGCTATGCACTTCGTTGGTATTGCTTTCCGGCCCCATGGCCGCCGTGGAAGGATCACTGGGGTTGTTCGGATCGGCAGGAACACCGGCGTCCGGCGTCTCGGAGACCGGCGCGGGCGCTGCCGCCTCAGGTCCGGCGATGCCGTACCGACGGCGGAACATTTCTCTCTCGGCGGCAGACATTCCGAGCATTTCCGGGTTCATACCGGGCGTTGCAGCCGGAGTGGCCGCGGGGGCGCCAAACATCGCGTCGGCCGCCGTGCGCGGGGCCGTGGTGATCAACTGCTCGATCCAGATTCCAGTGTCCCTACGCACCTTGGTGCGGGTGGACGTCTCGGCTCGCACCATCACCTGGCGCAGTTCCGAAAGCACATCCGACCAATAATACCGGTCCTGCATCCACTCCGTCATTTGCCCCAGATCCTTTTGAGTGGACTGTAGCTGATTATAGGCGCGCCGAAACTTGTCTGAGTTGCCCATCAGCGGCCGGATTTCCTCCTGGGTCTTTTCCAGCTCCAGGTTCTTGTTCGCCGCCATCTTGTCGAACAGGTATCCGATTGCGGCGATCACCAGCACCAGGCTGAATACGGAAGCGATCAGGTAAGGCTTTTTCTGATTGAAACTCTGCCAACGCCGTGTGCTGGCGGGCATCAAATTGAGCTCCACCGGGCACTGTGCCAGATTGCGTAATCCAAGACCGACCACTTCGCCCATGCTATGGGCCACCCGCGCCAAATCCTCCAGGTTGATGGCAGGATCAATCTGCACGTTGCGGAGCGGGTTGAAATATTCCACCGGAATATTCAGCTTTTCCGTCAAAAACTGGGCCGTATAAGGCATGATCGATGCCCCGCCGGACAGGAACAGCCGTGCAGGCGCCCCGCCACCCTGCTGGCCGCGGTAGAACTGCATGGTCTGATTGACCTGAATATGCAGCCGCGTCATAAACTGCCGCGCAATCTTGGAAATAGCCGCCTGATGCTCGTTTTCAGGCTCTTCGTAGGCGCCGCCCAGGCTCACAAACCCTTCCTCAATCTTCAGCTTCTCCGCGGCCTCAAACTTGAGTTTTGATTCGTTCGCAAAATCTTGTGTGATCGAGTTCGCCCCGAGGTTAATACTGCGGGAGAACATCTTGCCCTTCTCAAAGAAAAGAAGGTTGCTGGTCTTGGCCCCGATATCCAGCAACATGGTGCAGTCTTCCAAGTCGCCGTAATTGTAGCGGAAAGCATTGCACAGCGCCGCCGGTGAGACATCCGCTACCTGCAAATGCAGCCCGGCGCTCTCGGTCACGCGGAAAAGGCCTTCCACGATATCCGATTTAATCGCCACGAGCAGCACTTCGAGCTCGCCACCAGGCGTGGTACCCAGGATTTGGCAATCCCAGACCACTTCTTCTAGCGGGAAAGGCACATTCTGCTGCGCCTCGTATTGGATGATCTGGCTGACCTTGCCGGCGTCAACTGGGGGAAGTTTTACAAATTTTGAGAAGACGTGGAAGCCGGGCGCGCATACGTTCACGACCTTCGACTTGATCGCCTTCTCAGCCATCGCCTCCTGAAGCGCTTTCTGGACGACGCCCTCACGTGCGCTCTCGACAGCTCCCTGGGCACCCAGGGCCTTCATGGCGTAGTTTTTGAGGCGCAGCCCACCGGCTTCGTTGACCTCGAACTCCGCCAGCTTGAGGCTGCCTGCCCCAAAGTCGATCGCCAAAAATGATTTGGTATTCAGCATGTAATTTCTTGGCTTGCGGCCAGGAACACTCTGTCCCACTCGTGTACGCACACTAGCGGGTAGTCGTGGTTACCGGAAATCTCTACAATGGTCAATAGAAAAGCACATTGACGGGATTGAAAAGCAAAAAAGCTTTAACACACGCCAAAAAAAGTGCAGTGCCGTTTCTCATTTTCGCGAAACGTCTTAAAGCCAGGGCCCTCCTCCCGAGCTCGTCTTTGATTAAACTTTTGTCCTGAAGTACTCGATAGTGCTCGCCAAACCTGTTTCCAAGTTAACTTTCGGCTCCCATTTCAGAAGCTTGCGTGCCCGGGTGATGTCCGGTTTGCGCTGCTTGGGATCATCCTGCGGAAGAGGACGATGCACAATCTTGCTGCGCGAACCGGTCGCCTTGATGATTTCACGAGCAAACTCCATCATCGTCAACTCGGTTGGATTCCCGATATTCACCGGCATGTCGGTATTGCTCATCATTAACCGGTAAATGCCCTCAATTAAGTCGGATACGTAGCAGAAACTACGGGTTTGGGTGCCTTCTCCGAACACTGTGATAGGCTTGTTCTTCAACGCCTGGCTGACGAATGCTGGCACAACCCGACCGTCATTTAGCCGCATTCGCGGGCCGTACGTGTTAAATATGCGAACAATCCGCGTTTTGACACCGTGCTCCCGGTTATACGCCATGGTGAGAGCCTCGGCGAAGCGCTTGGCCTCATCATAGCAACCACGGGGCCCGATCGTGTTCACATTGCCCCAGTAATCCTCCGTTTGCGGGTGCACCAGCGGGTCACCGTAGATCTCCGAAGTTGAGGCGATCAGGAACCGGGCATTCTTGAGCTTGGCCAACCCGAGGGCCTTGTGAGTGCCCAACGAACCGACCTTGAGGGTTTGAATGGGCAATTCCAGATAATCAATCGGGCTGGCAGGCGAAGCAAAATGCCAGACATAATCCACATCCCCATCCAGGAATAAGAACTCAGTCACGTCCTGCTCAATGAACCGGAAATCCCGGTTCCCCGCCAAATGCGCGATGTTATTGACCGTTCCGGTCACGAAATTGTCGATTCCGATCACGCGATGCCCCCGCGAGAGCAGCAAATCGGTAAGGTGTGATCCCAGGAATCCGGCTGCGCCGGTGACCACACTGGTTGGCTTGCGCGGCCCTTTGGCGCTGGTAGAACGTTTGTTCATGAAGCCTGATACCCTGCTCGGCCCCGGGTCAAAAGTCAATGAATGGTGGACTTCCATTGTTCAAACGGCCACGGGTGCTTGCGGCTATTGGCCAGCGCCGCATCCTGCGCCGTAATCTCGAACCGGCCATCAAGCAAGCGCTCCACAATTTCCACGCCTTGCATGAATGAATGATCCTGATTGCTCACTTCGTACTTCCACAACCCGAACCGGCCACGGGGCCAGACTCCGTGCTGCTCGAAAAAAGGGACAATTTGCCGCAGAGCGTCGTCCCGGTGCAATCCGGGCGTGGGATATCCGTACCGGGCGCAATAACTCCAAAATGAAACCACATCCTCACGCTTCTCGATCAAATGCGTGTTGAGGAGTCCTTGGATTACCTGCTCAGGCAGTTTTTCACGATCCACGGCCTTCTCTGGCGATTCGGATACCTCGGCCATGAGCGACCAGTGCCGCTTGATATCCGGCACGTTGTTGGGCGAGTAGTTACTGAAAACGGTGACTCGATAAAACGGGCAGTCATCTTCCGGAAAGTACATCCAGCATTTCTTACGAATTTCCTCCGGTGGCTTGCCGTTCAATCCAATACCAAAAATGTGGGAAGCCGAGTAGAGCAGGCCTTTCTCAGCCGCGGGCTGGAACTGGCTCTGACCCGATAGTGCGATCAGCTCCGTCAAAGGAACGGTGCAAATCAGGTTCTCGTAATTCAGGGTCTCACCCGCTGCCGTTGTCACCGTATGCCCCGCCAGATCGATGCGTGTGACCGTTTGGTTGAACCTGAGTCGTTCGGCTCCCAGCAACCGCGCGCAGGCCCGCCAAATTGCCCCGGTGCCACCCTTAACTGGAAACTGGAACGTATTGTTGGGGCCCCAGGAGACGTCATCCTTGCGGTGCACCAGGTTGTGCAACACGCGTTTGAGATCCGTAACTGACACTCGCTCTCCCACCCACTTGGCATTGAGCTGGGCGGGCGGGTATGCCCACACCTTATAGTTGTAAGGAAGCATGAACACATCGGCAAGACCTTGCCCGAATGTGCTCAGAATCCAGTCGTGAAAGTTGCGAGGTGCGGCGCCCGGGTTCTTGATGATATCAACCAGGCCTGCCAGGCACTTATCCAAATCCTCCGCTGGGAGGCGGTGAATGTTGTTTTGAAATGGGTAGGGAACGAAGCGCTCCCTCAGCCACACCCATGATTCACGTTCATGCTGGAGCCAGCCATCAGGCCCCAGGAACGTTTGCATTGCGCGATCGAAGTAATCGTAATGGGAAAATTGAACATGCCCGCCGATGTCCCAGGTAAACCCTTGTTCATCGACAAACGACGACGCCAGACCACCCGCCTCCGCGCTCGCTTCCAGGAGGAGCCAATCACGCTCGGAACGTTCTGCCAGGCGCCATGCAGCGCCTAACCCAGTGGGGCCAGCGCCCAGAATCAGGTTTTTTACCATATTTCGACCGCTTCCAAAAGAAACACCCCAACCGCGCCATTGCGGAGAAGGTCAGGCCGGCAGCCCTGGAGACTCAGCGAACTACTTGGCGCCGGTGCCGCGCAGGACCACGGGAATGGTTTGCAGCAGGATCTTCAGATCGAGCCAGATGGACCAGTTGTCAATATACTGAAGATCCAGGCGCACCCATTCTTTGAAATCTGTTAAGTTATTGCGTCCGCTGATTTGCCAGAGGCAGGTCAGGCCGGGCTTCACACTTAACCGGCGGCGATGGGCCAAGTCATCAAAGCGCCGCACCTCATCCACAGGCAGCGGTCGCGGCCCTACCAGGCTCATCTCGCCTTTGATCACGTTGATCAACTGCGGAAACTCATCCAGGCTGTACTTGCGCAGAATACTCCCAAGCGGCGTCACTCTCGGGTCCTTGGTGATCTTGAAGACCGGGCCGCTCATCTCGTTCATACGTTCCAACTCGTGCTTTAATTGCTCAGCATTTGTCACCATCGTGCGGAACTTGTAAATCGTAAAAGGCCGCCCGCTAATTCCGGAACGTTGCTGGCGGAAAAGAATCGGCCCCGGCGAGGTGAGCTTAATCAGAATGGCCACCGGAATCAGAACCGGGCTTGAGATCAGCAATAGGACTAAGCCCCCGATCAGATCGATCAGTTGTTTAGCCAAACCCTGCCACGATACCTCAGGAGTTGAGCGGAACACGAGGACCGGCCGACCGCAAAACTCATCCACGCTTGTGCGTGAGATGTGGGTGCGGAAGAAGTTGGCTGTCAGCCACACCTCCACCCCTTCCAACTCGCACGATTGCACGGCGGCCTCCACCTGTTCCATGTAGGTGCGTTGGGGGCTGAGGACCACTCCGTAAATGGAGTGTTCATGCAGCATTTCAACCAGTTTTTGCACCGAGTGCGTGTTGAGGTCCAACTCACCAGCCACTTGCATTTCACGGATATTGTGATCCTGCAGGTTTTTACGCAGGCGCGCCGTTTCCTCGGGTGTGCCAACCAACAGGAACCGACGCTGGTGCTGAGCCTGAGCGAGGCGGTTCTTGGATGCAAGCCGCATGGCCTCTTCCTTCAGGAACAGGAGCAGGACACTCAATGCGCCGAACCAAACCACCACCCAGCGCGCGATTGGAGGATCGGTGCTGTATATGAAAGTGGCGATGATCAGGCTGAAGCTAATGATGGCGCAGCTCTTGAAAATGGTCCAGAACGTGACAAGCCGCTGGCAAATCAATGGTCGAATGTAGAAACCCTGGCTTTCAAGAACCATGGGCCCCATGGGAATCAATATTAAGTAAAGCCAGGCGTACTTGTCGAACAACGGCACTGGATTCAGACTAAACAAAGTTCTGACCCAATCGCTGGAGCGAAGGGTATAAGCCAGCCAGAAGCTGACAGCAAAAATGCAGGCATCCATCAATTGATGGATTTGCATTCGAACAACACGATCTCTACGCAGCATATCTACTTACGGCGATTTTTCTAAGCCTGCTTATACTAGGAAAAAGATCACCTGCCGCCAAGAGGTTTGTACAGCACGGATTTGGGCAGGGAGAGATCGTTCCGCTTATTGAGCCCTGGCAGGCGTGGCAAGTTGAAAGTCCGGGCAACTTTCGGAAATCAATTGGGAAAGCCTCTCGAATGTGGCCTGTTCCTGACCGGGCGGACAAACTGCGAAGTAACTCACGTAAGCCCACCGCTGCAACACGCCCGTGCGAACCAGGTCCCGCGCCATCCACCACATGCGTTGCAGACCGGAGGTGCTCGCGCTCACCGCGCCATCCGCCACGTACCAATAAACGTAGATGCCTCGCCAGCGCGCGTTGCCAGCTTCGGTCTGCAGCACCTTGGACGAAACAAGTTTCACTACCGGAAGATCGTATGTCCGCGGTCGCAGCACTCGCACAGAGGTCTCTGCCGACTCTTCCTGGTCGATGCTCCACCCCTGTCCCGTGAGGCAAAACTGCGGTTTATGCAGACTGCTGCGGTCACCTCCCATCAATACAACGTTGGCTACCGCCTGGAATCCATCCTCAGCTATATACCGGCGCTGGCCGAAGCTGGTGTCGCGCGGCAGCGTCTCCAAGGTAAGCTTGTCCACCTCCACCCATTCTGAGCGAAAACCCTTCACGTTTTCTGGCAACTCCACCCGCAACCGGTTCGAACCCGGAATGGGGCTGGTAACCACACCTGGTTTGCCCAACTGCTGGCCGTTCTTCACCCGGGCGAGCACCAGGCAACCCCCTCCGAGTAAGGCCAAAGCAACGACCGCGAGAATAATCTGCTGTTTCTTCATACCGCTTCCTTTTGGGGGGCATTCGCCGTAACTGCCTTTGCGGTCGGTTTCGCATCCAGTGCATCCTCACCCAGCCAGCGGCCTACAAGCATCAAACCAAATATCGCCGGCACATACGGCAGGAGGCTCAGAATACTCGAGTCATGGACGTAGTTGCCCGATGCTTGCCCGCCATACTCCGCAGCCACCACGATCGCCAGCATGCGCAGCAGGTTGCCCAGAACGGCAAACGGCAAACACAGGGAAATCACAAACCCCCGCTTGAACCACGAACCGAAACTCACAAAGGCATAAACCACGCTCAATAGCAGCGTCGCCATCAGACTCCGTATGCCGCTGCATGCCGCTGCCACCTCATAGTGATATTGCCCTGAGGGGTCTTTTAGCATGGTCCCATCCCGGACGACGTCGATGGCCAGGATAAAATGCCCGATGATCTCCACCAAACGGCATACCAGGAGTCGCAAAGGGAAACTGATGGCCTCAGCCAGCGAGCCGAGGGGCACCATGAAGCCGAACAACAGGAAAGGAAAGAACGTCGCCCGCATCCAAGCCGCACCCCAGGCCAGGCCGGTTAGAAAATAGATGCCTAGACAGAGCCCGATAATCGAAATGCGCGTCTGTTGGACCGCATAACCGAACAGGTGAACCAGCAACGCGAACGCCACACCCACGAGCGCGGGCCACCACAGATCAAGCTTAAGTTCGGACAGCGCCTTGCGCTTCCACCACAGCAAGCCCACGATCAGAAAGGGCACAAAGTTCGCATGCGCATCTTCCGCCACCGCGTGTTCGTCCGCAGGATTGTAAGCCTGGTACATCCAGCCAAACAAGGAATCCGTGTATATGTAACCCTTTGTGGAGTTCCCAAATACTTGAAAGATGACCAGCCAGGCCACCAGCAAAACAAAGAAAAAACCTTTGTTCGGCAACAGCTTCCAATACTGTTTAAATTCCACACGGAATTCCTCAAGAATTCCGTCATCGGCTGGTTGGTTGAGTGTTTGCACTATAGTTCGAGCTTCTTAGATACAGAATGTGCGCGTGTTGCTCAATTAAAAACCTCTCCGGATGGTGAGGCTTTGCTGGCATATGGTCGAATCGAATCTCCGCGGGAGAGCTTTCGTGAGATCGTCCCCATCGGTCGAACTCTCACCGTTCACCTCCCTGGGATAAGTTCCCTGTAGAGCCCTTGCAGCATGGCCCGCTTGGCTTCCCAACTGAATTGGCTCAGCGCCCGCTTCCGCCCCGCTTCCGCCAGCCTAATGCCTAATCCCGGGTCCCGGCTGAGCTGGAGCAGCCCGGCTGCAAACCGTTTCGCAGTGCCTTCTGGCGGGGACACTGCAATCCGCAGACCGGAGTGTTCATCCAGCATTTCAGCCGGGCCGCCCCAATCCAGGCAGACCACCGGGAGCCCTTGGGCCATTGCTTCAAGCAGCGCTGATCCTCCGCTATCCCGCAACGCAGGGAATACCAGGGCATCGGCAGCCTGGTAATAGCCCTTGATTGAGGCGTGCGGAACGTTGCCGGTAAACTCGACCCGAGCCTGAAGCTGCCACTCCACGGCCAGACCGCGCCATTCCTCCAGGGCAGGTCCCGCACCGACCACTTTCAACCGGGCTCTCTCAAGACCCGGTTCCTTCATGGCTTGAAGAACCAGCGGGATGGCTCTCCGTGCCACGCAGTTGCCCACGTATAATAATTCCAGGCAACCAGGCGGCCGGGGTTGCCGCACAGGCAACGGCTCTTGGGCCGAACTGATGTCCTGTGGGCGCAGCGCATTCGGCGCCACGATCCGGCACTTGCCACGTACCTCGACAGGCAGGAATTCACGGGTGATTTGGTTGGAAACCAGCAGACATGTGGCTTGTTCCAACGATTTCCGAATCGACGGCACCTTTAGCCAGGCTCGATTGATGGAGTCGCGCATGTCCTCTTCTCGCGAAGCTTTGCCCAGCACGGCTTTGAACCCCGGCGGCACGTGTTCGCCCCCTGCGATTGGCCCCCAAACCCCGGGAATTCCCAGGCCCGCACCACTAAACGGCACGCGGAAGGTGTGAAAGGTGGTCTGATGGACCAAATCAAAAGGACTTTCGGAGTGCCATTCGCGCACCAGTTTCTGCACCCGCCGGCTCCACGCCAGCTTGCGCAACCAGCTCACGCTTCCAAGGTCCGAGAGCGGCCCGAGCAGCCTGGGCACAGCCACAAACTCAGGCCGGATGCCTATCCTGGCTGCCGCTGGACGGATTTGCGCCTCAGCTTTCGGGGTAGTGACCAGCGTTACGTCGCAAAATGGGGCCGCTTGCTCGGCCCAACCCCAGCCCAGCCAATGCTCGCCTGTGCCTTCAGGGTTGCAGGCGTAGGCAATCATTAACACGCGGGGACGCTTCGTTCCCGCGGAGGCCTTCAATGTGTTTTGATTTGATTCGTCCAATCTGGGGAAAGATTTAACACGCGCCGGAAAGAATGTCAGGGAGGATTGAGCTAAAACCGCGAGCCGTGCGCTGCCGCTTGTCCGCACAACGTGCGGAAATTCCGCGCTACCGCACCACGATGTCGCAATACTTTCCCTGGGCGTCAGTCTGCAGGCAAACACGAATGAAGTTCACAATGCGGTCGTGCAAGTGCTGGCAGCGAGGGGTCCAGCGCCGGGCACCGGCCAACTCCTTCACGCAATCCCGAAGCCCCACCAGGCGCAGCAGATGGGGTGTCTGCTCAAGCTGACGCCTAAGCTCGCGCCGCAAGAGTGGAAAGAAAAACAACTCGTTGACCTCGCCTGATTCCAGAGCCATGCGCCGGAGATCAGACTCAAAAACACTCGCCGTTACGCGACTCGGCGTCTCCAGGCGAAGCCCGTGAAGAATCTTCTCAAAAGCCTCGGCAAACTCACCCACGGTGACGGTTTCAAGCCCCAGATCATTCTTGAAGTAGTGGAACACGGCGCTCGCCGCATGCTGGAGCACCTCGGGCTCATACCGTCCCCCCTGCTCGTCGGAAAGCTCTCCTACCAGCATTTCGGGCGAAAGCGGCACATGCTCCCCGCTCGCCAGCTTAAAGATGAGGCAATCGGCCTTAAGTGTGATCACCTATGCCCTCCAATTTCCGGACTTCCTGGACAAAATCCGTAGCCTCCTGAAAACGTCTATACACACTCGCATAGCGCACATAGGCCACCTGGTCAATCTGTCGCAGTCCATCCATCACCAACTTGCCGATCGCTTCGCCCGGAACCTCACGCTCGTATTTATCCGTGATCTCAAGAACTATCCGCTCCACCAGATCCTCGATCACCTTGGAACTGACCGGCCGTTTTTGACACGCCTTCTGGATGCCGGCTATCAACTTGTCCTTGGAAAAATCCTCCCGCCGATTGTCGCGCTTGAGCACCACCAAACCGACTCGCTCAATCTCTTCGTAGGTCGTAAACCGATGCTCACAGCCCAGACATTCCCGGCGTCGGCGAATAGTTGCCCCTTCACGCGAAGCGCGAGAATCTATGACCTTGTCATCCTGACAACCACATTTGGGGCAGCGCATAGGGGACCACTAATTGTGGCTGCTTCTTTTTATCACGCAATAGATTGTGGCGTCAAGAACCCAGATTAACTTTTGTTGCTCGCAGCATTAATTTTTAGAACACCCGCGGCGTTCCCTCCTCCAGCACACACATTTTGCGGCTTAGCCCCTGTTCGGTCGCCAGTTGCATTAGCCAGCGGGGTGGCTCCTCCATGTCTTCAAATGACAGCCGAAAAGACCCATAGTGCATGGGGATCATCCGTTTCGCCCGCAAATCCTTGAATGCTTTTAGTGCCTCGTCCGGGCCCATATGACCATGCCGAAAGCTCTCCGGGTAATAGGCTCCAATCGGCAATAACGCGATCTCAGGGCGTATAAAATCTCCAATTTCCTTGAACCCCTCGAAGTAAGCGCTGTCACCGGCGTGATAGATTCGGCGACCCTGATGTTCCAACATGAATCCGCCGTATCCCCGGTGATTATCCCGCAACGTGCGCGCGCCCCAATGCTTGGCCGGTGTGAGCGTCACCTTCCAATTCCGATGGCTGAAACTCTCCCACCATTCCAGCTCTACCACACGTTCAAATCCCACACTCTTGGCCAGGTCGCCCATTCCCCAGGGCATGATTCCCAGATCTGGACGCGGCAAACGCCTCAGGGTCGGTTTGTGGAAATGGTCATAATGGGCATGTGTAAGAAGAACCAGATCAATTGGCGGCAGGTGTTCGAGACGGAACCCGCAAAGTTTGAGACGTTTCAACAGGAACAGCCAATTGGCAAAGTTCGGGTCAACCAGCACATTCAGGTCTGTGAACTGAATTAGGAAAGAGGCATGCCCAATCCATGTAATCGCCACCTGCCCTTCTTTCAGTTTGGGAAAAACCGGTGTCCGCTGCTCGCCTGTGCGCTTGGTCAGCAGCGCTTTAACGATCATCTCCTGGAAAAATTTTCGAGGGGCAAAGTGGCGCGAAGGCGTCAGGTCCTTGAAAGACCGCGGCAAGCGCTGCTTGATAACCTGCGGCCTACAAGGCTTCTTCTTATTCATATAACGTGCCGATACAATTTGGCAGCATTCCCACCAAAGTTCAATCGCTAGAGGCCCCCACTCCGAACCGTGATGGGTGATCGGTCTGTTACCGGTGGTATCGCTCGAACGGGCTCAACCACCGGCCTACGGCATAGACCTTTCCGGGTTCGAGGATATTAAATCAGAGGGATACTGCATCTTAGTCACGCTTAAACCCGTAGGAATGCGCCACGCGTTGTGGAAAAGCTGTAGAGGACTAGAGGACTACAGCAGTCCAAGACCGCAAGCGGCTCAGCTAAATCCGCACTAGTTCGGATGATCATGAACTCAGCACGACCCGCTGGGAGTTCACCTTGGTTGGGCATGAGCGCGCCGAAACACGCTACGCGTCCTGGAGTGCGGCGTGAAGCGCCGCTTTGGTGCCCCATCCAATCACGTCTAATGAAGAGTCTAAACCTTTGCCTCGCAATTAGGTCTTCATTGTTCATGCCGTTTCTTGAACAGGCCAGCGGTGAACCAAACCGCCACGCAGAACAGCAGCACTGCACCTAACCCTACAAACCCCGTGAGGCGCTGCTGTCGAGACGCAAAACTCCGGATCAAGTCGTTTGCTCGGCTGATCTCGGTCATGCCATTGGGGGTGTCACCGGGCCGTATCAGGCCGAGGGTGCCAAACATCGCATCGCCCATGTTGTTGTAGAAGAGTATCCCGAAGTAAAGGGCGCAGATCCAGAGAGCAACAAGCTTTGTCTTCATGACGTGTGGAGAGAAGGCGAAAGAAAAAAGAAATGGGGTGATCGACGGGATTCGAACCCGCGACAGCCAGATCCACAATCTGGGGCTCTAACCAAGCTGAGCTACGACCACCATTAACGGCACACAGCGTAGTTTTGCGGCCCCTTTCCGTCAAGTTGAATGCGCGATCCAGCAATCTTTCAGGGTGATTGGAGGTGGGCGCATTGACCTGGCAAGGCTGCATCGCCCGAGGCCGTCGAAATCCAAACACCACAGACCACTCGACAGGGCCTCAGAAGGCGCTCCCCCCAACGGGGGCAGGCGATCCTTTAAGCTTTATCCCTTCCCTGCGCCTTCCTATGATGTTTCCCGTGCTGACGCTTGAGGCTTACGAGCTTTTCTCCGGGCTTTCCACCGACGATTTCGGGTTCCTGCGGAGTGTCGTTTCGGAAAGGTCTTTGCAGCGTGCGGAGGAAATCTTTCACGAAGGCGACCCCGGCGACGGCTTGTACCTTGTCCGCGATGGGGTGGTGGAGATTTCAGTTCGGATTAATCAGAAAGATAAACGGGTGTTTACCCGGGTGTCGGCTGGTGAAATGTTCGGTGAGATGGCTGTGATCGAGCAGAAACCACGCTCCGCTTGCGCGGTTGCCCTGGAGGACACCGCCCTTTATTTCATTTCCACCCAGGATTTTCTGCGTTTGATCGCGCGCTGTCCGCAACTGGCAATGGCCACGATGCGAGAGGTGAGTTCGCGTCTCCGCGAGTTCAATACCCAGTTTCTCCGCGAGGTGATCCAGGCCGAACGCCTTGCCGTGGTTGGCCGGTTCGCGCGATCCATCGTGCATGATCTAAAGAACCCGCTGGGTATCATCAGCATCACCTCGGAACTAAACGGCATGTCAGATGCCACGCCCCAGTCGCGTCAGCAAGGCCGGGTGCGCATCGCCAAACAGGTGGAACGGATCAACGAGATGATCAGCGAGATCCTGGAGTTTACCCAGCCGGCACGTGGCGATGTGGTGCTCTGTCCATCGAATTTCGGTCAGTTTGCCAGCCTGTTGCTGGCAGAAATCGAGCCCGAAGCCGCTCTCAAATCCGTCACTTTAAAGGTGCTGAACCCACCGCCGGACGTTGAAGCGTCTTTCGATCCGAAGCGGCTGCGGCGTGTTTTCCAAAACCTGGTGCACAATGCTTCCGAAGCCATGCCGGATGGTGGAACGGTGTACGTGAGATTCCAGGTGGGGGAGCGTCAGCGCACCTCATCCTCCCAACCAGCCGTGCAGGAGATCGTCACGGAGATAGAGGACACGGGGCCTGGCATTGCTCCTGAGATTGCCGATCGATTGTTTGAGGCCTTTGCCACACACGGCAAGACGCACGGGACGGGGCTGGGACTATCGATCTGCCGCAAGATCATGGAAGATCATCAGGGCTGGATCACGGCAGGCTGCGCGCCTTCCGGAGGAGCCTGTTTCCGTTTTGCCCTGCCTGCCTGCAACATCGCCGCCAAACTCGCTGCACCGCTCATAGACTAAAGCCATGAATCGAGTTCGACTTTTGCCCGACCATGTGGCGAACCAGATCGCAGCCGGCGAAGTGGTGGAGCGCCCCGCCAGCGTGGTCAAAGAGTTGGTGGAAAACTCGCTCGACGCGGGGGCCACACGGGTGACCGTGGAGATCCAGGCGGGCGGGCGGAGCCTTGTCCGTGTGTCGGACGATGGTGTGGGGATGAGTCGCGATGATGCGCTGCTTTGTTTGGAGCGCCATGCCACCAGCAAGATTCAAAAGGCGGAAGATTTGGCGGCGATCCGCACGATGGGGTTCCGCGGGGAAGCGTTGCCGAGCATCGCGAGTGTGAGCCGATTCACGCTGACCACGCGCGAGCGTGAGAGCGACCAGCCTGAAGGCACGCAGATTATCATCAGCGGTGGGAAGATGGCTGAGGTGAAGGCGGCCGGGTGTGCTCCGGGAACCACGATTGAAGTGCGCCAGCTCTTCTTCAACCTGCCTGCCCGGCGCAAATTTCTGCGGAGCGAGGATACCGAGTTTGCCCACATCCATCATTACCTCACTCTGGCGGCATTGGCTTATCCGCACGTAGCATTCACATTTTTAAAAGACGAGCGGCCGGTCTGGCAGTTGGCGGGAGTCAAAACCGGCACGGATGAGGCGTCGCAATTGGCGAGCTTGCGGGAACGCTTGCGCGCCCTTTACGGTGATGAACAAAAGCTGCTCACTGTTTCTTTTGCCGGACAAATCCGGAACTTCGATTCGTATGCGGACCAGAATTCCTCGGACGATGATCGATTGCGGCTCTGGGGTTTTATCGGCGCGCCCGGTGTCTCGCGCTCGACTCGTGAGGACCAGCACCTATTCGTAAACAGGCGTCCAGTGGAGAACCGCGGACTCAACTTCGCTCTTTTGGAAGGTTATCACACCGCGTTGATGAAAGGGCGTTACCCGGTCTGCTGCCTTTTCCTGGAACTGCCGCCAGACGAGGTGGATGTCAACATCCACCCGGCCAAACGTGAAGTGAAGTTCCATCGCGAGATGGCTGTGCGGAGGTTCGTGGGAGAAGGAGTGCGCCAGGCGTTACACCGCTTTGCTCAACCGGAGGCGCCTGCCACCGCAGTAAGCAGCAGCACCGCCACGGCGTCGGCCATACCAATGCCGTCAGCAGCGGTGCCTCAGCCAACGGCCCCCGCGCAGCATCAACCTGTGTTGCCCAGTTTCCCCGCTGCTTTGGCCCGCGCGCCCGAGCCTGTAAAAGTCCCGGTGAACCAACCAGCGCTGTCTATGGGCTTTGCGGTCGCTGGGCCAGACCCTGAAGTTGCACAACCAAGCGACCCGGGATTAGTGAGTTCAGAACCAGTGTCGTTGCAAGCGGATGTTGGGTCCGATTCCATCATTGAAGCGACCGTCGCCAATGTGCCTCGCCCTGCTGCGGCTGCGGTTGCGCCTGGCGCGCCTATTCCACTTTTGAACGTGCCTCTGCGCATGCTCGGTGTCATCGGCCGTCTTTACGTGCTGTTCGAGTCCGATCGCGGATTGGTGCTGCTGGATCAGCATGCGGCCCACGAACGCATTCTGTTCGAGCAAATGTTGCAGAGGCTCGAGACCCAGACCCAGGCTGATTCGCAGAAGTTGTTGCTGCCTGAAACGGTCGAGCTTTCGCCGCGAGACGCCCAGTTCTTGCGCGACCAACTGGCGGTGCTCACGCGGCTAGGGGTAGGGTTAAGTGAGTTCGGTGATCGGACCTTCCTGCTGGATGCGCTGCCACCATTTGTTAAGTGCGGCAACCCCCGCAAATACGTGTTGGAACTCGTCGATGAGCTCAAGGCTGCCGGTCAGCAGGTGAATACCTTGAGGCTCGGAGAACATGTGGTGGCCAAGACGGTGTGCCGTCATGCGGTGAAGGCCAATGATCCGTTGGGCACAGCCGAATTGGAGAACCTGGTGGAAGACTTGCGCCAATGCGCGATGCCTTACACGTGTCCGCACGGCCGGCCAACCATTATAGAGATGAACTTCCGGGAGCTGGAAAAGAAATTCGGTCGTGTGCAGTAGGAGGCAACGAGAAACGTAAAACGTGAATTCGGTTTGGGAGTGGGACAAGCGCTGAAGGGCGATATTCCACATCATCGAAGGCGCAACAACCGAGCGCTCTTACCACAGGCCATTTCGGATTTGCAGGGGGACGGGCCCTCGTTACTCTTCGACGCAAGTCAAACCGCAACCAACCGCATTGGAATCCGTACTGTTGGTAATAGGCAATGACTTTCTTTATCTCCACCCTGGTTCATCGGGTTGGCGCCGATTGGCGCCAACCCGATGAACCAGGAATTTTCTTTGTTTTGATTACGGTCTACCAACAGTACGGAAGAGCCGTTGAGCGACGCAGGGTGTCGGTGATCACAATGCCAAAATTCAGGTCATTCAGGTCGGATCATCCGACTTTGTGGACCATCGGCGCTGGTTCTTGGGAAGCTTTCGGTGGCAAGAGAGTTTCGAGGCCTTCTCTCATACGGCCACTCACAAGTCGGAACGGTGATTCGTTATACTTTGGAATCAAGAGAAGCATCATTAGAAACGAGGCTTTAGGGATGAGTATCTGACTCTGTTGGCACGATTCGGAAATCCGCATACTGAGGGTCGAAGATGACTGAAGGCGTGCACTTCCTCAGTCGAGAATTGATCCTGCGTTGGTCTTTGAAGCGCGCTTCACCTCGCGTTTCAGAACCCATTTACCACGGCAATGAAACTAGCCCCCCCCATCTTATCCACTCGCCTCGCTCTGCGACAACCGCACACGCATGCCGTCCGCATCGAATTCCGTACTGTCGGTAGCACGCGGTCCATTTCTAATTCTACCTGGTTCATCGGGTTGGCGCCGATTGGCGCCAACCCGATGAACCAGGAATTTTCTTTGCTCTGATTACGGGCTACCAACAGTACTGAAGAGCCGTTGAGCGACGCAGGTTGTCGGTGATCACACTGCCAGGTTCGATTCTGGTTCTCGTTGGACCCCAAAGCCTATCCCTCTTGTGTCGAGGTGAGACGGCAGGCCTTGTGATCGAAAAGGGCGATCCGGGTTGGTGAGGTGCTGTGAATGTGGCGGCGCATGGAAGCCTCACGCGGAGGACGAGCACACTTCACAACCATGTTGGACCAGGGCGATATTCCACATCATCGAAGGCGCAACAACGAGCGCATTTACCAGAGTCATTTCGGAATTGCAGGGCGATAACCTGGTCGGGATTCCTAATTCCAAATTCTTAATTCCCAATTCCTACAATCTCCACCTTGGGCAGGAGCACGTAAATAGAAACCCCAAGCACGACACACATCGCGAGGGAACTGAGACGCCAGCGCAGAATCCAGCGTTCACTCACAGCCCACGAGCCACGGGTGAGACCGAACAGCGCCCACGCGACTCCTGCCAGCGATACCGCTATGTTCAGTGCAATCATCAGCGCTGAAGAACGGCTATAGACCAGGCGGCCCGAGTGGGTGTAGAACCGGGAGCCAATCTGCACGTCATTACGCATCTGCGTCGGAGTGAGCGTGCCGGAGAGCTTTGTGCCGATGGTGGAGTTTCCAATGAACTTCAGAACCTCCGGATGACTGATGCGCATCGGACGTCCGGGACGATCCACCCCGGGAGTGTTTGGAGGCTCCAGCTTGTCGCAGCGCACCACGCTGAAATGCGAGGCACGTGCCCGGGCATCTCCGAACACATAGAGCACCATGAGGCAATCCGTGTTCGCAAGAGCTGTTAACCTGGTGGGGTAAACAGGGGTTTTCGAAGCAAAGGTGAAGGCGAGCGGATGCAAGGTCGTGGTTTGGTTGTAATCAGCGGGGCGTTTGATTTTGCTGGCAACGAAAACCCATCGGCTTTTTATATACCCGGCAATCACTGATTCATCCTGCGGCACTTGATAGCCATTGGAAATGAGCCACTTCAAGACTCCGGCTGGGGTTTGCCCCTGAATGGTGGTCGTTTGGAAGAGCCCAGCCTGCTGAACTGAAAGAATGGTTACCTCGGCTGGCTGGGCGGCCTCCGGCCCGCCATCGCCCATGTTGTTGAACAGGTCATTTATCCCCAGCAATGCTGGTGTGACGCAGATGAGAGCGATGCCGCATCCGCTCAGCCAGAGCACGGCGAAAACAGGCTGCGTCCTCGAGAAAAGCCGCAGGATGAGTGTGATGATCAGCGTTAGGACCGCGGCTGGCCATCCGCGAAACACCAACCAAGCGCCTGCGGCAACTCCAATGCATAAGGGAAGATCGCGTATCCAGGAAACCTCATCTCTGTAGCAGCGCCACCCCAGGAAACCGAGAGCCAACGAAAAGAGCACAGCCGCGTAATAGGGTCCCACAGGATGCACCAGGCTTGGCCGGAACGCATTCTGAAGATGAGGAAAGACCTCGTTGGATACTGCCTCGACTTTTGGCGGGGACGGCAGAGGCACGACCCAACCGAAGTTTGTCCCTTCCCCGGAGAACGCTGTTTGGATGACGAGATGTTGAACGCCATCCGCATGGTGAATGAGCGCCTGTTGAGCCGGCATTTCAGGTTTAGGGTAGGCGACTTCGGCAAACACCATGCCATCGGCAAATGCCAGCCGGGCACACAATGACCCGGCAGCAATCCATAACCTCAAACTGCAATGAGACGCCATACCAATGCTGATATACTCATCTGACAGGATAGCGCAGAAAAGATCACGGGGAGGCAGGCCGTAAACGCGATCTGAAACGTGAAGATGATTCGGCGTGGAATAGCGGAGCGGGCGGGGACGTACTTCGTAAGGCGTAAAGCGCCCACTAGGAGGGAAGCGTGGAGGAGGCTCGTGAAACGGAGAACGTGAATGTGGCTCGGGAGGGAGACAGCGATGAGCGGGCCAACCCGTAACACGTGCTGCGTAAGGGGCGCGCGACAACATACATGCCTCGTATTAACGAAGTCTGAGTTCAGCTTTCGAACGCGTCACACGTTTGCTTTTGACGCCTTCGCTCGCGATAGAAACCGCCCGAAGGACAGTAGATGGACATGGCAATTCTGTACTGTTGGTAACATCCAGCCTCACAATGGAAAAGTTCCTGGTGGTTCTGGTTTGCGCAGCAAAGGCGCAAACCAGAACCACCAGGAATGACGTGTTTTTGCATCAAAACCGGTTCCAATCGTGAGATCCCATTGTAATGGCCGACTGTCGCCCGTCAGCTAAAGTAACAGCATCACGGCTCAAGCACCTAATGAATGGTTTGGCGCTTCGAGTAGTGGTTACTAGAAAGGCTAACAATATGAGCTTTTTGTCCGGCACACTGGAACCGCGCAGGATGGCTTTGCCTCCTTTCCAGGAAGGTGTGGACTCGTTCATTGCGCGAACCTACAACTACTTTCTGACGGCATTGGCCGGAATTTCCATCCTGGGATTCGCATCCTATTTCTGGCTCCCAAAGACATCGCTCGGACCGTTGGCTTTGACCGATTCAATTCTCTGGATCCTCTGCGGTTGGTTTGGGTGGCGGCGTCCAGTGGGCTTTGTATTGCCGCTCTTCTGTGTTGTTACAGGGCTGCTGACGGGTCAGCTTGCACACATATACCCCAGCGTGTTTTTATCGGCAACGGTGCTGACCCTTTTCACCTTCGCCGGGCTCTCCGTTTATGTGCATGCAACGCGAAAGGATTTTTCCTTTCTGCGTGGGTTTCTGGCCGTTTCTTTCTTCCTTCTCGTCGGCTGCTTGCTTCTTTCGTTCTTTGTCCAACACACAATCTTCCTGCTGTGCTGCACGGGATTTGGGGTGCTATCGTTCGGCTGCTGGATTCTATATGACACGAGCCAGGTCATTCATCGCGCGGATGCGATGCTTACGCCGGGAGTCGCTGCATTCGAGCTGATACTGGATATGATCGGATTCCACAGATGGCTTCTGGAGCACTTGAGCATCTGGGATCTGGATTGGTAGAAAGGGACCGCCCCCTTGTGAGGGCTGGGAAAGTTTCCTGTCTTGACTCTATGTGTGTCCGGACACAGGATCTTGTCTCTGACACCTGATTGACTATGAACACGAAGTGCATCGCTGGGATGATTACCGCGGTCCTGCTGCTGGGGGGCTGCGCAACGCCAAGCCCATACTCCGGCTCACCCAAAGCAAAGGAGTTCCGGAAACAGATCGCTCAAAGTGCGCCTGTAATGGAATGGGGATATACGGTTCAACAACTCCGGTTCACGGCCGATCAGCGAAAAGCATTGGTCATATTTGCGAAGCCCGGCGGTGGTACCGTCGAGGTGATCCTGGAAGATGACGGTTTCAGTAGATACCGCGGGGCAATATGGAACGAGGATCTCTCGGAGGCTTACTCTCGGGAAGGGGGGTTAAAGAGGGAGGTTGAAGCCCTTATGGCCGGGACCGGGAGGGAGCGGAAGGAAAGCCCTTCAAACCGAATGGAAAATGCGCGCCCCCCTGAGAACAGCAAGACTCCATTACGCCGATTGAGCGACTCCCATAAAACAGTGGTCGTGACGATACCGAAGGCTCGGCCGACTTGCCCGCATGCCACCAAGGTTCGTGAGGAACTCGCCAATAGCGAAGTCGTTAAAGAGTGGGGATACAAAGCCCAGGAGCTCGTTTTTTCTGACGACTGCCGGAAGGTGTTAGTCCTGTGCCTGGATACGCAGACGGGTAAGCCCCGGGAGATTATCCTTGAGGACGATGGCTTTCGCAGGTTTGTGGGAACCGCTTGGCGCTACAACAGCGACAATCAAATGGAAGCTGGCAATCAGGTGCGAGTCTTGGTGACGCTGCCGTGAAAGGGGATCGCCGCACCTCACTCTCCCGCCGCTTCAAACGCCATCCCGCTAAACTGCTGAACAAAATCAGCAACGGGCATCCGGAAAATGCCGTCTTTCTGCGGGTAGCCATGCCGGAGGCCGACTTCTCCTTTCGGCTTAAAGCTCCCGCCGTGCGGATTCCACAACGTCACGCTGTCTGAGTCCGCTGAGTAGTCCAGCACCGCATAGGCGTGATTTGGGGTGAGACCTGGGGTTGTGGTCTTGACCGTGCCACAAGTCATCAGCCGCCGGGCCTGGGCTGCCTCAGCTAACTGCCGGCTTAGCTCCTTCAACCGGGCACTACGCTCTTCGGCATTGACCGCGTTGTCTTTGGCAAATTTGAACGAAAACCGTTTAATCGGATGCCCGGTCAGCACGGACAGCATCGTCCCCGAGGAACCGCCGCGCGCAATTGCATCCAGCACCGAACTTGCGCGCTGAGCCGGCGGGCGAGTCTCAAGACGTACCTGCCCGGCCGCCTTCTCATACAGATTGACCCATATTCCATCCTGTTCGTTGGAGGCGATCATGGCCAGTTCGGCGTCCGTCGGAAGCGGCACCTTAACCGTGTTTGTTCCCACCCTCACACTGCAGGTCCCATCGGGGTGCGGTGTAAAGAGCCGAAACACCCGCTCGGGATCGCGGTGGACCATCGCGCCCAACGGAGCGAGACAAAAACAGTTGCCCAGGCGCCCTTGGTGGATCGTTTCCAAACGTGGCAGGCTTGAGGCGAACAGGGACCGGTTTGTGGAACCATTCAAGCGCTTTAGCCCTTCACGATACATTTTCTCCAGGGCTGGGTAGTTGGTAGCCGGAGCATTGGTGGCGAAACTCAGGATATTGCTGAATGTCAGCACCGGGGGCGAACCGGTTCGTGAGCGTGTCGCTCGTTTCAACGCCGTCACCGCCGCTGCCAACTGGTTCGTCAATTCAGGCTGGGCCATCAACGCATCCAGTTCCCTGGCTGAAAGCGTGCCGTCGCTATCCGCATCCCAGACGGCAAAACGCGCCGTCACAATGCTGGTTAACGTGGAATTAGTAGCAACCGCCGCCGCTGGCTGAGCGGAGGCTTCCTGCCGCATCCCAGCAGCCAGACAAAGCACCATCATGCCAACTCCCAGAAGGTGTCTACCCAACCGGCCGCCAAACCCAGGCAAAGCACAGGCCATGGCCCGAATGGGACCGCATTTGTCATTCATCGCCAGAAATCGAATCTGGAACGGGCGCCGCACACAAGCTCCTTTTCAGCACACGGGCTGGGCGCGCCCAACACGGACGGGCATGCGGGGGGGGGGCTAAAGCAACCTGTTTTTGAGGATGGTTATGGGACGAATGAGACAAATGGGACGGACGCTGCCGCCCACACAAATTACGCATTAAGCATCACGGATTTCGGATTAAGGGTTTCGCGCAACATCCGCTCTCCGCCACCGGTACCGAATTCACGTTTCACGAGTCACGTTTCACGCCGTACCCCACTGCCAACCTTCCCCTTACGGATTACGGATCACGCATTACGGATTACTCTCCCCTTTCCGCGTCCCCCGTTCACTTCCCCGTTTTACGTCCGAATTCTGGATCTACTTTCACCAGCATCGCCAAGGTGAACCCGGGCAGGGCTGAGAAAATCACCCACACGAAGAAATGTTTGTAGCCTATGATGTCAGCGAGCCAGCCGCTCCACATGCCGGGCAGCATCATGCCTAACGCCATAAAGCCGGTGCAAATGGCGTAGTGCGCTGTCTTATGCGCGCCGTCGGCGAAGTAGAGCATATAGAGCATGAAAGCGGTGAACCCGAAGCCGTAGCCGAACTGTTCGACCGCAATGGCACCGCAGATCATCAGGAAGTTTTCCGGTTGGAGGAAAGAAAGCAGCACAAATACGAGCTTTGGCAGGTACATGGAACAGACCATGATCGGCAGCATCTTTTTCAGTCCATGTTTGGCAGCGGTGAACCCGCCCAGCAACCCGCCGCCGGTGAGTGCCAGAATTCCGAAGGTGCCATACACCAGACCAACCTGGCTGGTGGTCAGACCTAACCCGCCTGCTTCAAGGCTGTCCAGCAGGAATGGTGAAATGACCTTCACCAGTTGGGCTTCATCGAAGCGATACAGGAGGATAAAAGCCAGCGCCAAGCCAATACCTGGTTTGCGGAAGAAACTGCCCAGGGTGGATAGAAACTCGCCCACAAAACTCTTATTAGTGACGACCGCCACATCGTTCACCGGACGTGGCAGCATCACGCTATGCCAGCAACTGAACGCCAGGAATAGAGCCGCCACGGCAAACAAAGTGATCGACCACGCGAGGGGGATGTTGCCGGAATTCGCCTGGAACATGACCGCGGCGTCCTGCTTGAGCTTCGGATCGAGCTGAATCACGGCCATGGCGGGCGTGCTCCAATTCTTTGCGTTAAAAACCAGCCGTTCGCCTTCGATGATCTTGAATCCTTTATCCCCCTTGGCGAACCCAATGTATTCGATGCCTCGTTTCTTGCGGTCGAACGTGACCACGACGTCCTTGCCTTCGGCGGGTGCCTGAGAAAGGGAAAGATAAATGACACCAACGTTGCCCGCCGCCGGCTGGCGCGGTTTGACTTGTTTAGGGAAATGCCTGGTCAGGGTGCGTTCGAGCGGACCGCCAATGGTTGACGCCCAGGCCTTGCCCAGCGGTTGTGAGACGTGACGGGCCAACCAGTTCGTGGTGACCTCGGTTTTGGGTGCAATCGCGGTTTCCTGTTGAAACCCGTGCTCGCGGTTCCAATCACGGGCCTGGTTTACGACGGCTTTGGAGTCCTCAACCGATCGATCCGCAACAGAGATTTCGAGAGATTCCGGCTGCGCGAGAACTCGAACACCGCCCGATTCGACCATTGGGAAACGCACGGCGCCGGGGTCCCATTGTTGAATCAAGGGCGCGGCCGGTTTAGCGACCACGGGAATATTGAGCTGAGGCAAACCGTTCTTGCTCTCCAGCACTCCCGCCAGCACAACGAGCAAGCCGGACCCTACAATCATCGCGGCGCGATAGAACGTGCTGCGCAACCCCACCCACCAAGCCTGCTCGTGTTTGGACATGCTGAGCATGTAAAAACCATCGGCGGCGATGTCGTGGGTGGCTGAGGCGAACGCCATGATCCAGAAGAGGAACAGCGACCATTTGAAAAAGGCGGAGCCTTGCACGGAGAACGCGACGCAGGCGAGTCCGAGCGAGACCAGGAACTGCATGGCAACGACCCAGAAACGTTTGGTGCGGGTGATGTCCACCAGCGGGCTCCAGAGCGGTTTGATGACCCACGGCAGGTACAGCCAGCTTGTGTAGAGAGCGATATCCGTGTTGGAGATGCCCAGGCGCTTGTACATGACCACGGACATGGTCATGACGATGACGTAGGGAATGCCTTGCGAGAAGTAAAGGCTTGGCACCCAGAACCAAGGGCTGCGTTGGGAACCTGGAGCTGGAACGCTCCTGTCACTGGCCGATGGGGATGATGCGGGTTTGCTCATGCGTCAAGTGAACTGTGTAACAGCATTGCTTTCCCAAGGGCAAGCCCAAATGGCTTCGAACAGCAAATGCGGACGACTTCGGATACCCTGTCCACGCCAAATCCGCGCGCCTGATGAGAATAAGGATGTACATCCGTTTTGACATGATCCACCAGACGGATGATCCTTGGAACTCCGGCGGAGGGGTGTTTCGCTTTTGAATCAGGTCCGCCGGGGAAGTATTTACCTATGCCGATTAAGCTGATTTCGACCGATTTTGACGGAACATTGTTTGCCGAGTTTGAGAACCCGCCGATTCCCGAGCGGTTGCAGGGCTTGATTGGCAGCTTGCAGCAGCAGGGCGCCAAGTGGGTGATCAATACCGGGCGCGACATGTCGGGCCTGATGGAAGCGCTGGCCCGCGCGCGGACCGCTATCGAGCCCGATTACCTGGTGCTGGTTGAGCGCGAGATTTTTGTGCATCACGAATCCAGCTATACCGCCCTTGATCCCTGGAATCGTGAATGTTCGGATTCCCATGCGCAACTGTTCGAGAAGGTTTATAACGATCTTCCCCGGATTGTAGATTGGGTCAATAGCCGGTTTCACGCCCGGATTTACGAAGATCCGTTCTCACCATTCTGTATCATTGCGGGCAGCAACAACGATATGGATAAGATCCATGAGTACCTCGATGACTACTGCGCCACGGTGCCAGATCTGGTTGTCGTGCGAAATGACGTCTATGCCCGTTTCAGTCATGTGGCCTACAACAAAGGCACGGCGTTGCAGGAGATCAGCAAACGCCTCGGTATCGGCCCCGAATCCGTGTTTGCGGCGGGCGATCATCTGAACGACTTGCCGATGTTGCAGCAGAAATATGCCCGGTATTTGGCGACACCATCGAACGCTGTTGGTGAGGTGAAGATCCAGGTGCGCCGTGAGCAAGGCTACCTGAGCGAACAGCACGCGGGCTGGGGGGTTGCCGAAGGGTTGCAACATTTCCTCGACTCTGAAGATTGAGCAAACGCCGAACTTCATGAGCACCGAACGACGCGCGGTTATCGACGTAGGCACCAACTCTATCAAGCTGTTGGTGGCCGATGTGACCGGACGACGCCTCGAACCGGTGCGCGAGCAGAGCAAACAGACCCGGCTCGGAAGCGGGTTCTACGAGAGTCATGAACTTCAACCGGACGCCATCAAACAAAGCGCTGAAGCGGTGGGGATTTTCGCCAGAAAGGCCCGGGAGCTTGGCGCTCGCATGATCCGCATGATTGCCACCAGCGCGGCGCGGGACGCCCGGAACGCTGCCGACCTGGTCTCCGCCCTGGAATCTGCTGCGGGCGTGAAAGTAGAGATAATCTCCGGCGTGCAGGAAGCCGAGTGGGCTTTTCAGGGAGTCACCACTGATCCGTCCTTAGCGGATGCGCATGTATTGATCATGGATCTGGGAGGCGGCAGCACGGAGTTTGTGGCTGGCTTCCGCGAAGTCCCTCATGTGCGTCATAGTTTTCCGCTTGGCACCGTAAGGCTCTTGGAGAGCAACCGGTTTGGCGACACCCCGACTATTGCTGCACTTGAACATTGCCGCCAGCAGGCGAGAGCATTCCTGGACGCCCAGGTTCTACCGGTTGTCCAACCGGAACTCGCCGGGGGGGCGGGTGGGCAGGAGTGGCGCAAGCACACTGTGCTGGTTGGAACCGGCGGCACCGCGACAATTCTGGGCAGGATGGAGGCCCGCCTGGATGATTATGATCGGGATCGCCTCGAAGGCCTCCGGATCGATCGCGCCCGCGTGAGTTGGCACGTGGAACGTCTCTGGAGCATGCCTTTGGCGCAGCGCCAGCAGATCCGCGGGCTGCCTGCTAATCGAGCCGATGTGATCCTGACCGGCACAGTGATCTATGAAGCGGTGATGGAGTGTTTCCGACTGCCTGTTTTGCGCATCAGCACGCGCGGACTGCGCTGGGCGGCACTGCTGTTTTGATTTTTCTTGCGCGGTTCCGGCAGGTGGTTAATGTGCGGCAAATGAAATCAATGTTGTTGGGATTGTCAGCTTCTCTGCTCGTTTTGAGCTCAATGACCACTTTCGCCGAGGAAGACGGATTCGTCTCCTTGATGGATGGAAAAACCTTTAATGGTTGGAAAATGGCCACCGAGAACACCAACACCTGGAAGATCGAAGATGGTTCGTTTGTGGCTGCGGGAGAACGTTGCCACCTCTTCTATGAGGGTGACGGCAAGCCTTTCAAGAATTTCCATTTGAAGGTCGAGGTGCTGACTGAGCCGCAATCCAATGGCGGTATCTATTTCCACACCAAGTATCAGGCTGACGGCTGGCCTCGCGGCGGGTTTGAGTGCCAGGTGAACAACACCCACGCGGATTGGAAGAAAACAGGCAGTCTCTACGACATCATCAATCTTGCCGTCAGCCCCGCTCAGGATAACAAGTGGTGGACACAGGAGATCATCGTCGAGGGCAGTAACGTGAAGCTGTTCATCGATGGAAAGCGCATTTTCGAATACAACGAGCCGCCGGGGACTGTTGCAGGCAACGGATTTGCGCGCAAGCTCGCCGAGGGAACATTCGCCCTCCAGGCCCATGATCCAAAGAGCGTGATCCACTACCGTAACATCCGCGTCAAACGGCTGTAAGCAGTGTTCGGCTTTTTCGCGGGGCGCATGGGTTAACCCGTGCGCCCCGCTTAGCGTCTAACCGTTTATGAAACAGATCATCCTCGCTATGGCATTGGCCAGTGTGTCAGCCCTCCCAGTTACCGCCCAACCCCAGCAACCGCCCGCAGCCGCTGCGAATGCACCGCGAGGATCACGACCGATGGAGGACCTCCGTGTCCTGCGTGACGTGCCCTACGTCTCAGGTGGGCATGAGCGGCAGAAGCTCGATCTGTATTTGCCCAAAGAGCACGGAGAGATGCGTCCCCTGGTGATCTGGATTCATGGCGGGGCCTGGCTCGGTGGCAACAAAGAGTATTGCCCCGCGGCGCGCCTGGTGAAGGACGGCTATGCTGTTGCCAGCATCAACTATCGCCTGAGCCAGCACGCGATCTTTCCGGCGCAAATCGAGGACTGCAAAGCCGCTGTGCGTTGGCTAAGGGCGCATGCCGCTGGGCATGAGCTCGATCCCAAGAGGTTCGCAGTCTGGGGTGCTTCGGCAGGGGGACACCTCGCCGCATTGCTGGGCACTGCCGGTGATGTTAAGGATTTCGATCGCGGTGAGAACCTGGATCAATCCAGCGCGGTTCAAGCGGTGGTGGATTACTTCGGCCCCACGGACCTATTGAAGATGGGCGAACAATCCGGACCAGAACGAGCATCCGATCACAACTCTGCGGACTCTCCAGAGTCGCGATTGATTGGTGGCGCGGTGCAACTCAATCCAAAACGAGCCAAGCAGGCCAGCCCTATCACTTTTGTCAGCAAGAAAGACGCTCCCATGCTTTTGGTGCATGGTACGGTTGATCCCGTGGTGCCAGCCGAACAAAGCCGTTCGCTCTACAATGCTTTGGTTAAAAAGAAAGTGCCAGCAAAGCTTCATTTGGTGGAAGGGGCCGGGCACGGCAACGGGTTCGGCGAGAAGGAAGCCGCCGCTGTTAAGGATTTCCTGGCGCAGTATCTGAAACCGTGATGGTTGGCAGAAAGTAACTCCTGACTCAATCCTGTCATTTCCGGAGGGCAATTCACCTTTCTCACGGGTGGCGTCAACGATTTCAGGAACAATAATCTAACTGAATCCGTACTGTTTGTAGCCGCCAATTCCATTTGATGTCAACCCTGGCTTCTCTGGTTTGCGCCTTCACGGCGCAAACCAGAGAAGCCAGGAACTTATGTTGTAGTACCTTTTTCTACAAACAGTACTGAAGTGCAGCGGACATTGCGCTCTTACTTCTTTGTTCACCATGCTTACCTCTCCCCCGGTGCCCGCACCCCGGGAAGCGCCTCACGAACTATTTGGTGAACGAGAGCGGGTGGAGGAGTTTGTTTTGTCGGATTATTGCGTCCCCGGGTATTCTATTGCGTAGAGACCGATGAAATCTGACGCCCAACTGCTGCGTGAATACGCCCGAGAAGGAATCGAGTTCGCTTTCAACGAGATCGTGGCTCGGTACGTCAACCTGGTCTATTCGGCTGCGTTGCGACAGGTGAACTCGCCTGATCTCGCGGCGGACGTTTCTCAACAAGTCTTCATCGGCCTCTCACGCTCGGCTGGTGCATTGCCGGATCGAATGACGGGCGACGGCTCACTGGCGGGCTGGCTGTGTCGCAGTACTCGGAATGTTGCGCTGAATATTCTTCGCAATGAGGGACGCCGCCGTGCTCGGGAAACCGAAGCCATGCATACCATGCAACTTCAACACGACTCGGCTGGCGCACCAAACTGGGATCAACTCAGCCCCATGCTCGATGAGGCGATGTCCGAGTTGAGCGAAGCCGAGTATGACGCGCTGGTGTTGCGTTTCTACCAAAAGCAGGATCTGCGTTCTCTTGGAAAAGCGCTGGGTGTGACAGACGATGCCGCACAGAAACGGGTGACACGCGCGTTGGATAAGCTGCGCGGTTTGCTCGAACAACGCGGACTCCGCACCAGCACAACCGCTCTCGGGCTGGTGCTCACTGCGCAGGCTGTGCAGGCCGCACCCGCAGGCTTGGCTGTCTCCATAGCCGCTGCTGCCGTTCTTCAATCACCGGTGATAGGCGCCGGTGTTATCAAAGGAATTGCCATGACCACTTTGCAGAAATCGCTTATCGCCACGACCGTGGCTGTTGCCATCGGCACAGGCGTTTACCAGGCGCATCAAGCTTCTGAACTGCGCCGCGAGAATGAAAGCATCCGCCAGGAGCAGGCAGCGATGACCCAGCAAATTGAACAGCTCACAAAAGATCGCGAGCAGGCGTTGCGTCAGGCCGCCGCTGCGAGACAGCAGAAAGACCGAAGTGATGAAACCTCCGAACTACTCCGGTTGCGGGGAGAGGTGAGCCGGTTGCGTCAGGATAACCAAGCGATGGCTGCGACCAGTTCAAATGAGGGCGATTCGGCAGAACTCGAATCCCTGATGGCGAAGGTCAACCAGTTCAAAGCACGTGTGAAGGAACTGCCGGAGCATCAGATTCCGGAACTGGAACTCATCACGCAAGCAGATTGGGTGAAGGTTGTAGAGAACAACAGACCGCCGCACGAAAAGAAAGCGCTGGCTGGACTGCGCGATGCTGCCAAGAACCATTTCGTCTCGCTCTGTGCGCAAGCGATAGCCAAGTTTAAACAGACCACAAAACGAGATTTTCCAGCGGACCTGGAGGAACTCAAGCCCTACATCCACTGGCAGGGTGAGGCTGCTGTCCTGGACAACATTCTTGCGCGTTACGAGGTATTGCCCGCGCGCGCCGTTCCCAGCATCTACCTGGGCGGCGATAAAATTATCTGCGAAAAAGCGCCCGTGGATGAGGAAAACGATCGACGCTACGTGGTGGGATCAGGAAGCTATGGCGGCACCAGCTTCAAGCCATCGCCATTTGAAACGCTGTTCCCGGCAGCCCGGGCTTATGCGTCCGCTCATCAGGGGCAGGATACAGTTGATCCCAGTCAACTCGCCACGTATGTGAAAACTGATGCGGAACGTGTGGCCTTGCAAAAAGTCTCCGCTGCCGTCGCGAGTTACAAAGAGGCCTACGGCAAAGCTCCGACAACCCTGACTGAGCTTCAGCCGTATCTGAACGAAGAGCGGAAGACAACGGATAATTGACAATGGACAACAGGAACCGGTAACGCGAACGCCGGGACGCGAGGACAAAGGGGAACAGGCGAACCTTCCGCAGCTCTTCTATTCCTCAACCACTCTATAAAACCTTTTCAACGCCGGATTGGGATCAATGTAAGTGGCTTGTTCGCCGTTGATGCTCGGGGTTCCCTGCACATCGTGCCAGGTAGTTTCAGATATATCATCCTTGCACTGCACACGATACGTCTTGCCCGGGGAAACGGGCCAAATCAGGTTCTGCGCTCCGCCGCCTGATGCGGTTTGCACCAGGAATCCGGTTTCCGTCGGCGTAAGCGTATAGGAAACCACATCTATGTTGCGGTTAAAATCCATAAGGTCCGGATTGTCTGCTGAGCTCACGAAAAATACGGTCCTTCCATCCTGACCAAAGAACGGGGCGGTGTACTGACCGTCCCTTGGAAAGGCTTCAGATAGTACCACTGTTTTGGTTGAGCCCCGGTCGAACAGAAAAATGTCGGCGGTCCCCAGTGTATCGTTTGGCACCAAGTCTGTCGCATAACTCCGATACGCTACAAAGCGTCCGTCATAGCTCAAAGAAGGCGAATCCGAATGAGCGGAAGCAGGGTTACCCAGGGCGTCGCGGCTCACAAGGACCTTTGTCTTGGTTGAGATGTCGAACACGTAGATTTGGGATAGCCCGTTGATCACGCTGCCATAAGCGAACGACCGGCTGTCTCCGCTGAATCGAGATTGCGTATATGGAGCGCTTTGCTGATCCACTACCGTTAGGGTTTGATCGGAAACATTCTGGAGGTAGGTAGTGTAGCCCCCAAGTGATTTGGTATAAGCGAAATGGGAACCGTTGGGCGCTATGGCGGTTTGTGTGGCCATCACGAAACCAGCAGGAGTGATTATGTTAGTCTGGGCCACCCGATCCCAGAGGAACAATTTTGCGGGTATGACAGTTGCATAAACAACATAACGGCCATCCGCCGTAAGGTTAGATAGTTGAGGGTTCACCGACGCAGTTCCTGCAGAAACGTGAAAATTGGTTCCGGCTAACATATCCCTCAGGAACAAGTGACCGGAGGTGGCGGGCGATGGAGTAATGTTGCTGGCGTAACTGCGGAAAAGAACATAACGTCCATCTTGACTCATTCCAGCAAGCGTCGAGTTTGTGGTGCCTATTGCGCCGGTATATCCTCTGCTCACCAATTCCACCTTCGAAGGAGTGCTTAAATCCCGCAGGAAAACGTCTCTGGAAACGTTGTTATCGCCCTCAACCAGGTTTGTGGCTACGCTGGTAAAGGCCAGGAACCGACCGTCCCTGCTGATCAGAGGATCGGAAGAAGGCCCATTCCCCTGTTGTCCATCAGCACCCGTGCTAACCAGGATGGTGGCACCAGTCACGGTATCTTGCGCAAACACATCCGGGAAGCCGTTGGTATCGGACTGCACCAGATCAGAAGCTGCACTGACAAAAACAAGCCGCTGCCCTCCCTGCCTGGCTCGAGCGTAGCTGTGCCCATTCCCTGTGAGGGATGGCAAGTTCGCATCCTGAACAGAAACGAGCTCGGTTTCACCGGTCCGGTTATTAAGCACAAACACCTGAGACCGTTGAGCAGGGCCCGAGTTCTGGACACAATCGAAAGCTACTAATTCTCCGTCGGCGCTGATCACAGGCATTGTGAGCAATGCAAGCGGCCAACCCGATCCTTCAGGGGTTCTATCCAGAAGGACTGTATTACCAGTGGCGAAATCCCTGCGAAACAGGTGCGCCCCGGTTGCAAGAGAGTTCGTTACGAGATCAGCCGCTGTGCTGAGAAAATCGACCCACCGGCCCTGGGGATCAAGCCGTGGTGCTGCCCACGCTGCATTCGTGGAAAGGCCATTCGTCAGATTCAGGCTGGCTGTGATCCGCGTTCCTGACATTACATCCCAGACGAGCACGCAAGAGTCGGAATAGTTAGTCTTGGCCAGGAATGCCACCCGTGCCCCATCGGCGCTGATGCTGAGTGTCTGGTCTTCCTCGTTGAATGCGAACTGGACCAGTGAGTCTTTGTGCAGCAAATCGGTCGTCCCGTTCTGCACGCCGTATCGAAGCACAAAAACTGGATAGGTCACCGAGATGCTTGATCGAGCCTTGTACGCCACGTAAGCCCCGTCCTCACTGATCACCGGGTCGAAACAGACTGGATCGGCAGAACCGGTCAAGGCGAGGGCAGATTTCGCCCCAGTGCTGGCCCAGATAGTGGTGCCTGCCCCCCGGTCCCGCACATTGAGGCTGCTTGCGATCGTCCCATAGGAGCGGCTCTTCACTCTTGCGAGAAACGCGATCCTGGAACCGTCGGGTGTGACCTGAGCGAAATCGGCACCGAGGTATGTATAGAGATTTGCGGGAGGCTGGATGTTAACACTGATAAGCGTGGTATCTCCGGTTTGGAGATCGCGAAGGAATATGTCAGGAACACCGTTCGTATCCTTTGCTACAAGGTTGTTCGCTTCACTGGTGAATGACACATACCGTCCGTCCGGCGTCATTACCGGGTTGTAAGAAGGCCGATTACCGGGAGCGCCATTTGTCGCTGCACTGATCAGGATCGTCTCGCCCGAAACAATGTTACGGACGAACACATCAGACATCCCATTAGTATCGTCTGATACCAGGTTGGTAGCGACGCTCTCGATCAATGCAAACGCGCCATTTGTTGAGAAATCGACGGGCAAACAATCCGCATTCGCAAAGCTGCTCCCATCCAAGCCTGGGGTCACAAGCACGGTTGTTCGCTCCAAGCGATCCCGCCGGTACACGTTTAACACGGGGTTAGCCGAGCCCTTGAAAGCACCTCCTTCGTTGTTGGTAGCCAGGTTGCGCGCGCTACTGGCAAACAACACATAGCGCGCATCCGGGGTCATCAGTGGAGCACTCGAATCTCCCCCGGCTCCGCCGAGCGCTGCAATTCCAGGATCTCGAACCGAAACCCCACGCAAACCGGGGGCACAGAATGCCGAGGAGGTGAAAAGGAGCGCAGCAACTAAGCCAGCTCCGAAGAAGAGCAGCCGCCACATACGTTGGGCACGAAAGGTTCTATTGGTCATAAGCAAGGACTTGACTATTTTTGCTATTCGCTTTTCAGTTCAGTGTCCTCAGACACGGCCCATCGATACGCCCAGTCCTTGGTGTTAATCCATTCGGCGTGGCCGTCACAGAACATCACGTTTCCACCTTCCGCACCATGCCCGGTGTAGGCATTAGGAAAGTTCTCAAAGGCTTCTGAAGGGCCTCCAACCTGCTTCTCCATCGCATCGTGCATCAGGAAAATCATGGAAGGCCCGGGCATCTGGCCTATGAGCGGCTCACGGGTCTTCTTGAACGAGCTGACGCTGGTCAGCGTTTTTAGGCCGGTGTTCCACTTACTTAGCACCTCATAGCTATGCCCGTTGGTAGCTGATGGTTTCGGCGCGTTCGAAAACAGGTCCGCCAGAAGCGTGTAATTATCCAAGGTCATCCGGTTGGTTCTCACGGAGTTCTGAGTCGAAGGACACACCGCCGTCTTCAGGTCCTGAATATAGCGCGCCCGGCTTGGGCCATAGCCAAACAGCCAATTGAGATCGTCCTCGGGAGTGGTGGTGTTTGGCTTATAAAGGCTCCCGGTCAGACGCCCCTCCGCATCTTCCAGGGCGAACAACTGGCTCCCCATGCCCATCTGCCGAAGATTATTCAGGCAAACAATCCGATTGAGTCGCTCACGATTGCCGCCCAGGCAAGGAATGGCCAGAACAAGTCCAGCTATCAGAGCAACTGCCAGCAGGTCCGCAAACGTAAAGCCAAGGCGCTCATCAGAGGAGGGATGAATCTGCATGGTGTGCAAAGTAAATCGTTGCACCTCCGAGAATCAAGCCATTTGTCATCACGCGGCGCGCCTGTGTAGCCCTGAGACAGTGCGCTACATACGGACCCGGAGGGCTCTTCATTCCTTGTTGTCTTCTTGTCTTCGCGTGACTACATGTGTGCCGTTATTCCTCAACCACTCTATAAAACCTCGTCTGCATCGGCGCAGGATCTGTGTAGAAAGCTTGTTCGCCGTTGATGGACCTCGAATCCACGCCATAAGCCTCGTGATTTTATTCGCGGGGGTCGGTCAAAAGAATTAGATTATGGCTATGTCGCAAATGACTACAGCGGTGCCGGATGCGCGGTCAGAGAATGAGCTGAATAAGATCCGAGCCGCCCACCCGGAAAGCACGGTACCGTCCAGCCTCAGCCCTCGTGACGTTTACCTGCGCATCGCGGAGAACATCAGCCGGATCATGCAGGGGCAGTCAGCCGCTACCCGCATGCTCCTGGCCGCCCTCGCCAGCGGGGGACACGTGCTGCTCGAGGATTTCCCCGGTACGGGCAAGACAACCCTGGCCAAGGCTCTGGCGAAATCGATCGACGCCCGGTTCAAACGCATCCAGTTCACGCCCGACCTGTTGCCTTCCGATATCCTGGGGGTATCCATTTTCAATCAGCCCGATCAGAAGTTTGTTTACCATGAGGGTCCGATTTTCACGAATATCCTGTTGGCAGATGAGATCAACCGCGCTTCTCCCCGCACGCAGTCCGCTCTTTTGGAAGCCATGGGCGAAGGCCAGGTGAGCGTGGACGGTGAGCGGCGGAATTTGGAAGGGTTATTCTTCGTGATTGCCACCGAGAATCCGGTGGAGTTCCGGGGCACCTACCCTCTGCCGGAAGCGCAAATGGACCGGTTTTCGATGCGGTTTTCTCTCGGTTATGTGCAGCCGGATGAGGAGGTAGCCATTCTCACCGCGCAGGAGCACAATCATCCCTTAGATGAGCTTGAGGCCTGCGTGACGCTGGCGGATGTGCTCCGGCTCAAGGACGCGGTGCAACGTGTGCGCATGAGTGACGAGCTGAAGCGGTACGCTGTAGAACTGGCGGGATCAACCCGCAAAGCACAGGGTGTGCAACTGGGTGCGAGCCCGCGCGCATCGATCGCTCTGATGAAGACAGCCCAGGCCGTGGCGCTTTTTGATGGATTCGACTTCGTGACCCCGGAACAAATCCAGGAGCTGGCGGTGCCTGTCATCGCTCATCGCCTGGTGATGGAACCGCAGGCGCGTTTTTCGGGTCAGACGGCCCGAAGTGTGGTGGAAGAAATTGTAAAGAAGACCCGCGTGCCGGCCTAGGCGGCGGGCGACTGGTGTGACCCCGTTTTACAGAATCATTTATTTGGTGTACCGCGTGTTGCAAGGGGTGCGATTGCGCGCCCGGCGTCGGTTCACTGTTCCGGGACTTGGCTTGCTGGGGGGCTGCCTATTGGCTGGCTTCATGAGCCCCGATACCGATAACAATGTGGCTTACCAGGCGTTCACTCCGCTCGCTTCCCTCGTGCTGGTTTCGATGGGGTGGTCCATCTTCTTCCGAGGAAAGTTCAAGGCCGAACGACGGTTGCCGCGCTTTGCCACGGCTGGGCAACCCGTCAAGTACCGCGTGGCGCTGCGTAACCTCACAACGAAGGCGCAGTCGGGCCTGGTTGTGATGGATGAACTGACACATCCTGTGGCGAGTTTCGCCGAGTGGATGGCTTTCCAGGTAGCGAATGAGCGGCGGAATCCCTCATTTCGTTTTTGGGGAAAGCGCCGATCACCGCTGAAACTGAACCCAGCCGTAACCAAGCCCGGCCGTGTGCCGCCTGCCCGTCCGCAGGAGGAGGTCGATGTGGAGCTTGAACTCACGCCCTTGCGTCGTGGTGTGCTGCAACTGGCGTCTTTACGTGTGGCCCGGCCCGATCCATTGAGCCTCGCGCAAGGGCTGGTAAAGGTGCCGCTCCCGGGAAGCCTCATTGTATTGCCGAAGCGGTATCCGCTGGCTGCCACACCGCTGCCCGGCAACAGCCGCTATCAGCAGGGCGGCGTAGCCTTCGCGTCAAATGTCGGGCAGAGTGATGAATTTGTGTCGTTGCGGGATTACCGCAAAGGCGATCCGCTTCGTCATATCCATTGGCGAAGCTGGGCCAAAACCGGCAAACCGGTGGTGAAAGAGTTCGAGGACGAGTTTTTTGTGCGTCATGCCATGGTGCTGGATACCTTCACCCGGCATGATCCGAGCGATATGTTTGAGGAGGCGGTTTCGGTAGCGGCCAGCTTTGCCTGCACCGTGGGCGACCAGGAATCGTTGCTGGACCTCCTCTTTGTTGGCCCGCAATCCTACTGTTTCACTGCGGGCCGGGGATTGGCGCAGACCGATCAAATGCTTGAGATTCTGGCCGGGGTACGGTCATGTCAGACCCGGCCATTCAAAGATCTGGAGCGGGCTGTGCTCGAGCATGTGTCCGTAGTGAGCGGCTGCATTTGTATTTTGGTGGCGTGGGATGAGGAGCGGAAGGAGTTTGTGCGCAAGCTGCGTCAGTTGGACATCCCGCTGCTGGTTTTCGTGATCGTAGAGGACGAGCGCCACGCGAAGCTTGATCCCGGCCCGATGAGCGATGATCCGGAACGTTTCCGTGTGATTCCGGCCGGGCACGCCGAGGCGGCCCTGGCGCAATTGTAATATGCCGCATAACCTGAAACCACCGCCGTTCCTGCTGGGTGTCACGCTCCTGTTCTGGGGCTGGCAATCGGAGCTGCTCCCGGTGGCTGCTGTCATGGCGCTGGTGCTCGAGGCGGCACGGTTTACCAAGGTGCGCTGGGAGATAACCGATGAAGACTTCGGCCGCATCTGGACTCTTTGCGCGGTGATGTTCCTCGCCTGCGCTTTGTATGCCTTTACGGCAAACGAAGGTCCGAGCGATTTCCGTGGGTTATTCCAGAACCCAAATCCAAACACCACGCGCGAGGCGGGTGCCGCCAGCGCGCGCACGGCCGCTTCATTGATTCGCTGGCAGCCGATGATCTTTTTCCTGTTCATCGCGGCCCAGGTTTACAGCTCCCGTCAGGGTGTCCCGTTGGAGACCATTTCGTTGATCATGGGTATTCGGTGGAAACGTGCCGTCCGGCAGGGGCGTTCCGGTCCGAGGCGCGTGCATGATGTGGGGTTCTTTTACTTCGCGCTTTGTTTGTTTTCGGCAACGATCCACCAGGCAGAGAATTCGACGTACTTCTGGGGATTGTGCGTGCTGATTGGCTGGGCTCTTTGGAGTGTGCGTTCACCACGATTTCACCCCGCGGCCTGGGCCGCCACGCTGGTGATAGCCCTGGCGGTTGGCTACGGCGGCCAGCGTAGCGTGAGCTTCTTGCAGAGGTATGTCGAGAACCTCAACCCACAGTGGCTCCTGCGCTCCACGGGGTCTGCCATGGATCCCAACCGCGGGCGGACCTCGCTCGGCAGGATCGGGCGGATCAAAACTTCTGCCAGCATTGCTGTGCGGCTCGAGACACACCCCGGAACCCCTGCACCGCCTTACCTGCGTGAGGCGAGCTATCGCTCGTTCAGAACCCATACATGGTTCTCAGGGGCCGTGCGCGGATACCGCGAACTGGAAGATGGCGAACCCGAGGGAGAGCGCCCGCCTTTGGAGCGTCCGCCCGGTGACTTTCCCCGTGGACCCCGTGAGGACGGAGAGCGCCCGTTCCGTGGCCGAGGATTCCGACCGCCGGGGTTAACCAATGTCTTTGAAAACATTGCTGAGGAGACTAATCGAAACGTCTGGGTGCTGGCCCCTGGCAAAGCGACACCAGCCGGGGTGAACCTGGGATGCTATCTCCCCGGCGGATTTGCGTTGCTCCCATTGCCGACGGGTTGCGGGCGCCTGGAGAAGCTCTCTGCGTTCACCGTGCAAAAGAATCATCTGGGGGCAGTCCGTGCTGAAGGACCCCGGGTGGTTGTGTTCGACGCCCTGTTTGGGCCGGGTTCGACCATCGATTCGCCTGCACAGGCTCCGGAGGATACTCATGTGCCGCAGTCTGAACAGGAGGCGTTGGACCAGGTCATCAAAGAACTGGATTTGAAAGGCAAAACCCGACAGGTGGTGTTGCGCGAGCTGTCCAAATTCTTCAACGAGAAATTCACCTATTCAATGTGGCAGTCAGAAGGCTGGTCCCGCCGTTCGGAGTCGCCGACCACGCGGTTCCTGCTCAAGACCAGATCGGGTCATTGCGAGTATTTTGCCACAGCCACAGTGCTGTTGCTGCGCCGCCTGGAGATTCCTGCGCGCTATGCTGTGGGCTACGCGGTGCATGAGAAGACACGCGAGAATAAGTACCTGGTGCGCCAGCGGGATGCCCATGCCTGGTGCCTGGTGTGGAATGAGGAGAAGCAGTTGTGGCAGGATTTCGATACAACTCCAGCGATTTGGGTTCCTACCGAGATGGCGCGGGCTTCCGTCTTTCAATCCCTGAAAGATTGGTGGCAGGAAGCCATGTTCCAGTTCTCCAAGGTGCGGTGGGGCCAGACGAATCTGAGAAAGTATTTGCTCCTTGGCGCGCTGCCAATCCTGGTCATCTTCTTTATTCAAGTCGTGTTCCGGCGACGAAAACGGCAGGCAAAACCGGCTGGCTCCTTTGCGATGCGGACCGATTGGCCGGGCATGGACTCGGAGTTTTATTCGCTGGAAAAGCCGCTGGCGCGCCGTGCTGTTCCTCGATCCCCTGGGGAAACGTATCAAGCCTGGCTACAGCGCTGTATAGCCTCGCCGGAATTGATAATGATCCGAGAACCTTTGACCGCCGCGCTCCAGTTACATTACCGGTACCGGTTTGACCCAGCGGGAATCACGCCGGCAGACCGGGAGGCGCTCCGATCGAACACGCGGGCCTGTCTCGCCGCACTGAGCAAAGGTGATGCTTTGGAGAAGCGGGTGCCTTAACAAACACCCCTGAACTTCAAGGGATCATCGATGCCACGTGCATATCTATAATCGCCGATTCCGGCGAGATTCTACCCGGTCGGGATTTTTTGAGGAAAACTGGGGCTGCCGTCACCTAAAATTTATACTTTTGCTTCTCCTTCTCTTTCTTTAGAATGTCCACCGATGTGTAGCCGTTGGCCTCTACTCTTGGCCGCCTGCGCTTGCCTTTGCGCAGCACTGCCGCTTGCCGCCGCCCCGCGCGTTCCCGCGCGGTTGGTCGGTGTTGCTCGCGTCGATGTTACTCCTTCGTACCCCATTCGGCTCAGTGGCTACGCAGCTCGCAGCACCGAATCCACCGGGGTCCTGGCTCACATATATGTCCGCGCTTTGGCCCTCAGCGGTCCTAAAGAATCCCCCGCTATCCTGTTGAGCGTCGAGAACTGCGGTGTGCCCACTCACCTGCGCGAAGAGGTTGCCAAACGGCTCAAGCAAAAGATCAAGCTCAAGCCCGAGCGGTTTTCGGTCTGCTCCACCCATACGCACTCAGCACCATGCCTTTCTGGGTACCTCTCCAACCTGTTCGCCGGGGCATTGCCCTCGGAGCAGCAGCAGCGCGTGGATTGCTACACTCGCGAACTAGTGGATGCGATGGAAAAGGCTGCCCTACAGGCAGTTAAAGATCTGAAGCCCGGACAGCTCACCTACGCTCCGACTCGGGCAGATTTCGCGGCAAACCGCAGGAAACCCCCAGGTCCTGTGGACCATGATCTGCCGGTTTTGTTCGTAACCGATACCGAGGGTAAAGTCCGGGCAGTGTGGGCATCTTATGCCTGCCATTGCACTACCATGACCGCCGCTTACAACGTGGTTTGCGGAGACTGGGCAGGGTTCGCGATGAGCGAGTTGGAGACCGAGCATCCGGGCGCCGTGGCGCTGATCACCATTGGGTGCGGGGGCGACTCCAACCCGAGTCCACGTCCTGGAGAAGACTTGGCCCGGGCGCATGCGCACAATCTGGTAACGAATGTAATGACTGCCTGGCGGACCGGTGGAGAACCTGTGGGTGGTAAACTGGTGTGCCGAGGGCGGACGATCGAATTGGACTATGACAAGTTACCGAGCCGCGCTGAGTATCAAAAGCGGCTGACAGAAGTGACGAACGAGACAAGCAAATTCGTGGCAGCCCATGCGCGTCTCCAATTAGCGCGACTCGATGCCGGGCAGGATTTGCCCAAGACTTTGGACTATTACCTACAGACCTGGGTGCTGGGGGAAGACCTTGCTTTCGTGTTTTTGCCAGGGGAAGTGGTGTCGGATTATTCGTTGCGGCTCAAAAGGGAACTTGACGCTCGGCGGTTATGGGTTAATGCCTATGCTAACGACGTTCCATGTTACATCCCGTCCGAGCGTGTGCTTGCGGAGGGTGGGTATGAAGGTGGATTTGCCATGATTTACTATGATCGTCCGACCCGGTTCGCACCGGGGCTGGAGGATCGGATAATTGGCGGGACGCGCAAGTTGCTCCCCGCCCAGTTTAAGGCCGGTTCAAAATGAAGCATGTGCCACCGGACGCGACCCCAGGATTATTGACTTAAATTATGAACGAACAATGGACAGAGCGATTGGCTGTCTGCAGTTGGTCATTGCAGCCGGAGAGTCCGGCCGACCTGCTGGGGAAGCTTTCAGCCATCGGCATAAGACGAGTGCAGCTAGCACTCGATCCACTGCGTGATAACCCCGCCGTTTGGGGCGACACTGCCGCCCAGTTTGCGCGCGCGGGTGTTAAAATAGTCAGCGGGATGTTTGGATGCGCCGGGGAGGATTATTCCACGCTGGAAAGCATCCGAATGACCGGCGGAATCGCGCCGGATGCCACGTGGGAGACGAACTTTCGCAACATTCAGGCCGGGGCGGATATCGCACGGCAGTTGGGTATCAAGTTCATCACGTTCCATGCTGGATTTCTGCCGCACGAAAAAAGCGACCCCGCTTATGCAAAACTCGAGCAGCGCTTGCGCAAGGTCGCGGGAGTGTGCCAGGAGCGCGGGCTGTATCTGTGCCTGGAAACCGGGCAGGAGACGGCCTCAGCGTTACGCCAGTTCCTTGAAACGCTGGCTTTGCCTAACGTGGGAGTCAATTTCGACCCGGCAAACATGATTTTATACGGGAAGGGCGATCCAATCGCCGCGCTAAAAACATTGTCACGGTGGGTCAGGAACGTCCACATCAAGGATGCTGCCTCTACAAAGGTCCCAGGCACCTGGGGTTCGGAAGTGCCCGCCGGCACCGGCGAGGTTAATTGGAACGCGTTCTTTACCACGCTCGACGGAATTGGCTTTAAGGGCGATTGGGCGATCGAGCGGGAAGCTGGAACCCAGCGGGTGGAGGATATCAAAACGGCTCGCGAGATGGTGCGCCGTTGCGTCAACGGATGTGTCCTTGCTTAGAACAACGTTTTTTATGGCAAATCCAAAATCCCAGTCCGAAAAGAAAGTAAACGTCGCAGTGGTAGGCCTAGGTTTTATGGGCGTCACGCATCTGCGCGCGTATCTCCAAGCGCCTGCGGCTCGAATCGCGGCAGTTTGCGATGCCGTGCGGCTTCCGGTGAACGGCGTTTTGCAGGGCGTGGCAGGCAACATCAAGAAGTCCGATGACATTGATCTGGGTCCGCAGGTAAAGGTTTACCGAAAGCTGGAAGAAGTGCTGGCTGATCCGGAGATCGAGTTGGTGGATCTCTGCACGCCCACCCCGATGCACGCTGAGCAGGCGATCGCTGTGCTCAAATCCGGCAAGCACGTCTTCTGTGAGAAACCGATGGCGCGGACTTCCGCCGAGGCGAAGCGCATCCTGGATGTGGCGAAAGATTCCACCGGCTTCTTGATGCCCGCGATGTGCATGCGTTTTTGGCCCGGCTGGAGCTGGCTCAAGGAAGTAGTCAGCAAGCAGACCTACGGCGTGGTGCGTGCGGCGCGGTTCCGGCGCGTCTCAGAGATGCCGGCTTGGAGCAAGCAAGGTACTTACACCGCAGGCAGCGATCTCGGCGGCGCCCTGTTCGATTTGCACATCCACGACACGGATTTCATCCAGTTCCTATTCGGACGTCCCGCCAGCGTTTACTCGACCGGTGCCCTGCGCCCTAACGGCCCAGTGGACCACGTCGTGACGCATTACAATTACCCACAAGGCCCGGCAGTGCATGCTGAGGGCAACTGGCTCCTCAAGAAGGGGTTTAACATGGCTTACACGATTTACTGCGAGCAGGCCACAATAGATTTCGATCTGAGCCGTGGTGCCAATGCTCTCCAGGTGTCCGAAGAGGGCAAAGAGCCGCGCTTCGTTCCGACTGAAAGCGATGGCTATAACGAAGAAGTTCGTTATGTGGTTGAGTGCGCGTTGAACGGCAGGAAGCCCGAGACAGTAACAGCCCGCGATGGGTTTTCGGCATTGGAGATCTGCGAAGCCGAGGAGAAATCCATCAAGACGGGTGAAGTAGTGAAGCTTTAGTGGTCAGTTTGGATCTGTTCGGATAGGTCCGTTTCTCAAAAGCTGAAGGTGGTCTTAACCGCCTTCAGCTTTTTGCTTCCAGGGGTGTCTACCGATCTCCGCCTCGTTTAAGGGGATCCCAGTGACGTGAGTTGATGAAGCCTTTGGGGTCGCCGGTGCCGGGATCAACCGGAGGGTTGATTTTTCCGTCCTTTCGGGCTTCGGCGTGGCCATCGACAAAGACGACGCCGCCCATGTCGCGGTGGCGTGCTTTATCGATTCCTTCGAATCCCTGGCTGGCGCTGCGCGACTTATCCATGCAGGCGTTTGGCCACCACATGCTGGAGCTCCAGAGCCCATCGGTCTTGGGCATGCTGTCTCCGATGATGAGGTTATCGACGGGGCTGATCACCTGGGTGCGTTTCAGCCAGGGCTTGGAGGAGAAGGTGACATTGCCAATAGTAACGCTGCCTCCCGGGTATGGCCACATGGCGATAAAGAAACTGTTGATGCCATAGCCCACCTTGTGCGGGTCAAAGGACCAATTCCAAGCAACCCCATTGTCCAGGCGGCGTCCTTTGATGGCCGGACAGCGGAACAGGTTGGATTGGTTCCTTGCATAACCGATAATGGTCGTGCCCCACCAGTTGGTGATGGCGGTGCCGCCATTGTCGTTCTCGTTTTGGTTGCGGTGTGCCGGGAAGACGTCTCGATTTTCGTCCGTATAGAACTGCATGAACAGCGCCATCTGCTTCATGTTATTGATGCATGAAATGCGGTGCGCCTTTTCTTTGGCGCGAGACAGAGCCGGGAGCAGCATGCTGGCCAGAATGGCGATGATGGCGATAACCACGAGCAACTCAATCAACGTGAAGCCGCGGCGGGAGAATCCTCCCGCCCGCGGACACAGTACGATTCCAGAACAGATCTTCATTTAACCAGACGGTAAAACTTACTGCCGCTCGAAACATCCACCGTTACCTGGTTGTTAACCACACCATCCACCGCAGTCCAGGAACCCGCAGTGAGATCGGCGGCCCATTTCAGCGTGAACCCGCTGGCTTCGGCCGGCCAGGAGAGTGTCAATTGCTTGCCAGTCAGACTGAATCCCAGCGTTGGAGCAGGTGCTTGCGGAGCTACCATGGCCAGATAATGGCTCCATACGGTCTGGGCTGACAGTGCGCCACTGTAGAAGGCTACCTCGTCCAGATTGCCCATCCAGCCGTCGGTTGTGGCCTCAGGGGTGGTTGATCCAAGTTGCGTGGTGCGCGCGGAGCTGTAGCTGATGTCCTGAACCAGCATGCCGAGAGGCAGCCCATCCCAGTACATATTCACTTTTCCACCCGCAAAGGTTATGGCGTAATGATGCCACCCGTTAGCCCCGGAGATTGCCAAGGTCTGAAAACGGTCTCCATTCCAGTTGCCGATCAGGTTCTTCCAGCGTTCCATGTGGACGCTCCAGACGCTCCCGCCATTGCGGTCAGCGAACATGCAGGGATCATACCCAGGAACGGTGCTCCAGTTCGGTCGTATCCAGCCTTCAACGGTTCCGCCACCGACAAAATCGAACGCGGCTACTTGCCCGAGATCGATGTGACCCGTGCCATCGAGGAGCATGGATTGGTTGGTGACTCCACCTGGACCTGCATCAAAGGTCACCAGGTTCACAATCGCTCCGGGGTGTGCGTCTTTGTCGTCAGCCGCGTCACCGGCGTCGAAAGTGTAATAAGAGAGCAGGTTGGCTTCCGCCCTTACAGCGGCCTGATAGCTCGTCATGTCACTCCCTACCTGAATGGTAGCCGCCGCACTGTTTGTGCTGCCGCCGGGATTGGTGATGGTTGCATAGTAATCGCCGGAATGGGCGGATGTCAGATTGCCCGAGTTCAAGGTCGAATTCGTAGCATTGGGGATAGGGAGACCGTCCTTATACCACTGGTACTGGAGCTCGGCGCCGCTGGCTGATACGGCCAATGTATGGCCACGACCGGTCAGAAAATAGCCACCGACCGGTTGGGCAGTGATGATCGGAGGATCACCTTGGAAATAGGCATTGTAATGGGCCTGTATCGCAGTGCCGGGCAGAGGTGCGGAATAGAACGCCACTTCGTCGAGCATGCCGGCCCAACCCTCAGCCGTGGTAAACGAACCTGAGGAACCGAGTTGGACGCTGGCGGGGCCAGCACCCAAAGTGCCGGCATTCGTTCCGATAGCCACCCCATCCCAGTAGTATGTGATGTTTTCGGTATCAAACACAGCGGCCACGTGATGCCAGTTCGTGCCGGCGCCCGCCCCGGGAATTGCGTAATCGAGGCTGACAGCGCCATTGTACATCGTGAGCCATTTCTTGTCGGCTGCCATATGCAAGCTCCATACGGTTGGCCCCCCGTCGCGATTGGCGAACATGACGGGATGGCCGGTGCGCTCCGCCCAATCGGCTCGCACCCAGCCTTCAACTGTTCCGCCAGTCGGAAAATCGAAGGCGGCTACCGATCCCAAACTCACATGCCCTACACCATCCAGCAGGAGGCCTTGTCCAGCCCCGCCGCCGATACCGCCATCCCAGCCAGCGGTGCCTGCCAAGGTTCCTTCGTTAGCCCCGAACACATCGTCCGGTGCCAGACGATCGAATGTGTAATAGGAAATGAGGCTGGTCTCGTTTGAAACGGCGCTTTGATACCGCGCGAGCGCTGCCGGAACCTGGTCGTCAATAGCTAAAATGGCCTGTGCGCTGGGCACCACTCCCGCCAGGTTCGTGACGGTTACCGAATAGGTGCCGGCATCTGCGGCTGAAAGGCTGGGGAAGGAGAGAGTAGCATCTGTTTTACCCGTCAGGGCAGCGGCACCTTTAAACCATTGATAAGCCAGGTTTGGGCCCGTGGCATTGACGCGCAGAGTTAAGGGCACGCCAGGTAAGAACGTTCCGCTCTTGGGTTGTGCCAAAATCTGTGGTGGTGAACCTGCGAACAATGCCTGGTAATGCGCCTGGATTGTTTCCACGGTGAGGGCATCGGCATAGAATGCCACTTCATCCAGCATACCCACCCATCCTTCGCTCATCGCGTTGGGGGAGGCGGAGCCGAGTTGAGTGGATCGGATTGGATCAGTAAAGCCGAGAGGCCGCGTCACCGAACCGGCCAGGGCGCCATCCCAATACACCCGCAGATCGCCGTATTCAAAGACCGCCACGAGGTGATGCCAGGTCGTGCCAGCGCTCGGGATCGGGATCGTCGGATAATAGGCGGCGCCATTCCACATGCCGATACCCCCCTTGTCCGCATTCATATGAATGCTATACCGAGTAGCACCGTCACGGTTCCCAAAGATCAAAGCGTTGGCGCCAGCCAGGTTCCCGGCCTGCACCCAGGCCTCGACTGAGCCGGTGGTGTCCTCGAAATAGAAATCCGTTACCACACCCAGGTTGACGCGCCCTGTGCCTTCAAGCAGGAGTGCTTTGCCAGCGCCAGCCGTTCCTGTGGCGAAGGCAGTCGTGCCTGCCAGCGTGCCGTTGTTGGTACTCCAGGCATCAGCCGCGGTGTTCTGCTCAAAAGTGTAATACGAGATGATGCTGGGGGTGTTTGTGACGGCGGTTTGATAGTCCGCCAGCGTAGCTCGGGCATCGGTCGCGCATGAAAGAGCGGCGGCGCACAGGCTGATTCCCAGGACGTGATGGAATCGATGGTGACTGGCAATGGGGCGCCCGATCGACTCGGCGCGATTTGATGGTAGCGTGCGATACGCATTCATGTGTGGAACTTTCGCTTTGGTTAGGGGTTGCTGATTCAACATAACCATACCAGAAGCCTTCCACAGTGTCATTGAGGGTTCGCGTTAAGTTCTTTAGGTTTTGCGACTTCGGGTTTTGACAGGAGGACACAATCGGAAACGGATGAGGAAGAAAGGTGAAGACGGGAATAGGGCCTGAACAGAATCAGGCCGAAGACAGGACCGCGACAAAGGCAGACGGAGGGTCGGCGCCGAACCGGCCTAAGGAACTAACTGGATAGTAAAGGGATACAGACTTAAGCTGCGACGCTGGATTCCGTTTCCTCGCCGTCTTCAACCTGCGGAGCTTCCGGGGCTATTACACTTTGGCGTTCGCCAATCCGCGCGTGATGGTTGCCACCATTCCGCTCCAATTCGGCCTGTCCGGCCAGTGAATAGCGCGCCCAGGGAGTGGCGGCCAGGCGGTCGGATTCGATTTCGTGCCCGGTCAGTTCACAGATGCCGTAGGCGCCGGTCTCGATGCGGCGCAAGGCTGCCAGGATTTCGCCCAGCGTCTCGCGGGTGCCGCGATGCAGCGCCATCTCCAGGTTCTGATCGATTTCGAACGAGCCGGCGTCCGCAACATCATCGGTCCGTTCGGCTTCCATCTTCGGGGCGGTGATGCTCTGCATCTGGTCACGAAGATCCGAAAGGTCCCGGTGGTGCCTGGCCCAGCGGGTAGGGACCTTTGACCTGGTAAAACTTCCGAGAATATCGGCTGTTGACGCTGCTCTTTTCATACGACTTCGATTGTGTTTGTGCCTAATTCCATCGGCTTTTCCAGGAGGTCCTTTAGCGCTTTTTCAGGACCTCCATGAAAAGGGGGCCGCTTTCCCTCTGCTGGACCTGGAGCTCGCGAGAAGGTAAGCTGTTCGGACGGCAGCAATACTGACGAGCCGCGTCATGAGCTGCCGATAACCGCAGATGACTGAATCCCGAGTATGGAACTGAAGAAACTGGGCTGGACCGCTGATCTCGATCAGCAGTTTGCGCCTTTCTATGCCAAAGGTCTGATTCCAGCTCGGGTCGCGGTGGAGGATAAACTCTTTTTCCGCGTATGGACTGCTGATGCGGAACTCCTCTCGCAGCTCTCCGGCAAATGCATCCATGAATCGCGCCGGTCGAACGCAAAGTTTCCCAAGGTCGGAGACTGGGTGGCGGTGAAGCTGGTGCCTAATGAAGAGAAGGCCATCATCCACGCGATACTTCCAAGGCGCACCCAGCTCTCCCGGAAGATGATTGGCCGCGGTGCGGCTGAGCAAATACTTGCTACCAACATCGACACCGCCTTCCTGGTGACCGCCGCGGACAAGAGCTTCGACACGTCTGTATTGGAGCAGATGCTTGTTGTGACGCATGAAAGTGGCGCGCGCCCGGTCGTGCTGCTCAACAAGATCGATTTGTGCGAGGACGTTGAGGCGAAGCTCGCGGCCCTCACGGCTGTGGCCGGTGGTGCAACAGTGCTTGCCGCCTGTGCCATCACGGGGCGGGGCATGAAGAAAGTGTCAGCTCTGATCAAGCCAGGCGAGACGGCTGTGTTCATCGGGACTTCAGGGGTCGGCAAGTCCAGCCTCATAAACTCTCTCTATGGAGAGGAGATCCAGGCGACATTGGAAGTGCGCACGGGTGACGCCAAAGGCCGGCACACGACATCGTGGCGCGAAATGATTTTTCTCCCGAAAGGTGGCGTGGTTATCGATACCCCCGGCATGAGGGAGTTTCACATCTGGCTCGCCAACGAAGGATCGAAGCAAGCGTTTCCGGAGATCGAAGCGCTGGCGCCGCAGTGCCACTTCAGGGATTGCACCCATACCGGGGAAGGAAAGTGTGCGGTGCTCCAAGCCGTCGCAGCCGGCACGATTCCGCGCGAGCGGCATGAAAGCTTTCTCAGGATTCAGGCCGAGATCCGTTTCGTGCGCGAAGCTGAAAAGAAGGCGGCATGGCAAGCCAGGAAAGTTAACAACCGCGCCCCTCAGAAAGCGTTCAAGCAGGAGGACTGAACCCGCCACCTCCCCAATCCCAACGGGATTGCGCCCCAAAGCCCAGGGTGGCGGCGCACTTAGCCGCTACCATGAACTATCGATCACCCCTTGATTTCACCCTGGTTCATCGGGTTGGCGCCAAGCAGCGCCAACCCGATGAACCAGGGATAATTGTTATTTGGGTTCTTTCTACAAACAGTACTGATCTAAAGTGTCGGCACAATCCGGAGATTCGGTGCTCACCAATGAAGTCCGGCCTTGGATTCCTTCTTTCTTCTCAATCCTTCAACATTCAACCTTTCTGGTAGCGGCCTTACCGGGCTAGTTGCGTGCGAGCCCTCTCCGTGCCTTGTATTTGTCCCGGAAGGGACAGATGACAATAGCCCAATGCTTCAGCATTGGGTGGTTGACATAATAGTCCAGAGTCCCGCAAGGGACGGCTGATCTGTTACTCCCACAATTACTTCGGATCATATTCGGTCCGGTGTTTTTCCAGCAGTGCCAGACATTCTTCCTGAAAAGTCATCTTCCGATGGTGCTCATCCTGGGTCCCCATCGCAATTCGTGAGTGATCAGGGGCCGACGATCCTTTCTGCTGAAAACACAATGGTAGTATGAGCTCACGTAGGACATGGCCATACTCAATCGTTCCTTCGGAACTTGGTCAATATCGAACACTGCCACCCAAAGCCGAAGCATTGGGCTTTTATCAAATGTCCCGCTGGGACAGGAGTGGGGCGATCTGCGGATGAATGTCGAGATCTCCACAGATAACTCAGGAGACGTCCAGGATCCGGACTAGTGCTCTCACGAACGTCTCCGACTACTGATCTCTGTGGCCCGGGCACTAGCTGGGCCTCACCCAATTTTGATCACACCCGCACGAGTCCGGCTCTCCGCAAAACACTTGACTCTGCTTATGGCAGGGCATAGGTTTCGCGTGTCGCTTATGTCCTCCAAGTCAACGTCGATTCCTCTGTTGTGCCGTAATAGGCACTATCACGGAATTGTGTCTATGTTAATCAAGGGTTAGGCCACGTCGAACCACCATGAGTGATTCCGAAGAACTCATCATCTATCCCGTGCCGAGTCTGGTCGCGACTCTTCTCAGCCGAGAGCGTGCAAAGGGCACTCCTCTGACTGAGCAGGAGGTGATTGAGATTCGTGACGCTTGTCCGTCGATAGCCCTTCGTCCCGAGGATGTGCGCAAGGTGGAGGAGCGGCGAGGCTACAAAGACATCGATCCCGAGAACTGTTGGGAGGAGTGGCAGGAAGCACGGAAGGACCTTATCCATGACGAATCAAACGAGGCCTAACCGCACTGCACCGGACGCCTGCTACGCCGGCAGTTGCGCCGGTTTGATGATGCTGAGAGCACGGCATCAGGGAGGACTGGCCCGAGCCATTGTTTGTCATCGAGCAGACGATGAGGGCAAGGCGATGGCTTTTGAGATCCGCGGTGGCTTAGAGTCGGAGTTTCCGCCTAATGAGCTTGAACTGGCTTAACGAGGCGCCTCCACCTAACCGCCGCCCGCGCTTTACGCCCGGCCCTTTGGGAGAGTTTGTGCCCTTGTCGCGGGGGTTGCACCTTTTGCATTTATCGGAGCCCTGTTGCTTCTAACCTTTGTTTCAAAATGATGAGATCAGCTACCATTCAGTGGAGCGGACGGCGAGATCGCCCAGGGTTCAGACCTTGCGTTCTGCTCTGCCGCCGCCCACTTTCCCGTTAGACGTGCGAGAATGTCCTACTCCGCAAACATACGCGACGCCCGCGATGAACGGCTGCCACTCCGGCATCGCATCTCGCACCTGCGGTCGTGTGCAAACCACATTGCGGAGAAGTACCGGGTGCCTCGGTCAGTGATTTTGGAGCGTATCCATATTGAACCCGAGTATGGTGATGATGACCTTCCATCATCTGAAGCGGTCCTGCAATCGGCTGTAATGCTTGATCAGATCAAGCGCGAAGGGTTGCATGACGTCTAGCCGTGTGTTTACATCCTGGGCACCACGGACGCGCCGCCAGTGATACGCGTTGTTCGTCATGAGTGCGAATCCTACCCCGGTGCCTGACAAGGTGATGAGTGCGGCGCTTTGCACCCTCCACCGCGCGATGGTGTTCTGCCGGAACTACTCGGCCGACAAGTGCGCACCGCAGGATTTAGTCTATGACCTGATGGACGCCCTGCACGAAGTCCCTGATATATTGCGGCGGTGGGGTGCCTACGACAATAACGTGGAGAAGCTTAAACTTTACTTCGGGTGCTTTCACCACGAGAAGTGGAAAGGGCGGTCGGCGCATTTCTCACCCCCGGACCTCGTCCGCATCTTTGAGGAGGAGCTTAATGCACAGGAATGCCCCTCGAACGATGCCGAACAAGGCACCTGCACCTAACCGCAGTCAGCCCATCCCCAATCCCAACGGGATTGCGCCCCAAAGCCCATGGTTGCGGCGCACTTAGCCGCTACCATGGGTTGGTACACGAAATGATCTCACCTCTTCTGCTCATTCGGTTTGGCGCGGATGTTCCGCGCCAAACCGAATGAACAGAAGAGTTAGGGTTTTTATTGTTTTTACCCAGGGCGTCGGCCTGGCGGCCTTGCCCTGGCCTAGAGGCTTGCCGTCCTTTCAGGACTCCGGGGAACTTGGATTAGCGTGTAATTAGTGAGGATGAGCGGTTGACGTTTCTGGCGGTACGCACGGTTCCGGTTCGCGGAAGGGAACGCATTGCGTTAGATCGGCTCTTCGCAAAACACTTGACTCTGCTTATGGCAGGGCATAGGGTTTCAAATGTGCCTTATGTCCTCGAATGTGAACGTCAGTTCATCGTTTCTGCCGTAATATGCAATATCACGGAATTGTTTCTGTGATAATCAAGAGTTAGGCCACGTCGAACCACCATGAGTGATTCCGAAGAACTCATCATCTATCCCGTGCCGAGTCTGGTCGCGACTCTTCTCAGCCGAGATAGGCACCTTCACGGAATAGTTTCTATGCCACCATGAGCCAATCCTCTAATCTTTCTGTCACCTTTCGTGGGTGGAAGATCGTGCCATCCATGAGCGATGCCGAGCGAGTTGCTTTTCAGAACCGGTACGGACTGAGGGATATCCACAGGGAGGTAGCCCCGAGCGCGGAGTGCGCACTTCTGGAAGTTGCCAACAACGGGACACGCTACCTGCGCTTTGACGCCTGGGCTGTCGAATACAATGCCGGAGGTGCTTGGCACCGGGTGGTGCCTAAGAACTGGCCGTGGTTCTCTGGTTCGAAGTGGGATCCAGGAAGAAGTGTTACGATGACTGTGCCTCGGCCAGTAGAGGTGCCGCGTGACGCAGTTTGGAAGATTCTGTTCGTATGTTGCCCAGACGGTGACGCTGATGCGGCCTGCATGGTCCAAGCAGAGACTCCTGAGATTCCACCCATAGGGAGGGACAATGCGTAGCCGCATCGAATCGGTTAAAGTGGCGAACCAACGGGCTTCACTAGACGCGGCGGTCGCGTCCAGTTTGCCATACCGACGTCATAGGCGCCGCGCCAGAAAGAGCGGGCGTTCCGCCGAAACATGAAACCGGTCTACATCTTGGCTTGGATATTCAGCTTGGGCCTGATGTGTCTGGGTGTGCTCCTTCTGATTGTGGCACCACTTTCGCGCCTGGGGTTAGGTGAGCCAGGGACAGGAATGTCGATGGAGGAATTCAAGAGGATCAATGCCCAGATCGCCGCATCGCCGTGGACACCTGTTCCATTTGTGGTAACGGGTCTGGCCTGTTGGGGCGGGAACAAAAGGAGACACCTGCGAGTTCAAAAGGAGACAGGGATTTGGCCCATGGTCTTTATCTCTCTTGGTCGAGGGTTTGAGAAGGCCTGAGCGTAGCGAAGGCCGACGAAAACCCTCGACCAAGAGAGACCGGTGGTATTGACTTATCATATCAAAAGAAGCAAATCGCTAAACGCCTGACCAATCCGTTTGTCCGGCAAATCCTTCAGCAGTTCAATCGGGGGCGTATTGACGCCACAGAGGCCTCCCATTACCTCCTGATCAGCCGCGCCCACCTTTACCGGCTCCGCACCCGCTTCCTTAAAGCACGCTCCCAATTCGCCGCCCAGCTCTCGGGCGGCGACCATTGGCCAGCCTGGCCACCAGCCGCCATAACCTTCCTCAAGGAATTCATTCCCCTTCAAAAGCCGCCCAACTTCCAACTGGTGGCCGACGAACTGGAAAGCCGCCTGGGTTTCAAGCGCCATCGAGAATCGGTGGCCGCCTTTGCCAGAACTCACTTTCCACACCTTATTTGTCAGCCTGAACCTCGTCCCAAAGCCCGACGCCGCTGGGAACGCTCACGCATTGATGAACTCTGGCAGCACGATTCCTCCATCCACCAGTGGTGGCCCGCTAACGAAAAGCAAACTCTGCTTCTGACCGTCGATGATCATTCCCGCAAACTGCTGGGCGCGGTCTTTGTTCCCACCGACACCACTTGGAATCATTTCGAGCATTTTCGCCGCCTCTTTCTCCGGCACTCTCTGCCGATGGTTGTGTACACCGACGGCCTGAGCCTCTTTGGCCATGACTCCATGGCCGATGACCGTGATCCCTGTTCGGAGTTTCAACGGGCCTTCTCCGCTCTGGGAGTGACCCATCTGGTCGCTCCCAGCCCACAGGCCAAAGGCAAAATCGAACGTCGCTTTGGCACTCTGCAAAAACGCCTGGTGGCCATCCTGGCCTATGAAAAAGTCAGCAGCTACGTCACCGCACAGATCGTGCTCGACCGAGAGGTTCAACGCCAGAACGCCACCGTTTGCCGCACCACCGCTCTCAGCCCGAATGCGGCCTGGGAAAAGGCCCGAGCAGAAAAGCGCACCGTCACACGTCCCTGTCCGCCTGCAACCCTCATGGACCTTCATCTGGCGCTCCATCTGAAACGACGAGTCAACTCTGACAACCAGATCGACTTTCTTGGCCAAAGCTGGCACATCGCTCCCACTAAACGATCCTCAATCTCCCTCATCTATCATCCGCTCAGACAGTTCTGGGCGGTCACAGAACCCCCAAAACCACCCCTCAATACCTGGCCGGAAATCCTCGGAAACTACTCGCTTTGAAACTGTCTCCTTTTGAACCCGCGCAAAAGTCTCCTTTTGAACTCGCGCCGACAGGTAACGGGTCTGGCCTTGTTAGTAGTGCCGCCTTTGGGGATGATTTCCTGGACTGTCTCCCTGACCCGGGCTTCCGCCAGGCGGAAAAATGGTTTGCCTCCAATAATTGCCGAACACGGCGTAGCACCGAACGGGGGGCCGACGGAGCGCTTAGGCAATTCAGGAGCCACCGAGGGGCCGCCATCGGTGAGTTGATCGTTAGGCGCGTATGGCATTCATGACTTATTTCGCTGCTTTGGTCCTCTCTGGGATAGCAGCATTACTTCTGCGAGGCTTGCTCCGCTGGCTCACACGGACTTGGCAGCCCAGCTTCGTTCTCGCACTGGTCCGAGCCTTTCCAATCGCTTTTGCCTTTGCGCCGACCTTGCTCATGAAGCGAGGTCTCGGGGTCTTGATTCCGGCATCTCTCTACCTTTTTCCGCAGTTCGGCGGACTGCCATTCCAGAGCCGCCCTCTTGACGCGAACGACAAGCACAACCTCTGCGTTGCTGCAGCCTCCTTTGTCCTCGTCTGGGGAGTCTCAGCGGTTATCCTTTTCGTGCGTCAGGTCATGGGAGCTCAGAAGGAAACCGCAAATGAACAGCAGGACTAAGCTAATCACGGGAGCGAATGCGGGCGGGCCGCCTTGGTTGCGAACCTCAATGCGCTGGGCCGCCGACATCGCTCAGTTCTGGCGTTCGGCCATGCCGCACCCACACCTATGAGCTCGCGCATAGACAAACGACAGATTTTTCGGTGGGCTGTGCTTTCCGTTCTGGCTGTGCCGGTGTTGCTGTTTAGCGCGTCTCTACTCGGCTTCTTCCCTTGGTCCCCCATCAACTGCACACACCACGATGTGGACATACACAGCGGGCGAGTTCGCCTCACACGCTACCTCTTCTGGCTCCCTGTTCACGAGTCGGTCAAGGATTCCGCGCTGACCAAAGCGTTGCGGCCGGAGGATTTGGCTGCTGTCACGCCGGAGTGGCACCACGCAGTTACGCTCTCGCCCGGCCCCGGCCATTCTCCGCACTACATTTACCATTCAGCAATTGCTCAGGTTCGGCAGTTGGAGTTGGTTTGGAGTCTGGCCGAGTTCACGCCAGACGCTCGGAGGGCGAGCGCGAAGCGCATTCTCCAGTTGTGGCAGGAGACTGGCGGCGACGGCGGCGTTAAGCCGTATCTGTGGGAGCTCGAAGATTTAGCACTCGCAGACAATGCCGACCGAAGGACGATAGATGAGAAAGATTTGCCGAGAGAGTAGAGGACAAATGGCCGAGCAAGGTCACTGCACCAAACGCGGGCGGTCGCCAAATACAGGACAGCGAATAGTCATAACAAACGCAGTCAGCGCATCCCCAATCCCAACGGGATTGCGCCCCAAAGCCCATGGTTGCGGCGCACTTAGCCGCTACCATGGGTTAGCACACGAAATGATCTCACCTCTTTCGTTCATTCGGGTTGGCGCGGATGTTCCGCGCCAACCCGAATGAACAAAAGAGTTAGGGTTTTTATTGTTTTTACCCAGGGCGGCGGCCTGGCGGCCTTGCCCTGGGCTAGAGGCTTGCCGTCCTTTCAGGACTCCTGGCAGCCCAGATAAGCGTGTCATTAGCGAGGGTAGCGGTTGACTTTCCTGGCGGTAAGATGCCAAACGAACCGAAATCAGTACTGTGGGTAACTATCGATCACCCATTGAATCCACCCTGGTTCATCGGGTTGGCGCCAAGGAGCGCCAACCCGATGAACCAGGAGTACTTGTTGTTTGCGTTCTTTCTACAAACAGTACTGATCTAAAGCGTCACGGCACGATCCAGGGATTCGGTGCTCACCAAATGAAGTCCGGCCTTGGATTCCTTCTTTCTTCTCAATCATTCAACCTTCAACCTTCAACCTTTCTGGAGCGATGGATTAAAGGTTCCAGTGGGCTGATTTTATGCCACAATACGTTGTAGATTTATATCGTGAACATTTCATCCGCCATTTTTATGTGCAGCGCTCCGGACCTGGATTCGTGTCCGGATGAGTCGCTGCCGGAATTCGCATTCATCGGGCGATCGAACGTTGGGAAGTCGTCGTTGCTGAACATGCTGGCGGGGGCGGCAGGCCTGGCTCGCGTGTCTCCCAAGCCGGGGTTCACGAAGCTCATCAACATCTTCACGATGAACAAAACCTGGCGCCTGGTGGATTTGCCTGGATACGGCTTTGCCCAGGGTGCTCAGAAAAGTCGCGTCCAGTTCAACAAGGCCGTGGCCGGCTACCTGGAAAACCGCACGAACCTCTGCCTGGTCTTCGCGCTCATCGAGGCCGGGTTAGGGCCGCAACAAATCGACCTTAACTTCGTGGAATGGCTCGCGACCCATGAGGTGCCCTTCGTCCTTGTCTTCACCAAAACCGACAAGGTACCGACGCCCAAGGTGGAGGAAAACGTCGCCGCTTTCATGGATCGCATTTCGGTGTGGTTCGAAAAGCCCCCTGCGTCATTCACCTGCTCGGCAGAGACGGAGCAAGGCCGACAGAAATTGCTCGGGGTAATCGACGAGCAGATGGCAGCAATCAACAGCACCTCGAACCCGGCGCTAAGTCAGTTTGAAGACCCGATTTTGCAGGCACGCCTGCAAAAAGCCCGAAAACCGCGTCCGGACCAGCACCGCCCGTGGTAACGGCGCGGTAAACAGCGAACTTCGCAGGACGTGGGCTCACTTCAGGTCGGACTTGCGGTTACGCAAACGGGACAGGGTGGATCGGGTGGCCATGTTCCGCTGGCGTTCCGCCATATGGTCGAAATGGCTCTTAACCTTCTTGTCTGCGGCTTGAGGTTGAGCTGGCTTTTTACGCGGTGTACTTTGCGACATACGCCATAATGCCATGGATCACCGTCATGAGCGAGCACGAACCTCCGATCAGTGATTCTCCAAGCCTATCTTCTTCCGTTTCCGGTATAGGGTGGCTTGATCGATGCCCAGGACATGGGCGGCTTCCGCCAGATTGGATGTCCGTTCCAGGACCTTTCGCAGGTGCGCTTCTTCAATCTGCTCCAAAGTGATCAACGAGCCGACCTGCGGGGAGATCTCGCCGTCATGAGTCCCTCCATCGGCCTGAGTTCGCAGTTCACTGGGAAGATCTTCCAGATTGATCCTGGTTCCTTTGACCATGATCACGGCACGTTCGATGGCATTGCGCAATTCCCTGAGGTTACCCGGCCATGAATAGGCCCGGATTCCGTCCAGGGCCGAAGCGGCAAAACCATCCAGGCGGCGACCACAGAGGGCTGCAAAATGCCTGAGGTAATGTTCCGCAAAAGCGACCAGGTCACCAGGCCGGTCCCGCAAAGACGGCATTTCAACCGTAATGACATTCAATCGGAAAAAGAGATCCTCGCGAAAGGAACCCTCCGCAACCCGGCTTTTGAGATCGTGACTGGTCGCGGCAATGATGCGCACCTCGGCCTTGCGGGTGATATTCTCACCGACCCGTTCGTATTCACGCTCCTGAAGGAGCCGAAGCAGCTTGGGCTGGATCTCTGTTGGCAGATCACCAATCTCATCCAGAAAGAGTGTTCCACCCGCAGCAGCTTTCACCTTGCCCCAGTGGTCCTGCAAGGCACCGGTGAAGGAGCCTTTCACATGGCCGAAGAGCTCGCTTTCCAGCAGTTCCCTGGAAAGGCTTGGACAACTCACGGTAACAAACGGTTTATCAGCAAGATGGCTCTGACGGTGAATAGCACGGGCCACCACACTCTTGCCCGTGCCGCTTTCCCCGAGAATGAGGATGGAGGCGGATGTCTTTGCCGCCCGCATCAGGGTATCCATCACCTCATTGACTCGCGGCGCGCTCGACAGTTCCAGAATCTCCGGGCTTTGTGCGTTCGTGTCCTTAACTTCCCGCTCCAAACGCTCGATGTTCTTATTGAGCTGATGAAAGCGTTGCAAACGGGCGAGCACCACGTGGAATTGTTCGCGAGTGAACGGTTTCTCCACAAAATCCACTGCTCCACGCCGCATGGCCTCGACCGCATTCTTAACGCTGCCTTGAGCGGTAAAAATGATCACTGGCAAACGCGGTTGGCGTTTGAGGATCTGTTCCAGGATATCCAGCCCGTTCTCGGCGCCCAGATTGAGATCCAGGAGAACGGAATCGAACTTCCCCTCCTTCAGTTCAATCAGGCCCAACGCTCCGGAGCGAGCGGCTTCCGCGTAATGCCCCTCGCTGTCTATCAGCAGGCATGTCGCGTCTCGAAACGTCTTATCGTCATCAATGACCAGAAAATCCATATGGCAAATCAGTGAGCTGAATCGGCTCGTGGCAAACGAAAGGCGAAGGTGGTGCCCTTTCCGGGTGTGCTTTCGCAAGTCAGCTCGCCTTGCATGGCCAGGACGAGTTTTCTGACAATGCTCAATCCCAGGCCGGTGGAAGGTTCGCCACCCGTTGGCCTGGCTGACAGCCGGCCGTAGCGGCGGAACATGCGCGCCTTGTCCTCCTGGGTGAATCCAGGCCCTTCATCCTGAACCTGGCATTCGACAAATCTTGGACCCGGCGGGCAAACCGTGACACGGATCTGTTTGCCGGGAGGAGAGAACTTGATGGCATTGGACAACAGATTGTCAAGCACCTGGCTCAGCGATGCCGGATCGGCCTGCACCAGCGAGCCGTCAGTCGGGAGCACGATCTTCAAAAGAAGCTGCTTGTTCACAGCCGCATCCCCATGCTGCTGAAACGCACGGGCAGCCGCATCCGACAGATTGACCGACTCCGTGTGGACCTGCACGCCGTGGTCTGCGGAAGCGTTTGCCAGAAACTCCTTCACGAAAGCGAGCATCTGGCTGCTCGAATGAGCGATGTTGTCAGCCATCAGCCTCAATTTGGGATCAGCCACTGCTTCGGTGCGATCCCGCAGGAGTTGGGCACTCATACCCATGCCACCCAGATGGTTCTTGAGATCATGGGCAAGGATGCCAAGCAACTCATCCCGATCCTCAGCGAGTTGCTTGAGCTCATCGCGAGCCCGCTTGAGCGCCAGGTGCGTGCGGACGCGTGTCACCAACTCCGCTTGATTGAAGGGCTTGGTGATGTAGTCCACCCCGCCACTTTCCAGTGCGCGGACGATCAGCCCCTTGTCGTCCGCCGATGAGAGGAAAACGATAGGAATCCCGGACCAATCGGGGTTATCAAGAATGCGCCGGCAAACTTCGAAACCGTCCATATCCGGCATGAGCAGATCCAGGAGGATGAGATCAGGCCGGCGAGCAGCCAGGCGTTGAAAGACCTGAATCCCGCCGGTTGCGGGGAGGATCTCGAAACCAAGTTTTCCCAGGGCGGCGCCGACCACCTGGATATTGGCTTCCTGGTCATCCACGACCAGGAGGCAACCGACGTTGTTTTCCGGTGGTGGGGTGTTCATACGGGTTGCGGTTCGGTCTGGGTGCAGGAGGACTCAATGGACTCAACGAGCTTGGGGAAAACCGCAAGGTGATGCTCCATCTGGCCGATAGAATAGGAATCAGCGAAGGTGGTGAGCGTGGCAGCATAGGCGGCCAGCGGTGGGCATTGCGCGGACTGGCCAAGCAGGAAGAGCTTGTGAGCAAACGCACGCGTCTCATTCACCGCCAGGCTGTCTCGCAGTGTGGGCCAAATGTCCGCCTGCTGTTGGCGCAGTTCGACAGCGAGTTCGCGCCATTGGGCCGCGTGCTCAGGCGTTGTGCAAATGCTTTGGAGGTTATCCTGGAGGCTTGGACCTCCGGGTTGGTTGCCGGGTGCCTTTTGGAGGAACTCAGCCAGGGCGAGGAAGAGCGTTTGTCTGGAGAACGGCTTGCGGATGAACCCGCTGAACTGCGCTTGAATATCGTGTTCCTCAGCAGAGTTGCTCGAAGCCGTTACTGCAATGACCGGCAGGGAAGCCATGCTGGCTTGTTTGCGGATTTCCGCAAGTGTCGCCCTTCCATCCATGACCGGCATGCGAATATCGAGCAATACCACATCGGGTCTGCCTTCTTGCAGGCGTTTCAGCGCTTCCTGGCCATTCGTTGCGAACACGACCCGGTGATGGGTCCGTTCGAAAATGCCGGCCATCAGAGCGCGGTTGGCCTGGTTGTCATCCGCCACCAGGAAAACGGCAGGCGCGAAGTCATTAAAATCCACAGCCCGTCCCGGTTCGGCATGGTCGCCCACCGGAGAAAGCCTCGACACCGCGACATCCGGGAACCGCAGATGAAACTTGGTGCCCTGGCCGACCGTGCTTTCGAGCGACAGGCTGCCGCCCATCAACTCCGTGACGCGCTTGACAATGGTCAGACCGATGCCTGTGCCTTCCCGCTCGGTCGTTCGACGGGAATCAGCCTGCACGAACGGCTGGAAGACCTCTTGCAGCTTGTCAGAGGGAATCCCAATTCCGGTGTCTTCGACGTCGATCAACAGGATGCCCGTCTCAGGGTGATCGTTGCTCTGCCAGGAGACGCGAGTTTTAACGAAACCACGTTCGGTGAACTTGAGGGCATTGCCAAGTAAATTGACCAGCACCTGGCGCAAGCGTAACCGATCGAGCAACAACGCCCGGGGCAGGTTGGGTGAGAGCTCAAATTGCAGTTGCAGCGATTTCATCACCGCTTGCTGGCCGAACACCGTGCGGAGGAATTCGCAGGAATCCCGCATATCGGTGGGATCAGGGTGCAGCTCCAGCTTGCCGGCTTCCAACTTGGAAAGATCAAGGATGTCATTGATGAGCTGTAACAGGGATGCGCCGCTATCGCGGATGGCACGCACGTATTGGGATTGCTTGGGTGTCAGCCCTTCCGGTTCAAGTAGCTCGCTAAAGCCCAGAATGGCGTTCATCGGGCTGCGTATCTCATGGCTCATGTTGGCCAGGAATGCGCTCTTGTCCCGCAGCGCCTGTTCGGCATGCAATTTCTCTTCCAGCAACTCCCGCCGGGCTCGCTCCTGCATGTAATCAACCCTGTAAAAATAGATCGCGAACAAGCCTGCCCCCACGCCGAGCAACCCCGCCACCCAGGTAATCTGCTGGAGTTGATGAATCGATTCGCGAAACTGCTCAGGGTCTGCCGAGGCATCGACGCGCCGGGAGAAGCGGCTCCATGCTACGGCCCCTGTGACCACGCTGGCGACCGTGACGATCAGCCAGAAAATGGCCAAGGGCCCAAGAATGCCGTGTCGAAATCGGTAAATCATGCGCTTTCCCGCGACGAGTCGAGCGCACTGGCGTCCGGCTAATGAAGGTAGATTCAACATATCATGCATAATGCACGGTGTATAGGCATCGTTCTGTCGCGGGGTGATTCGTGCCATTCATGGTTGCTCTTCTCCTACGCAAAGGAAGGGCCAGTTCTTGGAAAACACAGCAACCCGTTGGGGTAAAGCAGGATCTGGATGGCTCATCGAATCAGTTGGATCGTACAGGCAAGAAAATCGTGCAAATCGCCCGAGCACTTAACCTCCAAACCGTGCGCTCTGCACATGATGGGTCCGGTTAAGGTCGGGGGGACATCCCCAATAGACAGCGCCCCCCAGAAGATAGATGTTGTTAAGGGCATGGACGGATAACCGACCAGAATGGACGGGTCAACCGCCAGGAATGGCGCCACGAGTTTGGAGAGAGAGCATGAACCAGAAACTGAGCGCCCTATCGCAGCAATACGCCAGGGCTTTGAATCAGCACTTGAAGCAGAGATCACGGACCGACGTTGAAAAGGCGCGAAGTCTGGGATGCCAGGCGGTGGCGATCGGTTTGGAGACGCTGGATCTGGCGCGCATTCACGAGGGCGCACTCGCGAAGCTGGAAGAGGCCAGCGGCAAGGATGGTTTTATAAAACGGGCCAGCCTTTTCTTTGTGGAGACCATCGGCCCGATTGAGGAAACACATCGGGCCGCGCTCAAAGCCGGCGCTCGCTTGAATCTCTTGAATGAAAAGCTGGGCAGACGCACATCGGATCTGGCGGCGTCCAATCGTTCGTTGAAACGGGGCACCGCCCAACGAAAGGCGGTCGAGGTGGCACTGAAGAAAAGTGGAGCACACTTTCGAACGCTCTTAAAAGAGTCCCTGGCGCTACAGAACCATCTGCAGCACATGACGCACAGGATGCTTCTGGCCCATGAGGATGAGCGGAAGCAGATCAGCCATGAACTGCAGGATGAAATCGCCCAGACTTTACTGGGAATCAACGTTCGACTGCTGACGGTGAAAAAAGCGGCCGGTCAACAGGCCAATGGCCTGCGCAAAGAGATTGGCAGCACCCAGAGGCTGGTGGATCGGTCAAAGAAAACCTTGGAACAGTTCGCACGTGAATACGGCAAACTCTAAGCACGGCAAGTTGGCGCGAATATCGCAACAATACGAAACAGTGCTGCGCAAGCACCTGCGGCAGGGTCCACGCCCGAACCTGGAGGGAGCGGAAAAACTGGGACGCCAAGTCGTAGGCCTGGGTTTGGGCGCTCTTGATTTGGTTCGGATTCACGAGCGCGCCGTGGCGCACATGGCGCTCCCAACGACTTCCCCCGGGAACGGGGGCGCGATCGTCCGTCGAGCAGGGTCTTTCTTCGCCGCCGCGATTACGCCTCTAGAGGAATCCCATCGCACGGCAGTGCAGGCAAATGTCCGCCTGGAGCAACTCAGCCGGACCCTGGGTAAACGAACGCTGGATTTGTCCGCTTCCAACCTGCGTTTAAAAGAGGAGACTGGGCGGCGCCGTTTGGCGGAGGCATCTCTCAGGAAAAGTGAGAAGCATTATGGGATGCTGCTGGAGCAGTCGCAGCAGATGCAGGAACAACTGCGGCTGTTGTCGCGGCAACTTCTGTCGGCGCAGGAGGAGGAGCGCAAGAAGATCAGCCGGGAGCTGCACGATGTCATTGCCCAGACTTTGACCAGCATCAATGTGCGGCTGGCGGCGCTGCGGAAGGAAGCGACTCTCAACACGAAGGGCATCGAACAAAGCATTGAGCGCACACAAAAACTGGTTGAAGACTCGGTGAACATCGTGCACCGGTTTGCCCGCGAGTTGCGTCCGACCGTACTGGACGACCTGGGGCTGATCCCAGCTCTGCATTCGTATATGAAGACTTTTCAGGCTGAGACGGGCATTCGCGTGAGCATAACCGCTCCTGGGACGGTGGAGAAAGTGAACGGAGATAAGCGGACGGTTCTATACCGAGTGGCTCAGGAAGCCCTCACCAATACAGCACGTCACGCCCATGCCACTCAGGCGGAGGTGAGGTTCGAGGTCGTGGATGGCGCCGTCGCTATGAGGATCAGCGACAATGGCAAGGGCTTTCAACTGGAACGTCTGGCGCAGGCCAGGAGAACCCGGAGGCTGGGGTTGCTTGGCATGAAAGAGCGCTTGGAGATGGTCGGGGGCAATTTTGAGGTCAGTTCTGAACCTGGCAAAGGCACCACAGTGCTGGCACAAATACCATTGCTGGACCTGAAATCGCCGGCCGTTCGTAATGTCACATCAGACAGAACCAGTATTTGACTAATATGAATCGAATTACCGTATTGCTGGCTGAAGACCACCGGGTTGTCCGAGAGGGGTTCCGGTCGTTATTGGCGCAGGAAAGCGATATCGAAGTGGTCGCTGAGGCAGCCAACGGCCGTGAAGCCGTGCAACTGACTCGCAAGCTTCGGCCCGCTGTGGTCGTCATGGATATTGCCATGCCGCTACTCAACGGGTTGGAGGCCACGCGGCAGATTCGCAAGGATTTTCCAGAAACGAAGGTGCTGATCCTCTCAGCACACAGTGATGACGCCTACGTGGAGCAAGCGATCACGTTGGGAGCTGCGGGCTTCTTACTCAAACAAACCTCGTCCGAGACGCTGGCCCAGGCGATCCAAGAGGTGCAAAAAGGAAATACCTTCTTTAGCCCGGCGGTTTCGGAGCGCGTCAGCGTTCGCAAACGCGACCACCAGGGCGGCATCGGGCAGGTCCGGAAGAAGACCAACAGCCTGAGTTCGCGCGAAATCGAGGTGCTCCAACTGATCGCCGAGGGAAAGCCCAATAAGCAAGTCGCCGCCGAACTGGGTGTAAGCTTCAAAACCGTTGATAAACATCGGCAGAACCTCATGACCAAACTCGACATTCACGACATAGCAGGTCTCACCCGCTATGCCATCGCCGAAGGCATCATCGAGAGCACGGTGCGGTTGACTATTACCTAGCGCTTGAGCGCCGCGACCCCCACGCGGCCCTGCCGTCCGAAGCAACCAACGGGCACCGACCCGTTTCTCATCATTGGTGTTTTTCCCATCCCGCGCTGAAAGCAGTTTGGGCTGTTCGATCGTTTGTGATCTCGGGGATTCACCCCAAGGGCAACTCCATAATACCCCGGCGCTCGATTCGGGTGCATACTATGTGGTGAAGCGCGGTTCAATATTGACCTCACCTAAAGCTATGAACACCCAGCCGATTCTCCTGGTCGAAGACGACGACAATGACGTGTTCTTCTTCAAGCGCGCCATGGCCGATGCCGGGCTTACCCACCCTCTCCAGGTGGCGCGAGACGGTCGAGAGGCCATCAACTATCTTCAAGGAGAAGGCCGGTTCGCTGATCGCGCAGAGTTCCCGCTTCCCTGTCTGGTGCTTCTGGATTTGAAGCTGCCTTTTGTGATGGGGCTGGAAGTCTTGAAATGGATTCGCCAGCAATCCCGCTCGGCTCCTATTGTCATCATCCTGAGTTCCTCGAACGAGGACAGCGACGTTGCAGAGGCCTATAGCCTGGGTGCCAACGCCTACCTGGTTAAACCTGCCCAGACGCGAGAACTGGGTGCCATGGTTCGAGCCCTTAGCGATTTCTGGTTGAAACAGAACACGCCCCCTTCCCTGCATATACCGAGGGAACCGAGACATTTCCTGGTCGATCATCGAAGCCCTGCACTAGCTCAGCCTCTCCGGCAAGTGTCCATTTGAAGGCAAACAGGAATCGGTTGCCCATGGGGAAACACCCCCCGGTGAACCCCCGGATAGCTGGGGGCCGTCTTTGAGGATATAATCAATTTGTGAAAATCCGCCGGTCGCCCAATCCCTCCCGCGAGCCCGATCTGCAGCATCCTCAGGTCGAGGAACAGAAACGGGCCGATGATACTCGCACGCTCCAGAATCAACTGCTCGCCGAGCGCGAATATGCCGAGGCCATCATTGAGGAGGTCCCACCGCAGCTCGTTCTGGACGAGAAAATGTACGTGAAGACGGCCAACAAGTCTTTCTGTGAAGCTTTCAAAATCTCCGAGCAGCAGACACTGGACCGCACCGTGTATGAGCTGGGAAATGGGCAATGGAATCTTCCCGGCCTGCGCACCCTGCTTGAGGAGGTGCTGCCTAAGAAGAAGGTTTTCAAGAACTTCGAAGTAACGCATAAGTTCGAAACGATTGGCCAGCGCACCATGCTGTTGAGCGGCCGACAAGTGGACCATCTCCAGAGGATTCTCCTCGTTATCGAGGATATAACGGAGCGGCGCCGAACCCGGGCCGCCATCGAGGTATCGGAAATTCGCTACCGCCGCTTGTTTGAAGCGGCTCGCGACGGAATCCTAATTCTCAACCCCCGCACCCGCAAAATCACCGAGGCTAATCCGTTCATGTCTGAACTGTTGGGCTACCCTCGTGAGGAATTGCTTGGGAAAGAGCTTTGGGAAATAGGATTGCTCAAAGATGAAAAGGCTAATCAAGCGGCCTTTAGCGAGTTGCAGGCCAGACATTTCATTCGCTACGAGGATCTGCCTCTGCAAAACAAAACGGGGCAGCGCCGCGAAGTGGAGTTCGTGAGCAACATGTATGATGAAGCCGGACAGAACGTCATCCAGTGCAATATTCGGGACATCACGCGGCGCAAGCATGCGGAGGAATCTCTGCTGGCAGCCAAAGAGGAGATCAGCCGGCACGCGGTCGAACTGGAACGAGTTGTCGCGGAACGCACCGCTGAACTGCGCGGAAGCATTGGAGAACTGGAGGAGTTTTCCTACAGCGTTTCGCACGACATGCGCGCACCCCTGCGAGCCATGCAAAGCTTCGCTCAATTCCTTACAGATGAATACAGCGCCAAGCTGGACGAAAGAGGACTGGATTACTTGCAGCGAATCATGCGCTCCGCTGTGCGACTGGACCATCTCATCCAGGATGTTTTGAGCTACACCAGGATCCTCCACGCCACACTGCCCATGGGGCGGGTGGATCTGGACCGGTTGGTGCGAGACATGATCGAAGCCTTCCCGAACGGTCAACCAATCAAACCGGAGATCCGCATCAGGGGCACGCTGCCCCATGTCATGGGCAACGAGGCCCTGCTGGCGCAGTGCGTTTCCAACCTCCTGAGCAACGGGGCCAAGTTCATCGCTTCCGGAAAAACGCCACAATTGGAGGTTTGGGCCGAAGCCGTGCAAGACACTTCGGTTCGCGTGTGGTTCACCGACAATGGCATCGGGATTGCCCCCGAGAACCATAAGCGCATTTTCCGCCTGTTCGAAAGAATTGGGCCACTGGCCGGATATGAGGGAACGGGCATAGGCCTGAGCATCGTTCGCAAAGCAGCCGAGCGAATGGGTGCACAAATCGGCTTCGACTCGGCGCTGGGCGAGGGCACCCGTTTCTGGATACTCCTCGCTAAGGCTTAAAAATTGAAAACCATTCTTCATGTCGATGACGATCCCAACGACGTATTCCTCATGCAGCACGCCCTGAGGAAGGCGGGGGTCGAAAATCCCATTCAGGTCGCGGAAGACGGCCAGCAGGCGATTGACTATCTGCAAGGTGTCGGCAGGTTTGCTGACCGTGCACAATTCCCGTTTCCACGCCTGGTGCTGCTGGACTTGAAACTGCCTTACGTGATGGGTCTGGAAGTCTTGCGCTGGATACGCCAGCAACCCGCAATGTTCATCGTCGTGATAGTGATGTCGGCTTCCGGGTCGGAGTCCGATGTAGTCGAGGCTTACCGGTTGGGAGCCAATGCGTTTCTAACCAAGCCGTCCGAGTCGCGAAAGATGGAGGAGATGGCCATAGCAATCAGGGATTTTTGGCTGATACAAAACACACTCCCGCACCCGGCGTTTCTGGAGTCCCTCCGAAGAAAGGCCCGCCCGCCCGTGGTTGCCTCCCCGACCGCGTCACCGATCGATGGTGTGCCTCAGACAGGAAGTGTGACCCTGGAAAAGGGCCTCTAGGAAACGCTCACTCTATGCCACCAGTTAAGGGAAGGTTCCCCGGCACTATTTAGACTAACAAGTAATTAACAGGTAACTTATGAATAAGGTAATTTCCATCATTCTGCTCGTCGGCGGCATTGCACTCATGATCGCCGGATTTAACGCGACCAACTCCTTCAGCTCGGATGTCTCCAGGTTCTTCACCGGATCTCCCACCGATAAAGCGGTTTGGATGCTGATTGGCGGAGCGGTCGCATCGATACTTGGGTTAACCATGCTATGGCGCACTCCGCGGAGGGCGTGACGGTCGGCGTCCTCACCGGGTAGCGCAGTCGTCTCGACTGCGAGTGCGCGCACCGTCCCGGTGCGCTTTCGTTTTCCAGGGTGGAATCGAGAGGGGGGGCGCGTGTTACCAACAATACAAAACGCGATCGGGAGATGGGCTACAGGGACGCAGAGCCGAGACGGCTCTGCCACTTTGCAGGACCTCGAACCCGCAGGGTTCGTAGCTGTTAGCCGGTGGTTGAGCGCGCCAGCGCGACACCACCGGACCAAGCGTTGTTCCGTCAGCATCCCGCGAGGGATGCCAGCGATTTCATTTGTCCTATTTGATAACCCTGACCAGGCATCTGCGACCCCTCTCGGGGTCGTGTCCCCTCTGCCACGCTACCAGGGGTGGCGCTCGTTCCTCGCGCAACCCCTGGCTTATAGCTGGCATTCCTTCGGAATGCACGGGACGGCACCTTACGCCGCGTCCGTGATGTAGCGCAGTCGAGACGACCGCGCTACACAGCGGAACGAAATGGAAACGACCCCGGTCAGGGGTCGGAAATCGTGCGGCACGTCCGCGCGCTTGGGCAATCGTGTGGTTAACAACGCTGATCGATAACTCGCGCTTAAAGAGCCGAGACGGCTCTTCTACTTTGCTCCGTCCTCCGTCCTCTGCCCTCTCAACACCCTCTATTCCGCTGGTGCCGACCACCACAAACATCTCGATAAGTCCTCAGAAAGCGCTCTACGGCGAGAGCGCGCTACCCCCCCTCCCTGCGCAAACATTGCGCAGGGTTTTAAGCCCCAGGTGCGCAAACATTGCGCAGTCCACGTGAGGAATCTCCCGCTTTCATTGGGTTTCTCTACTTGGCACATGACCTGCATCAGGTTGCCACACGGCACACGCATATGGCGTGAGCTCAACATCCTTGAACCGTAGAACAGACAAAATATGAAACTTAATCGCTTGATCCTGCTGCTGGGCGCCGCCGCGCTGCTCAGCTTTACCACTGCCAACGCCCAGGATAACAACAATGGCCGCGAGAATCGCGGTAACCGCGAAAACCGTGAAGGACGTCCGAATTTCGATCCCGCCCAATTTCAGCAACGGATGATGGAGGGAGTCAAGGATCGCCTCGAAATCACTGATGAGACGGAATGGAAAGCCGTTCAACCGCTGGTGCAAAAGGTGATGGACGCCAACCGCAGCGTGATGGGTGACCGCATGCGCGGGATGATGCCGCGTCGTCCGGGTGGAGATAACAATAATAACGACCGTGGCGGCCGTTTTGGCGGCGGCATGTTTGGAACACCCAGCCCCGAGGCTGAAACTTTGCAGCGTGCGATTGACTCGAAGGCCAGCACCTCCGAGATCAAGGCCGCGACTGTGAAGTATGCGGAAGCGCGCAAAGCCCGTCAGACTGAGCTGGAAACTGCACAGAATAATTTGCGCAAAGTGCTGACCCCGCGCCAGGAGGCAATCGCCACCCTGAACGGGTTGCTTTAAGCGATAGGTTCGCGCTGTTGGTTGTTGTTGTGTTATGAGCGAGACAGTTTTTCCGGAAGGCGGGGGACGAGAGTTGCTCCAAAAAATGGTGCAGGCCCGGCAATTGTCGGCGGCTGACGCCAAACACCTGGCGCAGGACCGCACTTTGGCGGCGCATGGCACCCTGACGGAGGAAACTGTACTCAAGTGGCTGGCCCATGAATATGGCCTCGCCTACACCAATCTCGAGGATGCAGAGCCGGACCGGCAACTGCTCTCGCTCTTTCCCGCGCGGATTCTGCTCAAGGAAGAATTACTGCCGCTCAAGCGAACCAACGGCACTGTGGAAGTGGCCACGTGCCGTTTGTTCGCCACCCAAGGCCTGGATGCGTTGAAGACGCTCACCGGCCTGAATTTGCGCCCGGTGCTCTCGTCGTCGGAAGCCATCCAGCGCGAGATGAAGAAACGTCTGGGCGTCGGAGCCGATACCCTCGGGAAGCTGGGCGAAGACGGTGGGTTCCAATTTCTCGACGAGAATGCGGATGAGGACACGAACCTGGACGAGGCGGCTGAGGATGCCTCGATCATCCGGTTTGTGAACCAGGTATTGAGGGACGCTATCGAGCTGCGCGCATCAGATATCCATCTTGAACCCTTCGAAGATGAGATGCGGATTCGCTACCGCATTGACGGCGTGTTGCAGGAGGTCCCGGTGCCGGCACAGATCAAGCGGTTCCAGCCGGCGATCGTGTCACGCGTGAAGATCCTCAGCCATTTGAATATCGCGGAGAAACGACTGCCGCAGGACGGCCGCATCAAGGTGCGGATTGAGAACAACGAGGTGGATATCCGCGTATCCGTCATTCCAATGCTGCACGGCGAAGCGGTCGTGCTGCGTCTGTTGCGTCAGAACTCGACCTTGCGCGGCATGGGTGAGTTGGGGATGGGTGAGCGCGAGTTGGAAGGCTTCCACCGCGTGTTGCAGATGCCGCATGGGATTATCCTGGTCACCGGCCCGACAGGCAGCGGCAAGACCTCGACCCTCTACACCGCTCTGCACGAGATCAACCATTCGGATCGGAAGATCATCACGATTGAAGACCCGGTGGAGTATCAGTTGCTGGGCGTTAACCAGATCCAGGTGTCCGAGAAATCAGGGCTGACATTTGCCCGGGGATTGCGCTCGATTCTGCGCCATGACCCGGATGTGATTTTGATCGGTGAAATCCGCGACCAGGAGACGGCGCAAATCGCGGTGCAAGCCTCACTGACCGGTCACTTGGTCTTTTCGACTCTGCACACGAATGATGCGCCCGGCGCACTCACGCGTTTGGTGGATATGGGTGTGGAGCCTTACCTGGTGGCTTCTTCCCTTGAAGCGGTGCTTGCTCAACGGTTGGTCCGGGTATTGTGCAAGGCTTGCAAGGCAGAGGACAAGAGCCCTGCGGCGATGGCATTCAAGCAGCAGGTGAACATCCCGGCTAACACCCCGATTTATCGTTCAGTAGGCTGCCGCGAATGCCGCAACACGGGTTTTCATGGACGGCAGGCCATCTTTGAATGGATGGATACCGACAACGAGATCCGGCAATTGATTTTGAAGAACACGTCCAGCGACGTGATCCGGGAAGCCGCGCGCCGCGCAGGAATGAAGACGCTGGCTGATGACGGCTGGCGCCTGGTGCGCCTGGGGCTTACCACTGTGGAGGAAGTGTTGAGCGTGACGACTGCCAAGGAAATCGCCCGCACGACCACCACCGGCACAATAGTGCCGCCCCCAGCCATGGATCTGAGCCTTTCACCCGGACGCCGCTAATATCCCATGCCCGTTTACGAATATCGCGCGTTGAAATCCGACGGCCTGATGACCGAAGGCCAATTGGAAGCACCCGGGAGGCATGAAGCGTTCGCGCAGATCGGCGGGCTCGGGCTGCGCCCGGTGAGCCTCAAAGAGCGCAATGGTCCGGCTGCAAAGGCCGAATCCAAGGCCGCAACTGCCGGGTTTGATCTTTCTTTCGGGCGCAAGCCGGGTGCGATTCCCGCAAGGGCATTGGAGAATTTCACACGGCTGCTTTCCAGCTTATTGGCAGCGGGCGTGCCGCTGAGCCGCGCACTCGTCATTTTATATCGGGAGGCCTCCATGCCGGCGGCGCAAGCCAAGTGGAAAGAGATCCACGATCGCGTGATCGATGGCATGTCGTTGGCCGATGCGATGGCGAAGTCACCGGATACTTTCCCCCGGGTTTACGTCGCCATGGTGCAAGCGGGGGAAACCGGCGGGTTCCTCGATCTTGTTCTCGCGCAGATTGCGGACTTTCAGATGCGTGAAAAAGAGCTCAAGAGCAAGGTCATGGCTGCCATGCTCTACCCGGCGATCCTGCTGTTAATGGCGGTTGGCGTGCTGGTATTTCTGCTCACCTTTTTCATTCCTCGTTTTCAACTGGTGTTTAAAGGGTTCAACGCAGCACTGCCGTTGCCCACACAGATCGTGATCGGCATGAGCGAGGGCATTCGCTCGTATGGTTTGATCGTCCTGATGGTGCTGGTGATTGGCGGTTATCTGCTGCGGAACTGGTTTACATCTGAAAGCGGGAAGCGCGCGTGGGAAGGATTCATTCTGAAGCTGCCTGCAATAGGACCGCTGGTAGCCCAATTCGCGATGTCCCGTTTCTGCCGGATGCTCGGGACATTGCTGGCAGCGGGCGTGCCGCTGGTCCAGGGGCTGAATGTGGCGCGGAAATCGATCGGGAACCAGATCCTGGTCGATGCAGTATCCAGCTCCATTGAGCGGGTGCAGGCAGGCGGGCAGTTGGGCGCGAGCCTTGCCGAATGCCGCGGGCTCTTTCCGAGCTCTGTGTTGGAAATGATTTCCGTTGCTGAAGAGAGCGGTCGATTAGACCAGGAACTGGTGCGAATCGCGAACGTAACCGAAGGTGATCTGGACCGGCAGCTCAAGACGGCTGTGGCGTTCGCCGAGCCGCTCATGCTCTTTCTGATCGCGGCATTCATCGGCACTATTTTCATCAGCATGGTGCTGCCCATCTTTACCCTGCAGGATTACATCAAGTAACACCACAAATTGAGCAAATGAAACTACAACCACAAAACCCACAAGGGATTCAAGCAAGGCGCTTAGTCAAGCAGCGAGGCTTTACTTTGGTCGAGCTGCTCCTCGTTCTCGTTATTCTCGGCATCCTCGCGGCCATCGTCATTCCGAAGTTCTCAGGCCGCACAGAGCAGGCCAAGGAACAGGCCGTTCGCACCCAGATCTCCACCTTCCGCACGGCTCTCGACGCCTTCGAAGTAGATAACGGCTACTATCCCAAGGGAAAGAGCGGCTTGCAGGATCTGATCGTCAAACCGCGCGACGCCCAGAATTGGCGCGGACCTTACCTCCAAAGCGACCGCGTTCCACAGGACCCTTGGGGCGGCGAATACATTTACGAATGCCCCGGACGGCATAACCCCGATTCCTACGATGTGAGTTCTTCCGGACCTCCCGGAGGTGACAAGGCCATCGGTAACTGGACCCAGGATAGCCGCTAGTTTTCATGCAAATCGCCAGACCAATACGCCCCGCGCGCGCCTTCACCTTGATCGAACTGATCCTGGTGATGGCGATCCTTACCGTGGCGGTTGGTCTGACGGCACCATCACTCGCCAAATTCTTTCGGGGGCGGGCGTTGAATTCAGAAGCACGCCGCTTGCTCTCTCTTGTGCGTTATGGGCAGGAACGGGCAGCTTCCGAGGGTTTGCCCATGGATCTGTGGGTGGACGCCAGCAGCCGGAAGTTCGGCCTGGCAGCCGATCCAAGCTACGAGGACACGGATTCAAAGGAAGTCGAGTTCACGCTCGACGAGAATCTGCGGGTGGAAACCGTCGCGGCAACCACAGTTCCGCGCACGACCACTTTGACCCAACAGCGGAGCAGTTCCTCGCGAACCCAGGTGCAGGGAAAACACGCAGCATTCCCGGCCATACGGTTCATGCCCGACGGCACGATTGCGGAGACAAGCCCCAGCGCGATCAGGTTAAGCGAGGACGAGGGGTTCACTATTTCCATCGTGCAAAGCCGCAACCGGCTTGGATATGAAATTGCCACAGACCAACGTTAAGCGCGGCGTTCGCTGCCGCAGCGAAGCACTCTCCCGGGGATTCACCCTGGTGGAAGTGCTCGCAGCGTTGTTATTCATGGCGATTGTCATTCCCGTTGTGATGCAGGGATTGAGCGTCGCCAGCCGAGCAGGAGAAGTTGCCGGGCGCCGTTACCAAGCCGGGTTGGTTGCAGAACGCGTGCTGAACGAAGCCATTATTCTGACCAACTGGAGTCAATCGTCTCAGACGGGTAGAAGCCGCCAGGGAGCGCTGGAGTTTGAATGGACATTGCGAAATGAACCGTGGATGGAGGATCGCAATGTGAGCTCCATGCGGTTGCTCTCCGTGGATGTGAGCTTTTCCGCCCAGGGCCAGAACCAGGTATTCACGCTGAGCACACTGGTGGATGAGAACACCACCACAAGCCAGACCAACCTCCTCAACACGACGAGCACATTGTGAGGACCCAGCCAGCATACCTTGAGAAAAGCGCGCGCTGTCACGCGTTCACGCTGATTGAAGCGGTGCTGGCGTTATCGATTTCCGCTGTGGTACTCGCGGCTATTGGCGGTGTGTTCTACAGCGCAATGCGTTTGCGCGACCGCACGGTGGCATCACTCGAAACCGTTTCGATCGTGCATCCAGCGTTGACGGTTATCCGGCGGGACATCCGGGGCGTCGTTTGGCCTGGGGGTATCATGTCGGGCGCCTTCCGTTGCGGTGCGCTGGATTCTCAATTTGGGGGCGCTAATGGCCTGCAGTTCTCGACGACCACCGCCGCTTTGGACGACACCGAACCCTACGGGGAAATCCAGGAAGTGATCTATGAGCTGCGCGAGAGCAGCACCGGCGGGCGGCGCGCTTCCAAGGAGCTCATGCGTTCGGTGAATCGGAACTTGCTGACAGCACTTACGGAAACACCGCACGAAGAGATTCTTCTGAGCGGCGTGCAGAACCTGGAAGTGACCTGTTATAACGGCAATGCCTGGGTTTCCACATGGGATACTTCTCTTACCGAATCCAACCTGCCTACGGCTGTGCGGGTGCAGATTGAGATGGCAGACGATGAGGACGCAACGGAATCGACTTCAGCCGAATCCCGGACCTATGAGCTGATGCTCCCGGTGGTTGTGCAATCGGCCACAAACGTGGTGACGAGCACCAACGAGACGACGACCGCCACGGTTGAGGAGGTGAACCAATGAACGCTCGCGTCACCAGCGCAGGCAGCAACGGTTCGGCCTTCATCATTGTGTTATGGGTGTCGCTCGGGCTGATCAGCCTCACGATCTATTTTGCGTATTCGATGATGTATGAGCTGCGGGCAGGCTCGAATCGTGCGGAAGGGATTGCGGCCGAGCAAGCCATCGATGGTGCCACGCGCTACCTCTCGTGCATGCTTTACGGGCTGGAGACGAATGGGCTGGTTCCCGATCCAGCCAATTACTCGCGGGAAGGCGTTTCACTCTCCAGCCGCACTCAGGGAACGGATGCAAATGGCAGCCCGCGTTTCTGGTTGATCGGACGGGATACCAATGCCGAACCGACCGGGGACATGCTGACGTTCGCCCTGGTGGATGAGGCTTCTCGTGTCAACCTCAACACCGCTCCCAGCAACATGCTTTATCAGCTTCCATGGATGACCGAGGAACTGACAGCGGCCATCCTCGATTGGCGCGGGACAAACGGCCCAGGCGTGACTTTCACTTATTACGGGATGCAAACCCCCGCTTACGAGTGCAAGCAAGCCCCGTTTGAATCACCCGAGGAATTACGCCTGTTGATGGGCGCCGACCTCGAGTTATTGCAGGGGGAAGATCTCAACTTCAACGGCGTGCTTGATCCGAACGAAGAAGATACAGACAACAATGGGCAACTCGATTGTGGGCTGCTGGAGTATGTGACGGTTTTTTCACGCGAACCGAACACCTACAGCAACGGTGTTGCCCGGGTGAACATCACGACGCTTTCTTCATCGAGCCAGGAATTCAGCGCGTTGTTGGATGAGTATCTGGCGCAAGGCCGCCGGGATTCGGTCATGCAAGCGTTGAATATTTCAGGTGGCGGCGGCGGTGGAGGTGGTGGCGGCGGGCAGCCCGGGGGACAACCGGGTGGACAACCAGGCGGCGGCGGAACTTCCGCAGTGACCTTTTCAAGTCTCCTGGATTTTTACCGGCGCAGCGGGTTGACCGCGGAAGAGTTCGCCCTGATATCGGACAAACTCACTCTCACAAACGGGACTTTTATTGAAGGGCGCATCAATGTCAACACGGCCAGCGCGGCAGTGTTGTCCTGTCTCCCGGGGTTCATCGACAACGAGGACCTGGTGCGGACAGTGATCGAGTATCGCAACAGCAACTCGGACAAGCTGACATCGGTCGCATGGCTGGTTGAAGCCATGGGGTCAAACAACAGTTCAGTCCTGGATGAGCTGCAGGAAACGGATTGCATCACCACCCAGAGCTATCAGTTCACGGCTGACATCGCGGCAGTCGGCGCTCATGGCCGGGGTTATCGCCGCATGCGCGTGGTGCTGGACACCTCCACCGGGACCCCGCGTGTGATTTATCGCCGGGATATGACCGGGCTGGGCTGGGCGCTGGGCAAAACGCTGCGCCAGGAACTCTTTTCACCTAACAACAACCGAAATGATCGAATCGCTGCTAAATAGAAAAGGGCGCAAACGGGTGCCGTCCCTGCTCGGGCTCGCGCTGGAAGGCGGGCGCCTGGAAGGCGTCGTGCTCAAGCGCACCAACGGCTCGCTGCACGTGCAGCAGACCTTGAGCGTGGCACTGTCATTGCATCCGCTGACCGCGGCTCCCGAGCTGGTTGGGCGCGAGATCCGCAACCATCTGGATACTGCGGGTATTCGCGAACGCTACTGCATCATCGGCCTGCCGTTGAGCTGGGTGCTCGCTGCGCAGGTGGAGATGCCCGAAATTCCGGCAGCAGATGTTGCGAGCTTTTTCCAAATCGAAGCCGAGCGCAATTTTCCATGTGACCCTGCGACGTTGCAGGTAGCGGTAGCGCGGACCGAAGTGAGAGGCGCCAAGTCCTATGCGCAACTGACAGGAATCCCGCTCACGAGCCTGACGTTGATGGAACAGGTGTTGCGAGCGGCGCGCCTGGTGCCATTAAGCTTTTCGCTTGGAATCGTCGCATTACAACCGCCGGACCGTGAGCCCTCCAAAGGCATCATGGCTTTGAGCATTGGTGAGAACCAGGTGAGCTTGCAGGTGACCTGGAATGGCGGGATTGTGGCACTGCGCACCCTGGAGAGCGCCCTCGAAAACGAGACGGGACGCAAGGTATTGAATGCGCCCATTGTGGCGCGTGAAGCTCGGGTAACCTTGGGCCAACTTCCGGCTGAGGTGCGGGATCAGGTTCGGCAGGTGCGCGTGTTTGGGCCCCCGAGCCTCGCGCAGCAGCTCGCCGATGAACTGGATCTAAGGCTCGAATCGTCTGGCCTGAAGGTTGATGTGGTCTCCCGCTATGCGCCGGGTGAAGTGGGCCTGCAGCTCCCTTCGGAAACTTCAGTATCGATGCCCCTTAGCCTGGCTGCCAACTATTTGGCTGAGCACAAGCTGCCATTCGAGTTCCTTCCTCCCAGGCAGAGCCAATTTCAACGGTTTTCCAGTCGTTACTCATCCGGACGCTTGAGGATAGCGGGGGCGGCCGCAGTGCTGCTGCTCGTGGCCGGCATGGCCGCGTTTGGCTATCAGCAATGGAACCTCATGCGCCTGGAATCACAATGGTCTGCCATGTCCGCCAAAGTGCAGGACCTGGAAAAGACCAGGGATAGGATCAGGCAGTTTCGTCCGTGGTACGATGGGAGCCATCGCGCGTTGCGCATCTTGCGCCAGCTTACCTCTGCCTTTCCGGAGGAGGGATCGGTCTCCGCCAAGAGCGTTGAGATCAAAGATCTTTCGACTGTGACTTGCTCCGGCTCCGCGAAGGACAACCAGGCATTGCTAAAAACTCTCGACCGCCTGCGCGCCTCGCGCGGCGTTGCCGATGTGCAGGTGAACCAAATACGTGGGCGCGCTCCGACCCAGTTTACCTTTGATTTTCAATGGAGCGAAGGAGGTGCGGAGTGAACATTAAGAACCGACAACAACTGCTGCTGATTCTCGCCCTCGTGGCGGTGGGATTATTCGCGGCGGACAAGCTGCTGATCACGCCGTTGCAGGCTTCGTGGAAAGCGCGTTCCGCCCGCATCGCGGACCTTCGAAAGAAAGTGACCGAAGGCCGGGCGCTGATTGCCCGGGAGGATACACTTCGCTCACGTTGGGACAACATGCAGACCAACACGCTGCCAGACGATCTCTCGCAAGCAGAGCAAAAGCTGCTCAAAGGAGTTGACACATGGTCGCAGGAAAGCCGGATCAGCGTGACCTCCATCAACCCGCAATGGAAGCGAGCTGAGCAGAACTTCCGCACGCTGCAATGCCGGGTTGAGGCAGCCGGAAGTCTGAACGCGGTGGCGCGGTTTCTCTTTAACCTCGAGCAAGATCCCATGGCTGTGCGGATTGAGAACCTGGAGTTGAGCGCACGCGATGCGGAGGGCCAGCAATTGGCCGTCGGTCTGCAAATCAGCGGCCTGGTGTTGATCCCGGAGGTGAAACGATGAAATCTGACACACTTGTGGGTGCAACACGACGGAGCCATTGGCGCCTGGGGGTGTATGCCGGCCTTTGCTTGATCGCGGGCGCAGGCGTGACAGCGCAAGCCCAGACAAATTCCGCGCCCAAGAATGCTTCGCTCTCCGATTACAAACTTGTCTATGAGCGGAATATTTTTAACCCGAAACGCTACGCACGCTCAACGGGTGAACGGCCTCGGGAAACGACCCGTCCCTCACGAGTTGATACGCTGGCCCTGGTTGGCGTGATGGCTTATGAGAAGGGGACGTTCGCCTTCTTTGACGGCAGCAGTGCGGATTCCCGCAAGGCATCCAAGCAGGGTGAAACGGTAGCGGGTTTGCAGGTGGCAAGCATCGAGGCCAATGCCGTAATACTGAAGGCGGGAACCAACGAGTTTGTTCTCGAAGTCGGTTCGCAGTTGCGCCGGGACAATGGCGGTGATTGGCGCACTGGCGGACGTGCTGAGTTTGCGGATGCGCGCACAAGCACCAGCTCGCGCTCTCAGGTGCCACCGAACCCTACACCGATTACCAACACTCAAGATCAGGCCCAGCAATTTCAACCACCATTCGGGAGTGGCGAGTTCCCGCAGCCGCCTGAAGGGACCTTCTCAGTGGGCCAGCCGATGCCGTCGCCCGAGGCGAACGGGCAGGCTCCGACATCAGGCGAGACTGGGCCTGCACCTGAAGGTGCCCCGGCCGCAGCGCCCGCTGCTGGAGAACAATCCAACGCGCCGGGAGATAACTCAGCGAACCAGGCAGCCCCCTCCTCAGGAGGCTCTGAAGACGACATTTTAAAAAGACTCATGGACCGACGAGAACAGGAAATGAACCGATGAAAACACTGACACTGCTTTTTGGCGCCGCGCTCCTTGCCGCGCTTTCGGCGAACGCCGCGGACACCCCTGCGGCTGCGCCCACTCCCGAGTCAACACCCCCGGTTGCCAGCCCCGCGGCGCCCGTTGCGCCCGAGTCCAAGCCTGCACCACCGGCTGTTGTTGAGGCCGCCCCAGCGCCTGCGGCCCCCGAGACAATCCAGACCAACAACCTGGCATTAACCGACACGAACCTCCTGCGGTTGAACTTTCGCGGCGCTCCCCTCGATACGGTATTGAATTACCTGAGTGAGGCCGCCGGGTTCATTATCAACCTTGAAGCTACCCCGCGTGGTCGTGTGGATGTTTGGAGCGCCACCGCAGTCACTCGTGAGGAAGCCATGGAACTTCTCGACTCTGTTCTGCGCAAGAACGGGCTGGCCGCGATCCGTAATGGGCGAACGCTTACGATTGTGAATCGCGATGAGGCCAAGATCCACAGCATCCCGGTAAAATTGGGGAGCGATCCTCAAACCATCCCGCGCACTGATGAGATTGTCACTCAGATTCTGCCAGTGCGCTATGTTGAGGTGGCGCAACTCGTGAAGGATATCCAGCCGCTGGTCTCGATGCAGACTACGATTACCGCCAACGAGGCTGGCAACTCACTCGTGATTACCGACTCCCAGGCCAACATCCGGCGCATCGCGGAGATCATTCAGGCCATCGATATGGGGGCAGAAGATGTGACTGAGGTGCACGTGTTCCGCTTGCAGTATTCTGACCCGACCGAAATGGCGGACCTGCTGACCAGCCTCTTCCCGGATGAAAGCCGATCCAGTTCCCAGAGCGGCCAGGGTGGCTTCAGAGGGTTTTTTGGCAGATTTGGGCCGCCCGGAATGATGGGGAATTCGAGCAGCAGCAGCAGCACGGGTGCTCAAACCCAGCGTGTGAAACGCCGGGCTCGTGTGCTGGCTGTGCCTGATCCGCGAACCGCTTCGCTCGTGGTGACCGCCGCGAAGGATCTCATGCCGCAAATCGAAGATGTGGTGAAGGAACTCGATTCAAATCCCGCACGCAAACAGTCCGTTCATGTGTATCAGTTGCAGAATGCCGATGCGGAAGAGGTTCAACAGGTTTTGCAGGATATGTTTGAGCGCAACTCAACCAGCAGCAACCGGCGTCAAAGCCAGAGCAGCACTTTAAGCAACCGGCGAACCACGCAGGAAAACAGCAACAATTCACGGAACTCTTCGCGGAACAACAGCTCAAACGGCAGCTTCGGAAGATAGCCGCAACCTCCAACGCCATTTTACTATGTCAATTTTCTCAAATACGGTCTGCCGGGCAGCGCTTTTGCTGGCGCTCGGCGGCGCTCTCTCGGCGCAGGCCCAGTTTGGCCAGCAGTCCGGCAACCGCAACCGCAACTCCACCACGCGCACTTACCCAAACAATGCAAGTGTGGGTGATGCTGTGATCTCGGTTGACCCTGAGACGCGGAACCTGATCGTCATTGCCGACGACGAAACGGCAGCGGAAATGGCCAAGGTCATTTCGAGCCTGGACAAGCCAAAGCCGCAGGTGCTCATCAAGGTTGTCTTTCTTGAAGTGCAACACAACAACAGCCGCGATCTGGGGATCGAAGGCGGTTGGGCTAAGAACATGGGCAACTCAACAACCGGTGCGGTGGCCAATGCCTTTGGCATGTCGTCCATTGGCAATGCCGTCGGCACCAACAACCCCGTGAACGTGTTTGGCCAGCCTACCGGCGGCTTTGGATCGGTTCCTCCCGGGGCTGGGCTTTACCAGATCTTTGCCCAGGACTACCAGGTGACTCTGCGCGCCATCGCACAAGCGGGGAAAGCCCGTGTCCTCTCGCGTCCGTCCATCGTCGCGCGCAACAATCAGCCGGCGACCATTACGGTCGGCCAATCTGTGCCGCTGATCACCAACGTGCGTTTCGACACGTTCGGGAATGCAATTAATTCCGTCAGCTACACCAGCGTAGGCATCATCCTGCGCGTGACGCCGTTCATCACCGAAGAAGGAATGGTGGAGATGATCGTCTCGCCGGAGACTTCCGAGCTGGTTGCTGATCGCTCACAATGGGTGCCAATTTCAAGCGGATCAAGCGGAGCGGCCAGTGCGCCTTTGATTAACTCGCGCTCGGCCGACACGGTGGTTGTCACTCCTGATGGACAGACGGTGATCATCGGCGGGTTGATGCAGAATTCCAAAGCCGAATCCAGCAGCAAGATTCCTTTCCTGGGTGACATTCCATTGCTGGGAAACTTGTTCAAGCGCCAGTCAAAAAACGATTCCAGCACGGAGTTGCTCATTTTCCTCACCCCGCACATCATTGCGGCACCAACCGATCTGGCAGCCGTCTCGGAGAAAGAGAAAGCAAAGGCTGATGTGCAGAAGAACTTCACTGAACAGGAATTGAGCAAGTTCCTCGATCAAGTGCCCGCCGAGAAGGAGCCGATCGACCAAACAAAGAAGAGCAAGAAGCGCGATTAAGCGCTCACTGACTATGGAACCAACGCGCCGGAGTGTTGCCGTTTACGGGGTGCTGGCAGCCGTGTGGCTGCTGGTAGGAGGCTGGCAAATACACGAACACCTGCGCGTGCGCGAAGCGGCTCAGACCGGTTTGCGCAACCGGTCCATCGATATCGCAAACACCCTGAGTGCGTTCATCCGTGGAATGCGCTTTCGAGGCAGCGTTTTACAGGATCGGCTCGAGCCGGTATTGAACGAGATGGTGGCGAGCACGAATGATCTCGTCAAAGCGAGCGAGTTGATCGCCATCGTCCTGCTCAACGCTTCGAACGAACCGGTGGCTTCTGCCGGGCCTGCCATCGATCTCAACGAGGCGGACATCGTCCAGGCCGGAGAGCGCTGGGGTAAGACGACGCTCACAATCGTTAATCCGGTGGATCTGGGCGCAGCACTCACCGGCGAGGGGAGCACGAATCCAACCGTTGTGCTGCCGCCGATGCAGGCACTCGGCACGAACCGAGGCGCTCCACCTCAGCCAGGTCCGCCCCCCGGCGACCCGCGCTTTGGAGCTTTCCCGCCGCCCTTTATGCCGACGCCGGGCTCTACTTCCCCTCCTTTCATGGGCGGACCTGGGCCCGGCCCACAAACAAACCTTTCACGGCAATCACCCAGCGGCATGCGACGGCCTGATTGGGATGGACGCAGCCGTCGTCCACCCTGGATGCGCCACCTGACCGAGGCTGAATTCTCTTCTCTGATGCAAAAGCGCGCATTGCACGGTCTTGTGCTCGTCCTCTCCACACATACGTTGCGAGCGAACATGGTTCAGGACCTCTGGCTGCGCGCCTTGATCGTGGGTTTGGCCACCATCTCAGTCGTAGGCATGGGTCTCGCCTGGCGGAATGTGATGAAGACCTCCGATTTGCAGATCCGCCTGGTGCGCGCCAGCGAACTCAACTCGCATTTGAAAGAAATGAACCTTGCGGCCGCCGGACTCGCCCACGAAACACGCAACCCACTGAACATCATCCGCGGGTTGGCCCAAATGATCGCGCGCCAACCGGAAGCTGGCGCTGACATCCAGGGCCGCTCAAAAGACATCCTGATGGAAGTCGATAAGGTTGCCGCGCAACTGAACGAGTTCATCAATTACTCACGACCGCGTGAGGTGCGTCCAACCGTGCTATCCTTGAACTCGATTGTAGGAGAAGTGACGCGGGCGCTGAGTTACGATCTCGAAGAGAAATCGATCCATCTTCAAACCACGGGTGATCTTCTCTCGATTCTGGCCGATGAGCAGCTTCTCCGGCAAGCCTTGTTCAACCTGTTACTGAATGCCGTGCAAGCCGTCCCGGCAGGCGGCAGGATCGAAGTCGCTGTGCGCAAGCAGAGCTCCACCGAAGCCGCACTCGAAGTGCGCGATGACGGTCCGGGTGTGCCGTCCGATAAACGGATGGAAATCTTCAAACCCTATGTGACCACTCAAAAGGGCGGAACGGGGCTGGGATTGGCCGTTTGCCAGCAAATCGTGTTGGCTCACGGTTGGGAGATCGAATGCCTGCCCAACGACCCACGCGGCGCTGTGTTCCGTATCTCGCATCTGAAGCTGTCCGAGAAGTGACGGGGAAGCGAAACGTATAACGGGAAACGCGAATAAGTTTTGGGTGGTGGACTGCGGAAGGGAGCATTTCTTAATCCCTCTTCGTCTATAGTCTTGAACTTGACTGCCTGCCGATGCCGCCCGATGCTTATTCAGACCGGTCTATGCCAATTTACGAATACGAACTTTGCGAAGGGGACTGCAAGGTGTGCGGTGGAAAATTCACCTTACACCGGCCGTTGGATGCCAAGCCATTGACCCAATGCCCCGCCTGCAAAAAGCCTGTGCGCAAGGTTTGGTCCTCATTCAATTCCCCGAAGAGAGTCTCTGTTTCCGATGCAAAAAAAGCCGGCTTCTCCGTGTTCAAACGCTTGAACAAAGGCGAATACGAGCGGCAGTAAGAGGCAAGGCTAAAAGCTAAGGGCTAAAGGTGATCTTCTCTTAGAATCTTGGCGTCTCGGCGTCGTGGCGTGATTCCTTGGCTTTCGCTTCTTTTCCCTCCGCCCGATTTCTAGAGTATGCCCATAAGCCAACGATGCAGATAGTCCCTGCGCCCACGATCAGGTGCGTTACGGCATCTTCATTCTTATCGCGGACTTCAAGAGAGTACCGCGCGAGCAGAATAGCCAGGAAGAGCGCGTTTATAACATAGCTGTCCACCCAACGGCTTCGAAACCGACGCCAGAGGGTCAGGTGAATAAGCTGCGGCATCCAGAATGCCGCCAGCAATCCGATGGGAAGGGCTAGCAGCAGGCGAGTCGTCGAGCTCTGAACCGCGAATCCTGCAACAAGGAAGGAAAGCCAGGTGACCAGGACACCATAGATCCAGAACAGGCCCGTGTTGATGTGAAATAGCACGCAACGCCCAGCCGCCGACTTTCTAATATGGCTTCGTAGTCCGGTTCGCATATAGGAGCAACAACCTCCAATGAGGCCTTCTTCCCAGCAATCGTCAAGAGTTCTCTTCTTTTCCCTCCGCAGTGGCCGCACCGCAAGGTGCCTCCGCGGCTCCGCGTGAGCAATACCGGCCTCGGGGGTGGCGAGACGCCACCCGTACTCGCAGTCGAGACGACCGCGCTACATACGGACATGCGGCGGTTCCGGTCCATCGGACGAAACATCTTTCAGCACTCCTGCTGGGTTTGCTTTCTAAACGCAGGCATGCCGTCCGAACCGAAATCAGTACTGTTTGTAGCCACCGGTCCCCCCTTGATTCCACCCTGGTTCATTGGGTTGGCGCTCCCTGGCGCCAACCCAATGAACCAGGGGCAATTCTGGTTTGGATCTCTCTACATACAGTACTGATCTAAATGGTCAGTGCACCACCAGGGGGATTTGGTAATCACCATGCGCCCTGTCGCACCGTCCCGGAATGGTGAACGGGCTCTTCTACTTTAGCCTCCGTCAATCCAGCTCACTCAACGGTATGAGGCGATAGAACCGCGGGGCAGATCCGCCAGAGTTTGTATCCTCGATATCAACAGCGTCATTTGGGAACGTAACGGTGCGCAGGCTTTCCCAATCAATAAGGTTTGTGGATGCCTGGAGAACGACGCTTTGACCAGCAGCCCCATGCAAGCTTGCCTGGAAGCGTCCATTGACAAATCGCGGTTCGGTCATCCACGTGGGGCCGGATCTAAATGGCGCGATCCGGAGGATGGTCCAAAGTGTGTTGTTCACGGGCGCTTCGTCCCATAAAGCCTGATCGCGATCTACGACGAGGATCAAGAATGCGCCGGATTTCGCATCGCTCGGCAGAGAGGTTAGAGTTTCCCAGGAGTAATTGGCGCCGGAGGCGAGACCCGCCAGGTTGGTGCGGCCAACAACCAGTGTGTCGTCCAACGTTAAACGGTCATCTGATGAATAGTAGATGGAATCAACCCAGTTGAAGGCCGCCATGCCATCGCCGTCGTTGATAACGGACCAGCGAACCTCAGCCAAGGGAGCGGTGAGAGTCGCCTTGGCATCGACAGCCAGGCTCACCGCCCGGAGTTGGCTCGGGCGCGACAGGTTCACCTGAACCGGCAGTTCAAAGAAGTTGTTTGCCGAGTTTACATCAGCCTCAAAATAGCTTTGGGCAAACCACCGGTACTCGCCCGAAGCCAGGGACGGTATCGCTGCTATGTTGGTAAACCACTGGCTTTCACCCGGGTTCAAGGCATTGGAAATTCCTGGATAAGGAGAATAGGCCACGGCTTCTGACCGGTTTTCGCCACGAGGACTGTAGATGGAAATCCAGTATCCCCAGAAAGGCTTGGCCGCCCCACTGCCTTGGTTCTTGACCTCGGTGATAAGTGTAACCTTCTGATTGGGCGCTCCGGTCAGAACCGACGGGGCGATCAGGGTGGCAATTGTTAGGTCCGGCAGATTATCCAGATAAAAGGCAGCAGATTCGGTGTTATTGGTCGGTGTAACCTCACCGAGGCCGTCGTTACGCATTACCAGATAGCGCAAGCCGCCGCCCCATTGGTCCAACGATATGGTATTGGTACCGGCAAAAACGGCAGCGGCAGGAATGAGTTTTGGCAGGGGCATCTCGAGTAGTGCGGTATAAAACGCGCCATTCGCCACTTGGCTCAACCCAAACCGGATGCGGTCAGATGGGGAAGGATAACAATCCCCGGGCCCAAGGTTGGTGAAAGCCCAGCGGACCAGAACGGAAGGGTTAGGCCCCGTGGCGTTGGTTTCCAAAATCGAGAGGCTTGCGGAGAGATCGGAGAGACGCTGCTCCAGTTGCATGGGGAGAACCAGTGAGTTGTTTTCCCAATCAGATTCCGACGGCACCATCCCCGAGTTGACAGTGATTTGTGCGAAAGCTGACCCTCCCCCAATGGTGTAAGGCATTGCTACCTCATTGGTAAACCGAGACCCTTCACCCGGTGCCATCGCGTTGGTTCCCGTGTAAAATACGACGGGGACAGAAGCTTCCCCAAAGGAATCGCTGAAGTGAATGGAATCATTGTAGGCTATCTCTGCCGTCCCGAGGCCGACATTCGTGACGGCGTAAACAAACTGGACCGGCTGGCCGGGTGCAAAGATGAGATTCGTGGGATAGGACACTGCCGAGACCTCCAGGTCCGGCTGCAGGAGAGTTATTGGTATGGACCGGTTCACCTGATTATTATCGCGGGTTGATTCAATCTGATAGCTGGAAGGATCAACCTGGAAGACCAGGTCGAGGGCAATCCAGGCCTCAGAGGGAACTCGAAAAGTATTGGTGAAGTACGCACTCCCTCCGGAAGGAAGGGCTGGACACTCGTTCTCTGCCAGAGACATTAACAAACCTCCTGAGCCTCGATACTCTATAGTCGCGGCGATCTTGGAATCCGGCCTTGTCGCTCCCGTGCCGGCATTGGTAATCCCCCAGCGGACCTCAATTAGCGCTCCTGGGTGGGCCTGAATCGACGAAGGAGTTTGGACATCTATGATTGCGAGGTCCGGTTTGCTCAACTGCACTTTTACCGGAACTGCCATCGTGTTATTGGCGGTGCTGATTTCACTTGTATCCGAATCCGTGTTCGCCTCCAAAACGAAGTAGTAATCACCGTCGTTGGTCAGCACAATCCAGGAGGTATTCGTAACCCAGTAGCCGATGCCCGGCGGGAGCGCCCCCCTGTGATTCTCCCAGCCCAAGGCGTAAGCGCGATAATCAACGTCTGGAGTTCGGGAGAGGGTGAACCCTTCACCCCAGGAATTACCCTCAGGCATACCTCCGGGTCCCTGGTTCATCACAAACCATTGGAAGGTGAGACTGCTTACCGGATTGGTAATCAAGGCAGGTGCTGTGAAATGCTGAACTGCAAGGTCGGGCTTCCGTTCCCGAATGGTGACTGGAAGCGCCAGTACATTATTGGCAGTCGAACTTTCGATCAGAGAGTTATCGGCGTTTGCCACTACGATCAGGTAGTAGGACCCGGGAGCAATGCCGGAGAACCGAATAGTCTCGGAAAACCAGCGCGTGGTTTGCGGCTCGATGGTCCAGTTCTCGTAGGTCTCCAAACACTTGAGATCGTCCGCACTGGGGATCGGATCGGTTGACAGAATGATTTGATCGAGCCATGAAGAGGGGGGCATTGCGAAACCCGTGCCTGAATTGGTGACGGCATAACTTAGTGTGAACTCCTGATCCTCCGGCAAAGTCAATATGGCGGGAACGATCAGGCGAATCGGAGCAATATCCGGCAGTTCCACGGTAAAAATGATGCGATTTGTTATGGTGTTGTTTTCGTAACCAGCTTCAAATAGATCTCGATACGGATTGGCCTCAAACACGATTTCAAAAATCCCGCTGTTAGTGATCGGTAAACGAACCAGATTCGTGCGCCAGTAGAGTCCTCCTACCGGCACATCGCTCACGTACTCTGATAGACTGATCTTCGAGTCGGGATTGCCTGCGAGATAAATGGCATCATCCCACCATTCTCCCTGCGCTGCCCCTGTGCCGCAGTTCGTAACCGCATAGATGACCTCTACCTGGGGATAGGGCGCACCACTGAGAACTGATGGGACCTCGAAGCGGATGGGGGCCAGGTCTGGAGGAGTCACGGTCAGATTTACCGCTGCCATGATCACGTTATCGGATTCGTTCTTCTCCAGCACAGTGTTCCCATCATCCACCACCCAAAAGACGTAATAAGTGCCGCTCTCGGTGATGGGCAAAGTCACCTCGTTGGTAATCCATAGGAGCGACTGCGCAGACTGGACCTGCGCAGGTTGTTTAGATGTGAGGGTTTCATCCGAGGAATCAAGCACGGCATCACGAGATAACACGAGGGAGTCTCTTCGGGTACCGTTTGCATAGGCGGCCCCAGGTCCGCGGTTTGTCACGCCCGCCACAAATTGCATAGTTGAGTGGGGGAGCACCGTTGAGGGCGTGGGAGGCAGAAGAACCAGGGGCTGCAGTTCGGCCCGCTCCACTTGAATGTTCAGAGTCTTTACTGCCTGATTATTTTTGGGATTAGAATCCTCGGAAGCCCCGTATCCGGTGACGAAGAAAAGAGAGTAGGTGCCGCTTTCAGTAACCGGGAGAGTCAGTTGTTCCCGGCGCGCATAACCTTCGCCCGGGGCGAGCGGCTTGTCAATTTCAGTATGTTTTAGTTCCGATGCCTGATCATCGAGGTAAGGCTTGCGTGAGATATAGATTTTATCTCCCCAACAGGGGGAGCTGATTGTCCTGAGGCCGATATTCGTCGCGGCCACCGCAAAGCTGATTTTACTGTAGGGTGTGTAAATCAGATCCGAAGGGATGTTCAGCAGAGCCGCAGCCAGATCGGGAGACGCGAACAGAACAGAAGTAATATTGTTACGTTCGTTCACCTCAGCAAGCTCTTGCGTAGCGTCGGCACACACCAGGAGGTGCAAAGAATCTACATTCGTCATCGACACGACTGAATAGTTGGTGAACCACAACACGGCGCCTGCCGACAGACCCGAATCAAGCTTTACGCTCGAAAGAAGGAGGTCATTGGAATCGAAAGAGCTGTCACGAGACGAAACCAGCGAACAAGTCACCGGCGGCCAGTTGGCTTCCACTTTATCCGGACCGGCGTTTGAGATTCCCCAAATAGTCATTACACTGTAATAGGAATTATTAGTAAGTTGCCATTTATGGACGATCGGCAACGCCATCAGGTCGAAGTGGCCGATTTCAAATTGAATCGGGACCGCCACGGTGTTGTTCGAATTGTTGACCTCGTCAGGGAAATCGGACCTATAACAGGTGAAGATTAGAAAGCCTGGAACAGAATTGGTCACTGGTACTGAAACGGAGTCTTCCGTTTGTCGTTGCTCGCCTGGCCCAAGAGAAGGTTCATCCCAAACCGCAAGCAATTGCATATCCGACTCGACCTGCAGTGTCGCATTCGTGGAGAAGTATATCCCGCGGACCAGTGGCCCGACGGCGGTTCCTGACCCCGCATTGGTCATCCCCCAAGCGACAGACACGCTGGAATGAGGAAAACTCCTCACAAGCGGGGGAACAGCAGAGATGAATGGCATCAGATCGGGAGGATTGGAGCGAATCTCAATAGGCGAACTCATGGTGTTGTTGTTCGTGTTAGGTTCGAGCAAGCCCCGTGCGTTCGCCCTGACGAAGATTCGTGCATTTCCACTTAAATAGGCCGGCATGACCACGTCATTTGTTATGGTGAGTTGGGAGAAACCGCCTGGCAGGGAGGAGTTCCAATAACCGGCTAGCAAAATGGACTGATCGTCCAGGACACCGTTTGTGGAAAGGTAGATTTCGTCAAACCAGTGCAGATGGTCCATCGATACTGCGGGGGCGTGGTTTGTGAGAGTGTAGGTAACTGAAAATGGCCCGCCTTCCGGACCAGTGTATGTTGCGGGCACTTGCAGAGAAACAGGTTCAAGGTCCGGGTACAGGATATTGAGGTCAACGGTCACCACCTGGGTGTTGTTGGATTCGTTCAGTTCACGCACCCAGTTATGGGAATCGGATTCTTCGATCAAATAATAGCGGCCGCTCTCTGTGACCGGAAGGCGTATCGAAGCACTATGTGGAACAACCTCTCCAACAGCCGCAGAACACGAAGCGCTACGCAGCAGATAATCCGAGCTGTCCAGGACGGCGTTGGTCGAAAAGTAAACAGCGGCATGCCAGTTTGAAGCAGCAAACGAGCCCGCATTAAAGGTTGAGAATGTTACGTCCACCCACGGTTCGACGGAACTTGTGAGATTCGTATAGGTAACGCCCGGAACTATGGCTAAATCGTATCCCTGAAGCTCGAAATCGAACGGAATGATTGCAGTGTTGTTCAGGTCATCCGCCTCGGGCACCTCATTGTCAGGATCAACCGATACAGAAAGATAATACCGGCCTGATCGCGCCACGCGCAGCACAAAGCTGGAGCTGATTGCCCGCACCTGATGGACGGCTTGAGTCCCCCACAAAGTGGTCTTCTCCAGGAGCGTTGCGTTGGACATATCGGCATTGGTGGACAACCACGTCGTGTAACTCACCCGCTGGTGTGTCAGATCGCCAGGCCCATTGTTGGTTAAATCCCATGAAGCGATCACCTCAGGATTGGCCGTGCTGACGATCGTGCTATTGGTAAGGCGTAAATTGATCGGGCGCAGATCAGAAGCCGGCAGCAGTTCGAAGGAAAACGGCCGGGCGGTTACATTATTGCCGCGATTCGAATCGGGTGCGTCGTCCCCGGCATCGGCCTTCAGTAAGATCCAACCGTTGGTTTCGGTGCGTATTGGACCCGCGGTGACATATCCGGAGCTTTCCCAGGTGTCACCTACAAGGATCGAGGTTCTTCCATGAGAACTCCCGATTGCCACATCGGTGCTGTCGAGCATGTCGTCGGCTGACCAGTACAGTTTGTAAACCCACAGGTTAGTCAGGTCTGCGGCACCGCCGTTTGTGAATGTGACCGAGTAGCTGATGGTCGGCGATGCGTATCCTCGCATTTGGGACGGCACCTGGAAATCGATCGGCTGCAAATCAGGCTCAATCAATTCGAAGGAGAATGGCGCGGCTGCGACATTATTTACACGATTCGAATCGGGAAGGTCTTCCCCGGCGTCGGCTTTCAGTATGATCCAGCCATTGGTGGTATTAACGACTGCTGGCAGGGTGACCTCTCCGTAGCTCGACAACGTTCCGCCCGGAGGGATCGGGGTTCCGCGGTAGAAGCTTCCGACCTCCACATCGGTGCTGTCGAGTGCGGCATCGACCGACCAGTATAGCTTGTAAACCCAGAAACCATCCAGGCCCACGGTACCATTGTTCGTGAACGTGACCGAGTAGCTTATAACTGCCGGAGCTGGTCCTCTCGTTAAAGCCGGCACCTGAAACTCGATCGGCTGCAAGTCAGGCAACTCGGCTCGTCCTGCCTGAGAGAGCAGGATCAGAGCGAGCGAGCAGAATATCCTGAGATACGAGGGAGTATTCATGATGTGAGCAGTAAAGGCTGAGAAGTAGTGAAAAGTAAAGACATTTGACGTAAATGGAAGTGAGGCGGAGGAATGGAACGGAAGGTTCACGCGGAGCCGCCGAGCTCGCGGAGAGAGAGGGGGAACAGCAAGGAAACTAAATTGATAACGCCGCGAGGTTCTTGAAAACCGCACACTACCTTTAGACTGGTAGGGCGGCATTGCACGGACGGTACACGGACTGTGCACGGGAAGCCCCTTGCGCCGCCTCTCTCACGGACCGTGTTCACGTTTCAAGTTTCACGTTTCACGGGGCATCAACGTTTCACTTCCCCCGCGTGACGGGTGTCGAGGTAGGGACGCGGGTTACCCGCGCCCCCCTCACAGATCCCGGCGGGCAGTTTTCCTGCACCGGGCTCTTCAGATCAACTCGCTCTCGCATTCGCCATTGGTTGTTTCCATGTCCGGGAGAAGTGTGCCAGACGCTGGCAGTAACTCAGTTCCAACTGGCAAGGCATGCAGCCGTTCTTTTCCACAATGCGCGGGGGCGGCACTTGGAAACGCTCCAGCAGCCGATTGACCGCTGGCCATCTCAGGCTCTTTCGCTGACTCCGCCGGTTGAGCCATTTGTACAGTGCCCGGCAGGTCTCATCATAGAGGAGTTTCATACGGCGAGAGTTGCCGATGATTCCATAGTAATTCCACGTCCCTTGCAGCTTTGCCTTCAATGTTTTCATCAATAGGCGCAGCTTCTGGTGACGCTGTTCTTTGATCCAGTCTTTCATCCTCTGCATGGCCGCCTGATGCTTCTTGGTGGCCGTGCGTCGTTTAACCCTTGGTTTGCCTTTCCGGTCCGCTTCCCAGTAAAACTCGAACCCTAAAAAGTCAAACCTCCCATTGTGTGGCCCGCCATTGCGGCCAAAACGTATCGTCTTGGTTTTGTCGGGTGCCACCTCCAGCCCAAACTGAGCCAGTCGTTCTTTCAGTGCCTTTTCGAAGGCTTCGGCTTCATGCCGATACTCAAAGCTCGCCACAAAGTCATCCGCATAGCGGACCATTCGACAGCGCCCTTGTTGCTTGGGTTTGACCACGCGTTCAAACCATAGATCCAGCACATAGTGCAGGTAGATATTTGCCAGCACAGGCGAAACTACTCCGCCTTGGGGTGTTCCAGTCTGAGGATGTATCACCTTCCCATCCTCTTCCAGTATCCCTGCCCGCAGCCATTTGCGGATCAGGTTTACAAACGCTCCATCAGCGATTCTTTCCTCCAACATCCGCTCCAACCAGTCCCATTGGATATTGTCGAAAAATCCTTTGATGTCTGCTTCCACTACGAAGTTGTGTCCGCCAAACTGCAACTCGTCCGTCAGGGCTTTGATCGCCGCGTGGGCGCTGATCCCTGGCCGATACCCATAGCTGCACGGCAGAAAGTTCTCTTCATAGATTGCCAGCAGGATTTGCGTCGCCGCCACTTGCAGCAGCTTATCCTCCAGCACCGGTATTCCTAAGGGACGGAATTTTCCGTTCCCCTTCGGAATGTACTTCCTCCGCACCAGTCGCGCCCGGTAGGCTTTGCGCCGGAGTCGATCCACCAGATCCGCCAGGTTCGCCTCCAGGTTTCTCTCATATTCCTGGTACGTGACCTTGTCCACGCCACTGGCTGCGTCCTTCCGCAAGCGGTAGAAACACAGGCGCAAGACGTCCTGATTGATCATCCGATACAGCCCTCCGAACCGGTAGTGCTTTTGTGTGCATGCCTTCTCAGCTATAGCCCGCAGGGAGGTTTGCCAGTCTTTCTCCGTGGTTCTTACGGGACCGGTTTCCTGTGCAGGCTGCGTTGCTCTGTGGGACCCTTCCTGAACTTCGGGGCTTGCGCCTTGCCGTCCAATACTATGATCCCATCCGACTCCCGGATCGTCCGAAGGCGCTCCTTGTCGTTGCGTCCTCGTTCCTGCTTGGCCCTCGCAGTTAGTGCGGCAGGGACCCTCCGGGCCTCCTTCGTTCCGTGCGTCTCCTTCAGTGCCCGCCACGCTCTTAGACCCCGGCAAGCCCGCCGCGACCTCACCTGTAGCGGTCACTTCGGTTTTGGGTTCGGGTAACGTAACTCCATCCCCACTTGCATTTTCGTTTTTCGAGGCTGAATTGCTTAAGCGGGATGCGGGTCCCGCTTGCGGCTTGCACTTTACCGCAGGTACGCTTCCCAACGGGCGTTCCGGCCGGTAAAACCATAAGTCCACCGGTTCTCTTCCCGCCAGGCAACCTTCGGCTTTTGGATGTTGGTTAGACTCTTCCATTCTTTGTTTTCACTCAGAACTCCGATTGTCTGACAACCGGATCAGAGGGACTTTCACCCTCGGATTACGCACAGCTTCACGAAGCGCTACCACGTTTCACTTCTCCCCCACTGCGCCCCCCCAGAGTAACGCTTGCGTTCCTTTACGGATCACGAGTTCCGCATTACGGCTTGCCTCGCCCCTCCACTGTCATCCACCCATACCGAATTCACGTTTTTCATTCCATCTACTGTCTCTCATCTATCTATCCATCAGCAACTTGAGTCTTGAATGAATATCTCGCCTTCCCGCTCGTCAGATCTGTCGTAACTGAAAGGTTATAAAATGAAAAAAGTAATTCTGACAGTCTTGACGGTGGCCATCGCGGGAGCAGCTCTGCAACCCGCTTATGCTGGGGACCGTGAATGGGCGACTGCTGGGAAGGTTTTGACGGGCGTGGCGGTCGGTGCGGTGATCGCCAAAGCTCTCACCCCGGAACCTGAGTATGTGTATGCTCCGGCACCGACCTACGTTTATGCACCCGCCCCGGCGTATGCCTATGCGCCTCCGCCTCCCGCGCCGGTAGTTTATGTGCCAGCACCGGTTGTGGTTGCACCGGCTCCGGTCGTTTATGCGCCAGCACCTGTTGTGTATGCCCCGGCACCCGTGGTTTACGCCCCTCCCCAGGTGGTGTATGTGGCGCCTCCGCCCCGGGTGGTTTACCGGCCTCCGATGTTCGTCCATCGCCCGGCAGCCGTTGTGAGCTTTCATTTTGGTGGGCATCATGGTCATGGTAGAGGTTGTAGGTAATTCGGTTTAGTGAGTAAGGGTATGGGGACCCGCCGGCACACTGGAGCCGGCGGGTTTTTTTATTGGCCGAAACCGACGTCGCATGTAGATTAAAACACTCCCGGAGGGTCACAGCACTTCGACTGAACGGCCAACGGGTTTTTTGTCTCGAAAGTTGGCAACATGAGCGTAGAAGAACAACTAGAACGGTTCCTGACTGTTAAACCGAAACTCGGCCAGGGGGTATATGTCGCCCGCGGCGCCGTCCTGGCCGGAGATGTCACTTTAGGCGATTACGCCAGCATCTGGTACAACGCTGTATTACGTGCCGATATCGATCGGATCGAGATCGGGCACCATTCCAATGTTCAGGATAACTCTGTCATCCACCTGGCCGATGATAAGCCCTGCATTCTGGGCAACTACGTCACTGTCGGGCACAGTGCCATCATTCATGCGTGCACGATCAAGGACGAGACCCTTGTGGGCATGGGCGCGACCGTGCTGGATGGCGCGGTGATCGGCGAGCGTTGTCTGATCGGCGCTCGTTCGCTGGTGACGCAGGGGACCATTATACCGCCGCATTCCCTGGTGATGGGGTCGCCCGCCAAAGTGGTGCGCCAGCTTACCGATAAGGAAGCAGGCCAACTCAAGCATTGGGCCGAGAAATACGTGCGCGTGGCGGCCTGGTGCTTCAAGCACAACTACACCCCACCCCCGCTGGATTTGGATCCGGAAGCAACTGCCTCAATCGCAAGCCAGGCCCAGGTGGCTGGGACGCCTTGTCCCGTACCATAGAGACGCTGATACTCCTTTAATGCGTGGCGAAGTTGCGCCGTGCTGAGGCTCGGCGCGCCGGTGACACCACTGGCGTGCATGCCTCGCACCATTTCCAAAGCTGAGCTGAACCAGAACTGTTCGGTCCAAACCTGTCGGCGTTTTACAATCAACCCGGCACTTTCAAATAGGCGAACCCAGCCGGCCGGATCCCTCCAAACGATCGGCGAGTAATGACTCACTTCCCGCCATTCGCGCAGGCATGGCTCGCAAGGAAAAGCATGCACCATGCAGCCCCCTGCCAGCAACCCGTCACACCAAGTCCGAAGAACCTTGAACGGGTCAGGCGCCCACTGCAACAAGCCTGAGGAAACCTGAAGAGCGGATTCAGGCAGCCGCTCGGAAAAAGCATCCAGCTTCTGCCACGTCCCTTTGGGCAGGGCGCTTTTGCCAAGGTCCAGCATGGCGGGGGAGGCGTCGGTAGCCACCACATCAAACCCGCGCATGACCAACTCGCGTGTCAGCGCCCCTGTACCTGCCCCCAGTTCCAGTGCCCCTGTGGGAGGCGGATTGCCAATGAACTCGGCCACACGCCGGGCAAAACCCCGCTGTGGTCCGGCATGCAAATCGTAAGTTGCGGCCCGCTCGTTAAATCGCATGCGCTCCTCTTAAGGCCGCAAACAGCGGACCGCATTCGTGGCCCGCGCCCGGTATCACACGGGTGCCGGGCAGCACCTCGGCAATCCGGCGCGCGTCCAACAGCGGATCAGACTCACCCACCACCGCCGAGAAATTCGAGGGCAACCCTCCTGCAAAATGGTCCGCGATCCCTCGGCCCGTGTCTTCCATCATCGTGTCCAGGCCACGGCCCCATTCGTCCATGAGAGAAGCATCGGTAGTCATCGCCAGGCTGGGAATCCCCGCGCGTTGATAAAAATCGTGTAAGGCGGAGAGGGAATCGCGCGCCATCCAGCGCTTCAGCCACCGCAACTGGGTCAACGTGCAGCGCCCTCCCCATCCGTGCTCCGCCGCGAACGAAATAAAAGGGGCGAGGAGAACCACCTGCCCGGCAAAGGTCTGGCCGCACGCAGCGGCTTGCAGAACGCGGAATGCGCCGAAGGACCAGGCCACCACCCATGAGGCTGAGGTTGCCGCTTCGGCTGCGGATTCGGTAGGGGCAAGCAACTGCAAGCGCGCTCCTTCCGGCGAGTGAGCACTCGCCATCGGGCGCAACGTCTCGGGAGGAACCCCCCAGCCACTAATCCATACCGCCAGCATTTCGGGGCAAAAGGTAACCCGCGGAATCCTCGAAAGGAACGGCAAAGTTGAAGAGCCGGTTCGGCTGGGTGTGACTATGAGGAAAGGGGCGGGACGCCGTTTCTTGGTTCGCTTTGGTATCCCGCCCCTATGAGTTTAAACACATCACGGCTTGCCAGTGCACTCGCCAGCAAGCCGTGTTTGTTCATCCAGCTTACCCTTTTTACCGCATTAGCCGGAAGAAGGCCGGAGTAGCGCCCAGGGGCACTGTGACAGTTGTCCGCCCATTAACGGTGGTGCGTGTGCCGGTTACAGTCGTCCAGGAACCGGTTGTCATCGTGGGGCTGCTTTGCAGGGTGTAGCTGCCGGCAGATTCCGGGAAGCTCACCATGAAGCTGTTTCCGCTGAAAGCGGCTTCTATCTTCGGGGCCACAACAGTCGTTGCTTGGGGCACTGGTTTGCCTAGCAGACCGGACTGGTAAATGGCAGTCACTTCAGCCTGGGTCACCGGTCGGTTCCAGATGGCCAGATCGTCCACTGAGCCGAAGGCGCTCTCGGTCATGTTGCCGCTCGATCCCACCAGCGTGGTGCGAATGTCTTCCGGCGTCAGGGATTCGAATCCCGTGTTTCCGAGTTGAGCCATGCCGGTCAATTGGCCATCGACGTAGGTGTAAACCTGGTTGGCCTGGCGATAGAACACGCCCGTCACATGGTGCCATTGATCATCCGCCCAGTCGAAGCCACCCACCTCATGGCGGGAAGCGCCCTCCGGACGATAGTTCAGGAAGTCCACAAAGTATTGGCTGATGCACCAGCCAATGTTGGCGCCCGAGACCCAGTTCTTGTTGCCCAGCAGCGCGCCATAGTCATCCGTGGTTTTAACCCACAACGCGAAGCTAAAGCTGTTGGTATATACCCATTCGATGTCACCCAGGCTGACGGCCCAATCACTCACAACGGGGTCATCGCTGTTGTTGTTATTGAAGCTGGCGGCTGCTCCAATGATGCCGTTTGTGTAAACAGGAACGCCCACATTGCCAATGGCTGTGCCGCTTACGGTGGTTCCACCTTGTGCCACGATGTTTGAATCGAAGTTCAAATACACCGTCAGGTCGCTGATGATAGCACTAGCTCCAGGAGTAACCGTCAGCACTGCAGCCGGAGCACTTAGGGTAGTGCCGTAGCTGTTCGTCACGCGCACCGCGTAGCTGGCGCCGGAATCCGCTGCGCTCGCAATGGTCATATACGAGGTATTTGTGGCGCCCGCGATCTCAACCCCGTTTCGGAGCCATTGATAGCTCAGAGGCGGTGTGCCCGTGGCGGAGGCCGCAAACAGGGCCGGCAATCCTTCGATGCGTGAAATGCTCTGCGGCTTCGTGGTCAGCAGAGGAGCAATCGCCCCGGCGCTGGCCATGGTCAACGGCTGCCCGTTCATTCCCTGGGCATAGATCGAGAGCACCTCGCTCGCCGAGATCGGGCGAACCCAGAGGCCAACGTCATCGACTGATCCCTGTGCGCTCCAGGTGCCCGGCCCGCTGCTGCCGATTAGCGTGTCATTTGCTATGTTCGAAGGTGTCAACGATTCGGTGCCAATTGTCGAGAGGTTGGTGGAGGTCACCAACGCACCGTCAACAAAGAGCTCCACGCGATTGTTGTCGCGGTCGAATGTGGCTGCCACGTGCCGCCATGTGCTGTTTACCAGAGTTGCGCCACCCGGGTCCAGACGGGGACCGCCAACAGTGGCGTAATTGAGACAGCCGCGGGAGGTGAACCCATTGCCTGTGCGCGTCGGAGACAGCAACCAGCCGATGTTGCCACCGGAATTCCAATCCTTGTTGCCGATGATAGCTCCGTCATTCGCGTTGGTGACATTGATCCACATGGCGAAACTCCAGCTCCCGGCATAGATCCATTCAATGTTCCCCAGAGAGATGGACCAATCGGACGAGGTTGATGCGCTGCCGTCATTGTTGAATGCGGCTGCAGTGCCGATCTTTCCGGCTGTGTATTTGGGCGTATAATCGCCATAGATCGCCGTTCCGGAATTGGTGGTGCTGCCCGAAGCGTTCAGCGTGTTATCCAGATTGAGGTAAACAACAAGACCTGCCTTTGCGTCGGCCACAGGAGTCACCGTGACAACAGCAGGAGGCGCGCTTGTGACGGCTCCGAACCGGTTGGTGATCACCACCACATAGCTGCCCTGCTCCGCAGAGGTCGCTGAGGTATAAGCCAGCACGTTGGTGGTACCGACCGTAACCGCTGTGCCGTTCCGGTACCATTGATAAGCCAAAGGCTGTGTTCCAGCGGCGTTCACAGTCAAGCGCAGCGGACGGCCTTCGAACACCGTCACAGATTGCGGCTGGCCGCTGATGGAAGGTTTCACGGTGGCACCGGCAACTGCCTGGGTGAGCGGTTTGCCATCGGTTCCTTGAGCGTAGATCGCGAGAATTTCGTCGCTGGTAAGCACCCGCCCCCAGATGCCTAGATCATCCACGCCGCCTGCCCCGGCATAAATGCCGCTGCCGCTGCCGCCAACCAACGTGGCATTCGGTATGACGTTGGCAGGTGTCAGAGATTCCCATCCGCTGCCGCTGATGCCTGCCGTGGCACTCAAATTGCCATCGATATAGAGCGAGGCCAGGTTCGCATCGCGATTAAACTGGAGAGCGATATGGTGCCAATTTCCGTCGCGCACGCTCACTGCGCCCATGTCGCGCCGGGGACCGCCTTCGGCGTAGAAGTTTGCCACCCGTGTGTTGTAGGGAGACAGCACCCAACCGACGTTTGCACCAGAGTTCCAATCCTTGTTGCCCAGCAGCGCGCCATCCAGGTTGTTCGTAAGATTAACCCAGGTCGAAAAACTCCAGTTATTCGAGTAAACAGATTCCAGGTCGCCGAGTGACACCGCCCAATCGGTGGGAATGCCAGATCCCGAGCCATCGTTGTTAAACATGGCGGCGGCACCCACAATTCCGTTGGTGTACTTGGGAGTCGGATCATAGCCGATCGGCGTTCCATTGATTGGAGTCCCTGCCTGGCCATCGATGTTGTTGTCAAAGTTCAGGTAAGCGGCAATGCCGTTTGTGACGTTTGAACTCGAAAGGACGGTAACCGCTGCGGGTGCGCTCGTGATAGAGCCCACGCCGTCATTGACGACCGCGCGGTAGCTGGCCGGGCCGACAGTGAGGTTTGTCAACAGCACAACTCTGTTCGTTGCGTCCGGCACCGGGGTGCTGCCGTTATACCATTGATAGGTGAGAGGTCCTCGATCATCCACCGGCAGACACGAGAGCCTGAAATTGTCACTGGCATACCGGGTGCCGCCTTGGGGCTGCTCCGCGAAAGTTGGTGTGAGGCTGGCTGTGACTGCCACGCCCGCCACTCCTTTGGCATAGGCCGTTGCGATCTCCTCCGCAGTCAGAACACGGCTCCACATCGCCACTTCATCGATGTCCCCGTTCAAGCTGGAGATGTTGGGGTCCGCCTCATGCCAATAGCGCAAGGTAGCGTCCTGGCCCAGCACCATGATGTTGGTCTTTACCCAGGTCGCGTCCAGGGCCGGCCGCATGCTGCCAGTGTTGGCAGAAATGTTGACCGCTCCGATCTGCTTGCCGTCCCGGTAAAACGTGGCGTTGCCCGTGCGATCATACGTCACGAGTACCTGATGCCACGAACCGTCGAACACCGTGCTGGACGGGGTGAGCAAATCAAAGTCTTTGCGTGAGTTGCCCTGGGTGTTCATGTTCCACTGGAACTTGTCCCCATCCGCGCCACCCTGACGCGCCAGCACCCAGCCGACATTCCCGCCTGCAGCCCAGTCCTTGTTCGCGGCGAATGCCAGGTCCCCCTCCAATTGGCCGTTCTGAGCAGATCCCATATCCGCGGTGCGCACCCAGACCTGGAACGTGAAATTACCCTGAGCCGGAGTCGGGTCGCTGTAATAGACAGCTTGCTCAAGGTTGACTGAATCGTTCTGCAACTGCACATAACCGCCGCCGCCTACTCCACCAGTTCCTTGAAGCGTGGGGCCGTTATGCCCTACTCCAGAGCGTCCGCCGGTCACGTCATTTAGTGTGCCGGAATAGGGGGCGTAAAAAATCAGCCCTTCGGTCAGCGTCTGGGCGGATAAGCCGGGGGCGGAGCCCAGGAGGATACCCGCACCGCACGACAGCAGTATTCGTCTAAAGGCGTTGTTGGTTTTCATTTCGTTTTCGGGGGTTGAGGTTTTGTTAAAAGCGAGCTCGGGAAATTAAGTTAAGGAACGCATACCATCGGGTATTGGCCTGCCGCATTCGGCACGTTCCAACCCGAGACAATCCGTTCTCCTTCGGCAGAGGTCATGGGATACCATTGAGTATCGTTTAACCGTCGCACCTGGGTGCTGCGCGGCACCATGCCATGCGGAATCATTCCGGCCGTGGATTTACCCGCCGCTTCCGCCTGCCGCAAAGATTCAAAGAGCGCCTTCATCTCGGGCGTGTACTTCTCGAGGTAGGCTATGCTCACCTGCTTCTTCTCACGCGGATTGCCTGTGGGGGTGATTACAATGGCACGCACCGCGCCATCAGCCCGTCCATCCAACCCGGCAATCGGCGGCACAGACGAGCGGGCAGCTCCAAAGAGTTTCTGCTGCCCTAAGTCGTAGAAATAGACTTTCTCGGTGGAATCCACTGTCTGGTTGTGCCAATAGCCAAAGCCCAGAACGCCTGCCACCGATAGCAGGGCCAGCACGAGAATAGATTGGAAGATCAGCTTGCGGTTCATACGCGGAAGGCGTTGATTCCTTTAATTGACTATTGATGAGGACGCGCCCGTGCCGACCACCAGCACGCTTCCTGGTTGCACGGAATGCCGCCCGGATCAAGGGTCTGCACCCGCCCATCGGCAAATGCGTAATTGGAACGCCGATTGTGCCGGAATGCGCCGGGATCACGCTGCGCTGCACGGTTAAAACCTGCGGTTCCCGAATTGCCTTGTTCTTTCCAAATCCACCAGCGGTCATCCGGGTAAACCTTGTAGATATCGCTATGGCCGTCGCCGAAGAAGATCAGCAGACTCGGTGTCTGAACTTTACTCCAGCGGCACAGGTTGTTTTCGTAGCTGGCAGGGCGGCCAAATGGGGGGGCCGATTTTGCATCGGCCCAGTGGACGTTCACCGCGCCAATGCCGCCGAGTAATTCGATTTCCCCGCTCAGTGCCTGCCCAACCAACGCCGGCATCGGTTGCTTGGGCTTGGACCGTGTGCCTGTCGCATACACTTCCTCCTTCTCCATGGGACAATCGTAAACCTTGGCATTCTTGCCAACATACGGGTATAGATACGAACGCCAGGTCGTTTCATAACCACCGGGCAGCCGATCCTGGATCGGCGGCAGCCAATCTCCGAAATCAGCACTATAGAGCTGCACTGCGAGCCCGAGTTGCTTCTGATGATTCACACATTGTATCTGCTGCGCCTTCTCTTTGGCCTTGGCCAACGCGGGCAGGAGCATGGCGGCGAGAATCGCAATAATAGCGATCACCACCAATAACTCGATCAAAGTGAAAGCACCCTGATCCCGGTGCTTCTGCAGGAACTTACTGCTGCTCATGTGATTGAGAAGACACTAGACCTCTCAGGCAATCGTTGCCATACCCCGTTTGGGGGGCGAATTGCCTTGGCAAACAACTGTTTCAAGCCTCACCTGTCACCCCGGGCAAAGGGAATTCGAATTCACCGTTCATCGGGGCTTGAAAGCCCTCGGCATGTCCAAGCGCCGTCCAAGCATTATTATTCACGACGGTGCCGCTTGCGGCAGATTCAAGTTAGCAGGCCCCTCCGAGTTGGCCATCGCGCCAGAATTAGAGGACTGCCCACTTCGATTGGGGGGAACTTTTTACTTTTCTGAGCATGGAACAGGGTTAAGGTTTATAGCGATGGCAGAGTCGAATGAGATAATGGATGATCCTTACGAGGATTGCCCGAGCCTGCCCGCGCGAGATTTGCTCAAGCGCCTGGGCTACGAACCGCTTCCTCCCGGGGAGGTGGATGACGCCCAGCTAACAGGACGTCTGTGGGAGTTCGTTTACACGCTGGCTGGACGCCGTTTCTATTTGCATAGCACGGATCACCTCAGCGACCGCGAGTTCTATATCTGGCTCCATGATCGCTGGCTGGCTACTGAAGTGTCCGACATCCCTTACGAAGCGGAGTGGAATTGCGTAATCAGTCCAGGTCAGGAGGATGGCCCGGAGGTTTACCTGCGCTTTTATGCCTCTCCGGAGGAGCGGGAGCAGTGGCTGGAAGACTTTCCAAATGAACCGATTCCGGCTCCGGAGAAGACTCCCTATGACCGGGATCGCTGGATGCCGGAGCCTCCCTTCCCGTCGGCTGCCGAGTTTCAAGCTGAGGAGTTCATCATGGAGGATGATGAGGAAGAGGATGAGGATGCTGAGAATTTTAAACCTGCCAGTCTAAGCATCTTCCCGGAGGACCATGATGATGAGGATGATGACTCGGATGATCGTGCGGAACTCTCGTCTGATCCCCTGGGATTGGCCGCTGTGGACCGTGAGATCCGCGCGCAACAGGAGATAACCGATGTGGAGGAGGAAGAGGACGACGATGAGTTTGATGACCCGGCGATGGCCGAGAACTGGGAACGGCCTCGTGACGTGCTGCGCCGGGAAGGTGTGCGCATGCTGCCGCCCGATGAGTTAACCGATGAAAGCGTCCCCGCGCACCTTTGGGAGTTGTTGCACAATTTGGCGTGTCGCGGTTTCTACCTGCAGCACACCGACCATCTGACAGACCGCGAGCTCTACGCAGAAATTTGGGAGCACGGCCTGACTGATCTATCGCTCTTGCCGGGGAAAAGCCAAACCGGCGGCTGGTTCCACGATGTGCTCGGCAGCGCCGGTCCCGATGACAGATCGGTTTACCTGAGCTACTACGCTTCGGAGGAGGAAAGGCGCGAGCATGCCGCCGAGTTTCCGGAACAGGAGCTGCCACCGCGCAAAGCTCCCGTGGCCCAGCGAGACTGGCGTTTGCCTAAAGGCCCGTTCTAAGCCACAGGCGGCTTGGGTGGAAGAGCGGTGCCTGCAAGGTTCGATGACAGGCTCGATGCGTCCTGCCGCGCCGCTTCCAAAGCGGACATAGCCGTGAGCAACCGGCTGTTGAGCGTTTCCCCCTGCGCCTGCATCAGAGTGATCCTGCTTCTAAGATCAGCGAGCTCCTGACGCAACGTGCCATCTGCAGGTGCAACATCTGTATGTTGCTGGCCTGCGCGCAGCTCGGCTCGGGCTTTGAGTAAGTCCACGGTTGCCTGCCGGGCTCTTTCGCTCTCTTGTTCAAGCTGGCGTTGCAGCTCCGTCTCGCGATTCCGAAGGCACTCCTCAAGAGCCTTGCGTGAAATGAGCTCGCCGTTCAAGTGCTGAAGATCTGCTTCCAACCGGGCACACTGGCGCTCCACTCGCGCGCGCTCGGCGCGCTCGTGCTCAAGCAGCGTCTGGATCGCTTCGGGCAACGCGTCTGGTGGAATCACCGGAGGCGCGGCAGCAGCGGCCTGGGCTTGCGCCGCCTGTGCCGATTGTGCTTCGAGCAAGGCTGCCTGGGTGATGACAAGCTGAGTTTCCAATACGCTCAACCGCTCCGCCATGTCGCCCAGCGATTCTTCCAACACCTCCGTTTGAGTAGGTGCGGGCAGGGGCTCCGAAACGGCAGCAGGCGATTCGCTGGGAACCGCAGGTTCCGCAACCTCGGCTTCTGTCTCCTCAGGCGGATTCTCCATCGTCTGGTCCCGGCGTATCAGGCACACATACGCCCGCCCGCGCTGGGATTTGGTCTCACTAAAACTGACCAGCACCGGCACGACCGTTCCATCCTTGCGTCGTCCGATCATTTGGAAGGCGCCGTGCGGGAGCGGGCTTTGATTCAACAAAAACTCAAGTGTATGCGCCCCGGCTTCCTTTTGGAGCTCATCGGGGATCAAAAGGCTTAATGGCTGACCGAGGACCTCCGCGCTCTCATAGCCAAGAATGACCTTCGTATCGCGGTTGGCCGTCGTGATGTGCCAGGTATCCTCCAGGCAAAGCACGGCTTTATCCGGGCTCGACACAATGACGGGCCGCTTCTTTGCTTGTGCCTTGGGGGTCTCCGCCGCGGCAGGCGCAGAAGTGGATGATGGGCTGGCTGCGCTGGCCGCTGATTGCGCGTCCATTTCCAAACGGTGCTTGAGCCCAATTGTCAGGGCTTTGATGACGACTTCACTGGCACTGAAAGGCTTTCCGATGATGTCGCATCCGCCGCTTAGGACCGATTTGGCGCGGGTCTCAAAATCGGATAGCGCGGTTACATAGACCACCGGCGTTCGAGCGTGGCCGGGAAGCTTGCGCAACTCGGCCACCATGCCGAAGCCATCGATTCCCGGCATCATGATGTCGGTAAACACCACCTCGAAACTGTTTTCCTTGAGGATGGCCAGTGCTGCGGTGGCGTTTTCACACACATTCAACCGCAGTTGGGGGGTATGCAGAGCCATCGATAGCGCATGGCGGCACACAGCATGATCATCGACCACCAAGACGCGAAATGTGGTATCGCGAGCCATGGCGAAACCAGGATTCGACAGCGCGCGGCTCATCAGGTCCAGCGCGTGGGTGACCGTTCGCAACGTAGAGGGCGTTACGTTGTTCAGGTCGCGCACAAAGGTAGTCAGCAACTTGCCAATGGAGGTCACCAGTGCCGCCAGGATCTCCAATCTCGCTCCACCTAGAAGACTCGTGAGCGTGTGCACCTGGTCGTGCATCTGGGCCAGGCATTGCAGGCGTTCCTCTCGGTCAGATGACTTTTGAAAGCCTTGCAGCGTCTTGGCTAATTGCCGCGCAGCCGTGTTCGCGTGGAGCACCGCGTTAGGATCCGGTGGGGCGCTGGGCATCAAATCATTCCGGGGGGCAGAGCGCTGCGCTTGCCCGGGGGCGCCTGATCCATGACGCGGACCCGCCAAATCGACACCTTTATTGAACAATCGTTCTCTGCTCATTTTTATTGGGCATTCGCCATCCCCTCCAGGAGCGGCGGGAGGAGCGCGGCAATTGCGGTCCGCCGCGAGCTTGAGTTCCCTCGCGGCCAGACAAATCTACCATCATGGGAGCCAGTCCCGTGCCATACATCCCCGGAGTGGCGCTTTAGTCCACACCTCTCGGGCGCATGCGGGTATCATCAGCCTATCGACTCTCCCTTGTCTATTCTTAAGACAAAAGGCACAATTTCCTCATGAATTCCGAGCCTATTTCCCCGCGGCACCTGCCTCGACCCCGATTTAGCCGTTTTGTCGTGAAAATTTTGCCAGGGGTTATGGGCGTTTTTGCCGGGATTTTAGGCTGTCAGGCCCCACCCCCGCACCAAACCGGACCTGTAAGTGCCGAAGTTCACCTGGCGCCCACCGACCAGTGGATACGGCCTGCCGGGCAAACCGCGGCATTCCCCGGCCGCCCGGTGGATCTGGTTGCGGCGCCGGACGGCAAAACCATTTATGTCAAGGACCACCGCGGATTGGTCGTGCTCGACAGCGCTACATGGAAGGTTCGCCAGGAACTGAAATTCCCGGAAGGCGGCAGTTCCTGGCATGGGATTGTCATAACTAAAGACGGAAAACGCATCCTGGCCTCCACTTCGCAAAGCCTCGTGTGGGAAGCTGCCATAAACCAGCAGGCAATCGAGTTTCGCCGCAAATACACCTTGCCCGGAATCGAAGGGCAATCCAGCTCAGCTCCGGCAGGTATCGTCTTATCGCAGGATGAAACAACGGCTTCAATCTGCGTTTCACGGAACAACGCTCTCGCGGTGCTCGACCTCGCGACCGGCAAGGTGCTCAAGCAAATCTCCGTGGGCATCGCCCCTTACGATGTTGTGCTCAGTCCAGACGGGCGCCAGGCTTTTGTCTCCAACTGGGGTGGCCGCCATCCACGCGATGGCGAGAAAACCGCCGCCTCGGCCGGAACCCCTGCTCTCGTGGATGTCCGGGGTGTAGCCGCCAGTGGCACGGTGTCTGTGGTGGATTTGTCATCAGGTACCGAAGTTGCCCAGATCCCAACCGGATTGCATCCATGCGACCTGGAACTCGACGCCGCACGTGGGTTGCTGTACGTGGCGAATGCCAATTCAGACACGGTAAGTATCATCGATATAACAAGGCGTGAGGCCCGCGGAACCATCGTTGTCACCCCGACCGAAGGGTTAGGTTTTGGCAGTGCACCGAATGCGCTCTCCCTCAGCAGGGACGGGCAGACGCTTTACGTGGCAAACGGAGGCAACAATGCAATCGCGGTTGTTCCCTTGAAAGACGACGCGGACCCGAAGCCTGCCGGATTCATTCCCACTGCCTGGTTTCCCGGCGGGATTATCAACGATGGAAACCACCTGTTCATCGCTAATGTAAAAGGCTTCGGCTCGCGCACCCCGCAAGCCGGTAAACCGGGTTGGAACAGCCACGGGCATTTGGGAACCGTTAGCAAGGTGGAGATACCCAATGCAACCACGCTGGTGAAGCAAACCCAGCAGGTGATGCAAGACGCGCGAGTGCCCCGGATGTTGAAAGCATGGGAACGCGCGCAATTTCCCGCTAAACCGGTACCCGTTCCTAAGCAAGCCGGCGCTTCTTCCGTGTTCGAGCACGTTGTGTATATCATCAAGGAGAACCGCACTTACGACCAGGTGCTTGGCGATCTGCCTCAAGGCAATGGCGATCCCTCCCTCTGCGTATTCGGGCGCGAGGTGACACCGAATCACCACGCCTTAGCCGAGGAGTTTGTGCTGCTCGACAATTACTATTGCAACGGCGTGTGCTCCGCTGATGGCCATGCATGGGCGATGGAAGGTTACGCAACCGATTACCTCGAAAAATCCTTTGGCGGTTGGGCGCGCAGCTATCCGTTTTCAGGCGATGACCCTTTGAGCTTTGCTCCCACAGGGTTTATTTGGGACCAGGTGCTCATGAAAGGACTCACGTTTCGCAACTTTGGCGAAATGAGCAAAACTCAGACGCGTCCACGCTCGGCGAGCTTCAAAGACGTTTGGCAGGATTACCAGGCGAAGACCGGCAGGATAACGTTCGAACATGAAATCGATATCGAAACACTTAAACGGTATAGTTCGCCTGAAGCCCCTGGCTGGCAGATGCGCGTTCCTGACGCCATCCGCGCCGATGTGTTCCTTAAAGAATTCGCCGAGTTCGAGCACAACGGCCAGTTCCCGAATCTGACGATCATCTTTCTGCCGAGTGATCACACTTCAGGCACGCGACCGGGAAATCCCACCCCAAGGGCGCAGGTGGCCGATAACGACCTCGCGATGGGACGCATCATCGAGCGAATCTCGCAAAGCCGGTTCTGGCCCAAGACCTGTGTCTTCGTGATCGAGGACGATCCACAGAACGGGTTTGATCATGTCGATGGGCACCGTTCACTCTGCCTGGTCGCGAGCCCATACACCAAGCGGGGCAAAGTGATCAGCACGTTTTACAATCAAACCTCGGTCCTGCACACCATGTGCCGCATCTTCGGCGCGCCCGCCATGAACCAGATGGTGGCACTCGCGCCCGTCATGCACGATTGCTTCACATCTACAGCCAACTTCACACCGTATCAATGCCGCCCCAACCAGGTGCCTCTTGATGAAATGAATCCTGAGAAGTCCGCATTGAGCGGTGCCGCGCTGCGCCTGGCTGAATTGAGCCTTGAGCAGGATTTTGAGGAAGTGGACCGCGCCGAGGAAGATGCCCTCAACCGCATCATCTGGCACGCGATGAAAGGCATGGATGCCCCCTACCCTGCCCATTTGGCTGGAGCACACGGGCGCGGGTTAATGCGCCTTGGGTTAAAGCTCGATTCCCGAGCCGTGGAAGTGGAGGACTGACACCCGCAGCTACCTCGAACGTGTCACGAGGAAAACGCCCTCTTCACCAGAACCGGTGATCCAGGAGTCTTGCACATGCAACCCATGCGTGTGCAGCAGGCCTTCCACCAGCACAGGTGTATGGCGGTACGAATAGAACAGCCGGATGCGGTCGCTCTGGTTAAATGCGAAGCGCTCTCCATCAATTTCGATAGCCCTGTGCCGGGCAAACCGAAACCAGGCCGTGACGCGCAGCAACCCCAGACCGGCCTCATCGGGCTCAATGGCAAAATGGATTTCGCCGTCACTGCGCTCGACGCCCGCATCCAACAGGAACTGGATCAACCATTCCCGGGTAAGCTCGTTATCGTATAGCGGCGTGATTCGTTCCACACCAGCCCGGTAATCCTCCCCGGGAGCAAGATTGGCACTGAACAAAAGCCAATCCCCGGCACGAACGGCTTCACTCAACTTGGGCAAAATCTCCTCCGGTTCGAAGTTAGGGATCATGCCGAAGAAGGAGAGCAAGCGCGGCTTTCGGTTGCTTCCGGCAGGGCCTTGAGCGGCTTCCTCCAGCACGTCTGCAAGACTTGGAACACGGGCCAAATCCAACACCACCGGCGTCAACAAAGCCGCTGGCTGAGCCTTCGCCACTTCCTGGCACCCGCAAAGCACCATCGCAGTGCTGACATCTGTGGCGAGGTAATCGGCCTGGTGCCCGCTGGTCTGCAATTCCTGGACTAGCCGCCGATCCTTCTGCCCGCCGCCACAACCGAGACCTGTCAGCAGCACGGGCCCGGGAGGTATCCGTTGAGCGGCTTCACCAAAAGCCAGTTCGTAGGTGCGCGCGCAATCGGCGTCCGTGCGGGAAGGCGAGTAGGCCTGGTGCAGCGCCAGCCAGCGTTGCGTTTGTTTTACGCTGTCGTAATGGAACTTGTGATTAACCGCCCGGTGACGAAAGCAATTCTTCAGATCGGCCATCACTTGGCCTGGGTGCTGGCTCTCATCGATCCGGATCAGCGTGGTCATGTGGTTATGCAGGCCCTTTCAATTCTGCGCCAGTCTGTCTTTCTCAGCCGCCCGGGCCACGCGCTGGCCCTCTTCCACATTCACAAACGACAGCAGCAATCCCCCTACGACAAAGAAACCAATCACCGACAAAATGGCTCCACGGCTTGAGCCGCTCACGGCAACCATCGCACCGAATACCAGCGGACCGAGGATTCCCGCGAACTTCTCAACAACGGCGAAGAATCCAAAAAACTCACCCGCCTTTTGTCGGGGAATGAGACTCGCAAACAATGAGCGGCTCAGCGCCTGCGCCCCGCCTTGCACCATCCCGACGAGTAGCGCGAGGATCAGGAAATGCGTCGCAGTCTTCATGAAATAGCCAATCACACTGATTCCGGTATAAACAATGAGCGCGAGAAAAATGGACCGTTTTGCTCCGATCTTTCCAGCGAGGCCTCCAAACAAGAACGCGAAGGGTATTCCCACGAACTGCGTCAGCAGAATCGCGGAAATCATATCACCTTCTTTGAGTCCAAGACCGCTCCCGTAGATTGCCGCCATCCGGATGATCGTTCCTATGCCATCGTTATAAATCAGAAAGGCCAGCAGCATGAGGAACGCATTTCGAAAATGCCGCAACTCCTTGAACGTGCCGCCCAGCCTGACAAAAGCCGCACGTAACGGCGCGGATTCCGACCCACCGTTTCCGGTCGCAACCGCAGGCTCACGCACCCGCAAAAAAAGCGGTATGCTGAACAGGCCCCACCAGATCGCGACCGATAGAAAGGCCAGCCTCGTTGGCAGAGTCTTTTGCTCGGGGGTTAGGCCTTCGCCATGCGGCAGCCCGAACCAGGCAGGCTGGGTGATCATCGCCAGATTCAGCGCCAATAACAAACCGCCTCCGATATAGCCCATGGCGTAGCCTGCCGTAGATACTCGGTCCATTTCCTTCTCAGCGGCAATGTGGGGCAAAAGCGCGTCGTAAAAGACAAAACTGCCATTCGCGCCCATGTTGGCGAGGACAAACAGGGCGAGAGCCAGAATCCATCCACCCGTTTGAACAAAGAACATTCCAGCCACGGATAGCAATGCGGCAGCGAGAAAGATCCCGATCATCCGCTTCTTCAACGGACGGAAATCGGCCATCGTTCCAAGCAACGGAGCCAGTACGGCGATCAGCAACATCGCTACTGTAGTCGCAATCGAGAATCGCACCTCGGAGGTCTGTGCAGGGATTCCTGCGCTCGCGACTCGCCCATAATAGACGGGGAATACCGCTGTAATGATCACCGTCATGAACGCCGAGTTCCCAAAGTCATACAAAGCCCAGGCGCGCAGCTCCGGCCGGTGTAACCCGAGCTTCTCCAGAAAGCCGCCGGGGCGTTTGCCGGCGCTCGGATCATTTTGTCCCTCACTCATTATGTCGTGGTGGTTTTGTTACCTGATAGACGTGCCCAACCTCTTTTCTGATAATGGATTCTTCGGTTCAATCTAGAGCCAGGCGCCGGAGTTCACCAGGGCATATCTCCCGTCTCGAACGCGGCGTTTGCTAAAAACTCTCGCAGAATCGCCACCCGCGGCTCGGCTAATTCCTGGGAGGCTCTCAGGGACAATTGACCGGGCAGCTTTTCAAGATTGCTTGCCAGGACCTTGAGTGCGTCCGAAAACAAGGTGAACCGTGTATCCCGGCCAACTTTGCTCACCGTTCGCAGCACACCCACCACTCCGAGTTGCTCCAGAATATCGGCATCGCGCAGCAATGTACCTTCGTAACTGCTTGGTGTATCCTTGGGCATGTGACACCGGATCGCTTCCAACACAGCCGGAACCTTCTCCGGCGGAAATCCAAATCGCGCCAGCAAACCGGGCGCTTTCCCTATCACGTAATTCACATGATCCCACTTTTTCAAAGCTTCGAGCTCGTCGGGGCGGTGGCCGACAAATACCCCCAGATCATGGAGCCACGCGGCGGCAAAGACCACGTCGTCATCGTAAGGCTTGCCCTCGGCTGTGCCGATCTCACGGGTAAGCCGGTATAGCCGCGCCTGGTGGCTGAATTTGTCCGGAGGCAACGCATTTGCCCGAATATAGTTCTGCAACTCAAGGCGATAAGTCATAGGCCGAGCAATAATGTCGCCCAAACAATACCGTGTATTCGGCAAAGTTAAAGAATTTTGGGCTGCTGCCGCTGCCGCCGGGTGTCTTCGCCGTGTTGTTATGTTCGTTCGCGTTTCAGATCCCTTTCGCTTGACACCTTACTGTTTGCGAGGTACTTAGTGCGTTAAGTTTAAATGAAAACCGCTTTACCTCTTTTACTCGCCTTGGCGCTGCCTCTCTCTACTGTCAGTGCCGTGCAATGGATCGCTCATCGCGGCGCCTCCTATGACGCCCCGGAAAACACGCTCTCCGCCTTTAAACTGGGCTGGGAACAAAAAGCTGACATGGTGGAGTGCGATATTTACCTCACCAAGGATGGGAAGATCATCATCATGCATGACGGTGATACCCTCCGCACCACCGGTGCTACCAACAAAATCGCCAAGACCGATTCCTCCGTCATCCTGAAACTGCCTGCCGGCGGTTGGGGCGAGTTCCAGAATCAAGGGTTCAAAGACACCGTTCCGACCCTGGAAGAGACGCTCGCTATCATTCCCGATGGGAAGAAGCTGATTATCGAAGTGAAGTGCGGACCGGAAATCGCTGATGAACTCCAACGCGTGTTGAAGGCTTCCGGCAAGAAGGCATCGCAGACCCCCATCATCTCCTTCAACTATGAATCATGCCGAGCCGTGAAGGAAAAGATGCCGGAGTTGGAGGTGAGCTACCTGGCGTCAGCCGATTCCAAGACCAAGGCCTATCCGCCGGTGGAGGAACTGATCGCCAAAGCTAAGGCAGCCAAGATTGACGGGCTGGACCTGAATTCTGGATTCCCAATTGACAAGGCGTTTGTCAAGAAGGTGCACGCGGCAGGGCTCAAGCTATATACCTGGACCGTGGATGATCCGGCAGTCGCCAAGAAAGAAATTGAAGCAGGTGTGGATGGGATCACCACCAACCGGCCTGAGTGGATGCGTCAGCAGGTTGCCGCGCTCCCTTGATTTCGGCGAACGGCGCTTCGCCTAAGAACTAAAAAGGGCCTGGAGTTTAACCTCCAGGCCCTTTGCTTTACATCAATTAATAACGGTCGCGGCGTCCGCCACCACCACCGCCACCGCCGTATCCGCCGCCACCGCCACCGCCGCGGCGAGGTCCGCCACCGCCGCCGGCCGGGCGATCTTCGCGAGGACGAGCAATATTAACGGTGAGCGCGCGGCCACCGATATCTTTGCCGTTGAGCCCGTCAATGGCCTTTTGGGCCTCTTCGGGAGTGCTCATGGTCACAAACCCGAAACCACGGGGCCGACCGGTTGCACGATCCATCATCAGGTTGGCCTCGACCACTGTGCCGTACGCGGCAAAGGTGTCTTGGAGGTCATTCTCTGTGAGGCTGAAGGAGAGATTTCCTACAAACAATTTGGCACTCATCTAATCTATCTTTTCTACTTGTGACTGGCGCGCTTTCCCGAGGGCTGTTCCGAGGATCGGGTTTCAAATCCTCAATGAATTACGATTCACCTGAAGACTATCCATACCATGGAAATTGCCAATCATGTCTGATATGACGCTACTTTGCTCGTTTATTTGCCAAATGCAAGTACTTCTCTTCATCAAAAAACGCTTTGCAGATTGGTTAAATACCCCATTGCCAGGGGGGCTCGGGAATCGAAGCACCTCAAAGCCGCGAGGACCAGAATGCCAGCGACCGGAGACTGTCTGCCGGAAGGTCAGTGAACCAAACAATGAGTGGCGTGGCGGTCTGCCCGAAAAGAGTCCGTTACGCTACACGAACAAGTCCTGACATGGATGTGTCAGTTTCAGAGGATACTTCAGCTCTCTGCGGGCTGCTGCGATTCAGATGCAGGAATGCCGACCGAACAGGAATCCGTAATGTTGGTAATCACGCATTCCATTTAATGTCATTCCTGGTGGTTGGTCCGAGCGTTGGAGGGGATAACTAGGATCAAGTGCCGTCGTGCGAAAAGCGGCGCTTCACGCCGCACTCTCCACAACGCGTAGCGCATTCAGATCTTTGAGAACACAAGACCGGGGTCCAGCAAACTCACGTTTCACGTTCCCCACGTTCCCCCTCCCTACCTCGTCAACTGCTTTTCCAGATAGCTGACCACTTGCCGGACGTTTGCGTCCACTTCCATGCGGTCTTTGACCAAGCGGCAGGCATGCATCACGGTGCCGTGATCGCGTCCGCCGAATGCTTCACCAATCGAGCTGAGAGAGTTTTCGGTCATCTGACGCGACAGGAACATGGCGATCTGGCGCGGAAACGCGATGTTCTCGGGGCGCCGTTTGCTGGTCATGTCCGCCAAGCGGATATCGAAGTGTTCGGCCACTTTCTTTTGGATGACTTCGATGCTGATTGAGTAGCGGCCTTCTTCGTGCAGGATCTCGCGCAGCAGACTTTCGACCACTTCAACGGAAAGCCCTTTGCCTGTTAACGCAGCATAGGAAGCCACGCGAATGAGCGCGCCTTCAAGGCGGCGAATGTTCGTGCGAATACGGTTGGCCAGGAACTCGATGACAGGACCCGGAAGGTCCACGCCCATCTGTTGGGCTTTCTTCTTCAGAATCGCCAGGCGCATTTCGACATCCGGCGGTTGCAGGTCGGTCACCAGACCCCATTCGAACCGTGAAACCAAACGATGTTCCAAGCCCTGGATCTCGCTTGCCGGCCGGTCGCATGTGAGCACGATTTGCTTGTGCGATTCATGCAGCGCGTTGAAGGTGTGGAAGAATTCCTCCTGGATGCGCTCCTTGCCGGACAGGAACTGGATATCGTCGATCAGAAGAACATCCGTCTGACGGTACCGTTTGCGGAACTTGGCAAGCTGGTTGTTCTGGATGCCCTCGATGTATTCGTTCGTGAACTTTTCGGAAGAGACATATGCCACGCGGGCGTTCTTCTTGTTCCCGGTGACGTGCTGCCCGATGGCATGCAACAGGTGGGTCTTGCCCAGTCCAACACCGCCATACAGAAACAGCGGGTTATAGGATTTGCCGGGAGACTGCGCTACAGCGAGAGCGGCCGCATAGGCGAAATTGTTGTTATTACCCACCACGAAGCTTTCGAACGTGTTCTTCGGGTTGAAGCTCAGCTCAGGCGTGGAGCCGTTGCGATCGTTTGAGGATTCGCTGATTCTGGGCTTGGGCTTGGCTGCAGGGGCAGCGGGCAGAATGGGGACTACGGACGGCGCGGAGGCGCTGGGGACCTGAAAGCGGATCTCCATGTGCCGGCCTGACGCCATGCTAACGACGTCCTTGAGGAGGCTCATGTAATTATCCTTGAGCCAGACCTCGGAGAAATCATTGGCGACTTCGAGCACGAGCCGATCACTTTCGGGCGAACCGACGGGTTTGAGGGGGCGAACCAAAGGTTAAAGATGTCAGGGCTGAGCATCGTGCGAAGATGCTCCTGAGCGGAACTCCAAATCTGATCAGCGGATGCTTGCATATAACGTTGTAATGCCCAATTTCAGGCAGTTTTATTCACTAACCCGCTTTCGACATCGTGACTCTGCTGTAACAAACGCTGAAGATCACGCGAACGGAGGCCGGTTGACGCTGCGAAGCGCCCGACGACGAGACTGATTCTTTTCCGGCTCTCAAAAGTCATTATAAACCTCTCACCACTAGCAATTTAAAAAAGTAAAGACGCATTGGCTCAGGACCCTTTGGCCGGGAGCAGTGACACAGCACGATGGGTTTCATCGCACGCGCAAAGGTTGTAGGGTAAGCCCCCTGATCAGGCGAGGACAACATATTAACTCTTATTCACGAGTTATTCACAGTGTATTTCACCCAATAAAATCAAGGTTTTTTGAATGACTTACGGTTCTTTAACGCGCCACCCGGTCCTCTCCGGGCGGCGCGCTTTTGACGCTTTCTACACGTCGTAATAAAGGAAGAATTCGTACGGATGCGGCCGGAGGCGCAGCGCGTCGTTTTCTTTGCGTTTAATGGCCACCCACATGTCCAGAAAATCGCGGGTAAACACGTCGCCCTTGAGCAGGAATTCGTGGTCCTTTTCCAAAGAATCGAGAGCTTCGCCCAAGCTGCCAGCTACGTTCGGGACCTTCTTGAGCTCCTCAGGGGGCAACTCGTAGATGTTTTTGTCCAGCGGTTCGCCTGGATCGATCTTGTTGAGCACTCCATCCAAACCGGCCATGAGCAGCGCGGAGAAGGCGAGGTAAGGGTTGGCAGCCGGATCGGGCGGACGATACTCGATGCGCTTGGCCTTCGGGCTGTCGCTATACATCGGGATGCGGATTGCCGCGGAGCGGTTGCGTCCGGAGTAGGCCAGGTTAACAGGGGCTTCATAGCCGGGCACCAGGCGTTTGTAACTGTTCGTGGTCGGGTTACAAATGGCGCAGAGTGCTTTGGCGTGCTTAAGCAAACCGCCGATGAAATAGAGAGCCATGGGCGAAAGCCCGGCGTACTCATTGCCTGAGAAGAGCGGCTTGCCCTTCTTCCAGAGAGAAATATGGGTGTGCATCCCCGAACCGTTATCTCCGAAAAGCGGCTTGGGCATGAAGCAGGCCGTCTTCCCGTGCCGTTTGGCAACGTTCTTCACGACATACTTAAACACCATCATCGCGTCGGCGGCGCGGACCAGCGTGTCAAAACGATAGTCGATCTCGGCTTGGCCGGCTGTGGCCACTTCATGGTGTTGGCGCTCGATCTTAAGCCCGAGTTGCTCCATCACCAGGCACATTTCCGTGCGGATATCCTGCTGCTGATCGGACGGTGCTACCGGGAAATAACCTTCTTTGTGGCGGATCTTGTAGCCCAGATTGGGGAGTTCCTCGCGACCCGTGTTCCAGACGGCTTCATCAGAATCGACGGTGTAGAAGGAGCCGTTGGGTTTTGAGTCATATTGAACGTTATCGAAGATGAAAAATTCGGCTTCAGGCCCGAAAAACGCCGAATCAGCGAGCCCGGTGCTAGCCAGGTATTTCTCGGCTTTTTGGCCGATCGCGCGCGGGTCGCGTGTGTAAGGCTCCCGGGTATCGGTTTCCGCAATGGTCGAGTTCAAGCTGAGCGTCGGCTCCGCGCAGAACGGATCCATGAATGCGGTGTCAGGATCGGGCAGGGCCAGCATGTCGGAAGCCTCAATGCTCTTCCAGCCACGGATGCTCGAGCCATCAAAGCCGAAGCCTTCAGAGAAGACCTCCTCGACCAGCTCCCTTATAGGACATGTAAAATGCTGCCACGTGCCGAAGGTATCGACAAATTTGATGTCGACCATTTTGGCGCCGCTCTTGCGGGCCATTTCTATGACGCTCTTGGGTGTGCTCATGGAACTGATGGTTTTACGGTTGTATAACTTACTATTTCAAGAGACAAAAAAGTCCCCCGCCCACCAGGGCGGGGGACACTCAAAATCAGGCATTAGACCGCTTGTTCGCCGGTCTCCTCGGTGCGGATGCGAATGGCGTTTTCTATGTTGCTCACAAACACCTTGCCATCGCCAATTTTGCCGGTTTTGGCCGCTTTAACCACCGCATCCACAGCGTTGGCGACCATGGAATCGGCCAGCACCACTTCGATCTTAATCTTAGGCAAAAAATCGACGGTGTACTCGCTGCCACGATAAATCTCGGTATGGCCTTTCTGACGCCCGAAGCCCTTCACTTCTGACACGGTCATACCCTCCACTCCAAGAGCGGAAAGCGCATCCTTCACATCTTCCAACTTGAACGGTTTAATAATGGCTTCGATCTTTTTCATTTTGCTTCCGAGTTCAATCTCCGATGTTAGCAACCGGTCCCAACCTGTCCACACGAATGTTGATCTTTTTAACCCCGGATGCGCGCTGATTCAAGGGTGAACCACGAGAAAAGCACGGTCCTCCTATTGGCAGGGGAAAGGCGGGAGGTTATGAAATGTCAGTTGGTTCAGGCAAGGTCCAGTCCGGCAACCAGTTCCTTGGCGCGAACCGGCACGGATCGTAAACACACGGAATTCCACTTGCCGATACTGAATTGGTTGGCAAACTATCTTCAGGAATCTCCCCTGACGGAAAGGCAGATTATGAATGTCACTGTAACTACTGGATGCGCTAATGCGTTTCATTTCAGATGCAATGTCGCCGCCGCTTTGTTGTTTTTAACCTTGTTTCTCGGTTCCCACACGCTGCAAGGCGCGACTCTACTGAACATCGACTTTGGGCAGAGTGAAAGTCAGAGGAATTTTGGACCCGCCGCCGTGGGCCAGACCACAAACGATCTCTGGAATTTCTACAACCGGGATGGTGAAGCCGGAGAATGGCGAACCTTGGGCGCGCTCACAAATCTGAAGCTGGCCGATGGAACTGCAACATTGACCGGCCTGATTGTGACCAATCTTCCAGGTTCCTGGGGTAACGGTTCTTCTGACGAGATGTATCTCGGTTACCTCTATCCTTTCGAAGGCCTGGGCACGCTTTCGGTCACCAACCTGGCCTCTGGCGAATATGACATCTACGTTTACTCCCATGACGGCAATTATCGCCTCAAGGTGGGTGTCGCCGATTTGGGAACCAGGACTTGCCGGGATAACGCCAGGGAGGGGACGCCCGTATGGCAGGAAGGTCGGCATTATGTGCTCTTTAGCAAAGTAATTGTCCAGGCAGGTGAAGCGGTCACCTTGACCGTACTGCCAGGCCTCGATGGTTACGCCGTGATCTCTGGCATGCAACTGGTCCGCACGGGTGATGCCCCATCCCCAACCCCATTACTGCTCGACGTGGATTTTGGCGCTGGTGCGGGACCAAGTGCACAGCAAGGCGCCGCCGTTGTAGGCCAAGCGGGTGATTTCTGGAATTACTACACCCGGGATGAAGCGGGAGGATGGCGGACTTCTGGCGTGTTATCGAATCTAACACTGGCCGGCGGGACGGCTAGCCAGATCGCCCTGAGCGTGTCCAATGCGCCGGGAGCGTGGGGAACCGCGTCTGCGGATTCCATGTATAAGGATTACATTTATCCCTTCAGTGGTATCGCTACGGTCACCGTGTCAAATCTTCCGGCAGGACGGTACGATCTATACGTCTACTCGCACGACGGGAACTATCAACTCGCCGCTGGTGGAACCGATTTTGGCAGCCGGAGCTGCCGGGACACGAATCCCACTGGAACTCCTGTTTGGCAGGAAGGCGTGCAGTATGTGCGTTTCGCCGGCGTGCCTGTGCGGGCGGACGGTAGTATGGTCCTGACTGTTCGCCCGGGAGCCGATGGCTTTGCGATCATTTCCGGGTTGCAGATCGCACCGAGTGCTGGAGTTGTGTCGAATACCTCCCCGGCAATCGTTGAACAACCCCAAAGCCAGACTGTTTTTGCTGGCTCCAATGCAGTCCTGTCCGTAGGGGCTCTTGGCTCTGGACCTTTGGCCTATCAGTGGCTGTTGAATGGAATCGAAATTCCCGGCGCAACAAATGCCCTTTATTCGATCTCCGGAATCCAATTGAATCAAGCCGGCGCCTACGCTGTTAAGGTAACGAACAGCACTGGATCCACTCTCAGTGGCGACGCCATTGTCGTCGTGGTCCAAGAGGCACCCGGTAATTTGATCAACATTGATCTTGGTCAGAGTGAGAGCGCGAGAAAGACCGGGCCGGCTGCCGTGGGCCAGAGCGCAAACGACGTCTGGAATTTCTACAATCGGGATGGCGAATCCGGAGAATGGCGAACCTTGGGCGCGCTCACAAATCTGAAGCTGGCCGATGGGACTGCGACATTGACCGGCCTGATTGTGACCAATCTTCCAGGTTCCTGGGGTAACGGTTCTTTCGACCAAATGTATCTCAGTTACCTCTATCCTTTCCAGGGGCTTGGCACGCTCTCCATCACCAACCTCGCTTCTGGCGAATATGATATCTACGTTTACTCACACGATGGCAACTATGGCGTGAAGGTGGGTGTCGCCGATTTGGGAACCAGGACTTGCCGGGATAGCGCCCGGAACGGGTCCCCCGTATGGCAGGAAAGCCGCCAGTATGTGCGCTTTGGCAAAGTGGTCGTTCAGGCAGGCGAAGCAGTCACATTGACTGTGCTGCCAGGCCTCGACGGGTACGCCGTCATTTCTGGCATGCAATTGGTGCGGACGGGAGATGCTCCGGCGCCTGCCCCATTCCTGCTCGATGTGGATTTCGGCTCAGGCGCGGGCCCGAGCTCAAAGCAAGGTGCTGCGGCTGTTGGAAAAACAAGCGATTTCTGGAATTACTACACCCGGGATGAAGCGGGCGGATGGCGGACTTCTGGCGTGTTAACGAATCTAACACTGGCCGGCGGGACGGCTAGCCAGATCGTCATGAGTGTGGACAATGCACCTGGCGCCTGGAGCACCGGATCTCTTGACCCAATGTATCGCGAATACATTTATCCCTTCAGTGGTATCGCTACGGTCACCGTGTCAAATCTTCCGGCAGGACGTTACGATCTTTACGTTTACTCACACGACGGAAACTACCAACTCACCGCTGGTGGAGCCGATTTTGGCAGCCGGAGCTGCAGGGACACGAATCCCACTGGAATTCCTGTCTGGCAGGAAGGCGTGCATTACGTGCGTTTCGCCGGCGTGCCTGTGCGGGCGGACGGCAGCATGGTCCTGACTGTTCGCCCGGGAGCCGATGGCTTTGCGATCATCTCCGGGTTGCAGATCGCTCAATCAACGAGCACAAACACTGCAGCCGCCAGTAAACGCCTCACCGTGCAATCCCCCGGAAAGACGGAGTGTGTTAGGATGCGATTCGCCGGTACGCCTTCGCTCCGCTATCGGGTTCAAGCTTCCACCGACATGATCACTTGGGTGGATATAGGCTCTGCAATTGCTGACAATCAGGGGCGCTGTGAATTCGGCGATCAGCATTCTGCGAAGTTTCCTCAGCGCTTCTATCGCATCGTCACCCCGTAAAAGCGCCTGGAGATCTCAGCCGGCGAGTCGCATTGTCGATTCGCCGGTTTTTTCTTCCCAACTAACCGAGGTGTAACTAAGTGCTCAACCAGATCGCTATTCCGTTTGTGCTATTCCTTGTTCTTCTGAGGATTGGTAATGAGCAGCGCGCAGTTCCAGGCCAGGACCTCGCGAGCAAGAGGAATGTGAAGGACGAATGAAAACTCCGGATAATAACGGGAGGCCATCTTCACTATCTTTGCGGTGGGCGTCTTCTTCAGCTTCCCGATAGTCGAACCAATATACGTCGGATACAGGTTCACATACGGTATGTGATCGCTCCATTTTCCCGTAAGCTTGTATTTCAACCATCGCCCAAAACGCGGACCGAAATAGTGGAAGAGGGCGTAGTCATGCCCGCCAAACGGAGATAGCCAGTTGGTCCAACTGAGGTAGAAACGACCGCCTTTTGCAAGCAGACGAGTGCACTGGTCCAGGAACTTATCCGGCTTGGCCAAATGCTCAAAGACATTCGAGCAAATCACCAGGTCGAACTCTCCTAAAGAGCCCAGATCGTCGTTATCAATGTCCACTTTCTTGAACGGACAATCCTTCAGCTCGGGATACAGGTGGTTCTCCTGGTCGGCGAAAGTGACCTGGCAGCCCCGCTTCCATAGCTCGCGGCCAAACACACCATGCCCGCAACCCAGATCCAGAGCGCGGATATTGGGTCCGATGGAAACACCGTTCCGCTCCAGCCAGCGTATCGCGTCCTCCGCCTGCATGAGGTAGAAGAGCGCATCGTCACGATGCGTGAAAAAGCGGAGCAGCAGTTTATGAATGATCATTTCGGAACGGCAACCGACAAGTTAAATGGCTGATCAACAGCGCGAACGATAACGAAAAACGCAAGAGAATCACCTGCGCTCTTCGATTTACACCGTCACTTTTAGCGAAGACCACGCAGAGCGCAAGCAGGAAAAGGGACAACACTGGTGATCCCTCATTGGCTCTTAATCCGGTGAATCGCAAAGGGCAGCGTCTCGAACGCAACCGGTCCCCGCGTCGTGAGAATAACGACGTTCCAGATGGCCTCGGATGCGTGCTGATTCAAGGGTGAACCACGAGAAAACTGTGCACGCCGGTCATGATCATCTGTGCCGCCAAAGCTGCCAGCACGAGGCCGGTAAGCTTGCTGAGAATCGTTATGCCGCGATCACCGACGCAACGGTTGATGGCTGAACTGGCCAGCAGCACTGCCCCAATGCAGATCACAGCCGTCAATAGCGCCAGGCAGCCGATGACTTTATGCCAAACGACCGTTAACTCCGCACCCAACACCAACAGTGTGCCCGTCGTAGCCGGCCCTACAATGATGGGCACAGCCAGGGGAACGACGGCGATGTCTCCCCCTTCCTTACCCCCTTTAGATTGGGCGCCGCCTTGCACCAGCCCTATTGCTGAAAGCATCAGCAACACTCCGGCTCCGATCCGGAACGAATCCAGTGTAATACCGAACAGGTTGAAGATCTGCTGTCCGCCAAAGAACAGAAGGAGGCAGAGAACCGCCACGGCGGCGGTCACGTGCAACGCCAGCTTCCGGCGGCGCGCCTCCGCATACCCTTCCGTAAAGCTCAAGAACATCGTCAACCCGAAAAACGGGGTGAGGACGAAAAACAGTTTAATCCAGAGACTGACAAAAAGTGCCATGATGCTTGCTGCCAGCCTGGTTGATACCCAGGCCGGCACCTTCAACCTGGGAGCAAGCTATAACAACCCGCGCCGGGAGACGATGAAGAATTGAAGGGGACGGGGAGGAGCCGTAATGCGTAAAACGTAAAACGTGAACTCGCGACAACAGGCCTCCTATTAACGAAGTCTGATTCCAGCATTCGAAAGCGTCTCACGTGTGCTTTTGAGGCCTTCCCTCGCGATAGAAACGGCCAAACACCAGGCGATGTGCGTGGCAATTCCGTAGTGTTGGAAACCGCGCGTTCCATTCAATGTCATTCCTGGTGGTTCTGGTTTGCGCCGCAAAGGCGCAAACCAGAACCACCAGGAACTTTTCTATTTTAGGGCTAGAGGTTACCAACAGTACGGATTCCTGTTCGGTCAGTATGCCTGCGATCGGATGGCAGCACCCGTGAGAAAGCCGAATGCCATCTGAAAGTGGCAGATTAGAACGAGGACTTGTCCCCTCTTGTTTGCTATAGTGATTACTTGCAAAGGTGAAAGGCTGCTACCAGCATCAGGGGCAATCACAATCAGATAAATTTTCCTATGCTAAACCAACTAATCGCCGGTTTTTTGTTGGCGGAGGGCCTGGTCTTTGGATTACTGGCTTTTTTCTTTTACCGAAGGAAAGCCTCCCGGCTGGCTGAGTGGCAAAAAGCCTCGGGCGAGGTTGTGGAGGTCAAAGAAACAGGCAGCGGAGTCAAACATCCAGTAATCCGCTATCAAACCACAACGGGTGCTTATGCCACATTTGAGAGCCGCTTCGGCAGCTCCAATTGGAAAATCAAACCGGGTGACCGAGTTGAACTTTTCGTAAATCCCAGGGAACCTTCTGAGGCCGAAGTGGTGAACTTCATAGCTCAATGGGGGTTGCCGTTGGTCCTGGCTGTTTGCGGGATCGGCTCCCTGGTGTCCGCGCCAATCGTCTTTTTTCTGTTCAGAAGATAATCGGGGCCTTCTGATTCAGAGTCACCTCGCGGAAGTTGCTGCCGGGATTTGTTGCACCGTTCCGTCCACGAAGGTCACCATCTCTTCGCCGCCGGGGAGTTGGGCGCGGATCAGGACATCCTGTGGCCGGCTGGGATCTGCCTGCAAATTGACTGTGACTTCAAGGCCTTTGAGCCCGCTGACATCTGCCGCATTTAAATAGCGCAGGGCAATCAAGTCTTTCAGTGAAACGGTTGGCGGCACTTGCAGTCCTCTGGATTTCAACTCGCCCGCGTAGGCAGCCATCGCTGCCACGATTTTCTGGCCATCTACAATCACCGGAGGCTTGCTGGAGGTGCTGTAATAAATCAGGCCTATGACCAGGATCGCAGCCAGCAGTGCAATTCCTATCCGAGTTGGTCTCATCGCCGGGGCAGAATAATACCGGTGTGATGAAAAGACAAAGCCATTAGTGCTCGCAGTTCGGCGAGGTCCGCAAACTCCAGAGGAGCCCGCTCAATGTGGACCACCCCGCTTATCCAAGGCGCGGGAATTCTGTGATCCGAAGCCGCGTGCAGCCGTAGGGTAACAGCGTGAGTTCCTCAACTGGTTCCTTGGTGGATTGCGGCTGAGGCGGCACTTCACTTGCCCAACCATGCTCCATCTTCCAATTCGGAAGGCGGCGTCCTTTTACAAAAGCCTGGATGCCTGCGCCTTCAGGCGCAAATGGCTTTTCACCAACCGGCTGTTCCTCGAATTTCACGCTGGCTGCGAGATTCTTCTCGTCCAGTACGAGGCCGTAGTTCCAAGGCGTGGTGGGGCGAATCTCAAAATCGCCGTGAGGCAATTCCCTATGCGGTTTGTCCTCGTTCACGCGCTTCCATTCCTCCCCGATCTTCAACGAGTAAACCAATGGGCCGCGGGAGATTGACAGCGCGTTGTTATAGCGGCGTGAAACGGTCGGCTGCATTGGGAAACGCAAGGTCAGTTGCGTGGAACCGCTCCACTGCCGCTCCACGCGGTGAAGTGTGCCGGGTTTGACCGGACGCGCCGATCCGCCTGCAATCGCAAGAGTGGCGCCTTTAGCCCAGGCTGGGATGCGCAAAAACAACGGGAACCGCTCAGGCTGGCTGGGTGTAACGGTGAATGTGAGTTCCTCCCGGAACGGGTAATCCGTGGCCAGGACCACCTCGACGTCTGTGCCGCGGGAGTTGAAACGAACGCGGCTAGGCGCGTAGGCCATCGCCGCTATGCCGCCCTGGGGAGCACTCATCCACAAATGGCTGGTGAGCTTGGGCCAGCCCTGGTGCAGGTTGGACGTGCAGCAACCAAAGTTCGGCTCCAGGCCGAAGATATTTGAGTCCGGACCGTTGGTGGACCACATCTGGTCTGGATTGATGGTGCATTGAACCTGGTTTGTCTGCTGCACGTACTGATGGGTCCACATATCTGGAGAGAAGGTGCCCGGCAATGCGTTGAACGCGATCCGTTCGAGCCGATCGCCTAAGCTGGGATCCCCGGTCATCGCCATGCAGAGTTCCAACGAGTACATGGCTTCAACCACAGCGCAAAGTTCGGTACCTTGAAGCGGGTTGCGCCCGGAAAGGCATTCGTCTCCGGCGAACATCCCCGTGGCCTGGCCGTGGAACTGGTCCAGGACAGCAAGCATTTCGTGCGGCAACGCGCGTTCCTGTTCGGAGCGAGTGAGGCGCCATGCCATGGCGCCGGCTTTGATCGCCATGGCAGCATTGACCACGTGTTTTTCCATGGTCCAAAGGCCGCGGCGCGGTGTCGGAGATTTTATCTCTTCGCCCTGAAAGTATTCGCCGTAATTGAAGCCTTGCGCATGAAGCTTGCGAGCAAGATCAAGCAGCCAGGCTTCGCCGGTTTGCTCATAGACATAGTAAACCGGAATGAGCCCTTCAAACCAGCGGGCTTTGCCCCAACCGAACAGCGGCGTGCGGTCCAGCGTATTGAGCATCGCTTTGAGGTTGCGTTCCATGGCCTGCAACACGGCAGGGTCGCGCGTGGCTTCGTGATGCTGCGTGAGCACCTTATTCACCAGGAGAATGGCCCACATGTCATAAGCTCGTGAGCTGGCGTCGGCAGGAAATGGAGCATACCAGCCATCGGCACGCTGGCCTTTGAGGATTGCGTCCACGCGTTCCTGGGCACGTTGCTTAAGTCTGGCATCGTTTAAACCCCAGGCGAGCGGAATGAATCCGTCGAGCCAATAAGGAGCGCGCTCCCAGCCCTCGGCTTGGCCGCCGAACCATTGGCTTTGGGCCACATCGGGCCAGAACTCATCGAGATGGCCGGTTAAACTCTCGGCCTGTAAACGCATCTGGCGTTGAAGCCAGCCCTCGGCCGTAATGGAGCCCAGCGGCAACGGGCGGAATGCCGGGTCAGCAAGCTGGCCTCGGGATGCAGATTTAAACGGAGCAGCAGTGGAAAGCGCAGGAGCAACAGCCATGGCGGAAATGCCAGCCGCCACGCCAGTGATGAATTCACGACGTTTCATGATGGGTTCTAAAAACGCGGCCGATCAGGCCGCACGCTCTGTTTTTAGAACAAGCGAGGGGGTGTGTCGAGCCGCAGTTCTGTAGGCCTCAACTAAGGGAGTAGAGACGCGCTCCATTGTTTTGCCATCTTTATTCCGGAGATCCCATAAGCCCATTTGTTTGAGGTAATAGTCCGGGGGATGCTGTCCCTGCCGGTAGGCCCAGGTGACCAGCGCGAACAGCGGCCACCATGTGTAGCCGATCAGCGGAATGCCTTCTGCACGTACCCGCTGTACAGCAGCGATTGAATCATTGAGCCAGGCGGCCCGCCGCTTCACGCTGCCAAGGGATGCCGTCTCCGAAATAAACAATGGCACCTGGTATCTGTCGTAATAGAGTCTCGCCAGACGGTCGATGATCTCCGCCGATGCGTACGGCATGCGCATGCGCAGACCATGCGACGAACGAGACAGGATCTTTCGCGAGAAGAGCGGGTAAAGGTTAATGCCAATCAGAGGCGTTTCAATCCGGTGCGACTGAAACCAGCCAAGCGTCTGAGCCGACATCCCTTGTTTGAGAAGCCATTCATACAGGCTGTGGCCCGGAACGACACGGCCCGTCACGAGATCAAGGGCCAAAAAGACGATTTCCTGCCGCCGGAAAACCTCCTGCTGCAAACTGGGGTCCTCGCTTTCATACAGATCGGTGGCATCGACCTGCACCGGGAGGATCTCGGCATCCACCTGTTTAAGACGATGAACGGTCTCTACGATTCCTCGGCACACCCCAGCCATAACCTGCACAAAGCCTTTCCAGCCGCGCAATCCGGGAGGCCACCAACCGAGCTTGCCGCAATACCAGGCGGTCACACGCGGCTCGTTCAATGGTGTGTAGGTGTGGATGCGTCCGCGATATCGTTCAGCCACCCGCCCCGCGAACTCCGCCATATAAGCAGGAAAATCCGGGTTCAAGTAGGCTCCTTCGATCCACGGCGGCAGCCCGTAATGCACCAGATCCACGATGGGCGTGATGCCAAGCTTCAGCAGGTGTTCCAGGGTCCGGTCTGCGAATGACCAATCCCACGCACCCCGGGCTGGATTGATCCGATGCCATGGAATCCCATAACGCACGCAACGAGCCCCCAGTTCTTGAAAAAGATTCAAATCCTCGCGCCATCGCTCGTAATGTCCAGTCAGCTCGTACTCATCCAACGTGCGACCGGTGGAGGGAAATGGCGCGGTTATAAAGGTATCCTCAATCCCGGCCGCCCAAAAGAAGGAGCCAGAAGCGACGTAATCCGCTAGCGTTGAACTCCGGAAACTCGGATTCACCCGCAGACGCTAAGTCGCCAGGCTCGCGTGGCCAATAGGGAGTTACCCCGGAGTTTGTGAGCGGGGACCTTGATGGCGTGTTACGGATGCTCGGCTATGAACGCACTTCTTGAATTCCGCGCTTCTTATCTGGCAACGTCCGTGACGCGTATGCGATAAAACTGGAGCTGGCCGGATGGGTTGAACCACTCGGTTTGAGGGAATTTCCCCGGAACAGTTCCGACTGGCTCCAGTGCGTTGATGTTGGTGCCAGCCAGGATCTCGTAATTGTAATGAGGGCTCGATGGCCAACTCAAACGCCAAATGGTGTTTTTCCACTTGGAAAGGTCAAGCGCCGGGTGAAGATTCTCCGCCACGTCCGGGTTGCCGCCGGTCAGCAACTCGCGGGCGTTGTTGGCCCCATCCTGATCGGGATCATCCAATGGACATTGGTCAAGAGTGCCGAACCTCAGGTTTTCCCAAGTGTCATCCAATCCGTCATGGTCCGTGTCAGCGATGGCGCTGCCTTCGAGGATGAGCTCAACTTCAAGCACGTTCCCGGTGGCCTCCTGGGCCTCATCCGAGATGGAAGCGGTCCATGTTCCAAAACTGGTTTCGCCGAAGTGGAGCCGTGACCAGTAGGTCCAGTTCACCGGGCCGGGTGCCGTATCTGCGTTATAACGTTGAAGAACGCTGCGAGTTCCGCTCGGCGAAAGCAGCGTTATTCGCAGGTCGCCCCGGAGTTGATGATCCGTGCGCACACGCAAGCCGACATTCTGAAGGCACAACGTGTTAGGGACGGTGAAACTGATATTCGTCGAGAAAAGGCGGATTTGTGCGCGCGCCGAACTGTTGGTTGCCAACAGGTTCGTTAAAGCGGCGCCCGCAGTGTGGCCGATGAATATAGCTGGGATTGGCACGAAATCCGTGCGGCCCATTGGAATAAGTTGATCGCCCCCGGGCGCGCCATTGGGATCAGTGTTGGTGGCGAAGTTGTAAACAACAGCGAAGCTGGCCCCGGCTTGCGCCGCAAGCGTGAGGGCATTGGCGAACGTGCTGGAACTGCGCTCAATCAACGCGGCTTTGTTTGTGAGTGAGATCCCTGAGTAATTGGTGCCGCGCCCCACCCAGACTAGAGGCAACACTGGAGTCGGAGCATCGGCGTGGGGTCCAACAGAAGGAAGGTTTTGAATGGATGCCAATTCGGAAGGCACACCCTCGCCTGTGATGAGGAGACGCAATCCGTCATCCGGGATCTCGGCGGGGCCATTCAGGCTAAGATTTGCACGCACTAAGGGCGGTTGGGTGGGCCAGGTCTTTGCTAACCTCACAGCCTCTGCGGCGTCGGGCACACCGAACCCGGTATTGTGACTGAAAAGGAGCCCTGCGCCATTCATTTGCAGGTCTGGGTCGGCCGGATCGAACTGCCGGGATGAGGCGACGAGGATTCGTTGCACATCATTGGCCGTGAGCTGCGGATTAGCACAGAGAACGAGCGCGGCGACGCCTGCAACCTGGGGGGCTGAGGCAGAGGTACCGCTAAACCCATCATTATTAAAGACGTATCCAGAGAGATCCTCATCTGGCCAAAAGAATTTAATCTGGTTAACGCCGCGATTCGTGAGGAGGTCGGTGGTAAAAAGTCCCTGGAAACCGGATTCGAGATCACCGCTGGGCGCGGCGAGGAGAACGCAGGCGCCCGGCTCGCTGTAACTGGTGGTGCGCCCGTCGAAGCGCACTGCGGCCACACCAATGGTACCGGGATCATTGACATAGGCATCGTCGTTGGCATTGGCGCCGCCCAGCCTGTTGTTACCGGAGGAGCGAACCATTACCACACCTTTTCCAGAACGTCCATGATGAACAGCGTTCGAGATGCCTATCTGTTCGAGTGTGGTGGCCGCGTTCTGGCTCACGCCAATGTGATTCCAACTATGGTTTTGCACCGCCACGGTGTTGGACTGGAACTGGTACATGTCCATGAGCTGATCATCGGGGATAGTGGCGAAGTTGGTGCGATAGATGACCCAGCTTGCGAGGCTGGCGCCCGGGGCCACGCCCACCATGCGATTGCTATTGAGAGTTGCCGCGATTAACCCGGAAACCTCAGTGCCGTGCGCGGCACTCGGTGTGCCGGAGACAGGACCTGCCTCTGCCGTTTGTGTGTCGAAGTTGAAATGGGGAGCGCCCTCGACTGCAGGAGCCAGCTCAGGGTGAGCAAACTCAACACCAGTATCGGCGACTGCAACGGTCACACCAGTCCCGGTCGAGATTGGCCATGCTTCGCGCACGTTCAAATCCATACCTCCTGAGCTGCCGTCCGCGTTGCGGTGCTCCAGTTGCCATTGTATCCTGAACAAAGTGTCTGATGGATAAGGTGCGTAACGGCTTTGGAGCTCGGTAGGCTTGCTGATCACGGGGTAAGCTGCGGTGACGCCTGGTCGCGTGGACAACGCTTCAGCAGCGGCGATGGCACCCGGAGCATCCGGCGCCTGGAAAATATAGACACCCGGGGCGACTTGTCGGCTCAGGGTGAGCGGTTGTCCCTTCATCAGGGTGTCCAGAGCCACGTTTGTGGCGGTTTGGATAACGACACGGCTGCCCAACTCAACCACGTTGGTGTCGCCCCGGACTGCACGCCGGGCGGTCACCCACTGTTGCGGCGCAACCGCAGAGAGAGTGTTGGAAGCCGCCAGGATTTGGTAATCGCCTAGGCCTTTGAAGTGTCGGACGGGAATGGTGGCAGGCTCCGCTGGGTAAGCAGACCAGGCCACTAAACACGCCCCCGCAACCCCGCGCAGAACTGGATTCATCGAGAACAGAATAACGATTCGAAAAACTACGCGCAAGACGGCAAACGGCAGAACGGCAGAACGGATGTGATTATAAGTGGGTGAGGGAATGCTGAGTTCTGTCCGGTGTCGGACAGGTAACCGAGTTCGTCCGCTTCGAAGCCCCTGAACAGGGGCGACCGCGAATAGCCCGCACGGGAGTGCTGGGTAGTGCGCCCTATAGATCAATCAAGTCCCGACAGGGACAGCCGATTCGACGTCATTCTTACCGGAAACAGCAACCGCCACGCCGTTAGCTCTCTGGCATGCCCTACATGGGCTTATACTCGAAGCAAGTTTTGCGCAGGAGTCTGGGGTAATGTTGCACGGACAGAACATCCCTTTCGAAAACCGTTATCCCCGGGAGCAATGGGAGGCTCGGTCGCCCACTTCGGGGCTTCGAGGATCGCTTCAATCACCATACCCGGCACTTCCGTGCCGGGCTAGCTGCGAACGCCCACTTCGGGGCTACATTGTCGCGCGTGCGTCGGGCAAAAGTCCGATCGCTCACCTTAAAGGAGCCGTAAGCCTCACCCACTTACAATCACACCCCCCCCAGCATCAGACATTTGGCTCGCCAAAGGCCCTGAATCAGGGCATTTAATCTCCGTTCATGACTGAGCAGATCGTCATTTTAGATTTTGGATCACAATACACGCAGGTAATCGCCCGGCGCGTCCGCGAGTGCAACGTGTATTCGGTGATCGTGCGCTACGACATCCCGGCCAAAGAACTGGCGAAAATGAAGCCGAAAGGGCTCATTCTCTCCGGCGGCCCCTCCAGTGTGTACGCCGATGACGCCCCGCTGCCCGATCCAGAGATCCTCAAGCTGGGCGTGCCTGTGCTCGGCATCTGTTTCGGCCTCCAAGTGCTCGGACACTTCCTGGGCGGAAAAGTGGAACCCGGTTTGAAGCGCGAGTATGGCAAAGGCCAACTCAACGTTAAGGACAGCTTCTGCCCGTTGTTCGCCAATCTACCCGAGTCGCTTCAGGTCTGGAATTCACATGGCGACAAGCTCACGAAGCTCCCCAAAGGGTTCAAAGCGGTCGCCGTCACGGAGAACTCTCCTTACGCGGCGATCGAGAATCACGCCCGCAAGATGTTCGGGTTGCAGTTCCATCCGGAGGTCGCTCATACCCCGCGCGGTAAAGAGGTGCTCAGAAACTTTGTCCACAATATTTGCGGGTGCGGCAAGAACTGGACGATGCAGAGCTACATCGATATTGCAGTGGCGCAGATCCGCGAGCAGGTGGGCAGTGAACGTGTGATCCTGGGGCTGAGCGGTGGAGTCGATTCGAGCGTGGCGGCCGCGTTGCTCCACAAAGCCATAGGCGACCAGCTTACTTGTATTTTCGTCAATAACGGTGTTTTGCGCGGACGCGAAGCCGAAGTGGTGCGGGAGGTCTTCGGACGCCATTTCCGCATCAAGTTGCAGTATGAAGATGCCTCGCGGCTGTTCCTCACGCGCCTGAAAGGCGTAACGGACCCGGAACGCAAGCGCAAGATCATCGGACGCACCTTTATTGAAGTGTTCGACCAGGCGACCAAGCGGGCTGGCAAGGCCAAGTTCCTTGCACAAGGCACGCTTTATCCCGATGTCATCGAGTCAGTGCCGATCGCAGGCAACCCTGCGGCGATGATCAAGAGCCATCATAACGTGGGTGGCTTGCCGAAGAAGATGAAGTTCGCGCTGGTTGAACCGCTCAAATGCCTGTTCAAAGATGAGGTGCGTGAACTCGGCCTCGAGTTGGGATTGCCACGCGAAATCGTCCTGCGCCAGCCGTTCCCGGGCCCCGGCCTGGCTGTTCGGATTTTGGGTGAAGTCACGCCGTCCCGTCTGACCATCCTTCGTAACGCAGACAGCGTGGTGGTGGATGAAATGAAGAGCAGCGGCTGGTACTACAAGATCTGGCAGAGCTTTGCTGTGTTGCTCCCCATCCGTAGCGTCGGCGTCATGGGCGACGAGCGCACTTACGACTACACGATCGCCATCCGCGCGGTGGAATCCCAGGACGGCATGACGGCTGATTGGGTAAAGCTGCCTTACGATCTGATGGAAAAGCTTTCAAGCCGGATCATCAATGAAGTCAAAGGCGTCAACAGGGTCTGCTTCGATATCACGAGCAAGCCGCCGGGAACGATCGAGTGGGAGTAAAGGGCCGGGGTGAAGTCCGGCTCAGGTCTTGGCCGGAGGCGATGCGGCCAGATAAACCGTGAAGGTTGTTCCTTCGCCCGGATTGGTGTGCACGTGCAAAGCGCCATTGGCCTCGCGCACCAGGCGCTGGACAATGTTCAACCCCAGACCGGTGCCCTGCCGCTTGCCCTTGGTGGAGTAGTAGGGTTCGAAGATCTTCGGCAGAATATCCTGGGGAATCCCCGGGCCTGTATCGCGCACGGTCAGCACCAGCAACGGCGCGACATTCTCAAACCGTTCCATGTTGATGAAGCGGTCTTGGGGTGAATCCTTGAGTCTCTGCAAATCGAGCGGTTCTCCAAGCACGGTCGCATCAATATCCACAGAGTGCTGGAAATCCCCCGCCTGGAACGCATTCACAGTGAGATTGAGGAGCACCTGGATGACATCGGTGCCGTTCATACGCACCCCAATATCCTCCGAAAGCGAGTGAATGTTGAAATGATGCGTCTGCCGCGCCGGATGAACCCGCACCAGGTGGCCTAAATCCACAAGCAACTGGTTCACTCCAATGCGCGGAACGTCCTCGTTCTGACGCCGTAGAAAACCCAGGTAACGCCGGGAGATCTCAATGCAGTTGGTTACCTGCCGTGTGATCGTTTTCAGACGGTCTTTAAGAAATTCAACGTCCTTATACTCCAGCTCCATCGAATTGCCGATGCGTTGGTTGATGAGCTGGATAAAACCGGAAATGACTGTAAGCGGGCCGTTGATGTCGTGAATGATGCTCGCGTAAATTTCACCACGCGTTTGCGCCATCTGCTCATCGATTTTCTGGCTCTGCAATTCCTTGAGCAAATCCTGAAGCTTCTCAGCGTTCGTGTGAATCTCGCTTTCGAGCGTGCGCCGTTGCATGGCGTTGCTGACCGCCGCGCGCATGGTGGAAAGATCGAAAGGCTTGTTGATGTAATCGCACGCGCGCAAACGCAACGCCTGCCGCATCGTGTCCGTGGTCTCAAACGCAGTCATCATGATGACTTCGATGTTGGGATCAACAAACTTGAGCCGCTCCAGCACCTCGATGCCAGACATCCCTGCCATCCGAACATCAAGAATCGCGACGTCCACCGGCTGTTGTTGAGCGAGCTGAATCGCGGAGGGTCCGTCGGACGCCAGAAGAATATTGTAATCTTCTTTGAAAACTATTCGGAGAGATTGGCGAGGCCCGTCTTCGTCATCGACAATTAGCAAAGTCCCTCGACGATGAGCATTCTGGCTCTTTGTAGAGTCATCAGCCACCAGACATTCCAATTGAGAAGACATGTTCACACGCGGTTAGCCGCTGCTATTACAACTTTCAACGATCTGCGAGTGCTCCTCATATACTACTGAGCGAGTGCGGCGAGACAAGCTATTTTAAATCCATTGCCAAATTTCGATGCTTGCGCCACGTTCCGAGCCGATGAGAATGGTCCAGTCACAGCGTCTTTTTCAGGCGGGCGGCCCCGCGGTTTACTGAGTCGTATGAACTTTTCCCCAGCACAACTGCTCACGCGTGTCCGTTCCCAAAAACCGGTCGTCCATCACCTGACCAATTGGGTCACCATCTATGATTGCGCGCAGGTGGTCAAAACTTTGGGCGCTTCGCCGGTTATGGCACATGCACCGGAGGAAATGAAAGACATGGTCCAGATCGCATCCGCGCTCGTGCTGAATATCGGCACGCTTACTGCCGAATTTGTGGATTCCATGCGGCTGGCCGCACAAGCTGCCAATCAACGCGGCATCCCTGTCGTGCTCGACGCCTGTGGCGCCGGCGCCACCCGCATGCGCGATGAGCAATGTCAAAACCTGCTCCGGGACTGCCGCATCGACATTATCAAAGGCAACCAGTCCGAGATCGCACGCCTGGCCGGGCAGGATGTGCACACCCGTGGCGTGGATGCCGCCGAAGTCCATTCCAACCTGGTAACGCTTGCGTGTGGCCTGGCCAGGCACCACAACGCAACCGTGGTAATCACCGGCAAACAGGATATCGTGGTGAATTCCACCTCCGCGGTTCTGGTCGATAACGGGCACGAGCTGATGACCGCAGTCGTAGGCACCGGTTGCATGGCGGCGTCCGTTATTGGCGCCTTTGCGGCCGTTGAAAAAGATTACGTGGCCGCTACGGCCAGCGCACTTGTCTGCTACGAAATCGCGGCTGAATTAGCGGCGGCCCACGCACTTTGCACCGGACCTGCTTCCTTCAAGCAATACCTTTTTGACTCTCTATATTCGTTAGATGAGAACACTGTAACTCACCGTCAGAAGATTCAGACGCGAACCGTATGAAAGCATCCAAACTCATCCGCTGGTTTTGTTCCTTAACCCTCGTATTGGCCGCTCTGGCAATCACAGGCTGCCGCAGCCCGGGCGCTTCTGGCGCATCAAGCGAGTTCACCTTTGTGCAGCTCTGTGATCCGCAGATCGGCTTCAAAGATTACCAGGCGGAACTCGCACGGCTCGATCAAGCCGTCCGGCAAATTAATGATCTCCAGCCGGATCTCGTGGTCATCTGCGGCGATATGGTCAACAAGCCAGACACGAAGTCCTTTGCTGATTTCAATGCGGCCAAAGCCAGACTGCAGATGCCTGTTTACTGCACGCCGGGGAACCATGACATCGGCAACACGCCCACCCCCGGGAGCCTCGACGCTTATCGCAAACAAATCGGGAAGGATTATTTCTCGTTCACACACAAGGGAATTGCTTTCGTCGTCGCCAACTCCCAGCTTTGGAAGACCAATCTTGCCACTGAATCTGCCCGGCACGACGCCTGGTTCAAACGGGCTTTGGAGAAGGCCTCCAGGAAGCGGCTGCCCATCGTTGTGGTTTGCCATTACCCGCCTTTTGAGCAGACGCCGGATGAGCCTGAAGCTTACTTCAACCTCGCGCCGGAAAAACGCAACGAGCTCCTGGATCTATTCCAGAGGGCTGGCGTGGTAGCCGTTCTCGTGGGGCACGCACACAAAACTCTCCTGCTCGAGTACGAAGGCATCCCCATCGTGGCCTCAGAAACCACGAGTGAGAATTTCGACAAGCGCCCCCACGGCTTCCGTGTGTGGCGCATCGGCAAGGATCGCGCGCCGGAACACCACTTTGTGCCGCTCACGCAGTAGCTGCACTCAATCCTCAAACTCGATCAGGCAGGCTCCCCGCGCAGGCAGCTCAAGATTGACCTCGCCTCCGCGGGCCATGCGACCGAGGCTTGTTCGACCCTTAGCATCCAGACGGCTCATTTGTGGGCGTTTTGAAAGGCCGTAATACCGTGTATCGACCTTGAATCTCAAGGGTACCGCTTGGTCGGCAGTGCTCGCAAAAGCCAGCGCCACCCGACCGCCAGGCGCGCGCCAGCCACCCACAAAAACGAGGGGAAAACTCTGCCTGAAGCTGGTCAACCCGCCCTGCTGCCCCGCGTAAATGGAGAGACGCGACATGTCCAGCTCCGCAGCCAGGATTCCCATTTCCGGAGGTCTCAGGTAAGAACCGCGCAGGAGATACTCGCCCGCCTGTTTTCGGATGCGCGCCAGGTTCAACACGTAATCCATCTCCGTGCGGCGGCTTTCCAGGTGGCTCGGTTGGAAATTAGCAACTGTCGGCTGCTGGCCCCAAACAAACGCGCGCGCCTGCTCCATCAAAAACTGGCGTGAGAATTTTTCATCGAGCAATTTCAACGGTTCCCTCGGGGCAAACTGCTCAGGCCAGAGGTCGTCGTAAGGGGGCATGGTGAGCGAGGAATAGTTTCCATACAGAACCGCGTAGGCGTGGTAAACAGCGTGGAAGAACGGGATCGTCTCCCAGCCATCGGGTGCTGCATAACGTTCCTTGCTCACTTGCAGCGAAAGCATCAGATCGAGGTAAGGCAGCCAGGGTTCACCACAACCTTCTCCCGCTAAACCGATGCGCGCCCCACCGCCCGAACCACTCACCCGCTGGCGTATATCCTGCGACATCGTCCGAAATCCCTGTATCCAATACGCTCCGCCGCCGCGCGGGTGGTTATGCGCCGGATCATAACAAGCGAGGCTCGTGCACGCTTGATCCATGTAAATGCCGTCCACGCCTAGTTCCTTCACCGCTTGCTCGGCCAGCCCCGCGTAGGTGTCCCGCCAGAATGGTGTGCCCATGCACATGGAAACACACGCCTGCCCGGTGAACGTGTTGTACACCTCCGGATGAATCCGGTTATCAGTCCCCTTTACCGCCCAGCGTTCCGCGTTTTGATTCGTCCAGCTATCGGTCGTAATTCCCCAAAGTCGCTGGTTCATGTACACCAGCGCGCGCACATCATGCGCGTGCGCATTCGACATCGCATTGATGAATGGCGCCGTGCCTTCCCGCGGAGGGAGGTATTCCGGGAACCCGGCGTCATAGGAACAGCCATGCCACCAATGCCAGAACACACTCACCGGCAGGTCCAGGCGCGCCTGTAGAGAAAGCGCCGGATCAAGCACCTGGGCTGAACGACCCCGATTCCACACCCAAAGGCCGGTATCCAAAATCCATTGGGGCACTTGGCCTTGAGCCAGACGGCTCTGTTTGGCCCAGACCTGGTTCGTTGCCCAGGAACGGTAGCGTTCTGCCGCAGTCACCCAATCACCTTGAAACGTCCCCAGGACGACCTTGTAAGGGAGCTGCCAATCCGTACCCGCCCCGGAACCCATCTCCGGCAAATGCGAGACGTCGCAGGATAACGCACCAGTGCTTCCGGCTGTGATCGCAAACGTCTTTCGATAGGCCGACGTATCATCCGCCGCCAGGTATAACCCCGTGCCACCCTCTGCGTACAGCGCCATGCATTGCAGGGAAAGCAAACCCGGATAGGCCCATTCGTGACGCAGCCCCTTCTTGTCGCGACCGGGCAGCGTCTGGCGCGGGTCATTCATCAGTTGCCCCATCCACATGGGCACCGCGACACGCTCGGCTTGTTGCGTTGCGAGATTTGCCACCTGTGGGAAACGCGCCTTCACCAACTGCCCATTAGTGAGCCCCGCGACCTGTATTTGCCAGCGGCTCAAAGGTTCCCTGGCGTCCAGCCGCACCTGTGCTGTGACGCGCACCCCGGAATACTGCGGGCCAAAATCCTGCCACACCAGGTCGAGCCCGGAGGGTTTGCCGGGCGCGCGTTCCCAATGGAAACTCCGCGCATTCGTGGCAGTAAGGAACTGGTTTTTGCCGGCAAGCTCCAGATGCCAGAGAGACGCCCGGGTCTGGGCTGCCGCCAGGAAATCGAAACCGGATTTGGAGTCGCGCAGTTTCTGCACGGCGCCAGAATGCTGATCCAGGGCGATCTGGATACGGGAATTGGAGATGAAGGGAGCATCGACGGCGAGTGCCTGGAAGGAGGCGGCCGCGACCAGAGCGAGGCAAAGTTGGCTAGCGTTCAAGTCTGTAACTTGACGCAATTCACCGTGATCTGCAAGCCCGCGAAGCGGCAGCTATCATCCTTTCATCCCGCTCATCATTGAATGTTGCGGGCGCATCGGTTAGGATCGCTCCTCTATGAATTTTTTGGTTAGCCGGTCTGTAAGCGCGATGCTGCTCGTGCTCGCGTGTTTGCTGTGCGGCTGCCTGGATTCGGGGCAGGATCCTCTCGATGAGGAACGGGAGCCGCAGTTCATCGAGGGACGCAATCGGGTCCGCGACCTGGATTACAAGGGAGCCATCGAGAGTTTTCAAAAAACGCTGGAAATCAACCCGCGCCATGCGGAGGCCAACTACCAGTTGGGACAGTTGTATGAGAAAGAGCCGGACCCCGCCGCGGCCATTTATCATTACGAGAGCTACCTCCGCCTGCGTCCCAACGCGAACAACCAGGATACGGTTAAAGGCCGCATCATCGCATGCAAACAAGAGTTGGCGCGCACGGTTTCACTGGGGCCAGTCACTCAAACACTCCAGCGCGAGTTTGAGAACCTGATCGAAGAAAACAAGCGATTGAAAGAGGAGCTGGCAAAATGGCGCACGTATGCCACACAGCTCCAAAACTGGAGCAACCAGATCGCGGCCCAGGCATTGGCTTCACAGGTTGAAGCAGCACGCGCAGCGCAGGCGCAGGCACAAGCACAGGCGCTCGCACGCAGCCAACAACAGTCATCAGCGCTCACAACTCCCCGAGCCGCTGAAACACAGCAGACGCCAGCTCTCAGCGTGCCTGCCCGCACATACACAACTCCGAATGGGCGCATGATCACACCCTTGCCTGACCCAGTGCGTTCGACACCAGTCCCCACGCCAAGCTATCGCACGCATACCGTCAAAAGTGGTGAAACCCCAACCATCATTGCCCGGCGATACGGTGTGAGCGTTAATTCGCTCATGGCTCTAAATCCCCGCGTCGACGCGCGCAGGATGAAAGTGGGAACGGTCTTGAAGATCCCGGCATCCTGATTTTTATGAGAGTCCTTTCTTTATTCCGCTCAAAGTTCGACCCGAACCTGATCAGGCGCTGCTGCCGGGCATGGACCGCCCTCGCCCTCACAGGCTTGATTGGGATCGGAGCGATGGGCTGTGATGATTCGACTCCGCCACTTCCCCAGAGCCAGCCGGTTCCCCAGTTGCCCACGCGCGCCCAGGCCCGTCTCAAGACCATTAAGCTGTGGGTCGGCCCTGAAGAATTGGTTACTGAAATGGCAGTCGCGCCCGAAGAATTGATGACCGGAATGATGTTCCGCACGAACATGGCTGAGAATGAAGCAATGCTCTTCGCAATGCCAGTCACCCGGCAGGTTTCGTTTTGGATGATGAACACTCCGCTGCCACTTTCGGCCGCCTATATTGATCCGGATGGCATCATCCAGGAGATCCACGATCTACAGCCGTATGACACGAATTCAGTGATAGCCGAAAGCGATAACATTCGTTTCGTTCTGGAAACGCGCCAAGGCTGGTTTGAAAGGCATAAGATCGCCCCCGGCGCTGCTGTGCGCACCGAAAAGGGCAGCCTCATGGAGACCTTCTTCCCCCTGGAATAGTCCGCCAGTTCGCTATTATTCCGCGGGCTGCAGGATTGAGCCGGGCGGCAGGACCTGCAATTTCACTTTCGGGTTGCGCCCCTCGAAAAACTCGCAACTCCATTGATCCTGAAATAGCACCACCACATTTCCGGCGGCGTCGGTCCCGAGACGCGCTCCCGTCGGCAGACCGGTTTCGTCTGGCGGTTGGCCTTCAGGTCCCACCCAACGAATGACTTTCCACGGCGAAGATTCGAGACGTGATTCCGCTCCGTACTCCGTCTGCATGCGGTACTGGACGACTTCGAATTGCAGCGGCCCGACTGCTCCCAGCAACGGCACGCGCTGAACGGAATCCTTCATTAAAAACGCCTGCACCACGCCTTCCTGCAAAAGCTGGTCCAGACCTTCACGAAACCGTTTGAACTGGGCGGTGCTCGGGCTTTGCAGCCAGGCAAAACACTCCGGAGTGAACCGCGGAATTTCCTTATAAACTAACTTGGCATCCTCAGCCAGGGTATCGCCAATCCGGAAATCGTTGTGTCCAACCAACCCCAACACGTCGCCGGGATACGCTTCATCAATCGTCTCGCGGTCGCGTCCAAAAACTTTGTGTGAACTCGAGAGACGCACCTTCTTGCCGGTGCGTGTATGCGTTACGGTCATGTCGCGCTCAAACCTTCCGGAGCAGATGCGGACGAATGCCAGCCGATCCCGGTGCTTGGGATCCATGTTGGCCTGGATCTTGAAAATGAACCCGGAGAAGTTGCCGTCCGGCTGCACAACCTGGCCATCCGCTGTGCGCGGATGCGGCGGCGGCGCCAATTCCATGAAGGAATCGAGCAGGAGTTGCACGCCGAAATTGTTGACCGCGCTGCCAAAAAATACCGGCGTGAGCTTGCCGGCCAGAATCGCCGCGTGATCGAATTCCGCCCCGGCCCCTTGCAGCATGTCGAGCTCTTCGACCGTCCGATTGTAGGTATCGACCTTCATCTGCTCGCGGACTACCTCATCGTCCAGGCCGTGGACAGAAACCGGTGCCCGGTATTCGCCTCCCGGCACACGCTCGAAAAAGTGCACCAGATTCCCTTTGCGGTCGTACACGCCGCGAAAGTCTGGTCCATCGCCCAGGGGCCAGTTGACTGGAAACGCCGCGATGCCCAGCACCCGTTCCAGCTCGTCCAGAAGCGACAACGGGTCGCGCGCCGGCCGATCCATCTTGTTCATGAACGTGAAAATGGGAATGCCACGCTGGCGGCAGACCTCAAACAGCTTGCGAGTCTGGGTCTCAATACCTTTGCCTGCATCGATCACCATCACTGCGGCATCCACAGCGGTGAGCACCCGGTAGGTATCTTCCGAGAAATCTTTATGGCCGGGAGTGTCCAGCAGGTTGACGCAATAACCGCGATACTCGAATTGCAGCACCGTGGAACTCACGGAAATACCGCGCTGCCGCTCCAGTTCCATCCAATCGGATGTGGTGGCGCGCTGCGTTTTGCGGGCAGTGACCGAGCCGGCCAACTGCACCGCCCCGCCGTAGAGCAGAAACTTCTCTGTCAGCGTGGTTTTGCCGGCATCGGGATGCGAAATGATCGCAAACGTGCGACGCCGTTTAATTTCCTGTTCAATGGACTGCATGACTCTTCAGACTCAAAAGAGAACAAGGTACCTAATGAAAAGGCTTGCGTAAAGCATGCGGACATGTGGAACGTAAACAGACATTGGACTATGAATGACGGGCAACAAACATCTATGCGTAACCCACTGCTGCTGGTGCTGCTTTGGCTGGCTTGGGCCTGCCCGCTCCCCGCGCAAACGTGGCGCCAGGCCTTGGACCGCATGCCCCTGCCCGAGCCCACCGCGATCCTCACACGCTCGAATTGCGTGGATCTCATGCTCCGGGCCCTAACCCCCGACGATGAGGTGAAGGCCATCGTCTTCATGCCCGGATCAACCGACGAGCTTTATTTCTTCCGGCGAATTCGGGTGCCTTTAACCAACGAAGCCCCCACCCTGCTGACTGCTATCGAAGCGCTGGAAGCTCACTCAGCCATCCGAGCCACCTTTCAACCGCCACTGCTCCTGCTGCATACGGATGAGGATACCCTGGAGCCATTGATCACAATCGAGCACCACGCCACCTACGCACGGCTCCAGACCACTCCCTACCTGCCACATTTCATCTATAACGATCGCAACTGGGATGATTATTATCCGCATTTGAAGAAGCACCTGAAGGTCAGGCTCTTCCCTGGCTTTAACACTTCCGGCTCCAGACACTTCTTCCGGCCAAGTATGGCCGGCTGGAATCTGACGGGCATCGAAACGACGCGTGCTCTCTCACTCGCCAGCAAGACCGTGATCACCGTAGAACGCAAAAAGCTCGTGTTCCTGCCGGACCGGCGCAAAGAAAAACCCTCCCGGGTGGACCTATTGCCAAAAGGCACAACCCCGGCAATCCGTGACCCGGAATAGGACAAACCGGACCGGCAAGGTGGGACAAAGCTGCCCCTTCAGTTGATCCTCACGCTTCCCCGGCAGGGTGATTTTTAAGCCCTTGCTGGCCTGCAAGCACTTAGGCAGATGGCGCCGGAGAGCGTACTCACTTAATGTCTGGTATATACTTTGCTCTACTCCCAACCGTGACGGTGTACGTTTACAATTGCAGATCGGTTTTTTTACCTCCCGCCATGGGAATCTACGCCCTGGCGAATCGTCCTTCCATAGAATCTGCTAGTCGGTGTGGGTCTCAGCACCTGCACTCTTCAACTCCTTGGGTTTGAGGCATTGGCGGCCTGCGCAATCAGGCCGCCATGCCTTTTCTGCCTGTCTGGCTCAGGGCCACGCCTTCCATGAGACGGACCCATTGCCCATTCAGGGATTCTGCGTTCTACATTGAATTACCCTCGTTCCTGCTGTTGAATATTCACGCATGTCGCGCAACCCAATTATTGTCGCACTGGATCTCCCCAACGCCGCTGATGCCCTCCGCCTCGCGCGCGAGCTCACGCCTCACGTAGGTGCCTTCAAAATCGGCAGCCAACTTTTCACCAGCGCCGGACCTGACATCGTCCGCCAGATTCGCCAGGGTGGCGGACAGGTCTTCCTGGATCTCAAGTTTCACGACATTCCCAATACCGTGGCCAAAGCGGTCGCGTCTGCGGTGCACCTGGATGTGCAGATGCTCACAATTCACACATCCGGTGGATTGGAAATGATGCGCGCCGCCGAGACCGCCGCTCAGGAAACTGCCGCAAAACTCAAGGTAGCGCCTCCATTGGTGCTCGGAGTTACGGTGCTGACGAGCATGGATCTGAAGACTCTTTCGGAAATTGGCTGTACCAGCACGATCGGCCAACAAGTGGAACGGCTGGCCGCGCTCGCCACTCAGGCTGGATTGCGCGGGCTGGTCTGTTCGCCTTTAGAGATCACTGCGTTGCGCGCACAAATCCCGGCTGCCATGCAACTCGTCACGCCGGGCATCCGCACCGGGAACGAGCCTGCTGACGACCAGAAGCGCACTCTTTCGCCAGCCGAAGCCGTCAGCGCCGGCGCTAATTGGCTGGTGATCGGCCGGCCCATTTACGCCGCGAAAAACCCTGCACAAGCCGCCCGGGAAATCTGGGAGACGGTGAGGACTTGAGGGACGTAAGCGGCGCACGGGGGCTCTGGGCCCTTTTCAGAAGTCCTTGACAAACTCTAGGGGCTTTGCGAAGATTAACCCAGAATTCCCAAACGCGACAACCGGTGAAAGTGCCTCAGTCCAATGACAATCGCTTTATCCCGCGGCACGGCGGGTACCAGGACCTGCTCTCCTATCAAAAATCCCTGGTTGTTTACCAGGCCACTCTCTATTTCTGTGATCGATTCATAGACCGAAGATCACGAACAACCGATCAGATGGTACAGGCGGCTCGCAGCGGGAAGCAGAATATTTTGGAAGGCAGCCAAGCGAGCGGCACGTCAAAGGAAACCGAGATCAAGCTCACAAATGTCGCACGGGCTAGTCTTGAGGAACTGCTGGAGGACTACCGAGATTTCATGCGCCAGCATCACATCGAGGAATGGCCGGTCGCTCATACCTACACCCAGCGTCTCCGCCGCCTTAACCGTACTCCGAATGCCGATTATGAAACCTTCAAGAAAGGCATTGAACATTCCGATCCCGCCATCGGCTCCAATGTAATCGTGGGCTTGATCAAAGTGACCAATTACTTGCTGGATCAACAACTCCGCAGACTGGAAGCAGATTTCCTTAGGGAGGGCGGTTTACGCGAGCGTATGACCCGCGCCCGACTGGCCTCGAGGGAACGAGGCAGAAACCAATCCCCTGCCTCGTAGTCCTTCCCCGTCCTTTTAGTCCCTTAAGTCCTTTTGGTCCCCTCCAGTTCCCCCCTCAGAACATCGGGGCGCCTGTGGAGAAAGTCCCGGAAATCACTTTTGTGCTGCTGTTGGCCGTGGGATTCACACTCCACTGAATGGGGCCTTCAGCAGTCACCCGGACGTTCCCGTTGGTATCTTTCAGAAAGCGCCGTGTGATGAACGCCGCACCCATTGAGTGCGAATTCCACGAGGTGTAAGTCGAGTTCTCCAACGTGTAAACGTAATCCACGCTCCGGATCTCGTTCTGCGCCGCGTTCGTCAAAGTAGATCGCCCCAGGCTAGCGTCGTTGCCAAACCAGAATCCGAACTCCAGCGCAAGACTCTGCCCATCGGAAGCCCTCACAATCTCCACGGTATCTCCTTTGGCGTCGGCATTAAAGTGATACACAATCGCCACTGTGCTGAAATCCGTTATGCCGCCAAGCCGCGCGCGATCCTCCAGGAGAGTCTGCTCGGTGATTGGCGTAGCCACGATATCTCCCGGCCCATTGGTTTGATAGCAAGTGCCGCGGAATGTGAAACGAAGCTTGGAACTAATCGTTTGAGCAGTGGCGCCGGACACCACGAGAGTGAGCACGGCGGCTGCCAAAAGCCGGTGAATCATTTGCATGCAGTGGACAATAGGAGAGCCCCAGCCAATGGCTATGGGGTGGATCACTTCTGAGCGATTGAACAAAAGCCCATCATACCGCATGGGGTGGCGATTCCACTCGGGGGCAGGGTTGACCGTATTGAGCCATCTCACCCATCAGCAGAGAATGCAACGACTCTGCCCGGCATCACCCGCGGCAGTCGTATGCATGATCCTATGAGATGGAACCGTAATCGACTGAAATGGAACATCAACTTTAGCCTCGCACTTCTATTCGCAATCGCCTTGGCACAACCAGGAGCGTTTGCCGCAGGAACCGTCGCTGCCTGGGGAGCGGGACATGGTTCGCTACCTGCCGGCCTCACCGATGTGATTGCAATCTCCAGTGGAATTGACCACAGCCTGGCTTTGAAAGCCAATGGCACAGTGATCGCCTGGGGTCATAACTTCGACCGACAATCCACTGTCCCCGCCGGGTTGAACCAGGTTACACGAATCGCTGCCGGAGACTTCTTTAGCATGGTGCTCAAATCAGACGGCACACTCGTAGGCTGGGGTTCGGATGATTACGGCCAATTGCAGCCGCCCGCCGGTTTATCTGGCGTCAAGAGCATCTCAGCAGGTCATGCACATGTGCTCGCCTTGCGAAATAACGGCACGGTGGTGGCCTGGGGTTCCAGCGTGTATGGTCAGACCAATGTGCCAGCGGGCCTAACCGGTGTGGCCCAGGTGCTGGCAGCCTGGAATTACTCGGTAGCCGTCCGCTCTAACGGAACCGTAGTGGCCTGGGGCGCCAATGATTCCGGCGATATGACGGTCCCGGGGGGTCTTGCCAATGTTAAGGACGTTGCGGGGAACAGCCAATACACGCTGGCACTGCGCACTGACGGCACCGTGGTGGCTTGGGGGCGGGCTAGTGCATTGCCTGGACAATTGACCGGGATAGGCAGAGTGGCACTTGGGGATCAACATGGCGTAGCAGTGGGGAACAACTCAACCCTGACCGGCTGGGGATCAAACCAATCCGGGGAAACCACTATTCCGTCAGGGCTAGGGACGGTGCAGGGGCTCTCGGCGGGTTGGAACTATAGCCTCGCGCTGACGGAATCAGGAAGCTCGATCCCGAACTTCTCTCTGTTACACCCGGGCTATAATGGAAATGAGTTTCGAGTCAGCCTGGGCTCTCAGCCGGGGCGGAGCTATCGATTGGAATACCGGGACTCGACAGAAAGCGGCACCTGGGCACAGTTGCCCGCTGTGTCAGGAACCGGAGGAACTATTACCCTTACGAATAATAATGCAGCGACGGGTCTCCGTATTTATCGGGTAAAAGCCGAATAAGGCTCAGGAGCTTAAGTCGGTTGGAGGAAGTCTCCGATTTTTTCCAGCAGGTCGCGGAACCCAATCATTTTTACCACGTAAGCTGTGGCGCCCAGTCGCGAAGCCTTAAGAGTATCCTTCGGCTCGGCTGAGGAACTCAGCACAATGATGGGCAAGGAGCGGAATTCCGCCTGGTCTCGAGCCCATTCAAGCACCTCAAACCCATCGCGCAGCGGCAGTTTCAAGTCCAGAAGCATGATCTGCGGCAAAGGATACTTCTCGCGATCCTGGTACTTGCCACTGCCGGCCAGGTAATCAATGGCTGCCTGCCCGTCAGCTACCCGGTGAATCGTGAGATCAATTTTTGCGTTGGCAAAGGCGCGTTCGACAAAAAACGCGTCGTTGTCGTCATCTTCCACATGTAACAGGTATAATGAGCGCACGGGGCGGGTCTATACTCATGAATTGCACGGACTTGTCAAGAATCCCGTTCGTAGTGACTCAAGTATCTTTACTTCAATGGGTTGCAATCCATTAGCAAGCCACTCCCCGCCTGTCGAAAACTGCTTTCCCTTAATTTCCTTAATACTATACTGTAGGGGATGTTACCGAGCCAAGATCTCCACGTTCGTGAGTTCGAGAGGCTGCTCACCCCTCGCGCTCTCAAGACAGAGCTACCCGTTTTGGAAGCAACCACCCGGATGGTGGTGGACAGCCGCGAACGCATCATCCGTATCCTGCGCAAGCAGGACCCCCGTTTGCTCGTTGTGGTGGGCCCTTGCTCGATCCACGATGTCAACGGAGCAATGGATTACGCCCAGCGCCTGAGCAAGCTCCGGCAGGAATGCGCCGAGCATATGGAGATTGTCATGCGCGTCTATTTTGAGAAGCCGCGCACCACAATCGGTTGGAAAGGTCTTATCAATGATCCCAAGCTCGATGGCAGTTATGACATCAACCTTGGTCTGCGCCTGGCTCGTCGCTTGTTATTGGATATCACCGATTTAGGACTGCCGACCGCTACCGAGTTCCTCGATCCAATCATCCCACAATACATTGATGATCTTGTCAGTTGGGCTGCCGTCGGCGCGCGTACCACTGAATCCCAAACCCATCGGGAGATGGCCAGCGGCCTTTCCATGCCGGTCGGTTTCAAGAATGGCACCGATGGCGGCTTGCAAATCGCCGTGGACGCGATGATTTCCGCCCGCAACTCCCATTGTTTCCTGGGGATCGATCAGGAGGGTGTCACCAGCATCGTGCGAACCACCGGAAATCCCGCCGGACATATCGTCATGCGCGGCGGCCGGCTCCGTCCCAATTATGACGAGGCCAGCCTGTTGGAAGCCGAAAGCAAACTAATCCAGGCCGGGTTGCCGCCAGTCGTCATGGTGGATTGCAGCCACGCAAATTCCATGAAACAGCACACCCGTCAGGAACTCATCTGGAATTCCGTGCTCCAGCAGAAAGCAGCAGGCAACACAGCGCTGGTCGGGGTCATGGTCGAAAGCTTTCTGGACGAGGGCAGCCAGCCTTTCCCCAGCAAAACCGGCTGCCTGCGTTATGGAGTTTCCATCACAGATGCTTGCGTGAGCTGGGAGATGACCGAGCGTATGCTGCGGACCGGGTGCGAGATCCTCGCTGGACGGCGCGTCGCGGTCGCGGGGATCTAGTGGCGGAGCGATGGGGATCGGCGCGAAGAGCGTGATTGAAGCTCGGGTGTTGTTGTCGTCTCATATGTCCTTTAGGTCCCTTGCCTATTTGACATTGAATGCACGTTGGGTTCTGCCATGCTCCCCACAATGGCGCTTTTTCGTGCATCACGCTGGCCCTCGGGCTCTCTATTGGTCTGGCATTCGATTCTGGCATTCACCTTTCTTGCCGGGGCCTTCGTTCGCGCTGGGACCGGCGAGGTAACAGTTCTTCCCACCCCCTCCTGGGTGCGCAACTGCGATTGGGTGTCCCCCACCAACCAGCCTTCCACTTCCCAATCTGGCGGCACGCGATACCTTGTTTATGAAAGGCAGGATCATACGGTGCTCGCGCAGGATTATACCCGCCTGGTCTTGCTCATGGAGAACGAGACTGGCGTCCAGGACTATGGCAACCTGCGCTTTCGTTTTGATCCCAGCTACCAAACGCTCCAGTTGCATTCTGTGCGGATTCATCGAGCCGGTGTAATCCTCAACCGCCTCGATCAATCGAAGATCCGTGTCATCCAGCCTGAGCCCGGGCTTTCGAACGGCGTCCTCACAGGAGATAAGACGGCTGTTGTCCTGATTGAGGATCTGCGCGTGGGAGATGTCCTGGAGTATGCGTTCACTCTGGCAGGGGCCGACCCCGTGCTTGCTGGTCATTACTCCCGGCGGTTGGCCGCACAGAGCAGCGTGCCGATCGAGCATCAAAGATTCCGGATCATATGGCCGACTGAAAAGCCTCTGGCCTACAGGCAATCGACCGGAGTGCGTCCACCAGCGATCGAATCCCGTGAATCGCTTACCGAATATTGGTGGCAGTGGGAGAACCTCAGCGCCATTCCCTACGAGGATCTGGTGCCGCCGGGAGTGGAGGTGTATCCGATGGTTGAGTTGAGTGATTTCACCAATTGGGCATCGGTCGTTCAATGGGGTGCGCCGATGTACGATGCCTCCAAGACCAGCCTTCCATCCGAACTCCTGGAGCTCATCGATAAGTGGAAAGAGCAGCCTTCTGCTGAACTGCGGGCGCGTGAAGCTGTTCAGTTCCTCCAGAATGAGGTGCGCTACACTGGGTTGATGGATGGCCTGGGGTCCCATCATCCGGCATCACCTGCGGAGACGTTTCAAAAGCGCTACGGCGACTGCAAGGGCAAAGCCTTCCTGCTCTGCGCCATTCTCCAGCAGATGAACATCCAGGCCTGGCCCGCTCTGGTGAGCTATTCACTGCGCGAAGGCGTTACCCGTTGCCAGCCCTCTCCATTCGTGTTCGACCATGTGATTGTGAAAATCAACCTCCAGGGCACCTCGGCCTGGGTCGATGCAACCCGCTCTCAGCAAGGCGGGGACCTTCTTCACAGAAACATCCATCGCTTTGGTTATGCGCTCGTCCTCGCGGAAGGCACGACCGATTTGGAGGTTCCGTCCGGCCATCTGTACGGGGGCCAGCACGTCACGAGCACATTCCGTTTTCAAGACTACACCAACCCGGCCACGCTCCAGGTTCTCTCGGTTTACTCCGGGTGGAAGGCTGAGGAAATCCGATCTTACCTGCATCAGAAAGATACTCAGAAGCTGGCCACCGATTACCTGAACTTCTACGCTAAGTATTATCCCGGCATCCGCCTCAAGGCGCCCGCTCGCATCGAGGATGACCTCGACAGCGATGTCCTGCGGGTGACGGAGTTCTATGAGATTCCGAATATGTGGAAGTCGGACCCCAAGGCAGGCCGGGACAAAGCCGAATTCTACGCGGAGAGCATGATGGATATGCTCCCCGAACCGACTGTCAGGATGCGCACATTACCGCTTCAAATCGTTCATCCGCTGGACTTCTCCCATCGCACTTTGGTCAACATGCCGGATAGTCAGTGGACAATTCCTGCGGCTCAGGAAACAGTTCGAGACGATGCCTTCACCTTTGATTGCGAACGGCGTTCCACTCCCTCCCAGGTCGAGTTTATCTACCGCTGCACAACGCTCACCGACGAGGTGCCCGTCATGAAGCAGGGCGTTTACCTGGAGAATGTAAGCCGAATGGAGAACCTGTTGGGTAATACTCTCTATATTGCTGGAGCCGGCGTGAGCAATGCGCCGACGGTAAACTGGTTCATGGTCTCGCTCATGCTCGTGTGCATGGTTGCCGCCGGGCTTGGCTCCATCTGGATCTGGCGCAGCTCTCCATCCATGCCGGCTCTTCCACCCGCTACTCCGGAAGACGCCCTGTTGACCGGCTTGGGCGGCTGGCTGATTTTCGTGGGATTTCGAGTATGCACGAGCCCCATCATTATGGCCGGCGCATTGGTCCGCGACTGGCACAGTACCTTCTCCATTGAGACATGGAATTGGATTACCTCCCAGCCGAATGCGCTCCATAATGTAATGGCCGGTTCCCTCGCCGTTTTCCAGGTTGCGACTTCTTCAATCGAGCTCACACTCTCAATCCTGTGCCTCGCTTTGTTCTTTGCCAAAAGGCATGCCTTTAAGGTGGTCTTCATCAGTGTTATGGTCGTTGGCATAGTCGGCCTGCTCGCTACCGAGATTGGTGCAGGTCTTATTCCGGTATACAAGGACTCCGGTAATTCGAATACTACACTCGGCCAAGTCTTTGGTACAATTATTTGGAGCATGTATATGGTAAGATCACGCCGGGTCCAGTTGACATTTACCCGATAATCAGGCTTATGGGTGCCTCACTAAAGCTAACCGAAATCAGCCGCGAGTATGCCGCCCCCGAAGGCGGCACGCTTTCCATACTGCGGAGTATCAACCTCGAAATCGCTGCAGGCTCCTCAGTCGCAATCGTTGGCCCTTCCGGTTCCGGCAAGAGCACCTTGCTGCAAATCATCGGCACACTGGATCGTCCAACTCATGGGCAAGTCTGGCTCGATGGCCAGGATGTCGCCGCCCTCCCAGAACCGGACCTCGCTGCCATTCGAAATCGCGCCCTTGGCTTTATCTTCCAAGCCCATCACCTGCTGCCGCAATGCACGGTTTGGGAAAATGTCCTGGTGCCAACCCTTGCAGGTCGTCAGAAGGATTTGACCACCGAATCTGTATCGCAACGAGCCGAGCGGCTTCTGAAACGCGCAGGCTTGCTCGATCGCAAACACCATCGGCCCGGCCAGCTCTCTGGTGGCGAACGGCAACGCGCTGCGGTGGTTCGCGCCCTGATCAACCGCCCGGGCCTGCTGCTCGCCGATGAACCCACCGGATCACTGGACCAGGCATCTGCCAGTGAAGTAGGGCAACTCCTGCTGGAACTAAACCGCGAGGAAGGCGTGACCCTGATCGTGGTCACCCACGCGCTGGATCTCGCACAGCGAATGAACCAGGTTTACACCTTGTGCGGTGGCACGCTCGTTGCCAACCCGCCTTCGTTATGAGCTGGCTTTCCCTGAGCTGGCGCGGCGCTCGCTACCACGCCCGCACCCACGCGGGCGTCGTCCTGGGTGCCGCAATCGCTACCGCGGCTCTCGCGGGCGCTCTGATCCTTGGGGACTCCGTGCGCTCCAGTTTGCGCGCATCCGCCCTGGCTCGCCTTGGCTCTGCCGAAGTCGCCATGGATTCCGGGGACCGTTTTTTCCGAGCCGACCTGGCAGCGCGTATTGCCACAAAGTCGAATGATTCAAGCAACGGTCTCTCAACCGTTCGTTGGACAACCGCCCTGCGGTTGCCAGGCTTGGTCACATCCCCCGAAACCAGGCGCACCGCTCCGCGCGTGCAAGTGCTGGGAGTCGATCCCCTAACGTGGCCCGCCTTCGCAAGCTGGCCCGATTCACGAGGCAGCAACGCCTGGCTGGCGGGACGCGAGATCTTTATCAATCAACCCCTCGCCGCCCAACTGCAGGCCAAACCCGGTGACGAAGTCCTGTTGCGGGTCCGCAAGCCGGGCCTCCTCTCGGCAGAAGCGGCACTGACTCCACGTAGCGAACACGCAGTCGCGCTGCGTCTGCGAGTTGGCCGTGTGCTCACGACGGCGGAGCTGGGTGCGTTTAACCTGCATGCGGGTAATCCGGCGCAGCCTAACGCTTTCGTTGCGTTGCCGATTCTTAACGAAGCGGTCGAGCTCACGAATCGCGCCAACCTGCTCCTCGCTGGTGGGGGAACCAGGCCGGTCTCCTGGCCCGCCGATGAACCGCACTGGCGCGATGCTTTGGAGCATGCCTGGAATCTTGAGGACGCCGGGCTAACCGTTCGCACGTTGGACACCTCCGGAGTGGCCCATGTGGAGCTCGCCAGCAGCCGCATCTTCCTGGACCCACCGGTAGCGGCGGCCGTTTCGGAGACCAATCAACCGACCTCCATCTTTACCTATCTCGCGAACCTGGTTCAATCCGCTCCCCGCGCGGTGTCTTACTCGATGGTTACCGCCTCCGATGACCCGGCACTTGTTCCGCCCGATCTCCGGGACAACGAGATCCTGATCAATGATTGGCTTGCGCGCGAGTTGCAGGCCAACAGGGGCGACGAACTGAAGCTCAGCTATTACGCGGTCGAATCGGGCGCAAACCTCGCCGAGCGCACAAATACGTTCCTGGTGCGCGATATCGTGCCGCTTGCCGGCGAGCACGGTGATCGCACCCTCATGCCTGACTTCCCCGGAATCGCGCGCGCCGAGTCCACGCACGATTGGGATGTGGGCTTTCCGTTGCGCTACCCGATCCGGCCTGCGGACGAGGCTTACTGGAAAGAACATCGCGGCACACCTAAGGCGTTCGTCACATTGAAGGCCGGGCAACAAATGTGGGGCAACCGGTTTGGCGCACTCACCGCTTTGCGTTTTCAGGTCCCCAAGGGCGTCTCGCCGGAAGTCTTCTCAGAACAGTTGCACACACAGCTCCGTCAAAGACACGATCCATCCACATTAGGGCTTCAATTGTTAAACGTCCGAGAAGCGGCCTTGCAGTCCGCCAATGAAGCTCAGGATTTCGGCCAACTCTTTCTGGGGTTTAGTTTCTTCCTGGTTTTGGCCGCGCTTTTGCTCATGGCGCTGCTGTTTCGCTTCGCCCTGGAACAACGAATGGGAGAGATCGGACTCCTATTAGCAGTGGGATTCAGGCCTGGCCAGGTGCGCGCGCTATTATTAGGTGAAGGGGTAGTGCTGGCGCTTGCCGGAGGCGTATTGGGAACCGTGGCAGGTGTGCTTTATGCCAAAGCTTTGCTGGCAGGTTTGCGCACCGTCTGGAGTGCCGCCGCCGGTGGACTGAGCCTCTCGATTGATCTGCGAGTTTCGTCCCTGGTTACCAGCGCGCTCGCGGGAGCTGCCATTGCGCTAATCACTATCGGCCTGGGGCTGCGGGGATTCACTCGCCGCCCCGCTCGTGAGTTGCTAGCCAGTGAACTCGATCCTCCGCGCGCAACTAAGTCGCGCATTGCTTTCTGGGTTGCACTGCTCGCGGGTTTCGCAGCAACCGCATTGCTCGTGTCGGGTCGCGACGCTCAAGGGGCTTCTCAGGCACCGGTCTTTTTCGGAGCCGGGGCGCTCGTCCTGATTTGTGGACTGTCTATCGTCTCACTTTGGTTGGGCCGCCTGGCTTTAGCGGACGCGCCAAGCCTGAGCCTTGCTCAGCTTGCGGCACGCGGTTGCGGACGCCGCCGCGGACGCAGCCTCGCTGCCATTGGTTTGCTGGCGTGCGGTACCTTTATGATCGCCGGACCCTCGGTGTTCCATCTTGATGCGCGTGATGAACGGGCTTGGCGAACAGGGACTGGCGGGTTCGAATTCATCGGCGAAACGGCCATCCCAGTCGTCCAGGATCTCAACTCAACCTCCGGCCGCGAGTTCTTCAATCTCGCGCCTGAGCTCATCAAAGATGCAACGATCGTGCCTTTGCGCGTGCATGAAGGCGACGAAGCCAGTTGTCTCACGTTGACTCGCGCGCAACGCCCACGGCTGCTGGGTGTCGATCCCAACCTTCTCGAACTCCGATTCACATTTACCTCCCCCAAACACGGGAGCTGGGATTTGTTGCGTTCAACGAACCCAGCGGATACGGAGGATATAGTCCCGGCTATCGGTGATGCCAATGCGATTCAATGGGCACTCGGAAAAAAGCTGGGCGACACCCTCGATTACACGGATGAACAAGGGCGCCCCTTCAAGGTGCGCATCGTTGGTGCGGTCGCTAACTCCATTCTGCAAGGCAGCCTGGTTATCGATGAATCGGCGTTCCGAGAACGGTTCCCCTCGCAAAGCGGCGCGCGCCTCTTCCTGATCGACACACCTTCAACCAGCGGCGATCTGACGACTGCCCTGAGCCGCGGGTTGGAAGATTACGGATTTGAGATCACCACGGCCACGGAGCGGTTGAATGCATTCAATGCGGTGCAGAATACTTATCTCGCCACGTTTCAGGTTCTCGGCGGACTCGGTCTTTTGTTGGGCAGTGCTGGCCTGGGAATAGTGGTGTTGCGAAATGTATTCGAGCGGCGTGCCGAACTGGCTGTCCTCACAGCGGTAGGGTTCGCTCAGCGCCAGATCCTGTTCCTCGTGCTGGCTGAGCATTTGGTGCTGCTCTTTGCCGGGCTGGCGCTAGGTAGCCTTGCGGCTGGAATCGCGGTGAGTCCTGTCGTGATGAAAGGTGGACATCAAGTGCCAACCTTATTTCTCGCAACCGTTCTCGCCGCTGTGTTTCTTAACGGCTTGTTCTGGACCTGGCTTGCGGCGCGCAGATCCCTGCGTGCCCCCCTGCTCCAGGCCTTGCGCAACGAATAGCGTGAGAAGAGGCTCTTCAGCGATCACAAGGCCTGCCGTCTCACCTCGATACATGAAAACCGCAACCGAACCTGGCATTGTGATCACCGACAACCTGTGCCGCGCGACGACTCTTCCGTACTGTTGGTAGACTCCAATTCCGAAAAGGAATCGCATCGTGACCATGGACCTTATAGGTTATTCGTATGTCCATACCGCCGTGCAGCATGGCCGTGCTTAATTTGATGCGCCGCAAGGCTGCTCGTTCGGTAGACTGGCTCCTGTTGGTGACGTGCGTATCGTTTGGAGAGCTTAGCCTGACTTTCGCATTGCGGAGGTTGGGCGGGTTTCCCGCTGGAAAGATTCGTGTTGTATCCAACCAACAGGCACGGAGGTGTGGGCATGCAAACCAAAGGTAAAGCATGAATAGTCTTCCTGTTCTCAATCCGAAAGCCGCTGCTATTGACGTGGGCAGTGAGCAAATGCATGTGTCAGTTGCTGGCGGGCCGCCCAAGGTGTTTGGCTCGACCACCACCGAGTTGCACGCATTGCGCGACTACCTGCTGGAACAAGGGGTCAACACAGTGGCGATGGAAGCGACCGGAATTTATTGGCTTTGTCCGTATGAGGTGCTGGAAAAAGCCGGTCTCAATCCGATCATGGTGAACGGGAAGTACGTTCGCAACCTGCCAGGACGCAAGACCGACATGAGTGATTGTCAATGGCAGGCGACCTTGCATGCGCATGGGTTGCTCAGGGCGGGGTTTGTTCCGCCCGATCATATCCGGCGTTTGCAGGATTATTTGCGTTTGCGCGCCGATCACATCTCCAGTTGCGCCACGAGCGAGCAGCATATGCAGAAAGCACTGGAGCGAATGAACATCAAGATTCATGACGTGATCAGCGATCTGACCGGAGTGAGTGGATTAAAGATGGTGAGAGCTATTCTTGAGGGAGAGCGCGATCCGGAGAAACTGCTGGCATTGTGCGACCCGACGATCCAGAAGAAGAAAGCCAAGCGTGTGTGCGAAGCGCTGCGAGGGACGTGGAAGCAAGAGCACCTCTTTGCCCTGCGCCAAGCCTTGGCAGCCTGGGAGTTTTATCGCGCCCGGATTGCCGAATGCGATCAGGCTCTGGAAGAGGTGCTCAAGAAAATGACGGAGCACAAGGCCGATCCCCCTGGGGAGTTGCCCAAGTCGGACCGGAGGAACAAGAGCAACACTCCGCAGATAGATGGGTTGCTGGAGTTGCTCTGGAAACTCTGTGACGGCAAGGATGCGACAAAGCTGCCCGGGATAACTGAGTACACACTGCTACGGTTGGTTTCGGAGGTTGGAACCGACCTCAAAGCCCATTGGGAGAACGAAAAGAGGTTTACCTCGTGGCTGGGGCTGGCGCCCGGGACCCATCAGAGCGGCAAGCGGCGCAGATCCGAAAAGCGATCAACCAACAAAGCAGGCTTAGAGCTCTTATGTGTGATTGCCCGAGCGGTGGGCAAGACAAATGATCGAGCCTTGGGAGGGTTCTATCGAAGAATCCGAAGCCGCAGCGGCGGCCTGGTAGCAAGCAGGGCACTGGCTCGCAAGCTTGGAGCAATGTTCTGGAGAGTGATGGTCCACGGATTAGCTTACGTGGAGCATGGTCTGGCCAAGTATGAGGAAAAAGTACTGCAGACCGAACATACGACATTAGCCCGCCGGGCCAGGAGACTCGGACTAACACTAACCCCTATGAAAACCTAGCTTTGCCCTCCCAAAAATCCTGCCGTCGTTAGGCAGGTCCATGGAAAGACCGTAATTACAACATAGGACTCCTGGTTCATCGGGTTGGCGCCAATCAGCGCCAACCCGATGAACCAGGGTGGAGATAAAAAAGCGCCGCGGGTTACCAACAGTACCGATTCCGATTCGACAGGCAGGCTTTGAATGGCCGTCTCAAAGAGCTGTGAGACCACCCCCTCAACTCCGGAATGCCTGTGGTAGATCCCCCAACGCGCGCAGGACGCCTTCAGTCATCTTCCACCTTCAGTCTGCGGAATTCCGAATCGTTCCAACAGAGTCAGGTACTCATCCCTAAAACTTCGTTTCTTATGATGCTTCTCTTGATTCAGAATGTAACGAATCACCGTTCCGATTTGTGAATGGCCGTATGAAAAAGCTGCAAAACTCTCTTGCCACCGAAATCTTCCCAGGAACCAACGCCGCCGGGCCACAAAATCGGTTGATCCAACCTGAACAGCCTGGACCAAGTCAGAGAGAGCTTGCTCCGGGCGGAGACCGTAACTCGTAACCAAAACAAAGAAAATCCCTGGTTCATCGGGTTGGCGCCAATCAGCGCCAACCCGATGAACCAGGTAGAATCAAAAATGGACCGCGTACTACCGACAGTACGGATATCGATTGGGTTGGTGTTGATCTGACTTTCGTCCCATAGCAACGTGAGGTCATCCCCGCAAATCCGCATTGACTTCCGCAAACACTCTGGGGTGTTGTTCCTCCGGTTCAGTCGTCGTCCTCCTCGGCGGATAGAGATAGGCCCAAGGCCTTCAGACCTTTGCCGTGGCCGCCGACGTAGTCAGCAGGATATGGCTCGTCACCTTTGATCGAATGCCAGATGTGGCGGTTGAAAGTATCCTCTTCGATTGCATCCGGCCGGCTTAAGTCCATTTTGCTGGCTTTATCAGCCCAATACTTCTGAGTAGGCGTCAGGCCTGCGGTGCCGTTCACGCCCTCCGCCAAGTTGATGTTCGATGGCAGCGCGGTATAAGGCGCGAAGTTGGGAACATTCGTGAAGCATTCAAACATCAGCGGCGCCATCGCATCCTGTTGGTTCATTGGCGGCAACCCCATGATTCTCTCCATGGTGTGCAACACGCCGGCTTGGTTGTAGAACGTGCTGATGACCGCTCCCCGTTTCGTGTAAGGGCTGATCACGAGACAAATGGATCGGTGACCGTCCACATGGTCATAGCCACTTTGGGGATCATCTTCGATAACGAAAATCACGGTGTTTGAGGCAAACACACTATGGGTGATCGCATCGACGGCACGGCCCAGGGAAACATCGTTATCGGCTACCTGTGCGCGTGGCGAGGGCGCGCCACCCGTATGATCGTTGGGCAGGTAAAGAAAATGGAAGTTTTCCCAAGTGCCCCTGGTTTGAGCCGCATTCAGTTCACGAATGAATCCATCCGCACGGACGACATCCGGTATGTCCATGTTCCATCCGGGCACGTTGGTTGAGCTATAAGGGCGCAGCGAAGCGATCCCGATGTTCTGACTATATCGAATCGATCGCGTGCCGTTCGTGAAATCACGATAGATCTGGAACCAGGTGGCTGCCGGGGATGGCGAGGCATAATCCATCTCGCCGTAATTCCGGAACGTGAGCCCGTGTTCGAGCACGTTGTTCCAAATAAACCCGCTGGAGCAATAGGTCAGCGGATCATCACCGAAGGTGTAGCTGCGGGCGAACCCGCCAAACGATTTCTCCAGATGATCGGCAACATTGGCCTCCGTTGACCACGAATGGCCATCGGCGGAATTGACGCCCTGGCAATAGAAATTGTCCAACAGCACATATTGCTCGGCCAGCGCATGGTGATTAGGGCTGACCGATCTTGGATAGATGCACAAGCTCGGCTCGCCATTACCCTGGGGCAGATCGCCAAACATCTGGTCGTAAGTTTTGTTCTCCTTAAGGATATAGACGACATGTTGGAACACGGACGGTTCGCCCCGCCGTTGAGGCACCGGAACAGGTGCCTGGCCGGCACGCGGCATTGCTTGCGCGCGCAGGATCTCGGGCACGCGCCCGTTTTCGAACGCCAGCGCGGTGTGTTTGCTTAACGCTTCTGTGTCAGGTATGGCCAAGCGGTTCGCGGTGCCAAGATGAGCGGTAATGTTCCAGCTCGTTGTCACAGGCTGCCCGAGACGTGTTCCCAGGCCTTTGACATTCGCCACATACACATAGTTTGAATCTGCCTCCACCGCGCCTGGATACCAATCCGTTGGCAGATAACCACGCACAAGGCTGTTGGTTTGAGCTGCTGCCAGCTCCACAACGGCGATTGCGTTGTTTCCAGGAGAGGCGACAAAGAGAAGCCGCTCATCGCCACTGAGGGCAAGCCCGCCTGTCCCGCTGCCAAACGGCATGCTGGAGTCGGGCCGAACAAGGATGCTTTCCCTTACTTTGCGAGATGCAGTGTCGATCACGGACACGGTGTCGGAATTCGCGTTGGCGACATACAACGTTGTGCCGTCCCGTCGCAAGGAAAGTGCGGAAGGATGCAATCCCACCGCCACCTGCGCGGTCTCGGTTCCAGAAGCCACGTCCACAAACGAAACCGTGCCGCTCGACGCCACGCCACGCGCATCCACCACCACCTGCGTCCCGGCTGAGGATGCCGTCAGGTCGCCGCTCACCGGAAAACGCCCACCCCAATCCGAGACATAAGCCGTGCCGCCACCTGGGGCAAGCGCCACATCCCACGGAGCAATCCCAACCGTGATTTCGCGCTCCAAACTGCCACTGGTAAGATTGACAATCCCTAGCCGGTTTCGGTTGTTTAGACAGACAAACGCTCTCAAGCCATCCTCAGCGATAGCAACACCACAAGGGTTGGAGCTGGATGGCAGCGAGATCGTGCGTGCAAAATTCACCATGCCATCGGCCGCCACCTGCCATTCATACAAGTCACTGCCTGAGCTGGTCACATAGACGCGGCGGCCATCCGCCCGGCACGCAATCCCGTGCATCGATGCGCCGCTGCCCGGATAACTCGATGTCTGAATGATCTTCCACGACGCGGCATCCACCACCACCAGGTTGTTGAGATTCTTGATATAGATGAACCGGCCATCCGGTGACCGCACCAGGTCCACGGGTCTGCCGCCAAACTGCACACTCGAACCGAGCACACGCAGGATTTGCTTAGAAGGAATCACTTGTTCCTCATCTTCCAACGGACCGACTTGTATGTCCGGCCGGTCGAGCACTACGCGATAGAACGTTGGGCCGGATGGCAACGGAAGATTCAAGACACGGTTTGTCCGCGCCGGGGCTGCCGCCACCCAGAAGGGCTCCTCCAGGCTGCTCGAACTTTGCACCAGATAACTGCCAGCCGGACCTGACCAGCTCAGATGCACTCCCCCGGTCTCGCTCGCAAACACCCTCAGCCGAAAGGCGGCGTCTCCAGCGGGAAGCTTGTCCGGCGAGACCTCACCGAGTGCAGCCACCACGGGTGCAGACAGGCAGCCATTCAGAATCTGGATGCTGCTGACATAACCCGGTCGATTAAAGTCCTCGCCCAAACCATTGGTAAAAAGCTGAACCGTAGGCCCGAGAGCGTAACGCCCATCGATTCCTCCCGGCAACGCTTGGACTGCTACGGGCTCGCCATCGACATACTTGCGCAATTGCTGGCCTTCGGCAGCCGCGAGATCAACAACGAATGCCACGCGATGCCATGTCTCAGGTGTCAGCCCGTGATGGAACAATCCCGCCGCTCCGACTCCATTCGGATCAGGAGCAGCGAAAGCGTCGCCTACATAAAACTCAGCATCGTTTCCGGTCCGGTTGAACGGGTCCGATTGGAAGAGCGCGCGACAGTGATCTATACTCGATTGCGGATACATGATATCCATCACGATGGTGTACTGGTTCACGAGATGGCCACCGCCATTGGGCTTGGCACCATGGCGCGCGTATAGGCCCTGCCCCGGCCCCATCGCGCCGAAATACATGGCCCGCACAGGATGGCCTTGAATCTGCATCGTGGGGTAAGCGATGAGATTCGCCGAGTCGCCCACATACTCGAGCTCCCGTCCTACCGTCGCGCGCAAGTCGCCGGATGAGAAGTCCCACTGGCCTGTCACAGCGAGTTCATAGACCGAGAGGCGGGCAGCCGCGCTTACCACACCTCCGCTCCCGTTGCTGACGAGCACAGTGTACATTCCTTCCTGGGCCGGCCCCACTGAGGAGAGGGTAAACGTGGAATCCGTCGCGCCGGCAATATTGGTGCCATTCAGGCGCCACTGATAGGCGAAGGGGCCAGTCCCGGAAACCTGCACAGAGAATTGGGCAGTGCCGCCTTCTGTCAGCCGGACTCCTGCCGGATTGGCGGTGATTTGAGGAACTGGGCCGGGTGTGGCGGTCACCAATGACTGGCCAATCAGCCCAGCATGATAAATCGCAGCCACCTCATCCGCGCTGAGAGATCGCGTCCATATCCCATAATCATCGACAGCTCCCGTGCCCGAATAGCTCCCGTTCCCACTGCTTCCGATCAGGGTGGGAAACCCTGCATTCAAGGAAGCGGTGCCGTTGGGGCTGATATCGGTCACACTGAGGCTGCTCCCATCCAGGTAGGAAGTCACTCTGTTCGCCGCACGGTCGAATGTGATCGTAACGAGGTGCCAGGTCCCGTCAGAAAAGCCAGGATTGAGTGACACATCACGGCGTGTTCCGCCCGCCGCATTGTAGTTCAGATTCTTCGGATCAAGCGTGGAGATCACCCAGCCGGTGTTAGCTCCGGACGTCCAGTTCTTATTGCCCGTGAGCGCGCCGTCACCGGTGGTGGAGTTTCTCTCCCACATGGAGACTGTAAAGCTGCCATTGTAAACCCAGTCGAGGTTCCCGAGGGTGATAGCCCAATCATTGGGCTGGCCGCCGGTGGACTCATTTGAAAAGGTCACGGCCGCACCGATTGGTCCTGACGTGTAGCGCGGACCCAGCGTAGCGCCGCCGGTGTATAATGCGCCATGGTTCGTCGTCCCTGCTTGAGCCACCAGGTTGCTGTTGAAATTCAGATAAACCACCAGGCCATTAGTCACCGGGCTAGGGGGTAGGGGCGCAATCACGGCGAGCTGCACAACGGCGCTCGTCACCGAGCCTCGCGCGTTGTTGACCCATACGAAGTAATCACCTGTTTGGTTGGTGGACACTTGGGCCCATGCCAGGCTCGAAGCCGTTTGGCCCTGGAGAAGCTGCCCGCCCTTGAGCCACTGATATTGCAGTGGCCGCTCGCCGGCGGCTCGAACTTCGAAGCGCGCGGGATCACCCGCTATCACCTGGATGGATTGAGGCTGTTGAGTGATCACAGGCACACCGCTCGCATCGATCACCGTCACACTGCCATCCACCGTTAAATCCGCTGTGTCCCACGCCAAGCCTCCTCCCAGTGCTGGAAGCTCTACCTGCGCGAAGGAGCCTGTGACGGTTTGGGCCTGGAAGAACTGGAACCGGTCCCCAGCCATCAACGCACCCGGACCGCGATTGGTGACCACAAGCTTTCCCCCGCACTTTAAAGTATTGAGGCCCGCGATATGATCGCTGGTAAGGTAGATGCCCGCCTTACCGACATCGAGAATTGTGGTCCCCGCCAAATCGAGTGTGCCTTGGATGGTGAGTGTCCCCGGGCCGCCCACACCCGGCATCAATAACCCGCCCGAGGCCACCTGGACACTTCCCCCGATCGTTCCTCCGCCAGATAACGAACCGTTTTGCACCACCAGTGATCCGGCGATGGAGCCATCTACCTGCAAAGTGCCTTCGGCTATCGTTGTCGCGCCCGAGTACGTGCTCGCGCCGGTCAACCTGAGCAGCGCTGATCCTCGTTTGATCAAGCTAAGAGGTCCGGTGGTGCCACTGCCCGAACCATCATACTCACTAAACGCATCAGCGATCACACCAGAGAAAACGCCATCGGTTCGCTGTTCAACGGTCAGCGTCACCGGAGCAAGCGTGAGACTTGCGCCGACGAGCCGGTTGCCGTTGGCGATCAGCGCGCTGCCTGCACCAGTAGATGTTAGATCCGAAACAGTCAGATGATTCCCATACAGAAATAGCCGCGCGTTGTTGCCGGAACCTGCGGCAAAGACCAGGCGGTTGGTGCGTGAAAGCGCCCCACTTGCTCCCAGATAAACTGAGCCACGCCGGATTTCGAGCGGCCCTGTGAAGGAGTTGGAAGCGTTCAGTGCAAACGGCACCTCCATGGGATCTGAGCCTGTCCAGGAGTTCTGCGCGATGATCGTAAGCCCGCCTGTTCCGGAAATCTCGCCACCAAACTGACAGTCAGCGCTGGTCAGGCCGTAGCGGCCAGCGCCGTTATGTCCGGTCCGCCCGTGAACGAACCGATTGAGGTCACCCAAATCAACGGGCGCCGACAGGCGAGCGCCCCAAAATGAATTGGCATCGTGGTTGGGCCCAAAATCGATATCCGGCACAGCCGCTGAGTTGTTGGTCCCCACCAACTGAACGCGGCCAGTCCCCGTGATGGGCACGGCGGTCGCGGTCGCATTCACAACCAGGCCGAGGGTCCCGGCCGATTCCGCGATGCCAGCCGCCCCAATGGTGAGAGTGTTGCCGGCGGCGAATCCCACCGAACCAAAGCAGAGTGTGCCGCCATTCACGGCTGTGGCCCCGGTATAATCGTTGGGTCCGGCCAGAACGAGAAGACCTGAACCGGTCTTGGATAACCCGGTGGTACCACTGAGCCCCGCTTCAATGATCACCGAGCACTGGTTCACGTTGATGACGGGTGTCGTGGCGGAGAGCGTTAGTTTACCACCTGTTCCTGAGCCAAGGGTCCACGTGTGCGGCGTGGCGCTCTTGTCATCAAACGTCAATGAGCCGACCGTGCGCGCTCCATTGAGCGTAACGGTTGCATCGCTCGTAAGACTTAAGGTGGCGAAGTTGGCAGTAGCTCCCGCGCCATCGGCGATGACGCCACTATGCCAATTGGCGGGCAGGGTCCAACTTCCCCCTGCAGAATTATTCCATGTGCCATTCGCAGCGCAAGCCAGCGAACCGAGCGCAAGCCATAAAAACCCAGCGCGGGTAAGATTCAACGTGTGGTTCATTTGGAAAATAAAATGCCCCCCGCAGTGGACAGGCCCCACGGGTGAGCGGAAAAAATGGGTCTGGCCAATCTACCGGGCGTTCTGGCGCAGCCGCTGGAAGTCGGCAGCAGATTTGTCCCCGCGCTCAGCAGCGGCTTGCAGTTCCTGGTTCACTGTCAGCAGGGCCCGGGAAGCTGTCTCTCGTTGTTCAGGCGAAAGGTCGGGAATTGCGCAAAGGCCTTCGATAACCATCAACGCCTTGCTCAGCTCCTTGTTTTGCACGGCGCTCACAGCTCGCTCGACCAGTTCTTTGCGCTCGGTCGGAGCTTTTTGAAACGCCTGGTTCAAAGCGGCAGGCATTTGATCGAGCGTAAGGGGTTGGGGGGCCTCCGCTTCCTTGCTGCAACCCACGGAAAAGGCCAGCAAGGCAACGGTAGAACAGAGGATTAGATGTTGGGTGATGCGTCGGAACATAAAAGCCATGAGAGGTTAAAACCGGGGCTGCTCCAGGGGCATGTCGCCGGTATACCAACGGTAATCATTACCCTTTTTCCCGTTGTATTTAATCTTAGAAACGTTGCCCGGCATCCAAAGGGTTTGGCATGTCTTGTTATGCCGGTACCATTCCCATTCCCAATTAAATCCCGGATACAACCCAGACAGGGCATACTTCCATTGCACCAGGATTTCCGAACTGCCGGGAAAGAGCCCGAGACTGTCATCAGGACCCTCCAAACGCTGCTCAGCGGCATCCTGACAGAGGATCATGGTTTGGGGACTACGGATGCTGGAAATGCGCCGGGGCGCCTTGCCTCCCGGGTTGTCGCGCTCGTAGTACTCCGTAAGGAACCGGGAAACACCAATGCTCGAATCCAACCACCAGTTCGGCTCGAACCGGCGTCCGGCATCCCGCCATTCATCGACTTTCTTGGCGGAGGGACAGCGGAACAGCTTCTTGTTCTTGGCGAAATACTGGGCATAACCCAGAGCCCAATACGCGTTGCCATGGGCGGGGTCCAGCAAGGTCTCGGAATTGGGACCGGATGTCCATTGACCGTCGTTGGGCACCTCGCCCCGAACATTCCAAAACTCGTCTTTCGAATCATCGGTATACATGCGCATGGCCGTTCCAATCTGGCGCAAGTTGCTCATGCAGTTGGCCCCCTTGGCTTTTTCCTTGGCCGAACTGAGCGACGGAAGAAGCATCGCCGCCAAAATGGCGATGATAGCAATCACAACCAGCAATTCGATCAAAGTAAATCCCCCGCGATTGGGAGTCCGAGTGTGCTGCCGTGTTCCGATGGTCATAATGATCCGACAACTCTTGAAATGAATACCTATTCTGCTGATAAGTCACTCTGGTCAAAAGGGGCGCTACAGTCAACCCACCTAAATAGGGCATATTGCAGAGGGATGCAGCCAGTAAAGGCAGGTGGTTGGAACCGGTTACGAAGCGATCCTTAGAGCTCATTCCCAAGCATCTGACTACTTTTGCAGGTAGGCCAGCGCCGCTTCCACCCGGGAATGGACATTGAGTTTCTCGAATATCCTCTTCACATGCTCATGCACCGTCCAACTGCTAATCCCCAGCAACCGGGCAATCTCTTTATCCACGCACCCGCGGCTGAGCAGCACCAGGACGTCGCGTTCGCGCTGGGTCAGCGTATCCGGCAATTTCGACTGAGCCGGCGGTTGCGGGTTCTCCAACAGAGAATGGAAATAAGTGCGCGCCGTTTGTTCCAAGTTGTTCAGAGGAGTCAGCCCACTATTGAAGTGATTCAATACCGGCTCAAGCATCGCCTGCGGACGGAGCCGCTTAAAGAGATAGGCAAAAAGACGTCCCGGACACAGCCGGAAAAGTTCTTCACTGCTCGGATAGACCGAGTAGGGAAGAACCGGGAGCCCAGTAGGCAGGATCGTCAGCTCATCTGCCGTAGGAAGCTTTAATTTATCGGCCAGCTCCCGGTTGACGATCGCCAACACCAGGCCGTTTGCTGAAGTGGGAGCCGGCACGCGAAGTTGGTCCGCCAACGGCAGGGCCGGGTTCCCGGAGGCCTCCGGCAGCCAGCGCGCAAGAGCGCGGCGCAACTCCGGATCAGCTTCAGCAATCCACACCTTCCATTTCGATCCGCGCAACGCCGGGCAGTCCGGCATCGGCTCATCAGCCGCCAGCGTGTGCAGTGTGGTGTACGTGCACAGGTAAGGATCATCATGCCAGTTGAATGAAAGCGTAGCTTCGCGGCTGAACCTGGGCAGCGTATCGGCCCAGCCACGATCGATGACCGTTCGTTGGATTGCCCACGCACGGTCGGCCGCTTCATCCACGGTGCGGCGGCGCAGCGGAAAATAGTAACCGGCGCCCGCGTGCTCAACCCACGCCGAAAGCACAGGCGCTCCATCCGGATCATGGGGTTCACGCCGCGGCACCAGGCGCTTTAGCCAGTATTGGAGGGGTGGCTCCGGATCAGCCGTTAACGCATGGCCGAGACGCGATTGCAGCACAGCATCCCAACCGCGAGCGACAATCTCCTGGTAGAGCCGGTATGCCTCGGCGGCGGCCGCGCGGCGGGACTGCTTGCTTAATGAAAGCGTTTTTCGCCGTCCACGCACCTGTATTTTAACCGCCCAACCTCGCACGGCGCGGCGTTGTCCATTCCGGGTGTAGGTATTATGGAAAAGCCGCTGCTGCCAAGCCTCGCGATCAAAGCCCAAAGCCGCGTCGGAGCCTTTGGAATGCGAATTATCGCTTGGACGTTGCTTGGACATGTGCCTAGAGAATCGCAGAGATGACCCGGGGTCAAGGGAATTAGGGGGCCACCCCTCCCGGGCGCACCATAAAAAAAGGACCGGGGGTGACCCGGTCCTTTGAAAGAAGCTATTCTATTGCTCAGAGTGACTTAATCGAGACCTTGCGGAACATCACCGGATCATTGTGTCCGGCGAAGCCGAAATGACCTGACTTCCGCTCCTTGCCTGGATGCGCTTTGCCACCCATGTATTCAGTGATCTTGGAGAGATCCTGGTCGAGAATGATGGTGCCATTCAATTCAACCTTGAGGCGTGAGCCTTGGACGGTTACTTCCTGGAAATTCCAGTCACCAATCGGCCGTTGATACCCGCGTTCCGCTCCGGCGATGCCGTAGGCTGAGCCGTGCACCTGGCGCGGGTCGATCTTTGAGCCCGTGGCTTTCTCGTAGTTATCATCGAGCACCTGGCATTCGCACATGCCCACATACGCGGTGTCGCCCTCGCCCGGGTAACGAATGGCCAATCCATTGTTTCCGCCGGGCGGGAGTTTGAACTCAAGCCGGGCAGCGAAATCAGTGAATTCCTCCGTCGTATAGAGAGTGCCGCCTTTCTTGGGCAAACACATCAGGGCGCCGTCCTTGACGGTATAGGACTCCTTGGGACCTTCCCAGCCCGTGAAATCGCGTCCGTTGAACACGCTCTTAAAGCCTTCGGCGCTCTTGCGGGCGAGAATGCCGTTGGCTTCATCCCCGGGGATTTCGCGCACGAACACATTGCGCCAGCGGATTTCGCCGCCATGAGTCTGCAATTGAATCGGCCCGGCTGCCGGGATGGGGCGCTTGCGGTCGTAATAGTTCTCCATGATGGCATGGTCAACAACCAGCTTGCTGTTCAGCCAGACGCTCACGCGGGAGCCAACCATGACCACGCGCACCTTGTTCCATTCGCCAAACGCTTTGTCGGCCTTCACCAGCGGGTCTTTGCCAGGAGCACCGGGGCTGTTATTCCAGAGCCCGCCGGAACCCTTGTCGCCGCCAATATTGAACTTGGCCGGGTCTGTGTAATCCCAGATCTGCACCTGGGGACAGCCGCGAAGGTAGATGCCGGAGTCAGCCCTGGCTACGGTCTTGTATTCGAGCGTGAGCTCAAAATCGCCGTAATCCTTTTCGGTGCTGGCATAGGCGCCCTTGCCGTCATTCACCAGTTCACCATTCTCGACCGACCAATGCTCAAGCATGGTCTTATTCCAAGCGTCGATCTTGGCCTGGCGCTGGTCGGCCGGGAGTTCCAGGAGTTTCCGGTGATCGAACGTATCGCCACCGCGCCAACCGGTGAGGTCCTTGCCATTAAACAGGGCTTGGAAACCTGCGGGTGGTGAATTGCGAGCTTTGAGGGTTGCGCAGCCGAGGGTGCCTGCCAAAACAAGCGTCACGGCGGCCGCCAGGAACGTCGGTAAATTGCGAGTGCCAATTTGCATGCTTCTATTTGCGATTTTATTTGGGAGCAATAAAGCAAATTCGCGTGACGCGGCAGGGGAAGGTGAGCCTGCGATCGGATGGCAGCGCCCGTGAGAAAGCCGATTGCCATCTGAAAGTGACAAATTAGGACCAGGACTTGTCTCCCCTCAATTCTTCATCGTCTCCCGCCAGGCATTGTTATAGGGTTCCCCCATGTTAACCGGGCCGGCCTGGCGAAAGGATGCGATTGTACGCCTGCTATTAGGCGTATTCGTCTGCATTTATGCCGGGTCCCTGATCACCTCGGCCCTGGCTTTCCAGCCCGGACCCAATCGCCCCGCTGCCCGATTCTACATCTTGTTTGGACTAGCGGAGCTTTGCCTGGTGATGGCCCTCTTCTTCCTGCGCCGCCCCTGGAGCATTGACGATTTCCTGCGACGGACAACCCCGATGCTGGTCTGCTTTTACCTCGCTCTCGCTCTTGGGGCAATGGCCCAACAACTTGTAGGCGCAGTAAACCCTTCGGTGCCTCAAATGCTCATCGCCGCTTTGAGTTTTCAGGGAGCCGCCCTGCTGTTGGCGATTCCTTTTCTTCGCGAACACCAGCTACCGTGGTCCGAGGCATTCGGATTCCGCGAGCGCCCCAAATACGCCTTGTTGATCGGGTTGGGCACCGCAATCGCCTTTCTACCCATGGCCTGGCTGCTGCAGCGCGGTTCAGGCATGTTGCTGGATTTTTTGCCTTTTCTGCCCTTCGGCGCTGAGGAACAGCAAGCCGTGCGGACGTTGCGTGGTACTACAGGGTTGGCGCACCTCACCAGCATGGGGTTGATCACCGTTCTACTCGCGCCCTGGGGTGAAGAGTTTCTCTTTCGCGGCGTCATTTATGCCGGCATCCAGCAATTGGGCCATCGTCGTGCGGCGTGGTGGCTGAGTTCTCTCTTGTTCGCAGCAGTCCATTTGAACGCGATTACTTTTATCCCGTTGCTCGCGTTCTCGATGGTCCTGACGGCGCTCTACGAGCGCACCGGCAACCTGCTGGCGCCCATCGCAGCACACGCCATGTTTAACGCGTTGAACTTCGGCTTGCTGCTGGTGAGTTCCAACCTCTGATTTTTCCGGCGATGTTACACGAATTCGAACTCATCCAACGCCTGACCCGATCCCTTCCCACTCACTCCGCAGTGCAAGTGGGTCCCGGCGACGATTGTGCGGTGCTCGATCTCGGCGCGCCCGAGTCCGTGGTGCTTTTCAAAACGGACGCTGTTGTAGGTGGCATTCATTTTCTGCCGGACGCGCCACCTGAAAAGATCGGGCACAAAGCCCTGGCGCGCTGTTTGAGCGATATAGCGGCCATGGGAGGAACCCCTGTTGCGGCGCTGATCACACTCGGATTGCCCGCCAATTATGACCTCAAATTCATCGAAGGAATCTACGCGGGCATGAATCGCCTCGCTGAACGGTGCCACGTGGCCATCGCAGGGGGCGAGACCACCACGAACCCTGAACGCATCTTCATCTCGATCTCGATGATTGGCACTGCCCCGCGCGGAAAGGCCGTCCTCCGCTCAGGCGCCGAACCCGGCGATGCCATCTTCGTCACTGGCGAACTGGGCGGCTCGATCTCCGGCAAACACCTGGATTTCGAGCCGAGGCTTGCCGAAGGCCGCTGGCTCGCGGAACACTTTAAGATTCATGCGATGATGGATATCAGCGATGGATTGGCAGGCGATTTGCGCCACATCCTCAAAGCTTCCCATGCAGGCGCCGAACTGCTGGCAAAGGCCATCCCCATCAGCCGCGCTGCCAAGGCGGCTGCAAAGTTTGAGTCCTCCGCCAAGCCCGCGCTCCTCGCAGCACTGACCGATGGCGAAGATTTCGAACTTCTGTTCACCGCTGCCAGCAAAGACGCCGTGCCTTTGCTCGACGCCTGGAAAATACAATTCCCGGACACGCGCCTGAGTTGCATCGGCAAAATCACCGCATCTGAAGGGATCACGTTGCGCGATAAAGATGGGCTCCGCCCTTTGACTGTTCATGGATACACGCATCTCCAACAACCCGGAGCAGACTGAAGCCCTCGGCCGTGAATGGGGGCAGAGCGCTTCACCGGGCCTGGTCATCGGGCTTTGCGGCGACCTCGGCGCCGGCAAAACCCGCCTGGTGAAAGGACTCGCTGCCGGACTCGGCATCACTGCCCGTGTTCAATCGCCTACCTTCGCTTTGGTGAACGTGCATGAAGGAGGCCGTCTGCCCCTGGCACATATCGATTTGTACCGGCTTGAGAATCTGGACCAGATCTACGGCGCAGGTCTCGATGAGTTTCTCCAGCCATCCGGCATTACAGTCGTTGAATGGGCAGACCGCTGGTTTGGAGAATCGCCACGGCAGAAACCGCTGACCCCCCTGCCCTCGCGCTATCGGCACGTGATCATTGAATGTCTCAGCGAAAATGAACGACGCATCAACTATGAAGATTTTGGCGTTTGAGTTTTCCGCGCAACAGCGGAGTGTGGCCGCGCTGGATGCCCACGGCGAAACGAAAGTTGCCGAGGTGATATCCGTTGGCACGCAAGCCGTGCCCGCGTTAGCCATGGCGGAGGAGGTCCTCGGCAAAGTGGGGCTCGAACGCGAACAGGTGGATACCCTCGTGGTCGGGCTCGGGCCCGGTTCATACAACGGCATCCGCGTTGCCCTGGCATTGGCACGCGGCTGGGAGTTGGCACGCCCCGTCCGGCTGCTGGGTTTGAGCACCGTCGATGCCCTGGCATGGCAGGCCGCCTCCGAGGGAATCACAGGACACACCGCCGTTGTGATCGATGCCCAACGCGGTGAGGTTTATCTGGGCGAATACGATCTTCAGGCCGGCAAGGCCCAGTCTTTAAAGCCGCTGCGCCTGGCAGCTCCGAGTGAAGTTCAGGTTTGTGGCGAAGCAGGGGCGCGGGTCATCGGACCTGAGGTTACTCGCTGGTGGCCTGCTGGCACTGTGCTCATGCCGCGCGCTGCTACACTGGCCCGCATGATTCTTTCCGGGGTGCCCGCAATCGGCACTGACCAACTGGAGCCCATCTACCTGCGCGAAATATCATTTGTGAAAGCGCCACCCCCGCGCCTGTTTGATTTGTAGCCCCGTTGTTCCTTGTCAATTATCCATTGATTGCCGGTTGGACACTTAATGGCCAACCGGTCGTCGTAAGGTGCGGACGTAATTAATCGTTATGTCCAACCTGAACCTGAAACTCTTCGCGCAGCCCGAGACTTTGCGGGCAATCCGGCCGGACTTGCTTTTGGGCTGGCTTGGACCGGCTGCGACTTACTTCGCGCACCGCGGCGTATGTCTTCCATCCGACCCTGGAGCGCCCATTCCTTACGAAGAATTGGCGGGCGCTTTCCTTGCACCCACTCCCGATATGCCGCAGTTCCTGGTTGATTCGCTGCACCTGGTGCACGGCTTGGCCACAGCCGAAGGCATGGACGCCCTCCAGGAAGCCGCACTAGCCAATGGCGTGACGCTCGACATCACTCCAGAGACGACTCCCGCCGATGTCGCCGTGCAGGCCTGGCTGCGCGCGCCGGATCTCGCACAGGATGTGTACAACCTCGAGGTGCTGGTGCATCCTCGCGAGTTCCACTATTTCAGCGCAGCCCATCCGTCAGAGCCGTTCATCCCGCCTGCCCAGCCACAACTCCGTGCGCTGGAAGACCGCCTGGATCGCTACTTCCGCGCATCCCATCGCGGTGGCGGCACGCGCGTCTTCGCCTACGCTAACGACGTCGAATGGTGGTTTCTGGTCCGTCACGGGCAGCCTTGCCGACGGGAGGAAACCATGTCCGGCGATCAGCCAGGAACGATTTTCTATCGTCCACGCGGCCATGATGTGCTCGTGTATGACACCGCCAGCGGCAAACTCCGCGCGCATGCCTGCAGCGAGCGCGAGCGGCGTGTTCTGCTTCGCGCCTTCGGAAGCTGCTTGTTCGGCAACCCCGATCATTTCGCGTTGCGCCTCCAATACACCCTGAAACCCCTCGTGGAGATCGGGCGAGGCTGCCTGGCTTGCGCCGATATCCCGGGCCTCGAAAAAATCGATCTCGTCGAGACCGAGATTTTCAACCAGGCCGCCATGCTGGCCGTCCGATACCGCTGTCGCGACCTGTTTTCGCTCGTCGGCAAGGAGTTCGAATGGCCTTCCCAGATCGAGCACATCCGGCGCGCGAAATTCAAAGTGAAGTTCAACGGAGACAAACGTGCCCGGCAATTGACCATCGTCCCTTGGAACAAAGTCCTTTACGGACGCGAGGGCGACAGCGCAATCCTCAAGCAATGGATCTGGCGTCGAGGGTTTGCGCTGAGTTGATCACGGGGCGCTTCAACAAGTTTCTAAACATTGATTCCTATGAGTTACACATTTTCAAGAACACTATCTGCAGCATCCGCGGCGAATCGGCCTCTGGCGCAAACCACATACCGAGGCCAGATTAATCGAACGGCACCTCGAAGCAGCAACCGTCAACCGGGCGTTGTATTGAGCCCGGCAAGGCCTGTCGCTCCAGGGATGCCCTCCTGGCAGACGACGCTTCCCGGGCAGAACGCCCGGCAACAGCCTCGTTCGACCACCCGAAGCACAAGGAGTATGCTCATGCGATTTAAAGAACTACCAGTAGGCGCACGGTTCGAGTTCCGGGGACATCGCTACGAAAAGGTAGCCATAAGCATGGCGCGTGATGAGGAACGGAGAGGCAATATTTTTCACGACGACACCGAGGTGGTTTCGGATACGCCGGTGAACCAGCCCGCAACGCAGGAGGATGCGCCCACTTCCGAGCATCCTGGTTCGCATGAATTCTGATCAGCGAGTTGGCTATGGCTTTTGGACTGCCCTGACGCAAACCGGCGGCTGCGCCCTCATCCGCGAGTGGCGCCAGGCCAGCGGCGGGGATTGGCCGCTGGTCGAGCCCTGGCTAGGCCCAACCGATCAGGTGGCCGAAGTTTGCCTGTGTCCCTCCGAACCACCCTGCCAGTGCGCCCACGAACTGGTGGAGACCCGCCATGGCTGGGTGGCACGCTGCGTATGTGAACCTGTCGCTTGCGCACCCGTGCCGATCTCGCCTGCTGACCGCATGCTTTGGGAATGGGATGTCCCTGCGTTAGAAAAACAGATCGCCGCCGCACTCGGTTTGTCACGTAACTGCGAGCGCGATTGCGAGCCATCCTTTTCGAGCCTGCATTTGGCTGGACGCCTATCGTCCGGCGGCCCCGTTTACCTGAGCCTGCATTCCACGCGAGGATGGAAAGGCGAATGGCTGGGGGTTCTTTTGCGCGAACCCGATGCTATTGTGCTTTGCCCAGGTCCAAGCGAATCGCCACGAAGCGTCAGCCTCTCGTCACTTCTGCGACCTGGCCGCGACCGCGGTTTCACCGGTCCACATGACCCGGTGGAGAAGTGCCTGCCCGGCCCAGTTCAGGCAGCGGGCCCGACAGCTCGAGTTCTGGAAGAACTCCGGCGCGAACTGTCCCGGTTACGCAAGACAACGCCACCCGCTCCTCAGGTTCAGGGCGGTGTGCGCGAACTCGGCCACCAGCTTAGCGTTTTCACAGGAAAGATAGAGCCCCGCTCCTTCCAGGTGCTCTGTGCCGTGCTCGCAGCGGGAGACGTCGCCAAGGCGAGCCGCCAATTGAAGATTCCGGATGCCACGGTGCGGTCAGTGATCAAAGGATGGCGCGGGCGCGGCCCAGCGTATGAAACCATGCGTGACCTGGTGCGGTGGAGAAAACAGGTTGGCCGGCGCGAAACCGTGCGGCTGAATGAAGCCATCTTTGCGACACAGACGCCGTCAACTGACTATGCAGGGTTGCTTTCGGACGTGTTGGAACATCTGCTCGAGATGACCGAAGACAATTGGGAAGAACGCAGCCAGGAACTGGCGGCATTGCTCCGCCCCTACACGAAGGGGTCAGTCCTATAATCTTAGCGCCTCGCGGTTAAACAATTCGGATGCAAAGACTATAGGACTGACGCCTTCTTTAGTCCTACGGCAATGTTATGCGGTAAAACCGTCGCGAGATCCCAATGGTCTCGTCATGGAAGATCGCGGTGCCGGCCGGCCCGAATTGGTTGGTGGCTAAGGGAGTCCAGTTGAGTAGATCCGCGCTGGAAAACAACCGGCAGGGTTGTCCACTGATCCCAATGACCAGGAGGTCAATCTTATTTTCGGTCTGCAACGTGGCCTGCACGAGCGCAGGTGAACCGTATTCGTAAGCACCAATGTCCGATGCCAGGCCCACCGGGCGCGGGAAACCGCGCTGGTCCACCGACGAAGTGATTGCGGTATCACCGCCATCGATGGCCGGACTGCCGGCCAACAAAGCAATGGTCGCGGTTGGCCCGCCGTTGTTTCCGAGTGCGCCAAGCCTAGCATCGGTGTTGTTGAGGCTGCCGGGCCCGGTGAACGCACAACTCGCGTCCGAACTGAGGTTGTGGCCTGCGTCCACGATTAGGCCGGTGCAATTGGCCGGGGAGTTTAGGCCCAGGATGCAATTCGCAGATACACCATTCGTGGTCTGGAACGCGCCGGTGCAGGTTCCGGGGACGCCGGGCCCACCCGGGGGGCTGCCGAAACCGCCACCGCCGCCGGGACCGCCGGTGCTGGAATTTGACGCGATTGTGCAGTTGGTAATTCGCAGTGCTCCAACTCCGTCGTGGATGGTCCCAGAGCCGCTGCCGCCATAGCCTCCGGGACCGCCTGCCGCGTATCGCATTTGGCCGGTTCCCCCATCGAAGTCGTACCCACATGGTCCACCATCGCCACCTGAGCCCCCCTGCGCCTCGTTCAGCGTCAGGGTGCAGTTGACCAAAGTCGATGGCCCTTCAATAAATAACACCGCCCCGGCCGCCTCACCGCCCGAGCCACCAATATACCCCGGGATGAAGCCAAATCCGGGGGAGGTGCTGCGCCCGCCAGCGCCACCCGTGCTGGTATTGCGCGCGAACAGACTGCGCTCGATCTCCACACTGCCAAGGCTGCAGATGGCGCCGCCGCGCGCGGTGCCTCCGGGATAACCTTCTCCTCCGTAGTCACCTTTACCTGGCCCGGCAACGGCTCGGTTATCAACGAAAGCGCAGTCACTTGCACTTAGCAGACCCTGGTTGTGAATCGCACCTCCGCTGCCTTCCAAACCGATGGTTACCTCCCCGACCATCGTGCCGACAATCACCGAATTGCTTTGGAACAGGCAACTTCGAAGATGTAGCTGCCCACCGTCGTTGAAGATGGCGCCCCCATGAGCGGTCCGCTGCCCGCTTGAACTGACAGTGTTGCCGGTGAAGGAGCAATTGGTGGCGTTCACCGCGCCCGCGCGATTGAAAATGGCCGCTCCGCGAACTTTTCCGGTGGAGTAATAGTTATCCGTCCAATTGGTGCCGAGATTGTCCCGGCAACAGACGCCCAGCAGGTTGAGGTTTCCGCCATCGTTGTAAACGCCGGCACCCTCGAGGTCGCGACCGTTCGCAATGCCCAGGTTGATCGCCGTGAAGGTGACATTGGTGCTGACGCTCAGCAGTCGCACCGTGTTGCTGCCGCTGAGAGTGAGTTGGTGTCCGGTCGCGTCGAGCGTGGTGTTGGTGGTGATTGCAAGCGTGCTGCCGAGTGTGATGATGCCGTCACAGTCTATGGTTACGGTGCCTCCTTGCGCCAGCAACGCTCGCAGATCGCCTTCGGCGCAATTCGTCATGACCGAGCCAGCAATCACGCGCAGAGGCGCCGGCGCACTGGTCACGGCTCTGAGTTGATTGGTGATGACGACCGAATAAGGACCGGCATCAGAAAACTTGACATTTGCGAGGCTCAGGACCGAATTGGTCGCTCCACCAATGGTGTTCGTGCCCTGGAAGAACCATTGGTAAGCCAAGGGTTCCCGCCCCACCGCCTGGACCGTGAAGGTGGCAGTGGAGCCGAGCACCGCAACCTGCGCGACGGGTGGGAGTGTGATCTGGGGGGGCGTGATCTGGGCGTTGAGAGCGCCCTCGCCGGTTCCCCAAAAGGTGACAATTGCCAGGGTAAGTCCCTTTATATCCTCAATAATAGCAGCCATAGCATCCTTTCTTAGCAATCAACTCCGTAAATGGATTGCGAACGGCAGATTCAATGTGGAACTGGTTCTTGGGTACTGCCTGCACATTACCATGGAAAACTGAGCCTGACAATAGACAACATAATACAGAATGTTGAACGTTGCTGTACTTTAGTATATCTAATTGAATTTCACCTGTCAGTCGAGCAGGTCGGCGGCGGGGTCTGACAGGAGAACATTTCTAAGGTCCGCCAATGCCCGCAGTGAGCGGCCGAACTTCGGTCGGCGACAGCGCACGCGCATACAGACGGAAGTCTGCAAAGCGAGCGGCCAGAAATTCGTTGCCTGCAAAATGCGGATTGCCTCCGAGCGCGCAGTCCCGGGCACTTGTGCTGTTATACATCGGCACAGTGCCCGAGCCCACGGCAATCCCGTCCAGGTACAGCGTGAGCGTGGTGCTTTCTTTCACCGCCGTGAGCGAGTACCAACGCCCGGCTTCAATCCGCGTGCCTGGAGTGGTAAAGTTGCCGCCAGCTTCTATCCGCGCGAAGACCTGGTCGTTTTGGACCACAAGACGCAACGGATCATCCATGTTCCCGGCCCAGGCGCTGAAGATTTGACCGACTCGTTTTTGTGGCAAGTCCCGGATGCAAACGCGCACGCTGACCGTGTAATCCTCCTCCGGCCAGGCCGGAACCAGGTAAACCAGCTTTTGATCGCGCCCGTTGACTTCCGTTCCATCCTCTGCGTTCTCGGTGACTTGTGTCGGCACTATCTCGCCGAACTCGGGCGGTGCGTTACCTCGCAAGGAATGGACGATGAGTTCGCCACTGGGACCGATTCTCGTTTCCGGCGGTATCGCCTGGGCTGGAGCCGACGCATCCATGCGAAACCATGCCGGTGGCGCATCGGCGAGCGACTGGCCATTAGCGTTGCTGGAAACCACACGCCACCAAAGTTTGCCTGCCTTGTCCCACGATGCCGGGAACGAACGTAAGTCGATCAACACCCTAGTTTCTGTGGTGTTGGTCGCCCATGTTCTACCGACGGTAAACAGCTCATTAGTCGAGAACTCGACCCGGTATGAGCATTTGCTTCTTCCCGGGCCGCGCCATTGGAACAGCACTGGGCCAACGGGCACGCGCCCCGCATCCGCAGGCAATCGGGTAAGCGCCGGTGGTGGAGGAGACGGATTCGCCGGCAGCCATGATCGGTATCGGGTCCCGGCACTGCCCGCGCTGGCGAAGTCCACCAAACGAAGCGTTCCGCCCTGCACCGTGGGCACGTCCACGGTGAGCCATGGGGGCGGAGTGAATCCGTCACGGCGAGCCGAGTTTTGAAGCGGCACAACCTGGGCCTTCTCCAGATGTTCCAGATCCATCTCAGGGATGGCATCTTCATCAAAAGTGTTCTGCGCCTGATCGTAAGCCAGCAAAATTGGCCCGCGATAAACGGAGACCTTTCCTGCAACTTCGTTGGCCCCGGCCACAGTTCGAATTGGGATTTGCCATTGGAGCGTCAACCGGTCTGAGGTTGACCAAGTCTTGGTCAACTTCAAGTAGGTGCCTGGGTCAGCGCCGGAAACCGGGCTTCCGTTCAACTGCGCGCGGACATCCCGCGCCCATGAAGGGATGCGAACAAACAACGTGAAGGTTTCCGGTGCAGCAGTGCTCACGCGCAGTTCCAAGGTGCCGTCCCGCCAGGCCTCACCCGTCGAGGTAATCGTGACTGGGGCGCCGCTGGCGAGTTTTCCTTTGAAGAACCCCGAACCAAGCCAATTGACCGCGATCCCGTTCGAGATGGAGTTCACTGCCCAATCGCTAAGCATTCCCAACACACGGGGACCATTAACCGAACAACAGTTCAGTTCCGGCGTGCCCGCCCGGGCCTGGAACACAATCGAATGGGCGCTCGCCTCGCGGCTACCGTCCATAGGCGTGTTGTAGGTCCACCAACTGCCGCTCGGGTGCTGCGCGCCCAATCCGGCGTTGAGCGTTGAAACTTCGAGTTCATCCGCTGCACGCGGGTCGCCGGTCAGGTGAAGGTAATCAACCGTCAGCGCCATCCAGGCGACTGTGCAACAAGTCTCGATGGCGGTGGCTGCGTAGGGATTGCCGGTGGCCTGTTCGCCGGAACTGAACCCACCGGTGTTGCGGCGGTCCCAGCGTCGGATGCTCCGCCAATGGTGCTCAAAGGCCTCTCGATAGAGCGGCTCGCCTGTGACCTGCCATAGCTCCAACAATCCTTGCAGGTCGTGCAGACTTTCCCAGCGGGGGCGTGGTGTGCGAAAGAACTCCTGGCCATCGAGTCCCGCCCGCAGGTAGTCTCCGGCTCGTTCCCAATCCTTCTCCACTTCGCGAGCCATGCGCAGGTAGCGCGGTTCGCCGGTGATTCGGTAGAGCCGCAGTATCCCGGTCAGGATCGCCATGTTCATCTCGTGATCTCCGGCATCGAACACCCGCCGCCCGCTGTCCAGGTATGTGCGGCAGATGAGGTCGGCGGCCTTGCGCGTGGCCGCTAACGCCGCGGTATCTCCGCTGTATTCATGCCACAGCAAGAGACCAAGAATTGCATGGTAGTGCCCCCAGAGATCCCAGTGTTTGAGGAGTCGCTCCTGTTTTGGGAAAGGCCCGAGGTAGCCATCCTCAGCCTGCGATTCGGTCCATTGAGCAACCAGAGCTTCCACCTGCGCCCGCAACCGAGGTTCGTCCGACATGCGCAGCGCCTGGACTGCGGAGATGAGATACTTGCCCGCAAATTCTCCCGCCCACGGCGTGAGCCGCGGTACTGGCTGGCGGTCTCTCATGCGGAACATTTCGATAATACCCGGATTCGCCTGCGGTGCCCGGAGCAGCCAATTCTCAACATTGGCGCGAACACGCTCGCCCACAGGTCCGTTGAGCTCAAAGTGTGCTGAAGGTATCGGCTGAAGTGTCAACCGCGCTTCTTGCTGCGCTGCGACCGATTGCACGGGCGCTAGCAGAACTGCCGAAAGAAGTGGAAGTGCGAGCAATATGTCGCGAGCGAGGCGTGTCATGTCTTCGAATGTGGTCACGGTGCCCGATGGTACTATCGCGAGCGAAGGCGTCAAAAGCAAAGGTGTTACACTTTCGAATGCTGTATGGGGATGCTTCGTTAACTCGAGAAATGTATGTCCCCTTGCCTGTTACGGATTCCGGATCTGTCTCTGCTCCGCTTTCGCCACCCAAACGATGTTTACGTTCACGTTTCACACGCACCCCAACCCCTATAAAATTCCCTTCGTTCCTTCCACCTCCGCCAGGATGTCCTGGGGGATGCCGCCTGTGATCAGCGCCCGTTCCTCAGTCGCCAGTTTGACTTTCACCAACTCCACCTTCACTAACGCTTCCGCCAATCGCGTGCAGGCGTTGAGCATGCGCACATAATCGGCAATGGAGAGATCGGGGTCCTGGGTCAAGACCTCTGGATCTACAGCAATCACAGCTTTGAAGGTTTTGGACAGGAGCAGTTCCAGAGTGCCGAGCGGAACGGCAGCAGCGGGACGTTCCTGGAGCAACTGCGTCGATAATGCCCTGAGCGCGAGAATCTGTTTCACCTGCAGAGCCTCAGCTTGTTTGCGCGCAAGAAGTGCCTGCTCATTGGTGCTTTCACTATCGAGAGCCGGGAACGAAAGCTGGTTTTTCGACTCCGTCGTGGGTGAATCGTCTGGCATATAGTTTCAGGTTTGATTAGCGAATGATCCAACGCACGCCCTTCGGAGGGGCGTATTGGAAACAGCCTGCAAGTTCACTACGGGCGCTAAGCGATTTCGGCCCCACGTACCGGCTGGAGGGAACCACCAGGTACTGATGCAAGTGCAGCGCGAAACCATGCAACACTGGCACAGGACGCCCCTGGTAATCGACAGCCTCAACCAACGCCTGAATGGTCCTCAAGATCGCCCGGCGCACCGCGCGCACCCCGCGTCGTGGCGCATCATCCACCATCCTCAAGTGCTGCCTTTGTTCCTGGTTCAGCAGGCCCAACTCCTCCTCAACCTCGGCTTTCACAATCTCTGATTCGCACGGGTCTTCCAGCACCAATTGGAGTTCCCTGGCTCTCAGCCGCAACCGGCGCACCGCCTTCAGGTCATCCCGGAAAAGACTGCGCTGGCTGACCTTGGATGTTGCCGTAACCAGGGCAGGAACCGGACCCCGAGGCGATCCCATCTCGAGGACCGCATCGCGCATGGGAGATGGATCAGCCCACTCAGCCAACTGCCAGGCATGAATGGGATCGGCATGGGGCCGGGCCAGGAGTTGCGCTATGAGCAACAAACCACGCGAATGCTGCATCACATTGGATCGCCCTTCAAAGCGCAGCTCCCAACAGTTCAGCCCGCGTTGCAACCGGTTCACGGAGCCTTCGCCCGCTGAACTGGATGATGCCTTTGAAACAGGTGCTCGCGTCTTCATGGCGCAGACGTTTTGACTGTTGATTTGGAATCAGTGATCAGCCGCGGCTCGATCGTCCTCCGGGCAACGATCCTGTGAATGAGCGTGAACGTGGTTTCTATATGCGCGCTTGAAAAATAGGTGCTGTGGCCCCCGCGAAACCAATAAGTCACCAGCGGCTCACCCTCAAACGCAGCTTCAGCACCGGAGTGAGTCGCTGAGTATTGATCTCCAGCAGGACGATCATTCAAAAGCCAGCCCGTGCTGCCGAGACCACCGTAAGGCCAGATCAAAGTGGCCCAGAGCCGTTGGGCCGCGCTTTTCATCAACCGCCGGCAGGCACCACCCCGGGTGGACGGTTTCGCCGTTGATCCAAATCGCGCAAGCACGCGATCTGTGTGTGTGCAGAAAGCCACAGCGATTCCCAGGCGGCCACCACGCAGCCATTCCAGCACATGGTTGCTCTCGATGTCCGCGGGACAAGCCGCCCCAAGCAGGATCAGCCCACCAATCCCGCAGCCTTGTTCGATCAGCCGGCTGGCAGTTTGGAGCGCGATCACCGCGCCATTGCTGTGCGCGACAAACCAGATTGGCGCTGCCGCGCCGTCCTCCGGCCGGGTTGCAGGAAGAAACAGAGCCAGTTCCTCGGCTAACCCGTGGGCCAGGCGCGGCGCACGCACCAGGCAATTCCACCTCGGGAACGGACCGGCCCGGTATTCCTTCTTGATCACCTTGAAACGCGGGTCGCGCGCAAACAGCCACGCATCCAGCTTGTCCGGCCAGCTCGGATTTGTCTGGCCGGTAAGAATTCCGTGAATAGCGACAATGAGCGGGCGCATAATGAAAACACGTTGTGTTTGGGCTCATTCGGTTTTGGATTGGGTGCCGCGCGGGACCACCCGCAGCGGTGCGCCGGAACCAGCCGACTTTCCAGCCGGGCCATTGATGGTCAGGGAACGAATTTCCCTGAGCCCGAGATCGAGCCCGAGCGCCTTCATCACAGCCAAGCGGAAATTGGCCTCCTCCGGCGTGGGATACTCGATCTTGCAATTGGCTTCGTGAATACGAACCAACTGCGCACGTTCCTGGAGCTGTTCTTTGGTAGCATTCATTGTTCGAGTGGGGTTGAAGGTGGCGTGGTTATTTGGTTCCAGTTACCGCAGCGCGCACTGCCGCCTCAGTGACCGCGCCGAGGGCGCTGAGCGAATCGGTGTTATAGCCGCGCAACTCCACAGTGCGCGTGCCATTGGTCCCGGTTTGGACCAGGAGAGATGAAAGGCCGGTCCGGGTACCGATTGCGACACGGTTGAAGCTCTCACCATCAGGCCCGTGATAGCGCATGAGGGCACAACCACTTGAAAGCAGCCCGACCAGAGAGCTGCAGGTAAGAAACAGGAACAACTTACGATTCAGATTCTTCTTCATATACCTATGCGAAGAATCGTGATCTGGCGGAATTAAGTGCTTCCTGGAATGCCGTTATTTACTGATAGCGAGCCTCTTGCAAAAAACTGATGGTTCGGGAAGAAAATCGTGACCCGACGGCACGTTAACCATTCCCGCTAGCAAAAAGTAAAAATAATGGGTTCTGACCCCCGCTGCGGGGTCAGAACCCATTATTTTTACTTTTCCGTTTTGGCTGATCCCAGATTCAGGCGCTGATCAAATGTAGAATCCAGTTCCCGGGCTTGTCCTTGGCGATCCAGAATGATTCACAGATACCCACGACCGGCTGGCCTGATGTCCATTTGCCATTCTCGAATGGGTACAGCGCATACTCCTGCTTATCCGGGTCAAAAAGGTGCACGACATCCCCATTGCTGATAGGGAATTTCAGGTCATCGGTTAAGGCGCCCGGTTGCGGCACCATGGAACTGCGTATGGAGAACCCGGCAGGAATCGGCAGCGAGAGGTTATGCAAATTCACCTCGCCGACAAAGCTGAACCCTTTGTAATCGTTGGTCGGGTTAAAGAACAACGCACCCTCACCAGGCAGCAGGCGATCATTCGGATTCACCCATGCCCCATTCTTGACCACGTTCTCAGCCAGCTTCATGGTTGCGATGTCAAACCGGCTCACACGGGTGCCATCAGGCCATCCGTGGAAAAGCTGGCTGATCGTCTGGCTGGCAGTCCGCAGCGGATTGGCAATCATGCAGAAACCCGGCACAAGCGTGCGGCTCGCGAATCCAATGATATTCACGCTCACCGATTCCCCAGCCGTCATTCGGTAAAATCGACAGCCAAACTTGGGTGCCTCGGAATCCACGAACTCAATAAGCTCAGTCTTAGCTACGCCAGTCGTGAGTGGTATCCAGTTTCTCAAGTCGGTGGAGGCATGAATAATGTAAGGAAGATCTTTCGTCACCTGGCTCTTGAACTTAAACGGTCCGTAAGGAAAGCGCGTCGGTTCTTTCAGGACTATCGGCGAGTGACGTTGTTCCTGGTGCCTGTGGAAGACGTGGGTTGCGCTGCTGAGCCTTCCCGTTAATGCGCTGAGCATGGTCATGCAACTTTCCTCAAAACTCTGGGCTGCCGGCATACCGCTTGAATCCGGTGGACAGTCCACCGCATCTGAAACGTGTCGGTTCCATGCGCCAGCGATATGATGGCAGTGCTTCTTTTCAAATTATCGAATGAATCACCTTCCACTGTAGCCTATTTGCACCCTGAACATAGGGATCTTCGTTGATCGCGGTTGTTTTTGCAGTGAATGCGCCTCTAACAGAGGGTTAGTCCTACAAGTTTAGCGCAATGATGAAATCTGAGGGATGCAACTCTAAAGGGTCCAACACTCTAAAGGGTCCTAGGCGCCAGCGGAGGGGCTAAATAGCTTTACTTTTATCAATCCTCAGCGCCTAATGATGAAATCATGAATACTCCCTCGTATCTCAGGATGTTCTCGGCGCTCGTTCTGATCCTGCTCGCTCAGACGGGCTGGGCGGAGATGCCTGATTTGCAGCCGATCGATTTCCAGGTGCCCGCTGCGATCACGTGTCCACCCGGGGCGCTTCTTTCATGCAATTACACGATTGCAAATCGGGGGGACATGCCCGCTCTGAGTCTATGGCAGGATCGCATTTACGTTTCGACAAAGGAAACGTTTGATGCTTCAGCGGTTCTCGCAGGCTATGGTTACGGCACGACCATGCTAGAGGAGTTGTGTGCTCAAACCTATAACGTGAGGTTTCCATTACTCGCTACAAACCCGGGTGTCTACTATCTTTTTTTAAAGGTGGATGCAAATGGCCAAATCTCTGAATCCAATGAATTGAACAACGAGCTTTCTCGGATAATCACATTCAATCCAGGTTATCCGGATCTGGCCATAGGCCGATTAGAGGTGCCTTCCAAAATCACAGGCTCAGCTCCTCCGAAAATAAGCTACTCGATCACATTCACAAACGGTGGCGCCGCGGCTCTGCAAGTCTCCTCGTGGATCAATCGGTTCTACTGGTCCAAGGACGCGGTGTTCGACACGAGTGATGTTTCGATCAAGAGCTTTTCGGCTAGCCCCTCCATTCCGGCCGGTGGCACCCTGCTAAGCCAGGGTGAAATGACGCTCTCCATGCTGAAAACCAATGCTTCTGGTTGGATTCTGTTGGTGGCGGATTCTGGACGAAGCGTGCCTGAAACTGAGCGGGGGAACAATACTCTTGCAGTTCCTTTTTCCTTTGAACTGCTCCCCCCTGATCTGCAGCCGATCGGCTTGACCCTGACCAACAGTTCACTCGTCAGCGCGGCACCGCCGACCGTGGCTGCTGTATTCACTCTAACGAATGCCGGGCCAGGTAGTCTCGGCTCAGAGCAAAGGCTCACTTATCAATTTTCGCTCTCAACAAATGCCAGCCGAGCAGATGCCGTAACTCTCGAACAGTTCTCGTACTGGGGTCCGCTTGCGGCTGGAAAAACCAAAGCATTGACTCAAAGCATCACCCTGCCCATTACTGCATCGAGACGCTATTATCTCTTTTTGGAGACCGATCCTACCAGTACCGTCGTGGAAAGCGACGAATCGAACAACCTGATCAGTATTCCGATCGACTTCGATATCCGCAAACATGATCTGGCGATCCTGCCAGGTCTCACGCACACCAATGCTATAGGAGCTCAGCAACCGGTAATCAGCGTACCCTTTTCGGTCACCAATGCGACTGTGCTCACCGCTGATGGCTGGTATGCGGGCATCTACTTTTCCACCGATCCGGTGCTTGATAGTTCGGACACACTCCTTGACCACACGTACAGGAATCTGGCCCCCGGGCTCACGATTGATTGCACTCGGTCGGTTCGCCTGCCGGTTTTCCAGAGCGGGCGCTATTACCTGATTGAGAAAGCGGACGACGGAGGCCTCTTTTCTGAGCATGACGAGACCAATAACATCCAGGTTTTGATCGTGGATCTTACGGTCTTACTGCCGGATCTGGAGCCGGTCTCCTTGCAGGCTCCGGCTGTCTACAGCGGTCCCAGTGGTGGTCAATTTCCCGTAACTTATACTGTAACAAACCACAGCCCGGCGATCTCACTGGATCAGCTTTCGTGGTCGGAGGAGATATGTATTGCCACAAACGGAATCCTGGATGCTAATTCGATAGTTCTGAACAGCAGGCTGAACTCCGCACCCGCAGGCGGTCTCTCTGTCTCTACAATCACCAACAATGTCGCGATGCCCGGAAATGTGCGAGAACCCGCCCGGTTATTTGTCCGAATCAACCCCGGCCAATCGCCTATCGAGATCAACGCCAGCAACAATGTTATCGGCTCTCCGTTGGGAATTGAGATAACACCGCCGGATTTGCGAGCTATCCCCGCCTCCGTCCCCAATCCGTTTACAGGACCGCCAACTCCACTGTTGAGCCTGGCTTGGGGACTGACTAACGTCGGAGCTGGAGCCGCTGTCCACTCACGGCTTGTAGAGGTTTACTTGTCCAGCAATGCAACCCTCGAAACGGGGGATTCCAGACTGATCTCTAGCTGGAACTCCACTCCTCTGGCGCCTGGCGCCAGCTTGATGTTCGAGGACCTGGTCACCCTGCCGTTAACTAGCTCATTCTCCGGCTATCTTATCTTTGTGTGTCACGAGGAGCGCGAAACGTACGATGCTGTAGGAATAAACAGCCAGGTAGCGGCGCCAATCCGTGTGGTTATCGAACCGCTTGACCTCGTCCCCTTGCCAATCCTGTTTCCTCCCCAAATCTCAGGTCCCCCACAGCCAACTGCTACGGTAGTCTGGGGCATCAGTAACGCGGGCCCCGGCATGCTCGAGGGAAAGAGAGCCCAGGTCGTAAGCACCCTTTCCTTGTCCCGAAACACCAATTATGAAGTCTGGGACAAGACGCTTAGCCAGATAAACCTGTATTCCAATCTCGCTCCCGGGGCTGTTGTCTGGTTCACCAATAATCTCACGCTTCCGATCACGAATAGTGGCAATTGGCATCTTCTGGCGCGAACCGATCCCGTGGATAGTTTCCTCGAAGGAAACGAACTGAATAATATCCTGGCTCAACCGTTCAGCGCAGTGATCCATTATCCTGACCTCGCGGCGGCACCATTGTCCGCTCCTTCCTATCTGGAATACACACCCAACTCCCAAGTGAGTGTCATCATTGCTGCCACGAATATCGCAACGGTAGCCCTGGTGCCGGGCAGCAGTTGGAATGACAAAATCTGGATCTCCCGCCAGCCCTATTTAGATAGCTCCGCTTTCCTTCTCAAAACCACGGTCCACAGCGGAATTTTGGCGCCTGGAAAGGGTTATGCACATCAGGAACTATTGACTCTCCCAATTACTGAAAGCGGCATCTATTATCTCATCGCAGAGGTTGGCGCCAGTTTGTCGTGGGATGTGAATGCCAGCAATAACCTAACGATAAAACCACTGAACGTTCAGGTGAGCGCAGCAGACCTCCAACCCCTCAGCCTTCTATTGTCTTTGTCCTCCTCTGTTCTGCCGCATCCAGTCGCGGAGGTCGTCACAGGCATAACGAACCAAGGGGCCGGGGCGGCCTACAGTCCCAATGGCCGGTATGATTCAATGGTGCTATCAAAGGATGCGGTGCTGGATGCGTCAGATCCCACCGTAGCAACGTACTACATCAACGAAGCGCAACCTGCGCAAAGCATGGTTTACCACACGAATCACGTTGGCCTGCCTATTACCGAAAGCGGCAACTACTATCTCTTCTGGATCGCAGACTCCAGGGGAACGATTCCGGAGTTAAGTGAACAGAATAACAGCGTGATGAGCGCTATAAGCCTCACAGTCACTCCACCGGATCTTGCGCCTATCCGTTTTGAGTTGCCCACTACCCTGAGCGGCCCACCGAATCCATGGGTTCCGGTGGTTTGCACCATCACCAATCTTGGGTCCGGTCGTGCTCAAGGGCGAGCGTGGAAATACGTGGCCTATCCTGTTGGGATGCCAAACAATGCATTCTCATTGTCGTATGTGCATGCCGAAATCCCGGCTGCGGGAGCGCTCTCCTTCACCAACTACATGCGTTTGCCATTCTCTGAAAGCAGCAGCTTTGATCTGGTCTTCGAGGTAAACCCCGATCAATGGCTGTTCGAGGGTAGCTACAGCAATAACACGATAACCAACCGAGTTACTTTCAACGCTGAGCTACCCAACCTTGCCCCAACGCGTCTGACGGCACCTGCCGTCTGGACAATCCCCGAGGATGAATCGCTAATAGTTAGCTACGGAGTGACCAACGTGGGACCGGGCATTGCCGTCCCGGCACCGGCATGGCTGGATCAGTTGTTTTTCTCGACCGATCCCCTGCTGAGTGAGGATGATTTTCGATGCGCCGAGATAGCCTCTCCTAAAGCCCGGACCTTGGCTTCGGGTGAGACTTATTGGCAGTCAGTTAACTTGTCGTTTCGCGGCGTGGCTCCCGGTGCTTTGTATCTTCTCCTGGTGGTCAACACTGATCATTCACTCATTGAGACAACTACCACAGACAACGTCCTGGCAATCCCCATCACCGTGCGCGAGCGGAAACCCGATTTGGCACCCCTGCACCTCATTGCTCCCACAGTCGTTACTAATCCGTTAGGGTATATAACCTGCTCGTGGTATGTGGTGAATCAAGGATTAGGAGAGGTGCGTCGTGACTCATCCTGGCAGGACCTATTGATGCTTTCACCTTCGTCGAACATAGATTATGAGACCACCACATTGAGTAGCGTTATACGAGGGGCGCCCTTGCCGGTTGGTACCGGCTATTGGGTCACTAACAAGGCCTGGTTGTCGCTCACAAATGATGGCGATCACTTCCTCCTTTTGCAGACGGGCCAAGGAACCGACATGAACGAAAGTGCCGTTGCGAACAACACCATCGCCGTGCCCGTTCGAGTGCGGTTGGCAAAGCCCGACTTGGCTGTGGTCGGCATTGATCTTCCGTCTTCTCTCAGCGCCGACCCTGGAGCGCCCATAGAAGTGCGCTGGGGAATCACCAACGCCGGTCTCGGAGCCACAAGGCCTGATTCTCCAATCAAAGCTACATTTACCTGTTCCCCTGGCGAGGGGGGCAACGTCAACTTTTATATTGAATCACCCGCCCTGCCTCCTGGTGGCGCAGCCTTTTTCACAAATAGCTTCGCGTTGCCGGCGGCGTTTACAAACACGCTTGCTTTCTCCGTCAGCATTGACCCCTGGAGCGAACAAGTTGAGATCACACGTACCAACAACCAGGTTAACCGGGCTATTCCATGGACCCCCCAATACCCTGAACTGGAAATCACCATGGTCTCATTTCCAAGCAACCTGGTGTGCTCACCAAATCAGCCTATACAGCTCGTTTATGCTGTCACAAACATTGGTCCCGGAACAGCACTCGCTCGCCGCTGGGACACCATTACAATCACGAACCTTGCTGGACAAACGTTTGGCCCAACGACAATCTACTGGGAAACCAATCGCCTTGCGGCTGGCGAGGGCTGTCTGGTGACGGGAGAGTTCCGGATGGCTTTCTACCTGCGTAGCGGACCGGCAGTAGCGCACGTGACGATAAACAACCAGCAGTTATTGCCGGAACTCGACTCCGGCAACAATACGGTTGAGATTCCTATGCAACTGGATTGTCGCACAACCGATCTGATAGCCGGAATCTCCATACTCGCAACGAATGCAGTTGGAACTGCAGCTCCCTCCGTGCTGGTCCGATGGGAACTCACCAATTCCGGCCCGGAGGATTTCTTTGCATGGAGTCAGACTCGTATTGGATTCTCGATTAGCACCAGTTCAAACGGCTCGTTCCCGCCCATGCTCGAACTGCCGATGCCCCCGTTCATACCCGCGGGCACGTCTGTCGCTGGCACAAATGCGATTCCATTCTTCTGGACAGGCAAGGGGTTGCGTTTCGTCGTGATGAACGCCGACAGCTACGGGGAACTCATGTCCGCGAACAACAGGGCCGCTGCGCCAGTGGACATGATCGACCAATTAGACCTGATGCTGTCTGATCTCATAGCGCCATCAGCTTTGAACGGCGCTCCCAACCAGCGTGTCATTGTGATTGCTCGGGTCTTAAACCGGGGCATTTGGGCTCTTCGCCCTGGGTGGAACTACTCGGTTTCTCTGGGCAGCCCCTACTTCGGTTTTGGCAACGACATCAACCTGTTTTTCTCTGGAAGCATTTCGAATGGAGTTCTGCCGGGTGAGAGCGTTTGGTTCACCAATGTAATAGCGTTGCCACCCCTTGCTGCAGGCAACTACGCCTGGCGCGCCCAGGTGTGGCCAATGCCGCCTTACGAGGACGGCAACAGTGCAAACGACATCCACCAACTGCCGGTTCAGGTAAACCTCTCACGCCCGAGCCAACTCCGCGTGCTAAGCCTGTCCGCTGATGCCCAGGCGACCAGCACCAACCCTATAGCCCAAGTCCGATGGTCGATTGTCAACGAGGGTGACGGCCCGGCAGCGTTCAACTGGGTGGATTCTGTCTATTATTCCTTAGACAACCGTTTCACGCTCGATGACACGCTTGTGGCAAGCCGCCCCAACCTCGCAGGCCTTGCCTCCGGTGGTACCTATTCATGGCAAACCACAGCCGCACTGCCGAATGATGCGAAATCAGGCGCATTCCTGGTGCTGGTTGCGGATCGCGATTCTTCACTGTGGGATGAGGTCCTGGCAAATAACAGTGCCACTACTGTCCTGCGGATTGCGCCCGCAAAGTCTGAGCCCACCTGGCTAAGCGAACCGCGATTCATCGATGGACGCTTCCAGGCAAGCTTGCATGGGCCTGCCGGTCAAAGCGTAGTTCTCCAAGTATCCACAAACCTTGTTGATTGGGAAAGCCTGCGTGCACTCACGTTTGAATCAGAAGATCTCGATATCGAGGATACGAATTCCGGTGGGTCAGCTCCGCGGTTCTATCGCCTGATACCCCTGAGCGAACTGGACTGAGGAAGGCTAAAGTAGACGCGGCGAAGCAAAGCAGAAGAGCCGTCTCGGCTCTTCCCGTCCTTTTCTGGTGTAGCGCGGTCGTCTCGACTGCGAGTACGGGTGGCGTCTCGCCACCCCCGAGGCCGGAAGTCCTCACGCGGATCGTAGCAGCCCGGGCCTACGAACGAGCGAATTCTATTAAGGGTTTGATGTCTCCTTCGTCTGCCTTTTTGATCGCGCTGATATACTTTTCCCGAGCGGCGCCAGCGGGTTGCAAATTCGCTCGTCCCCATGTGAAACGAGGCCTGCCAAGCTGCACAACCAGCATGTCGGCAATCAATCGCGAGTGCCGTCCATTGCCATTGGGGAATGGATGAATACGCACCAACCGGTGGTGGAACCGGACCGCGAGCTCGTCTGGCTCGAAGGCTTTTTCCTTAACCCAGTAGTCCGCGTCCCCAAGGAAGGCCGCAATGGAATTATTTATCTGAACCACCGGGACTCCAATAGTTTTCTCCGTCTGCCGGTAGGTGCCTGCCCATTTCCAGGTTTTGCCGAACATTTGACGATGTAGTCCACGTAGGTCGGCTTCCGAAACAGGGTTGAATTTCCTTATGACGCGCGGCGAGAAACACCATCTCTCCGCTAAGATGATGTTCTCACGTTCCCATTCATTGAGTTCACCCCGAGTTGCAAGATTTGGAATCAGCCCCTTGATCTCGTCCTCGCTGATAGGCGTATTCCCGGGCGAATCCGATAGGGGCGAAGCAGCCATGTGGCGTTACTGGAGAGCCTGCTCCTCTGCAATCCGCTCTTGAACATCTCCCGCGCCCTGGTCCTCAAGAACCATGGTATGCTCGGCAGCCAGGATGCGCTCCGCAGCCCTCTGGCGCTGTGAATGCTGTACGGCGTCGGTCAGCGCACCGCTCCTTGGGAGCAGCGCATAAACCAACTCGCACCCCATCGCCTCCGCTGCTGCCCGCAAGCGTTTTAGCGAAATTGTTTCGTTCGCTTCCGAAATTTGCAGTTTCTGAACAGCTTGCGGGGTGACGGCAAGAGTTTTGGCAATCTGTCGCAATGGAATGCCTTGCGCTTCCCGGATGGCGGAGAGCCAACCTGAACGCGGGGGCTCACACTGCCGAGCCTGGGCAAACACAGAAAGAGCTCTGTCGAGTTGTCGCAATCGCAACTTCCTGAACTGAGCGTCATGTTTCATAATCAACCTAAAGGTAGATGAAAATACCCATGTTTCAACCTGTAAGTTTACAGCTTAGGTGTTTTATCAACCTTTAGATTGATTCACGACAGGCACCTTCCGGTGAGGACGCCTGAGCCTAAACCACCTGGAGGTTACCAGGAGAGAACAGAGGGATTGTTCTCCTCTTCTCCCCTCTGGTGTAGCGCGGTCGTCTCGACTGCGAGTACGGGTGGCGTCTCGCCACCCCCCCCCGAGGCCGGAAGTGCTCACGCGGAGGCGCGCATACCGTTTCCATGGGCGGAAGAATTCTTCCAGAAATGGTACAATCGAGGTAAGCTGATCGGTGTTGTGATGAGCTGCCGCTCGTCGCCAGCGCAACTGAAGATACGGCTCAACATTATGCCAAACCACATTCGCGCTCATGGATGGGTCGCCCCCGCCTTAACCCTGGCGATGCTCGCATTGAACCTCGCCACTCAACCACTCCAAGCACAGACATTGCCCGGATGGTCTCTCGTCTGGTCGGATGAGTTCTCGCAAACCAACGGCTCGGCCCCTGATCTCTCGAAATGGCGTTACGACCTGGGGGGCGCCGGCTGGGGAAATAACGAACTCCAGAGCTACACGAGCCGCACGAACAATTGCCGTATCGAAAACGGAAATCTCGTCATCGAAGCTCTAAAGGAGAGTTACACCGGTTCGGATAACAAAACTCGCGATTACACCTCCGCACGCCTCAAAACTAAAGGGAAGACCGACTGGACCTACGGACGCATTGAAGCCAGGATTAAAGTCCCGCGGGGCCAGGGAATCTGGCCGGCTTTCTGGATGTTGGGCTCCGATATCGATACAGCCGGGTGGCCAGTCTGCGGCGAAATCGATATACTGGAGAATATTGGCAAAGAGCCGGGCATTGTCCACGGCACCATTCATGGACCGGGCTATTCAGGCGGAAACGGCATCGGAGCGGGATATACGCTCCCGAACGGGACAGTTCTGGCGGATGATTTTCACCGGTTTGCCGTGGAATGGGAGACCAACCGCATCCGCTGGTTCATTGATGACCACCTGTATTTCACCGTCACACCCAAGAACCTTCCGGCAAACACCAAGTGGGTTTTTGATAAACCGCATTTCATTCTGCTTAACCTGGCGGTCGGTGGAAACTGGCCGGGCAATCCAAACAGCAGCACGGTCTTTCCCCAGCGCATGATCGTGGATTATGTGCGGGTGTACACGCCAAAAGGGTCAGTCCTATAATCTTTGCAAAGGAGATACGTCCAGAATCAGTCCCAACCGCGTTTTCGCCTTCGCTCGTAAGGTTTGCAAAGCAGTGCTGAAATGGAAAAACCCTACCGATGAAAACAGCAGGGCTGTGATGCTAAAATTATAGGACCCCGTTTGGGTCACCGTCCGTAAGCAAGGCGTTCGGCCAAGCGCGGCGGCAGGCCGGCGTCCAGGATCTTCTTCTGCGCAGCGGCGATGTCATAATCGAGCCGACGCAGTTCGATCGTGCCTTCAGCAACGTCATATACCACGTACGCTGACTTGGGATTGTTATCGCGAGGCTGTCCCACGGCGCCGACGTTCACAAAATACTTCTTACCCGGCTCGAGCTTGAATTTCGAGTAGGTGCCGCCGCGCACCATGCTGTCACGCACGAACGCCACAGGCACGTGGGTGTGCCCGAAGAAACACACCGATGTATTTTGATAGGTAAAGCTGGCTGCAGCCGCGAGCTTGTCAAACACATAGCCCCAACGGTCCGGACCGTCCAACGTGGCATGCACGATGGTAAAATTCGTGACCATCCGCGAGTATTTCAGGTCGCGCAGCCATTGGCGGTCTTCAGGAGTAAGCTGCTTGCGCGTCCAATTGACGGCTTCTGCCGCGGCTGGATTGAACCCTTCGGTCGGCTCATCGGTGGAGCAATACGCGTCGTGGTTGCCCTTCACGCAAGGCATGCCCATGGTTCGGACGATGTCGAGGCATTCCTTCGGGTTGGCGTTATACCCGACGACGTCTCCGAGGCACGCGTAATGGGTGCATCTCTGCTGCTTGATATCCTCCAGCACAACCTGGAATGCTTCCAGGTTGGCATGAATATCTGCTATAATTGCGAACTTCATTTTTTACTACCTTGCGATCTCGAACCCACGCAGTTGGTTGGTTGCCTCGCTCCAACTCACGTCTTCGTTTTTAATAAAATGCCCCAACCCCTCATCTCGGATGGCCTCACGAAAGGCTTCCAACTCGGCCTTCTCCCCTTCGGCGATCAACTCCACCCGGCCATCGGGCAGATTTCTAACGGTACCTGACAAGTCAAATCCGGCAGCCACAGTCTTCACTGTATAGCGAAAACCTACCCCCTGGACGCCCCCCGAATATAGGACCTGCATTCGTCTGCGAATCATCGCATTGTCTCGGCCAATGTGCCACATCCGAGTGGATTGCGGGAAAAAATAGTTCCTGCGCCCGATACCGGACTCTAAGAATAGAGCCATATGCACCTTATAGACGCAACCCTTTTTATTACAGGTTACACGGGGTAGTGTAAAGCAATATTGAAACCCGCATTCCTTCCAATCCTGCCTTTCTCTCCGCCTTCTGGGGTGGCTACCCGGTATTAACTGCCTTTTATACCCCATGCTTCGACCTATAACCGGGATCAATGACGCATCCCCCACGATATTTATTCAGTTTCCGCCATCCTCCGCTTCACAACAGATTTGATTTCCACGCCCTGGAGGCGGAGAATCCCCGGATGTTGCTCAAAACCTGGTTCCTGCGCCGGTCGAGCCTTGCAACGGCCCTTCGTTCCTGGCTGCTCGTTTTCGTCCTGATGTGTTCATTGGATGCGGCCAGTGCCGGGAATGCTCCGTTTCGCTTCGCCTGGCTCACAGATACCCATGTCGGCTCCTCCACCGCTGCTGACGATTTACGCGCAGCCGTCCGCGACATCAACTCCCTGGGCGGAATCGATTTCGTGGTCATTTCTGGCGACATCACGGAATACGGTTCGATGGAACAGTTCCGTCTCGCGCACGAGATCCTGAAAGAACTGAAGGTCCCTTACCGCATCATCCCGGGGAATCATGACACCAAGTGGTCGGAATCCGGGGCGACGGATTTTGCACGGGTGTGGCCTGCCGACCGGTTTGTTTTCGATCACGCGGGCTATCGGTTCATCGGAATTCACCAGGGGCCGTTGATGAAGATGGGGGATGGACACTGGGCGCCCCAGGATGTGCGCTGGCTGGGCGAGCAACTGAAAAAGCTCAAAAAAGACCAACCCGTTGTCTTCATCACGCATTACCCGATAGACGATGGCATCGCCAATTGGTTCGTAGTTTTGGATATGCTTAAGCAGGTGAACACGCAGGTGGTGCTGTGCGGACACGGACATTCCAATCAAAAGCTGTCGTTCGAAGGCGTTTCTGGTGTCATGGGACGCTCTAATCTTCGCGCGCGAAACCCTGTTGGCGGTTTTAACCTGGTGGACGTTGCCGATGGCACCATGACGTTTTCCGAGCGAACACCGGGTCTGGAGACGAAACCGGCCTGGCATTCGCTGGCTTTGCGGGCTCCTGTGCCAGCGGAGAACCCGCCTCGACCGGATTATTCGGTGAATCAGAGTTTTTCAAGCGTCCGCCCAGTCTGGACTTTCAACACTGGCTATACGATTTCGAGCACGCCCGCCGCGACTGCTGATCTGGGGATTGTGGGCGATGCCTCAGGTGTTATTCGAGGTTTCGCGCTGACCACTGGAAAACTCAAGTGGCGCGTGAAGACCGGCAGCGCCGTCTATTCAACTCCGGCGATTGAAGGCAATACCGTGGTGGTCCCCTCGACTGATGGAACCATTTATGCCCTCAAAGCGGATTCAGGACGCCGCTTGTGGCGTGTGAAAACCCCGCGTGCAATTGTGGCTAGTCCCGTAATAACCAATGACACGGTGTACCTCGGCAGCAGCGAAAACAAGTTTCGCGCCCTGGATCTGAAAACCGGGAAAATCACCTGGGAATTCGCCGGGCTCCACGGCTTTGTCGAGACCAAGCCGCTGGTTTATGGCGGGAAGGTCATTTTCGGCGCATGGGATCAGCATTTGTACGCTTTAGACGCCCAGACCGGAGAGTTGAAGTGGAAATGGCGCGGGGATAAGGCGGGTCCGCTCCTTTCCCCAGCCGCATGCTGGCCAGCAGGAGCCGATGGCAAAGTCTTCATTGCGGCTCCTGACCGGCATCTGACTGCGATCAATGCTGCGGATGGCCAGCAGGTCTGGCGCACCGTAGATTACACGGTCCGCGAAAGTGTCGGGCTTTCTGAAGACGCGACGCGATTGTATGTGCGTTCCATGAACAACTTCTTCCATTGTTTCAACACGCAGGGTGTTCAACCCGAGGTTGCGTGGTCCACAGATGCGCAGTTCGGGTATGACATCAACTCGGCGATGCTGGTAGAGAAAGAGGGCACCGTTTTTTATGGCACAAAGAATGGCATCCTGTTCGCGCTCGAAAGCCGGACCGGTAAAGTGAAATGGCAGCATAAACTGGGCACCGGTGTCATGAACACGGTCCTGCCGCTCAATGCACGTGAAGTCCTGGTGACTGACTTTGACGGCACAGTGGCCCTGATCCGCGAAGGCGGGAAGTTTTAGATGAAGATGTGCATGAGTTCCCAGCCGTTAAACACTGCCGTCCGGCGCACGCTTCGCGCCTGGAGATCGGCGATCGCGCTCAGTGTAATCGCCGGGTTAGCGCTCGCTCCATCCGCCACTCGCGCTGCGGATGATCCTTACCTGCGCACAAATGTGTGGGTGACCCAGGTCGATTCGCAGGTCGATTCCACTCCAGCGGTTGATCCTCAGGGCAACATCTATTTCGGCGCGTTCGACGGACGGTTCTGGAGCCTGGATGCCAGCGGCAAAGTCCGCTGGTCTTTCAAAGCCCGCAGCGAAATCAGGTCCGCCCCCGCCATCGGTGACGATGGCACGGTCTATTTCGGCAGCCGGGATCGCAAGCTCTATGCATTAAACCCGGATGGAACAAAGAAATGGGAATTCCCCACAGGGGCCTGGGTGGATAGCTCGCCCGCCCTGGGAAACGATGGCACTATTTATTTCGGCTCCTGGGACACTAATTTTTACGCGCTCAAACCTGACGGTTCATTGCAGTGGCGCTTTCCCACGAGAGGTGAAGTTACATCCTCACCAGCCATTGGATTGGATGGCCGCATCTACTTCGGATCGCATGACAAACAATTCTACGCGCTGAACCCGGACGGCACAAAAGCCTGGGAGTTCGCCACAGGTGGTCCCGTGATTTCCTCCCCGGCCATCAACAGCGATGGAACGCTGTACTTCACCAGCGTGGACGGCAATTTCTACGCACTCACGCCGGACGGCAAATTGCAGTGGAAACTCACAACGGGCGGCATGACTGAAGCCTCACCAGTGATCGCGCCTGATGGCACGATCTACGTTGGGGTCGTCACCAATGTATGGTCAATCACGCCTGATGGTAAAAAGAACTGGCAGCGGCGGGTCAGCGCCCTGATCAACTCCAGTCCCCTTGTTCTGGTGAACAATGATCTGGTCCTGGACGCGCGGCTGACCCAAGTGATGTGCGTCAGCGCCAAGTCAGAACACATCTGGCGTTTCGGCGGCGATACCACAAGCGCAGCATCGATCGCCATCAATGATAAAGGAAATATCCTGGTGCCTTACAAATTCAATTTCTTCACCGCTATTGATGTCCATGTTCCCATCGCACAAGGCGGCTGGCCAAAGTTCCGGGGCGACTTTCGGAACACGGGCAATGCACAGAAGATCGCCGTAGCTTCGGAATCGAAGCCATGAACGACGCCGGTTCCTGTGATTTCGTTGGCAGAATTGACCTTCCGATTTTCGTGCATTAGCCTTCTGTCATGAACGCAACCGTGCATGCCCACGGGAAAATGGTGATCCCGGCGAAGGCCCGCAAGGCGGCTGGAATCCAGCAAGGTGACGTGTTTTCAGTCCAGGCCGAGGGTCCCGGCAAACTTGTGCTGATAAGGATGGAGATTCCGAAGCCGCCCAAATACCGCATCGTTTACCGGAAGGGCAAACACGCCATTGCCGTAGGAGGCCGCAAGATTACTCACGCTGAAATCAAACGGCTGGAGGAATCTTTGCCTTGAAATACCTTCTTGATACTAGCGTCCTGATTGCGTGCTTGTGGGACCAGCATGAGTTTTATGAAAGAGCCACCTCCTGGGCTGAAGACAAGAACCTCGTTACCTGCCCCATCTCAGAAATGGGCTTCGTGAGAATTGGAACCAATCCAAAAGGCCTTGGTCTCTCAATGGCAGACGCTCGTAATCTGCTTAAAGATTTCACTTGCAGGCCCAACGTTGGGTTTGTTGCGGCAGACGTCCCGTGTCTGGATAGCAAAGCCGATTCCAGCGCCCAAGTGACAGACATCTACCTTGCCGAGTTGGCCGCCCGGAACGGAATGAAGCTTGCCACCTTTGACTTTGGCATCAAGCACCCGGCGGCACTCGGGATTTAGCCCCTCACTTCTCCGGCCTGGTTGTTGGGGTAACTGTGCCTGGACCGCCGGTTTGCCCATTCATCTGTTCTGTGGTTAGTTCACTTACCTCATGAAACTCGACGACATGGTTCAAGCAGCGCGAAAACTCGCTGCGCCTTTTAAGATCACCAACGGCAAGAAGTTTCGCCTGAAAGACTTTGATCCCGGCGAGACGCTTTGGTTAAAAGACGCCGACAAGCCGGCGGCCCAGGAAGTTTTGGCTGAATCTGTGCGCGCGCTTTCGGTCATGCAGGAGAAACTGTATGCACACGACCGATGGTCATTGCTCCTGATCTTCCAAGCCATGGATGCAGCCGGAAAGGACAGTGCGATCAAACATGTGATGTCCGGTGTTAATCCCCAGGGCTGCCAGGTGTATTCGTTTAAAGCTCCTTCAGAGGACGAATTGGACCACGATTTCATGTGGCGCTGCACACAGCACCTGCCGAGACGGGGAAACATCGGCATCTTCAATCGTTCCTACTACGAGGAGGTGCTCGTGGTTAAAGTACATCCAGAGCACCTTGAGAAACAGAAGCTTCCCCGCGAGGCATTGACGAAGAGCATCTGGAAGGAGCGCTTCCAGGATATCACCAACTTTGAGCAGTACCTCAACCGCAACGGCACCGTGGTCCGCAAATTCTTCCTGAACGTTTCGAAACAGGAACAGAAGGAACGTTTTTTGAAACGGGTGAATAATCCAGAGAAACACTGGAAGTTCTCCGCGGGCGACTTGGCGGAAAGCGCCATTTGGAACCGTTACATGAAGGCGTATGAAGATATGGTGCGGAATACGGCAAGCGAAGCCGCGCCGTGGTATGTCGTGCCGGCCGATCACAAATGGTTTACCCGGGTCGTGGTGGCATCAGCCATCATCGAGACTCTGGCCAGCCTCAAAGTGGATTATCCGAAGACCAGTGCCGCGAAGCGCAAAGAGCTGGTGACCGCAAGGCGCGCGTTAACAGGAAAACGGTGAGGCGCGCCGCCGCTTTCGTGTTTTAATTTCAGGGTTTCTGTGGCATTGTCGCCCCGTGACCACGACGGACGCAGTCAAATTATTGGAAGAGTTTCGCGCGGGCAAAGCCACCCGTGAAACAGTGTTGCAGGCCTTTCAAGCGGCGCCTGTCGCCGATCTGGGTTTCGCCCAGGTGGATACTCATCGCGCACTGCGCCAAGGCTTTCCTGAAGTCATCTTCGGGGCGGGCAAAACACCTGAGCACGTGGTGAAGATCGCCGCAAAGATCCTTGAACGCGAAGCTCGCGTGCTGGTCACACGCGCCGCTCCGGATCATGCCCGCGCGGTGCGCAAGAAATTCAAGCACGCCATTTATCATGAGGCCGCTCGCTGCATAACGATCCAGAAGAGCCCCGCGCCCAAGCGTCCAGGAACGATCGCCGTGGTCTGCGCAGGAACCAGTGATTTGCCGGTGGCCGAGGAAGCCGCGGTGACAGCAGATATCATGGGCAACCAGGTGGAGCGCGTGGCCGATGTCGGTGTGGCTGGCGTGCATCGGCTATTCGGCAAGCTGCCCGTGATCCAAAAAGCTAATGTGATCATTGTCGTCGCCGGGATGGAAGGGGCGCTTCCGAGCGTTGTCGCGGGTTTGGTTTCCAAACCGGTGATTGCCGTCCCCACGAGCGTGGGTTATGGCGCACATTTTGGCGGATTGGCCGCGCTCCTCGGCATGCTGAATAGCTGCGGCAGTGGCGTGACAGTGGTGAACATCGATAACGGCTTCGGGGCTGGCTATGCCGCCAGCCAGATTAATGCTTTAGTCGCCAACTCTTAATTACCCGAACGTAATGAAGACGCTTTATCTGGATCTCATCAGCGGTATCAGCGGCGACATGTTTATCGGGGCGCTGCTCGATTTGGGTGTGGATTTGCATCGGCTCGAGCACGAGTTGGAGAAGTTGCACCTGGGCGGTTATCACCTGCATTCCAAACGCGCGCAGAAATCGAGCATCTCCGGGATCAAGTTCGATGTTCATCTGGCGCATGATCACGATCATGGCCACAGCCATGAGCAGGAGGATCATAAGGATCACGCGCATGACCATGACCACGAGCACTCTCACGAAGGCGAGCATTCACACTCGCACGGCCATGGGCACGCCCATTCGCACGCTCACGCGCATCCACACACGGATGTGGAGGAAACGGCTCACAGCCATGAGGAACATGAGCACGGTCGCAGCTACGCCGAGATCCGGCAGATGATCCAGCAATCGGAGCTTACGCCTTGGGTGAAAGAGAAGGCCGCAGCAGTGTTTGCCCGAGTGGCCATTGCAGAAGGGCGCATCCATGGCGTCACAGCCGATGAAGTGCATTTCCACGAGGTGGGTGCGATTGATTCAATCGTCGATATTGTGGGTGCGTGCATCGCCCTGGAAATGCTCGGCAAGCCCCGCGTGATGGCCAGTCCGGTTGTCGAAGGCACCGGGTTCATCAAGTGCGCGCACGGCTATTTCCCCATTCCGGCACCGGCTACGCTGGCGATCCTGGGCGAACGCGGCATCAAGCTGACCCAATGCACCGAACCGCATGAACTCATCACACCCACCGGGGCTGCGCTGTTAGCCGAATTCGTTGAGTCGTTTGGCCCGATGGAAGATTTGGCCGCACGCCATATCGGGTTTGGGCTCGGCACTCGTGATAATAAGACGCGTCCTAATGTGCTGCGGGTGATCTACAGCGACGCCGCAGAGAACCGCCCATCCCATGATTGGGAAACGGATCGTGTGGCATTGCTCGAAACGAACCTCGATGATGTGAGTGGAGAGGTCCTGGGCAATTTCATGGAACGCGCCCTTAAAGCTGGGGCCCTGGATGTGTTTCACACACCAATCCAAATGAAGAAGAACCGTCCCGGCACTCTGCTTTCGGTTCTGTGTTCCGAGCCCGATGCAGATCGATTGACGGTTTTGCTGCTGACGGAGACCAGCGCCTTTGGGGTGCGTCGTCAGAATTGGGAGCGGCGGAAACTGACCCGCCATTTCGGCCAGGTGGAGACTTCCTTTGGGTCCGTGACGGTGAAGTACGGCACGCTGGACGGACGTTGCGTGCAGGCTGCGCCCGAGTATGAGAGCGTTAGAGAGGCGGCCGAAAAGGCCCAAGCCCCTTTTAAAGATGTTTACCTGGCAGCGCTGCAACAGGTCCGCGGAGCGGTGTGAGGTGCCCGGTTTGTCCGTTCCAAGCTCGTGAATCGAAAGGTTTTGCGCTGAAAAGAGTCGGGATTTCTTACAATGAAAAACTTGCGGGTAACCGGGGACACATAAACAACTGGCCTGCTGAGATTTACACCCGGTCATGGGTGTTGTGATTTCCTTCTTAAACCCTTGCTTGTCGGTCATCTTGGCATGTTCAGGCTATCTAATCACGCACGTAAGACCGTCTTACACCACAAGTTGTTGACCTACAGCTATTTAGACATTGAATGTAAATCATTGTTTTGCTTCAGCGGGGCATGGCTCTTGCTCAATTGTTACCTATGAGAGTTTTTAATGTTTTTGGCTGTGCGGCCATCCTCGGCTGTGCGTGCGTGTCTGCAATGGCGGTTTCCATCGATCCGACTTACACGACCTTTGGAACCCTGAGCGGTGCTACTTTTGGCGGAACAGGTATTCCGAACAATGCCGTGGCGATCACCACCATCAATGATAATAACCGTAGTTTTACCCTTGGGTTGACTGCGCACCAGCGCTATTCCAATCCCGCACCCGCGAATGATGGTGCCGGTACATTCTGGGCGGTGTCTGGCGGCGACGTAGCTCATAGCGAACCAGGCTATGCCAAGTGGAACCTGGGATACTATGTTGGTATTGATCCTAATCTGAGCTGGGGAAGCGGCTACTCTTTGCGGCTTTATTATGACAAGAACGCGGCTGTGGATAACGATGTAACGACATACCGCACAATTTCCGAATCTCAAAGCTCGGACAATCTCGGATATGGCGGATCATTCCTCGGCATCACTTGGGGATTTCCCGTCGGCTCCTTCGACCCCAATGCAACTGGCGAGTACAGCTTTGCGTTGGTTCTTCTGAAGAACGGGACGGAGCTCGGTCGCTCAGCCATCAACGTGAACGTGAACGAGACTGGCGAGATGCCGACGGCGAATGTTCCGGATGGCGGCAGTTCTCTGGTGTTGCTCGGCCTCGCTTTGACCGGCCTGGGCGGCATGGCTCGGTTTCGTAAATAAGTCCTGACCTCTTCTTTCACCGGCGGATCAGGCGGGCATTCAGCTCGCGGGTCCGCCGGTAACTTTTTCAGAGACCCTCCTCAGACCACCTCGACCGGACATTTGGGCAGCGCGTCGAGAAATGACTGACCGTATTTCTTAGTCAGAATGCGGTTATCCAGTGTGACGATGATTCCCGAATCCGTCTTGGTGCGGATGAGCCGTCCCACGCCCTGACGAAACTTCAAAATGGCCTCCGGCAATGAGAACTCCATGAATGAATTGCCACCATGCGCTTCGATCGCCTCAATGCGGGCCTCAGTCAGGGGATGATCTGGCACCGCGAACGGCAGGCGTGTGATAATGACATTCGACAAGGCTTCTCCTGGAACATCGACGCCTTGCCAAAAGCTGTCCGTTCCAAATAACACCGAGTCCACGTCCTCCTTGAACTTCTCAAGCATGAGCGAACGCGGCGTGCCCGTGCCCTGAACCAGGCAGGCGACGCCCAGCTTATCAAAGAACGGCTGCATCAACTCAGCGGTCTCCTGCATTAAGCGGGAGTTGGTGAAAAGCACGAACGCCTTTCCGTGGGTCAGCTTTATAAAATGCTCCATCCAGCGCATCAACGCCTCGCGATAACCTTCCTCCCGCGGGTCAGGCATTTTGCCCACGACGAAAAGTTTCATCTGGCGGGCGTAATCAAATGGCGTGTCCACCTGCAGACGCTGCGCAGATTCCGCCCCAACACGTTTGACAAAGTAATCGAGCCCGGGGAACGGACGCGGCGCAGAGCGCGTTCGCACGCGGAGTCCCGGCCGGTTCGCTTCCTGGGCGGGAGCCTCGGCTACAGATGGCTTGTTCGAGACTGAAAGTGTGGCGCTGGTCATGATGACCGAGGTCTCAGCGCCGAACAGGCGGCGGCGCAGGTAATCAGCCACATCGACTGGCGCGGCATTCAGCGTGATATGACGCTGACCGCGGGGGCTGCGTTCGACCCAATACACGGATTCCTCGGAAGCTTGGTTCAGGAACTCGCCGACTTCGTCGCGCAACTCAGCCAGGCGCCGGTTGCATTCGACCAACTCCTGGCCCATCTCCTTGTCCTCGCTCATTTTGATGAGCTCGCTCACCGATTCACGAAGACGTTGGATAGGCAGCGTGACGTTATCCTTAACCAGCGCGGGCCGGCGGATTCGCAACTCGGTCCATTCGCGTTTGCGAGTGCTGCCACCTTCGGCCCCAGGACGTGCCGGGCTCTGCGACTGGATCTCTTCACAAGCCGATTCTACGTTGGCGAAGAAAGTATCCGCCTCCTTCAGCAGATCCGCCACGAACCGCACCTCGCCGCCGCGGCGCAGGGTAGCCAGCAGACCTTTCTCCGTGCGAGGATTCCAAAGCCGGTTGAGGGCATAACGGAGTTGTCCGCTGGAAACGCTGAGTCCAATGTGCCGCGAAGCCACGCTCTCCATCGTGTGCGCTTCGTCGAAGATCAGGAAATCGTTCCGCAGCAGGATGCCGCCTTCCATTTCTTCATCAATGCCTCCCAGCAGCGTGAAGAACAGCGTGTGATTCAGAACCAAAACGTCCGAGGATAGAATGCGGCTGCGTGCCCGCTGAAAAAAACAGGGTGGATGATCTTTGCACCAATCCGATGCTGAACCACAGGTCTTGGGGGAGCACAGGCCACGCTCCGAACAGACCTGGGCCCAGACTTTGGGATCGGGTTCCACGTCGAAATCCGAGAGGCTGCCGTCCCGCGTGCTCTTTGACCACTCGTAGATGCGCTGGAGTTCCTGGCCCTCATTGTCGGTAAACAGATTGCCAGATTGCTGCATCGCCTTGTGCAGGCGCCGGGTGCAGAGGTAATTGCCACGACCTTTGAGCATCGTGAAGGCGAACTCCACCGGCAACACGTTCTTGAGCATCGGCAGATCCTTTAGGATGAGCTGCTCCTGCAGGTTTATCGTGTGCGTGGAAATGACGGCCTTCTTCTTGTTCTTTACCGCATAGAGAATGGCTGGGATCAGGTAAGCCAGGCTCTTGCCGACGCCGGTGCCAGCCTCAACCGCCAGGTGTTCCACATTCTCCAGCGCCTGGATGACCGCCACGGCCATTTCTTGCTGCTGCGGTCGATACTCGAAGTTCGATGAGCGTGAAAGCACTCCCTCAGGCGAAAAGATGTGCCGAACCTGAGTCGTCAGGTCCTGGCTGGAATCACTTAGATGGGAGTCGAATGCGCTGATCATCGCAACCCGGCCAGCATACCAGCGCATGGATCAAAAAAAAGCAGAATGACGGCGTGTTCGGCGTGCTCATGCCGCACTCTTCCAAAACGCGTAGCGTGGTTCGACGATCAGATGCCTAAGCACAGGTGGCGAGCGATTGCTGCGGACCGCGCTGAGTTCTGGATCATCCGAACTTGTGATCGCGGTCAATTGAAGAAAGGGATGAATTTTCCGAGAAGGGGTGACGTCGAAAACAGGTTGGTGAAATCATTTGACGCTTTGGAACGCCCGATGACGGGGCTGTTTTGACCCAATATGACGCGATTATTGATACATAGCTTGCGGTTGTTCCTGTTCCTTTGTCTTACTTTTTCGGCCGCAGCAGCGGGTTTTAAACCCTGGTTCGGAACCAACGGCGCCGGCATCGTGGACCTGGCATTGATCTATCAGGGTGGTGTTCGTCGCCTGCCTTGGACGCCTGATCAACTCGCACCTTACGTGAGCTGGACCAACACCGTCGGCAAGGAGGAGTGGCTTTATGACGGATTCCTGTTCATCGAGTTTCGCGACTTTCGTGCGCACGAATACGCCCGTGGTTACGGAGGAAAACCTGCGCGCCAAACGGAGTGGGAATGGCTCCTGGAACGCAATTTTGAGAAGGGCAAAGCCATCAATGCGCTGGAACAATGCGTCGCATCGACAGCCCGGCGGATCGGCTCGCCGAAGCGCCCCCGCCAGGTAGTGCTCACACTTCCCGAACCGATTTTCGGTCAGACCAACTGGGGCAAGATGGATGGGCGCTGGCTGAACTTCAGCAACAACACAGATCGGGCAACCGCATGCGGCTGGCACGTGGACCGCGCCCTGGAACTTTGGAAGCAGCATGCTCCTAAGGACCTGGAGCTCGCAGGATTCTACTGGGTGGCTGAGCATGGCGGGGACGCGGTGAAAGTCTTGCCACAAATAGCCGCAGCCATTCACGCCCGAGGGAAGAAGTTTTATTTCATCCCTTATTGGAGAGCCTCCGCAGCAGCGAAATGGCGTGAGCTGGGATTTGATGCCGCCTACCAGCAGCCAAACCATTTCTTCCACGCGGAGGTACCAGATTCGCGACTGACCGATGCGTGCGAATTTGGCCGGACAAATGGGATGGGCATGGAGATGGAGTTTGACTCGCGCGCCATCAAATCGGCTGACGTGTTTCGTCCCAGGCTTCACTCGTATCTGAAGGCGTTTACCGAAAGCGGAGCCGACGACGGGGCGCTCGCCTGGTATGAAGGAGGCGGGGCATTGTTGGAGTTCTACAAGTCCGATGACGAGGAAGTAAGGGCACTATACAGAACCGTCGCGGAGTTCATTGCCAAACGTCAGAAAGCGGCTGACCTGTGGACAAATGAGGGCGGCAGAAAAAGCCACTCGCAGGCTACACGATAGAGCTGCTGCACAGCCAGCAGGCCCCCTGCTTTTCCCTTGCCTCAGGGCCGGACTGCATTTAGTCTCTCGGTGTCAGTTATTCGCTATCCACCATCAGGTGAGATGCGCGCTTAGCTCAGTGGTAGAGCACTTCCTTCACACGGAAGGGGCCGCAGGTTCAAGCCCTGCAGCGCGCACCATTTTTCCAGTGAGCTGAAGCGGCGAGACGCCGCTTCTACTTTACCATCCCCTCAATCGTCGATCGCTTGGAACACCAACGAACGGAACTCGTTTCCTGTTCGGTCTTTCGGCGCCCCCTGCGTTTGCTTGAAAATCAACCCGATCACTTGCTCCTTAGGATCAGCAAAGTATTGCGTGTTGAAATACCCGCCCCAGGTGAAGGTTCCAGCCGAGCCGAGTCCACCCTTGGCCGCACCTGCCGGTGTCAAAACCCCAAAGGCCAGTCCATAGTAGCTTTCGGCATTGGGCGATGTGATCTCCGGCAACGGGTTCGCCATGATGGTATCCACCGTCGTGCGGCTAAGGATCCGCACGCCGTTCAGCTCACCTTTGTTCACATACATCTGCAGGAGGTTCGCATAATCCAGGATCGTGCTCGATAGGCCCGCGCCTCCAGAAAAGAACATGCGCGCACCTTTGACCGGGTATTCCGGATCGTAAAAGGTTTTCCCAAGGTAAGTCCACCGATTGTCTTCCCATGTCTGGATGGGCACCAACCGGCCCGCTTTGTTATCCGGCAAATAGAACCAGGTGTCGTTCATGTGCAAGGGATCGAGCAGATGTTCGCGCATGAACCGGTCGAAGGATTTGCCTGAAACAATCTCCACCAGGTAGCCGATCACATCCAGTCCCTCGCTATAAGTCATGCGCTCACCGGGATGATGATGCAGCGGCATTTTGGCGAGCTTCTTGATGTTATCCTCAATGCGCACAGGATCAGCGCAAAAGGCATCCACAATCCCTGCATGTCCATACAACTTCTTGAACCGCTGATCGCCATCAATCTCGCCGTAACCAATGCCTGAGGTGTGGGTCAGCAAATGACGAATGGTTATCTCGCGCTTTGCGGGTTCGGTGGTGTAGCTGTCCACCGATTCAAACGTCTTCAAAACCTTCGCGTCCTTGAACTCGGGGATATACTTGGAGATTGGATCATCGAGGCGAAACTTTCCCTGCTCCCAAAGTAACATCGCCGCAGTGGCTGCCACTGCCTTGGTCTGCGAGGCGATGCGGAAAATATCGTCGCGTCGCATGTCGCGTCCGGTGGTGTTATCGGCCTTGCCGAAGGCTTTCCAATAAACAACTGTGCCACGCCGGGCGACCAGCGCCACCAACCCGGGCACTTGCTGCTCGGAGATCGCTTGCTGGCACATGGCGTCGATGCGCGCCAGGCGTTCGGCTGACATACCGACGCTCTTGGGTGCGCCTTCGCGGAGGAGTGGTGATTGTTGGAGAGACCTGGTTTGGCCGTTGACCCCACACGTGAATACAAGGGAGGCGACCACCAGCCATCGGAAAGCAAACAAGCGTTGCATACTCCATGCAGACTAGGCACCCCACCTCGTGCTCACAAGGGCATTCTGCATTCCCCCCTTTACGCCTTTCGCATTACGAATTAGCCCCCTCCCATCCGCTATTCACCACTCGGTTTCACGATGTCCCACGGTTCACTCCCCTTCCGCATCAGCGCCTCTCGTGTTACTTTTAACCAGCCTTATGAATCGAACAACCCGGACCGAAACACCCAGTGCCGCCATCTTACGCGCCGCCACTTACGCCGCGACACAACACGGCATCCAGAAGCGTAAGGACAAAACGGGCGTTCCTTACATCAACCATCCGCTTGGTGTGGCGGAGATCCTGGCACGCGTCGCTCAGGTGACCGATCCCCTGCTCCTCCAAGCCGCCCTGCTCCACGACACCGTGGAGGATACCGATACCACTCCTAAGGATCTCGAACGCGAATTCGGAGCCCGGGTGCGCGACATCGTCATGGAAGTGACCGATGATGAGTCGTTGCCAAAGGCGCAGCGCAAGCAGATGCAGATCGATAACGCGCCAAATCTCTCACGCGAAGCACGCCTCATCCGCATCGCCGATAAGATCTACAACTGCTCGGAAATCCGGCCGGATTGTCCACACGAATGGTCGCTGGAAAAGAAGCTGAAATACCTGGGTTGGGCCGAGACCGTCGTCAGCAAGATCCGTGGAACTCATAAGGAACTCGAGCGCCTGTTCGACAAAACCATTGCTGCCTCGCGCAAGAGCTTGTCCAAGAGGTAATGTAAAGATGGGGGAGAAACGTAACCCGTGAAACGGGAAACGTGAATACGATTCGGGTTGTGGGCAACGGAGAGATGATCCGTGATGCGTAATCCGGAATGCGTAAGGGAAAACCTCGCGACAACATGCCTCGTATTAATGAAGTCTGATCTCAGCATTCGAAAGCGTCACACGTTTGCTTTTGATGCCTTCGCTCGCGATAGAGACGCCCGAGGAACAAGCGCTGGGCGTGGCAAATCATGAACTCAGCACGGTCCGCAGCAATCGCTCGCCACCTGGGCTTAGGCATCTGATCGTCGGAACTCGCTACGCGTTTTGGAGTGCGGCGCGAAGCGCCGCTTTTCCGCACGACAGCACTGGATCATACTTACTCCCTCTATCGCTCGAACCAAGCACAGGGATTCACGTCCCGTTCAGATCTCACATCATGCGTGTCCTGTGCATCTGTTGGACTCCTTGCCGAAAAGCTGTAGAGGGCTAGAGGGCTACAGCACTCCAAGACCGCAAGCGGCTCAGCTTGATCTGCACCAGTTCCCCTTTACGCATTACTCTTTACGGGTTAGCCGCTCCCCTGCCCGTTGTCCATTATCCCGCGCGTTCTACTGCAGCTTCGCTGGCATTCCCAGCACCTTCGAATACAAATAGGACAACGTCTGACCCGTCCTTTGCGCGCGTGTGTCCGCGGCGAACTGGAATGAGGCGATCGTGGAAAAATCTTTCAGCACCAGACAATACCCGTTGTTCGCCATGATCCCCAGCAACTCGCCGCTCTTGCTAAACACCAGATCGCCTCGTGACGGATTGAATTGCCCAAACAGGGCTTTCAGAAACCCGCGATCAAGTTTCACATAACCCGGCGCTGTGATATCAATCTCGAAACGCGCCTCACCATAATACCCTTCCTGCGCTCCAACGATCACAGCATCGGCAAACTTGAAAGGATCGGTAGTCGTCCGGTAAGGCTTAACGCCGAGCTTATCGGCATCGGTCGGCGAAATGGGAATCAGAACGATGCGCGGATCAGTTCCGTGGAATGCCATCGACCGTATCGGCACGGCTGCATTATGCCGGGCGAGCTGCCCAATCAGCGAATGCCAATCCGTACCCGGGGTAAAAAATGTAAACGGCGTGTCTGATACGTGGGCTACGGCATAGACATTTGTGCCGCTCGACACCAGGACCGTGGCAGTCGCCCGGCGCTTTGTTGACTCTACACCGAGTAGATTAGGTTTCTCGGCGTCGAACGTCGCACGCACGCGGTTGCTTACCATCATGCTGAAGATGGTGTTCGGATTCAAAGGACGGTTCTCACGAATCTCCTGCTCGAGTTTCCCCGACCGCGCCGCCAGGGCCTGGACACCTTCAGCCAGCTTCGCCTTCTCTTCGCGCTCAACCTTTACCTGCTCCTGCATCCGGTTCACTTGTTCAGCGGCATAACGCTTCTCGACTTCAGCAACTTGAAGCTGGGCCGCCAGTTTCTGTTTCTCGTCCAGCGCAAACTGGTTGCTGCGCGCCAACTCATCCAGTCGGCGCTGCAATGCGGCGGCCTCATCGGTGCGCCGTTTCAATTCCGCCGCTTGGGCTGCGGCCTGCTGAGTGGATTCCTGTCTCAGCTTCGTTGCTTCGTCACTGGTGCTCTTCAGCCGCGTTTCGAGCTGGGAAACATTTGTCCGCGTGCTGGCCAATTGTTGTTGAAGCCCTGCCTGCTCCTGACGCAACCGCTGCGCCTGCTCTTCACGTGCGGCAAGGTCTTTTTGGAACTGCTGCACCTTTTGTTCGGTCTCAACGACTTTGGCCTGTTGCTGCCCGAGGTTCTCGCGAGTGCGGGAGAGTTCGCCCAACAGCTTGTCCCGTTCCTTGCGCTCGTCATCCAGCGCCATGCGCATGACCATTGACAGGTCGCGTGCACTATCCGTGCGGTTGGTGGCCAGCTCCGGGCGGGTTTCTGAAAGCCTGGCTGTTGTGTTCTCGGTTACCTGATTGATATCAACCGTTGAGAACGCCAGCAGGCTAACCAGCAAAAAATCGCAAATCAGGATGAGTATCGTCCGGTTCATGCGGCATTCGAGGCTGAGCGGACCGCCACCGGGCCGCTGGTGGGAGGTTCGGTCTCCAGCAGCAGTTTCCGTTTATAGGGCCGCAGATTGAATATCTTAAAGAACGAGACAAAGATGATGCCGAATGAGGTCGAGGAATATGCCGCCATCAAGCTTTGCTGGATAATGCCGAGCGACACCAGGATCAGCGAAATGATGGTGCCCACGAAGCCCAGGTAAAGGCCGGCATCGAAAAGGTGATCCTCGTTCTCAAGCAGCTTGAGCTTGAGCTGTGGAGGCAGCCGCTGCCGTTTGACCTCGGCCAGCTTGACCAGGCACGCCACATAAATGAGCGACTGGACCACGAAGAAGAACATGAGGGTGAGCAGGCTTTTATCCATAAACGATTTTGGTTGCGCGGCCATACTGGCTTTCACCGCAGTGCCGACCGCTGGCAACCGCAGCTTGAAACTAAAATCCGCCTTCTGGTTCTCTTTTGTAATATAAGGCTCGTTAATTAACACCATTACAACTAGAAAACCACTCGCAAATAACAACTCACGCGCAAAATGTATCCCCCGCACGGGCGCCGGCGCCCTCACCGGCAGCGCGTAGTGCAGCCCCAACGCCAGCAGAAAACCTGACCCCGCAAAAAAGAACCACTTCAGTATCAGCGCCACTTCAGGTGAGCGCCATGCGAATTTACCCCACATCCGCCCAAAACTGCTGTCGGTCACATATAACCGCACGTTTCGTTTCAGCAGCTCGCGTGCCGCGCCTTCCCCGTAGAACAGTGCCCTTCGCAGATCATGCAACCCTGTCTGCGTGTGATCAACCAGATAACCGGCCACAGCTCCCGGCTGGCCGGATAGCTCCACCGTGGCGTAAATCACAGGAAAATTGCTCTCAGCCGTCCGGGCCACCGCCGCCAACAACCTCAGGTTCTCCACACCCGGGATCTTTCGCATGAACACCTGCAACTGATCCCACGTCAGCCGTTGACTCAGCGAAAGCGTATCCAACAGCATTTGCTCGTAGAGCTGGGAGTTTCCACCGCGGACAGCAGCAGCGGCTAATTGATACACTTCGTTGCTAAATGAAGGTGTCACATGGCCCTCCTCCAACAATAAGGCCTGGAGGATGACCGCCGCATCAAAGGGCTGACCCGAGCTGGAGCTGGAACTGGGCAGTAACGTGGTATCGGTCAACTGCCGCGTCTGCAACAGTTCGCGAGTGGAAAGCTGCCTCGACCCCGCGAGCGCCTGCAACGCTTTCGTCCGCGTTTCTGTCCGTATAATGGTTTCCGCAGCGGACGTGCGGGAAGGAACGGGCATGAGCGCTGCGCTCAATCCGGGTTTTGCCACTGGCCGGTAAGACCTGATCCCCTGGTCCAGGACCGCCGCAGGTTCCCCTACCCCTGCCCTTTGTGCTGCATCTAATAGTACTTGGGCGGCTTCCGGGTGCTGCTCAGCAAGGAGACTTTGCCCATGCTGAACGAGGCTGGGGGTTTTGGCTCCAGCCGCGCGGAGGACTTCCAGGTTAACCGCACGCAGATGGGCGGGCATGGACCACGCCAGCGCGAAGAGCGCCAAACCGGTGAGCGCGCAAAGCGCAGGCCATAACCAGCTTTTCATCAGGGATATATTAGACGTAAACCAAGAGTGAACGATTCAAATTTGAAAATGTGACAACTAATTGCCTGTCTCAACCGCCTCGCTGCCTCGCTTCAACCATACCAATATAATGCTAATGTCCGACGGCGATACCCCGGATATCCGCGCCGCTTGCCCCACTGTCGCTGGACGAATTTTGATCAACTTCTGACGCGACTCGGCCCGAAGGCTCGGGACTGCCATATAATCAAACTGCGGCGGAATCTGTTTTTCCTCCAGGGATTTGAATCGTGCGACCTCGTTCTCCTGTCGGCTGATGTAGCCAGCATACTTGGCGTGGATCTCCACCTGCTCGACCACTTCTGAAGGCAGACTTGCATCTCTCCCCGGTAAATCCTTATACGTCACTTCCGGTCGCCGCAGGATCTGAATCAGCAGATCACCACCTTCCCGTGTGCTCTGCAAACGCTGGAGCTCAGATTCGATGGCCTCCCTTTTTGCGGCGAATTTCCGATAGTTCCGCTCTGGGAGCAGCCCGGCGTCATAGCCGATCTGGGAGAGACGCAGATCCGCGTTATCCTGGCGCAACAGCAACCGATACTCTGCGCGCGAGGTAAACATCCTGTATGGCTCGATGGTTCCCTTGGTGACCAGATCGTCGATCAATACCCCTATGTAAGCCTGATCGCGCCGGAGCACGATGGGCTCTAATCCTCGGAGACGTCGCGCGGCATTGATCCCAGCCATGAGCCCTTGAGCGGCGGCCTCTTCGTAACCTGAGGTGCCATTGATCTGCCCTGCCAGGTAGAGATTCCGGCAGACCTTTGTTTCCAAGGATGGATAAAGCTGGGTGGGGTATGCAAAGTCGTATTCGACCGCATAAGCCGGACGAAGAATCTCCGCGTTTTCGCAGCCGATGATGGTCCGAACCATCTTTATCTGGACCTCATATGGCAATGAAGTCGAGAATCCGTTTACGTAGATTTCATCCGTGCTGATACCCTCTGGCTCCAGGAAGATTTGCTGTCGCTCCTTCTCCGGGAACTTCACGATCTTGTCCTCGATAGAAGGACAATACCTTGGCCCCACCCCCTTGATCTCGCCGGAATACAGAGGGGAAAGATGGAGATTGGCGCGAATAACCTCTGCGGTTTTGTCTGTGGTGAAAGTGATGTGGCAAGGGAGTTGGCCTCCGATGCGGGATAGAATCGAAGAGGGCGGGTAGGGGCCACTGTGATTTTGTTCCACGTGGAACATTCCATCTGGGGTATGATGCGATTGTTCCACGTGGAACAAATCATCCTTCCAAAAGGTAAACCACGGCACCGGATCATCCCCGGGCTGCACTTCCGTCTTCGAGAAATCAATCGACCTCTTCAGAATCCTTGGCGGGGTCCCGGTCTTGAGTCTGCCCAACTCCAACCCAACCTCCATCAATGAGCCCGACAATCCCAGCGCGGCAGCCTCCCCTGCTCTTCCCCCGGGGAGCTTGTTCATCCCGATATGCATGAGGCCCTTCAAAAAGGTCCCGGTAGTTACGATGACGCATTTCCCCAAATACCGGACTTCGAGCGTTGTATCTACCCCTCGGATCTCCCCGCCTTCATGGACGAGTCCCGAGCATTGCGCCTGGTGCATGTCCAGGTTCGGCTCTTTCTCACAAATCCATTTCAGCCGAAACTGATACGCCTTCTTGTCGCACTGTGCTCGTGGTGCCCGGACGGCTGGACCTTTCGTTGTGTTCAGCATCCTAAACTGGAGACCTGTCAGGTCGGTGTTCTTCCCGGTCTCACCGCCTAATGCATCAATCTCCCGGGCAAGGTGGCCCTTAGCCAAACCGCCAATCGCCGGATTGCAGGACATCTGTCCCACCGTGTCGGCGTTGATCGTGAGCAGGAGGGTCTGACATCCCATGCGTGCCGCAGCCAGGGCAGCTTCCACCCCTGCATGGCCAGCACCCACTACGATCACTTCATATTGTTTCGGATAAACGAACATCGTCGCGGAGAGCTTAATGGAACCTTGCGAAAAGATAAAGCCGGGGAAGGGGGGGACGTGAAACGTGAAACGTAAAACGTGAAGGTGGTAGGAAGGATAATCCGTGATTCGTAATTCGTAAGGGGAGGGGGGACGTGATACGTAATACGTAATACGTGATGCGTAAAGGGAAGGGGAGGGTGGAAGGGAGTAAACGTGAAGGTGGTTTGGGAGGGGCAGGGCAATCCGTGATACCTAATTCGTAAAGGGGAGGGGACGTGAAACGAGAAGGTGGCTGGGGAGACGGAGGTAATCCGTGATTCGTAATTCGTAAGGGGAAGATCCTTGCCTAGTTCGTTAGTCCCATCCGTCCCATTCTTCCCTGCCCATCACCAGTGTCCTATTTTACCCGCTTGCGCTCTCCTTACGAATTAGAACCCCCTCCGATCCGCGTTCACGTTTCACGGATCACATTTCACGCCCGATCTCACCGCCAACTTCCCTTCCACCTTCCCCCTTCACGCATTACGAATTACGGATTCCTCACCCCCTACACCGCCACTCGTTCTTGCAGCGTATGGATCATGCTTTGGAAGATGAGCGCACCATCAATACCGCCCAGGATGCCTTCGCTGGCACGTTCCGGGTGGGGCATCAGGCCGGCCACGTTCCTGCGTTCATTGCAAACACCGGCTACGTTTTCAATCGACCCGTTTGGGTTTGAAAGCTCTGTCGGCTCACCCTTAGCGTTAACGTAGGTCCAAAGAATCTGCTTTTTGGCCTTTAAATCGGTCAATGTGGCCGAATCAACAAAATAGCAGCCTTCGCCATGGGCGATCGGGATGCGCATCAGTTGTTGAGGTGGCACTTGATTCGTGAAGGGCGAGTCTGACGTCATGGTCTTCAGAAACACGTTCTCACAGCGAAACTGCAAGGATCGGTTCCGAATCAGCGCCCCCGGGAGAAGCCCGGCTTCGCACAGGATTTGGAAGCCATTGCAGATACCCAGCACCAGGCCACCTTGTTCGGCAAACGCCTGCACCGCCTGCATCACCGGACTAAACCGGGCGATGGAGCCTGTCCGCAGGTAATCACCGTAGCTGAATCCGCCAGGAATAATCACGGCATCGGTGTCCCCTAGTGAGGCGTCCTTGTGCCAGAGCAACCGTGCGGAATGGCTGCAAACATTGCGCAAAACATGGACCACATCCTGGTCGCAATTGGAACCGGGGAACTGTAACACCGCGAAATTCATAACTTTATCTGCTTCTAAGGGTAAGCCTAACTCACTCAATCTCAAACCGGTAGTCTTCAATGACCGGATTGCTCAGCAGCCGGTGGCATGCTTCATCGATTTGCTTCCGGGCCAGTTCTTTGTCGGCACCAGTCAATTCGATCTCGAGAAACTTGCCTACGTGCACCGCGCCGATTTCCGTGTAGCCCATGTGCGCCAAGGCGTTCTGAACGGTTTTGCCCTGAGGATCGAGCACCGCTTTCTTAGGAGTGATGATGATTTTAGCTTTCATTGGTCAGCCCGCGAAACAACCCGTCCAGTTTGGGGGAAACGGGCGGGGGACGCGAGATAATTCAGGAGCGGGGTCTCCCACGGTATTTTTAATAACTACTGACTCCCAACAACGTTGGACGCCAGATGAACCCAGAGTGAGTTCGTTACCATCGGGCCAGTTCTTCTCGAATCCGTTCCATGGGGAACCCAACGACATTGGTATAGGAGCCCGAGATCCGCTCTACGATCATTTCGCCCGACTCCTGGATGGCGTAGGCGCCCGCTTTGTCCAAAGGATTGATTTGCTGCAGATACTGCTCGATGCCGGCACCGTCCAAGGCCTTGAATGTGACCGAAGTGGTTTCCGCAAAATTGACCTGTCGATGGGCCCTCAAATGCAGCAGGCACACTCCCGTGACCACTTGATGCGTTTGCCCTTGTAGTTCTTCAAGCATTCGCACGGCCTCTGCTCTATCTGCGGGTTTGCCAAACAGGCGCGTCCCCAGGTACACCAGGGTATCCGCGCCAATTACGAGGTAATCTGGATAGGCTTTCGCGATGTCACGAGCCTTGCGATAGGCGTTGACCAGCGCCAGTTCGCGTGCGGTCAGGTCCTCCGTATGCAACTCGGGGACTGAACTGGTTTGAACAAGAAACTCGCTGCACACGTCGCGGAGAAGCTGCTGGCGCCGCGGGGAAGCGGACGCAAGGATTACGTTGGGTTTGGCCTCAGGTTGACTGTGCATACAGCAGCTAAACCATCAGCCGGGCAGGGGAGGCGAGCAAGAGAAAAAAGCACCGCTCGATCTGAGGGTGGTGGAATGAATCCGGTGATTTTGCGGGGAAAACACGCGGTGGTGGTAAAATTTCCTTTCGTATGGAGCTGTGTAGGGAAGCAAATCTGTTGCAAAGAGCCAGAGATGGGGTAGGGTAAAGGTGAGCCAAGGAGCGGAATGGGGCTAATGAGGGTTAGTAGTGTAAGTGATACTTTACACTATGAATTGACAGTGAATGAGGATTATGATTAACTCTACCTCAGACAGCCACTGAAGATTGGCCGTTAACGCTCTAACGAGCGATGATCTTTGAAGAATTTTTAAAATTTCGGTTCCGAGTTGGTACAGCTCGCAATCGATGTTCTACGAAATCCTACTGTTGTACTGTTTCGAAAATTCCCCGGGCTCTTCGGTCACCCCCTGACTGACTAGCCCGGTTTTTTTTGCCTTTATTAGTTGGCTGGAGAGATGGATCTTGTTTATTCTGATTGCACCCATGAAAATGATTTTAGATCCAAAAAGTGCTAACCGCTTACGAGGCATTGGGTTCATGTTTTGTGCCATGTGTCTTATAGGTGCGGCGGTTCTTTCTAAGGAGCCAAAGCCGAAGATCATGTGTTCTTTAGCTGCAATGACACACAGCTTTGTTGGAGTGTTTTTCTTTAAGAAGAGCTTGAATTAGTTTGCCTTGTCTTTGAGAAATCCTGTCATCCTGTCCTCATTTTCAGTCTTTTTCCATTATCCTGTCCGTATCCCGTCTTCTCTCGATCGTCCTCTTGCTGTAGTCTCCTCCCGTGCCGGTGCAGACCATCTATTTCGATTACAACGCCACCACGCCTCTGGATTCCAAAGTGCGTGAGGCCATGCTACCGCTCCTGGACGTCAATTGGGGCAACCCTTCCAGTGTCCATCGAATCGGCCGACGCGCTCGAGCCTGGCTTGATGATGCACGCGACCGTGTCGCTCGCGCGCTTTCCTGTAAACCGAGTGAGATTGTTTTTACTAGTGGGGGAACCGAAAGCTCTAATCTCGCAATTTTTGGCACCGCACGCCACCTGCGTCATAAAGGGCGCCACATCATAATCTCCGCCGTGGAGCATCATGCGGTGATGCATCCCTGTCAGTATCTGACCAAACATGAAGGTTTCGAGCTCACTATGCTCCCGGTAGATGAAACAGGCCGGGTTTCTGTAGCAGATCTGGAACGTGCCATTCGAACAGATACTATTCTTGTTTCGGTAATGGCGGCAAATAACGAAATCGGCACAAAGCAGCCCGTAGCCGAACTGGGTGCCCTATGCCGCGACCGCGGTGTCTTGTTTCATACTGATGCCGTGCAATGGTTCGGAAAAGAGCCTGTCGGGCAAATAGCGGATTTTCAGGCGGACCTGGTGTCCGTTTGCGCGCATAAGATGCATGGGCCAAAAGGCGCCGGGCTCTTATATATACGTTCACCTCTGTTGCCTGAGCCGATCATTCATGGAGGCGGACACGAGAATGAACGGCGTGCCGGTACTGAGAACCTGGCTGGAATAGCTGGTTTAGTGGAGTGTGTGGAGAATTTTATACAGACCCCCGTATTCCCGGAACCACAACTCCGCGCCCTGACGCGGCGATTACGTTCAGGCTTGGAACGCATCCAAGGAATCCATCTCGTCGGAGACAGCCAAAACTGCCTCTCAAATACAGTCTCGCTGATTGCGCCGAGATCGGATAGTATCGCTTTATTGGCGGCGCTGGATCTCGAAGGGGTCTGCGCTTCCAGCGGGTCGGCTTGTTCGGCGGGGTCGTTAGAGCCGTCGCATGTCATTGCGGCGCTTGGCAAAGCTGAATGGGCAAATTCGCTGGTGCGGTTTTCTTTGGGCCGCGAATCAACCGAAGCGGAGGTAGATTATGTGTTGAAGGTTTTGCCGGGTATTGTTGCCCGTGCACAACATCACGCATAACTACCCAATAGAGTGTGAATGAGATGCGCATAGGGTGAATAACCCATGGGTTCCCGGAGTTACTAGCTGGAATGGGTAGAACTATCCATGGTATTTTCAATGCGCAAGTCGTTGACCTGACCTTGACACTGCGGGTTGTTTGGCTTATTCACACCCCATAATACGGATAGTTTAGTGTACATAAACAAGTACCTATTAAGGCACGCATGAACCTGACCATCTCGAAGGAGCAGATCATTAACGGATTGCAAACCGTGCAGAACGTGGTCAGCACGCGCACGACATTGCCCATTTTGTCCAATGTCCTTTTGCGCGCCGAGAATGACCGCCTGGAGTTTATAGCCACCGACCTGGACGTCACAGTCTCCTGCTCCGTGGAAGCCAAGGTGAAGAGTCCTGGCTCATCTACGGTGCCCGTTAAAAAGCTCTTCGGCATCGTGCGTGAGCTCACCAACCTCGAAATCGATCTCGAGGTGGACGAAAAGCACCTGTGTTCCATTTCCTCCGGCGCGTCGTTTTACAAAATCAACGGCCTCAGCGCCGACGAATTTCCTCCCATCCCTCAGTTGAAGGATGACCGCAAGATCGTGCTCTCACAGGAAACGCTCAAAAGCATGATCCGCAAAACATCCTTTGCGATCTCCACGGATGAATCCCGTTACGTGTTGAATGGCATTTTCATCAGCCTCAAGGACCACAAAATGACGGTTGTGGCCACAGACGGACGCCGCCTCGCCCTCGCTGATGAGGAAGTGGATGTCACGGATGTGAGCCAGGGCGAATTCATTCTGCCGGGCAAAACGGTGAATGAACTCAACCGGCTGCTCACCGATAAAGGTGAAGTGGAAATGCGGTACGGAGATAATTACTCATCATTTTTCCTGAAGGACGAGAAGGGTTCCGGAATCCTGATTGTCAGCAAGCTCATTGAAGGCAACTACCCGAACTATAGGCAGGTAATCCCGGCCGAGACACGCGAGCGCGTTCCGCTGGCCCGTGAGGAATTCCTTCATGCCTTGCGCCGTGCGGAAATCATGACGAATGAGAAGTCGAACTCAGTGAAGCTGAGTTTTGGCAAGAACAAGCTGGAGATTACCGCGAATGCTCCTGAAGTGGGTGAAGCCAAAGAATCTCTGGCGATCAATTACAAAGGGCCTGACATCGCCATTGCGTTCAACCCGAAGTATCTGATTGACCCGTTGAACGCGTTGCCAAATGACGAAGTGTTCATCGAACTCATCGATGAATTGAGCCCGGGCGTGTTGAAGATCAACGGCCCGTTCCTCTATGTTGTAATGCCGATGCGCCTGAGTTGAACTCAGGCGGTCAGGATCAGATAACGCGCATCTGGACGGCGTCAACGATGTTGTCTTCGTTGACCATGATCGAACCGATGATCACGATGGTGCTTCCCGGCTGAAAACGGCCCTGGTCCTTCATTATTTTGAGGGATGCCTCAATAGTGTTTTCCGGATTGATCATGTCGAAAGGCACAACCATCGGCGTAATACCCCAACAGAGAGCCAGTGGCCGCGCCACTTCATCGCGGGGACAAAGTGCGTAAATTCGAGAATGCCTCGGGCGCAGCCAGGCGGTATATCGCGCCATGTTGCCGCCGCGGGTAATGACCAGCACCGCTGCCGCTTTCAATTCATCGGCCATAACCACCGCGCTCTTCACGAGTTTTTGGCGGGGAGTGCTGAGAATAGGGTCAGCCTGAAAGTCAGGCATGCCAGTTGCCTCAATGCGCGTGGCTACGCGATGAAACACTTCGATGCATTTAAGAGGGAATTTACCAACGGTCGTCTCGCCGCTCAGCATGATGGCATCCGCCTGCTCATAGACAGCGTTGGCAACATCCGTAACTTCTGCACGAGTCGGCATGGGTGAGACGATCATGCTTTCGAGCATGTGAGTGGCCACAATGACAGGCTTGCCCATGTGCAGACAGGTCTTCACCACACGCCGTTGCACAATCGGAAGATCTTCAAAGGGAATCTCGATGCCCAGGTCGCCACGGGCGATCATAATGCCATCCGCTTCATTGACGATGGCATCCAGGTTCATCACGGCTTGTTGATCCTCGATCTTTGCTATAACAAAAGGCTTCTGGTGTTGATCGGCAAACAACTCGCGCAACTGGAGCAGATCGCGCGCTTCGCGCACGAAAGACAAAGCGATGAGATCCACCTTCACCTCAAGCCCGAGCATGACATCCTTGATGTCTTTGGCTGTGAGCGCAGGCAGGCTTACCTTAACACCCGGCAAATTGATATGACGTCGGCTTCCCAACTTGCCCGAAGTGAGCACTTCGCACTTCACTTTATTGCCGGTCTTGGCCAGCACCTTCATTTCGAGCGCGCCATTATCGAGCAAAACCACATCACCTACGGCGATGTCATTGACAAAGTTGGCGTAGTTCACGTCGACCGAGGCTTCTTCCTCGCTCTTTTCACCACGGACTGTGAGGGTAAACTTCTGGCCGGGCTTGAGGTCCAGAGGCATGCTCAGGTCTCCGGTGCGAATCGCCGGGCCCTGAGTATCCATCATGATGGCCACATGCTGCTGGAGGTTTGCTGAAATCTCCCGGATATCGGTAACTACGCGACGCACCCAATCATGGGGAGCGTGAGACATGTTCAGACGAAAGACATTAACACCGGCATCAATTAATTGGCCGATCATCTCCGCCGAATCCGTAGCGGGACCCAGCGTTGCAACGATTTTTGTTTTGCGCAGATTGGCGCGTTTCATTGGGGCGAGAGCTTACTGAGAAATCGTTCGTTTGAAAGATTTTTAAGGGCGGAGCTGGGGGAGGATTAACCCGTAATCCGTGAGGTGTGATCCGTAAAGGGAAGGGGAAGACCTTCCTCCAGCTTGCCGCATCACCCCAGCCTCACGTAATTACGGATTACGGATCAGGGTAGAAGGTGGTGGTAGGAGAAGGATTCGAACCTTCGTAGGCGTAAGCCAGCAGATTTACAGTCTGCCCTCGTTGGCCACTTGAGTATCCTACCACACGGCCTGAGCCGGAAACACCGGCGGGCAGAAATTAAGCCAGACTCCAGGGCAGTTGTCAATTCAACGACCACTTTCATTGAAGAAAATGCGACCGGCGGGATGCTGACTTTTTTGACAGGATGAACAAGATGGACAGGATGGGGGACCCAGGTTTTTTCAACTTTCAACCCTCAACTTTCAACTCCTTCAGGGCTTGCCCCGATCGAATCGGTGGCCACACTGGCGCCATGAATGATGAGGTTGCTGAACGGTTTACCCGGTTGGAAGCCGCTGTTGCCCACATGGAACATTTGACCGAACAGCTAAATGGCGTGGTCACCGAGCAGGCGAGGGAGATCGCACAGTTAAAAAAACATATCCAGCGGCAATCTGACACCCTTGAGACGATCGAAATGGACCGGATCAAGTCCACAAATTCGATCCCGCCACACTACGGCAAGGTTGGTTAGAGAGGGGGACAGGAACAGCAAGACAGAAGGAACAGAGTACAGAAGGAGAACCAATAAAACCTTTCACACCAAGGAAGACGAAGCTAGCGAAGGGGGAACAGAGTTCTTACCAGGGCTCATATGTATCGCTCCCATTCTCTTCAAAGCAGTCTTTCTTCTTCGCTTCCTTGGTCTCCCTTCTGTTCAAATTTCTTGCTGTGCCCCTGCAAAACTTTTTACACGAAGGAAGACCAAGGTAGCGAAGGGCTAACAGGGAGCCCCCGAAAAAGACTCCCAGGAACTCTTTTGTTTCCGGCGGTTCCGTCCGTGCACGGTCCGTGGTGTCCGTGTGCCGTCCGTGCAACAGCCCGGAGACAGAAGGATTCCCGAAAAAGGAGGAATGTCACGCAACGAAGCAAAGACGCTCAAGGTGCTTAAAATATTAGCAAAAGAAATTTAATGTTTTTCTCCCAACAACCGATAAGGGGCTAGAAGTGTTCACGTCCACACAGAATGGACACGTAGGAATCGGATGGAAGGGCCAAGGGCCGTCCATCCGCAGGAAGCGCCTGGGTTTTGCATGTGAGCGCTGCAAGCCCGGGCAAAGACAAAGCGCAGGGGTTAAGGGACGCCACAGAATGGTGAAGCTTTCCCACCACAAAAGAGTCATGAAAAAGAAACACAATCAGACCGTACAGAAAAGCAACTCGAAAGAGAAAGGCCAATTGTCGAACTGGAGCAGCTTGAGGCGGCATGGCCTCCTTGCTCTGGCCTGCGGCTGTGGGGTCACGGCCGGCGCCTGGGATCTGAACCTCGGCACGAACCAGACAGTCAGTTTTCATGGATTTGGCAGCCAGGGGTTCCTCTACTCGAGCGATTACAATTATTTTGGGAACACGACAGATGGGTCATTCCAGTATACTGAAATGGGTCTTAATGCGTCGTACTCGCCTTTCAAACGAACGCGCATTGCAGTGCAGGGGTTCGCATTCGACATGGGAGATGTCGGGAATCTCGAACCGTTTCTCGATTATGCCCTGGTGGAGTACACGTTCAATGACAAGATCGGCGTGCGCGGGGGACGGATCCGGCGGCCTGGTGGCATCTACAATCACATTCAGGATCTGGACATGGCACGCACCTCAGTCTTGCTGCCTCAAGGCATGTACGACGCGCGCTGGCGTGATTTCAGCACATCCATGGATGGCGGAGAACTGTTCGGCAACCTCTCGCTCGCCAAAGCAGGAAGCCTTTCGTATGAACTTTTTGGCGGAATGATGAATCTCTCAGAAGAAGGAGGTGTAGCCCGCTGGATTGTTAATGGCAAGAATGTGAAGCTCCACGAATTCGAGCAACCGCTTGTGGTGGGAGGGCAGTTGTGGTGGAACACCCCAGTCAATGGATTGCGCGCAGGCGTCATGCTTGCCCAGTTCTTCGATTTTGGTTACAAACTTTCCTCTCCGATGGGCGCGGGGCCTTTCGGGCCGCTGGCCGCAAAGATAGACTCCTCTGGTGACATCTTCATGCAGCAATACTCGCTGGAGTATGTTTGGAACTCCTGGACCTTTCAGGCGGAGTATTTCACATACGATTTCAGCTATGACCAGAATCAGAGAGTCTATTCTGGCAACGTGCCGCTGCCAGCTTTTTCCTCCTCCAGCAAGGGGGCCAGAGCGCCAGATTGCTGGTATGCAGGAGCAGCAAAACGGTTCAACAGCTGGTTGGAAGTTGGCACCTACTATACGGAATTTTACCAGGATGTTCATAACCGCTCCGGGAATTCAGATGCTTCCCAGAGAGACTTGGCCCTTTCAGTCCGGTTTGACCCGACAGACTGGTGGATTCTCAAGGTGGAAGGACACTATATCCGAGGTACATCGTTGCTGCAGAACGACGCCAGGAACGCAAACCGGGATGACGATGGGTGGTTCATGCTGGCCTTGAAGTCAACATTCAGCTTCTAAACCTGGAACGACAAAGGACTTGAGATGATGACTATTTGCACCAAGATAGGTTTGCTTGCCGGCGTCTTGCTTGCCGGCGCATTGCAGGCTCTGGCCCTGGACGGCGTTGTGATCGCCAACGAAGGCGCGCCCAGCGCGAGCCTTACGACCGCCGCGCTCAAAGACATTTACACGGGCAAGACGATGTTCTGGGAGGGTGGCCAGGCCGTGACCATTGTCTATATCACCGAGAAGACCGACGCCGCGCTTAAAGAGGCCAGTGGCATGGATACGAGCGCGTTCAAAACATTCTGGCAACGCCTGACCTTCTCTGGCCGGGGCCAGCAACCCAAGAAAGCAGATGACGCTGCCAGCGCCGTGGCTCTCGTGTCCTCGACCAAGGGCGCTATTGCGATCGTTCCTGCCAACGCCGAGTTGAAAGGTGTCAAGAAGATCGAGATCAAATAATGTCTTCCGGGCAGCGGCCGCCACACATGGCAGGCCGCTGCCTGCCACCAGCCGTTTACCATTAGCCTCGGACCCGTATCATGAGAAAATCCCAATTTTGGTCCATTCGTAACACCTTCCAGATCATCCTTGCACTGGCAGCCCTTCTTCTTGTGTTTCTTGGTATTCAAGGCGCCATTCTGTGGCGTGTGTGCCAGCAGGGAACACTGGCAACCTCCGGGTTGGAAAAGGAGGGCATTCCCAGTCTCAACAGCGTGGGCATGCTGAAACAGAATCTTAACCTCTACCGGCTGCACTCTTACGAACTCATGTTTGTCCAGGAAGCTGAGCGTCCTGCCAAGGCCTCCCTTGTCGATGGATTGCACCAGCAGAACCTCAAACTGATGGGTCAGCTTCAAAAGATTTTTCCCACGGGGGAAGGAAAAAAATTGGTTGAGGCTGTAGAGAAGAGCCTGACGAGCTATGTGAACACCATGGATCGTTTGCGTGCCAAGGTTGACAAGGACTTTGCCGGGGCGATGCAAGTTCTGGACAGCGAGGTGCCGGAGCAAGTGAAGCAGCTCATGACTGCATCTGACAATCTGCAGGCTTATTGTGATCAGTTCTCGGCACAACGCCTGAGCGAGACGGTTGACGGTTTTGCCAGGATCAAAGGCTCGGTGCTGGGCTTTGGCTCCGCCAATATCGTAGCGGCCTTGCTGGTTGTCCTGGTGGTAAGTTTTAGTTCCGTTCGCATTCGCCGATTGCTGGGTGCCTTGGTAAACCGCCTCTCCACGAGCTCCGATCAAGTCCATCAGTCCGGGGAATCCCTTTCGAAGGCAAGCCACAGCCTGGCGGAGGGAGCCAGCGAGCAGGCTGCCTCGCTGGAAGAGACAAGCGCGTCGCTTGAGGAAATGGCCAGCATGACGCAACGCAACACCGAGACCGCAGAGCAGGTGAAGCAACTCGCCACCGCTGCGCGCCAGGCCGGCGACACCGGGGCAAACGACATGCAAGCCATGTCCTCCGCGATGAAGGACATCATGAACGCAAGCGACGCCGTGGCCAAAATTGTTAAGACCATCGACGAGATTGCATTTCAAACCAACCTGTTGGCCCTGAACGCAGCCGTTGAAGCCGCGCGGGCGGGAGAGGCTGGCATGGGGTTTGCCGTTGTGGCTGATGAGGTGCGTAATCTGGCCCAGCGGGCGGCCACTGCCGCGAAGGAGACTGCGGAGATGATTTCCGACTCGGTTTCCAAGAGCCAGCACGGAGTTCAGATCAGCGGCAAAGTGGCTGCCAGCCTTTCAGAAATTGTGACCAAAGCGCGCCAGGTGGATGAACTGGCTGCATCCGTGGCCAACGCCTCACGCGAGCAAAGCCAAGGCATCGGACAGTTGAACACTGCGGTCAGCCAGATGGATAAAGTGACACAGCACAATGCGGCCACAGCCGAGGAAAGCGCGAGTGCTGCCCAGGAGCTGAATGCTCAAGCCGGAACCATGAAGGAAGCCGTGGCAGAATTACTGACTTTAGTAGGGGGTTCAGCCGCAGCACCAACGCCGGCTGGGAAGAAGCCTGCGCCTCGGAATCCCCATCCACTTTATGCCACCAATGGCAGCGGTAAAGGCAACAATGGACACGGAAACAGCGCTAAGCCCGTCAAATCGCCAGTCCGCCATTCCTCTGCCAACCTCAGCCTGGGAGCAGAGACATCCACGCGCTCCGATTTTAAGGACTTTTGATACCTCGCGGAGCCATTCGATCCCGGATTAAGAGCGAGGGGACCGGAGAGAAAGAGGGAAACTGATTGTTGGTGGGCGCTGTCGCTCCCAGAGCGCGGTATCAAGGCGTATTGAGACTTTTGTGATTACGGTGGACCGTCGCCTCAGCGGTTGCCGTCCTGCCAATCCGAAGGGCGCGATTGACAATGGACAACCGTGACACGGGGGCGTCTTATCTTTCTTCTGAAACCCCTCGCGGCTTCGCTTCTCGACGTGAACTTTTCTTGGATTCTCTGTTGGTGCACTGAAAGTCACCCTGTAAAAGCATTGCTGTTGGCGTGGGTTCACGATACAACTCCGGTGTGCCTACCATCTATGATTTGCTGATCAGCGGCCAGCGCGCCGGGTCTTTCTCTCTGGAGAGTTTGCGGGAACGCAAGAGGGCAGGGGAGTTGTCCGGCACTGAACTCGTGCGAAGCGCCGGTTCCACCGAGTGGATGACGCTGGATTCAGCGTTGCGTGATGCAGATCTGGCGGGCCAATCTCTGCAGGCCACAGCAGTACCACCGTCCTTGCCACCCGTATCAAACCGATCCAGGATGCCAGCCTGGGTAATCCCCCTGGTCATCCTCGCTGGTGTGCTTGTCCTTGCGGCGGTTGGATATGTTGGGTGGAAATCGTTCAAGACAATTCGGCGGGTAACCCACGCCGTCAGCGCTTCGAACGCGGAGGGAGGAATGGAAGTCGCAAGCAGGCCCATTGTTTTTGACGAGAACACCCTTGATGAGAAGCAGAGCGACGCCAAGGCCAAGCGTTTCCGGGTGAAGCAATATGTGGAGGCTTACCGGGAGTTCGGACGTCATGATGCCGCTTGGGATAAGGATGTGCAGGAGATGCTTGAGGTGTGGCTGGATAACACTTACAGCGATGGAACGAATGATGCCGCTCTGTCATTCTTAACGGATAAGATCGCCAACAGCGCGTGTGATGATGGATTGGCGCTCACTGTAGCGGCTGTCCTCTCGATCGAAGTTCACGAGAAGATTCACAGGCTTGAGCGCGCAATCAAGGCTTTGGACAACTCCAAGTACAGGGCGTATCCGCGTCTTTACGCAACAGTGATGTTGACGACCCAGCTAGGGAGCAAGTCTGAGAAGCGGAAGGAACTCGATGCACGTGCGTTGGGGCTCTACACAGAGTTGCTTAAGGACGGGAGCTTAAGCAAAGAGGATGAGGATGAGGTAGCGGAGATCCTGGTAAACGGGTGGGCCAGCGGCTTTTTCAGCCGGAACAGAAACGCCATTGTCAAAGTCACGGAGGGGGCGGGAACGTTTAAGTGGCTTGCGCTGCTTTTGCGAGGCAGCGCGGAGGTCAAGGATGCCTGGGCGGCAAGGGGGAGCGATACGGCAGACAAAGTGACAGAGCAGGGATGGGCAGGTTTCTTTGATCATTTAGAGAAAGCGGAAGAGGCTTTGACCAAAGCCTGGGAGATGGAGCCATATCGCGTTCTTGCTCCTTCATCCATGATCCCTGTGGCCATGGGAAAGGCCGATGCAAGTGCGGAGGAAATGCGGCTTTGGTTTGACCGCGCTACAAAGGCCAGGATCGATTATGGACCGGCCTGGAAATCTATGACATGGGGTCTGCGGCCGCGCTGGCATGGCAGTCATGAAGAGATGCTCGCCCTGGGCGTTGCGGCAATCAAAACGAAACGGTTTGATACGATGGTGCCCTTCAAGTTTCATAACATCGTCTCCGATATTGAGTCCGAATTAGAATTGTCACACGGCGAGCATGCGTACGGACCGCACTGGGCGAACTACCGTGAGATGTATGAGGGATACATTGCTGAGCCGTCGCAGAAGCCCTGGGAGAAGGGATGGCGGACCACTTATGCGGTTGTGGCGTTCTTCTCCGGGGATTATGAAACGGCACGGGAACAGTTCGAAGCGATGGATTGGAAGGTTGAAGAATCCAAGCTGAACGGCTGGGGAGCGGAGCTTTCGCTGTTGCCACTCCAAATAGCCGCTTACACAGGGAATGCCTCGGATTTAGCAAGGCGTGCCGATCGGAATTATCATCAGGCGGAACTTGCGGAAGCGACCAAGCTGTTCGAAAAGTTGCTGGAAATTGGGGACGAGCGGAGTCAGGCGTTCAGCCGGGCCAGGTTGTTCGCGCTGAAGCAGGAGGAGCTTCTGGCCAAGGGCGAATGGATTGAATGGATGCCCTCAGGCGCGGATGATCCGAACTGGTCGATTCAGGGTGAAAAGATCCGAAGGTTGCCTGATGGCGCTCTCGAGGTTGAATCCGGGAAGAACGGGCACGGTTTCTATTCCCGCACCCGGGTGGGTTATCTTTTTGAGGTCAAGGGTGAGTTCGAAGTGGTCAGGAGTTCAACAAAAGCGTTTCAAGCCGGGGTGATGATGGGATTGCCTGATACCATGTCTTCCTGGTGGTACGCCTTTCGGATGAAACGCAATGCCGATGAAGGCGACGTTGCGAGCTTCTCTTACACATGGACCAGAACGGAAGTGGCACGTCCTGCCACGCTAAAGGACGATCGCAACACGTTTCGATTTCGATTACGCCAGGGGTGCTTCGCTGATGCCTGGGTTAATGACCAGCAGGTTCTGAACAATGCGCAACTTCGTGAGATGCACATGACCGATGATGCCGTCGTGGGGTTGGGGGCGTTCAACGATATGAACGAGACGGTGATCCGGTATCGGAATGTGAAACTGCGTCGGATCGGGAAGATGAACGGCAATTGACATTGGATAATTGACAATGGACAACGGGGTCCCGATACAATCGCCCCACATAATTATACTTCTCTTCGACGCGTTTTTAATCGATAAACAGTCACTATGAACATTGCGGATTTCACTGAAACGGTGGTCGCTCTTGTCTGGGTGCTTGGCAACCTGATCCTATGCGGGTTGGCCGGCAGTTACTATCTGAGCCTCCGCAAGCCCAGCTTGGTGCTGATTGCGATTGCCTGCGGGTTGGGAGCGGTTGGCGGCCTGCTCCCATGGATAGGGAACACAGAGTCCTCCTGGGGACTATGGTTTATCGTAATGTTCATTCACATCGCAGATGCGGTGTTGTGGGTCATCGGTTCATGGCTCCTGTTCAAGGAATTCGCCGTGCTCGTTCGGAAGCAGGACGCCGCCCTCCAGCTCGGCTCCAGCAGAGCTCCGTGACCTCACGCGGAGGCACCTGGCGGTGCGGCCACCATAAAGAGGGGGCATGAGGAGAGCGCGGAGGAGGACAGGTGGTCGGTGGCCGGTGAGGCAGAGCAAAGGGCAGGGTGATACAAGGGCGCGAAGGAGACGAAGCCTCTGGCACCCCTCGTCGGGCGGAGGTCAGAGGTCAGGCCGCGTGTCCTCACGCGGTGTGGGAGACTGGAGCCATCCGCAAGCCGCTGAGGGTGGGTGTATCGCCGCAAGAGCGCCTGGGGATTACCAAATGCCTGAATCGTGAGGGGACACTTTAGCTCGGTACTGTGGGTAGACCGTAATCAAAACAAAGAAACTCCTGGTCCATGGGGTTGGCGCCGAGGAGCGCCAACCCGATGAACCAGACTGAAACAAAGGGGGCGCGCGCGCTACCCACATTACGGATTTCGGTTCGGCAATCAGTCCTGTCCCTTTGTTCATTCCAGTGGTTGTAGGCCCGGGGTCCTACCGGGCGCGGCCCATTCTGTCTTCCCGAGCTCTGAAGGAGCGAATAAGGTCACCCCATGGTAGCGACTTCGTCGCAACCATGGGCTTTGGGACGCAATCCCGTTGGGATTGGGAGAGGACACCCGCCCCGGTCCACGCTTCGTGTGTACGATGGGGGCTCTTCATTTGTCTTCCAAGTGAGCTCTTGACATTTGTTTGCATCTAGGTTTACTAACCCTGTGACCGGTCTGAGCCAGCGTACGAAACCAGACGTAACCAACGAACTACGGTTTGTGTGCGACGGCTGGAATCTGATCGGCACGCTCAACGCTCAACTCATTCGCCTGGGGTTTGGACCTTTTGGGCTCGTTCCAGGGCGCGGGTAGTATCGGCGGTTTGCTGTGGGTGAATGATCCTTCAACCCACAACTCTCAACCTTCAACTAACTTCGTTTCCTATGATGGCAACGGGAACGTAATAGCATTAGTAAACGCAGCCGATGGCTACTAATAACGTGTTGTGGCCCAAGAAACGGTATCTAGCGCATTTCCGGAGGTTGTTCGTGGGAGGAGTCTTCTCGGCGCTCGCTCTCTTGCTGGTGGGGTGCGAGGACAGCGACACTACAGAGGCCGTCTATTTGAAGGCGGACCTGAACACCTTGTATCGCGCTTGGGCCAAAGATGGTCAGCCTGAGCCCGTTGATACGAGCAAATACATCTCATCCAACCGGAGGCAGTATTTCATCCAAACGAACGTGGTCAACCTCGGAAGCAATGTCTTCCATTGCAGGTTTGGGGCGCGCTCCACGAATTTTAGACGACAGGGAATTCTCGCTATCACAGACGAGCAAGTTCTGCTTTGGCTTGCAGACGATGGCAAAATTGTCGTGTCCCCTGAACGCAACCCCAGATTTGACCGCTAATCTGATCGGGTTTCCCTGGAGCATCCCGCCATGAATGCAAACGCCCATCAACGGATGGTATGCGACATGCACGCGGCTTAGCCTGGGGATTACCAAATGCCTAAATCGTGCGGGGACACTTTAGCTCGGTACTGTGGAAAGAAAGGATTCAAAGGAGGAAGAATTCCTGGTTCATCGGGTTGGCGCCGAGGAGCGCCAACCCGATGAACCAGACTGAAACAAAGGGGGCGCGCGCGCTTTCCATGGACCTGCCTAACGACGGCAGGATTTTTGGGAGGGCAAAGCTAGGTTTTCATAGGGTTTTGCATAGGGGCTAGTGTTAGTCCAAGTCTCCTGGCCCGGCGGGCTAATGTCGTATGTTCTGTCTGCAGTACTTTTTCCTCATACTTGGCCAGACCATGCTCCACGTAAGCTAATCCGTGGACCATCACTCTCCAGAACATTGCTCCAAGCTTGCGAGCCAGTGCCCTGCTTGCTACCAGGCCGCCGCTGCGGCTTCGGATTCTTCGATAGAACCCTCCCAAGGCTCGATCATTTGTCTTGCCCACCGCTCGGGCAATCACACATAAGAGTCGGCCTGCTTTGTTGGTTGATCGCTTCTCCGATCTGCGCCGCTTGCCGCTCTGATGGGTCCCGGGAGCCAGCCCCAGCCACGAGGTAAACCTCTTTTCGTTCTCCCAATGGGCTTTGAGGTCGGTTCCAACCTCCGAAACCAACCGTAGCAGTGTGTGCTCAGTTATCCCGGGCAGCTTTGTCGCATCCTTGCCGTCACAGAGTTTCCAGAGCAACTTCAGCAACCCATCTATCTGCGGAGTGTTGCTCTTGTTCTTTCGGTCCGACTTGGGCATCTCCCCAGGGGGATCGGCCTTGTGCTCCGTCATTTTCTTGAGCACCTCTTCCAGAGCCTGATCGCATTCGGCAATCCGGGCGCGATAAAACTCCCAGGCTGCCAAGGCTTGGCGCAGGGCAAAGAGGTGCTCTTGCTTCCACGTCCCTCGCAGCGCTTCGCACACACGCTTGGCTTTCTTCTTCTGGATCGTCGGGTCGCACAATGCCAGCAGTTTCTCCGGATCGCGCTCTCCCTCAAGAATAGCTCTCACCATCTTTAATCCACTCACTCCGGTCAGATCGCTGATCACGTCATGAATTTTGATGTTCATTCGCTCCAGTGCTTTCTGCATATGCTGCTCGCTCGTGGCGCAACTGGAGATGTGATCGGCGCGCAAACGCAAATAATCCTGCAAACGCCGGATATGATCGGGCGGAACAAATCCCGCCCTGAGCAACCCATGCGCATGCAAGGTCGCCTGCCATTGACAATCACTCATGTCGGTCTTGCGGCCTGGCAGGTTGCGAACGTACTTCCCGTTCACCATGATCGGATTGAGACCGGCTTTTTCCAGCACCTCATACGGACAAAGCCAGTAAATCCCGGTCGCTTCCATCGCCACTGTGTTGACCCCTTGCTCCAGCAGGTAGTCGCGCAATGCGTGCAACTCGGTGGTGGTCGAGCCAAACACCTTGGGCGGCCCGCCAGCAACTGACACATGCATTTGCTCACTGCCCACGTCAATAGCAGCAGCTTTGGGATTGAGAACAGGAAGACTATTCATGCTTTACCTTTGGTTTGCATGCCCATACCTCCGTGCCTGTTGGTTGGATACAACACGAATCTTTCCAGCGGGAAACCCGCCCAACCTCCGCAGTGCGAAAGCCAGGCTAAGCTCTCCAAACGATACGCACGTTACCAACAGGAGCCAGTCTACCGAACGAGCAGCCTTGCGGCGCATCAAATTAACCACGGCCATGCTGCACGTTGGTATGGACACGCGAATACCCTATAAGGTCCATGGCCACGATGCGATTCCTTTTAGGAATTGGAGGCTACCCACAGTACGGATTTCGGTTCGGCAATCAGTCCTGTCCCTTTGTTCATTCCAGTGGTTGTAGGCCCGGGGTCCTACCGGGCGCAGCCCGTTTTGTCTTCCCGAGCTCTGAAGGAGCGATAAGCCGATAGCCCGGGGCAAGGCCGTTAGGCCGCCGCCCCGGGTAAAGGCACACAGAAGTCTTGTCTTTCTTCTCCTGCCGGTTTGGCGCGTCGCAAACGCGCCAAACCGGCAGGAGAAGAAAGAGGGAATAATTAGTTACAGTCACCCCATGGTAGCGACTTCGTCGCAACCATGGGCTTTGGGACGCAATCCCGTTGGGATTGGGAGAGGACACCCGCCCTGGTCCAGGCTTCGTGTGTACGATGGGGGCTCTTCCTTTGTCTTCCAAGGGAGTGCTGGACATTTGTTTCATCCAGGTTTACTGATTCGTAGCAGCCCGCAAAAGCTGAAGTATCCTGTTAAACCGGCAAGTCCCATTCAGGGCTTGTTCCTTCGTTATCTTGGTTCCCCTTCTGTTCGCAATGTCTTGCTGTTTAAGGCTGTCTGGTTCCCCGGCGACACCAAGGAATCGAACGCTCTGGCACCCCTCGTTGGGGGTGCTGTTTCAATCTGGACGCGACCGGAGGTCTTCGCTTCGCTCGACGCTCCGGCTACTATTTGGCAACCATTCTGGTTGAGGGAGCCTGGCCAAACCGGTCAACCGATCGGTAATCGGTGGCATTGTACGTGCAAACATAGGAATGCGCTACGCGTTTTGGAGAGTGCGCGCGCGAAGCTTGCGAAGCGCCGCTTTTTCCCAGGACAGCACTGGGAGCTAAGTTACTCCGCAGCCTTCGAACCAGGGGAGAAGAAGTCATGAAACAAACTAACGGTTTGCAGTTCAAGTCAGGCGCTTTTAGGGAGAACAATCCATACCATTTCAATCTTACGTCTCACACATTCTGTTTGAAAAACGGACTCCGCACGGAATAGCTGTAGAGGGTTAGAGGGCTACAGCACTCCAAGACCGCAAGCGGACTTATGCAAGATTACTCAAGTTCCAGCGTCTATAAACTGCGCAACGAGGACTGGAAAGTCCGAAACGGAATGAATTTCACGCGAAGGTTCCATGCTTGGCGCGGCAGAGTCACTCACTGAGAGCTGCGGGGAGCTTCCCGGGGCTCTCCTCGCCCTCGGATGAATAACTCTGGGAACCGTATCAGATGCGAAGAAAAACAGTAAAAGAGGACGAAGTAGATAGTCACGCGGAGACGCGGGGTTCGTGGAGATGCCCCGAAGAGGGATAGATGCTCCTCGTGAGTTCCCGGGATTCCGGTCGAATCGAACTCCGTAATGGCCCTTTTTCCCAGGCTATCAAAACAAATCGGCTGGATCGATATCCACGCTGAAAGTCACATCGTCAGGGAGTTTCACCCTTTGCAAAACCTCAGCCAGCCGTTTGCTTAACACTGTCATGCGTTGCGTGCGCAGCATGATCTGATAACGGTAAAAGGATTCGGCCTTCACCAACGGCGCGGGCGCGGGACCGGCCATGATCAGATCGGGCAACTCCTTCAACGCTTCTTCAAGCTCGCGTTTCAAATGGTTTGCCGCGAAATCCACTTTCTCCTCGTTGCGTCCCTTGGCTGTGAGAAGCGCAATCCGGCTGAACGGCGGGTAGCTTAGTTCTTTACGAAACTCAACCTCCTGCTCGTAAAACGCCAGAAAATCATGACGTCGCGCGCATTGAATAGCGGGATGGAACGGCGTGAAAGCCTGCACAACAACTTCACCTTCGATGTCCCCACGCCCGGCGCGTCCGGCCACCTGGGTTAATAGTTGAAACGTCCGCTCGCCGGCGCGGAAATCCGGGTTGTGCAGCGCCATGTCGGCATACACGATGCCGACCAGGGTCACATTCGGAAAATGCAGGCCTTTGGCGATCATCTGCGTGCCCAAGAGCACATCGATTTTTCCGATCCTGAAATCGCTCAAAATACGTTTGAAATCGTCCTTGCGCTTGAGCGAATCGGAATCCATCCGTCGAATGCGGGCGTGAGGGAAAAGCTTGGTCAACGTCTCTTCAACACGCTGTGTTCCCAAACCGGCAAATCGGATCTGCGGGTTCCCGCAACCCGGGCTCGGGCATACCGTGGGCACCTTATCCACAAACCCGCAGATATGGCAGCAGATCTTTTGCTCCTGCCGATGGTATGTGAGTGAAACGCTGCAATTGGGACAACCCGCCACATAGCCGCATAACGGGCATTGCAGGGAGGTTGAATAACCCCGCCGGTTCAGGAACAGGATTGATTGTTCTTTCCGCTCCAACCTCTGCGTGATCGCCTCGGTCAACTGCGGTGAGAAGATGGGAATGATGGTTCCGCGCCGGAGGGTTTGGCGCATATCCACCACACGCACCACGGGCATCTTTTTGTCATCAGCCCGTTCAGGCAGCTCGAGCAGGGTGTATTTGCCCTTCTTGCAATTATGAAATGTCTCCAGCGAAGGTGTGGCAGACCCAAGCACGACAGCGGCATTCTCCATCTGGCCGCGCACGATCGCCACATCACGCGCATGATACCGTGGGGATTCCTCCTGCTTGTAACTGTTCTCGTGCTCTTCATCGACGATGATGAGACCGAGGGGTTCGACTGGGGCGAACACTGCGGAGCGCGCGCCGATCACGATCCGCGCTCTGCCCTGGCGAATCTTGTGCCATTCATCATGGCGTTCGCCTGTGGAGAGATGACTGTGTAAAACCGCGACCAACGTCTTCTGCGGCCCGTGGCTAAAGCGTGCCTTGAAGCGCTCAACAGTCTGTGGCGTGAGCGAAATCTCCGGCACCAGCACGATTGCGCCTTTGCCTTGTTCCAGCGCGTGGGCCAGCGCTTGCAAGTAAACCTCCGTCTTGCCGCTGCCTGTTACCCCGTATAACAGGAAGGTATGCCCACCGGTTTTTCCGACAGCCGACTCGGCCTTTGGCATTGGGACCATGGCCGCTTTGATCTTTTCCAACGCGAGCGCTTGGGAGGCGTTCAACGGCAATGGCTGGCTCGGGAGAAAATGTTCACTCGCATACGGATCACGCTCCGAGATCTCCGCGCCGACGGAAACGAGGCCTTTGTCTTCCAGACGCCGGACCGTTGAGGCGTTCGTCTGAGCCAACTCCAGCAGCTCGGTTAAAGGCATCTCCTTGCGCGCCTGGATGAGTTCCCATACCTCGGCCTGCTTTTTTGCCAGCTTGGGCATCTCAGCAGGCGCGGGTAAAAGGCGCACATGCAAACGCTCGCGCCAGCCGGATTGCTCCTGACGCACCGCTTCCGGCAGCACGGATTTCAACGCCACCTCGGGCGCGCAACAGTAGTATTCGCCGATCCACCGCGCCAGGCGCAGGACTTTGGGAGTCACGAGCCCTTGCGCCCCCACGACCCTGATGATCGGCTTCAGCGCAGCGAAATCGGAATTCTCAGCCAATCCCGTCACGCACCCATACAAAGTCCGCGCACCGAAGGGCACCTGGACCCGGCTGCCAATCTCGACATGCCCCACCAACTCGGGCGGGACCAGGTAATCGAACTCCTTGCGCAAAGCGAGTTCAAGGCTGACACGAACGATCATGCGATAAAAGGCCGGGCTAAGCAGCGCTTCCCAGTTTAGTCAGGGCGCCACATCAACCCGGCGGTAATCATTCGGTGATGCGCAATTCAGCCACCACAGGCCGATGATCGGATGCGGTAGTATCGGGCACCCAAATGGAGATCGGCTTGAAGGGGGCACCCTTCGAAATCCAAATAAAATCGATGCGCTTGTTGGGCTCGGTAGAGGGAATGGTAAACCCGTCACCCTTGCCAGCCACCAGCCAGGCGTCATCAAACACCTCGCCAAACGCCTTGTGCGTTCGGCTCTCCGGAACATCGTTGAAATCGCCGCAGAGGATCACTGGTTTGCCCGAGTAACGCTTCTCCAGGAGCCCCTTGATCTCAGCGGCGTTGTTAAGGCGCTCCGAATCATCTTTTCGAAAATCGATGTGCGTGTTGATGAACACAACCTGGCGTCCATTGATGTTCAACGTGGCCTGGAGCGCTCCGCGCTGCTCATCCTTCCGCTCCATCCTATAATGCAGATTTGTCCATTCCAGAATTGGGAACCGGGACAGGATCGCGTTGCCATATTCTCCGCCCTGATGCGCATGGTTGTTGCTGAAGATGCAACTCATGCCGGTCAACTTGGCCAGTTCCGCAGGAAAATCCCGCTTCTGCGTGCGCTCGGTGCCTTTGTCCACTTCTTGTAGCGCCACGATGTCCGCGCGCTCGGCTTTAATAATCCCCGCAATCCGTTCTAAATCCACCTTCTTATCCATGCCTTCCCCGTGATGAATGTTGTAGCTCATCACCCGCAGCGTGGAAGATGAGACGGCGGGTGATTTGCCGGGCTTCTTTTTCCCGGATGCGGCATCGTCGGCCCCCAGGCAGGTGGCCACCATTGCGAGCGCCAGCCAAAGCGAAACCCAAACTCCATGTGTTCGGTTCTTCATAAGAGTATGATAAAGCGAGACAGTCGTTCGCCAAGGTGAATCGGAGGCTTTCCCCGACGCTGCCCGGGCAGCCGTGCATTCGCTTATTGATTCATGGATAGGCACTTGCTATAAGGTCGCACGAATGCGCCACCTTAAAACATCTGCTGACAAGTTTGTATCCTACGGAGTTGCCGTAACGGCATGCCTCGCTACCTGCGGCTCCACCAATGCGGAGGTCGTCACCTTCGATAACGGAGGGGCTGGATGGCTCGGTACCAGCACAAGTGGCCCGATGCTAACCTTGGGCCTGAATGGCCAGGTGACCACTGACGGCACGCTGCCGCTGGACTACCAACTTGAGTTCAATCGCACGAGTTCGCCTAAGAACAAGATTCAGATCCTATCCGGCCCGTCCCAGCCCACAGGGACGCCGATGGCGACCGCAGGGCCACTCGGAGGGAATCAGGAAATTAGTGCATCCAGCAACACCCCGGGTGGACCTATGATTCTGTACACTGAAGCTTCTGGAAGCTCATGGACGCTCGGTCAGCGGGGCTATGTGGGACTAGGTCTTTACGACACGGCTGGCGTTCATTACGGTTGGGCTGACATTACCATTAACAACCTCGACTCATTTATACTGTTTGCCTACGGGTACGAGACTTTGGTGAACGAACCCATTACCACCCCGCCACTGGTGCCTGAGCCCGCGACTTCGACTTTGATGATGGTAGCAGGCGCTTCCGGATTGCTGGCTCTGCGCCAGCGCCGCAAAGCTCAGTCCCGCTAGTCACCAGTCTGGGGCAGCTCGCCCAAAGGCGCAACCAACCCAGGCTAGCACACCGGACGCGATGGCACACCCATCTCGCCCGTCAGCGGAGCCCCTTTAGATGTCAGAGCCCAGGCAAAAATTTCTGCTAATCGGCTGGGACGCTGCTGACTGGCAGATCATCAGTCCGATGATGGAGCGAGGCGAAATGCCTCATTTGGAGCAATTAGTTGATGGCGGAGTGATGGCTCACCTGGCCGCGCCACAACCTGTCGTTTCCCCTCTCCTGTGGAACTCCCTCGCTACGGGCGTTACCCCCGATCAGCACGGAATTCTAGGGTTTTCACAGTTCGACGCAGGTGAGGGCAAAGCGCGCCCTTTTGGCAGCGCCGATCGAAAGGCTCCTGCCATTTGGGATATTCTCTCGAAGCAAGGCCATCGGACCAGCGTAGTCAACTGGCCAGCCAGCCACCCCGCGGAGCCGCTTAACGGCACCGTGGTTTCCGATCTATTCATCCAAAGCAGCCTGACTGGCCCCAGCTTTTTCGAGCCCGCCCCGGTGCGTCCAGACTCGACGTACCCGCCCGAATCCGCCACAGATTTGGAACCATTCAGGATCGCACCTGGTGAAATAGACGCCGATCAAATCCGGCTTTTTGTTCCACGCCTGGCCGATGTGGATCAAACGAAAGACCCGCATCTCCAAATCCTGGCGCGCTGCCTGGCCGAGTCGTTTACAACGCACGCGGTGGCTACCTGGCTGCTGGAGCATCGCCCATCGGATTTCATGGCGGTTTGCTACCGTGGAATCGCCAATTGTTCAGATGCGTTCATGCGGTTTCACCCACCCAGGCTTGCCCAGATCAGCCAGCTTGAGTTCGAGTTGTACCGCGAGGTCGTCGCGGGAGTATATAGACTCCATGATCTGTTCCTCGGCCGCCTGCTCCAGTTGGCCGGGCCGAACACTACCGTTATTCTTTGCTCCGACCACGGGTATTACAGCGATCACCTGCGTCCACCTCCCATGGGGCAGTCGGGGGTCGAGGCGGAGAGTTGCCACCGGCCAGCAGGCATCTTCGTCGCCCGGGGCGCCGGGTTCCAGAAGGATGCACTGCTCCATGGTGCGAACGTGTTGGATATTACGCCAACCATTCTCCAGTGGCATGGTTTGCCAGTCGGTCGCGATATGGGGGGACGCCCTCTCGCTGAGGCGTTTATTGAGGCCCAAAAGATCCAAACCATTGCATCGTGGGGAGAATTGATCCAGCGGCCAGACTCAAGCAAAACACCCGGCGGCACGATTCGCGCACAAACTGATCTCAAATCCCTGCCCGAAAGATGGGACCCCAAGCATCCCATCGCAATTGAGAACCAGTGGTCTTTAGTCCGCGTCCATCTCGGGGAAGGCCACCTGATTCAGGTTTTGCCTTTGCTCGAAGAGCTGTATGAAGCGTGTCCCTTGCGTCAGGATTTCGCCATCACTCTCGCTGAATCCCTGTTCCGGATAGGCCTCAAATCCGAGGCGGCCCAAGTAGCGGAGACTGTAGCAGCCGTCTTTCCTTCCCGCCCGATTTCCGATCTTTGCCAGGTGTTTCTCGACATCGAGCTTCGGCACCAGCCAGACGCCGCACTTTCACGGCTTGAGACGGTGGAACAGAAAGGCGGACTCTCCGCTGTGCTATGGCATTACGTGGGCCTGCTCTACCTCCGTCTCAGCCGCGTGGCACCCGCCTTAGCCGCCTTCAATCGGTGTCTTGAACTCGATCCTCGAAATGCCCTGGGGATTCTAGGGCAGGCGCGTTGTCATATGCACAATGAAGAGTATGACCGGACGATTGCCAGCGCGCTGCAAGCCGTAGGATTGAATTTCAGCAACGCTGAGGCCCATTTTTATCTGGGCGCAGCCTTAGCCGAAACGGGCCAGCCGGCGCGTGCGCTGCAGGCGTTCGAGCAATGCCTCAAGTTCGATACCATGCACCTGCCCGCGCAGCGTTATTTCATGCGGTTGGGCGACGCGAATCCTGACTACAAGGCAAAGGCCGCTGCCTGCCGCGAATCATGGCAGGCACGCTCTGCGACCGGGTTTAGTCGCGCGCAAAAGGTTCAGAGGCTCCGGCAAGAGTTCCACTCACGCGCGGCCGAACGCCGGGGTCTGAGTGAGGACAGCATTAAAACGCTCAATCGGCTCTACGCCACTTCCGATAGCACTAGAACGGATACGCCTGGCAAGCCTCCATCGGTGGCGTTCACCCATCGAGTGCGCCCCGCCATCCCCGGCGATATCCCACAACTCCTGCACATGATGCCTGCGGTTGCGCAGTTCGGAGCGGAGGCCGCCCTGTTCATGATCGAGGATACGCCAGGGCATTGCACCGGATGTGTGGCGGTCTTCGCTTGGACAGCCGGACAGGATCTCCATTTCGATTTCCTGGATCACCAGGATGCCGGAGGGTTCATCCTTGGTTTTGTGCGCCAATTTGCCAGGGCTCACGGGTATCTTCGTTTGGTGCCCCTGCGGTCTTATGCGGAGGCATCGCCCCAGCAGCATTGTCTTGAGCAGAACGGGTTCGTCGTGACTCGCGAGCTTACAAAACTCGAAGTTGAAACCGGCCACCTGTGGTTGGATTTCGATCGGGCGTTTCAGAAGCTCCACAAACGAGGGAAACTGCCGGAGCTCTTGCGCATCATACCGTTGGCGGAAGCCCCGTACCTGCCAGTCCGAGACCTGCTGACCTCTCAAGTGGGGGGCAATGCGCTGCCTTTGGACCGTCAACTGGCGGCTGGTCATTTTTGTCCCCTAACCTCCAAGGTCGCCTGCGTTGGTCCGGAAGTTGTGGGAGTCATGCTGGCCAGCGTGGCCGGGGGAGCGGCGGATGTGGAGTTCACGGCGGTCCAGCCCGGGCCGCTCCGGAGCAGCCTTTATGTGGTGCTGGGAAGGGAACTGCTCGCTGAGTTGCGAGCGCAAGGAGTGCCCACCTTGCGCCTGAGCACTTACAATCCTGGAATCATCAAAAGCGCACGCCGAGCTGGCGGGAGGACTCTCGGAACTCAGCTCCAATACGCCTTGGATTTGCAGTAAAGCCTGGAGCTTAAAACGAACAATCCCGGCGGAGGCCGGGATTGTTACACGTATGAGCTGAATTGTTTGGTCTGCCGGGCCTAGGCCGGGGTCGGTGACTCCGGCAAGCTGCCGACAGGCACCTCTTCCACCTTCGCCGCAGACTCCAGAAGGTCCATCACCTTTTGATTCATGATCTGGTCGAAGATCTCGATCATGCCATTGCGCTTCTGCAGATCCTTGGCGAACTTCTCAGGCGGCATGTTATACATGCGCGCCATCTGCACGATGCGCTGCATCACTTCTTCGTTGGCGACCTTTACGTCTTCCTTATCCGCAATCTTTTGCAGCAGGAAGCTCACCTTCACACGCTCCTTGGCGCCACTGCTGGCGGCACTGTAAATCTGGTCTTTGTGCTCTTCGATCTGCTCACGTGAAATACCACGCTTCTGATTCTCGTTCACAATCTCGAACACAACGTTGCGCGTCTCGCGTGCGACGGAACTCTCCGGCAGCTCGAAATTCACCTGGTCCATCAGCTTGCGCATGATCTGGTTCCGGATATTCCGGCTGCGGCTATACTTCAGCTCGTTTTCCAGGTCGCGGCGGACACCTTCCTTCAGCTTCTCCAGGTTCTCCGCGCCAAATTCCTTCGCAAAAGCGTCATCGAGCGGCGGCAGCACTTCCTGCTTCACCTCCAGCACATCGACTTCATAGGTGCCGTGCTTGCCCTGTAGTTGAGCAGTCACGAAATCCGCAGGGAAATCCACCTCTACCTTGCGATGCTCGCCGGCCTTGGCACCAGTCAACTGCTCTGCAAAACCGGGAATAAACGCCTGGTCACCGATCTTCACCCAGAATTTCTCATTCTCGGCGATGCCACGGGCGGTGGGAGCCAGTTCAGTGATGGGCTTTCCATCGACGGTGCCCCTATAGTTCACGACGGCGATATCGCCGGTTTGCAGCGAACGATCGGCGGTCTCGAACTTCACCTTCTGCTGCAACAACATGTTCAGCGCATTGGTAACGTCCGCTTCGGCAACTGTCTTGGCTTCGACTTTAACCTCGATGCCTTTGTATTCCGGGAGGGCGACCTCGGGGGCGGTCTCGACTGTGGCGGCGAATTGGAGCGGCTTGCCCCGACCGAACTGGATCTCTTCGATATCGGGCGCGCCGATTACTTCAACCTTCTGTTCATCAATAGCTTGGCGATAGGATTCAGAAATCAGCTTGCGCTTGGTTTCATCCGCGATATCCGTTTCATACTTGCGCAAAACCATGGCAGCCGGGGCTTTGCCGGGACGGAACCCAGGCAGCGCGGCCTGCTTGCCGAAGTCTTTGGTGACCGAATTAAAAGTCTCGTCCACTTTTTCGGCGGGAACTTCCACACGCAACAGTTTCTTGCAAGGAGCCAGGTTTTCTACCGTAACATTCACAACAAGCCTTTCAGTTTTAATTCGCGAGAACAGGTCCGTGGGGCTGATAACCAAACGCCCCGCTATCCAGCGAGTCGGCAACCATAGGTAACCAAGCCCGTCCAGTCAAGCCGGTTTAGAAGGCAAAAAGGGCAAAAATGCCTCCTAAAGGGGCCTGTGCGTCACGGGTCCGGGCTCATGGCGGAGCTGGCGTGTTTTTGAACTGACGCAGTTCTCCACCGTTAGACCGGTGGTTGGGCGCACATACGTGACGGGATACTGCCGCGCCAACGGCGCAGTCACTCTCCAGCCCGGGGCAACGCCCTGGGTGGCATCCCAAAATCCAATCCTGCCCTGAAGGGGCGAAACTCGCCGAACGGCGCGTTGTGTGTCGTTTCAATCCCACACGTAACGTTCGTCATATGTTACCTTGTAACCTTGTAACGCTCCAGGAACTTCCGAAACTCCTCCTGGAAACTCATCTTACGATGATGCCTTTCCTGGGTCTGAATGTATCGGATCACATTGGCCGCCTGAGATTCACTTACCGAGAAGGCGCCGTATCCTCCCTGCCATTGAAACCCGGGCACACCGCCTTCAGTTTTCATCCACTTGCTGGAACACTTTTTCACTTCCTCGATGAGGTCGGCCTGTGAGATCGTTCGGTGCAGGAGGAAGAGGCTATGAACGTGGTCTGCCATTCCGCCCGTTTGAAGCGAAGGTGATTTGAGATTGTCCAGAATGCCCGCGATATAGGCGTGGAGGCCTGGACGGATGTCATTACCAATCAGGGGTTCACGGTGTTTGGTGCTGAAGATCAAATGAACCAGGACCTTAGATAGCGATTGTGGCATTATGGGTTACGCCCTTTCAGGGCTTTTGAGGTTTTTGATCGCGGTTCTCCCAGGGCGTTGCCCTGGGCTGACGAGTTCCAGCCCTTCGGGCTGAGGTGTGAATTTGCGGCAAGGCTGTGGATATTCTGCCGCGCCAAGGTCAGCGTTCGCACGAAGCCGATCAGCCGCATCCCAAGCCGTGTCTCCAGAGTATAGGTAGCCGCATCTTTCACTGTTAGTCCGGCCCCCCCCTGCACATGAACGGATTGTAAAGTGCTCAAATGCGAGGCCATCCCGAAAGGTAATTCTCGCTATTCAGTCAAGTCTGCGACGGTTAAATTGTCAAGTCTCAGTCACAGCGATTGAGTTGTGTCCATTTTGTCGCGCCAACGGCGCAGCAACTCTACAACCCAGCAGCGCTCTGGGTGATTCGCCCCCACGAACCCAACCCTGCACTGAAGGGGCCAAACCCGGCGAAAAGAGCTTCTGGTCCCAGGGCATAATGAAGGGTCCCGGTTTGTCGTTTCGATCCCACATGTACCGTCGTCGTAGGTCGCCTTGTGAGGTTCACAGGGATTGTGACATGCGGGTTGCGCCCTTTCAGGGCTTTTTGAGGTTTTTGATCGCGGTTCTCCCAGGGCGTTGCCCTGGGCTGACGAGTTCCAGCCCTTCGGGCTGAGCCTTCGCCTTTAGCCCTTAGGCTTTCCCCCTCCGATGCCCGCACCTAAGCCCCCGCCGCCTCAGAAGACACGGCCTACAGGACCGGGGTATTCGCCAAATCCGCGTGCTTGGGCAATCGGACGGCACAAAACCACCCACCCCACGCGCCAACGGCGCAGCGACTCTACAGCCCAGGCCAACGTCCTGGGAAACGAGTCAAAAAAACCGGCTAAAACTGATCTTCTTTTTCCCGGAAGAGCACGTTGAAGGTAGTCAATGATCCGTAAGAGCGTGTGATGTATTGCTGCATCTCAACCTTCTCGGCATCTGAAAGCTTCTCGTGCGCGTTGATCTTCTGTTCCAGCACGCGAAGGTTGTTCCGCACCATCACGATTTTGTGAAAGAAGACGTCCAGCGGAACTTCCTTGGTCTGTAACGTGGGATCTGCGGGATGCATCACCACCCGGCCATTATGCCAGCGGACCGCCAGTTGGCCGCTGGAGGTATCCGGTCGCACCAACCCCAGGTGTGTGGCGGCGGCTTCCACGGTCTGGCGGATGATGGTTTCCAGGGGCAAATCCAATCCCTGCACATGTGCCTGGGGTTCACCCGGCTCCAGGCCGCTGGCTTCCGGCGCCACGGTGCGGCGCCCCTCGTTGAACTGCACCTCCGCCGTGGCCTCGCTGATGGTCTTTACGACACCCAGACCGTACTGCGGATGCTTCACTTTCATCCCCACATGCAATGCTTCGAGTTTCATATCGGAATTCTAACGCGACCCGTAGTGCGGGGCCATGCTTGTTTTAACGGAATGCCCTGAACGGCCACGCGCGGGCATTCAAATGGCCCGGTAGATCTGCCACGTGACCCAGGAAGCAGCCAGCCCCCAGGTGAAGCTCATCAACGTGCCAATGGTAATGTATTCGGCTTCCGCCCGGTTCTCGCGATCCTTCAACTCACCGAATCGAAAAATCGATTTGGCTGCGACTAAGAAAGCCGTTCCCTCCGGTTTGCCAATCATCACCAGGAAAAAAATAAGCGCCCGCTCCAGCCGGCCAATGGTCCGTCCGCCCCGCGCCAATCCTCGCTGCGTTTCCTTCCTGGGATCGATCACGCCGCGGCGGAGATCCGAACCCTGCCGGGTGAGGTCCTCCAAATATGGACGGACTTGCAACCCGACCAACACTCCGCCTACATGGGTTGTGAGGATCAAACCCGTGAGCACGACCAGGCCCTGGGAATAAACAGGCCCCAGGAGGTTTGTCCACGCGCCCGGGCTGGCAAATTCGTGAGGCCATAGCCAGGCAGCCATCCCGATTACCAGCAAATGCGCGAACTGGTCCGCGAGAAAAACCCGCACGCCTCCTCCGTTCACCGACATTTTGATGCGATCTATCAGCAGATGGAAAAGCCCCACAAAGAGCGCCACCCGCCATGCATTCCAATGGCCGGCCATCAGGTAGCTCAGAACAATGACAATCAAGGAATGGAGCGCCAGCACTGTCAGCCGATGTTTTTGGGCCACCGCGCGATCTGTTTGCAGAACAAAATCGCTCACCACATGAGCTGCGAGCAATCCCAGTAACATGTCTGTGTCTATACTCATAGGTTTTCAGCGCCAAGCGGCGCCGGTCCGCTGCGGTTTGTTTCAATATAGCCTCCAGAGGCTATGCAGGCATGTATAGCTTCTAGAGGCTATATCTCATTATATAGCTGTTTAAGGCTATATGCGTAATACTTCAACCCGGACTCAACAGGGCCCCAGCCGCCCCGGCGCAGATGCCGCGCCACCACCGGCTGTTTGACCGCCGGCCGCCAGAGCCGCGCGATCCGCGCTTGCGGCCAGCCCGCCAGCGCACCCAGTGCCGCCAGCGCCTGTTTCCCGGTCCACCGGGATATCACGTGGTCCATCAACCCCAGCATCACCGGCAGCTCCACCGGTGTCTCGCGCCCGGCCAATGCCAGCCCCAGCCGGCAGTCCCGTGGCAGTTCCTCCAGCAGCAGCCCCGAAGCCCGGAACGCTGGACCGTCCCCTTGCGAGACTTCGCGCCGAGGCACAAAGTTGATTTCCCCGATTCCGATCGCCACGCGGGTATCCAGCCCGCCTTCCTTCGCGCAGGCGCGCAAATGAGCCCTCATGATCAGCGCCGCGCGCAGGCTGTTTGCGGGCTCCGCCAGCACCATCTGCCAGCTATCTCCACGGAAAACATCCAGCTCGCCTGTCACTTGCCGCCCTAACTGTTCACGCACCGCGCCCGCCGCTTCCTTTAAGATCCGGGGCAACTGCCGCCTTTGGGATGCCTCCAGGGCGGACGATCCGACCACGTCGCCGGTCAACACGGCAAACAGCCGTGTGCGATGGGATGATTTGGATGTTTTCTGCGCGCTCAAGTTACGCGCTGGCTTAGCATGAAATAAATATGCCGTCGAGTCCTGTTTGGCTTTCCTCCGAGAGAAACGCTACCTTGCGGCATGGCCATTATTGGCAAAGCTAACAAACTGCGCGTGCGCCGGGGTTCCAGTCCGGGCGTTTACCTCGATGCCGGCGAGCTGGGTGAGATCCTCCTGCCCAATCGCTACGTCCCGCCCGGCATCAAAGACGGCGAGGAACTCGACGTGTTTATATACCGGGATTCTGAAGACCGCCTCGTAGCCAGCACGACCATGCCGCGCGTGACCGTGGGTGAGATTGCCTCCCTCACTGTTGTAAGCGTCAATCCCCGGATCGGGGCGTTCCTGGATTGGGGCCTGCCCAAGGACCTGCTGCTGCCTTTCCGCGAGCAACTCGGCCCCTTGCGGGTGGGCGATGAGGTGCGTGTGCGTGTTTACCTCGACCCCAAGAGCCGGCGGATTGTCGCCTCTATGAAACTGGACCGGGATTCGGACCTTGAGCCGCCCCCGTATCAGTCCGGGCAGGCGGTTTCGTTCGTGATCACCGGCCGCTCGCCTTTGGGCTTCAAGGCGCTGGTCGAGGACCGTTATCCGGGGCTGTTGTATGCCGAGACCGTGACTGTTCCGTTGCGAATAGGCCAGCAGACGAACGGGTTTGTCCGCGCTGTGCGCCCGGATGGCAAGATCGATTTAAGCCTGGAAGAAGCTGGGTATCGTCGCGTTATGCCTTTAGCCCGGCGCATCATTGAAGAACTCGAGCAAAACGGCGGGCGTCTGGGCTGTGACGATGAAACCGCGCCGGAGACAATCCGCGAGGTGTTCGGCGCCAGCAAGAAAGCCTTCAAACAAGCGCTTGGTAAATTGTACAAGGCGCGCCGGATCCGCTTCACCAAGCCGGGTATCGAGTTGCTCGACGACCGCGCGTGGACCCCAGGCCGGCCGGATGCACCTCGGAATCCCGGACCGTCGTAGGCGGTGAGTGGTCAGCGTTCGCCGGGGTGCAACTCGTCGTGATCGCTGTAACACTCCAGGTGAGAAGTGACATGCGCCCGCGGCAGGAGTGAGGTCTCTATCGCCCGCTCAATTTGTGTAGCGATGCGGTGGGCATCAGCCAGGCTTGTGCCGGGAGGAAATATCAGATGCATATCTACGAGGTGCGCATCGCCCACGTTGCGATGGCGCAACGCGTGGTAGTTGACACCTCGTTGCTCGCATTCTCGCTTCAAGATATCCAGAAGCTGGGCATGAGTCGTTGGATCTGCCCGATCCATCAACCCCGCCAAAGCAGACCGCACCAACTTCCCGCCAGCCACCAGGATGTTGATGGCCATGAGGATGCCGCAGATGGGGTCCCACGCCAGCCACTTGGTCGTCAGGGTCAATACGAGCCCCACCAGCACAGCGGCACTGGTCCAGCAATCGGTAAGGACATGCTTCCCGTTCGCTTCCAGGATCAGGGAGTTCTTTTGGCGTCCCACCCAGACCAGATAAGCGCCTAGTGCACCGTTGATGATCGCTGCGGCAGCCGTGAGCAGGGTGCCGAAACCGAGGTTTTCTAAATGTAACCCAGTGACCCACTTATAGATAGATGTGTAAAGAATGAAAAGAGCCGCCAGAATGATCATCGCCCCTTCAAACCCTGCGGAAAAGAACGCTATCTTGGCGTGGCCGTAAAGATGGTCGTCGTCCGCTGGCTTGTCGGAAAGGCGCAGGCTATAGGCCGCGAAGAAAACGGCGGCCACATGCACCACCGATTCGGCGGCGTCACTCAAGATAGCTGCGGAACCCGTGAGTAGAAAGGCACTTACCTTCATCACGAACATCAGGCAGCCAATTCCCAACGAAAGCCGCATCGCCAGGCGCAAGGCCTTGCGATCCGCAACCGAGCTGGGGCTCAGGTCCATAAGGGTGAGGGCATTAAGCAAAGAAAACGATGGGTCGTCGATACTAAAGTTCGTTTACCTTTCTTCCGCTTCGCGCCTGCGCTAAAGGAGGTTTCGGAATCCGGGTCCAAGCCTGGCGTAAGGCACCGCGGCCGGTTTGGCTGATTTTGATCGTGCGGAAGCCTCTTTTGCCTTGCAAATCGCTTGTTGGGGTCCTATGTTCCGGCCTGCCTGAACCCCGCGTGTGCGGGTGTTCATTTAGGCTGAGAAAGAGAAGTTAACTGAACAACCTAACCCTCAACCTCCGTTGCCACTGCAACGTGGTCTGTTAGGCAATGGAGATCGGTAAGCTCACGCTGCCCATTCTCCCCCGTTCAAACAAAAGGTTGGTAATTGTCTATGATGACAATGGAAGAAGCCATGAAGCAAACCGGCGCACTGCCGTTTGCTCCGGGTAATATCGTCAAGGGAACTATCATCGAAGTCCGCCCCAAAGAAGTACTGGTGGACATCGGTTACAAGAGCGAAGGCGTCATCTCGGGTGGCGAATTCGACGACATCAAAACCGTCAAGGTCGGCGATCAGATCGACGTCCTCATCGAGAAGCTCGAAGATAAAGACGGCATGGTGATCCTCTCCAAGGAAAAGGCCGAATTCAAGCAGAACTGGGAACGCATTCTCACCATCTGCAACGAAGGCGGCACCATCGCCGGCAAGGTCAAAGCCGTGGTCAAAGGCGGCCTGCTGGTCAACATCGGCGTGGAAGCTTTCCTCCCCGCCTCCCAAATCGACGTTGCGACTCCGAAGAACCTCACGCAATACGTCGGCAACACCTACGATTTCAAGGTTGTTAAGATCAACCAGGAACGGCAGAACATCGTTCTGTCACGCCGCGAGCTCATCGAACAGGAACGCCTCGAACGCCGCCAGAAACTCCTCACCGAGATGATGCCTGGCGATATCCGCAAGGGCACCGTCAAGAACATCACCGACTTCGGCGCATTCATCGACCTCAACGGCATCGACGGCCTGCTCCATATCACCGATATGAGCTGGGGCCGCGTGGGCCATCCTTCGGAAATCCTGAAGGTCGGCCAGGATATCGACGTCGTCGTGCTCGATATCAACCGCGAAAAGGAACGGGTGAGCCTGAGCTTGAAGCACAAGCTGGCCAATCCGTGGGATTCCATCGAGCAGAAGTACCCGGTCGGCGTCAAAGTCAAAGGCAAGGTCGTCAATCTGGTTCCCTACGGCGCATTCGTCGAACTCGAACCCGGTGTCGAAGGCCTGGTGCATGTCACCGAGCTCTCCTGGACCAAGCGCATCGCCAAACCTTCGGATGTCCTCAAGCCCGAGCAGGAAATCGAAGCGATTGTGCTCGGCATCAACCGCGAAGAGCAGAAGATCTCTTTGGGCCTCCGTCAGCTCGAAACCAATCCGTGGGAAAAGGCTCAGGAGAAGTATCCTCCTGGCACCAAGGTCAAAGGCAAGATCCGCAACCTCACCAGCTACGGTGCTTTCATCGAGCTGGAAGAAGGTCTGGACGGCATGATCCACGTCTCGGATATCTCCTGGACGCGCAAGATCAATCATCCGTCGGAAGTCCTCAAGAAGGGCGACGAAGTGGAAGCCATTGTGTTGGAAGTCGACAAGACGAACCAGCGCATCGCTGTCGGTCTCAAGCAGCTCGGCACCGACCCGTGGGAGAACATCGACCAGCTCTACAAGGTTGGCGATCTCGTCACTGGCAAGGTCACCAAGCTCGCGAGCTTCGGCGCATTCATTGGCTTGCAGCATGAAATCGACGGCCTCGTGCACATCTCGCAGATCAGCGAAGAGCGCGTGGACAAAATCAAGAACGTGCTTAAGGTCGGTCAGGATGTGACCGCCCGAGTGATCAAGATTGACCGTGCGGACCGCCGCATCGGCCTCTCGATCAAGGCTGCCAACTACAGCCCCGAACAGCTCAAGGCCGAGCAAGCCGTGCTCGACGCCCTCAAGCCCGGCGAAGACCTGGTTGCCCTGCAACACGCCTTCGATCAGGCCGAAGAGCAGAAGCCCGAGTAATTACCCGGAAACTGAATCTCACAAAAGGCGGACCTCGAAAGGGGCCCGCCTTTTTTTCATGCGCCAACCATTGCCAACCAAATAGAAAGGTCTGCTCTACAACAGGTTATTACTTGGAGGGTCAGTCCGACAATCGTACAGATTGCGCCAAAGTCAGCCGCTCTTTGTACGATTGTCGGACTGACCCTTCGGCCTACAACTCGATCTGCATTCCGAGCTCCACCACACGGTTCGGAGGGATCTTAAAGAACGCGGTCGCGCTGGTCGCGTTGCGCGACATGAATGCAAACAACTTCTTGCGCCACGGCCTCAAGGCTGTGTTTTTGGAAGACAATATCGTTTCCTTGCTCAGGAAGTAAGTGATGCGGCTCATCTCAATTTGCAGGCCTTGCTCCTGCGCCAGTTTCAACAGATGCGGCACGTCGGGCGCTTCCATGAACCCGTAGTTGCCCGTTATCCGATGAAACCCATCCTGCAGATGTCCGACCTCGATCCGGCCTGCAGCCTCCACGTACGGTTGATCGTGGAATATCACGGTCAGGAACAAGACCTGCCGGTGCAGGACCTGGTTGTGCTTGAGATTGTGCAAAACGGAAATGGGCGCGTTGTTGACCCGCCCAGAGAGATAGACAGCCGTGCCTTTGACCCGCAATGGCGGATTCATCGCCAGGTCTTTAAAGAACATCGTGAGGGGCACGTTGGCGGCTTCAAGCCTCCGCGCGAGCTGCTGGCGCCCGGTCTTCCAGGTGGTGAGCAGGGCAAAAATCCCCAATCCCACAATGAGCGGGAACCAGCCTCCGTGCAGGATCTTGATGGCGTTGGCGCCGAAGAAGGCCAGCTCAATCAATAGGAACGAGCCGCACAAGAGTGCAACGGCATAGGCATTCCAGCCCCAGAGACGTCGCGCCGCGAAATAGAAGAGAATCGTCGTAATCGCCATGGTGAGTGTGACGGCGATGCCATATGCCGCGGCCAACTGGCTGGAGGATTTGAAGCCGATCACCAGCCCGATACAGGCAAGCATCAGGAAAGTGTTTACCTGCCCAATATATATCTGGCCCCGCTCCTCGGAAGACGTGTGCTCGATCTTTAATCGGGGAAAGTAACCCAACTGCATCGCTTGCATGGTGAGCGAGAAGGCACCTGTAATCAGGGCTTGTGACGCAATGACTGTTGCGGAGGTGGCGAGCACGACCAGCGGGTAGATGGCCCAAGTGGGAGCGAGCCGGTAGAACGGGTTTTCCGCAGCTTCCGGGTGGTGCAGGAGCAGGGCACCCTGACCCAGATAATTGAGTGCCAACGCTGGCAGCACGAGACCGAACCATGCCCAGCGGATCGGTGTGCGCCCGAAGTGCCCAAGATCGGCATAGAGCGCTTCTGCGCCAGTCACTGCCAGGAAAACCGAGCCTAGCACTACAAACCCGTGCCAGCCGTTGGCGACAAGGAACCTGGCAGCATGCCAGGGGTTGAGTGCGGATAGGACTTCCGGTGCGGCGATTAGCCCTTTGATTCCGAGCGTTGCCAGCACGATGAACCAGAGGATGGTCACCCGCCCAAAAATACGCCCAACCTTGCCTGTGCCATGCCGTTGTACTGAGAAGAGCGTGATGAGCACCAGAACAGTCAATGGAATGACGTAAGGCTCGAATACATCCGTGGCTACCGTGAGACCTTCAACCGCGCTGAGCACCGAGATGGCGGGAGTGATCATGCCGTCGCCATAAAGCAGTGCTGTGCCGAACAATCCCAGCAGTATGAGCCACTTGGCGCGCGAACCAGCTTGAGATGAGGCGGCTGGAAACGCCAGGGCGAGCAGGGCCAGGATGCCGCCTTCACCTTTATTATCGGCGCGCAGCACGAACCCCAGGTATTTGATCGAGACCAGGATGATCAACGACCAGAGCATGAGCGAAAGCACGCCCAGCACGTTGGCCGGGGAAGCACTCACGGCATGCGGCCCGTGAAAGCATTCCCTCAAGGCGTAAAGCGGGCTGGTCCCAATATCGCCATAAACCACACCCAAGGCACCGATCGCGGCGGCTGCCAAGTACCGCCGGTCTGCTGAATTGTCTGCGCTCATAGTTGAAAGCAGTCTGGACAAAGCAATGCGAGGCAATCGGTGAGATTGCACTTTCATTTGCCGACGAGATTAGCTGACGGGCTAGGTCATGAAAGTGACCCCGCCAATGGTTCGCCACTGGCGCGCGCCCCATCCTGCTTACGCAGGGTTGGTTCTCCCGTGCTCGACACTAGCCGAGCTTAGGCTGCTGAGGCTTACCTAAACTAAAGCACTATAGATGTCAATCGTATCAGGAACGCCAGGAAACCCCAGTTCGGCGGGAAATGTAACCGAGTGACTGGCAAGCAGCGTTTGTGGCGACGCGTTCCATACCTGTTTTTCCTTTACTCGATTACGAACGTGGGGAACCCTATCACCCACCAAAACTCCAGACGGGGTCCTAACGATTCTGGGAACCATCAGCATTAGAAAATTATGAGTGTTAGATTAGGCAGTAAATCAGTTCGATTCTTTGGATGTGCTCTCCTGGCCCTGGTGGCCACGGCACAAGCAGAACCGATGGTCACCGGCTTCGTCCCTGCCATGGGAGAGGCGGGGGTGTCTCGGACAGCTCCGATCATCTTCACCTTTAGCGAGCCCATGAACATCGAGGTAACCACGGCTATCATTATGGATCCCGCGAGTCCCCACACCCCGTTCGCCACGGTGACGGCATGGGATGCGGCCCATACGCGGATGACCAATACGCCGGTCTCACCCTTGCCAGCTTCGCGATTGATTTTCTGGATGCTCGATGGTGAAAATCCTGCGGGCGAGATGGTGGAAGGAGAAACGACCGGCTGGTTCAACACGGCAGCAGAAGGTGGCACCGGCGATTGCACTAACACCGTGGGCTCTATCACCCTCGCAAAAGGAGCCATGTATGAACAACTCTCGGCGGCTGCCCCAACCCTCTTCTCGGAGTTTCCGTACGCGTTTGTAGCGTGCAGCGCCGTCGCCTGCACCAATTGGACGACCACAAACGTCAGTCTCCTGCCGCCCACAAGCGCGCGGACGAATCTGATGGCTGAACCCGTTCCAGGCCGGTTCAACCTCACTATTCCATTCGACAGCCCCGCTGCAATGGAAGCGGCTTTTCCCAACACCGGTTTTGTTTTCGATCTTCAAGCTCCGGGTAGTGTGACTTCGCTGCCCATGACGATGCCCAGTTCTCTGGAGTTTCCAACAGCACCTCACGTGACCAACTACGCTGCCGCCCAGGCAATCGACGCGACGAAACCCTTCACCCTGGGATGGGATGCGGCTAACGCAAACGTTGATTGCATCTATGTTGAAGTCTCAGGTGCTTTCTATACACCGGCATTGGGGGACCCCGGCGCTCTTAAGGGCCCCGCCCGCACAGTGACCATTCCAGCCGGCACCCTGGTTCCCAACCGCACGTACAGCGGGTACATCACTTTTTACGATAGCCTGCTCACGACCAATAATTACGTGCAACTGGCGTATCGTGGCACCACGACTGAGTTTTCGATCTCCACATTCACTGCTTCGAGCGCTCTACTGATTACCAATGCCTTCGTAAACTCGGGGAAGCTGCAATTCGATGTCATCGCAGACCCCAATCAAGTCATGGTGATTGAGACCAGCACAAACCTGGTCGCTGGCCAATGGACATCCTGGCTCACAACAAACAGCCCGACCGACCGCGCCACGATAAGCTGCCCGATGGATACAACGCGGAAATTCTATCGCGCTCGCAAGCCGAGCTTGTAGGGGGCGCTCGCCCGTCCATCGCTGGGCATTTCCTGAATAAACTGGCAGGCATTGAAAACCACGTCTTGGTTTACTGCATGAAGACGGTGTATTACACGGCAACCAGTCTGGACGGCTTTATCGCCACAGAAGACGACTGCCTGGATTGGCTCTTCCCCCTTGGGAACGTCAATGATTCGAGCTACCCTTCATTCATTGCTCAAGTGGGCGCGCTGGCCATGGGATCGGCCACCTTTGAGTGGGTTCATAGCCATGCGTCCGAGGTAATGAAGGAAACAGGTTCACCCTGGCCGTACACACAACCAGCCTGGGTGTTCTCTCATCGGGTGTTGCCGACCATCGCGGGTGCTGACATCCGCTTCGTTCAGGGTGATGTCAGGCCAATTCATGCCGCGATGACTGCGGCCGCCGGAACCAGGAACATCTGGATCGTTGGCGGCGGCGACTTTGCCGGGCAGTTTTATGACGCCCATCTCCTGGATGAAGCCGTTATCCAAGTTGCATCCGTGACCCTCGGCAAGGGTAAGCAATTGTTTCCCCGGCGTGTGACCAGCCCTCCGTGGAAACTGTTGTCCGCACGACAAATGGGGCTAGGCTTAGCTGAACTGCATTACCAACTACCAAAGGGCGTCTCACCTCCTTAGCGCGACCGGCACGTCGGCGTTTGCCTGCCACAATTTTTGGGTACAAAGGCTGTTCGGTGCAGAACTCGGACTGTGCCCGATCCCAACACGGAAATCCTGGCTCCAGCACATGTTCGAATCCGGGTCCTGGAGGATTGGTTTCCGTTACGCTTCCCGGCTTTAAACCTTTTCTCGCGACTACGTCCTCACTACGATGCGCTTGCTGACATCTGCTTATCGCTCAAACCAGGCCCTATACGCTCGAACCACGCCCTATAATGAAATTGTTCACCCGGATTCTAATCGTGCTGGCGGTTGTGCTGTTGGTTCTGCGGGTGACCGATTGGGGCGTGCGGCGAGCCAATCGCCTGCCACCACCTCCTCAGACCAATGGCTACCTACGCCTCGTTCAACTGGGCGCGTCTTTTCAGCGTCCATCGGTGGACCTTTTGGAACTTAAGCCCGCAGAAATCACAGCCATGGCCCGTACGAACGCTGCTGCCGTGCTCGAAGCACACACTCTGCTGAACGGCCCAGTCCAAGTTCCGCTGGAAACCACAACAGCGTGGTCCAACCTGCACAACGATCAATTAAAACAGCTTAAGAGGCTTGGCCTGTTCCTGGCGCTTCAATCCAAGGCCTATCTGCTGGCAGGACGCACCAACGAATCGGTTGAATACGAAATGGATATCGTGCGCCTCGGCCAAGGCATGACACGCGGCGGCGTGCTGGTGGACGGGCTTAGCGGCCTGGCGCTCGAACTGATTGGCGGGGCAGGACTGAGAGCCAAAGCGGCGCATCTGGACGCGGCAACGTGCCGGCGCCTTGCCCAGGCGCTCGAAACGTGTGAGGCACGGCGCGAACCGGCTGATCGTATCCTTCGGAATCAAACCCGCTGGGCTCACGCTACCTTCGGCTTAATCAGCGAGTTGGGCTCCCTGATAAGCCAGCGTAGCAGCGCCGAACGGCATCGTGATTTCCAAACCCGCTTTTCAGACGCCTCGCGCCGCACTCGCAGGCTGGCCCTTCTCCTGGCAGCGCGGGCCTTTCAACTCGAAAACGGTCGCCCCCCCGCACGGCCTGCGGATTTAGTGCCCGGCATTCTTAAAGCTGTGCCGCTCGATCCCGCTACCGGAAAGCCCATTCCCGATGTACCCATACAGGCCGAGTAGGGAGCCGGGACACCCTACTTTCCCTACTTAAGCTCAAATATTATCTGGGCTCGACTACGCGGAAGACATCAACGATTCTACTGCGGTTAATTATTATGAAATCAGCCTACGAACTGGCGATGGAACGTTTGAGCAAGGCCTCGCCCACGGTTAAGGTGACTGCGACACAGAAGGCCGAACTGGCCGAGCTGGATTCTCAATGCGCAGCGCGGCTCGCTGAGCGCGAACTTCTGCTGAACGGCGAGCTCCAGAAGGCCATGGCTCAGGGTGATGCCGAGGCTGTCGAGCAACTGGAGAAGCAGCTCGCCAGCGAGCGAAAGACCATTCGCGCGAATTTTGAAGAAAAGAAGGAAAAGGTCCGCCAAAGCGGTGGTTCCAAGAGATAGAACCAATTGAAACTTTACCAGGCTCAATTGTCCATTTCCATTGTCAGTTATTAATTGCTGACACCCTCAGCGCACCCTCAGCGCGTTCAACACGTTTTCAGTTTCCCCAAGGCCAACTGAGGGTTAGTGTTTAATATTCGAGTGAGCACCCTCGCATCCAGTCCACCAGCCAGCTCTCCGTCGGCAGATTCGCTGCACGGTCCGGAACTCCTTGCCCCTGCCGGGGATTGGGATTGCGCGCGCGCCGCTGTAGAAAACGGTGCCGACGCCATTTACTTTGGCCTGGAAAGGTTCAATGCCCGTATGCGGGCTCACAACTTCACTGAGAGCGACCTGCCAAAGCTCATGGAGTTTCTCCACCGGCGCGGCGTGAAGGGTTACGTGACCTTTAACACGCTGGTGTTCGAGAACGAGATGGCGGAGGCGGAGCAGTATGCCCGGACGATCATCGCCGCAGGGGTGGATGCCGCCATCGTTCAGGATGTCGGCATTTGCAGGTTAATCCGCACGCTTTCGCCCGATTTTCCCATCCACGTTTCCACGCAGATGACCGTCACGAGTGCAGGCGGGATGGAGTTCGCCCGGGAACTCGGCTGCCAGTTAGTGGTGTTGGCGCGGGAATGCTCTCTCAAGGAAATAGAACAGATTCTGTCGCTGGAGCGCACGCAGCCCCGCCCGATGCCTCTTGAGGTCTTCGTGCACGGCGCCTTGTGTGTGGCTTACTCGGGCCAATGCCTTACCAGCGAGGCGCTGGGCGGTCGCTCGGCGAACCGCGGCGAATGCGCCCAGGCCTGCCGCATGCCCTATGATCTGATTGCCGATGGCCAGCCCGTGCCTTTGGGCGATCGCAAGTATCTTTTAAGCCCGCAAGACCTGGCCGGACTCAGCCTCATCCCTGAACTGAAACGCCTGGGTGTGGCTTCGCTCAAGATCGAAGGGCGGCTCAAAACAGCCGAATACGTTGCGAACATTACGCGCATTTACCGAGAAGCACTGGCCCGCGCTGGAGTCCCCGGCAATCAGGCCCAGCCGGCTCCGGATCTGCGGCAGGCCGAATACGAGATGGAGATGTCCTTCTCGCGTGGCATGTACACTGGCTGGTTTGGCGGGATCAATAACCAGGAGTTGGTCCACGGCCGTTTTGGCAAGAAACGCGGCGTTTACCTGGGACAAGTAGCCGAAGTCCGCCACGAGACCGTCGTTGTCGATCTGGTATCCGCCCTCAAGCCCGGTGATGGCGTCGTGTTCGATCACGGCCACCCGGAGGAACCCGAAGAAGGCGGACGAGTGTATCAGATCAAACCGCTAGGGCGCGGACCCTCCTCATCCAAGTGCGTCCTCAGCTTCGGCTGGGGCAACATCCGGTTCGCTCGTGTGTATCCTGGCGATAAGCTTTGGAAGACCAGCGACCCGGAACTGGAGCGGCGTCTCAGACAAACCTTCGCCGGCGACACAATCCGTTTCCAGCGCCCGGTGCATATAGAAGTGCACGGGCAATCAGGCACGCCGCTCACCGTGATCATGCGGGATGAAGGCGGGCACATCGTCCGAGTGGATTCCTCCGTACCGCTGGTTCCAGCCGAGAAACAACCGCTGGACACCGCCCGGTTGCGGGATCAATTGGGAAGGCTTGGTGGCACACCCTTCCGCCTTGATCATCTCGAAAATCAGCTTCTGGGTCCGGTGATGCTGCCCGTTAGCGAATTGAACCGGGTGCGTCGTGAAGCAGCCACCCAGCTCGATGCGCTGCGAGCGCAACCCCTGCGCTGGACCCTCGCTGACCGGCCAGACCCGGCTGTGCTCGGCACCCCTTCCCTTTCAGGAGCCACTCGAAGCGTCAGGGGCGAGCCGGAGATCACCGTGCTCGTGCGCAACCTCGATCAACTCGATGCGGTCATCAAGCACGGCATCCGCACGATCTATTGCGAGTTTGAAGATCCGAAGAAGTATCGGGAAGCCGTCGCCCGATTCAGAGCTGCGCGCGGACAGACCTCATCTGGAGGCATTTTTGTTGCCCCGCCCCGTGTGTTCAAGACAGGCGAAGATTGGGTGCTCAACCAGGTGCGCTCCTCCGAAGCCGATGGCTGGCTCGTGCGGAATTACGATCATTTGAAGTTCTTTGCCGGGCAGCGGTGCATTGGCGATTACTCTCTGAACATCGCCAACAGGCTTTCGGCGGCCTATTTCAAAAACCGCTTCAGCCTGGAGCGAGTGACCGCTTCCTATGACCTGAACTTTCAACAGCTCGAAGCCCTCCTGCGCGCTGCTCCGCCCGATTGGTTTGAGATCACCTTGCATCAGCACATGCCCATGTTTCACATGGAGCATTGTGTCTTTTGCGCCTTTCTCTCGAAAGGGACCGATTACAAGGATTGCGGACGGCCCTGCGACTATCGCCAGGTGAAACTCCGTGATCGAGTAGGCATGGAGCACCCGGTGAAAGCTGATGCCGGCTGCCGGAACACCGTGTATAATGCGCGCGCGCAAACCGGTGCCGACCACGCTGCCTCAATGATGACATTGGGAGCGCGACGCTACCGGCTGGAGTTCGTGGACGAGTCGCCCGATGAACTGCTGCGCACCGTGGGGATGTATGAACGTCTGCTCAAAGGGGAGCTCACAGGCCAGCAACTTTGGCGCGAGCTGAAACTCTGGAACCAGCTCGGCGTCACCCGCGGGCAAATTGGAGTGAAGGGGACGGGGTAGGATTAGCTCCCCATCCCCACCTCCTCCATCAACAGCCTTGAGCTGATCCGCGCTGATTCGAATATCACTGGCAAACCGCTGCCGGGGTGGGTGCCGCCGCCAACCAAATACATGCCATCGAACTCTTCAAACCGATTCTGCGGACGCAAATGCAGCATCTGCGAGAAACTGTGAGCGAGGTTGAAAGTCGCGCCGCGATACACCCCCATCTCGTTTTCCCAATCCGCAGGCGTCACCACCCGCTCGAAACGGATGCGCTCCTCGATGTTTTGAAACCCCAGCTTCTCGAGCTGACGCAGAGCCACCGCCCGATAACGTGTCCGCTCCTTGCTCCAATCCACGTTCGCATGTTGATGGGTCACCGGCACCAGGACATACAACGAACTATGGCCCGGCGGCGCCATTGTCGGGTCGGTGTGTCCGGGATTCTCCACGTAGAATGAAGGGTCCTCAGAGAGCACATGCTGGCGCTCGATCTCCTCAAGGTTCCGCCGATAATCCTTCGCCACGTAAATGTTATGGTGGGCCAGCTCCGGGAAGGTCCCTTCCACACCCAGGTACATCATGAAAGTGGAGCAGGAGAAAGATTTCCGGCTCACCTTGGCATCGGTCCAGCGGCGGCGCAGCGAGTTCGGCACGAGCCGGGTGATGCCATGTGCAAAATCAGCGTTCATCATCACTGCATCCGCCCGAAGCTCGCCTCGCTTGGTGCGCACGCCCACCGCGCGGCGTCCATTAAAGAGAATCTCCTCAACCGGCATGCTCGTCTCGATCCTGGCGCCAAGCTCCTGGGCCACGCGTGCAATGTTCCTGGTGATGCTGTTGCACCCGCCCGTCGGATGCCAGATGCCATGCTCATACTCCAGAAATGAGAGAATGGAAAACAGACTGGGACATTGGAATGGCGACATCCCGAGATACTTCGACTGGAACGTAAACGCCAGTTGCAGGCGCGGGTCTTTGAAGAACCCGGCCAGCTCCGAGTGCAACGACTTCCAGGGTTTGAGGTAAGGCAGCACCGCCAGCAGCCGGGTTTGCAGGAGGCTCTTCCACCCGGGAAACGGCGTCTGCAAGCATGGCGCGAATTTTTCCAATTTGACCCTGTTATATTCCATGAAGCGCCGAAACTGCGGCGCGTCCTCAGGCGACAATTTTGCGATCTCGGCCACCATTCGCTCAAGGTCGGGCGTTGCATTCAGCTCGCCACCGGCGCCGAACAGGATGCGGTACTGCGGATCAAGCTTCGTCATGGGCACTTCTTTGTAAAGATCGCGCCCGACCTGGTGGAAAATCTCCTGCAGCACCTGGGGATACAGGAAAAAGGTCGGCCCCAAATCGAACCGGTATCCCTCCGCCTCGATGGCTGACGTGCGCCCTCCTACGCGTGGCTGTTTTTCCAGAACGGTGACATCGGCACCTGCCTTGGCGAGCAACATGGCACTTGCCAATCCTCCCGGCCCCGCCCCGATTATGATGACACGTCGCGACATGGCCACAAGTTTGGCACAAGTTGCCAACCCGGCAAGTAAGTGGTTTTAACAAAGTCTGCCCCCAGTCAAAGAACGAACGCGAGACGTCAAGCGATCCATTTGGGCCTCCCGGGTTTCTAGGCTACCTATTGGGACAGTGATGTTCTGGGTCCGTTTCAACTTGATTGGTCTGCTGGCCGCCTTGTCGTTGCAGAACGGCTTTGCGGCTAACGACTTGAGCGCGAGGGGTGTTGCTGAGTTCAACGCAGCTTACCAGGCGTGGGATGCGGCCCGTTTCAACGCTGCCGCGGGTTTGTTCGATCGAGCCGCCAGAAAACTGCCCTCCGTCACCAATTCTTATTGGGCCGGCACCGCACATTTTCATCGCATGTTGCAGTTGCAGACTTCACCAGGCAGCCAGACGAATGCGGCTGCCGCAGCGGCTGCTCTCGATTCTGCCGTCAGCGCTCTTACGCTTGCCGTGAAACTGGATGAGCAACACGCCGAGAGCCACGCCCTGCTCGGCACGCTTTACGGCATGAAGATTAATGGCAGTCTCCTCCGCGCCGCCAGGTTTGGTCCGCGTGTGAGCAGGCACGGAGAGTTGGCGTTGAAATACGGAGCGTCCAACCCAAGGGTTCAGTATCTGCTCGGGATGTGCCAATTTCACACCTCAAACAAGCCTGGTAAGCGGCGCGCGGCGCTGCAAACCCTGCTTAATGCCGAGAAACTTTTTGAGGCCGAAAAGCAAACAACCGCCCAACCGCTCGATCCCAGGTGGGGACACGACAGTTGCCTGACTTTCATCGGCCGCATTTACGAGCTGCTGGGGCAGCCCACCAAAGCTGTGGATTACTACCGCAAAGCGCTGGTGATGCATCCGGCGGATCACCTGGCAAACGAAGGCCTTAAACGGCTCTCGGCAACTCCTTGAGACGCATGAACGGCAAGAAAGTCATCGTAATTGGCGCGGGCCTCGGCGGATTGTCCGCAGCCATTTCGCTGAAACAATCCGGCTACGACGTCACCGTTTTCGAGAAGAACGACAAAATCGGAGGCAAGCTCAACGTGCTCAAGTCTCACGGTTACACATTTGACCTTGGCCCCTCGATCCTCACGCTGCCCCACATCTTCGAGCGCCTGTTCGAACGCAGCGGCAGGAAGATGAGCGACTACATCCCCATCCGCGCCCTCCGGCCTCACTGGCGGAATTTCTTTGAGGACGGCGTCACGATCGACCTCTATCCCGAGCCCGACAAGATGGCGGCTGAGGCGCGCAAAGTCGGCGAGCCACCGGAGAACATTGAGAGGTTCCTCAAGTATTCCGCAGACCTCTACGATCTTACGAACGAGGGTTATTTCGAGAAGGGCCTGGATAATTGGCGCGATTTTGCGAAGCACTACGGGCTGTTCAAATTCTTTCAGTTCGACCTGTTTCGCAGCATGCACCAGGCAGTCGCCGCGCACCTGGACACTCCCTATTTCCGCGACATCTTTGATTTCTTTATCAAATACGTCGGCTCCTCGGCCTATCGCGCACCGGCGTTCATGAACTCCATCCCCACTATCCAGTTCCGCTACGACCTCTGGTATGTGGACGGCGGCCTTTACAACATAGCCATCGGCCTGAAGCGGTTGATGGACGAGCTTGGCATCCAGGTGATCCTGAATGCCGAGGTGACCGAGATCCGCCGTGAGAACGGTCGTGTCACTGGCCTGGTTGCGAACGGTGAGTTCAATTCTGCTGACATCGTCGTGTCAAATATGGAAGTCATTCCCGCCTGCCAAAAACTGCTGCGCGAGGATGAAACGCTCATTGCCGCCATGGAAAAGAAACTCGAGCCAACCTGCTCCGGCCTCGTGATCGAGCTCGGGCTCGATTGTCAGTTTCCCCAACTCGCGCATCACAACTTCTTTTTCAGCAGCCAGCAAAAGGAGCATTTCGCCAAAGTTTTCGAACGGCACGAGTTGCCCGACGACCCCACCATCTACCTTGTTGCGGCGTCAAAAACAGATCCCACGGTGGCCCCGGCAGGCTGCGATTGCCTCAAGTTACTGCCCCACATTCCATATATTGACGACCAGCACCCGCTCACGCGACAGGACTATCTCGCACTCAAAGAACGCATTCTGAATAAGCTGGAACGAATGGGACTGAAGGATCTTCGCAAGCACATCGTCTTTGAACACTTCTGGACTCCGCTCGATATCCGGGCGCAATACAACTCCAACAAAGGCTCCATTTATGGTGTCGTGAGTGATCGCTGGAAGAACCTCGGCTTCAAGGCGCCAAAGCAGAGCACTCGTTACCCAAACCTCTTTTTTGTCGGTGGCTCGGTCAATCCAGGCGGAGGAATGCCAATGGTTGTGCTCTGCGGACAGAATGTGGCCAAAAGCATCGTGGCTTGGAACCAATGCTAACACTGCTCCTGGTAACTCTGGTGCTCTGGGCAGCAGGCTTCCTCCTGCGTACCCGCCTGCAGCCTAATGCAGCAGCCTGTCGAAACACTCCATCCCCTGCCCAGCCAACCACCGTCAGCATTATCATCCCCGCCCGCAACGAAGCTCACAACCTGCCGTCCCTCCTTCGTTCCATCTCGTCCCAATCGCTGAAGCCCACCGAGGTCATTGTCGTGAATGATGGCTCCACCGACCGCACAGAAGAAATCGCACGCGACTTCGGGGCCTCAGTGATTACGTCGCAGCCGCTGCCTGAACGATGGCGCGGCAAGCCATGGGCCTGCCACCTGGGCGCCCAACACTCGATCGGGACACTCTTATTGTTCGTGGACGCGGACACCTGGTTCGAACCGGACGGTTTGGCGCGGATCGTTTCCAGCCATACCAGCGGCGCATTATCCATCGGCCCGTACCATGCCGTTCTCAAGCCTTATGAAGATCTCTCCCTGTTCTTCAATTTCAACATGGTCGTCGGCACAGTGCCGCACGGGTTATTCGGCCAGCTTCTACTTGTGGACCGGGCGAGTTACGAGAGGGTGGGCGGACACGATGCCGTAAGGAGCCGTATCCTTGAGAATCTGTTCATGGCCGCCCGGTTCAAGGATCTTGGAATCTCGGTACGCAGCCAGCCAGGCCGAGGGATCTTCTCCTTTCGCATGTACCCGCAGGGTCTGAAAGAATTGATTGCTGGATGGATTAAAGGATTTGCAGCAGGCGCGGGACAAACCCCGTCCATCACGCTCCTGCTGGTTGTGGCGTGGATGATTGGACTCATGCTCGCTCCATTGGGCTGGGTGATGGCCGGAGGCGCCCTGTGCTGGGGCGCGGTTTACCTCTTGTGCGCCGCGCAAGTCTGGTGGTTCAGCCGTCTGATCGGCGCGTTCAAGTGGTATGCGTCATTATTCTATCCCGTGCCGCTGATCTTCTTCTTTGTCGTGTTCGCCTGGGCAGTCTTGAAATCTGGAAAGACGGTCGCGTGGAAAGGACGCGAGATCCGTGCTGATTGAGCTGCCTGTTTTTTGGGTCGTCGTGTTGAATGTGGCAGGCTGGCCGGTCATTCAAATTGGATTGGCCTGGATCTTCACCCGAATGCCGGCTGCGTGGTTTCATCCGGGCCCGGTGCAAGCCTGGGAACAAGGCGGTCGATTTTACGAGCGCGTCCTGGCGATCAAACGCTGGAAGGACCATTTGCCCGATGCAGCGCGCCTGTTTTCCGGTGGGTTTGCCAAAGGCACATTGCGCGCCAGGAATGACGATTACCTTTGCCGGTTCGTTCAGGAAACGTGGCGAGGCGAGCTTTGCCACTGGGCGGCGATGGCGTTTACACCTCTTTTCTTTCTGTGGAACCCGTGTTGGGCCGGGATGATCATGCTCGGTTATGCCCTTGCTGCAAATGTCCCCTGCATCCTGGTCCAGCGCTACAACCGTGCCCGCATTCAGCGGTTGATTGGGCCTCTTTTGTGACAAGTCCTGGTTCATCGGGTTGGCGCCAAGCCGCGCCAACCCGATGAACCAGGAGTACTTGTTATGTTGGTTTCTTATTACCAACAGTACTGATCTAAAGTGTCACGGCTCCTTCCGTGCGTTTCATTTGATCCGGAAGGGACTCTTGATAGAAGCCCAATGCTTCAGCATTGGGTGGTTGACATAATTGGTCCAGAGTCCCGCAAGGGACGGCTGCGTGCGACTCCCACAAATACTTCGGATTATATTCGATCCGTTGTTTTTCCAGCAGTGGCGACCCGGCGTCTTAATGTGACATTCCGTCCATGTTTGCCCCTGCCCCTGAAGGCTGCGTGACATCACGCGGCGGGGCACTGCGATTCTAACGCACAGAAACCAAACGAACGAAATCAGTACTGTGGGTAGCCTCCAATTCCTAAAAGGAATCGCATCGTGGCCATGGACCTTATAGGGTATTCGCGTGTCCATACCAACGTGCAGCATGGCCGTGGTTAATTTGATGCGCCGCAAGGCTGCTCGTTGGGTAGACTGGCTCCTGTTGGTGACGTGCGTATCGTTTGGAGAGCTTAGCCTGACTTTCGCATTGCGGAGGTTGGGCGGGTTTCCCGCTGGAAAGATTCGTGTTGTATCCAACCAACAGGCACGGAGGTATGGGCATGCAAACCAAAGGTAAAGCATGAATAGTCTTCCTGTTCTCAATCCGAAAGCTGCTGCTATTGACGTGGGCAGTGAGCAAATGCATGTGTCAGTTGCTGGCGGGCCGCCCAAGGTGTTTGGCTCGACCACCACCGAGTTGCACGCATTGCGCGACTACCTGCTGGAGCAAGGGGTCAACACAGTGGCGATGGAAGCGACCGGGATTTACTGGCTTTGTCCGTATGAGGTGCTGGAAAAAGCCGGTCTCAATCCGATCATGGTGAACGGGAAGTACGTTCGCAACCTGCCAGGCGGCAAGACCGACATGAGTGATTGTCAATGGCAGGCGACCTTGCATGCGCACGGGTTGCTCAGGGCGGGGTTTGTTCCGCCCGATCATATCCGGCGTTTGCAGGATTATTTGCGTTTGCGCGCCGATCACATCTCCAGTTGCGCCACGAGCGAGCAGCATATGCAGAAAGCACTGGAGCGAATGAACATCAAAATTCATGACGTGATCAGCGATCTGACCGGAGTGAGTGGATTAAAGATGGTGAGAGCTATTCTTGAGGGAGAGCGCGATCCGGAGAAACTGCTGGCATTGTGCGACCCGACGATCCAGAAGAAGAAAGCCAAGCGTGTGTGCGAAGCGCTGCGAGGGACGTGGAAGCAAGAGCACCTCTTTGCCCTGCGCCAAGCCTTGGCAGCCTGGGAGTTTTATCGCGCCCGGATTGCCGAATGCGATCAGGCTCTGGAAGAGGTGCTCAAGAAAATGACGGAGCACAAGGCCGATCCCCCTGGGGAGATGCCCAAGTCGGACCGAAAGAACAAGAGCAACACTCCGCAGATAGATGGGTTGCTGAAGTTGCTCTGGAAACTCTGTGACGGCAAGGATGCGACAAGGCTGCCCGGGATAACTGAGCACACACTGCTACGGTTGGTTTCGGAGGTTGGAACCGACCTCAAAGCCCATTGGGAGAACGAAAAGAGGTTTACCTCGTGGCTGGGGCTGGCTCCCGGGACCCATCAGAGCGGCAAGCGGCGCAGATCGGAGAAGCGATCAACCAACAAAGCAGGCCGACTCTTATGTGTGATTGCCCGAGCGGTGGGCAAGACAAATGATCGAGCCTTGGGAGGGTTCTATCGAAGAATCCGAAGCCGCAGCGGCGGCCTGGTAGCAAGCAGGGCACTGGCTCGCAAGCTTGGAGCAATGTTCTGGAGAGTGATGGTCCACGGATTAGCTTACGTGGAGCATGGTCTGGCCAAGTATGAGGAAAAAGTACTGCAGACCGAACATACGACATTAGCCCGCCGGGCCAGGAGACTTGGACTAACACTAGCCCCTATGCAAAACCCTATGAAAACCTAGCTTTGCCCTCCCAAAAATCCTGCCGTCGTTAGGCAGGTCCATGGAAAGCCTCCAATTCCTTGATTCCACCCTGGTTCATCGGGTTGGCGCCAAGCAGCGCCAACCCGATGAACCAGGAATACTTGTTATTTTGGTTTCCTATTACCAACAGTACGGATCTAAAGTCATAGCGCGATCCAGAGATTCGGGGGGGCCGTCTCGAACTTTCGCGTCCTCCCCAATCCCAACGGGATCCCAACGGGATTGCGCCCCAAAGCCCATGGTTGCGCCGCATCTGGTCGCTACCATGGGTTAGACATAGAAAGGATGTGACCTCTTCTGTTCATTCGGTTTGACCGCGCGACGCGGCCAACCCGAATGAACAGAAGAGTATGAGTTCTTATTGTTGTTTACCCAGGGTGGCGGCCTGGCGGCCTTACCCTGGGCTAGTCGCGTACCGTCCTTCCAGGACTCGGAGACAGTTCGGATTGCGAACAAAACGGTGTCCCACTTGCAACCGCCCCTCCTCCAAGCGCGCATTTCCATCAACCTTAATTACGGTTGACATATTCTGATCGAAACTTACGCTCTTCCCATGAAATCAACCCGGTTACGTGGTTTGTTCCTCAAACAAACTTGCCGCATTTGTGACCATTAGCATTTCATACACCGCTTGATAACAAACCAGCCAGACTCCGTTAGGGTTTGCCGAGCTGCAGGTGCAGTTGCGATAATCGCCTCGTTGGCTCGGCGCGGCAACCCTCATTGTTAGCCCGCTATGCATACTCGCAAAAAACAGGCGTTTGCTGGTTTCATTATCTCATGCATGTTGTCTGTCGCTTTTGGGGTCGTCACCATCTTACGTCCGAACGTCGTGTCCATCGGTTTGCTGGTCGTGTTCCTTGCTATAAGTTGCTTTGGCGGCTATCGGGTGTTTGCTTTTTCCGACGATTGGTATCGGGCGCGCGAAGAGAAGGAGCACATGTGGTATGAACGCCATCCGCACCTCACGTCTTTGCTTCCGGTTTTTGTCACAGGATGTTTTCTTTGGCAGGTGTTCGGCATAATCAGGAGGCTCTTCCGATGACAATGCGGCTAAACCTCTTCTCTGGAAACACCTTCGGGATCATGGCTCTTGCGGGGCTTATCTTGTGCGGTTGTATGTGCAAGGACGTTCCCATCGAGACCAGGGTGGCTGAATGCACAAACAGCACCCTGGTTCACCTCAATGGGAAAGGTTGGGCTATGACCGCCTCGATGAACGAGGTGCCTGGAGCTAATAGCCGTCGCGTGAGTTGTGAGCCACCAGAAGTTCTGTGTCGGCTGGCGAGGCCGAATATCACTTCAGAGCTCCACCTGCCTCGTCGACGGGCGGCAGGTGAGGAGCGAGGTTAGGGATATAAACAAGACACGATGAAGCCGAAAACTCAGAACCTGTCGTCGGTCGGATGCGCAATTGCAGGCACAGTCGCAGCCTGTCTCTCACTCTCGTGTTTCATTTGGCTGTTTCGGCCTCGCCAGCAGACTAGAATTACGCTCGGCTCCCAATTCGGTCCAACACACCAAGAGATCCTTGCAGACATCGGCATGCTACTTACATGTGTTGCATTAGCTTGCTCGATCTGGTCTTGGCGGACCGAGTCGCGGACATCGGCTGGTGTCGCGAGCGCTATGACAGTCCCTGCTCTAATTGTTTCAACATGGTTGTTTATCAGGCTTTATCTGTGAGACATTCGTCCATACTTGCCCTTGGCCTCTGAAGGCCGCGTGACATCACGCGACGGGGCGCTGCGATTCTAACGCACAGAAACCAAACGAACGAAATCAGTACTGTGGGTAGCCTCCAATTCCTAAAAGGAATCGCATCGTGGCCATGGACCTTATAGGGTATTCGCGTGTCCATACCAACGTGCAGCATGGCCGTGGTTAATTTGATGCGCCGCAAGGCTGCTCGTTGGGTAGACTGGCTCCTGTTGGTGACGTGCGTATCGTTTGGAGAGCTTAGCCTGACTTTCGCATTGCGGAGGTTGGGCGGGTTTCCCGCTGGAAAGATTCGTGTTGTATCCAACCAACAGGCACGGAGGTATGGGCATGCAAACCAAAGGTAAAGCATGAATAGTCTTCCTGTTCTCAATCCGAAAGCTGCTGCTATTGACGTGGGCAGTGAGCAAATGCATGTGTCAGTTGCTGGCGGGCCGCCCAAGGTGTTTGGCTCGACCACCACCGAGTTGCACGCATTGCGCGACTACCTGCTGGAGCAAGGGGTCAACACAGTGGCGATGGAAGCGACCGGGATTTACTGGCTTTGTCCGTATGAGGTGCTGGAAAAAGCCGGTCTCAATCCGATCATGGTGAACGGGAAGTACGTTCGCAACCTGCCAGGCCGCAAGACCGACATGAGTGATTGTCAATGGCAGGCGACCTTGCATGCGCACGGGTTGCTCAGGGCGGGGTTTGTTCCGCCCGATCATATCCGGCGTTTGCAGGATTATTTGCGTTTGCGCGCCGATCACATCTCCAGTTGCGCCACGAGCGAGCAGCATATGCAGAAAGCACTGGAGCGAATGAACATCAAAATTCATGACGTGATCAGCGATCTGACCGGAGTGAGTGGATTAAAGATGGTGAGAGCTATTCTTGAGGGAGAGCGCGATCCGGAGAAACTGCTGGCATTGTGCGACCCGACGATCCAGAAGAAGAAAGCCAAGCGTGTGTGCGAAGCGCTGCGAGGGACGTGGAAGCAAGAGCACCTCTTTGCCCTGCGCCAAGCCTTGGCAGCCTGGGAGTTTTATCGCGCCCGGATTGCCGAATGCGATCAGGCTCTGGAAGAGGTGCTCAAGAAAATGACGGAGCACAAGGCCGATCCCCCTGGGGAGTTGCCCAAGTCGGACCGAAAGAACAAGAGCAACACTCCGCAGATAGATGGGTTGCTGAAGTTGCTCTGGAAACTCTGTGACGGCAAGGATGCGACAAGGCTGCCCGGGATAACTGAGCACACACTGCTACGGTTGGTTTCGGAGGTTGGAACCGACCTCAAAGCCCATTGGGAGAACGAAAAGAGGTTTACCTCGTGGCTGGGGCTGGCTCCCGGGACCCATCAGAGCGGCAAGCGGCGCAGATCGGAGAAGCGATCAACCAACAAAGCAGGCCGACTCTTATGTGTGATTGCCCGAGCGGTGGGCAAGACAAATGATCGAGCCTTGGGAGGGTTCTATCGAAGAATCCGAAGCCGCAGCGGCGGCCTGGTAGCAAGCAGGGCACTGGCTCGCAAGCTTGGAGCAATGTTCTGGAGAGTGATGGTCCACGGATTAGCTTACGTGGAGCATGGTCTGGCCAAGTATGAGGAAAAAGTACTGCAGACAGAACATACGACATTAGCCCGCCGGGCCAGGAGACTTGGACTAACACTAGCCCCTATGCAAAACCCTATGAAAACCTAGCTTTGCCCTCCCAAAAATCCTGCCGTCGTTAGGCAGGTCCATGGAAAGCTGCCGATCCCCCTTGATTCCACCCCGATGAACCATGGATACTTGTTATTCTGGTTTCTTATTACCAACAGTACGGATCTAAAGTCATAGCGCGATCCAGGGATTCGGGGGCCGTCCGCAACTTTCGCGTCCTCCCCAATCCCAACGGGATTGCGCCCCAAAGCCCATGGTTGCGACGCGTTTGGTCGCTACCATGGGTTAGGCCGCTAAAGCTCAAACCCCGTTATCAGCATTTACCCTAACGCACTTTTTCGATAGTATCTGTTCATGCTGTGCGCCCGGCGGACTCCCAGATGTCGGCTCTCCTGTATGACGCTGCTTTTGCTGGCGGTGCTGGGTGCCGCCTGTTCCGCCCATGCGGCTGTGTTATGGAGCCACCCCGAGTCCGTGGTCGTCTGCAATAACGGCAAGGGTGTTGAGATCCTGCGCGGAGCCATCGCCCCGAGGGATAGCAACGCGGTCGGTACCCTTTATTTCCGAATCAAGATCACTCCCATATCGGATACCGTCGCCAAGTGGGTCAGGCCATTCGAAACCGGTTTCATGCTGGTCGAAAAGGGGCAGGAACATCTTGGTGTAGGCAACAGCGGAGGCGCCATGGCCTATTCGGCTCTGAACGTGCCCAAGGCTCCCAAGGGTTTCCAGGACCTGAACTCCGGCACTCCGGACCTGCCTTTCCCCTATGAATACATGCGTTCCGGTGTTCCGCGATACATCGTCATGCGAGTGGAGTATATTCCCAAGCAGGACGCTCATGTCGCTGCCTGGTTGCAGCCGGATCTTTCCAGCGGGATGACGGAATACAACCAGCCAACGAACATCGTTGTTCATTTCGAAGCGAACGCTAATTTCGATGAATTTCGCCTGATGCACCGTGGCTTTGGCGATGGCTGGGAATTCAGCGACATGATGGTCGCAACCTCGTTTGAAGATCTGTTGATGCCGCATTTCTGGCAGCGCGGCTGGTTCATCGGGTTAATGATGTCCGGCCTGCTCATGAGTGTGGCCCTTGCTGCGCGGCTGGCTGAACGCCGCCGGGCGCTGCGCCGCATCCGGTTGTTAGAGCAGGAAAGCGCCGTAGCCGCCGAACGCGCCCGCATCGCGCGCGATATCCATGATGAAGTCGGCGCAAGCCTGACCAAGATCAGCAAGCTCACCGAGCTGATGGATTGGAAGAACAAAACGCCGGATGACCAGGCCGGGTTCACTCGCAACATCGCCGAGACCGCCCGCGACACCATCCGCGCAATGGATGAGATCGTCTGGGCTATCAATCCAAAGAACGACACCTTGAAGGAGCTAGCCGATTACCTGGTCTATTGTGCCCAGGATTTTCTCCGGCCCACCGGCATCGCTTGCGAGCTGGACGTGCCGCTGGAGGTGCCCGGCATCCGGCTCACTGCCGAAGTTCGGCACAACTTGTTCATGGTGGTAAAAGAAGCGTTGCACAACGCGGTGAAGCACGCCGCACCGCGCCGCATTAAACTCAGCCTGGATTACAACCCGGAAGCCCAGCTAACCATCTCCGTGAACGACGACGGCCGGGGTTTTGAGCCCGATAAAGCGGAGGGGGAAGGGAATGGCCTGGAAAATATGCGGCGCAGAATGGCTGAAATCGGTGGAGAGTTGAGGCTGCAAAGCGCGGCGAATGAAGGCACAACCGTAACACTGGTGCTCCCGCTCCGCGTGATCAACCCTGGGGAATCATGAATCGAACCGATAACCGGCAACAGCCTGCCCTTGTGGGTGTCGTCATCATTGAAGATAGCGGATGGATGCGCGAAAACCTTGAGCGCGAACTCAACCACTTCGAGGGACTGCGCTGCCTGAACTCCTACCGGACAGCCGAGCTTGCCCTGGCAGGAATCGCAGCCGATCAGCCGGATGTGGTCATTGTGGACATCAACCTCCCGGGCATGGACGGTGTCGAATGCGTGCGCCAGCTAAAGACCATTGTTCCAAAAGCTCAATGCCTGATGCTCACGGTGTATGAGGAGAGTGAGAAGATTTTTAACTCTCTGCTCGCCGGTGCCAGCGGTTACCTGCTCAAACGCACTTCCACCCAGGAACTGGTGGAAGCCATCCGCCAAGTGCATGATGGCGGGGCACCTATGTCCAGCAGCATCGCCCGGAAGATCGTGGCGCATTTCCATCAGGCAGGTGAAAAGAAGTCGGATGTGGCAACGCTTTCGCCGCGGGAACAGCAGGTACTGGATCTGATGGCCAAAGGCGCGAGCTCGAAGGAGATTGCCAATCAGTTGTCTTTAAGCATCGAAACCATTCGGATGAATGTGAAGCACATCTACTCCAAGCTTCACGTGCATTCCAGAGGCGAAGCCACCGCCAAGTATCTGGGCCAATTCCCGCTCGGATTCCCTAAGCCGGACAAGTCCTGATCTAGATTTGCCACTTTCAGATGGCATTCGGCTTTCTCACGGGTGCTGCCATCCGATTTGACGGTGGCATCAGGAACCTTTCCCTCCTGGTCTTTCACCTTTGGCCTTCACCTCTTTGAGCGCGCGGACTCCCCACCTTACGGATCACGCGTCACAGCCCCCATCGCTATCGTCTTCCCAAACCACATTCACGTTTTACGGATCACGTTTCACTCCCCAGACCTCCCTTACGGATTACGCATCACGGATCACCACCCCTTCGCCGTCCCCCTCCCGAGCCACATTCACGTTTCCCGTTTCACGGTTCACTTCCCCCATTCCCAATTCCCTCCCCCCACTACCCCTGATTGCGGGTATTGTTAGTACACCCTCAGGCCTCTATCTTCTTCCAGTACGCCGCGAGTAACAACGGTTTGATGTGTCTGGCGCTACACAACCAACTAAACCCAAGTAAGATCAGACTAACAGTCCATATGAAAAGTCCCTCATTCCCAGCCAATGCTCCAGGTTTTTGGAGAAGAATAACCAGCCCAGGATTGTGGGCGGGCGCACTGCTTGCACTCGTCGCCCACCAATCCTCCGCTCAAATCACGAACGCCTTTGATTCGGCAATAGACCCCGTCTACGATGCCTCTTTTGCCAGCGACCAAAATGCAGGATTCGGGTTTGGCCCCTGGGCAATCTCGGTCACGGGCAATGGTGGCCATTTCATTCAGGGCAACGGGCCCAGCGGACGCTCATTCGACCTGTGGAACGAGTCGGTCAACAGCCGCACCATGGCTGTGCGCCCGTTCCCATCAGCGCTGACGACAGGCCAGGCATTCTCATTCGAACGTCGGCTGAACGGTTTGGCAGGCTCTCCCAACACTAACGCGGTCATCCTCCAGGATGCCAGCGGTAACACGGTGTTCAGCTTCTGGCATGTGGGTGGCGATAACGCTAACGGACACTATGCCGATGCCACAACGGGGAACGGAACCGCTACTGGGTTCCCGTACAACTACCAGCAGTTCAATCATTACACGTTCAAGCTGACCTCCCCAACGACCTACCTTTTCAGGAACAACACGATGGGGACATCCTTTACCGGCACAATCGCAGGTTCGATTACCCAAGTCGCTTTCTACCGCGGCAACGGCGAATCCTCCTCCGGTGGCGGCCAGGATTTCCAATTCGACATGCTTCAGATCGTTTCGGACCCGGTCACATTCAACTCAGAGATCCCGGCCAGAGGCTCTTACAGCGGAGTTCGCACTAATGTAAGTGTCCAGGCAGTCGATGGCGCTGTGGCGGTCAATAGTGCTACCGTCGTCATGACTGTCGATGGCGCCGCGGTTACGCCCACCATCACACCGGGCACGGGAATCACGACCATCAGCTATACCCCGGCTTCCCCATTAAGCGCAGGGACTATGCATTCGGCCTCCGTGATCCTGGCGGACATGAACGGCACCAAGTTCACCAACGCCTGGAGTTTCACGACCGGCTTTCCTTCTTTGCCTGCGAAATTGGCCGGCCCCATCGCCACCAGCAACGGCATCGATGTCGTTCTGTTCGAGGCCGCAGGCAATCCGTGGATCGGAACCAATTACAATGCCTCCTCCAGCCGCACCCTTTACGCGCGCATCAGCATGGCGTTCCTCAACACCGCGGATGAGCCCGGCAACGGCGGCGGTGGCTGTTATGGCGGTCTCCACTTTTTCAGCGGCGTCAATGAGCGCCTGCTCACTGGCGAAACCTGGATGCGCACCACCTGGAGCGTTGATACCAAGAACGGCGGCGACGCCGGCGAACCAGAATTGCTTCCCAGTACCCTGGTCGTCCCTGACGAATGGCACACCATCGTAACCCGCGTGGACTACACCCCGAGCGGCAATGCATCGGCAAAGATCTGGCTCGATCCCGACTTCACAAAAACGGAAGCCGAACAGGTCAATGCTCCTCTCACGGTGACGATCGATAATACGTTCGACAGCATTCGTTTCCGCTGCGGCAACGCTCCCTCCAGCGCCGCGGCCACTAATATCATCATCGCTGCGCTCGGTACCGACGTGGGTTTTGCCATGCCGGCCAACCTCTCGTTCCAGGGAATTCTCCCCGTTAACGGCTCCTCCAGTGTTCAGGCCACTACTGGCCTCGGTGCTCAGATCGTGATCGGCGGCGCACCTGTTACCAGCATCACTCTCAATCTCGACGGCACCACGGTGACCCCGGAATTGAGCACCAATTCCGGCATCATTTCCGTTGCCTATCAACCTGCCGCGCCGCTGAGCGCCGGAACAACGCACATCGCCCAGCTCATTGTGCGGGATAGCAACAACACGAGCTTCACGAATGAATGGCGTTTCACGACCGGCTTTGAATCCTTGCCGGTAACCATCGCAGGCCCCATCAGCACTGGTGGCGGCAACGACTACACCCTGTTCTCCGCAGCCGCGGATGCCTGGGTGGGCACAAATTACAGCACGAACGCTTCCGGGTTCCTCTACACCCGCTACAGCATGGTGTTCAACGACCTTAATAACGAGTTCGGCACCGGTGGCGGCTACGGCGGTCTGCACTTCATGCGGGACAACGACCAAGTGCTCCTGGCCGGTAACGCCTGGGTTTCATTGAACTGGAGCATGGACGCTGCGGCACGGCAAGAGGACCTGCTACCAGTCACCTTCGTTTCACTCGGTGAATGGAAAACAATCGTTGTCCGCACCGAATACATCCCAGGTTCAAACGACGTCGTGAAGGTCTGGCTTGATCCTGACTTCGCCCTGTCCGAAGGGAATCAACCGAATGCTCCGTTCACGTTGGATATGAACGCCAGCTTTAACAATATCCGGCTCCGTTGCGGCAATAACACGGCCAACGCCACCTGGACCAATATCATAGTCGCTACCACCGCAACGGGTGTGGGCTTCCAGCCTGCCGCCGATGTCTCTTTCGACAACAAGGTCCCGGTTGATGGCGCGATGAATGTGCAAGTCCGAACCGCCCTCAGCGTGCGGGCCATCCCCGGTAATGCCGGCATCAAAACCAGCAGCATCGGCATGACGATCGATGGCACTCCCGTTACTCCAGTGGCCACGACTGCTGCCAATGGTTTTGTCACCATCAGCTATCAGCCGGCTACTCCGTTCGCGGCCGCCTCAACTCACACCGTTGCCGTTAATCTGACGGATAACAACAACAAGCCTTTCACGACCTCCTGGTCATTCACCTCCGATGTTTACCCGACACTGCCTCTGACAGTCGAAGGTCCCTTCGATGCACTGGGTGGTGGTGACGGCACAATCATCTACAGCAACCTCAACGGCTGGATTGATGGCAACTATCAGGATGCCTCAACCAACACCCTCTTCACCCGGTTCAGCATGACGTTCTTTGATCTGAACAATGAAACTGGCACTGGTGGCGGGTTCGGCGGGCTTCAATTCTATCAGGGCAACTCCGAGCGCCTCATCGTGGGTAATAACTGGGGTTCACTCAACTGGAGCCTGGATCTGAGCGGCTCAACACGCGACCTCCAGCAGATCGTTCCAATCGTTCTAAATGAATGGCACACCCTGGTAGTTAAAACCGAGCACAAACCCAACGCGGATGACGCGATCAAAGTCTGGCTCGATCCTGACTTCACCAAGAGTGAATGGGCTCAGCCTAACGCTCCGTTGGTTTTCAACGGGAACAACACGTTCGATAATATCCGGGTTCGTGCCGGCAACGGCAGCGCCTATGCCCAATTCACGAATATCGTGTTTTCAGCAACAGCCCCGGGCGTGGGCTTCGCTCCCGCCGCTGACCCTGCCGTGCTGACTATCAGCAAGGCTCAGTTGTCATGGACCAGCGGAGGCACCCTCCAGCAGGCTGGAACACTCTTCGGACCATGGACTAATTCGCCAAGTCAAAGCAATCCGCAGGTTCTGAACCCGACGAACCCGGTGCTCTTTTATCGCTTGCTGCAGTAGCAGGCGATTGGGTGGTTGGGAACGGGTGGCGGGGCGCAAGCCCTGCCACCCTCTCAACGAATCCAGCTCCGTTTCAGTCGCAGTGTTTTCGCCAGGAAAGTTCAAGGACAGTTTTCTCATGAAGTCTTTAATTAGTCACGAGCCTCAGCTCTCCATCGCCATGTCTCCAGTCGTTCATCCGCAGCGCCGCGGCTTTACCCTCATCGAATTGCTTGTCGTTATCGCTATCATCGCCATCCTGGCGGCGATGCTTCTTCCCGCGCTGAGCAGGGCTAAGAAGAAGGCCCATCAAGCAGCCTGCCTCAGCAATCAGAAACAGTTGGCCATCGGCTGGGTGATGTACACCACCGATAACGCGGACAAAGTCGTAGGCTTCAGCACAGATCCTGGTGCTGCCACTCCCAACTGGCGCGTTCAAGCCGATAAAGTGACCGATGCCGCTCCGGCAGGCTATACCGGCAACCAGCTCGTGACCTGGAAAGTGGAGAGGGGCTACAAGAATGGACCGCTTTTCCCTTATGCACCCGCACCCGCCATCATGCATTGCCCGGGTGATATGCGGGTGACAATCCCCAGGCATTTCGCCTGGTCGAGCTATTCCGGCGTGAACGGCTTCGCCAACGGCGATAGCGCTTACGAGAATCTACCGGGGTTCATCATGAAATCGACCCAGGTTTTGCATGCCAGCGAACGCTTCCTCTGGGTTGAAGAATGCGACTCTCAGCAGATCACTGTCGGCGGACAGCAGTGCGGCGAGAATGTAAGGACCTGGGACATGACCGTAGGGAGTCCCGCCCTCAATTTTGCCAACGCGCGCTGGGGCGATTCACCGGCCGCCTATCATGGAAACAGCAGCACCTTTAATTATGTCGATGGTCATGCTGAAGCTCGCCGTTGGGTTAGCGGCGAGGTCATTGCATTCGCGAACAGCATGAATCCAAGCAAGTTCACGATCACGGGAGGAGCTGAGGGAAACGCGGCCCAGACCAGGGGCAAGATAGACCTCTATTGGGTGGCGAGCCGCAACCCGACCGTGTTGAATCCTTGATAACCATAGCCTGAGAATTTCAGGCTTCACCTGCTCACTGTCATGCGCAATAACTTCTGGCTTCAAAGTCAAGACATGCCATCCCCTTTCGCCGCCTCCATCTCCTCGGCCTTCCTCCTCCTGCTCTCTCCCCTTGCCTCTCACGCCCAGGATTTCGTCGTCGGCCCCGTCCGTGTTCAGTGCCTTTCCAGCTCCCTCGTCCGGCTCGAACTTCGGGGACCCAGGGGATTCGAAGATCGCACGACCTTTCACATCGCACAGCGCAACTGGCCAGGAACTGCCACCGTCAGCAACCTGGTTTCAGGCGAAGTTCGCATCGCCACACAGAATTACGTGGTCCACGTGCCGCCCGGCGCGTCGTCACTCACCGGGATCTACCTGACTACTCCCTCAGGACAACCTCTTTTCCAGACACCTGCTGCTTTGAACAACAGCGTCTGGCTGCCAAGCCCAGCAGACAAGCCGGTTTCATGGTCTTTTGCCGATTCTCCGCGCCTGGTTCCTCCAGCCTGGGGACTCACCCCTGCCCCAGCCGGTGCTCCGAATTACTCCTCAAGCGGCTGGGATACCAACAACGACTCCCCGGATGTTTATGTCTTCCTCCCCGGCGGCAGCTACAACCAACTGCGAAAAGATTTTCTGAAATTGACCGGCCCGACCGAAATGGTTCCGCTCTACGCCTTGGGCATGTGGGATAGCCGCTATTATAACTACAGCGAAGAGACAGCTTTGCAGGAAATAGAGGACAATCGCAACCGCCGGCTACCGCTCGATGTGATGGTGATCGATACCGGTTGGCGAGTGAACGCCTCCATCGGCTACGAACCCAACACCGTTCTCTTTCCCGACATGCCCCGGTTCTTTGCTGAGGCGCACGCAAGGAATGCCCGCGTGGTTTTCAACGATCACCCGGAACCCGAGGGAGTATCAGCACTCGACCCGGTGGAAGTGACCTATCGTTACACGAATCTGGTACAACTTATTCGCCAGGGCCTCGATGCCTGGTGGTACGATCGCAACTGGAGCTCCAGCATTTTTTCACCCGCATCCAACCTGCGAAAGGAAGTGTGGGGCATGAAGATCTATAACGACACCGCGCTGAGCGCCAACCCCACGCTGCGTCCTTTGATCATGGCAAACGTGGACGGCATTGATAACGGCATCCGGAATCGTCCGCCCAACGTTGCCGCACACCGGTACTCCATCCAATGGACTGGCGATACCCACGCGGGGCTCGATTACCTGAACTACGGCGTTCAGAATGCCGTTCATGCCGGCGTTCACTGGGCCTATCCCTATTTGAGCGAAGATCTGGGCGGACACAACGGCAACACCGCTCCGGCCGATTATATGCGCTGGATCGAGTATGGCGCGCTGTCTCCGGTCTACCGGCCTCACTGCACGATGGGCCTGGCCCGCATGCCATGGACCTTCGGGTCACAGGCAGAATGGGTGGCGCGCCGCTATCTGAATATGCGGTACCGGCTCCTGCCCGAGTTTTATGCTGCGGCACATCGGAACTATGAAACGGGTGAGCCTATTTTGCGTCGGCTTGATTTGGATTACCCGGAATACGCGGAGGCCAGTCAGAACAACCAGTACCTCATTACCCATTCTTTGCTCGTGGCCCCCGTCACGTCGGGCGGAATGAGCGCTGTGCCACCTTCATGGCTGACAACCCCAGACGGCCAGGCCGGTCTGCAGGCCTCTTACTTCGACAACGAAGACCTATCAGGCACACCAGCTCTGAACCGAACGGATACCTTCATCAATTTCAATTGGGGCGAGAACAGCCCTGGAGGAACACTCGGCGTAGATCACTTTACCGTGCGTTGGACCGGCAACATCACTGTGCCAGCTTCAGTAGGAGATGTCGTCCTCGCGGCAACCTCTGACGATGGTGTCCGGGTGTGGGTGGATAATAAGCTTTGCATCGGCAACTGGGGTCCGAACGATTCCAATACCACGGAGTCAACCGTTACGTTGAAAGCCGGACAGCCTCAATCACTGAGAGTCGAGTTCCTGGAGTTATCCGGCAACGCCATTGTGAGTTTGAAGTGGCGCTCGCAACACACACCGCGCTCTGTTTGGATTCCACCGGGAACCTGGATCAATGCCTGGAACGGCTCGGTTGTTAAAGGACCAGCCACAGATACTTTTAACTCTCCGCTCGACCAGATCCCGCTCTACATTCGTTCAGGGTCTGTCTTCGCACTCGCGCCCGAGATGCAGCACACTGCCGAGCGCCCGTGGTCTCCTGTTACGCTGGATGTCTATCCCAGCACGACAGAAACCGATTCCACCTCGTTGTACGAGGATGACACGCTGACAATTGACTACAAACAAGGCCTGTTCCGCACAACGGCCATCAAGACATGGGCCAGCGACACGGATAAGAAGGTCTCCGTTTCCATCGCCCCCGCAGTCGGCGCGTTCCCGGGAGCGCTCGCGGAACGATCCTGGGTTTTGCGCCTCCGAAGGCCCCCAAACTGGACGACTGATCTGGTTCCAACCCAGGTCACGTTGAATGGCCAGCCCATCGGTCCTGTGCTGACTCATGTCAGGAATGCTTCAGCGATGCCGCTCGGTGATGAAGCTGGTGCGCCGGATGCCGATGTTTTCGAACTCACTGTACCCGCGTCTTCTGTCGCTTCCTCAAACCTCATCGTGGCTTCCTTCGGATCAAGCATCAGCAGTTGGATGAGCCGCGATTTGGGGAATGTCGGCCCCGACGGCACTGCTGTGGGTGGCTTCTCTCTGTTGTCCAACTCCGTGTACGTGCTTCGCGGCGGCGGCACAGGTATTGGCAGCACAAACGACGGCTTCCATTTCATGTATCGCCCGTGTGAAGGCGATGTGCAGATCACCGCTCGTCTCATGAGCCAGCAATCCCTCAGCACCAATGCCGCAGCCGGCATCATGATCACCGAGTCACTCGATCGCTCTGCGCGGTGCGCTGTTTTCGGTCTTAAACCCGGGAAACTTTTCTTCCATACACGCAAGTCCACCGGCACCATCGCGGAGTCGAGTGAGTTCGCCGGATTGACGCCACCGCGATACCTGCGGCTGGTGCGCATCGGAGACGAGTTCATCACGCACACCTCCATCGAGGGCTCTGTTTGGACCTTCTTCAGTTCTCAAACCATCCCGGGCTTTAGCTCAAACGCGTATTTCGGCCTCGTCGTCACCGCTGGTTCTAGCGCTGCATCGAATGACGGTGCAATGAACTCATCAGGATCAATCATTACGGGCATTTCGTCGGGAATGGACGGCGCCATTCACAGTGCCAGCGACACGAACGCAAACATGGCCGTTTTCGCCAACGTAAGTTTTGGCTCACAGGTCAGCATCTCGTCTATTCCTGATCAAACCGCCATCTCCGGCAGCACCACTCCTGCGATCCCGTTCGTTGTGACAGCTATTGCTGCGCCCAACCTGAAAGTCGTCGCAAGATCCAGCAACACAAACGTGCTGCCCCTTGCTGACATCCATATCTCCGGCGCGGCACCAAATTATTCGATCACGCTCACTCCCAGGTCGGTTGGGCAGTCCGTTGTGACTGTCACTGCTGACACGCTTCAGAAGCGAGCCAGCACCGAGTTTGCTCTGTCCGCACTACCTTCCGTCTCCAGCCGTGAACTGCTTGCAGAGAGTTTCAACGGCTACTCCGTAGGCAACATCGCTGGGCAAACTTATCGCGGAACTGGGTTTACCACCGGTTTATGGATGGGACGGCCAAGTTCGTTCAATGGAACTGTCACTGACGCCGCTCAGTTCTACACGGCAAGCCTATCGTTCTCTGGCCTGCAAACAGCCGGCGGCAGAATCACAGTCAAAGGGGATGGCTCAAACCTTCAAGGCCCCCCTGATCTTTCCGCTTCGGGCCCGTTTGCATCTGCCCAACTCTACGACGCAACCAGCGGTACTGTGGGCGGCGGGAATGTGGCCGGAACGCTCTATGTTCGATTCCTGATGCGAGCGGCGTCCGCAAATCACAATGGGGAATACGGCGGGCTTCACCTAAGCCGCGGGGACGATTCAACTGGCGTCCTGGTCGGCAACGCTTGGAACGCAATGGCCTTCAGCCTCACCTACACACCGACTTCCACTGAAGTGGATTTGCGAAACAACGGCGGCACCGGCAACTACCTGTTCGTGGATAACAACGTCCACCTGGTTGTTGCCAAAATCACCTATACACCAGGTGGCGACGATACCATCACAGCCTGGCTCGACCCTGATGCCACCCGGCCTGAGGCTGGTCAGAACTCGGCGACGACCTACATGGGGGCGGTGAATGGCGATCTGAGCTTCGACCGCATCCTAATGCGCGGCGGCAACAACAACCAGTTTGAGTTTGATGAGATAAAAATGGGCACGAGCTGGGAATCGGTCCTGCCAGTCTCGAACACCCTCGCGCCCACACCACCGGCGATCCAATCACTGCCGTCTGTCAGCGACAGCACCTACGGGTTTTCGTTCCAGGGTTCTCCGGGCCTCTCCTATTCGATCCTTACCACAACCAATCTATTTCCCGCATATTGGCAGCCTCTGACTCAGGGTACATTCGGCTTCGACTCCGTTTGGTTCACCGAAACCCTCAGCAACACCCAAACACAACGGTTCTATCGGATTGCGATCCCATAGGCTCTTTCGCGCGAACCCGAAAAACCAGGTATTTCCTTTGTTTCGGTTACGGTTTACCAACAGTAATCAAGTGTCGCCTGTGCCAGAAACTGCTCGATTTTTTAAACAAGTCACGGCCATAGTGACCGCATGAATCGACGCGCGTTCCTTTCTTCGACCTGCCTGGCAGGTGCCGCTCTGGCTCTACAACCGAATGCCTCAGTAGAGGCCGCCGAAAAGAAACAGCCGGCGCCGAAAATCAAGCTCGGCATCGCGAGCTATTCCTTCTGGCATTTTCGCACCGAGAAGGTCCCGATCGAAACCGTGATCGACAAAGCCGCAGCCATCGGCGTTGAAGCCGTGGACATTCTTCACCGCCAAATGGACCTCGGCGAAAAAGACCCGCTCACTGCGGAGCACAAGCAATACCTGCAAAAGCTCAAACGCCACGCTTTCCGAAAGGGCATCGACCTGGTCTGCCTTTCGATTCATCAGAACTTTGTCTATCCGAAGGCCGAGGACCGCCGGAGGCAAGTGGATCACACGATCAAGTGCATCGAGATCGCCTATGAGTTGGGGATTCCGTGCATACGGTTGAATTCAGGCCGCTGGAACACAATCGCAAGCTTCGATGATTTGATGACCGCGCGAGGCGTCGAGCCAGTGCTGCCCGGGCATAAGGAAGAGGAAGGGTTCGATTGGTGCGTGGAGTGTATTGAGCAGTGCCTGCCCAAAGCCGAGCAATGTGGAGTTATGCTCGCGCTGGAGAATCATTGGGGGCTGAGCCGCACGCCGGAAGGGCTGTTGAAGATCGCCGATCGCGTGAAATCGCCATGGCTGGGAGTGCTCATGGATACAGGCAACTTCATGGAAGACCCATATGACAAGTTGCGCCAGATCGCACCACGCACTGTGTATGTGCAGGCCAAGACGTACGAAGGTGGCGGCGAATGGTATACCCTGGATTTGGATTACAAGCGAATCGCGAAGATCCTGAAGGAAGCCGGTTACACTGGCTATGTTTCCCTGGAGTTCGAAGGCAAAGCCGATCCAGATGTCGCTGTGCCCAAGAGCATCGCCATGCTGCGAAAAGCTTTCAATGCTTGATTGATCCGCGAAGTTGAACGCTTCAGACGGCGTGCTCCAGTGCACGCCGAATGCGTTCCCAAAGCTCCGCCGGATCTTCGAGTCCCACGGAGATCCGGATAAGATACTGCGAGACTCCGCAAGCTTCCGCCCATTCCAGCTCCGTGTAGTGAGCCAGCAACGTGAACGGGCAAGCCAGGCTGAACACGGTCCCCAAACTCGGGCCTTTGCACATTTCAAGCCGGTCAAAAATTTCAGGAGACCGCCGGGGAGCGTGTTTGGGCAGAAAGGTGATCAGTGCCCCATATCCACCTTGCGGACGCCGCACCCGCTCGTACGCCTGGGTGAATTCCCACTTGGGATACCACACCTGCTCGACCGCCGGGTGGCCTTTCAGTTGTTCGGCAATCCAAAGACCGTTGGCATTATGTTTGGCCATGCGCTCGGGAAACCCGTGCGCCTGCCGGTCGAGAACCACGGCGTCATCCTGCCACAAAAGTTCTTCGTGCTGGGCCACGACCGCCGCCTTGAGCTCGGCATAGAATGCTGAACGCGGGTTGCAGATCAGTGCGCCACCCATCACGTCCCCTGTGCCCGCTATGAACTTCGTCAGACTGGTCGCAATTAAATCTGCGTAGCCGGTGAGGTCAACGTTGAAAGGCGTCGCCACGACGTCATCAGCCACCATCGGGACCCGATGCTGTCTCAGACAAGGACTGATGAGCCCGAGATCCGCTGAACCGAGCAAAGGGTTCCCTGGGATTTCCCCAAAGCACCCGGCGACGGTTTGACGCTCCAGCAACTGCCTTAGGTCGGTTTCAATCCGGGACAGATCATGCAGCAGGATGCCGCCTGCGCCGAGCTTCTGCTGCAACTTGAGCGTGTCAACGTATGGGAAACCGAGTTGGACCGTCGGCTTGCCCGGCGCGCGTGCGGCAAGCGCTTTGAGCGCAGCATAATGAGCCGCCATTCCGGTGGGTTGGAGAAAAACATCAGTCTCTGCGCAGCCATAAAACCCTGCCAATTGCTTTCGCAAAGATCTGAGAGCTGAGTCGTCGGCAGATGTCCGCGCACCCGCCAGCAAGGCTTGCGCCTGGCGCGTGGAGACGATCAATCCGGTATGCTGCCAAAAGGCCTTTAGGGCGGGCCGGCCGGCTTCGCTCGTCACGACGCCGAAAACTCCGGCGTGTCCGCGCACCTGGGCGGATTGGCCGGTGGCACGTTGGATGTAACCGGCGCATTCGCGGGCTGTGCGCTCGGAAGGAAAGGGAAGGCAGGGCAGCTCGGGAGAAATGGCTTTTGCCAGGCGTTGGACCTCGTCGTGAATGACAAAACGCGGGTAGCCGCCCTTGAGCTTCTTCACCACGCCGGGGCAATTCTCCTCGTAACCCACCACATCCTGCCAGCGGGGTAAGGCAACCGATACAGCATGAGGTCCAGCGGGAATTGCATGACCCAGCTCCGCTCCGCTCCACACAGGATCAACCAGCAAATCGCGTTCGCTCATTGCAATACCTCGTCCAGCACGCGATCAATATCGCGCTGCAAATCCGCTACATCTTCCACACCTACCGAGAAGCGCAACAGGCCATCACCGATGCCGACCTTTCGGCGCACCTCCGCTGGAATGGATGCATGGGTCATTGTTGGTGGATGGCAAATCAAGCTCTCCACTCCACCCAGGCTTTCCGCCAGCGTGAAATACTCCAGCTTTCGGCAGAAGGCCAGTGCCGCATCGGAAGGGCAATCCAGCTCCGCGATGACGATCCCTGAACCGCCGGTCATTTGGCGCCGCGCCAGTTCATACTGCGGATGGCTCGGCAAAAACGGGTAGCGAACCATCCGAACGCCTTTGCGAGTTTCGAGCCATTGAGCGAGAGCGAGGGCGTTGGCGCAGTGACGCTCCATCCGCAAAGCCAGCGTGCGCATTCCCCTAGTAGTCAGCCAGGCATCGAAAGGAGAAGGCTGCAGGCCTAGAGCTTTCTGGGCGAAAATCATTTTGTCGCGCCAGATGGCGTCGTTGGTGGCCACGATGCCGCCCAGGCAATCGCTATGTCCGTTTACATATTTCGTGGTGGAGGACAACGACAGGGTAGCGCCGAGTTCAATCGGTCGTTGCAGGTAAGGCGAGGCGAATGTGTTGTCCACCAGCACAGGAATTTCCAACCCGGCGGCTGCTTTGCAGATCCCTGCGATGTCGATGACCTTCAGGAGTGGGTTGGTGGGACTTTCCAGCCAGATCAAGGCTGGTTTCAACTCCTGGATGAGCGACCAGTTCGCCGCTTGTGAAAGATCGCTGTAGCGAACCTGTAATCCAAATTTGGCGAATACCTTATCGATCAATCGATACGTGCACCCATAGACGTTCTCCTCGGCCAGGATGAGGTCTCCGCTGCGCAGCGTCGATATCACCGCAGTAATCGCGGAGACGCCGCTGGCAAAACAGGTGGCGTATTGGGCGCTTTCCAGCGATGCCAACCCTTGCTCGATCAAGCGGAAATTCGGGTTGCCAGAACGGGTATAATCAAACCCATCGGGATTGCCGGAAGCAAAGGTGGAGGTCAGAAATACCGGGGGCATCACAGCGCCGGTACTGCCTGAGAAACCGCGGGCACGGTGCACCGATCGGGTGCCAAACCCGGCCTGCTCGTCTTTATTTATCTCTGCCATAAGGAACTATGATTGTCCCAGAACTATCACAAGCGTCAACGTGGTAATTCTATCCCGTGTGTCATATGAATATGGGATCTGATTGGTAACAAACGCTTATTGAAGGTGGCTGCCCCAGTTCCCTGCCTGACTGTCGATCCTACAGCGCTTTCATGCTTTCCTGGATCTCTTTTAACGTGCGGCTGGTCGGCAGCTTTTTGCCATTCTTGAGCACCACCACATGTTCTCCTTTGAACATCGGCTGAACTTCCTGGATGAGATCAACATTCACGATGGCCGATCGGCTAATCCGGAGGAACTGTCTGGCGGGTAACTTGTCCTCCAGATTGGTCATCGTTTCACGCAGGATATGGCTTTCCTTGCCCACATGGACGACAGCATATTTGCCTGCGGCTTCGATTGTCTCGATCTGACCCACCGGGACGAAAATCACCCGGTCTGGGGTCTTGATCGTCAGACGCGTGAGCTGTTCGACGGGTGGGTTCCGGCCGCTTAACAATTCCAGCAACCCACGCCCGGCCGCGCCGGCATTGCGATCGTTCAACTGCTGGCGGGCGCGCTTCACTGCGTCCGCAAATCTGGCGGGCTTGAAAGGTTTGAGCAAATAATCCAGCGCATGCGCCTCAAAGGCCTGCACGGCGTGTTTGTCAAATGCGGTGGCAAAAATGACCACAGGCAATTCCCCTTTGACATTGCGCAGCACGGTGAATCCGTCCATCTCCGGCATTTGGATATCGAGAAAGAGCAAGTCTGGCTGTTCCGCCTCGATAACTTGCACGGCATCAGAGCCGTTATCGCATTCGCCAATAATCTCGATGTCGGCCTCCTGCTCAAGCAAGAGGCGCACTCGCTGACGCGCCAGCGGTTCATCATCCACGATAAGCGTCCGGATCTTCATGGCTTGGGCGCTCCTTTCGAACTCGGATTGCCGTGGGTTCGATCCAGCGGCAGGCGGATATGAACCTCGCAGCCGCCATCCGGGCCGGGTCCGAATTTGAAAGAATGGTTTTCTCCGTAGAGCTCCTTCAAACGAGCCTGGGTGTTGGCCAGGCCGATACCCCTGCGTTCGCCAGCTCCGGGTTTCGCCTCCGGGTTTGGGCCTTGCCCATTATCCGTGACGGTCAGGTGCAGTCCGTCAGGCGCTTGTATCGCCGTGATGATAACGATCCCCGCGTTCTTTCGCGGCTCGATCCCGTGCCGGATGGCGTTCTCAACAAGCGGCTGGAGTATCAAAGCGGGCACCAGCGCCGACTCGAGCTCTGCGGGCACCTTCTCAACCACTCGCAACCGATCTCCAAACCGCTTTTGCTCAATACCAGCGTAGCGTCGGATGAAGTCGAGCTCACGTCCGAGCGGAATCTCCTGTTCATCGGCACTGTCGAGGGAACTGCGGAGCAACTCGCTTAAGTCCGTAATCATTTCATCCGCCGCTTTTGGGTTGATATGCACCAGGGTGGAGATTGCATTCAACGTATTGAACAGAAAATGAGGATTGATCTGCATGCGCAATGATTGGAGCTGGCTCCGCGTAAGGCGGGTCTGGAGCTCCGCCGCGCGGCGCTCCCGCTGCTCGGATTTGCGGAAATGCACTATCGCCTGGCAGACGCTCACCAGCGACCAGAAGATCAGGATATCCAACCCTGCGCGCAACCCCATGAACCCGTTCGGCCGGCTTCGGCTCGGGCGTTCCCGCTCTCCATCCTCTGCGCCATCACGAGGCTCTTCGCGGGGGGAATCAGACCGCGATGGCGGAGGCGGTCGAAGATCAAACGTACGGAAGACAAATTGGCTGCTGCTGACGATAAGGACGCACGCGATCACATGTGCGGCCAGGTTGTAACGCAGGTGAGTTCGTTCCAAAGGAAAGCGAAAAGAGCACCACACCACCAGTGGCATGAACACCACCCAAAGCCCCCAGAACAAACCTGCGTGCAAAAAGGCATCGCTCCAAGCCAAAGATCCCACCCAGACGAATTGGGTGGCAAACATTATCACGATGGTTGCCCACAAACCCAGCCCGAGAAACACCCGCGAAACGGGCTTTGGACTAGCCCCAGCCTTTTCCGTCTCTTGCACCAGCCCAGTAAACCATCAGGCACCGAAGGCAGCAATGACAACAAGTCCTGGTTTCGGGCGTTTCTATCGTGAGCGAAGGCGTCAAAAGGAACCGTGTAACGCTTTCGAATGCTGAAATCAGACTTCGTTAATACGAGGCATGGCAATTATCCATTCTCCTCACTTGTCCATGACGCGCATGCGCTTCTTTTTCTTCGCTTTGCCTTCGGGAGTTCCAGCGGTCCAGAGCGGTTTAGTCAGCGTGCTGTTCCATGCATCCCATTTGGCCTGGAGTTCGCGGGCTTTGTCTGGCATGGCGGCATAAAGGTCGTTGGTCTCGCCAATGTCCTTCTGCAAGTTATACAGTCGCGGTCCGCTAACAGGCTGGTTCCTCACACCCGTGCGCGTATCCACATTGCTGTCGTAGCGCACGAGTTTGAAATCGCCTGCGCGAATGGCCATTTGCTCGCCAAAGCGCCAGTATAACGCCTCGTGTGGGACGCCCGTTCGCTTGCCCGCAAGCCAGGGGAGAAGATCCACACCATCGAGGTTTGCGGTGTCAGCGCCGGCCAAGTTGAGCGCTGTAGCCGTCAGATCGAGCTGTATGACCGGGTGATCCATTACTGTGGGTTTGATGTGGCCTTTCCATGCCACAACAAACGGCACGCGAATGCCTCCTTCGAGCGTTGTGCGCTTGGATCCGCGTAACGGATCATTGACTGAGCCGTTCATGCTGGTGCTGGGCATGGTGGGGCCCCCGTTGTCGCTAATGAACGTTATCAAGGTGTTCTCTTCCTGGCCGGTTTCAGCCAGTTTGCCGCGGACACGTCCGATGTTTTCGTCCAGGGCCGCCATCATGGCGCAATAAGTGCGTCGCTGCTGATCTTTAATGTGGGAGAATCGGGCGAGACGATCGTCCGTGGCGTGCATTGGGGTATGGACAGCGTTGAACGCCAGATACAGGAACCAGGAGTTCGTCTTGTGCTTTTCTATGAAGGCGCAAGCTTCAGTGCCGAAGGCGTCCGTGAAGTAGTTGGTGCCTTCGGCGGGGGTCGTACCGCGCAACATGCCGCTCCAGGACTCATAGCTGTGCGCACCACCAATGAACCCGAAGAACTCGTCGAACCCGCGTTTTTGGGGATGCATCTCCGGAAGACCGCCCAGATGCCACTTGCCGACGAGGCCGGTCGTGTATCCGACCTTCTTGAGGCGGTTGGCGATGGTGGTCTCCGATACAGGCAACCCGGCGCCTGGACCATTCGGGTTGAACTCGTGCCCGAACTTTTGCTGGTAACGACCGGTAAGCAAGCCGGCGCGGCAAGGTGAGCAGTACGGAGCTGAAACATAACCGCTGGTGAAGCGCACACCGGATTTGGCAAGGGCATCCAACTGGGGTGTTGGGATGTCCTTAGCGCCGTGGAACCCGACATCCGCATAACCCATGTCATCCCCGACTATGAAGAGGATGTTGGGTTTGCGGGTTTCAGCCTGGGCAGCGGCTGCCGCCAGCACAAACATGGTTAAGAGCCATTGGGTAACGCGCATATCCTCAGAAAGACTGTGGAATGCCTGGTTTGGTTACAGCCAGGTCATTGAGACCCATTTTCCCTCCTACCTCCCTCGTTGTGCATTTCCACTCAAGCTGTTACTTTGTTCACCTGGCATGAATCGAAAGCCGTCGAAGCTTCAGCAATTCTCGGAACTTGTACAGGAAATCCTCGATGAGAGGGTCTTGGATGCTCAGACCCACTTCACCCGGTCGCATCGATTTGTCCACTTCTGGATCATGGTCTGGAAGAGCTTCAACCGGAACCGGTGTCCTTCCCGTGCGGCCGCACTTTCCTATACGACACTTCTGGCGCTCGTACCGATGCTGGCGGTAGCCATCGGCATCACGAGCAGTATATTAAAAGAAGACGGCGAACGACGCATTAACGATCTAATCGTGAGCGCGGTGGCCAGGATAACCCCGCCGGACGCGCAGAAGACACATGACGATTCATCGCAGGCCAGCATCCCTGCAACTGGAACCAATGTGGAGAGTTCGTCGGTCGCTTCGGCGGGGGGTGAAACGAACATTGCAGCACATACGCAATCGACCGTTACCACCAATCAGGTGGTACTGCCGGAGTTCATGCAGGCAGAGGATGCCGTGCGAGCCCGCCACGAGATCGCACGCAAGATTAACGACTACGTGCAAAAAACGCGCAGCGGCACGCTCGGAGTGACGGGCAGCGTGATGTTGATCTTTGTAGCGATTTCGATGCTAAGCCGGGTAGAGGTGACGTTTAACGATATCTGGGGGGTAGCCCGAGGACGAAGCTGGTTCATGCGCATTGTGCTGTACTGGGGTGTGATCACGCTGGTGCCGGTGCTGCTGGTGGTCGCGATAGGATTAGCTTCCGGCCCGCACCTTGAGGGGCCAAGACATCTCCTGGAGACGATGCCTTTCGTGGGCAGCCTGCTGTTCAAGTTTTTGCCGGTGCTCGTGTTGTGCGTCACGTTTTCGGCGTTCTACATGCTGATGCCCAATACAAAGGTGGATTGGCGCGCGGCTCTGGTGGGCGGTTTGGTTGCTGGTGCTCTCTTTCACCTGAACAGTGCCATGAGCGTTCTGTATGTATCGAGCGCGCGGAACTACGACGCCATGTACGCCGGACTTGGTTTGGTGCCCATCTTCATGGCAGGTGTGTATCTGTGTTGGCTGATTTTGCTTCTTGGCGCCCAGGTCGCGTATGGGTTCCAGAACCGCGCCACTTACCTGGAGGAGCGTCAGGTGGAAGCCATTAACCAGCGCGGACGCGAGTTTGTGGCGTTGCGCCTGGCTACCCGGGTGGCCGAGGCGTTCAACAGTGGGGAACGTCCGCCGCCGATTGCTGAGCTGTCGGAGGAACTGGCTGTGCCCACGCGGCTGATCACCCAGATCATGCAAACGCTCTGCTCCGCGCATCTCATCCTGGAAGTGACGGGCAGTGAGACGGCGTATGTCCCGGCGCGTCCGTTGCAGACGATTACTTGCCATGACATTCTACAGGCGATGCGATCCTGTTCCGGACAGGAACTGGCTACGCGCGATGAGCCTACGCGTGCGGAAGTGCTTGGTGAATTTACGAGGATACAGGCAGCCGAACGGCAGGCAGCCGGATCGGTGACCCTGCTGGATCTGGCAAACCGCCTGCAAGTCAAGAAGCTGACGTGAGGGGAGGGGACTCAGTATCCGTTGTTTCTCCGCTGGCTGCGCACGCGGTAGAGGCGCTCCGTGAAGCCGCCTTCTTCAAGAAAGGCCTTTTCCTGGGACGCGAGTTGTTTGTCCAACAAGTAGCACGCGAGGTTAAGCAAGGAGAGGGCGGCATTAGCCGCTAGTTCAGCAGAGGAGAGGGACGAACACGGACCTTCACGGTCCGACACGGACGGATGCCGACTCTGGCTGGCTGGGGCTCCGCTGTTCAGATTATTGGGTGAGCGTCCGTGTCTGTCCTTTGTCGTCCGTGCTCTTTTGCGCTCATTCTCCACCCAGGACCTTACCTGGTCCAGTGTGGCACAACGCCTCGCCTTGAAGCGCATGAGTGCCGGGTGATCTGGCGGCATTTGCGGCAAGCCGTGCTGCCGCAAGTAGTCCTCATAATCCAGCCGGAGTTCCTCCAGGCTTGCGCGAGCTACATTTGTGAGTTTTAGTTCGGTTTTCTTTGAAGTGCCGCTGGCTTGGCTGCCCTCTGCAATGTTCTGCACACCCGACCGGGCAGCCTGCACCATTTGGTCGCGGGTACGGCTGCCTCTCTCAATGTAACGTTCACAAAAGCGCGCTGTCACATCGTAAGCCAACTGAGCTACTTGAAAGCTCTTGAGCTTGCGATAGGCGCCGTGCGGCGGGATTAATCGCTCCGGATCTCTCATAGCCTGGGGTGGAACAGAGCGTATAATGTTTCCCCGTCCGTAGCAACCCCTCCCCCTTTCCCATTCCCCAATCCAGGTCTATTATTCCGCATGCGCGTTTTAGTCATCGGCGCGGGTTACATCGGGCTGCCTCTGGCGGAGGCTTTGGCCAGCCTGGGGCATTCCGTCTATGCCATGCGCCGCACACCGCCAGCCACCACCGCCACCGGGGTGGAGTGGCTCTCGGCCGATGTCGGCGAATTGACATCTCTGCAACACCTCTCGCACGACTGGGATTGGGTGGTGAATTGCGCGGCATCTTCCCACGGTGGTTTGGAAGATTATCGCCGGGTTTATCTGGGCGGCGCGCGCAATGTCCTGGCCTGGCTTGGGGCCCATCCCCCAAAGAAATATGTCTATACAAGCAGCACGAGTGTTTACGGCCAAGCCGATGGCTCACCTGTCGATGAGCAAAGCCCCACCGAGCCCGAACCAGAGACTGCGCGAGTTTTGGTGGAGACCGAACAATTACTCACACGCGCTGCCGATGAAGGGTTCCCGGCAGTGATTCTGCGCGTTGCAGGCATCTACGGTCCGAATCGTGGCTATTGGTTAAAACAGTTTCTCGCCGGTGAAGCGCGCCTCGAAGGCACAGGCGGACGCTGGCTGAACATGGTGCATCGAGATGATGTCATTGGCGCGATCATCGCCGCGCTGGAGCGGGGCGTGCCGGGCCAGACCTACAATGTCGTGGATGACGAGCCAGTTTCGCAACGGACGGTTTTTGCCTGGCTGGCTGCGCGTTTAAACAAGCCGCTCCCGCCGACCGTTCCGGAAAAAGAAGCTACTAACCGCAAACGCGGCTCAAGCAACAAACGAATCAGCAACCAGCGACTGAGGCGCGAGTTAGGCTGGGCCCCTCGTTATCCGACTTTCCGAGAAGGATTCGTCCTCCCGGAAAGCAGAGCCGCCGGTTGACCAGCGTTCAGCAAGAGTTCAGGCCTTGCCACCGCCGCCATTGTTCTTCGTGAATGGCGTGAACAGATCAATGGGCACCGGCAGAAACGTGGTGGTGTTATGCTCGCTGGAAATCTCGCGCATGGTTTGCAGGAAGCGCAATTGGAGCGCGATCGGTTCCTTGCTGATCATCGCGGCTGCCTGCACCATTTTCTCAGCAGCCTGAAATTCGCCTTCGGCATTGACTATTTTGGCGCGACGTTCGCGTTCGGCTTCCGCCTGCTTCGCCATCGCCCGTTTCATGCCTTCAGGCAGCGAGACGTCCTTGATCTCAACCGAAACGACTTTGACGCCCCACGGATCGGTCTGGCGGTCGATAATTTCCTGCAAGGTTTGGTTGATCTTGTCGCGATGGGCGAGCAGGTCGTCCAGTTCAGCCTGGCCGAGCACACTGCGCAGCGTGGTCTGGGAAATGAGCATGGTCGCCTTCCAGAAATTCTCCACTTTAACCACCGCCGCTATCGGGTCCACCACCCGGAAATAAACCACCGCATCTACGGTGGCAGGAACGTTGTCGCGGGTCATGACTTCTTGTTTGGCTACATCGATGGTGACGACGCGCAGATCCATCTTGACCATCCGATCGACGATAGGGATGAGCAGGATGAGGCCCGGGCCTTTTGCCCCCAGCAACTTGCCCAGGCGGAATACAACCGCGCGTTCGTATTCACGCAGCACTCGCAGCATCTGGGGAATAATGACGCTGAGCAGCACCACCGCAGGAATGGCCCATGCACCCAGCGTGGCTAATTTCTTTAGCAGTTCTTCCATATGTCAGCTCCAGTGTTTTAGTTTAGGCGTTCGACTTGGCTTTAGGTTGGACTCGCAAAGTCAATCCGTCCACAGCGACCACCTCCACCGGGGCGCCGGCTTCGATGGGTGTGTCGCTCACCGCGTTCCAATACTCGCCTTCAATGAATACCTTGCCGCTTTCGGGATCAATCCGGCGCAGCGCGGGCACCGTCTGTCCGATGAGCGTTTCGCGTCCAACCCGCACCGGCAGGCGTTGGGCTCGAATGCCCGCCCCGGCTACAAACACAAAGAACCCCGCCGTCAATAGCGTGGAGGAAATGACATAAGCGATCGACAGGCGGAACGCCGGCTCCGAGCGATCGAAAAGCATTAAAGCGCCCAGAAAGAAAGCGACAATGCCGCCAAATGTGAGGATGCCGTGGCTGGGTGCAAAGAGATCTATGGCAAACAAGGCCAACGCCAGAATCATCAAGGCAACGCCTGCCGCGTTTACAGGAAGCACAGACATCATGTAGAGAGCGAGGATCAGTGAGATCGCCCCGACGACTCCCGGCAGTATCGCCCCGGGATTGCTGAGCTCGCCGATGATGCCGTAAATAGCCGCCAGCATCAGGATGAGCATGACTTCAGGCCGCCACAGCAGTTGAAAAATGCGTTCCCGGAGGTTGAGCGGAATCTCGCGCACTTGATTACCCACGAGCGAGAGCTTGCGTCCATGCCATTCTTTCTCAGAAAGCTGTTCCAATAAATCGGGTGTGTCCTTCGCTATCAGATCGATGACGCCCAGTTCCAGCGCCTTTTCTGAAGTAATGGATTCGCTATTGGTTACCGCTGCCTTCGCCCAGGCGACGTTCCGCCCGCGTTTCTCCGCGATACTCTCGATATAACTAGCTGCGAAGTTGCTCACCTTGGTCTTCATCACGTCATCCATCTTCTCTGCTCCCTGGGCGCCGATGCTGACCGGGTGGGCGGCGCCAATGCTGGTGTTGGGAGCCATGGCGGCAATCTCCGCTGCAAGCGTGATGAAGACCCCGGCACTACCGGCGTTTGCACCGGAAGGAGTGACATGCACAACAGTGGGCACCTTGGATTTGTAAAGGCTCTGGACGATGTCCTGAGTGGAATCGAGCAAACCGCCCGGCGTGTCCAGTTCGATGATGAGGCAGGCGTCGTTCTGCTCGGCTGCGTTCGCCACCGCCCGGGCGATGTAATCGGCCGTTGCGGGACCGATGGCACCTTTGATTCGAATAAGGCCCACTGTGTTGGCCTCGCAAACGGCAGGGCAGGCCAGAAAAAGCGTGAGGAGCAATGTAGAGAATCCCCGGCTCATACACTTAGAGTATCAGGAAAAATCAGAAACGACAAACGCCCGCTTTTCACAACCGCTCGCGCTGCGGTGGGGAATCACTGTACGCTGTGACTAGCTTTCGGACGTGGTCCCTCAGTTCGTCTGGAATGCTGATCGCGGTTATCCACGATTAATCTGAGGTAGGAACCCCTTCCTTGGAGGCAGCTCTGCGCAGTTGATCGTCGAACGTGGCCAGGATCGCGCCGCGGCGATGAGCTAGCTCCAGATAAGCGGCATCGTAAACAGTCAGCCCATGCTTGCGTGCAAGGGCACACCATTTTTGACATGGTCAATACACAAATGGCAAACTCCACGGCAGATCAGCATCTCAAGCGGCTTACGAATTAGCTTGCCTCCAACCTTTGCTCAGGCGAAATATATGCGCGATGGTTTGTAGCGGACAAGGTTTGCTGCGGGTGCCTTCACCCAAGGTTCTTATTGGGTTGCGGGGTTATCCGTGCAGCAAAAACAATGCGGTAGCAGATTGTTAAGAGAGTTCTCCGCAGATTAGATAGAAGTGACTACACTTCAAAGACTAACGCCAATGTAGCTCAGTGGCAGAGCAACGGTTTCGTAAACCGTAGGTCGGTGGTTCGATCCCACTCATTGGCTCCACTTTCTCATTTTCACCCCTGCGGCCCTGCTCCCGTTGCGCCACCCACTGTAACGGGCCAGTTTCCACTGTCCAAAGGAAGATGTGATTGTTGTCCAAAACGCGCTTGCTAAAATATGTAAAATACGTATTTTAAAAGCATGGATGCAACGCTGACAGACCTCGCCAGGCGCACTGAAACGGTGTTCAGGGCCGTTCGTGCTGGCCGCGAAGTCACGATCACAAGCCACGGCAAACCACTGGCCAAGATACAGCCCGTCAGAGCTCGCACCAAAGAACAGCATGAACGCCTGTTGGGTTTGTTTCGCCGTCTTGGTCCGATGGATTTGCCACGTCGTAAGTAAGCATGTTCCTGCTTGACGCCAACGTTATCAGCGAACTGTCGAAACCGGACCCCGCCGAACAGGTAGTCGAGTGGTTTTGCAGGTCCCAAGACGTTTGGATTCCGGTGCCCGTGATTGCTGAGCTGCAATATGGAGCGGAATCAGCCAAGAGCGACGCCCGCAAGATTGAGTTGAACCTCATCATTGATGAGTTGGTTCAGGACTACTCCAACTATTTACTCTCGTGGGAGACAGATACGTCCCGGACGTGGGCGCGGTTGCAGTTTTCGGAGGCAGCCAAGCGGCAACCTCAGGCTCTTTGGGATAGTCTGATCGACGCCATGGCTGTGCTACATGGAGCGACCGTTGCTACACGCAACACGGGCGACTTTCGGCACGCCAGAACGTTTAATCCATGGACAAATGAGCTAAGAGACCCGGCTAGCGAGTGACCCCGTCGCAATTCGGCTTTTGCTGATGTGGTTCTGGTTCCGGGGTTCCGGGGTTCCGGGCAAAGGTCTTGAAGAATGTCCGCGGTTGTGGCACAATTGAGGCATGACCGAGATGTTTCGAGTTCGCATTGAGAAGGAGTTGATTGCGAAAGCATCCCAGGTAGCTAAGGAAATTGGGACCACACCGGGAGAAGTAGTACGCCTTCTGTTCAAACAAATGGTAAGGCGTCGAGCCATTCCATTTCCGCTCCAGGCAGATGCCCCTGAGGATGAGATTTTAAGCTCGCCGCAACGGCGTGCGAAGCTCTGGGACGAGATGTAATGCCTATCAACATTCCCAAACCGGGCGAGGTGTGGTTCGTTGATTTTGGATATGATACCAAGCCGCGCTACGGCATGGTGATTGCCGCCAATGAGAATGCCAGGCTTGCCACAGCCAGCGTGGTGACGATCACCGCCCAATACGGAGGAACGCCTTACGAAGTAACGTTGCCGCGTGTGCCGTGGTTGCGTGAACAATCCTACATCAATGCGCAAAGCGTGCAGCCTGTGCGTTTCACTGAACTGGTGCGCAAATCGCCGGGCGCTTTCGATGCAAGGGTACTTGATGACGTGAAGGCGGCACTAAAACAGTGGCTGAAGATCTAGATCGCCCGTGGCAATCTTCAAGCGCTGGCTCCAGGTGAACCCGCCATTTACGGCCCCTCAGGCCACCGCGTGAGGAGCCGCTTCACAGGGAAGCAGCAGCAGTTCCTCCATCGCAACTCGCAGCAGGGACAGCGGGGACGGCGGCTTAGGCAGTATCCGATTGACAGGGATATCCTCTCCTGTGGTGCGTTCGGTTCTGGTGCCCCAACTTTCGTGCAACATCTCAGGCAATGCGGTCAGCATCAGAATGCGCTGGTCGGCGTTGATCCGGCGGATGCGTCGGGCGAAATCCCACCCGTTCATATCCGGCATGAGGTAATCGGTGACGATCAGGTCGAACGGCCCGGCAAGAGTGAACATATTGAGCGCTTCCTGGCCACTCGAAGCGGCGACCACGTCGAATTGCCATTCTTTGATCAGAAACTTGATGGCGAATTGCGCATGCAAATCGTCATCAACCAGCAGCACTCTTCTGCCGATCAGTCCTCGCCGTTCAGTTGTACCCAATTCCATAGTCATGTTGCCTCCACATCTTGCCGGCCAAAGGCCTGAAGACGGAAAACGCCAGCAACTGCCCCGACGCGCTGCATTCCTGATGCCAAGCCGGTCAGGCGCAGGGATTTTCGCATATCAAGGGCACCTGTAACGTCACTGCCGACTTGTTTCTGCCTTGTAATGCCTGAAATTGGGGTGCCGGGACTTGTCGTGTGACAATAAACGGGACACGGAGGACGTGAAACGTGAACCAGGCAAGGGGGGGTCTTAATCCGTAACGGGGAGCGCCTTGGCGTGCACAGAGATCCCATCAGCAGCTTAGCGCCTGACCCAAACGCTGCACGCCTAAGCGGATTTCCTGTTCGCTGGCCGCACCGAAACTGATCCGCAGTTCATGACTCGGTTTCCGACGCGCCGTATCCTCCGCGTAGCAGAGTTCACCCGGGACATAGAGCACATCATTCGCAACAGCCGTTTTGAACAGCTTGGATTGAGGGCCGGTGCGTGCTTTCGAGGCCAACCGAACCCAGAAGTACAGTCCGCCCCCAGGCGTTTCCCATGAGGCTTTCCCGGTTGGGAGATGCTCTACCATAGCTTGTTGCATGAGGCTTGCCTTGCGTTGATACCGCCGACGCAACCGCTGTACATGCCGCTCGTAAATCCCTTGCCGGATTGCCTCGGCCACCAGCCAGGAAAGCAGGCTGGATGACCCAAAATCGTGGTTGCCTTTGATGCGCAGCACCGCCCCCAGCACTGGTTCGGGCAAGATGCCGAACCCGACCCGCACACCCGTCGCAAACGGTTTGCTGTAGGTCCCGGCATAGAGCACACGTTCGCTTCCAGGGGCCGCCAGGGCCGAAACAGCCGATTCCTCGCGAAACCCCAACTCGCGATAGGCGGCATCTTCCAGGAGATAGATGGCGTGGCCGGCAGCGCGTTCGACCGATCTCAACAGATCTAAAGCAGCTTGTTTCTTTTCGAAACTCGTGGATCGACCGGTCGGGTTTTGAAAGTAGCTGACCATGTAGAGCAGCTTGAGGCGGGGCAATTCCCCCTGGTCGCGTAATTCCCGCAACACCTGCTCCAGATGTTCCAGATCAATGCCATCCGGCTGCATCCTGATCGCGCGAGCACGCACGCCGCGGCTCTGCAAAATCCCGAGGTAAACGAAATAAGTCGGATCTTCGACCAGCACGATATCGCCGGGATCACACAGTGCTTCGGTCAACAGATAAAGAAGTTGCTGTGAGCCTGTCGTGATCACGACGTTCCCGGGCGGAATGGCTGCGCTCAGCTTGTCTTGAGCTGAAACGCGATCTGCCGTGAGCTGCCGCAATTCCGGAAGCCCGCGAGTGGACCCGTATTGGAGGGCTGCGCGGCTGTGGAGCTTATGCCGAAGCAACCCGCCGAAAACCTCCGCAGCTTCCGCAGCAGGCAGCGTGGCGGAATCGGTGAACCCCGCCGCCAGCGAGATGAGTTTCGGACGATCCAGGACGGCGCCCATCAACCAAGAGATGGGTGGTTCTTCTGTGCGGAGCGCGAGTTGAGAAAGGCCGGCTCGGCGGGGTTGGGCGGATTTGGTGTGCATGGCGCTACTTTGAAGGCTGTCGAGAAGCCCTAACCCGGCGCAGAAACTCGTTTATCCCTTCAATATACTTTTCCCGGTTCGTCAGCGGATCATTATGGTTTCCTTCGAGCTCACAGAAGAGTTTCGGCTCATTGGCCAGGGAGAAGTTCCGTTCGCCATGGCGAAAAGCGATCAATGTGTCGGCCCGGCTATGCATGATCAGCACCGGGATATGCAGACCGGGAAGCTTCTTACTCGTGTTATAGTGAATGCGGCTAAGCCACCGGACCGGCAGCCAGGGGAACAGCTCGGAACCGATATCCGGGATGCTGGTAAAGGTGCTTTGAAGGATCAGACCTGCCAGCGGACGTCGAACGGCCAGTTCTGCGGCTACGCCGCCACCCAAAGATTCGCCATAGGCGACCAGATTGGTCGCTGGAAAACCGCGCTCGACCATCCACTGGTGGGCCGCCTCGGCATCCAGGTAAGTTCCCTTCTCGCTCGGGCGGCCTGCACTCTGGCCGTATCCACGATAATCGAAAAGAAACACGCTCAACCCGGTTTCAAGCAGAGCTTCGCAAACCTCCGTGCGGTGGCTGATGTTCCCGCCGTTGCCATGGCAATAGATCAGGCCTGGCATCAAGGGGTCATTCGTTTCTCCCGGGAAAAACCACGCATGCAACGGTGTGCCATCCAGAGAATTGAAGTTTACCTCGACAACCGGCCGACCGAGGCTCGCCCCAGTCACAGACAACAGTTTATTGGGATGATAGACCTGGTTATGTTCGAACCATCGCAGCATGATGAATATTACCAACGCTCCGACCACCAAAGTGGCGGCGTCCCGGGCGCGTTTCCGATTCCAAAACCTGGCCATTTTTAGACCGAATCTTCGCATAGCCACAGCCGGGAAGGTAGCTATTTGTCAGACCGGGCTAACACTCCCTCACCCCCGGCCCAGAAGCCCTCCGCCACCGCCCATCCGGGACATCATTTTCTGGAATTTTCCCATCTTCTTCATCATTTGCTGCATCTGGCCGAACTTCTGCAGCATCGTGTTGAGCTGAGTCACGGTGGTGCCGCTCCCCTTGGCGATGCGCTGCCGCCGTTTCGCGTTGAGGATCTGCGGAAGATGCCTCTCCTTCTGGGTCATGGAGCAGATCATGGCCTCCATCTGCCGAAACTCTTTTTCGTGTTTCGACATATCCTGACCCTTGATCGCATCCGCGCCGCCCGGCAACAGGCCCATGATATTTTCCAGTGGCCCCAGCTTCTTCATCTGACGGAGCTGATCGAGAAAATCCTCGAGGGTGAACTGCCCTTTCCGCATCTTCTCTTCAAGCCTCTTGGCCTCATCGATGTCCACCGCTTCAGCCGCCTTCTCCACCAGGCTGATCACGTCGCCCATGCCCAGGATGCGCGAAGCCATTCGCTCAGGATGAAACGCCTCGAAATCTTCCAGCTTCTCACCAGTACCGGCGAATTTGATCGGCTTGCCGGTGACAGCTTTCATGCTCAAAGCCGCACCACCCCGGGCGTCGCCATCAAGCTTGGTCAGCACAGAACCGGTGATGTTCAGCGCCTTGTCAAAGTGGGACGCCACATTAACTGCCTCCTGGCCGGTGGCAGCGTCGAGCACCAGCAGGATTTCCTGCGGCTTAACCAAATCCCGCAGTCGGACCAATTCCTGTACCAAGGGTTCATCGATCTGCAAGCGGCCGGCTGTGTCGAAAATGAGCGTATTGCGGTTCTGCGCACGCGCGGCGTCCAAGGCTTCCCGCGCAATTTTGAGGACATCCGTTTCCCCTTTATGCAGGTAAACTGGGATATTGAGCTGCTTGCCGAGGGTCTCCAACTGGTCCATGGCCGCCGGACGGTAAACATCCGCCGCCACGAGCAAAGGCAAGCGGCCTTGTTTATTGAGCAAGCGCGCCAGTTTGCCGCTGGACGTCGTTTTGCCGGAGCCATGCAGACCGACCATCATGATGCAGGCAGGATTCCCCTTCAGATCCAGCGCGGCATTCTCCGATCCCAACAGCACCACCAGTTCGTCATGGATGAACTTGATGATCTGCTGGCCCGGGTGGATGCTCTGGAGAACTTCCTGGCCGACAGCCTTCTCCTTGACCCGCTCAATGAAGTCCCGCGCCACCTTGAAATTCACGTCGGCCTCCAGAAGGGCCAGGCGCACTTCACGCAAGGAATCGCCGACGTTGGCTTCGGAAATTTTCCCGAGGCCGCGCAGGTTTTTGAAGGCGTTCTGCAGCTTGGAACTGAGCGAATCGAACATCGCTAAACACTAGGGCACCGAACTGGGAATGACAAGCGCCCCCGTGACCAATTGAAAACGGACCTGGGCAGTCTCGCATCAAGCATTCAACAGTCGCACCGCGCCTCAGTGAGTAGAGAGTCTTCGCCGGTTTTATGTGCTCGGTTGAGCGCTCGCCGCCGGGTGTAATGTGTCATCGGGTGCGATATCGCTTCGGATTCTATCGAGCATCTGTGCGGCTTGCTGTGGGTCGAAGTCCTCGTGATATTGCTTTTTCACCCCCTCTTTGCTCAAGTCGTAGTGCCTGGTGGGAACGATTCCATGCCGTTTAAGAATATGGGCGGCGCACTTCAGCGGGCAGCCATCCAGAACGATGATGGGTCTTCCGGATTTCGCCGTGCGAACCAGCGGTTTCACATCCCCACCCACGCCTGCGATACAGGACATCTCGGCGTCCTTGAGCCGATCCAACCGCACCGCGATGTGATTGGCCATTTGCGCAGCGCTCGAAGCTCCAGAACACGAATACACGATGGGTAGTTGATGGCCATTGTCTGGGTATCCCCGATGGCCGGAGCCGCTGTCCAGCGGTGCACCGAGTGGTAGACCGGGTTTGCCGCGCCTTTCCTCGCCAAGATCATCATCAAAGGTGGAATTAGGCATTCGTCGTTCTCGCAAGGACTTTTGGAAAGAGCACGTTGTTCTCTTTATGGACGTGTTGGTGCGTGTGTTTCTCCAGTTCAGCGAGGCCGTTATACAAAGCGCGGAACGTGTTGCAGCCCCATTCCGGCGGCGTGTAGCCATCGGTCAACTCTCGGAAACGCTCCAACGCGGACCCCGCCACCTCGTGCTCACTTTCCAACTTCGCGAGCATCTCCTTAAGGCTCGCCGCTGTTGCGGACGTGCTGTCCTGGGTCGCTTCCAACCGCCGAACCGCCGGGAACACCTTCTCGTCTTCCTCTTTCGTATGCGCTGATATCTCCGTTTGAAAAGACTCAAAAACCTGGCGGATCTCATGGAGACGCGGTTCGTGGTCACCATGTACCGCGGCTACCTTGCGTGTCATAAAATCCAGCCGCGGCAGCTCCTCATATAAATACCGGTGATGGACCTCCTGAATGTGGTCACAAAGGCCGGAAAGGCTCATAGCATCCGCGTTGACACTTGTTGCGTCCGGCGCACCATCCAGCGCGGCCAGCATCGACACCACGGTAGCAGGGTCCAGCCCTTTAGCGCGGCAAACCTCAGCGAGGGGTTTCTTGCCCCCGCAGCAATAATCAATGCCGAGGTTCTCAAAAATGCGTGAGCGCGCCGGGGCGGCGCGAACGATATCCCCAACGGTCGTGTCGATGCTTAAAGAATTCATAGTGTATGGAGTGAGCTTCCGGTTGAGCACAAAGCTGCCCATGAGGCGCCAACGCCGGCTGGAGAACCCACATGAACAATAAAGCACAATGAACATGCAGTTCAAGTACATGTTCACCGAGGGAGCTGACGGTGGGGTGGTAGGAACCGGAGGGGTACCATCGGAAGCTGACACCCAAACGCCCTATGACAAACGGTTCTGGTTTATGTATTCTGATCAGCGCATACTTCCAAAACAATCAGAACTAACGGGAGACCGCTCTTGAAAGCTGTGCGGAACCAGAAAACGGATAACGTATGAGAATCATGATACTCGGTGCAGTAATCGCTGTGGTGATCGGGTGCGCCATTGGTTTCTATAATACCCGTTCAAAGCCAACAGCGTCGCAGACTGGCCAGGGGATTGGACAGGAGACAACCGTTCCGGAGGCTGAGAAAACGAGCAAGGTCGCGATCCGACCGCCGGCTTCGACCACCTCACAGGCGCCCGTTTCCCAGAAGACAGCCCAGGTTGTTCGCACGGCTGCTGCACCTGTGGCACCCGTTGCGCAACCGCAGATCAACTTTTCCGACGCCGTGGATCGGCTGCTATCGCCGGAGTCAACTTTTGCGCAGCGGCAGGAAGCTTGGGGGGTACCTGAGCAAATCCGGAGAACTGGATGCTGCCATCAAAGAGTTTGAGAAAAGCGTGGCCGAGAATCCGGAGTCATCCCAATCCTTCGGCGCGTTAGGCCAGGCACACCTGATGAAGGCGGGAACCATCACGGACCTGCGTGAGCAAGGGATACTCGCCATGCAGGCTGACAAAATACTGGATTCCGCGTTAGAGAAAGATGCATCCAATTGGGATGCGCGTTATATAAAAGCGGTGGCCATGACGTACTGGCCTCCCCAGCTTGGCAAAGGCCCTGAGGTAATCGGTCATTTCACTCAGCTTATCGATCAACAGGAAGCTCAAGCAGCGCAGCCGCACTTTGCGCAAACCTATGCCAAGCTCGGCGAGCAGTATGAGAAACAAGGCCAGGCGGATGCCGCTCGTGAAGCCTGGGAGCGTGGGGCGGCTTTATTCCCGAACGACGAGACGCTCCGGAAAAAGCTCGCGCAACCCGTGCCCACCGCAAACCCAAATCCAACTGCGGCACCCCAGGCTCAGTGAACCAGCATTTTCAGACTTGTTGGTGAAACTACAGAGCCGCACGGATAAAGGTCGGGAGGGGCTTGCTGATCAAGTTGAACTGTGAGGATGGTGCGCGAGGAGAGGGTCGAACTCTCAACCTTCGGCTCCGGAGGCCGACGCTCTATCCAATTGAGCTACTCGCGCAGTGCCCACACCTTAGGACAATCTCGCTTTCCCGGCAACAGGTTTTGAAGAAAGGCTAAAAGCAAAAGGCTGAAGGCTAAAGTGGCCGATAGCGGAGGAGGCGCTAATTCGGGGAACTCAGGACGTGTTGTCCGTGTCCGCTTGTGTCCGTCCGTGGAGATGTCCGTGGGTGTCGGTGCCGGGGTTTTCTATGTTTCTTATGTCACTTGACTCCCCGGTCTGGGTCCCTATTTTCCTGCACATCCGGTTCCGCGCATTGCGCCCGGCCACACACGTTCCATGACTACCACATCCTACGTCCACGGTTATGACCCGCGTGAAGCCCAGCGGCTTCAGGATCAGGCTGCCACTTTGGTTGACCTGCTCCACTCAGATACTGTTTACCCGGAAGGCGCCACGGTGCTGGAAGCTGGGTGCGGCGTGGGCGCGCAAACGGTCACCCTCGCGCGGAACAGTCCCAAGGCGAGGATCACATCAGTGGATATTTCGCCCGCCTCTCTGGCTGAGGCGCGGGCAGCTCTGCACGATGCCGGGTTGAGCAACGTAACCTTTCAGCAGGCTGATATCTTCGATCTGCCGTTTGCGGCTGGCTCCTTTGACCATGTGTTTCTGTGTTTCGTGCTTGAGCATCTCGCCCGTCCTGTCGAAGCCCTGCGCTGCCTTCGAGCGATGCTGAAGCCTGGAGGTACCATTACCGTTATAGAAGGCGACCATGGATCGGCTTATTACTATCCACGCAGCGAGGCGGCCCAGCGTGCGATCAATTGCCAGGTAGAACTGCAGGCGCGTGCGGGAGGGGATGCGCTGGTCGGTCGTTCCTTGTATCCCCTGCTGCACGAGGCTGGGTTTAAAGGTGTCCGGGTTTCTCCCCGGATGGTCTATGCGGATGGCAGCCGCCCTGAGCTGGCCGAAGGGTTCACACGGTTGACGTTCACCGCGATGATCGAAGGCGTAAGGCAATCCTCTTTGAATGCCGGGTTACTCAGCCCGGCCGAGTTCGATCAAGGGATTGCTGATCTTTACCGTACGGCAGAGCCCAACGGCGTGTTCTGTTACACCTTCTTCAAGGCAGTCGGCAAAATTTGAAAGCCCCACCGAGGCGTCGTGTCCCGTTGCAGGACAGAAGTGTCCTGTTCCTGGGAGGACACTAGGCAAAAATACGGACACTCGTGCGTGATTTTCCCGCCTCTGTTACGTGACAATGCGGAGAGGTGCCTTGGTTGGTGTCAATAAGCGCGTGCTAACCCGCAACAAGCGCTGGATCGTGGCTTCCCCCACCCTTTTTTAGGGCCGTTGTGTCCTGTGGCATCAGTGATGCTGTGTTTCGAAGCATGATCGAAATCGCCCTGATCACTTTAGTGCTGCTAGCAGGCAGCGTGGTTTACCAGTTGCGTGTGGCCGCCAAGGCCCCCGTCGGCTATCAGGACGATAACGGTTTCCATTTCGGCTCGGCCCAGATACCTGCTTGTGAGGATTCTGAGTTTTTGCCGGCTCCGACTCTTGCCTTCTCAGCCGGAAGGCAGCATGGTCCGACTCCCCGCCCTCTGGTCGCGGTGTCGGGACACCATGCATGACCCTTTGTCGGAGGGTGGATAAGATGTTGGGTTTAATCCCTTTGCCCCAGCGTCGCTGCCCTCCGGTTTAGGGTTGGCTGCTCAGGTGTTCTACTTCTTTCGTTTCCCTGCATCCTGTTGATGCAGGGTTTTTTGTTTTAAGGGCAGGCAACCGCTCTTGAGCCTCCAATCGGGGGAGCCTCGATCCGGCACTCGGGAAAGCTTATTTCTTCTTCAACGAACGGATGTAGGCAACCAACGCTTTGTTCTCCTCATCGGTCACCTCGAAGGCTTTCATCTTCACTTTACCATCGACCTTTACGCCCTCTTTGATCGCTTTGAGCATGTTTGCATCTTTGAGTTCGGCCTGGACCTTTTCGCTGGTATAGTCCTTCACGCCAGACTTTTTGCCCATGGTCGTATTACCGGAGCCGTCGGGCGCATGGCACTTGGCACAATCCTTTTCCCAAATAGCCTTGGCATCAGCAGCTTGCGATGAGGCAACGGACAGGCTTAGTACGACGGCGAGTGGGATCAGCAGCTTTTTCATTGTTCAATTCGTTGGTTTGCGGCAGCCGAGTGTCCCCATGGACGAGTTTCGGCTGTGGGGTAGCATCGCTCAGGTTAACCTGCCGCGCAAACGCGACGCACGCCGCTTTACAGAATTAAAAAGCCGTAAGCCCAGGATAAAGACAGGCTTTCTCCATTACGAAGAAGGCGTCCCCTCAGTTGTGCTGAGCTTCAAACGCAGGGAATCGCGACACCATGTCGCGATTTCTATCCGACGGATTCGATGAGTCCCGTTTCGCCTTGAATGGTTAGTGTTCGGGAAGTTTCGCGAGCGGTTCAAACTCTTGTTGGCCAGCTTGCTCATCCCTCAGATTGATCACCCGAGTCAAAGAGCCAAGCAATCGAAGAGACTTATTCACGTCAGGCTGTGCTTCTTGCTCCTGGGTGACATAGACCAACACCCCGGCCTCCTGCGGCTGGACGATCTTCTGTCTAAAGACCTGTTCAAAACTCCACGCAGTATCGTGGACATTCTTTCGGAGGCGCGCTTTCCCCTTGGGGATGGCGAGCCGTTGATAAAGCCGCTGCAACCTGCCATTCGCAAATGCGTGGCTAAAGACATACTCTTCCTCGACATTGTTCACGGCGCACCGCACTGGATAATCCGAATAAAAGTTTTTGTGCTTGTTCAGATTGGTGCGTTCGAGGAGTTGTTCGCAGACGAAATCCAAGTCCAAGTCCCTGGGCTCATCCGGTGCATTGGCCTCTACCAATTGTGCAAAAAGTTGATCTGCCAATCCCGGCAACTCATCTTCACTCACGGCATCGAGCACAACCCCCGCGTCCACCAGCACGAAATTCCCGCGCCCCGTCTGTTGCAAGGCTTCGAGGAACCCGGGGGAACTGGATGACAACACTTCAGCGCCGTTCAACGGCTTAAACGACGGGCCGGAGATCGCATCCCGCCAGTAACGAATCCATTGCTTGTAAGCACTGGGAGAAGTCACAAACCCCGGAACTGAACGGCCATCGACATCGCCGGGGCGATCAGGAAACTCAGCCAGAAACCGCGCTTCAATACCCGTCGGCGACCACACCAGCACACCTATGTTCCGCGGCTCAAAGCGGTGCAAATCCGCGATGTACTTCGCAAGGAGATATTTGGTCGCATTCATTGCAGCAGGCTCCAGGTATTGATGGCCGTAAACTCGGCCTGATGGCTTCGGATTATTGTCTGTAAATTGTCGCGTCTTGTCTTCAAAAAATGCGCGGCTTCCTCAGATTCCCGCGCTGTCAAACCGTACGGCTGCGCGTCACGGCAGATTTCTTCGATGTAGAAATCTGGCATAGCTCGGATGCGCCTGGTCCAGAAACCGAACTCGTTGTCTGAATTTACCACATCCAACAAACAATGGCGATGCTGTCCCGAATCCACCGCATTGTTTGTGGTCCACGAGATACCCAGGCGATCCAGCAATGCCTTCAATCGTCGCTCGCCAGCGCCGGGTGCGTAGCCGAAGAGCGCGTGGCTGTGATCAAAAACATTCATTTGTGGCGGGCTAGCCAGAAAATCCACCGAAAAGTTTTCCGGGTGTCGGTCACAATTGGCCACCCATATGTCGAAGAGCAGCAGGCCAGCCGAAAGTCTCGGCAACTGGCGCATGCACTGGCCGACATTCACTGGAGGCAGTGAGTTGCCTGTCAGGTTGAAGTTAAGCGAGGCAAATAGAGGCGTTCCTGTCGTCTGTGAAACGATACCGACCGGTGGCACGGGCAGACGCAAAAAACGGCCAAGCTCGCCGCAAATCAATTCGTTCGGGATGCAATACGGTGCATGTGTGTTGTCCTTGGCCACAGCGCTCAACTGCACGTAACGTGCCCCCGCCACGCCAATGCCGAGTTGACGTCCTAACGATTCGATTCGATAGATGGCGTTGGGCATGGCAAAAGAATGATATCAGGTGCCCTTTAATCCGGCGAGTATATCTCGCGCACCCTCGTGAAGAATGGCACGATCGATCATCTCGAAAACCTGGTCCATGGCAACTCCTAACTGACGCAGGTCCATCCAAGTATTCCATGTAGTCTTGCCGCTTTCGCAGGTCATCCTCATACCGAAAAACCGTCCGGGATCAGGATTAACTTTGTCCAGTTCCGCGATCCGACCCTTCGCGCTGGCAGGAAACGTTTCTCCATGAACCTGCCTTAGCTCTGACCCGGTAGGGCACAGCGTCTTCCTTGACGTGAAAGCCTATCTCGGGTTTGGCCGGCGCAGGTGGCGGTTCCATGAGTTGGCGGATCGCCTCAAATAGTGAGCGAATGGCGGTATCGTGCCCTGTCATGCGCCGCTCAAGCTCGGCAAGTTTCCGGGCAAACTCAGCGTGGCTGGACATCATCTGACGAAGTTGAACAAAGGCACGCATGATAGCGATGTTCACCTGAACGGCGCGATCACTCCTCAAGACGCTCGAGAGCATGGCAACCCCTTGTTCTGTATAGTCATAGGGGAGGGCCCGAGCCCCACCCCAACTTAAGGTCACAACTTGTGACTTCAAGATGTCTAATTCGTCGCGATCAACCTGAAACATAAAGTCATCTGGAAATCTATCTCGGTTCCTGCGGACGGCCTGATGTAGCACTTTAACCGGGACTGCATAGAGATCAGCGAGGTGCTGGCTGAGCATCACCTTCTGACCGCGCAGAAATAAAATCCGCTGCTGGATGTGTTCAACTGGGGTGAGGCAATGTGATTGTTTCATCGGAAGCCAATTCCTTGCGGAGCCTTTCGCTTTGGACTCTTTTCTTCACAGAGTTGTCCAGACTCGGCTGCTTTGAGAGGCCCTTCTGCAGTGCCAGGAGCACAGAACATCGGTGATTGATGTTAGCGACCTGTGGAAGTTTCAACATTCATCCGCGGATCGCCCCGCTCCTGTCCCAGCGGGACGGTTGATAAAAGCCAAAGCTTCAGCTTTAGGTGGCAGGTGTTCAATACTGACCAAGTTCCGAAGGAACGGCTGAGTGAATGCCTGGCTCTGCTGAAAAACACCGGGTCGAATAGTATCCGCAGTAGCTGTGGGAGTGACGGTTCAACCGTCCCTTCCGGGACGCTTTTGGGATATTATGTCAAGCACCCAATGCTGAAGCATTGGGCTATTTTCAGGAGTCCCTTCCGGGAGAGCGCCAAGAAGTCTGGCTGTTTTGAGGGTGCAAGTCCCTCAAGACTGATGAAGAAGGAAGAAAAAAAGTCAGTGTTCATAACGAAAGGAATGGATGGAAAGGTCTAACCAACCGCCCAATACCGAGTGTTGCCGTCAGGAAGGACAGGTGGGAGCCGCGCTGGAAGCGGCCTTGCCGAACGACCGAGCGGAAGCGTACACAGGGAAAATCATGGGCCGCAAGCAGGACACGCACCCTGCTAAAGCAATTCAGCCTCGAGACGGGACAGACAAGCAGGTGGGGACGAAGTTCCCGTATACGGAACCCAATATGATCCGGACCGCTGAAGGTGAGGAACGGATTAACCTGCCGGGGTCGAAGAGCGTGGCACGTGAGGAAAGAACAGCCAGGAACTTGGGAGAGAGACCTGCTGATTCCCGCCGCACTAACTGCGAGAGCCAAGCGGGTAAGGAGACCTCACAACGACAAGAAGTGGCCTCCGAGGAGAAGCAGGCAGTCAGATCGGCTCATAGTAATCAGCCGCCGCCCCAGCCGGTTGGGGCGGCCAAAGATGAAGGGGCCGACAGGATAGCGCAGGCTGCAAAGGAAACCAGAGCCGTAAGAAAGACGGAAGCACTCTGGCGAACCTCCCTGCAAGCCATAGCAAGGAAAGCCAAGCAACAGAAGGAGCATCGGTTTGGAGGGCTCTACCGGTTGATCAATGAAGAAGCGCTGCGGGACTGCTACTTGCAGTTAAGGAAGGACGCGGCCTGCGGAGTGGACGAGGTGAGCTGGAAGGAATACGGAAAGAACCTCAATGAGAACCTCGCTGAGCTGAATCAACGATTAAAACAAAAGAGCTATCATGCCAAACTGGTGCGGAGAAAGTACATTCCCAAAGGGGAAGGAAAGTTCAGGCCACTGGGGATACTGACGCTGGAGGACAAAGTTGTTCAAATGGCGGCGGCACGGATACTCAACGCAATCTATGAGGCGGACTTCCTGCCAAGTAGCTGGGGCTATCGCCCGGGGCGAAACGCGCAGGCAGCGAGCCGGGAACTTGCAGCGGCCCTGACACGGGGACGTTATGAGTTTGTGGTGGAAGCAGACATCAAAGGCTACTTCGAGCACATCAACTGGGAGTGGCTACTTAAAATGCTAAACCACCGGATAGATGACGGAGCGTTTCTGGGGTTGATCTGCAAGTGGCTTAAAGCGGGAATACTCGAAGAGGACGGGCAGGTGATCCATCCGGAAACCGGAACGCCGCAGGGCGGGATTGTTTCGCCCGTACTGGCAAACGTGTATCTGCACTATGTGCTGGACCTGTGGTTTGAGCACAAGGTGCGCAGAGCCATACAAGGGGGCAGCCTGCTCATCCGGTATGCGGATGACTTTGTCTGCGCCTTTGAGAGACGGCACGAGGCCGAAGGGTTCATGACCCAACTTAAAGAAAGGCTGGCCCGGTTTGGGCTGGAAATGGCGCCGGACAAGACGCGGCAATTGCGTTTTGGACGGTATGGCGGACCACACAACGGACGCTTCGATTTTCTAGGTTTTGAGTTCTATTGGACGCGAAGCCGGCGAGGCAAGCCGATGGTGGGACGCCGCACAGCGCCCAAGAGACTGAGGCGAGGAGTGGCCAATTTTACAGCGTGGATACGGGAGAACCGGCACGAGAAACTACCGCGATTAATGAAGGGACTGGCAAGCAAGTATCGAGGCACCTGGAACTACTATGGAGTCAGAGGAAATTCCAGAAGCCTGGAACAGTATTGGCAGCAGACACGCAAGATTCTCTTTAAATGGCTGAATCGGCGAAGTCAGAAGCGGAGCTACACGCAGCGGGCGTTCACACGCCTGCTCAAACGGTTCTGCATCCCGACACCGTCCATCAAGGAATGTTCGCCCTTGGCTAACGAGCCCAATCCAGCGGCCGCAGAAGCAGCCCTGAACCAGTTGTTTCGGCGGTATGACGCTCCGAAGGCTTGTGCGTAAGTGAGCTAAACCTGAAGAGCCCGGTGCGGGTAAACTGCACGCCGGGATCTGTGAGGGGGGCGCGGGGCAACCCGCGTCCCTACCTCGATCAAGCGCAGCGCACGGAAAGGGTTATAGGCCTGTGAATAATGAAGGCTCGGCGCCACGTTTTCATTCCCTTTGCATTTTGAAGTGTTGCTCACCCACTCTTAGTCACACCCAACCCGCTTGCCATGAGGCGCAACCCGGATTCGGTCTATGTTTCTGCAACTTTTCGCCCCGCCCAGGGTTACTAATTTGTAATGGTAATGTCATTGGCGCTTTTGAATTCCTTGCGGGAAACTACGTCAAAGACCGAGAAGAAAGGTTATTTATGGCGAAGTCGATCATGGTGACATACCCAGGCTTTTATGCCTTGCCGCCGGGAGTGAAGAAGCTGCTCCTGGAATCGGAATCCTTTTTCTTTACTGAGTCGCGGTCTGAGGATGCCGCTGTTCGAGCTCGTCAAACGGGCTTTACGACATGGCTGGTTGCGGATCAAGCGGCGCGAAACCGGAGTGGCTATGGATGGGACCAGAGAGCCGCAGCCTAAGCCAAAAGCTGGCGACCATGTTTGGTGCGATGCGTTGAGGTCTATTCGGCCTCGACACGATATAGAGTTAGCGAAGGATCGGAGAAGGGGAGTGTGAACCGCCAGGTTCCACGGCCGAGATACTCGGGCGTGGCCCCATAAATCGGCAGAAACGGTCCGTTCAAGGAGGTGGCCCTAAGCAGACGATAGCTGGTCCACGATTTGTTAGGCGTGAAAAAGATTTCCAATTGGTCGTTTGCGGAGTCGCGTTGCAGGGAGCGCATGCGGAGGAATTCCGTGGGTGCGCGCAACAGATCGCCAAGGGATAATCCGGAAACTCCGCCCTCATAGAGCGCTGAGATTTCCGTGGGTGCAAGGGCCCGGCGCCAGATGGCTACGTCATCCAATGAACCAAGGAAGTAGTTGCCTCCAAGAACCCCTTCACGTCCCATGGCAGCGAAGTTGTTCGATTTGACAATGCCGGTCAGGCCGAATGGGCTGGAGCTATCCGAACCGGTATGAACATCAACCGGAACGCCGTTTATATAGATCGTAGATTGTCCCGACACAGGCCCGGCACTGCCAGTATAGGTGGCCACCACATGCAGCCAGGTGTTGGTGGACAGTTTGCTTTCAGGAATTCCCGGGCGCGCTGCTGCGCCTGTTACGTCCGTAACCTTGAACCGGAGTTCCTTGTTCGAGCGATCCAGAAACACGGAGAAACAATCGTTGGTTGAATCGAGGATCGCGCCATAGGAGGTCGCCATCTTTGACGGGAGTTCGCTTAGCTTCATCCAGGCAGAGTAGGTGAATGCGTTGGAACCGATGTCGGTGGCGGCACTCTGCGGGACAGGGACAAAGGCGTTCTTATCAAGGTTCACGCAGGAACCGAATTTCGCCTCATTGGTCGTGCCCCAGTGTGATAGTCCATCCAGCCGGCTCAGGCCGGTGGAGCCTGCACCTTTATGATCCGTAACCGTTGTAGCAAGGGAATTGGTCAGGCCATTGTCCATGCGCCAGTACATGAACAGGTCCGCCGCGAGGTTTACTTCCTCACCGGGCTGAGGTCCAGCTTGTAGCCGGCGCACCATACCCGGGTCGTTTGAGATGATCCCATCCACACCAAGGTTGATGTAGTTCAGGATGTCTGGTCCATCGACCGTCCAGACGAACAATTGCAGACCGGCGTCATGCACCATCGTGACAACTTCGGGTGTGACGCCCGATTTCTCCCAGGCCACCATGTTTGCCCCGGCATTCAGGATGTTGGTCAGCGTAGTTGGGGTGAATGTGCCGCTTCCAAGGGCACCGAGCCGGATTGTGGGATGCAGCGCACGCAGGTTCGCAAGAAACGTCCAATCGAAGCTTTGCACCACGACGTTCGTGACGGCGTTCAACCGCGAGATGACTTCAAGATGCGCTTCAGCGGAGCCTTGTTTACGCTCAATCAGAACAAGCGCCTGGGGTGCGATGTTCGTGATCGCCTCTTCCAGTGTTGGCACACGCTCGCCTGTAAAAGCATCCGCAAACCAGGACCCGGCATCCAGCACCTTGATCTGGGCTAGAGTCATCCCGGTGATGGCACCTGTGCCCTCGGTCGTGCGTTTCACATCCGCATCGTGCATCACAACGAGCACGCCATCAGAAGACGTATACGTATCGAGCTCGACGAGATCGGCTTTTGGGAGTGCGGATTTGAAAGCTGCGATCGTGTTCTCAGGAGCGAACAAGGAATCGCCTCGATGGCCGATGCTTAGGACCTTGCCGTAAGCGGGAGCGATGAGAGAAATGACCAGGGCCAGGCAGGCGAGGCGGGGGACCGGGAAAAACGATGGCATAGACGGGGCAACTTAACGCACTAAGTGGAAAGTGTCAATTTATTTAGACTTCTTACCCGCTTTTGCCGGTTTTAGCATCGGGTCTCAGTGCGTCCCGCCGCATGACCTCACCTCGCGCGCTTGCCAACCGCGGAGGAACCAGAATCTGTTTCAACTGGGCCTGGCAACTCACGCACCAGCTCTCGCGCTAACCGGATCAAATCCAAATCACGCACCAGGTCGCCGAATCTGAAGTCAGGCATGCCACTTTGATCCTGGCCCAGCAACTCCCCGGGGCCGCGCAGTTGAAGATCAGCCTCCGCGATGCGAAAGCCGTCGGTGGTCTCCTCCAGAACCTTCAGCCGCTCACGTCCCTCTGGCTTTGGCCCAGCCACCAGCACGCAAAAGGACTCATGTGCGCCGCGTCCGATACGGCCTCGCAACTGGTGCAGTTGCGCCAGCCCGAACTGATCCGCGTTCTCAATCACCATGACAGTCGCATTCGCCACATCCACTCCGACTTCGATCAACGACGTCGCCAGCAGCACATGCACCCGGTTTGATCGGAATTGCGACATCACGAGGTCCTTCTCCGCGGGCTTGAGCTGGCCGTGCATCAATCCGCACGCGTGCGGCGCCATCTCTTTCTTCCACGCCTCAAACTCGCGCGTCACGGCTTTCGTGATGCCATCGGATTCTTCGACGCGCGGATAAACCACATAGGCCTGGCGTCCTTCATCCAGCTTGCTCTTAATGAAACGGCGCACCTCCGGCAGGCTGTCAGCCCCGCGAATAAAAGTCCGAACACGCCCACGGCCCGGCGGCGCTTCATCGATAATCGAGAGATCCAGGTCGCCGTATAACGTGAGGCCAAGCGTGCGCGGGATGGGGGTGGCGGTCATCACGAGCAGGTGTGGGTAGTTGCCTTTGCGCACGAGCTGCTCTCGTTGCGCGACGCCAAACTTGTGCTGCTCATCGATGATCACCAGGCCAATGTTCGGCAGATTAAACCCCGCCTGCACCAGGGCGTGCGTACCGATCACCAGCGTGACCGGGCCCGCAGCGGCTTCATCGGTGAGCCGTCCTTGTGCCGCAGGTTCGGTGAGAGTCTTGCGCGACCCGGTATGAAGTTCCACTCGCACCGGCAGATCGGCAAACCAGCGTGTGAAGTTTCGAAAATGTTGATCGGCCAGAATTTCCGTGGGCGCCATGAGCAAAACGTTTCGACCGCTCTCCAGCTCCATTAACGCGCAACACGCCGCCACCACTGTTTTGCCAGATCCCACATCGCCCTGCAACAGTCTGCGCATGGGATGCGGCCCTGAAGAGTCCTGGCGCAGTTCGCGCAGCACGCGAGTCTGTGCTGCCGTGAGCTTGAACCCGAGCTGCTTCAGGAAGGGTTTGATGAGCCGGTTGTCGCTGAGATTCGGCGGCGTGGCAGATTTGGCCTCAAACCGCAGCCTGCGCAGACGGATCTGCTGCTGGAGTCTGATAAACTCGTCGAGTGCGAGCCGCGCGCGGGCATGTTGAGCCGCTTGCGGGGACTCCGGAAAATGGAGCTGTTGAATGGCGGCGGATCGAGGCAAGAACGGCGCGGCATGAGCTTGTGCGCCCGAGACAGGCCAGTTCGTGCGCGCGCTGAGCTTCAACGCAGGCCAGGTTTCGGCGGCCTGATCCCGGAACCGTTCCAGCGTGCGCCAAATCAGGCTGCGCAACCATCGTTGCGAGACTCCTTCTGTCAGTGGATAAATCGGCGTGATGCGTCCGAAATGAATGAACCGATCCTCGCCCGGGTCGATGACTTCGGTATCCGGATGATCCATCGTGCGCGGTTTGGCCGCGAGCACCTTGCCGTAAATCACCAACTCATCGTCCTTGGCAAAGTAACGCTCCATGAACGGTTGATTCCACCAGCGACAATGCAGCCGTGCTGTGCCGTCATCGACAATAAGCTCAAAGATGGATTTTCGGCGTTTGGCGAACCACTTCACTCCGCAAGCGATGATGGTGCCGCGCGTGGTGGCGGCAGAACCGGCGGTCAGTTCCCTGATCGTGAGCATAGCCCGGCGATCCTCGTAGCGATGCGGACGGTGCAGGAGCAGGTCTTCTATCGAATGAATGTGCAGCCGGCTGAGCATGGCGGCGCGTTCCGGTCCCACTCCGCTCAGGGTAGTGACAGGCGCCTGCAAAGGATCGGGATCTGGTAGCGGACCGCTCACTGTGCCGGAGGATAGCGGCAGAATGTAATCAAGTGAAAGTGGATTCTCCCGGTCGGCTTTTTATCCACAGATGACGCAGATTGGCGCAGATGCAGACAGTCAGATCTTTGGTACAAGATGATTGTCACGTAAAGAACCCGGGATGACGAACGATGGGATCGGATCTCTTCTTCAAAGTCTTGGCGTGAATCTACGTTTTCCGTCTCTTATCTGCGGTTATCTGTGTCATCTGTGGACTTCCCTTCGTTAGCGGTTTTTGACTTTGTACCGGGGTTCCTCTAGCCTGCTTTCATGAACGTGATCCGTCACTCAGACCGAGATTTCGCCGCAAAACTGGCCCAGGTAACCGCCCCCTCCAGCTTGTTCGATCCAGGGATTGAACAACGGACACGTGCCATCCTGGATCAGGTGCAGACCGGCGGCTTGAAGGCCGTCTGCGAACTGACGGAGAAATTTGATGGCGCCAAGCTTACACCCGAGCAACTCCAGGTCACCCAGGCCGAGCTCGTTGCGGCGTCCCTCAAAGCCGATCCCAGCCTGCGCGCCGCGATTGCTGAGTCCGATCGGAACGTGGCGAAGTTTGCTGCCAAATCGCGACGCAAAGCCTGGAGCATGCGCAATTCGCACGGGGCGGTTGTCGGAGAAAAGTTCGACCCATTCGCGCGGGTAGGCGTTTATATTCCAGGCGGCATGGCCCCCCTTGTCTCCACCGCGATCATGACCGTGAGCCTCGCGCGAGTGGCTGGATGTCGAGAAATCGTCGTCTGCACGCCATGCGGGAAAGACGGGAGTGTGAACCCCGCCCTCTTGTATGCTGCACGTGCGGCGGGTGCCACGGAGATCTGGCGGATTGGCGGCGCTCAAGCCATTGCAGCCCTTGCCTACGGCGCGGGCCCTCTGCGTAAGGTCCAAAAGATTTACGGCCCCGGCAACGCATACGTCGTCGCCGCCAAACGGCTCGTTGTTGGATACGTGGCCATCGACCTCCTGCCCGGACCAAGCGAGCTGCTGGTGCTGGCCGACGATACCGCGCCCGTTAAGGCCGTGGCCGCCGACATCCTGGCGCAGTTGGAGCACGGGTCTGGCTACGAGCGCTGCTGGCTCGTGACCACTTCCGCCAAGATTCTCAAAGCTGTAGAGAAGGAAATCACCCGGCAACTGCCAAGGCTTCCGCGAGCGGAGTTGATCGCCAAAGCAATGAAACGGGAGACCTGGCTCATTCAAATGAAGAACATGGAGCAGGCCGTAGCACTGACCAATGTGCTTGCTCCAGAGCATTGCGAAGTCATGACCCGCAACGCACGTCGCGTAAGCCAGGCCATTGAGACTGCCGGGGCCATTTTCCTGGGACCCTGGACGCCGACCGTGCTGGGCGATTACGTAGCCGGCCCCAGCCATACGTTGCCGACCGGAGGGGCGGGAGTTTCTTTCCCGGGCCTGAGCGTGGACCAATTCCAGCGCCGCACCAGCCTGGTGGAATATAGCCGTGGCGCTCTGAAGAAAGCGCTGCCTGCCGTCCGCAAATTCGGTGAGGTGGAAGGTCTCAGCGCGCACGTGGCCAGCGCTGAAATCCGGGTTTAGTAAACGCTCCAGGAGGCGGGCATGAAGACCAAGAACGAGATTGTAACCGATTGGCTCCCGCGATACACCGGCACCCCGCTGTCGGAGTTCGGCCAATACATCCTGCTGGTCAATTTCAGCAATTACGTGCGGATGTTCGCCGAATGGAACAACGTGCCTGTGCATGGCGAGGATCGTCCCATGCTCAATGCCACTGCCAACGGCATCACGATCATCAATTTTGGCATGGGCAGCGCCAGCGCGGCGACCGTCATGGATCTGCTCCATGCGGTCCGTCCCAAAGCGTGCTTATTCCTTGGTAAATGCGGTGGATTGAAAAAGAAGAACCGCATCGGAGATCTAATCCTGCCGATCGCGGCGATCCGCGGAGAAGGCACTTCGAACGATTACTTCCCGCCGGAGGTTCCGGCACTGCCGGCGTTTAGCCTTCAAAAGGCCATCTCCACAACCATCCGCAACCACCAACGCGATTACTGGACAGGCACCGTATATACAACAAACCGTCGCGTCTGGGAACACGACGAAGAACTCAAGCAATACCTGCGTCGAATCAGGTGCATGGCGATCGACATGGAGACAGCCACCATCTTCATCACGGGGTTTGCGAACGAAATCCCTACGGGCGCACTTCTGCTCGTATCCGACCAACCGATGGTGCCTGAAGGGGTGAAGACCACCACCAACGACCTCCGGGTCAACGCTGAGTTTGCCGAGCCTCACCTCCGGATCGGCATCGATTCCCTCTGCCAATTGATCAACCAAGGCGTCACCGTCAAACACCTGCGCTTTTGATGTAGCGCGGTCGTCTCGACTGCGAGTACGCGCACCGTCCCGGTGCGCCTTCCGTCACGCCGTCTCGGCTCTGCATCCTCGTCATTGCGATGTTCGGTTGCTGTTACCTTGCTGGCTGGCAGGGTGCGAATGAATGGCAGCAAGCGATATGTGGTATACCAGGCTGATCATTGCGCAAAGAAGTGGCTCACCTAGCGTTCCCAGACTTCAACGGCAGGACAATGAATTGTCGTAGTTACGCCACTCAACTGATCAAAAAGTAAAAATAATGGGTTCTGACCCCAACACGGTGGATTGAAAAAGAAGAACCGCATCGGAGATCTAATCCTGCCGATCGCGGCGATCCGCGGAGAAGGCACTTCGAACGATTACTTCCCGCCGGAGGTTCCGGCACTGCCGGCGTTTAGCCTTCAAAAGGCCATCTCCACAACCATCCGCAACCACCAACGCGATTACTGGACAGGCACCGTATATACAACAAACCGTCGCGTCTGGGAACACGACGAAGAACTCAAGCAATACCTGCGTCGAATCAGGTGCATGGCGATCGACATGGAGACAGCCACCATCTTCATCACGGGGTTTGCGAACGAAATCCCTACGGGCGCACTTCTGCTCGTATCCGACCAACCGATGGTGCCTGAAGGGGTGAAGACCACCACCAACGACCTCCGGGTCAACGCTGAGTTTGCCGAGCCTCACCTCCGGATCGGCATCGATTCCCTCTGCCAATTGATCAACCAAGGCGTCACCGTCAAACACCTGCGCTTTTGATGTAGCGCGGTCGTCTCGACTGCGAGTACGCGCACCGTCCCGGTGCGCCTTCCGTCACGCCGTCTCGGCTCTGCATCCTCGTCATTGCGATGTTCGGTTGCTGTTACCTTGCTGGCTGGCAGGGTGCGAATGAATGGCAGCAAGCGATATGTGGTATACCAGGCTGATCATTGCGCAAAGAAGTGGCTCACCTAGCGTTCCCAGACTTCAACGGCAGGACAATGAATTGTCGTAGTTACGCCACTCAACTGATCAAAAAGTAAAAATAATGGGTTCTGACCCCAACAGAGGAGAGAGAACACACGGCAAGTGATTGTCATATGCAAGGGTCTGAACGCCTGCGTGAAATGGGCATTGGGCGAGGACGCCTACGCTACCCCGGAAATCCATTCTTCACGGCTTGCGCTCGAGCCAGAAGGTCCATGCATTAGGGTTATGGGCAGCATCAACGCCGGTCTGCTCGCGAAAGAATGTGCCAATATGAATCATTCGCACCAAAAAACCGTGTCTCTCAAAACTCTCCCGCATCTGACCAGCACTTAGCTTGTTCCAATGATAATCCTCATAAGGCTCAATCTGGTGCGCCTCCCGATCTTCCATGTTGAAGAAGCCGACGCACAATCCCCAGCCTGTAACGCGGCACAACTCCGCTGCCGCTGTTTCAATTCCTTCCAGTGACAGATGCTCAAACAAATCGTGGGTGAAACACAAATCATACGCACGATCTGGCGCGGGAATCTGAAAGACGTTGCCCACAGCGAACGATGCTCCCGGGAAAAGCTGCCGCGCGTTCTCGATGTTCGCCGCGCAGAGATCAAACCCCGCATACTCAAGCTGGTCCGCAAAACCGTATGCATCCAGCCACCGATAATCATTTGCCGACCCGCATGCGGCTTCAAGCAGCCGCTTCGTACCGGCATCCCTTGGAAGACCTGCAAGTGCTATTTGCCAGAGCGGCGCAAACGCTTCAAGGGTTGAACCGGGCCGACTGAAATCCCAGGAGCGTTGCGGATCAAACCGGATCAGAAAATCAGCAAGATAGTTGGGCACCACGCCCCCGGGAATGCTCAATGGCAACTCGCGAAAGGCCGCCGTCAGATAAGGAGGAATGGCTGCGCCCTCGAAGTTATCCGCCCCTGACTGTAAGGCATGCAGCATCAAGGCAGCGTCTTCCTCCACGCGCAAGCTCGGGCGCATCTGGAGCAGCAGATTCATGGCAGCCGAAAATCGCACTTCCTGCTCCATCAGTTGCGCGGGCGGTTCGGACGTTAACCCGCGCGCAAGAAAATGGCGGGTGAGTATGCTCTGTAAGTTCAGACGTGGATCTTCCACGCCGCTGACCAGATAGTCGCGGAGCAGATCAGGCTGATGCCGCGCCCAGGATTGGACCAGCTTCTCTGTTTCTCCCAGCAGCCGCTCATTCACAAACGCATGGTTCCATAACCGTGCTCAAGCGTCCAACCGTGAAATGCACCTGGGCCCAGTTTGTAGCGCCAGAGGTCTTCTACGGCGATGACGCCTCTGCCGTTTGAGCTGCAGGACCCAAACCACCGCCTGGGAGAAACCGCCTGCAATGCGGAGATTACCGCTGTTCCTAAAAAGGGAGACCGGCGGATTTGAAGTCCGCCGGTCTATTCCCCATACCCCTCTTCTTGGCGAATAAATTAGAAATCGCGGAAGTCGTCGGAAGCGGGCGTGGTGCGTGCGGGTTTGCTTGTCCGGGTGCCTGCCGGGCTGGGAAGAACCAGGGGAGCGTGACCGTTACCATTGCCGTTACTGCTCCCTTTAGAGTGACCGTTTCCACGGTGATTGCCGTTGCCAACCTTATAAGCCGGCCGAGGGGCATCCATCTCCGGAATCAGGGAGGATGGGCTTGATGCCGCAGCGTATCCCGCCCTGGACGCCCTTTCTCCCTCGATGAGCTCCACCAACTCCTGAGCCACCTTGCCCATGGCATCGGCTTGAGCGTTGAGCTCTTCAGCGGCACTGGCGCTTTCTTCAGCGCTGGCAGCATTGGCCTGAGTGACTTTATCCATCTGAGTCACGGCGGTGTTAAGCTGGCTAATACCCTGGCTTTGCTCACCTGAAGCGGTGGCAACCTCGGCGACGAGTTGATCGACCTCTCTGGCTTTAATCACGATCTCGTGAAGTGCCTGGTCAACTTTCGCGCTGATTTGCACTCCTCGCTCGCTGCGCCGCAGGGCGCCTTCGATCTTAGAGGCGGTTTCCTTTGCGGCCTGAGCGCTGCGTTGAGCCAGCGCGCGCACTTCCTCGGCAACGACAGCGAAGCCCATTCCTGCCTCTCCGGCGCGGGCAGCTTCAACGGCCGCGTTCAGCGCCAGTATGTTCGTCTGGAAAGCAATCTCGTCGATGGTTTTGATGATCTTCGCGATGTCATCACTGGAGTTCTTGATCTCGTGCATCGCAGCGGTCATCTCCTCCACGTCCTTCACACCCGCATCGGCAGCGGTGCGGGCTTGCCGGGCCAAATCATTTGCCTTCTGGGCATTCTCAGCGTTGCGCTTGGTCATGCTCGACATCTCCTCAAGGGAAGAACTGGTCTCTTCAAGCGATGCGGCTTGTTCACTGGCGCCTTCAGCCAGGGATTGGCTGGCGGAAGCCACCTGCGACGCGGCGGCGGAGGTCTGTTCGGAGCCCGAGCTGACTTGGTCCGCGATGGCTTTGATGGAACGGGTGGTCGAGCGCGTCATGAAAAACGCGATGCCGAGACCGAGAACCGTCGCAACACCCAGGCCGATGAGCGCTCCAACGGTAGCAGTCTGCAAGTCGCGCGCTGAACCTTCGGACATGGCGGCGGTCTTTTCGACGCTTGTGTTTGCAGCGGACTGCGCCTGAGCGAGCGCCCCGTTGGCTGCCGTGTTTCTCTTGGCTGCCAGTTCTTCCCGAACCTGCCATTTCTTGAGAAACTCGGACATCGAAGTCTCATAAGTACGGCCCGCTGCCGCACATTGCCCAAGGAACTCGAGGTCCACCGGCTTGGTTGTTACGCGCTTGAGTTCCTCGATTCTGGCCTGGGCCGTCTCAAATTGCTTCATTGCTGCCGAAAAGGCCGCAGTATCCCGGTTGGCCTGGGCGCGAAAGTTTTCTGCTTCTATCTGGCGGCCAAGATCATGTACCTGATTGATCATCTTAATCTTGTTAAACCGGTCCTGCACCTTGGCCGCATCCGCATTGGCTGCATTGGTAAATCCCTGGAGCAGTTCCTTCAAATACCCCCCCTGGGCAGTGGCGTAGTTTTCACAAGCCTTGAAATACGCCTGGGCGGATGCACGCATCTGCGCGCGTTCTTTCGCAAGAGCCTCTGTGACCGTTATGGATTCCCGAAGCAGGCTGTCATACTCTCCGAATCGGGCCTTCGCCTGCTCAGCCGCCTTTGCAAGGTAATCGAGATGGCCATCAGAGCTTTTGGCCACCTTCTCGGCCTCGCTTAGAGCCTGGTGCGTCATTCCCACGGTTTTCAACCCGGTCTCAAGATAATTGGTGGCTTCGGTAAATGCGTAACCCCGCAGTTCGAACATGGCCATGAGCGTGTTTCGCTCGACCTGATTGGCGGCTTTCACAGCCGGCATGTAATCCTCCGCCATGGTTTCTGCGCTGAACTTTACCTTCTGCATGTTCCATGCGGCGATGCCCCCAAGCAGGGAGGTTAATACAACGAGGGCGCCGAATCCGGCGTATAGCTTGGTTCCGAGTTTCATGACAAAAAGAGTTTGATCTGTCAGCTCATCGGCACGATGAGGGGAAAGTTTAGCTCAAATTAAGTAGAAATATTTAAGTTGATTAGAGCCCCTCATTCACTGCGCAAAACCCAGCGTTCACTGATGCCTCGGAAAAAACGAGCCGCTTTCCTGCCAGATCCCCCCGTTCCGTGATCGCATCTGTCCCGACTTTTTCCGTTGTATCTTTGCGTTCTGTTGCCCGCCCTCTTCAAAATCTTCTAAACTTTCGTTGAAAACATCCGATAGTGGCATAAGGGGAGCAGCTTAGCTGCTGGGGCGCGGAAAAAGTGGACATGAAAAACCAGGCAAATGCGGGAGCCGTCATGGTTGTCGATGACATCCCTGACGTACACGTGGCTGTCAGCCGCGTGTTGCAGCGGGCCGGTTACCAGGTAACCTGCGCCGCAGATGGCGAAGAATGCCTCGCGCACTTGAGGCAGGGTTTTCGCGGGCTGATCCTGATGGACATCCAAATGCCTACACTCGATGGCTGGGATACCATCCGCAAAATGGTGGCGGAAAACCTGATAGCCGGGAACATTATCTGCATGCTGACGACGCGTCCCACGCCTGGGGAAGCCGCTGCGGGTCTGGAAGAATACGTCTTCGATTATATGCCTAAGCCATTCGAAGCCAGCAAGTTGCTCGAAGTGGCTAAGTTAGCGATAGATTATCTTCGGCCCTCCTCCGACCCTACCGGCGGCGCTGCATGAGCGAGCTCCTATCTACCCGCCCTGCTGCTGAGAACAGCGCGCTGATCATCATTGGCGCCTCAACGGGTGGCGTTAGGGTTCTCTGTTCCTTGTTCCAGCAAATGCCTTCGTTGCGAGCGAGCGTGCTCCTCGTGCAGCACATGCCCAAGTTCATTCAAGACTCCTTTGCCAAAACCCTGCAAAAGCAGACGCAAATGCGGGTTAGCTTGGCCAAGGACGGAGATGAATTAAGAGAAGGCCACGTTTTCATAGCTCCTCCTGAATACCATACCCGGATCACCCGCAACCACAGGCTTCATGTCGTGGCCGGTCCGAAGGTGAATTTTGTCTGTCCCTCGATAGACGTCGCGATGATGTCTGTCATACCGCAGCCGTCCCGCCGTCTGATTGGCGTGCTTCTGACCGGCATGGGCCGGGATGGTGCTGATGGAATGGCGCACATGAAGAAGTGCGGCGCTACGACTCTCGCCCAGGATGAATCCACATGCGCTGTGTTCGGCATGCCTAAAGAAGCGTGGCGAGTCGGTGCCGTGCAACACCTGCTCCCGCCAGAGCGCATTGCGATTTCCCTGGCACAAATGGCCCACTAAAAAAGAGGAACGGATACTCTCCGTTCCCCTGGTTGAACGCTGCGGCAGGCCCAAGCCGGCCGAACAGCAGACTAAAGACTCGAACTTCCCTTGAGGGCGGAATTCGTGGAATTGGTCGAGCTGCCGGATGCACCGGCTGCCGGTCCACCAAGAGCGCTGCTTGATCCACCGCTGTCAGGGCTTACCGCTGAACTATCGGTTGTGCTGTCAGTGTTTTCCGTAGCTGATCCGCTGCTGCTGTTGGTGTTGCTGCCAGTCGAGGAGCCTTGGGGGCTCTGGGCCGCGCCGCTGCTCTGGGTATTCCAGTTATTGGTCAGGGTCGAGCTGCCCGAATCAGAGTTCAGGCTTGAGCCTTTCCCGTAGCCAGCGCCACCAGAAGTGGTCCCTGCTCCAGCGGCCTCTGTATCCGTAGCACTGGAAGAGTCGGAGCTCGATGATGAAGAGCTATCGCTCGTGCCGGAACCCGTGGTTGACCCGCTGGGAGGACTCCCCGCCCCGCTGCCATTCAGGTTGGAATCCGTCGACATACTGCTCGATGAATCCTCCGGGAAACTGGAACCGCCAGCCTCCGAGGGGACAGGATCAGTTGCCGGTCGAATGCTGGTATCAACAGAGGATGAGGAGCTGCTTGAGGCAGCGCCCGATGTGTCATAATCGTCGTACGTGCCGCCACGGTCACTATGACTGGATGAACAGCCAGCGGCTAACAGGCCAGAGAGTGCGGTAATTGCGATTGCTTTTTTCATTAATTCTCCTTTGGTAATCGGTTTTCCTTAACATGCATCTGGGTTTTGGGCCCTCAAATAAGGCATTCCCCTATAAAACCCGCCCCGGCTCCCGCTGGGCAGTCTTGCCCAGCGTCTTATGCGGGAATCACCCCGGAGCATGGCGCCTCTGTTAATGCGCCATGGGATTTGCTGGCAAATTAACACAGAATTGGAGGGCTTGTTTTTATTTTCATCACAGGCAGCCAATGGCATTCTCCTCCCGTGCCGTCCAATTCCGAGATGTGGAGCCAGCTTCTGGGACCGGCTGCCAGCGGTGCAACCGCCGCGCAGCCACTCCGCATGCGCCTGCTTCTGAAGGGAGGACGTCCGTTCCTGATGTTCCCCTCCCAGCCGCGCGCTGCGGCTGCCGGGCTTGAACTCTATCCGGCACAGCGAATGGTCGCGCGCCTGGCGCGCACTTGCCTCAGGCTGGTGTTTCGTGCCGGGCTCTATCCGGGAACAACGGAGACGATGGTCCCGCTCTCACCGAGCTCCCCATTAGTCAAGTTTCTGATCCAAATCAGCGGCTGCGTCCCCGGAACAACCCCACTTTTCTGCAGCCTCGCCGGGAACCCCAATGCAGCCGGACAGAGGTTCATCTTTCTCCTGCTGGATGAAGCGGGCGCACCCAAAGCGGTTGTCAAAGCCGGCATAGGTGAACACGCACTGAGGCTTCTGGAGCAGGAAAGCACTTTCCTCGAACAATGGGGAGGGAGTCAGCGCGGCCTGCCAAGGCTCCTGGGAAAACTTAACGACTCACGAGTGGGGGCTTTTGCGCTGCCATATTTCGGACCTTTGCCTGATCGCACGTTGACGAACGGCCAGATCGGCGCCCTGCTGACCGCGTGGGTCCGGCCTGGATTGCCTATGCGATTCTTGGAGCTCCCGCAATGGCGTCGGCTCGAAGCCGCGATGACGTCTCATCCAGCCCTGTCCACGCTAGGAACCAGGTTGCGTGAACAGCAGGTCCGCCCCGCCTTGTACCACGGCGACTTTGCCTCCTGGAATGTGCGCAATGGTCCTGAGGGGTTAGTGGTTCTGGACTGGGAGCGTGGCGAACCAGTTGGCCCGCCCGCATGGGATTGGTTTCACTACTGGGTGCAGGATGGATTGCTGGTCCGCCGGATACCTGCAAAGCGCCTGCTAAACGAATTGAAGGCAAGCTGGGCAACGCCCGCCTTTCGCACCTACGCTCAAGAAACGGGCATTACCGGGCATGAACTTGAGTTGTTGCTGGCGTACCTCCTTTACATCCAGAGCATCATCGCACCGACTGAGGGAAAGGCAGGTTTGCGGGCACTGCAGAACCTGATCGAGGAAGAACTGTTCATCGCCGAAGGGTCAGTCCGATAATCGTACAAAACGGTGACTACACCCAGCCGGAACGCGATCCATTTGCAGGGTCTGGCCCGGGGTTATTTACCCTTTCGACCGGCGCCTGATTCCAGGCCTTTGCTCAACGCCTTTGTTCGCTCTTCAGACGCTTTCAGAAGACCGTTGATTACTTTTAAGTCCGAGGCGAAGCGTTTCTTTACCAGGTCGAGCGTTTCCGCTCCTCTTGCCAAAGCAGCTTGTTCGGTCTCCAGTCCGCGCCGGAGCCGTTCCTGCTCGGCGGATAGCTCGGCGGCCTCGCCCGCCAATCTCGTGGCGCGATCCTCCACGGCCTCCAAGGCTCCCACTGCCGTCTGCACTGATATCGACTCCTTCCGCAGCACAGTGGATAGAAAGCTCAGACGGGCCTGGGCGAGGTCCACCCGAGCCAGAAGATCACGAAACGCAGCGTCCCCCTCCTCTTTATCCTCTTGAGCCTCCTCATCGCTTGATCGCAAGCCGGCGGCGTTCATGCTATCTAAACCCATCATCGACATGGGCGAGGCACCTGGAGCCGAGTGGGCGATGCCTCCAGCCGTCATCGCTGGTTCGAAAGACAATAATTTTTCCACGGCATCGGGTAGCGCTTCAATGCCCTCCTCGCCCAAGCTCGATTGTTCCAGACGCCAAGCCGCAAATTTAAGGTCCACCAGGTGAAAGCCAAATCGGATCTTTGCCAGGCGTTCACGCGAGGTCTCCTCTCCCTCACGCAACTCACGAATGGCGGCGGACCATGCCCGGCTCTTTTCGGTAAGTTTGCCGAGGTTTTCCTCCCGATCCGCCAACTGACGTTCTAATGCTTTGAGTTCGACCGATACAGATGCGAACTGATTCGAGATCCGTTTGAAAGCACTGGGCGCACCACGCAGTTCCAGGTCAAAGGCAGCCTGCTCCATGGTGCGCCGTGCCGTCCGCCACTCTTGAAGGGTTTCAGCAAACATGCTGGAAGCCTGCTGGAACCGCCTGTACTTCCACGTATCGCGAGGTGCAGCAGCCGCGGCGCGGCGCAAATCGCCCAGAGCGGCAGAACCGTCCGTCGCCCAGGGGTCCCCGGTAGGTAGGGTTTCGACAGCAGCCCGATAGCTCGCCGAGACCTGCTCAACTCCGCGCTGTGCGGTTTGAAGGGAGTTCGTACATTGAGCCAAAGCCCTCTTAAGGTCATCGCCACGCCGCTTGGCGGCAGCCGTGCCCTGTTGAAGCTGGAAAAGCTGGGTGGCAGCCGCGCGTTCGCGCCCGGCCTGTTGCCCGACAAAGGCGCGGAGTTCATCCAAACGCAACTGCGAGGTGCTGAAACTCTCCATGCACTGCACACGCAACTCGCGCAACTCGGCCAGATTGGTGGACTGTGCTATGGCTGAGGAACCAGCCAGGATTAGCGCAGCAGCGGTAAGCAACGCCAGGTGCGCGTTAGACCAAAGATGCGAGCCAGATTTAATCCCGGGAAGTTTCATAGTGAGGCCACTCTAGAGGACCAGGGCACGTAGTCAAGGCACTGCGTAACGTGCAATGGAAGTCCAATCCGCCCTTGCAGTAAAAATAACGGGTTCTGACCCCGCATTCGACTTCGTGGTGATAGGCCATGCCTTTCATATTTCATTTGCCAAACCGGAACACACGGACGCGCCGCGTCAGAAGACACGGACTACAGGACCAAGGGCATGCGGCAGACCCAGGTGCCCCGGGCAATGGTGCGGGTATGAATGACGGACTTCGCGGAATCCGTACTGTTGGTAATCGCGATGGTTTTGTATGTTTACCTGGTTCATCGGGTTGGCGCTGATTGGCGCCAACCCGATGAACCAGGAATTTTCTTTGTTTTGGTTACGGGTTACCAACAGTAATGAAATGTCGTCGTGCGGCACAGGTTGTCGGTGAATAGCATGCCATCTGGAGGGGAATTTGGCACCCTGCCACTCACTCTATCACGCGAGATGCCTAGCACCCGGGAGCGATGGCCTTTCATTAATCCTGCAGCTCCTGGTCGGTGATCTTATGAATCCACCATGACTCCCACCTATACTCAGATCCACATTCATGTTGTGCTCTCTGTAGAAGGAAGGCAGCAGTTGATACGTCCGGAGATGAGGGAAGAGCTTCAACGGTATATCACTGGCATAATCCAAACCCGCCAACATAAAGTGCTGGCGATCTTTTGCATGCCAGACCACTCCCACATTCTAATCGGTCTCCGCCGGGAGCAAGCTCTCTCTGACTTGGTCCAAGCTATTCAGGCTGGATCGTCCGATTTTGTGGCCCGTCGGCGTTGGTTCCTGGGAAGATTTCGGTGGCAAGAGAGTTTTGCAGCTTTTTCATACGGCCATTCACAAATCGGAACGGTGATTCGTTACATTCTGAATCAAGAGAAGCATCATAAGAAACGAAGCTTTAGGGATGAGTATCTGACTCTGTTGGAACGATTCGGAATTCCGCATACTGAAGGTGGAAGATGACTGAAGGCGTCCTGCGCGCGTTGGGGGATCTACCACAGGCATTCCGGAGTTGAGGGGGGTGGTCTCACGTTGCTCTGGGATGAAGGTCAGGCTAACGCCCGCCGCATCGGAATCCGTACTGTTGGTAACACGCGGCGCTTTTCTATCTCCAGCCTGGTTCATCGGGTTGGCGCTGATTGGCGCCAACCCGATGAACCAGGAGTTTTCTTTGTTTCGATCACGGGTTACCAACAGTACTGAAGAGCGGTCGCGCGGGACAGGTTGTCGGTGATCACAATGATCACAATGCCCGAGTCCGTTGAGGTTTTCATGGAACCTAGACCTTTCCCGTTTGTATCGAGGTCAGACAAGGGGCTTGTGATCGAGAGGGGCGATCCGGGCTGGCGAGATGCTGTGAATGTAACGGCGCATGGAAGCCTCACGCGGCGGACGAACCCACTTCACAACCACGGTGGACAAGGGCATTATGCCACAGCCTCGAAGGCACAACAACCGAGCGCATTTCGCACAGGCATTCCGGAGTTGAGGGGATAGTCTCACGTTGGTCTGGGATGAAGGTCAGGTTAACGCCAGCCGCATCGGAATCCGTACTGTTGGTAATACGCGATGGTTTTGTATGTTTACCTGGTTCATCGGGTTGGCGCTGATTGGCGCCAACCCGATGAACCAGGAGTTTCTTTGTTTTGATTACGGTCTACCAACATTACTGAAGTGTCGTCGTGCGGCACAGGTTGTCGGTGATCACAATACCCGGGTCCGTTGAGGTTTTCATGGAACCTAGACCTTTCCCGTTTGTATCGAGGTCAGACAGCGGGGCTTGTGATCGAGAACGGCGATCAGGGCTGGCGAGGTGCTGTGAATGTAACAGCGCATGGAAGCCTCACGGGGCGGACGAACCCACTTCACAACCATGTTTGACAAGGGCCTTAAGCCACAGCCTCGAAGGCACAACAACCTGGCGCATTTTCCACAGGCATGTCGGATTCGCGGGGATGGCCTCACATTTCTTTGAGACGGCCATTCAACGCATGCTAATCGTATCGGAATCCGTACTGTTGGTAACACGCCATGGCTTTGTATGTTTACCTGGTTCATCGGGTTGGCGCTCTGTGGCGCCAACCCGATGAACCAGGGGTTTCTTTGTTTTGGTTACGGTCTACCAACAGTACGGAAGAGCTGTCGTACGGCCCAGGTTGTCGGTGAATAGCCTGCTATCTGGAGGGGAAGTTGGCACCCCGCCACTCACTCTATCACGGGAGATGCTGGGCACTCGGGATCGATAGCCTTTCATTTATCTTGCAGCTCCTGGTCGGTGATCTTACGAATCCACTATGCTGTGAATGTAACGGCGCATTGAAGCCTCACGGGGCGGACGAACCCACTTCACAACCATGTTTGACAAGGGCCTTATGCCACAGCCTCGAAGGCACAACACCCGAGCGCATTACCCACAGGCATGTCGGATTCGCGGCGATGGCCTCACACTTCTTTGAGACGGCCATTCAACGCATGCTGATCGTATCGGAATCCGTACTGTTGGTAGCTTCCAACTCCTAAAAGGAATCGCATCGTGACCACAGACCAGCAAACACGTAAGTCATTGGTTATCAAAGGAGGTGTTTGCTGTTCTGTGGAAAGCACCCGGTCCATTTTTAATTCCACCTGGTTCATCGGGTTGGTGCTGATTGGCGCCAACCCGATAAACCTGCGTGACATTAGAAAGAACGCGAAACTACCAACCGTATTTGGAATGAACCCTCATGGTTCTGGCACCCCGTTTCCGGGGTGCTGAGGAGAGCGCCAGTTAACCGGAGGTCTCCGCTGCGCTGCGACGCTCCGGCTACTGTCTGCCAGGCCTTCGGCTTGGACCGTGAAATGTCCAAAGCATCCCCCGGGATTGACCCGTTTAGACACTCTCCCAAAGAGGAGAAAAGGGAGCAGCTTTTGCCACGAATCGGCATCCCCCAGGGCGAACTGCAACGGCCCGATCTTATTCCGCAGGGCAAGCACCCATCCTATCAGGCCAACGCAGCAATGCGAGACGCTGATTTTGTAGAGGGTTGAGACACTCCTCTCGGTCGCTGCGTCAATTAAGGCGACTCCCAACAGGAAGATCATTGGCACTACGATGAGGGGAAACGATGACGACTTCATACCCTGCGTCACCTTCTGTTTAAGCCCAGGCTCCTGCGGTTCTGGTGAAAGCGAGTGCTGCGACTTTAAAAACAAGGTCGACACCACCAAATCGTTTTCTTTTGGGTTGCTCATGCTCTAAGACGAGCTATCGCACTTCCTTCTCAATCACTTTCAGAAGCAATTCGTACAGTGCTTTGCGGTACCGGGCATCCAGCAGGTATCCAAACGCATAACAATTCCAAGCCTTCCCTCTTTTGTTCTTCAAGCAGATAAGTGACACAGTTTCGGGGCTGTTAACGTCCTCTCCCGTTGACACCTGACCCAAAGCAACAGCAAGTAGGGACTCCTTCTCGATGCGCTTCTTCCTAGTAAAAGGCCCCACTTGCTTCATTAAAACAAACTCCTCATTAGTAATAACCAGCATCTCCGGTCCGAAACTCACAATGCAGATGCATAGAAGGAGTAGGAAACATCCAGAAAACACTGTGGCAAATATCCCGCTACTCACTCGGTCTCCTCCTGGGAGGGCCGTTACCTCCCAAAAAAACAGAGCACCAACAAAGAAGCCCAGTAATGCGCTTAGCAGAACGAGTAGCCGCCCACCTGCCCACCCGCAGTCAGTCACCTCCAGGCGAATAGCGATCGCACCGGGCACTTCCTCACAGCGTAACCCCGGCAGGATGCTCGTGCTCTTGAAGGGCTCCTGAGATGCCATGGCTTCATCAGCTTTCATATCTGTGATCACGTTTCGGGTTGATCGTTTTCTATTCCTATCGTGTTTGGATCTCGACGGCCTGCGGCGATGCTGCCCTACCATGCTGGGCCGGTCCCGGAGGCGCGGCCGCGCAGGACGAACCATCGTCCATTCGTCACCTGCCAGGCTCTTGTTTACAGCTTCTGCTCCCGCTTCAAGCGTTCAACAGGCAGCGCCCAAGCCGTCCCACGCAGCCCATGGACCGTTGTCGCGCGGAACAGCGAGTTGTAGATAGCTTCCTCTGTCGCATCTGCCGCAGCTTCAAATAGAGGGGTCAGCGAGTCGTTCGCCAATTCCTTGGGTGTGTTGAGGGGTGTGCCCCGCACCCGTCGGCACTCCAGCGCTGTGGAAAACGCGATTGCGTAATCGCCGGAACCGTTGGACATGCTGGAGCCCGTGCGCGCTAATCCCACCATGGTGCGAGCGGCCAACCGCTGCAGCTTGCGCGGGTCAAGAGGTGCATCCGTTGCCAGAACAATCATGATGCTGCCATCGCCCGAGTTGGCCGGCTTTTCGTTGCTGGCCAGAGCACCGTGCGAGGGGGAAATGCCAGCCTGCTTCTCGTCCGGATCAAGCCGGATGTGCACGCCATTTATCGTAAGATCACCACCGAAATTGCTTTGAACAATCACACCCACCGTATAGCCGCCTTGCTTCTCAGACAGCTTTCGTGAACTGGTGCCGATCCCGCCTTTCCAGCCAAAGGCGATCGTCCCTGCACCGGCGCCGACCGAGCCTTCAGCCACCGGGCCGTTCGTGGCCGTTTCGAGAGCATGCCGCACATGGCTGGGATTGATCAGCCGGGCCCGGATATCATTAAGAAAGCCGTCGTTGGTTTCGCCAACAACCGGGTTGATCGAGCGGACCTCAGCCATGCCGGGCTGATTCAAAAGCCAATCCACCAGAGCGTCACCTGCGCGCCACACGCTGAGCGTGGATGTGAGAAGAATCGGAGTCTCCAGTTCGCCCAACTCCTGAACCTGGGTGGCTCCCAGCAGTTTGCCAAAACCATTACCGACATGGATGGCAGCGGGCACCCGTTCCTGAAAGAGGTTTCCGCCATGGGGCAGAATCGCCGTCACTCCCGTATGAACGCGATTGCTTTCGTGCAGCGTGGTGTGGCCTACCTTCACACCAGGAACATCTGTGATGGCGTTCAGCGGACCGGTAGAAAGTGAACCGACAACAACCCCGGCGTCCCGTGCGCGGGGACGCGCAAGGCTAGTTTGACCGTGCATAGATTGGGTAAGCAGGAGAAGCGCCGCACATGGGAGGCAGAAACGGATTAAAAGTGAGCAGCGCGTCGTCATGCTGGTATTGTCTAACCGGGTCATGCCGACACACAAGGGCAAATCGAGGCGTCCGTGTTCGCCTGCAAGCTTATGTGTCGAGCGGATTGACTATTAGGACGGGTTCCAAGGAGGTCCTCGCCAAGATGGGCTTCTTCCCGGCTCGCTTTTCCTGAGCTCAGGGTAAAAAAGCAAGGCGGGCGGCATTTGGCCGCCCGCGCAAGTTCGTCGTTGTTGGGCTTATTTCTAGCCCAGGAGCCGCAGCACCGATTGCGGTGCGGTGTTGGCTTGCGCCAGCATGGCTGTTCCGGATTGCACGAGCACACTGTAGCGTGCGTATTGCGTGCTTTCTTCGGCGACATCCACGTCTTTCAACAGGCTGCTGGAGGAGCTCAAGTTTGACTTGAGAACCGACAGTTGGCCGTTGGTGTACTGCAAGCGCGCCAGGGACGATCCATTCGTGCCACGGTCCGAGCTGAGCTGACTGATGGCGAGTTTCACCGCCGCCAGGGCGGAGGTCGCCGCCGTCGTATTTGACACAGTGGCTGCGATAGCGTTTGTAAACGTTCCGAGGCCAAGGTTGATGCCTGCCATCGCGAATGTGGACGAGGAGGTTCCTTCACCATCGGTCGTCACGTTACGGGTCAGGCCGTCAAATAAGCTCACCCCGTTGAAATCTTTTTTGGCAATTTCAGTAATATACTGGCCGAGCGTCTGGAACTCCGAGTTGTAAAGCGCGCGGTCGGGGTCAGTTTTTGTAATGTCTAAAGCCAGCACAGACAGTTCGCTCATCCGGTCCAGAGCCTTGCCAACATTCTTGAGAAACCCATCCTGCGTTTGTCCGTAGGAGATGGCGTTGCTCACATTATTGATGGCAGCACCGATCCGGTTAATCTGCGCATCGAACCGAAGGGACACGGCCATACCTGCCGCATCATCTTCAGGGGAGGTCAGCTTCGAACCCGATGATAACCTGGCCAATGATTTGGACAGACGGGCTGAAGATTCACTCAGTAGTCGCGAGCCGATTTGTGCAGATGTATTTGTATTGATAACCATAAGACTCTTTCCTTGAGTCGCAGCCCAATCGGGCTACATGACGGCGTCCTTGCCGTCCCGGGCCTTTTACAAGGGCGCCCGGTATTAATCCCGCGACACTTAATGGCAGTCACCGCCAAGTTTCAACATTGATATCGGCCCTGTGGGGATTCTCTTGAGACTTTTTCTGTTTTACGACAGCCCGCAGCTCTCTGATGGTTCAGAGTCGGCGATGCTTGTTCAGGGCCGCCGCAACCCCCGGCAACAGATCCACTTGGGAGTACTGCTCATAGGTTCCGCCCCTGGGCCATTGACGCAGAATCCCGAGCCGGTCCCGGTTCAGATACAGGTATGCCACCTGTTCCGTAGCTGCGTTGAGCAGGTCTGTTGGCAGCGGCAACGCCCCTGCAGGCACCTCTGCGCCGGGCATCACGTAGCCGCCGGTGTAGATTAGCCGCGCCATCTCTTCTCCCGCGCCCGGCGGCTCGTTGAATGTCACGACGCAAGTGGATCGCACCTGCCACTTCAGCCCTTCACGCAATTGCCAGCCTTCGTGTTCCCAGCGCCTTACCTCCACGCGCGTGATGGTTTCCACCGGGTAACAGCAGAGGATCAGCCCTTGGTCAGAAGCGGGAAACTCCTGTGCGAAACCTTCCATTCGCTTGAGGACGCGTCGGAGCTCCCGTGGGAACCGGGCGGTGACTCCGGCGATCAGCATTGCGATGAGCGCGTCATGCGCGATCTCCGTCTCGGGCATGCTCAGGCGTGTTTTAACCAGGCTTAGTGTTGTAAGCATAAGAATGTGGGTTGGGGTTGAAGTTGGTTGAAGTCGGGAGGGTTTAAACCGGTTCCCAGTCTGTCGCTGGGAACCGGTCGAGTCATTCAGCCAGCTATGCCGCAGGAGTCAGCAACACCGAGGTTGCATCGATGGCCGCGTAATCGAAGTCGATCTCTTCGATGAAGCGCACAGCAAGCTGGTCGTTGGCGAACCAGACGTGCTCCGATTGGTCCATGCGCGGGGAACCGTGCTCGCCCATCCACCACAACGAGAGCGCGCCGAAGACCGCGAGCGGTTTGTCGGCTGCGGCAACCGTGCCGTATGCCTCCAGCACATCTGTCCAGACTACAGGGTAGCCGTCCAGCAACGCAGTTCCATCGGGCAAGCGCTGATAGACGTTTGGCTCGGCAGCGGTGCGAAAAGCCGGGAGCCGTGCTTCCCAGGTGCTATCCAGGTAGTAGGCCGAGAGCTTCCCGTTCAGAGCGGCCTTATTGACCTTGGTGCGCATCGCACGGAGATCGTCCAGCGTGGCATCGCTGGGCTTGGTCTTTCCTGCCGCGAGCACCACAGACCGGGTGCCTTCACGGGCAACACGGACCACCCCTTTGACGCCCTCGTAAGTCCCCGTGCCATCCGCCAGGAAGGCCCATGTATCCTCTGCGCGTGCAAACTCGATGGCTCCGTAGCGCGCCAGGAACTGGCCCATCGGCACGATGCTCTGCTCGTCCAATTCGCGCGGGACACGGACGATCCCGCCGACCTTGTGCGACTCAAGTGAGGCGAAATCGAAGGTGGGCGACTTCTCACCGATTGCTGCGGACATGGCGATCGAGCCAAAGGCCGGGCGTGTTCCCAGCCGCGCCGGGCGGGCTGTTCCGAGCCCGATTGGATAGCGCATCATCCGGCGGCGTGACACACCGAACTCTGAGATGAGCTCGCGGAACTCGCCGCTGTATTGTGTTGGCAGGGGGATATCACCCGATGTGAGCGCCGCGCGGGAGCTCACTTCCAGCGTCTGCCGTGCGAATCCAGCCATGGCATCACGCTGGTGTGAAGAGGAGCACAGGGCCTCCAGTTTCCCGCTCCGCTCGCAATGCGCGATGAAGCCGGCCGCCAGGTGCCGCGCGCAACCGTCACTTACGCCACCTGCCGGGCGCGAACCACCCTCCAGACGAACCAGGCCGGACCGGCGCACCTGGTCCAACTGTTCCCGCAGGTTGCCTTGCTCCGTTTGGAGCGCCTGAACGCTTGCGGGCAGCCCGCGCACGTCACCCCAGCCCGTTCGCAACTCGCCCAGGATGCCTTGGAATTCCCGGGCTTGTTCCTCGGTTAACACCAGCGGCGCGGTGGCCAGAAGACACCCTGCCGCGACCAACATTACTTCTGCCTCCTGCCAAACTGCATAGGCCGCCAGGCCAAGGAGCAACACTGCCAGTACCTCGATTGTTTTTCCTGCTTTCATGTGAACTTTCCTTCTTTTGGTTGATGTGAGGATTCGCCGCTCGCAGGCGAATCCGATTGGTTCATGTGAAACGCTCATCACGCTTGACGCATGATCTCGCGCACCACACGGGCGAGCTGCAGCAACTGGCTTTCCCGGCTCACCCAGCCGGAAAGGCCCGCGCCGCACAAATGGTTTTGTCCTGCTTTGTTCGATTCGAAAGGCACCTCGGTGCCGGATTCCGCTTGAAGCACTCCAGAGACGGCATCCAGCAAGTCCCTCAGATCACCCCGCTCGATGGCCCCGGCGCGTAATCCCATCTGCAACGCATCTGGATTTGCGGGAATGCCCACGGCCGAGACCTCCACCAGTTCCTGTTCCAAATGCCGCCGGCGCCACGCTGAGTTCTCTCCACCGCTCTCCCAGCGGATTGGCAGGAAGCCAACGCTCACGGCGTTGAGGAAGTGGCCGCGATAAAGCCCATAAGCGATGCGCGCCATGGGATTAACGTCCACGGCGAACTCCACTCGCTGAAACAGGGCGTTACCGCGGATCTCCGTCACGAGGGCGCGGCCTAGTGTGAAAAGGATGTCGCCATACTGATGGGCATTTTGGAAAACGGGGTTGCGGCGGTACTCCTCAAGTTTCCAGCCGGAAGCCTCAATGGTCTCGCCGTAGCGATCCACCGTCGCGGTGCTGGCGATGAATTCAATAATCGCGGCCCCCTTGGACTCGGTCGCATCAGGCGCGCGGATCTCAGCAGTCAACCCTCCGCGCAAGCCCGCCCTGCCATCGGAGAGCAGAACCAGGCGTTGCTCGAATTCGGCGACAAGCTGCGGAGGAGCAGATAAGGTCATTTGGTTTTTCATAGATCAGGATTTTTACGTTTTCGGTGTCGATGTGGGTTGAGTGAGAGCGGTAGCGCGTTTCAGCGTGGAATTTCCCGTGCGTTTATGAGCGTTGGGTGCTGGAGCAGCAGGGTCTAACGCTGTGTCGGTTCGACGCAGGTTCGCGGCCAAGTAACCGTGATCGCCCCAAGGCAATGGGTTGAACCCGAGGTCCAGCACCCGGTTAAGCTCATTGAACGGCACGCCCATCTCGAAACCGGTCTTTGCAGCCGCCAGGCGCGTGCGGCGCGCGTGTTGCATGATGGGCAGACTGTCGAGATCGAACCATCCGCATGCCGCAGGGTCGATGGCTTTCACCGTGATCTCCTCAGCCGCTTCCAGCCTCGCGCATAGCGGGCCGACCCGGTTCTCGACGAAGTTCAACCGCGCCCCTTCCATGACGTCGTACTTCGCGGTATCCGTGCTGGTTAGGATCTCCTCCGGCACGCCGAATGCCGCACAGATTTCTGCGCGCGAGAACTTGCGGTTCTCAAGGAATTGCAGGTCGCTGCTGGAAAGCTGTGGTGGGATGACCTCCACACCTTGAGGCAGGAACAACGGACGGTCGGGCATGCCGGTGGCAACACGGCGTTCACTGAGGATTTGCAGCATTTGCTCCACCTGCTCCGGGTCCAGTGCCTGGGTAGAACGGACGATCATTCCCATGTCGCCGTTATGCTCGATTAGCCCTCGCGTGAGAGCGGCCGCCGCAAAGTCGGTTCGCGCCGCGTGAGAAGCTACGTGCAGTGGAGACAGCCCGCGCCAGGGATCAAACGGATTGGGCAGCCGTTCAAACCAAACTTCCTCGGGAAGAAACATCTGAGTCGCGTTCGGATCTTGCGGGGAGGCTCCCAGGTATTCCCAGCCCGCGAGCCGGTTGTCCCGAACCACATGCTTCATTCTCGCGGGATCGGGCATTAGCACCCGCACGAGGCGCCGTCCGCCGGGTGCCTGGGGATCGGACTTGAACACCGGAATCCGCACACATTCACCGCGCAGCATCAGCCACATCACGCGCAGTTCCCAATACTGGAACCGGTTCACTTGGGGATGGGGCCATCGATAGAAATCATGGAGCGGTCCGCCGGTAATGAGGTTCTCGCGCCCACGTTCCCCGGCTGAGAAGAGAAAGGGAACGTTCGCCACTTGTTCGGCGAGCACATTGACGGCGCGGTAAACCCACACCACCTGCTCATAGATGTTGGTGCAGCTCGATCCAGGAAGCTGCTCGCCCCTGAGCCAGGTCCGGGCCATGTCTGAGAGTTGGAAACTTTTGCGCCGCTCTGGCTGCGTCCGAGAGATATTTAATCCGAATAGTTTCATGTCACCTGGATATCGGTGACAAACCGTGGGTCGAATGCGACAAGAGAGGGGCACGGCCGTGCCGGAGGTTCCACCTGTGTCCGAGCGCACCCTCGCTTGTCGCGTTGAGCCCCGGCTTTGTCACGGTTATCTATATGTGAGCGACTCTAAAAATCCTGGAGCGGGAGGGTTCCCCGAGACTTTCTTTCTGCCATATCAGCGTGCCTGGATACGCGACACCTCTCCGCTGAAGATCATGGAAAAAAGCCGTCAGATAGGCATCAGCTTCGCCGATGCCTATGACTCCGTTCGGAAAGTGATCGCAAAGGGCGCGCGGCTCGATGTGTGGATCTCTTCACGCGACCAGCAGCAAGCCAAACTCTATTTGGAGGATTGTGTCCAATGGGCGCGGGTGTTGCAGCAAGCGGTGCGTCCGCTCGGGTTCCAGGTGCTCAGGGAAGATGCGACCTCTGCGCACGTCCTGAGGTTCGCCAGTGGATTGAGCATCTACTCGTTATCATCAAATCCCAACGCCCTGGCGGGCAAACGTGGACACGTGAAGCTGGACGAGTTCGCTCTGCACCAGGACCAGCGACTGCTCTATCGGGTGGCCAAACCCGTGACAACATGGGGTGGGCAGCTCAGCCTGATTTCGACTCAACGCGGCGCCACGTCGGTCTTTAATCAGATGCTCCGGGAAGCAAGGGAGAAGGGTAACCCCATGGGTTGGAGTGTGCATTCCGTCCCGCTGACCCGCGCGGTCTCGGAAGGATTGGTGGAGCGGATTAATCGCAGAACCGGCGCCTCCGAAACAGGGGATCAGTTTATGGCGCGGTTGCGCGCGGGATGTGTGGACCAGGAACAATGGCTCCAGGAGTATTGTTGCGAGCCTGCGGATGAATCTTCCGCGTTCATCACATTCGAGCTGATCGATGGGTGCCGCGAGGCAGGCTGTATGAAAGATCATGCGTGGCTTGCAGCCAGCAAATACCCATTGTTTCTTGGGGTGGATGTCGCGCGCAAACAAGACCTGTGTGTGCTGGACGTTGGCGAGCGGATCGGGGATGTCGTGTGGGACAGGCTGCGGATTGAGCTTCTGAACCGGTCATTTGCAGAAATTGAATCCGAGCTATTCCGGCTGCTTGAGTTGCGGCAACTGAAGCGGGCGTGCATCGATGCCACAGGACTGGGATTGCAGCTTGCTGAGCGCGCGAAAAGCCGGTTTGGCTGGAAAGTGGAGCCAGTGGTGTTCACGGCCACGGTGAAGGAAGAGTTGGCCTTTCAAATGCGCACCGACCTCGACAAGCGGCTGATCCGGCTTGCGGATGAACCCCGGTTGCATGCGGATCTGCGCGGCATTCGGAAGGAAGTCACCAGCAGCGGCAATTTGCGATTCGTAGGAGAAGCGGAGGATTCCCATTGCGACCGGTTTTGGGCCAAAGCCCTGAGGCAACATGCAGCGAGCCAGCCTCAACTGACGCTTCCTCGACTCGGGTAGGGTCGAAGGGTCAGTCCGATAATCGTACGAAACAGTGACTACACCCACTGGAATGGTCTAGAAAACTAGGGAGCTGCCAACGCAGGGCTGTGAGAGATCTGTACGATTGTCGGACTGACCCTTCGGTTGTGTTGCCGTGCTGAAGTATCTCTGTATTAGTGTCTTAGCGGGTCTTGCGGAAGATCCAGCCCGCAGCGGTGAGTGTGATGCCTGCGATGATGATCAGCGGCCAGATGCTCGGCCAGAGCAAAGCCAGACTGGAATCTTTCAAAAACACACCTTTCACAACGACGATGAAATGGCGCAGCGGGTTCATCCAATCTATGTACTGAAGCCAGAGCGGCATGTTTTCAACAGGCGCCGGAAAGCCCGACAGCAATACGCTGGGCATTAGGAAGCTAAACACGCCTAAAAACGCCTGCTGCTGGGTCGAGGCAATGGACGAAATGAACAGCCCAAAGCCTGCCAGAGCCAGGATGTAGAAAACCATGCTGCCGTACAGCAGCATCAATGAGCCTGCAAACGGAATTCGGAACAGGAAAACACCCGCAGTGAGAATGACGGTGCCTTGAAGGGAAGCGACGATCAAGGCAGGCACGGTTTTGCCAATCATGATCAGTTCCGGGCTCAAGGGCGACACGAGCAACTGGTCGAACGTGCCTTGTTCCCGCTCGCGCGCTACGGAGAGAGCAGTGACAATCAAGGAGCTGATCGCAGTAATGATCGCCACAAGGCTGGGTATGATGTGCCGCACGTAATCGAGGTTCGGGTTGAACCAGTGTCTGACTGTTATGGGAGGTGAAGAAGCTCCGATCGGATTGGTGCCGAGTTCATTTTGCCAATCCTGAACGATGGTGCGGACGTAGCCGAGTGCGACTTGTCCGCTGTTGGAGCGGCGTCCATCGAGCACGATCTGGATGGGAGCGGGACGGTGTGCGGTGACCTGGCGTGAAAAGTCCGGCGCAAACCGAACAACCAGCAAAGCACGTTGTGATTCGATGGTCTGTGTCAGTTCCGCTTCGCTATGGATAAACTCGACCTTTGTGAACGCCTTCGCGCGGGCGAGGCGTTGAATGAGTTCGGCTGAAGCCTGGCCCCCGTCCTGGTTGAAAATACCGAGCGTGTTGTTTTTCACCTCCAAGGTGGCGGCGAAAGAGAAAACGATCAGTTGCATGAGCACGGGCACGATCATCAGGATGCGCCCCTGTCGATCGCCCCAAAGCGCCTGGAGTTCCTTTCGGATCAAGGCCAGCACGCGGTTCATTCCAACCTCCTCCGGGTTTTCAGGGCGGTGAGCCCCAGGAAGAATACTGCCGCCAATCCCATGAAAAGCATGGAAGGCCAGAGTACGCTCCAGACGTTGCCTGCCTGGAAAAGGGTCTGCATCATCGTGACGAAATAGCGCGCAGGCACGAGCTGAGTGAGGGCGCGGATCGGCAGCGGCATGCTCCTGATCTCGTAAATGAACCCTGAAAGAATCAGCGCGGGCAGGAAGCCGGCGTTGAGGGCGGCCATGGCTGCGTTAAACTGGTTGCGCGTGGCAGTGGATAGCAGCAGGCCGAGCCCGAGGCTGCTGCCCATAAACAAACTTCCGCCGAGAAACAGCACCCAAACCGAGCCGCGGAAAGGCACATGGAGGAGATAGACGGCAACGAGCACGCAAATGATGAGCGAGATCATGCCCAGCCCGTAGTAAGGCAACAGTTTGCTCAAGAGCAGCTCACCCTTCGTCACTGGCGAGGCCAGCAGCGCTTCCATGGTGCCGCGCTCCCATTCCCGCGCGACGACCAACGAGGTAAGAAGCGCGCCGATAACTGTCATGATGATGGTGATCGATCCGGGTATGAGGTAATTGCGGCTCTCAGCGGCGGGATTGTACCAAAAGCGCGGTTCGAGCCTCACCAAAGGCTCGTGGCGCAACCCAAGGCTTGCTGAACGTTGCTGCTGCCACTGATCCCAGGCGTTCCGAAAATAGCTCTCTACGAAGTTTGCGGTATTAGGCTCTGAACCATCAGTAACGATTAACAGGGGCGATGTCGTCCCTGGTTTCTTGAGTCGCACCGCGAAATCTCCCGGCACAACCAGGAAGCCTCGGACGCGTCCGGCAGCAAGTTCGCGTTCCATAAAAGCGCGGGCGGTTGTGGCGCGCACGGCGAGGTAGGGCGACCCTGTGAGGCTGGCGGCGAACAGCCGAGCCTCGGGGCTGGTGTCCTCCAGCACCAGGCCCACGCGCAGGCGCGCCGTATCGAGATTGATGCCAAACCCGAAGATGAACAGCAGCACCACCGGCAGCAGGAAAGCGATCACCTGGCTGCTCGGGTCACGCAGGATTTGCAGCGTCTCCTTATAGGAAAGCGCTTTGAGCCGGCGCAGACGCGACGAGAAATTCACGCGGGCTCCTCCCGGGTTTGGCGCTGCACCAATCGGATGAACGCCTCTTCCATCCCCGGCTCGTCGTTGGATTCGGACGCAAGATCTTTCAACTCATCGGGTGTCCCTGCGGCAATGACTTTCCCGCGCGAAACCAGCGCGAGCCGATCACAGTATTCAGCCTCTTCCATGAAGTGAGTGGTTACTACGATCGTGATGCCCTTCGCGACCAGCCCGTTGATGTGCATCCAAAACTCGCGACGCGTCACCGGGTCAACGCCAGAGGTTGGCTCGTCCAGGAACAGGATGTCCGGCTCATGCATGACAGCGCACGCCAAGGCGAGGCGCTGCTTGAAGCCAAGCGGCAATGACTCGGCGGTTTGGGCGAGTAACGGCTCAAACTTGAAAGCCTCGACCATGCGAGAAATGGCCTCGCGTTGTGCGGAGTTTGTGAGTCCATACACACCTGAAAAGAACTCGAGGTTTTGCCGCACGGTGAGATTGCCGTAAAGAGAGAACTTCTGGGCCATGTAACCAAGCCGTTGGCGCGCTCTGCCGGGGCTGGTTTTCAAATCGATACCGGTCACCAAGGCAGCGCCGCTGGTGGGGCGGAGCAATCCGCAAAGCATGCGGAAGGTGGTCGATTTCCCAGCGCCGTTTGGTCCGAGCAAACCGAATACCTCGCCGCGGCGGACGGCAAAACTGACGTGATCAGCGGCGATGAACGAGCCGAACTTGCGGGTCAGCTCTTTGGCTTCCACGACGATGTCTTGGGAAGCCTCACGCAATTGAACATGGCGTGCGAGGGGTGAATCGCTGCCCGGGCCGCCGCCCACAAGATCGATGAAGGCATCCTCAAATCGCGGCGGGACCTCGACAATCTCGGCACGAGCCCCTGCCTCAAGATCTGCGGCCGATACGGGTTGCTGGGCTTCGCGCAGCACGAGTCTTACAGAGTGGCCCTGGATCGCGCCATCGAGAATCTCGGGTCGGCGCAGGGCGCGCGTCAATAGCTCGCGACGGCTGCCCTCGATATTCCGAACCTGCAGGCACCGGCCAGCCATCCTGCTTTTGATCTGATCCGGGCTGCCTGCGAAAAGGAGCTGTCCTTCATTGAGCAAGAGCACATCCTCACAGAGCTCGGCCTCATCGAGGTAAGCTGTGCTCCAGAGAACGGTCATGCCCTGGCTGCTGAGCGCACGGACCATTCGCCAAAGCTCCCGGCGCGAAATGGGGTCCACGCCAACACCAGGCTCATCCAGCAGAAGAATCTGTGGGTGGCCCAGCAATGCACAAGCGAGCCCTAGCTTTTGCTTCATGCCACCGGAGAGTTTGCCGGCCAGGCGATCGCCAAAAGGCTCGAGCCCTGTGAATCCGAGCAACCGGGTGAACGCTGTTTCGCGCTCCGCTCCTACAACGCCCCGCAGATCGGCGTGCAAACGCAGGTTTTCCAGAACGGTCAGGTCCTCATAGAGCCCGAACTTCTGCGGCATATACCCGATGATCTGACGCAACTGATCGCCAGCATGCGCGGGGTCGAGTCCACTAACACTGAGCCGTCCCGAATCCGCTACTAGCAGACCGGCCAGTAAACGCATCAGGGTCGTCTTGCCTGCTCCATCCGGCCCGACCAGACCGGTAACGATGCCAGGTCTGATCGACGCACTGATGCCCGCCAACGCTGGCCGCGCCGCGCGCGGAAACGTGCGGATGACTTGCGCCAGCTCGATGACAGCCGGGGTGGACATGCCTACTTGCCCGGCTGCAAGCGGACGGTGACAGGCATGCCTTGCTTCAACTGATCATCGGGATCTTCCACAATGACCCGCACGCGATAAACAAGGCTGGTGCGTAGCGCAGGCGTTTCAACGGTCTTGGGAGTGAACTCCGCGCGCGAGGCGATGTATCCGATCTGGCCGTGATACGGAGTGCCTGGACGTGAATCAGTGAACACTTGCACGCGCATGCCCGGTTTCACCTGGCCCATGTCTGGCTCTTCAACAAAGGCGCGAACCCACACAGGCTCGCTTAGAGACAGCGTAAGGACAGTGGTTCCGACGGGCAAAACCGCTCCCGGCTCCTGGGCACGTGTCAGAACGATACCGGCCTCAGGTGCTTTGAGATCGGTGTCAGCCAGGCGCAAGGTCGCGCCCTTTAAAGCAGCTTCTGCGCGTTCGAACTCCGCTTTTGCTGCCGCGATGTCTTCGACGCGGTAACCTGCTTCGAGCAGCTTGAGTTGTTCGCGTGCCGAATTGAGACGAGCCTCGGCTTCCTGGTATCGAGCTTCGGCATCATCGCGTTCCTGCTCGGAGATCGTGCGGTTCTTGAGCAGCTCAGCTTGACGCTCGAAGATCTGTTTCGCGTTGGCAAGGCTCACCTTTCGTTCGCTGACAACGGCCCGTGCTTGCGCGATTTCCTCCACGCGCGGGCCGGCCTGCAGACGCTTCAATTGTGCCTGGGCGGCTGAAACGCGAGCCTGGGCTTCGGCCGTCTCGTGCTGGAAAGGTTCTCGATCCAGGCGCGCCACTATTTCACCTGCCAGGACGGCATCGCCCTCCTGCTTGAGAACGGTGGTCAGGCGGCCAGCCACACGAAACCCGAGATTCGCTTCTCGAATATCAACGTTGCCGTAGAGAGTATCCAGTGCTTTGGGTTCATTGCGCCCGCAGCCGGAGCACGTCAGCGCCAATGCCAGAGCTATAAATAGAGCGTTTCGCCACATAGAAAATCAGGATGCAAAGATTATAGGACTGACCCCTTGCCCGGGAAGCTCAGGCTTCCAAAGCACCGCGGGAGATGGAAGTTGAATTCATCCACAGGCGACCAGGAGGCCCAATGCGGATGGGACACCTCTTCAGCGCACTTGAAAAAGTTGCCGCGCCACGTTTGCCCAGCCGGGTTGCCCAACTTCCCGGTGTAATGCTCCAAGACGTCGAATGGAATACGGAACTGCAGTGACCAGTCAGTGGGTTCGGTTAGCTCCGGGTCAACGACAGCAGGCAGGGTGCTGCGGACGGTTACGAGCGTTCCGATCTCTGGCGGGAGCTTCTCCGCTCGCGCGAATCCGCCGTCCACACGCCTGTGATCCGTGATGTAGTTGCAGAGGTGGGCGCCGCCGCAGTTGAACTCGAAATTGAAGTAGCCGCCTCCGGCAACCGGTTCGACAAAGAACTCCACACAACTGTCCTTCCATACCTCATCGAAGTAACGGGTCCTCACACAACGCACGTAGCGGTCCCGCACGTGAAAGATGCCGTGAAGGGATTGTCCATCACAAAGCAGGCGCGCCTGGACCAGCGGATGATGGTCGCTGCTCTCGGGGCGAAAGTTGGAGACGGTGAGGATCTCGGAATTCTGCCAGGCTGTGGAATTCCAGTTGGCGTCAAGTGCGGGCGGCGTGCTCGTAGGGTGGATTGAGTAGCGCATAGCTGGTTAGTTACCATTTCACCAAGCGGTCATGGAAGTTTTAAGTGCTTTCGTCGCACTTGTGAGTGGGGAAGTTTTGAATTTGCGGCCCGCGCAATGATAGCCGCTAAGATTATAGGACTGACCCCTCCGGGGGTTACCATTTCTCGACGGGGCCTTTGGGGACGTGGATTTGTGCCGGGGCTGCTCGCTCTGGCTGCATGAAGGAGGCGACCATGGGCGGGGGGCGGAACTTGGGCTTCAACTCCCCATTCTCATCCAGGAATTGGGCGCGCCACTGGATGTAGCCCGAGATTACCGCTTCGAAATCGGTGCGAGAAGAAATACGCACGACCTTTTTATTGAATTCATTGGCTGGCCCAAAACGCTTCGCATACCAGGGCGCGATCTTGCGAAACATTCGGCAGCCGTGTTCTTCGCCAAAAACTTCAACCATCAAATCGAAATGCCGGTGAAGCACTCGCACGCGTTCCTCAAATGAGACCTCCGGCGGCAGCTTCCCGGTGTCCAGGAGCTGGCGCGTGTGCCGGAATATCCAGGGATTGTAGAAAGCGCCGCGTCCGATGCTGACGCCGGCACAGCCTGTTTCAGACAGCAAGTGGGCCGCGGATTCCGGCGTGGTGACGTCCCCATTACCTATGATGGGAATGCTCTTTACGGCCTGCACAACGGCGGCGATCCCCCTTAGGTTGATCGTGCCCGAGAAGCCTTGTTCGCGGGTGCGTCCATGCACGAAAACGGCCGCAACACCGACGTCTTCCAAGGCGCGCGCCAAATCCGGCGCTGTAATGTTCTGATCATCCCAACCGAGGCGCATCTTGGCTGTAACCGGGATGCGCACGGCATCGACCATGCCTTTGACTAGCGCGGCGGTTTTCGACAGCTCGGTCATCATTGCCGAACCGCCACCTACGCGGCAGACCTTGCGCACCGGGCAGCCCATGTTGATGTCCACAGAATCGACGCCTACTGATTCGACAAGCGCGGCGGCATCCCGCATTTCTTCGGGCACAGAGCCGAAGAGTTGGACGGCTAGCGGTCGGTCGGCAGGGGAGGTTTCGATCAGCTTAAAGGCCTTCTCGCGCCGTTCGAGAAGCGACCGAGCATTGACGAGATCAGTAGTGGCCAGACCCAGCCCGCCTAACTCGCGCAATGTAAGCCGAAAGGGCAGGTTGGTGTAACCTGCCAGCGGCGAAAGAAAGAGATTGGAGCCAAGCGTGAGCGAACCAATGCGCATCAGAGGAAGAATACCGCATTCGGCGGCCGGCGCTTAGAACAAACTGCCGGCAACCAACCCCATGATGCTGAGCGGGCCCTGGTCTTCGAGGCCCTCGGTGGCTTTATCGAGCTTCTGCATGGTCATCTTGGCGTTTTTGTAGAGGTCCGGATCATTGATGAGCTTGCCCACGGTTCCGTTACCCTTATTGACCTTTTGAAACACCTCGCGGAGATTGGTCATGGAGGCTGTGGTTTCACGGTAAAGTGTTTCATCGTGCAACAGCAGGCCCACGGTGCCTTTGCCTGAATTCACCTGGTCAACGACTTTGCGAGCGTCGGCGATGGTGAGTTTAATGTCCAAGGCAACGCCATCGAGGTTGCTGACAGTCGTCAGGGCGTTGTTATAAAGAGCGGGATCATTGATGAGCTTGCCCACGGTGCCTTTGCCTTCAGCAATTTGAGTGGAGATCGTGCGGAGATTGGCGATGGTAGCCGTGATCGGTTCCTGGTTCGCTTTAATCGTATCGATCATGGGCGCAAACAACGTGTCCAGCTTCAGGCCGGTGAAACTTTTCGTCAGGTTATCGACGCCGCTGGCCACGCTATCGATCTTCTGCATGACCACGCTGATGTCCGGTTGTTCCACGGTGGGGAGGTAAGATCCCGGGCCGGCAACCGGGGCCTGCGGGGTGCCGAAATCGAGCGAGAGGAAGTTCTGGCCCATGAGGCCTGTGAAGCTAATGCGCGCTGTGCTGTCGGTGCGCACTTTCACCGCGTTCTTCATCTTGAAGCTCACCAGGACTTTGTTCTGTTCCTCCTGGAGAATGATTTCCTCGATACGGCCAACATCGACGCCCGCCATTTTCACGCGGTCACCGCGTTTGAGGTCCTGGACGGTGTTGAAGAGAGCTTTGAGAGTGTAGCCGCGCTGGAACCGCTCCATACCGCCGAGCGTCTCGATAATCAGCACGGCCGCCAGCATTGCCAAAACGACAAAGATGCCCAGCCGAGTTTCAAGAGAGTTTTTCATAGTCAGGAATGCGTAGCGCGTTTGACACCCGCGCTTAAAAATTGCTGCACCAGGGGGATTGTGCTTCGGCGCACTTCATCGGGCGTGCCGATGACCAACAGGCGTCCCTCATCGATCACTGCGATGCGATCGGCGATGCCAAAGGCGAGCTCACGATCGTGGGATACCACAATCGAGGTCACACTTGTCCGCTCGTTAAGGCGCAGGATTTCCTCGGTGATGACCACGGCGGACAACGGGTCCAGTTCGCTGGTCGGTTCGTCGTAGAGCAACAACTGAGGCTCGATAACTAAAGCCCGTGCGATGGCCACGCGCTTCTTCATGCCGCCGGAAAGATCTGAGGGCATCTTCTCCTGTGTGCCTTCCAAACCGACGAGTTCGAGCTTCTCCGCCGTGATGCGGGCTATTTCCTCCGGGGTGTTTAGTTGGTGCTCAGACAGGTATAGACCAACATTCTCGCCTACATTCAGCGAGTTGAGCAGGCCGCCGGATTGGAAGACCATCGCGACGCGGTACTTGGACAGGACATCATCTCCCACGGGCGAGCCGTCAATGAGGATCTGTCCTTCAGTCGGGGTTTCGAGGGCAATGAGGTGCTTGAGCAGTACGGATTTGCCGCTCCCGCTCGGTCCCATGATCACGAAGATTTCACCGGGCTTGACTGAGAAGTCGAGTCCGCACAGCACTTCCTGGTCGCCGTAGCGCTTGCGCAACCCGCGCACTTCCAAGCCGATCCCAGGGGTTTTCGCTAGAGAATTCATCAGCGCAAGAGAATACGGGTGAGGATATAGTCAAAAACCACGATCAGAACGATGGAGTTAACTACCGCCTTGGTGACGGTGCGACCGATTCCGCGCGGACCGCCGCGAGTCACCAATCCCTGCTGGCAGGAGACGACTCCAATAATTATCGCAAAGATGAAACTCTTAAAAACGCCGTTCATGACGTCCGTGACCCGCACGGCATCCCGCAGATCGCCGAAGAAAGCCAGGAAAGAAACGGCGATACGATCATTGGCGGCTGAGATCAGTGCGCCGCCGAGCCAGCCGATGAGCACCGAGAAAACAACCAGGAGCGGGAGGGCCAGAGCGATTGCGACGATCCGAGGTAAAACCAGGTAATGCACCGGATTGATATTCATGGTCCGCAGGGCATCGATTTCCTGGTAAACACGCATGGAACCGATTTCGGCCGCCATGGCCGAGCCGATGCGCCCGGCGATCAGGATGGACATCATGACAGGGGCCAATTCGCGGCAGATGGACATGCCGACCACGGCGCCGACGGCACCCGTGAGGCCGCTTTCAACGAGCAGCGGGCCGGTTTGCAGGGCGATCACCGCGCCGATGAACAGCGAGAGGATGCACACCATGAACAAACTGGCATTGCCGATCTCGAATAGTTGTTCGAAAACCTTACGGCGATGGCGCCAGACCAGCGGCAAAGCCGCCAGGGTGCGCCACAACAAAATCAGCATTTCGCCTATGTGATGAAACATAACTCGGAACCAATGTGCCGGTTCGATAGTCCGGCCTGGGTTTTGGCCGGACGGGTATGCCACTGTATCCGAAACGGTCGCGTAGTCAAACCTGCAACGGAGGGGGAAAACACGGATAAAGACCCGTAATCTCGCCCAGAGATGGCAGGCGGGGGAGCCCATGGGAGCGCCTCGGGAGTTGACTTTCTGCCGTAAATGGACATTTATTCATAGTGGTGAGGCACTTTTTCAGCCAACACGGGTTCCCTTTGCGGCCGCACGATTGTTTTAATCGAGCGGCAGCGGGCATTGCTCCGGGTTCCCGGCCCCTCGAACATTCATCAGCGGCCAATTCGGCCTGCTGGTGATCGTTCCTCTCACTTCACAAGATGCAACCCGCGCTCGATAGCACACAAGCTCCTCAATTCGATCTCTGGCCCCGGCTGGCTGCGCCGGCTCGCCCTGCTGAGCAAGCTGCTTCCCGGGCGATGAACTGGCTCATCGAGCACCAGGAGCCCGAAGGGTTCTGGGTGGGCATGCTTGAATCCAATTGTTGCATGGAGGCGCAATGGGTCCTGGGGATGTATTTCCTCGGGGTGAAGAACGATCCCAAACTGCCGGGGATCATCCGGGCGATTCTCCGCGAGCAGCGACCGGATGGATCGTGGGAGGTTTATCACCAGGCGCCCATGGGGGACATCAATACCACCGTGGAATGTTATGCGGCGCTGCGCTGCTCTGGCTATAGTCCCGATGCTCCGCCTTTGCGGAAGGCTCGGGAATGGATCATGGCGCACGGCGGCCTCAAGCAGATCCGGAATTTCACCCGCATCTGGCTGGCGTTGATCGGGGAGTGGCCGTGGGATCATACGCCAGTTGTGCCGCCCGAGATGATCCGGCTGCCAACCTGGGCGCCATTTAACATTTATTGGTTCGCAAGCTGGGCTCGAGCAACGATCGTGCCGCTGGCCATCGTATCCGCGCGGCGTCCGGTTAAGCCGCTGCCAACTGAGGCACGGCTCGATGAGTTGTTCCCTCAAGGCCGTGAGAATTTTGACTACAGCATGCCGAAACGGCTGAGCGGCTTTTGGCCTGCGTACTTCCGTTTGAACGAGAAGATTCTCCATTGGTATATGAGCAGCCCGGTTAAACCGGGCCGTGAGGAGTCGATCAAGCTTTGCCTGGAATGGCTGATCCGGCATCAGGATGCCGATGGGGCGTGGGGTGGTATTCAGCCGCCCTGGATTTACAGTCTCATGGCTCTCAAGACGGAGGGCTACGCGCTGGATCATCCGGTGGTTCACGCCGGGTTGGACGCGTGGAATCATCATTGGACCTACGAACGGGACGGCGCGATCTACCTGCAAGCCAGCGAATCGCCGATTTGGGATACACTGCTCACTTTGCAGGCGCTGTTGGATTGCGGCGCAACGGCCCAGAGTTTCCCCCAGATGCTGCCCGCTCTGGATTGGATTCTGAAGAAGCAGATCCTCATCAAAGGTGATTGGGCGATCACCGTAAAAGGAGTTGAATGCGGCGGATGGGCGTTTGAACGCGCCAACACGTTCTACCCCGATCTGGATGACACCGCAGTGGCGCTCATTGTTCTGGTGCGGGTTCGATCGGTGGTGCCGCCTTCCTGGCATGCGCGGATCGATGAGGCGATCCGCCGCGCAGAGGGCTGGGTGCGCGCCATGCAATCTTCCAATGGCGGCTGGGGTGCGTTCGATAAAGATAACAATCGATGGGTGCTCACGCGCATTCCGTTCTGTGATTTTGGCGAGGTGCTTGATCCGCCGAGCGCGGATTTAACCGGGCACAAGCTCGAGGCTCTCGGGTTGATGGGTTACACCATGACGGACCCGGCCGTGAAGCGCGCTGTGGACTATGTCATGCGCGAGCAGGAACCTGAAGGAAGCTGGTTCGGCCGCTGGGGTGTGAATCATTTGTATGGCACAGCGCTGGTTCTGCCGGGTTTGCGCGCGGTCGGGTTCAACATGCAGGACCCACGGATTATGAAAGCCGGCGAATGGCTGGTTTCCAAGCAGAGCACCAGTGGCGGCTGGGGCGAATCCTGTGGCTCTTACATGGATGATTCTCTCAGGGCAACCGGGCCGAGCACACCATCCCAAACGGCCTGGGCGCTGATCGGTTTGCTGGCAATTGGCGATTCACGATTTGAGCGCGCGATTCAGCGCGGAGTCGATTGGCTGCTCGCGCATCAGAGTAATGGCACCTGGGATGAGCCTCATTACGTGGGATGCGGTTTTCCTGGCTACGGCATCGGTGAGCGGATCAACTTGAAAAAGAACACCGCTGCCTTGGCGCAAGGGCGCGAGTTGGCGCGCGGGTTCATGATCAATTACAACATGTACCGGCACTACTTCCCGATGCAGGCTTTGGGAAGATGGGCGGCACGGAAGGGCATGAACGGACACGGGCAGAGGCCGCTCGCCGGTAACTCGCCTTCAGGGCGGTAGCAGGCGCCGCCTTACGGTGCGGCGTGCGAATGGAAAACGTTTTCGAGGATGACCTCTTTGGTCTTCCAGATCAGGGCCATGGTCATGGCCAGAGGGAGCAGGACCAGCAGCACCAGGAACCAAAAGCTGAAACGCTCGATCATCTCCGCAACGATGCCGAATGCGCGCGGCAGGTGCGGAATGAACTTGAGCGCCACTGCGAGCGCGGCAATCAGGATGGTTGCGAAAAGCAAATTCAGATTCAGCGCGGTGAATTGCCGGGTTTCCAGGCGCAAGGATTCGTCCGGCAGCATGGCGGCCAGGCGCCGCAAGACCACGTTGAGGCTCGCAAGGAAGAGCAGGGCTGAAAACGTGAAGACCAGCACCATGTTCAGGAACCAGGAGTTCGAGGGCACGCGGTTGAGCCAGTAAAGGAACGGACTTAAACCGACGTTGATGAGGGCGAGGACACGGGCCAAATCCAGGGCGTTGCGCCAGACCCGCTCCTGGCGTTGGAAATCGCCCAGGAGCAAAAGGCCGTAGAACAGCAACCCTGTGCACGCTATGGGAGGGACGATCCCGAAGTTTTTGAACCCTTCCATGCGCAAGGTATGGAAACAAACCAGCAGGGTGAGCGGCAAACCCCAAAACAAGGCGGACAATCCCTTCACCAACCGCCCCAAGGCGCGCATCAGTTCGGGATTGGGTGCGGGATTGTCCATGCCAATGCGGCTAGAAGCTGAGATAGGTGTACTCGCGCAGACCACGCTCGTAATCATCCAGCAGCCGCATTGCTTCAGAAGGCTTCATCCTGTCGGATTTGATCGCTTCGTCCACCTGCGCCTTGACCTGGCGTTTGAGTTCCTTCTCGTCGTATTGTACCGAATCGAGGGCCTGCACAATGGTAGTTCCCTCGATGATTTCCTCCACGTAATAGCCGGCGGGCTCATCCGGATCGAGAAAGACATGCACCTCGTTCACTCGGCCAAAGAGGTTATGGAGATCGCCCATGATATCCTGGTAAGCACCCATCAGGAAGAAGCCGAGGTAATAAGGCTCAGGGAGGCCATTGGCACTGGTGTTTAGTTGGTGCAACGGCAAGGTGTCGCGGACATCTCGCAAATCGATGAACTTGTTCACCTGCCCGTCTGAATCGCAGGTGATATCGACCAGGGTCGCCTCGCGGGTGGGGCGCTCATCAAGCCGGCTGATGGGCATGATCGGGAAAAGCTGACCCAAGGCCCAATGATCCAGCAAGCTTTGGAACACGGAGAAATTGCAGAGATACTGGTCACCTAGGCTGTCCTCAAGCTTGCGGATTTCTTCCGGGATATAGGCCTGGCCTTTAAAGCTATCGACGACGTCCCGGCTGATCTCCCAGTAAAGCGTTTCGATCTTGGCTTTGTCCGGCAGGTCCAGCATGCCCAGGGTGAACATGTGCTGGGCGTCTTCCTTGCGTTCGAGGGCATCGTGATACGCCTCAAGCTTGTTCAGCTTCGGAAGGTTTTTCCTGATGTCCACCAACTCTTTGACGAGCGCGTGATCGCTGACGCCGTATTCGAAAGTGCCCGCGGGACTGAGTTTTTCAATGGCACCAAAGACCTCTACGATCAACACACTATGGTGCGCTACAACGGCGCGACCGCTCTCGCTGATGATCCCAGGGTGCGGCACGTTCTCGGTGTTGCAGACATCGCCAATGTAATAGACGATGTCATTGGCGTATTCCTGAAGGGTGTAGTTGGTCGAGCTGTCGAAGGCAGATCGGCTGCCATCGTAATCGACACCCAAACCTCCGCCGACGTCCATGTATTCGATCGCGAAGCCCATCTTGTAGAGCTTGGCGTAAAAACGGGCGGCTTCCTGCACGGCGCGTTTGACAATAAGGATATCCGGCACCTGCGAGCCGATGTGAAAATGAAGGAGCTTGAAGCAATGGCCGAGGTTCTCGGCTTTGAGCATTTGGGTGGCCTCAAGCAGCTCGGCGGTGCTCAGGCCGAACTTGGCATTCTCACCGCCGCTCTCGGCCCACTTACCGCCGCCTTTGCTGAGCAGCCGGGCACGCACACCGATCATCGGTTCGACCCCGAGCTGTTTGGAAATCGAAATGATTTGGCGAAGCTCTTCGAGCTTCTCAACGATCATGATCACGCGCTTGCCGAGCTTGATGCCGAGCATGGCCATGCGAATGAACTGGGCGTCTTTGTAGCCGTTGCAGACGATGAGGCTGCCGATCTGGTTTTGCAGGGCCAGGCCTGCGAACAGCTCCGGCTTGCTGCCAACCTCCAGGCCGTAATCGAACGGCCTGCCCGCATCCAGGATCTCCTCCACGACTTCGCGGAGCTGGTTGACCTTTACCGGAAACACTCCCCGGTAATGGCCCTGGTAATTAAACTCGGTAATCGCGTTGCGGAAAGCGGTGTTGATGGACTCTACCCTGTGCCGCAGGATATCCTGGAAGCGAATCAGTAGCGGGAACTTCAATCCGCGCGCCTTGGCTTCCTCGAGGACATCGGTTAAATCCACCGCCGCACCTGCTTGGCGCTGGGGCATGGCCACCACATGACCGGAATCGTTGATATCGAAGTATTCTGCCCCCCACCGATTAATGTTATAAAGCAGCCGCGCTTGCGGAATGCTCCAGGGCTCAGGCTCGTCGCTACAATTGCTCATTTATATAATCCACGCTGAGGCGCACTATAGGAGTCCTGCCAAGGAATTCAATACGCAGATGCAATTATTTGCACACCCCAGACACCCGCCAAAACCCGGGAAAACCCTTTGCACCGCTTCCTCTTTATGCTTTCTTCAGTCGCATGGCTCAAGTGGCACTATCCCGGATCACAAGTTACTCGGACCAACTGTTGCGTACCGCTGAAATCATGGATTACGACGGCGCGGTAAACGGGCTGCAGGTGGAGAACAACGGGAAAGTTTCCAGCATCGCAGCCGTGGTGGACGCAACGGCCACCACGGTGAGCATGGCGGTTCAGGGCGGCGCTGATCTTTTGATCGCGCATCACGGTTTGTTTTGGGGGGCGTCCCATCCATGGACGGGTCGGCGCTACGAGCTGCTGAAGATGCTTTTAGCTCACAATATGGCCGTGTACAGCTCGCACCTCCCACTGGACTTGCACCCTAAGCTGGGAAACAACATCCAGCTCGCACGAGCGTTGGGATTTATGAGCACCACACCGTTCTTCGTTTCTAAAGGGCAGTCGATCGGCCTGAAGACAAAGGTCAGGATGGATCGCGCCGAGCTGACGACCAGGCTCGAAGCCACGCTGGGAGGACGAGTAACCCTGCTGCCGGGCGGGCCCACGGAGTGCCGCAAGATCGGAATTGTGAGTGGAGGTGCTGGCGCGGAACTCGCGAAGGCAGCCGCTGAGGGGGTCGATACCTTCATCACGGGTGAAGGGCCACATTGGACCTATGCCCTGGCTGAGGATTTGCGAGTAAATGTGCTTTACGGTGGCCATTACGCGACGGAAACGTTCGGGGTGAAAGCGCTGGCGGCGCACTTATCACAGAAGTATAGCGTGCCCTGGGCGTTTCTGGATCATCCGACCGGGCTTTGATCGGCGGCGCTTCAGTGGTAGGGCGCTCCCGCTGCAGGGCGCCTTTTTGAGGGTTTATCGAGGCGTTTGTGGTGTAGGGCATCGGCGGCCTTGGCAATGCCGCCCTACCGTATTGAATTTCGGCGGCCTCAGGCGATGCCGCCCTACCTAAGTCAGCCGGTTCTATCTAACCGACTACGGTGTGACTTCCTTTTTCCGCAGGCCCGTGACCAGCAGATAGGCGCCCACCATCAAACCCACTGCCCAGGTTGCCAGGCTGACGTAGAGGCCTTTGATCGGCGGCTGGAACTTGAATTCCACCAGGTGTTCCCCCTGGGGCACCTGGACACCACGCATGAGGTAATTGCAGCGCAGGAGTTGCGCCGGTTTGCCGTCTATGGACACATTCCAATTTGGATCAAAGCGGTCGTTGAGCAGCAGGATCGAAGGCTGCGGGGCAGTAGCGCTGAGTTGGATGTGCTTGGAAGAATAGGCCTTATAGACGACGCTACCGACGTTCGTTCCCTGAACCTGGGCGCTGCCCGGAATGGGACTGGAGACGACGACTTTTTGCCACGGATTAAATTCATTGGAGGCGAGGGTTTCCAACGCGGCTTGATCGTTGGTGACGACCTGCCATCCGGTGAACAGGGATGCGCGAGGCAGCGCGCCACTGAACTCGATGATAGCGTAAGGTCCGTTGGTGGACGGAATGGCGGTGAAGTCCTCAAAACGCGAAGGCGAAATCACCCCCGGACGCTGGACAATATCGAAAAGCATCCGAGGAGCGAACCTGCCTTTGCCCCCATCGAGCTCCCGGTTTAAAGGCTCCATGTAATCAGCCGCGGCCAGGATGTAGCGGGTGCTGGTGAGCTCCCATCGACGTGTTAGCCGATAGATAGTGGCAGGAGAGCCATCGGGTTGAAGAGCCATCTGAAACGCTGCCAGATCTTCCGGCATACGGGGCATCTGCACCACATCCAAAGAATGGATGTCGTAGTACTGGAAATGATGCTGCGCCCACTCGTATTGATACATCTTATTCAGCATCTCAAGTTGCGGTGGCGGATTAAACGGGAGGATCGCGACGCGTTGCTCGAAGGGACGCTTGCGCAATTCCTCGATCACTGGGTTGGTCTCGTACTTTTCCTTGTAATCCCAATATTTGATCCAGGGCAGGTTGGCGCGGCCAAGGTCCGCGGCCACGAGCAACAGGAGCAGAATCATGCCGGTCCTGGCTTTCGCGCCAGAGAAGCGACCGCTCTGAACAAGAGCGAACCATCCCGCAGACAACCCCAGGAACAGGAGAAACCACCCAATCTGGCGGGCGCTGAACGCGGCGATGGATTTGCCCATGACATCGTCGAAGCCGACCACTTGGAGATACTTGATCATCGCTTCCTGGGATGTCGCGTAGATCAGCCATCCGACCAGGCTGACGCCAAAGCAAACCATGATGCCTGTGAGCCAACGGCGATCAAACGTGCCGGCCCGTGAGAACCAGCTACGGACGGGTTTCTTGAGACCGTTCGTGGCCAGACCTGCATTTTCGAGGTAAACACGCCAGAGACGGTTCGCACCGAAGGCAAACGCCATGACGAGGGCGAAGTTGAAAATGTGCAAAAACTTTGCCGGGTTGCGGATCGTTGAAAAGTAGGGCAGGGCATAGAGGAATTGGTAGAACGGCGCGAAGCGTCCGAAAGCCAGAAGCAGTGCTACGAAGGCGGTGAAAGCCCAAAACCAAACGTATTTGCGCTCTGCCAGGGGGAACACGGAATCCTTTTTGCGAAAGGCTTGAAAGATCGCCCAGAGGCTAATCAACACGACGGCTACACCGGCATAAGGGCCGCCGCCTGAGAACCGCATGGCCCCCTGCGGCGGAGCGCCACGGGCTCCCGAGGCAAAGTAACGGTCCCACGATGGATCACGGCCCACACCGCCCCAGTAGTTTCCACCTTCCGGTGTATCCATTCGGTAGCCGAAGAATCCCGGAACCACGATGCCCAGGGTTTCTTTCTTTGGGAAACTCCATTGGGTAGCCCAGTCCCAGCGTTGCTCCTTGTTACGACCGTCCTGTCCCGCGCCGCTGACCCCCTGGATCTGGGTAGTAACGAGCACATCGATGGTTTGCGCTGCGAGGAGAGCTGCAAAGACGGCGACGAGTCCAACCCGCACCGCTCCTGTGGCCAAGTTCTTTAGCCGCGGTCCTTCAGCCGTCCAAGCCTGGTACATAGCGAACAGGGCCACGTACATGCTGAATATGGCGCCGATATCCGATCCTTCCATGACGGCCATGCCTACAGCCAGTCCTGCCATGATCACCCGCAGCCAGCGCCGTGGTGATGTCGTATCTGCCAACGAACCGATGGCTAGAAAGACCATGCCGATTGCGATCGTTTGTGATGCAACCCCCCAGCAAGCAGCAGAAAAGAATGTGGAGTTCAGCATCGCAGCCCCGGCGCCAATGAGGCAGACGGCGGGGGTCATTTTGTAGCAACGGAAGCAAGTCCATGCGCTGAAACCTAGAATCAGAATCGCGATCGGCACATCGAACTTTGCGAAACCGATGGGTCCCATGATGAGCAGTATCAAATAAGAGAAACTTGGCACCGCCCCTCCGCCACGCAACCCAAGCGAGTTCAGATCGGACCACTCGCCAGTAAAAATTTCCGGCACGCTTCGGGAGTCTTGGACCAGGGTCCCGACCGGGCCATCATTGGAGAAAACGATCAACTCCGGAACCGCGCTCCTCCAGAAAAACACGCAAAGTACAATGACCAGAACCGCCACGCCGGGGAGGAGAGACGCTGCTTTTGTGTTTTTCATGGGGGTGTATTAACTGAGTTTCTTGCGCCAGAAGCGGCCGCCGAAATCGATTTGTTCGAGAGTCTCGGAGATTTTGTTTTGAGCCCTGAAATCGTCTACGGCTTGTTTACATCCGCCGAGGCCGTAGTCGTCAATGATACAGAAGCCCCCGGGGGACAACTTGGGATAAAGGTTTGTCAAAGCATCCATGGTGGACTCGTACATGTCGCCATCCAGCCGCATGACTGCCAGTTGCTTAATTGGTGCCTTGGGCAGGGTATCCTTGAACCAGCCTTTCAGGAAGATCACACGATCATCTAGCAACTCGTATTTGCGGAAATTGTCCTCCACCTCTTCCTTGGAGACGGCCAGGAATTGGTGCACATGATGTTTATCTCCCTCATCTTTCGGGTATTTGGCAGCATCAGGAGCGGGAAGACCTTCGAAAGAATCAGCTACAAAAAGCCTGCGACTGGTATCGCCGTGAACGGCAAGCACGCCCTTCATAAGAATGCACGCCCCGCCTCTCCAAACGCCGGTCTCAATCAAGTCGCCTGGGATATTCTCTGCGAGCACGGTTCGCACAGCATGAACCAGGTTATCCAACCGCGGCATTCCCACCATGGAATGGGCGTATGCAGGCCATGACGAGCCGGGTTGGCGACGCTCCAATTCCTTGTCTTGCAGAACAACGATGCGCAACCGGAACTTCTCCAGAAAAGAGGAAACTCCCCGCACTACTGGGGAGAGAAAGCCGGCCCGATACGCAACGGCGCTAACCGGCTTACCTGGATCTTCCCAGAAGGCGAACCGGAGAGTTTTCTTCAGCAAATTGACATAAAGCTCATCCACCGAACTTTGGTTGCCCGGTGCTGGTTGCAGGTTATTCGACATGCTGTTCAGCATATACTCCGCTCAGTTCTCAGACAATACAATCTCCAACCCGTTCACTCACGCACCGTAATCTGGGCTGCGTTAGATTACATAAAAAAGCCGGGCAGATCTGAGACCTGCCCGGCGGTGAAAAAGATGAGAGCTTAGTTGGACCCGCGGCCCGCGACACCCTTTGTCCCCTTGGAGATGGCCTTAGCGGCTTCCTTCGGACGCAGGCTGCGGACAGCTTTGCCAGCTTGCCACATTTCGGAATTGCCGATTTCAGCCAATTCCTTGGTCAGGCCCACCTGGTAATCAGGCTTGCCGCAAGCGGAAAGGACTCGGGCGCATTCCTTGCCGGTCTTCACGCGGTCATAGAGATCCTTGAACACAGGCAGCACGGCCTTTTTGAACTTGGGCTTCCAATCGAGCGCGCCGCGCTGAGCGGTGGCCGAGCAATTGGCATACATCCAGTCCATCCCGTTTTCGTCCACGAGGCGGATCAAGCTCTGGGTGAGCTCTTCCACGGTTTCGTTGAACGCTTCGCTCGGGGAGTGGCCGTGCTTGCGGAGCACGTCATACTGCGCTTCCATGATACCGGCCAGGGCGCCCATGAGCACGCCGCGTTCGCCAGTCAGGTCGCTAAACACTTCGTGCTGGAAATTGGTCGGGAACAGATAGCCCGAGCCGATGCCGATGCCGACAGCCATGCAGCGCTCCTGGGCGCGGCCGGTGAAGTCCTGCTCGACAGCGAAGCTGGAGTTGATGCCAGCGCCGGAAAGGAAGTTGCGGCGGACAGATGTGCCGGAACCCTTCGGGGCGACCATGATGACATCGACATTCGCGGGAGGCACGACGCCGGTTTGCTTCTTGTAAGCGATGGAGAAGCCGTGCGAGAAATAAAGAGCATCGCCTTCCTTGAGGTTGGCTTTGATCTTGGGCCAGACCGCACGCTGGGCGGCGTCAGAGACGAGCAACTGGATGATGGTGCCGCGTTTGACGGCTTCATCGATCTCGAAAAGGGTTTTTCCGGGTACCCAGCCGTCTTTGATGGCGCGATCCCAATCTTTCTTGAAGCCGCTGGCCTGGCCGATAATGACATTGAACCCATTGTCGCGCAGGTTGAGCGATTGGGCGGGCCCTTGCACGCCGTAACCGATGATCGCGATGACCTCTTTCTTGAGCACCTTGCGGGCTCGGGCCATCGGGAATTCTTTGCGTGTGATCACTTCTTCCGTCACGCCACCAAAATCAATTTTCATATTATTTACTCGAATTTAAGTTTACCATCCTAGCTGTCAGCCGCGTACAGTCAATTCCTTTGCGCCTTCCGCTTACCTGCGCGGCAGCGCCACTTTGCCAGTGCGCGTCAGGTCGATCACCCCGAATCCCTTCATCAGATCCACGAATTTCTCGACCTTGCCTTCATCCCCGGTCACCTCGATGGTCAGTGTCTTGGATTGCACGTCCACGATCTTGCCGCGGAAGATATCCGCGATCTGCATGATCTCCGCGCGTGTCTGGGAGTCCACCGACACCTTAACCAGCACCAGTTCGCGATCCACGTACTCCCCTTCCCGGAAATCCTGTACTTTAAGGACATCCGGCAGCTTCTTGAGCTGTTTGACGATCTGATCCACCGTGGCGTCATCGCCCCGCGTGACTACCGTCATCCGTGAGGTCGTGGGGTCGGCGGTGGGCGCCACATTGAGTGTATCAATGTTATAGCCGCGTCCGCTAAACAACCCGGCTACGCGCGTCAACACCCCGAACTTATTCTCCATCAGCACCGAGATTGTGTGTCGCATAATTAAGGTTTATCGAACAAGTGGCCGAAACTAACAACCGGCTCCCGTTCGGTCAATTTGATTCCTGCCGTTTTCCAAAGGAAAAGGAAGGAGACGGGGCGGTGCCGCGACGCGCGCGGCGCACCATCCCTTATTGGCCCTGTAATTGCCTGGTTAACGTTGATGCAGACGGAAGAAACGTGTGTTGCCTGTTGGGGTTTGGGGGAGAACCACTTTGAATGAAGCGCCTGAAAGCTCGGGGGAGTGGGCGCTGTTGGTCCAGTAATCAGCCGAGTAAAGGCTCCAGGACTCCTGCAATACGTAGTCCGAGGCGGAAGCCGGCCAGGTTAGATGCAGTGCATGCTCGAACCGTTCGATTTGTAGCTGTGGCGGGGTTAACTGAGGCGCGGGTATAGATACTCTTATTAGAGGGAGAGGAAGACCTTCCCAGGAGCTCGCCTCGGTAAGGGCTGGTAATGAGGTGAACTGCGGCTGTAATATCACTGCAGTTGTTCGCGTGTTCTTGAGCCGGACAGTGAAGACCTGCCGTTCACCCGAGGCAACGCGTGTCTCTGCTGGCAATGCGAGCAGGACCCCCAGCTTGCCCTCACTCAGTTGGTTGGTATTAAGCAGGCTGTAACCGCCAGTAGCATCTGTGCCGGGACTGGCAGAAACGAGCCGGGCAGTAGTCGGGTCGAAGCTTAGAGTGAAGCCGATGGCATTTTCATCACCTGTTGCCAATAACGTGATCGGCAAATCCACTTCGCCCAGAGGCGGGAGGTTCACCCCGTGAACCCGAATTTGGCGGTTGGTCTCAGTCGATAGGAGCGGGGGCTCCGCTTTCAATGGGCCGCTAACACCAGTGGAAAGATCATGTCCGAATACGTAACGATAAGCTTGTACCCAGTCAGCTACTCCCAACCTTCCGTCACCTTTTGAATCGCGTGGCGCGCAATCCAATGCTTGAAAAACCCCTTCTGAAGCCGGCACATCCAACCCTGCGATATAACGCCCTGCTCTCAGCCAGTCTGCAGCGGTCAAGCTCCGATCGGGCGTTGCTGGAAAGACATCCGCCTCGAGATTCGTGTTTAATATCAGGACCATTACTGAAGGGGAACTGGCAAGCGTCCCCAACTGAAAATCGGAGTAAACCGCCTGGCGAGCAGTTGGATAATCTGAAAAGGAGATCGTTGAAGTTGTTAGGATATTGGTAGCTAACAGGGAGATATTGATGATGTTGGTTGCTAATCCGAGGGTTTTGTCACCCGAAGCCGCCACAGTGAAACCCAAACGTCCGGAGCCGGAGAGTGATCTATTTACCATGAGCACTGCCCCGTCCGATGCCTGCACATCGGTGTCCAGGAATTTGAATCTCAATGGGTCGAACTGGATGCTGAATGAACAGGCGATTTCACCTGCGAAGGTCACAAGTTTGACGGGTAAAACGAGCACGGAACCGACGGGAACGGAGGTGCTGGTCATGGAGATTGTAGGCGGCCCTGCCACTGTGAAGCTCGCGGCGTCGCTCGTTACGCTTCCAGCACTATTGGAAATGACGACGGAATAAGTCCCTGTATCAGACAACTGGAAGACCTTTTGAAAGACTTGATTGGTGGCGTCAGGAATTGGGACTCCTTCCTTCAGCCATTGATAGAACAAGGGCTCACTTCCACAGGCAACCACCGAACTGCTGAAGGACTTGCCCTGAAGAACCCTGGCATTTGCAGGATGACCTATGATAAACGGAGGGACAGCCACCCTGCATTTCCCGCCAGCATCTGCCAAGTACTGTTGAAGGATTTCCTGAGCGCTCAAAGCACGACCATACAAGGCGACATCATCGATCATGCCCTTCCAGACCCCCATCTGGCTTCCCCGGCCTATTAAGAGGTCACGGTTGTTTTTCACGATGTCGCCACTCATAGCTACCTGAGACACTGCATGCCCATCCACAAAAAAAACGGCATCTGTGCCATCATAAGTCAGTGCCAGATGATACCAAGTGTTTGTATTGACGGCGTTGCTCCATGTCAGCCAGGTAGCCTCTGACCCGTTTTGAATCACCGCTCGAAAGAACGATTGGCTGTCCTGTTGCGCCATAGAGAAGCCAAAGGGTTGCAGAAATCCTCCGGCGTCCTTTGCAATGATTCCCGAAGTGCCGGTTCCGAGTTCCGCCGGATTTACCCAACACTCCAAGCTCAAGGCTTTCTGCGGATTCAGGCAGGGTGCATCGGATATGGTTAACCAGTTTCCAGTTCCGTTGAAGACAAAGCAACTGCCAACCTTCCCCTCCGCGTACGCTAAAGTTCCGACTGAGTCGCCATGGTTTTTACCCACCGAATCCTGCGCGTCGTAGTCCCCCCGCCAAAGAGAAATCAGTCCGGTTGGAGGCTGAGTGCAAACCGGGGAAGCTTTAATCGTGACAACAGTCTCCGCCGAACTGAAGCCAAGGTTGTTGCTCACAACTATCGTGTAAACGCCTGTTTGCTCCAATGCCGCACTAGGGAAGCTGAGGGTCGAGGAGGTAGCGTCTGGTATTGGTTGTCCTTCATAGTACCATTGGTAGCTCAAGGGCAGTGCTCCCCCACCGACGACCTTGATCGCCAAGTTGGCTCCGGTCCATCCTACGTAGTTCGTTGCAGGCGGCACAAGCAATACTGCCGGGCCGTCCATGAAGCATTTCCCTGCAGCGCCTGCCGCGTGGATATCGGCAATTTCCGCAGGCGTGAGTTCACGCGAGTAGATGGCTGGCTCATCGATAGTACCTGAGAAATAGGCAGGACCAAACGGGATACCTGCAGCACGGAAGCCAATTAGTAGGTCTGAGCTTGTTTTGGGGACGAAAGGGGTTGTAGAACTCTCGTTGATAATGGAACCATTATGATAAAGTCGAATTCGCCCTGCGGCATAATTGTACGAAACAGCTACATGTTGAAATATGTCCGATTTTACCAGGCCATTGGTTGTTTCAACTATGTGAGATCCTCCGTTCGTATCAACCAAGTTGGCGTACAGCCGGGAAGCAATCCAGAAATGCACCCCATAGGCTGTCGTGTCTGACCATTCCAGCAAAGGATAAGAAGCCTCCCCAGAGACAGGTTTAATCCAGAGTTCAAGAGTGAATCCCTCGCCTAATCCAACATCAATCGACGGGTTGGCTGGCACGCGCAGACCCGGAGTCTCACCCGGGAACAGGAAACCTATTCCCACCTGTCCCGGTCCGTAACTGATCGAACCTTCGAGGGAAGCTGGTAGGTTTCCTGCATTGTCATTGAGAGAGTTCTCACCAGCCCACCAAGCGCTCAAACCGTCAACTGGCGTGACGCAACTCTGAGCCGTGCATTTATCTGAGAGGGTGCAGGCCGCCAGCAAAGCGAGGCCTGCGACAAGGGAGCGAGAGTATAGTGGCATATAGGCATCGGGCTCTGTTCAGCAGTTCGATCTTCGGTTTAGGCAACCTGTGCCACAAGCTAAAGCGCTCGCGCTAATCAGGCCAAACGGTCTAAAACGGAACCCGCAGCCCATTGATGCTATAAAACGGCCATAAAAGTCAAGACGAACCCGCCTTTTTAAGAATGGAGCATAGACGAACTTCCAGAGTAGTCCCCTTGTAACTCCCATCCCGCAGGGGCATGGATGGGTAAACGATTTATCGTATTGACTTTGCATGACGATTGCTAAAGCCTCTGGGCTTGCAGCATGAAACTTAATCATTCTGGCAGGTCGTTACCCTCACGACAGGCCTTCACACTTATCGAATTACTCGTTGTCATCGCCATTATCGCCATTCTGGCGGCTATGCTGCTGCCGGCACTCAGCAAAGCAAAAGAAAAAGCCCAAACTACCCATTGCCTTAGCAATCTAAAGCAAATGCAGTTGTGCTGGCACCTGTACGCGCTCGATAATAACGGGAATTTGGTGCCCAACAAAGCACAGACGGCTACCACAACTACGGAACCCGACTCATGGATCGCCGGATCCGCCAAAACGGATGATTCCCCAACCAATATTCAACGTGCGGCGTTCTATCAGTACAACTCTGCGATTGGTATTTATCATTGTCCCGCGGACAAATCCACTGTCACCGGGAAACCCATTCTTCGATTTCGCAGTTACTCAATGAGCTATCCATACATGAACGGCGACCATAACCCGCCCTTCAAGATCTTTCGCAAGGAGACCGAAATCCAGGATCCGGGGCCGTCAATGGCCAGTGTTTTATGGGATGAGCAGGAGGAAAGCATCAACAACGCTGGCTTTTACATCGCCCCCCCTGGCGTGTGGAAATGGGAGGACTGGCCTGCGTCGCGGCATAACCAGGGCTGCACCATGTCCTATGCGGATGGTCACGTTGAGCATTGGCGCTGGCGCACGACAGAGATCCTGAAGTTTTCCGGTTATGGCGTAGGGGCAACCGCCAACAACGCTGATCTGGTGCGGATGCAGACGACGATAGGGAAGCCATGACCGTGAACTCCATCCCCGGAACCGCGCAAGCCTGCAACTGGCTAAGATTGTGCGCTGAGGGGGGGTAGCTGTGGGGAGCAAATCGGATGATCGATTTCGATTGCAAGCTGTGACAAACTAATGTAAAGGTATTTGCAAGCCCGAGTCGGTCGTCGGCCCGGGTGGTTGTAATGGTTGCCTAGCACAGCTTGTCTTCCGATTAGCGGGCCCGGAAAGCTGTAGATCCCAGGGGGAGGGTGCGTGAGCTTCACGCGTTATGCGTGATGTTCACCGAGTTCGCAACCGTTTTTCACCAGAAAAGCGGGGATTTGACTCTGGACAGATTTGACATCGAAAATGCCATCCTGTGCCCGGTCCCCCTGTGTGCACCTCAGAAAGCGTTAGAAGATATGAAAACTCAGATCGGCGCCTTTAGAACCGAGAAGATCGTCTCGTTTATCGAACAGCAGATCCCCTTCGCCTTGAGCCTGCTCATGCTCGCCTCCATGGCGTTGCCATCCGTAGCCCAAACGAATCTTCCATGCGTTCCTGCCCCCGCGGGCTTGGTTGGTTGGTGGAGCGGTGAGGGGAATGCCCAGGACCAAACAGGCCTCAACAATGGGGACGCGCTTGCATGCAGTGCCTTCGGTCAGGGTGTTAAGGGCCAAGCCTTCGAGTTTTTCGGTGGCAACCAATTGGTTCGTATTCCGAACTCGCCGTCACTCAATCCAACCAACGCAATGACGTTGGAAGGTTGGGTTTATATTTCCGACTTCCCGACGACCACGTCGCTTATGACTGTGGCGGGCAAGTACGATCCGAAGGGGCCTCGTCAATACCTGCTCAATGTCAGGAGAGGCCAAACAAACTGGTACTTTCAAAGTCTCCTTCGACTGACGATGGGCCAGAGGACATTAAATGCCACTACATCGATTCAGCCACGCACATGGTACCACGTCGCCATGTCCTATGGGAATGGGACCGCCGCTCTATACGTGAACGGCCAGGTGGAAGCCGTTACTGCTGCTACCGGCACGATCCCATGGAGCCCTAATCCATTGCTGATCGGCGCGTTAGCCTACCCTCCATATGGCTTGTATGGCCGGGTGGATGAATTGAGCCTCTATAATCGAGCCCTGACCGCGACTGAGATCCTCTCCGTATTCCAGAGTGGGAGTAATGGTAAATGCCCGGGTGAGGTGCCCACTATGCAGGCGCCCATCATAACCGTCCAACCCGCTTCCCAAACTGTCTCCGGGGGCAACCGTGCTGTATTTGAGGTCACCGCAACCGGCAGCGCTCCGCTGAGTTATCAATGGTATTGGAACAACTCCTCGGTAGTTGGCGGGACTGATCGCGTGCTGGTTCTTACCAACGTGCAACCGGGCCAGGCAGGCAGCTATTCTGTCTGGGTGTCCAACATGTTCGGTGCCGTGGTGAGTTCGAATGCCACGTTGACTGTTGTCACTCAGCAGCAGCAATGCATCAATGCGCCATCCGGTCTGGTGGGTTGGTGGAAGGCTGAGAGCAATACTCAAGATTCTGCTCTGAACAACGATACCAGCATCGTGGGCTATCCGCAGTATGGTCCGGGCAAAGTCGGAAATGGCTTCCTATTTGACGGCTCAAACGCGTATAGCGTTCCTGCTTCCCCGAGCCTTGCGGTGACCAGTTTCACGATTGAAAGCTGGGTTAAACCCTCAGCTACCACTCCACAGCCGATTGCTGAATACTGCAATGAAAACGGTAATGGATCGATACACCTCTGGCACAACTTCCGTCCTCAAGGCGCGAACATCGGTGGAGCACTTTATGGAGCGGTTCGAGGGAACGATGGTTCCTACATCGAGATTTACACTCCTGCCGGCACTGTGCCAGCCGGTGAATGGACTCACGTGGCTTTCACCATGGATTACAGCACCAGGATCGCTCGGTTACTCGTGAACGGACAAGTCCTGGCAGAGGGGAGCAATCAGAACCTGGCACTTCCTGAGTCAACGGTGCAGCTCAATATTGGACGTCGGCCAGAAGGCAGCAGTGACTTGCTGAATGGCACCCGCTTCAGAGGTTCAATAGACGAGCTGAGCGTTTACAACCGCGCCTTGACTCGTGCAGAAGTCGCAGGAATCTATGAAGCTTCTTCAGGCGGAAAGTGTCCTGTGACTGCCGGCCAGCGACCTGTGATCACCGCGCAGCCGGCAGATCAGACGGTGAACATCGGCGGACAAGCTGCTTTTGAAGTGACTGCCGCTTCATCGAACTCGCTGAGTTATCAATGGTATTGGAACAACTCCTCGGTAGTTGGCGGGACTGATCGCGTGCTGGTTCTCACGAACGTGCAACCGGGCCAGGCAGGCAGCTATTCTGTCTGGGTGTCCAACATGTTCGGTGCCGTGGTGAGTTCGAATGCCATACTGAACGTTGTCACTCAACAGCAGCAATGCATCAATGCGCCATCCGGTCTGGTTGGTTGGTGGAAGGCTGAGGGCAATACTGAGGACTCTGCTCTTAACAATGACGCCATTGTCGTTGGCTATCCGCAGTATGGTCCGGGCAAAGTCGGAAATGGCTTCCTATTTGACGGCTCAAACGCGTATAGCGTTCCTGCTTCCCCGAGCCTTGCGGTGACCAGTTTCACGATTGAAAGCTGGGTTAAACCCTCAGCTACCACTCCACAGCCGATTGCTGAATACTGCAATGAAAACGGTAATGGATCGATACACCTCTGGCACAACTTCCGTCCTCAAGGCGCGAACATCGGTGGAGCACTTTATGGAGCGGTTCGAGGGAACGATGGTTCCTACATCGAGATTTACACTCCTGCTTAAGCACTGTGCCAGCCGGTGAATGGACTCACGTGGCTTTCACCATGGACTACAGCACCAGGATCGCTCGGTTACTCGTGAACGGACAAGTCCTGGCAGAGGGGAGCAATCAGAACCTGGCACTTCCTGAGTCAACAGTGCAGCTCAATATTGGACGTCGGCCAGAAGGCAGCAGTGACTTGCTGAATGGCACCCGCTTCAGAGGTTCAATAGACGAGCTGAGCGTTTACAACCGTGCTTTGACTCGTGCAGAAGTCGCAGGAATCTATGAAGCTTCTTCAGGCGGAAAGTGTCCTGCTGAAGCCGGCCAGCGACCTGTGATCACCGCGCAGCCGGCAGATCAGACGGTGAACATCGGCGGACAGGCTGCTTTTGAAGTGACTGCCGCTTCATCGAACTCGCTGAGTTATCAATGGTATTGGAACAACTCCTCGGTAGTTGGCGGGACTGATCGCGTGCTGGTTCTTACCAGCGTGCAACCGGGCCAGGCAGGCAGCTATTCTGTCTGGGTGTCCAACATGTTCGGTGCCGTGGTGAGTTCGAATGCCATACTGAACGTTGTCACTCAACAGCAGCAATGCATCAATGCGCCATCCGGTCTGGTTGGTTGGTGGAAGGCTGAGGGCAATACTGAGGACTCTGCTCTTAACAATGACGCCATTGTCGTTGGCTATCCGCAGTATGGTCCGGGCAAAGTCGGAAATGGCTTCCTATTTGACGGCTCAAACGCGTATAGCGTTCCTGCTTCCCCGAGCCTTGCGGTGACCAGTTTCACGATTGAAAGCTGGGTTAAACCCTCAGCTGCCACTCCACAGCCGATTGCTGAATACTGCAATGAAAACGGTAATGGATCGATACACCTCTGGCACAACTTCCGTCCTCAAGGCGCGAACATCGGTGGAGCACTTTATGGAGCGGTTCGAGGGAACGATGGTTCCTACATCGAGATTTACACTCCTGCCGGCACTGTGCCAGCCGGTGAATGGACTCACGTGGCTTTCACCATGGACTACAGCACCAGGATCGCTCGGTTACTCGTGAACGGACAAGTCCTGGCAGAGGGGAGCAATCAGAACCTGGCACTTCCTGAGTCAACAGTGCAGCTCAATATTGGACGTCGGCCAGAAGGCAGCAGTGACTTGCTGAATGGCACCCGCTTCAGAGGTTCAATAGACGAGCTGAGCGTTTACAACCGTGCTTTGACTCGTGCAGAAGTCGCAGGAATCTATGAAGCTTCTTCAGGCGGAAAGTGTCCTGCTGAAGCCGGCCAGCGACCTGTGATCACCGCGCAGCCGGCAGATCAGACGGTGAACATCGGCGGACAGGCTGCTTTTGAAGTGACTGCCGCTTCATCGAACTCGCTGAGTTATCAATGGTATTGGAACAACTCCTCGGTAGTTGGCGGGACTGATCGCGTGCTGGTTCTTACCAACGTGCAACCGGGCCAGGCAGGCAGCTATTCTGTCTGGGTGTCCAACATGTTCGGTGCCGTGGTGAGTTCGAATGCCACGTTGACTGTTGTCACTCAGCAGCAGCAATGCATCAATGCGCCATCCGGTCTGGTGGGTTGGTGGAAGGCTGAGAGCAATACTCAAGATTCTGCTCTGAACAACGATACCAGCATCGTGGGCTATCCGCAGTATGGTCCGGGCAAAGTCGGAAATGGCTTCCTATTTGACGGCTCAAACGCGTATAGCGTTCCTGCTTCCCCGAGCCTTGCGGTGACCAGTTTCACGATTGAAAGCTGGGTTAAACCCTCAGCTACCACTCCACAGCCGATTGCTGAATACTGCAATGAAAACGGTAATGGATCGATACACCTCTGGCACAACTTCCGTCCTCAAGGCGCGAACATCGGTGGAGCACTTTATGGAGCGGTTCGAGGGAACGATGGTTCCTACATCGAGATTTACACTCCTGTTAAGCACTGTGCCAGCCGGTGAATGGACTCACGTGGCTTTCACCATGGATTACAGCACCAGGATCGCTCGGTTACTCGTGAACGGACAAGTCCTGGCAGAGGGGAGCAATCAGAACCTGGCACTTCCTGAGTCAACGGTGCAGCTCAATATTGGACGTCGGCCAGAAGGCAGCAGTGACTTGCTGAATGGCACCCGCTTCAGAGGTTCAATAGACGAGTTGAGCGTTTACAACCGCGCCTTGGCTCCTGCAGAAGTTGCCGCGATTTATCAATCGGCCGAGAGCGGCAAGTGTCCCATCCCAACGAATCCCGGGGGAACCACGCCACCTCAGCCCTTCCCAGCGATCTATCCGCTCTCACAGCCCGGTCGGGGCACCAATACGTTTGAGCTGTTGCTTCGAGGAAACCCAGGCGAAATCTATCGTATTCAGCGCTCGACGTCTATCATGGGGCCATGGCAGGACGTGGGACCGGCGGCGATGGATGCCTTGGGTAGAGGAGCGTTTGAAGATACCAGCGCCAACAGCCAAAAAGGATTCTACCGGTTGGTGAAGTAACTCTGTAACTGACGGTCCAACCCACAGGGGGTCACCTCTGTGGGTTTTTGGTTTTGGGGTTGCTGCCTTGGTTGCGTGCGGAGGGAATCCGGGCTAAGGAAGAACCCGGGTCCTCCGGTTGCGCCTCAAAAAACGGTAACTTTTGGAGGATGAACCGACCATACACGCCGTTGAGCCCAAGGATTTGTCTTTTTCTTTGATGCAGTATCGGATTAAATCATGGCCTATCGCCTGCATGACCGTGGCCGACATAACAGCAACCCCGAACCGCCGAATCGCATTGGTGGCTGCCGGGATTATTGGCTTGGATCAATTGACCAAGTTCATGGTCCTGCGTTTGTTGGGCTATGCCGAAGAGAAGGTGATGATCGATGGGTTCTTCAAATTCGTGCACTGGGGCAACACCGGCGCAGCCTGGAGCATGTTTCGGGGTAACAACGAAGTCCTCGCAATCGTGGCCTTGATCGCCCTGGGTGTTTTACTTTTTACACGGCATCACTTTGAAACACGCACTTTTGGCGGGCAGGCAGCCTTGGGGCTGATTTTCGGCGGTATCATTGGCAATCTCATCGACCGCCTCCATGCCGGTCATGTGATCGACTTCCTATACTTCTACATCAATCGCGGTCCGCGAGAGATCGGGTTTCCCGCTTTCAACGTGGCGGACAGCGCCATTTGCGTTGGAGTGGGGCTGATTTTCCTCGTCACCTGGCGGGCGGAGCATGCCCCGAAAACTCCAGAGACCGCGCCACCCACTGCCTAGCTGATCGGTCTATGGCTGACCGCATCGAAGTCATTACAGTTGAACACAGCCTGCCTTCCGAGCGCTTGGATACCTGGCTGAGGTCTCAATTTCCAGCGGTCTCCCGCGGAACCATTCAACGGCTGATGGAGGAGGGCCATATCACTGTCAATGGCCGTCCGACGAAGCCAACACACGCCCCGCTAGCCGGGGAGCGGATCGAGGTGCATTGGCCGGAAGCCAAGCCCGCCGAAGCGCAACCGGAGGATATCCCCCTGGAAATCCTCTACGAAGATGAGGTGCTGCTGGTCATGAACAAGCCTGCGGGACTTGTGGTTCATCCAGCGGCAGGCAATGAAGAGCATACTTTGGTTAATGCGCTCCTGCACCATTGCAAAGGTCAACTAAGCGGGATTGGCGGTGTCGCTCGTCCTGGCATCGTGCACCGCCTAGATAAGGACACCAGTGGTTGCCTGGTGGCCGCCAAGAACGACATGGCGCACATGGCGCTTTCATCCCAGTTCGCATCGCGCAAGGTCTCGAAGACTTACCAGGCAATCCTTTGCGGTGAACTCCCTCGCGATCAGGGCGAGATCAAGGCAGCGATCGCGCGGCATGCCACGCAACGCAAGCGCATGACTGTGAACGAGGAAACCGGACGCGAAGCGCGCACGACATACAAGATCCTGGAGCGGTTGCGCGGCAGTACCCATGTGGAGGCGGTGATCCATACTGGGAGAACGCATCAGATACGAGTCCATTTTCAACACTTGGGGTATCCTCTTGTGGGTGATCAAACCTACGGCAACCGCCAGAACTTGCGCCTGGGCGAGTTGGTGGGCTACAAAGCGCCCCGCCAGATGTTGCACGCCGCCAAGCTCTCATTCATTCATCCTCTCACGGGCAAGGTGCTCGCGCTCGAAGCTCCATTGCCGGCAGATTTTGTCGATGCACTGACCGCGTTGCGCGGGTTGCCGCTCTAAACCCCATCATGGATTGCGGGGCGGCGCATCCAAGTTCCCGGTAGCGTTTTCCCTCAGTGCCTTTTGAGGTCGTCTGCCTATTGAGGTTCTCTGCGCAGAATCGATTGTAGAGTAAGGTCGTGGTTTCTCGGCCACAAAACCAGTGTCGGTTTATTTAAAGCAAAGGAGTTAGTCAGGTATGAAAAAACAAATCATTGTAGCACTATGCGCCGCGGGCCTGGTGTTGAGCACGCAGGCGCAATCCGGTTCCGGTTCATCCGGTTCATCAAGCAGCTCTGGATCAAGTCTCGGTTCAGATTCGAGCTCGACCAGCGATGCCAGCTCGTCCGGCTCAATCGGGAGTTCCGGTTCCAGCTCAGGCCAGGGTGGCACCTCAGATAGTTCAAGTTCGAGTTCCGGCCAGGGCGGCACCTCGACTCCGTATGGGGCCTCGAGCACCAGCGGCACGTTGGGTTCCTCATCGACGAGCACATCGGGTTCTATGAGCAGCTCCAGCCAAAAGACAATGCGTGTCTCCAAGTTGATGGGTTCTTCTGTGGAGAGCACTCAGGGCCAGAAGATCGGCACAATTGAAGACGTGGTGTTGAATCCCACATCCGGCAAAGCCGATTTCGCAGTGATCAGCCTGGATTCCAGCGCGATCAGCGGTTCCAGCACGAGTCCTTCATCGAGTACTGGCGATAAACTGGTGCCCATACCCTGGAAGATGCTCCGCCAAAGCGGTTCTACTTCCTCAAGTGCCAGTTCCAGCACATCCGGCAGCACCAGCGACCAATCACAAACATTTGTCTTCTCGGGTGACATGTCGAAGCTGAAGGCCGCGCCGTCCTTCTCGGAAAGCAACTGGCCGGATACCAGCCGCGCCGAATGGAAGCAGAGCATTTATACGCATTACGGCATCCAAAGTCCATCAATCGGGGCGGGCAGTTCTCCAGCAGGCCTGGGCACCGGCAGCAGCTCAGACCCGAGCGAAAGCACAGGCTCGGCTACTGACCCGTCCAGCAGTTCTTCGGGAACGAGCTCGGAGCCGGCCAAGGATCCATCAAGCAGCTCTTCAGGGTCTTCATCCGACCCTTCGAGCGGATCGAGCCATGACCCTAACTCCGATTCATCGAGCGGATCTTCTGGATCGTCCCCACGGACTTTGTAATTGGGTTTAGGTCCCTGGATCAGGCGCTAGCCTGATCACAGCGCGCGGAGCTTGAGGCGTTCTCGGGCTCCGCGTTTCTTACATTTGCAGGCAATGCGTGAGAAACGGGAGAAGCTGTTTCTTGCGTGAAACCACATCACGCAGTTCGAACACACCTGGCTCCAGTTCCGGATAGCTGATGCGATCCACAAACCGCTTCTCGCCCGCAACCAGTAGCAGCGAGCTTTGCGTATTCACATCGGTGACCAGCAGTGCCGAAAAGAAATAGTCCTTGGACCTGCGATAATCTGCCAGGGAAGTCACAAGGTCAGTCTTGCGTTTCCAAAACTGGTCGAAGCCGATTTCTTCGATCTGGGCAACGCTGAACCGAACACCGTCTTCAGTGTATTCTTTGCAATCGGTGGTGATGGCCTGGGGCGCCGGCTTCAGTGTAAGCAAGGAGCCTGAAGCAAAGAGCCGCTCGGTAAACTCGCGCGGGTTCACGCCGGAAATCTTCTGCAATTTCTTAAGCACTTCCTGATCCCGGCCTGTTGTTGTAGGGGATGTCAGGTTCAGCGTGTCCGTGACCAGGCCCGCCAGCAGCAGGCCGGCAATGGAAGCGGATGGCTCCAGCCCGTGCTGAAAGAAACAATCGGCCACGATTGTGCTCGTTGAGCCTACCGGCTCATTGCGAAACAGGATTGGCTGATGCGTCGTGAGCGAGCCGATTCGATGATGATCAATGATCTCCAGGATTTCCACCTGGTCGGCGCCTTCCACCGCTTGAGAGAGTTCGTTGTGATCCACCAGGATCAAACGGCGATCCACTTTCTTGAGAAAATCCGTCTTGGACAGTATGCCAACGGTCCGGCCTTCGTCGTCGATCACCGGGAAGACCAGGAACCCGGAGTTGGTTGCCCGGCCGATCACATCCATGATGGCGGCTGTTTCGTTCAGGGAAAGGAACTCTTCCTCCAGCACGTGCCGCACGGCTACCGCGGCCCTGCACAATCCGGCAGTCGTTGCTGTATCGTGCGGCGAAGTAATCAGGCTCACGCCTCGCGCTTGAGCTGCGGCCAGGGTCTTGGGCTCCACGGCCAGACCGCCTGTGACGATCATGACACGCACCCCTTCACGAATGGCCAGGTTCTGGATATCCCAACGGTCCCCAACAACGACCGCGAGCTTCTCTTTGGGATACAACTCCAGGCGTTGCGAGAAAGACTCCAAACCCATCGCGCCGATCATTAGAATCAGGTCTTCCTCCCGATCCGGCTCCGCACCGGTTAGCAAGGCGCCACCCAGGATTCGTGCGAGCGTAGCTAGAGAAGCGAGCAGCCGCCGCGACTCAAACGGTCGATTGGTCGCAGGGAAAAGAAATTTGCTGAGCTTGAAGAGCGAGAGCAGCCCTCGACACCTCGCGTCGGCGTCCAGTACCGGCAGGATACGGAGATTATGCTCATCCATCAACCCGAGGGCCTCTGCGGCTGTGCCTTCGGGGAAAACGCTTAAGACCTGGCGCTGCATGACATCGCAGACCTTGGGAGCGACATCCGCGACGAAGCGCGGGGCAGGCACGCCAAACGTGTTTAACACGAAATCGATGCGATCGTTCGTATCGCCACATCGGGCAGCCACGGCTTCGGGCATACCCGTAAGGCGCTTGAACTCGGCGTAACCGATCGCCGAACAAATCGCATCCGTGTCGGGGTTGCGATGACCAATAACCAGGACTTCACTCATGCAAAAGATTTAATTACGCAGAGAATGCGCCCTGGGCTATACGTTACTTGCCCCGTCAATGCCAGAAAAAAGCTACTGATCAGCCGCTTCGGTGCGCAATCGGTAAAGGTAGCGGATCACTTCTGTGACCGGATGCCTGGGAGCGCAACCTCCTTTAAACGGACCTTTGGACGCTCACCCTGTCACAGCTTCAAGGCTCACCACTTCCCCGCTATCGCATTCAGCGATGACCTCGAACGGACGGCAGCAAACCTCGCAATCCGTAATGAACCGTTGCAGTTGGATGGATGTTTCCACCGGGACCTGGTTGTCCTGGCCGCAATAAGGGCAGAGCAGAGAATCAATCGTTTGCATAACGGCAGACCCGCGGCCTGGGGTAATCGGCACCTTTGGCGATCTAAACGTGGGTCAGGGTTCTTATACCCCTTCCAGGTCCCCGTGTCCATCAGGAACGGATCTTGCGGATGATGATAGGCCCGGTCTCGTGTCCGTCTTTAGTGGTAGGGCGCTCTTGCCAAGAGCGCCTTCTAAGCCCTTCATCTTTGCAGGGAGTTGGCCATCTGTTGCATCTGCACGCACGTTTGAGGGTTTGACGTTCCTCCGATATGTTGCAGGGTTAACGCGAACGATGATGACTCCAATTGTCCGACAACGACTTGGCCGGGTGCTGCTGTTGGTTCTGGGAATGGCATCCCTGGTTGCCGGGGTGTGGGGCGGCTTGGTGCGATTGCCTTTGAACCTCCCTCTGCCCGGGGGAAACGCTTACTGGATCACTTATCATGGACCGTTGATGGTCTGCGGCTTTTTGGGGACTGTAGTGGCTCTCGAGCGGGCAGTTGGCCTGCGTCAATGGTGGATGTATCTGCCACCGCTTCTCACGGGCGTCGGGTCGGTGCTGGTGCTGGCTGGTTATGTACAAGGGGGTTGGCCGGTGAAGCTGATCACAGTTGGCAGCGCCCTTTTCTGGGTGGTCACCTTGCGCGTGGTCAAACTGCAGCGGGTTGCGTTTACGATCCTGATGTCCGCAGGAGCGCTGGCATGGACCGTGGGTAATGTTTTCTGGTGGCTGGATTGGCCGTTCTATCGTGTGGTGCCGTGGTGGATCGCGTTCCTGCTCTTCACGATCCTGGGCGAGCGGCTTGATTTGAGCCGGTTCCAGAAGCAATCCAAATGGTCGGCGCCCTTGTTGTGGTGCGCTGTGGGGTTCTTTGCCACAGGCCTGGTGGCAAGCGCCGTATGGCAGGTGCCCGGTGAACGGCTTCTCGGACTGGGCATGGTCTCGGTGGCTGCGTGGCTCGGACGGTTCGATATAGCCCGGCGCACAGTGAAACAGCCAGGGTTAACACGATTTATGGCGTCAGCATTGCTGGCTGGCTACGTCTGGCTGGCGCTCTCGGGCGTGCTCATGATGATCTACTCTCCGCTGATGGCCGGTCTGAAGTATGATGCCGTGTTGCACAGCTTCTTCGTCGGTTTCGTGTTCTCGATGATCTTTGCGCACGCCCCCGTGATCTTTCCGGCGGTTCTGGTCCTGATGCCGATTTTTAGCGCCCGATTCTATAGTCACGTCATTCTGCTCCAACTCGGGCTATTATTGCGCGTGGCAGGTGACCTGGCGAACTCTCCCGAGGCGCGTCAATGGGGTGCGATTCTGAACGGTGTCGCGGTTGCCCTGTTTCTGGTGAACACGATCACAGCGTTTGTGCTTGCTCCAAGGAAGAAAAAGGAAAAAAGAATGGACAATGAACGACGCGAACGACGAGGCAACTAAGGCAGGAGCTTGCAGCTTTTCTTGATTCTCGGCACCGTTGAGGACTATTCTCTTTTTTCGCAAAAATGGGGCACCCTACTGAGACACGGAACTTTGGCGGCAGCACTGCAAAAGTACCATGCCTCGACCATCTTTGCAGGTCTCCCTTGCGAAATGAGCAAACGCTGTGAGGAACTCAAGGCCATGTTTCCCGACGGATTGCCCCGACCCGAAGAGCGATGGGCAGCCAAGGCTGATGTCCCGTTTCGCTTGGACTAGCGGGCCCTCATGAAAGTGCGTCCGAGAATCAAGATTTGCTGCATTAAGTCTCCCGAAGAGGCACAGTTCGCCATTGCCTGCGGAGCTTCTGCGGTTGGACTGGTGTCTACGATGCCCAGCGGGCCCGGAGTCATCTCCGAGGAACTCATCGCTTCCATCGCCATTACTGTGCCACCTCCCATCGCGACGTTCCTCCTCACCAGCGCTGATTCGTCGGAGGTTATCATCGCCCAGCAGCGCAGGTGTCGAACAAACACACTCCAGCTTTGTGACCATTTACCGGCAGCCGTGCATTTTCGACTTCGTTCCGAGTTGCCGGGCATCGCGCTGGTGCAGGTTGTGCATGTGACGGGGCAGGAATCGGTTGATTACGCGGAGGCTGCCGCCCAGCATGTGGACGCGTTGCTGCTCGACTCTGGAAACCTGAGTCTCGCAGTAAAAGAATTAGGCGGCACGGGCCACACACACGATTGGAAATTAAGCCGCCGCATTCGTGACTCGGTCAGTATCCCGGTCTTCTTGGCTGGCGGGCTCACTCCCTCCAACGTCGCTGATGCGGTTGCGGCGGTTGAACCTTTTGGTCTGGATGTATGCAGCGGCGTTCGTTCGGAAGGCAACCTCGATCCAGTCAAGCTGAGAGCGTTTGTAAAACAAGCAACAGTTGACAATGGATAATGGATAACGCTCGCGATAGCAACGCCCAAACACCAGGCGATGAGGCGATGTGCGTGGCAATTCCGTACTGTTGGTAACCTCTAGGCCAAAAATGGAAAAGTTCCTGGTGGTTCTGGTTTGCGCCTCAAACGCGCAAACCAGAACCACCAGGAATGACATTAAATGGAGCGCGCGGTTACCAACAGTACGGATTCCTGTTCGGTCGGCATTCCTGCAATCGGAAGGCACCACCCGTTATGAAGCTCCGAAAGTGCCAACGGTCAAGGCGTGTTGCACACACCTGAGCGTTGCTGCGGAAACACGACATCTCGTTTGACGACCGTTATCTCTGGGAATAATGGATGGTCGGCCGCCCTTGCGGGCTTCGATGAGTCATTTGAATGGCTACCCCAGCACTGCCGTGCTGGGCTATCTGTGGACGCCCACTTCGGGGCTACAAGACTGCACCCACTTGCGTGAAAATTATTCCAAAACAGGAATCTGATGCACCGTCAAGCAGTCTGCAATTCGCGCACCATGTACTGTGAAAATTCCTCATGCCAATGTGGCGGGATGCGGGCCTTGAACCGGGCAAGCTCTCCCGAGTAATCGCGCTCGATGACCTGTCCGATTTCGTGCAGACGGGCAATCAGGTCGGTGCGTTCGTGAGGGATGGCCAGCTCAATGAACTCACGTATTGGGCGCAATTGAGAGCTGAGTTCGGCCATGAGTGCCGGAATGCCCTCTCCTGTCACGGCAGAAACCGTGACTGCCCCCGGGTATCGTTCCAGGAAGCGCCCCACCATATCCAGGCTGCCGTTGAGTTGATCCATCTTGTTCAGGACCATCAGGGTCGGCTTTCCTGCGGCGCCGATTTCTTCCAGCACAGAGTTTACAGAAGCAATTTGGTCTTCAGCCTGTGGGTGGCTCACATCCACCACATGGACCAACAGGTCCGCCTGGACAACTTCCTCCAGCGTCGCTTTGAACGCCTCAACCAGTGTGTGTGGAAGTTTCCGGATGAACCCTACCGTGTCGGTGAGCAGGACGTTTTGATTGGTCGGCAAACGGAGCCGCCGCGTGGTCGGGTCCAGGGTCGCGAACAGTTTGTCTTCAGCGAGGACATCAGCACCAGTCAGCCTGTTCAGCAGGGTCGATTTTCCGGCGTTGGTGTAACCGACGATGGAGGCCAGGGCCCAGTGATTGCGCTGGCGCGAATAGCGTTGGATGGAGCGCTGACGCTGCACCACTTCGAGTTCGCTTTCAATCTTCGAGATGCGATCCTGAACGCGGCGCCGGTCCGTTTCCAACTGGGTTTCACCTTCACCGCCGCGCATGCCGATGCCGCCTTTTTGCCGGGATAAGTGACCCCAGAACCGGGTCAAACGCGGGAGCAAATGCTGCAACTGAGCCAGCTCAATCTGCATTTTGCCTTCGCGAGTTCGGGCGCGCTGGGCGAAAATATCAAGGATCAGCGCAGTCCGATCTAGCACCTTGCAATTGAAGATTTTCTCCAGGTTCCGGCTCTGGGCCGGGCTGAGTTCGTCATCGAAAAGGACGGTATCGACATTGGCCTTTTGGCAATGCAAAGCGAACTCATCAGCTTTGCCTTTGCCGATGTAGGTGGCAGCGCACGGTGTCGCGAGCTTCTGAATGCCATCTCCTACGACCTGTCCGCCCGCAGTTTTGGCCAACGCCGACAACTCAGCCAATGAATCTTTCAGGTCCCGGTTGTTGCGCGTTTTGAGTTCGACGCCGACGAGGAAAACCCGCTCAGTGCGTCGATTTCTAGTCTCGGTAAGTGCTTTCAATCGTTGCTATCTATTCTGTTTAACCCTTGCCTGAAGCTACCACACAAATTGCTGGAACCCAAGTGAAACGTGGGAAGGTTATTGAGCATGCTTCTTAAGCAGCTTTTCAATACTTAGCTCGATGGACGTATTACCGTGGAGACGATTCGCTGCAATCTTTCCGGATTCATCAATCACGTAGGTTGTCGGCACGGAGGTGACGCGGAACCTGGTTGCCGTTTCGGAATGCCAGCCACCAGCCCCCGCCCACGTATTGAACGTGTTTGTCCAACCCCGGCTGTCCACGTGTTTCCTCATGGCTTCCAGGTCTTCATCGATGCTCACCGGAAGGATCACCACCTTATCGGTCCAGTCGGGGTGGGCTGTGAGGAGCTTTTGCAGCTCGGCCATGGGCTCCTGGCATGGTCCACACCAGGTTGCCCAGAAATCCAGGACCACGATCTTGCCTTTGAAATCGGAGAGTTTCATGCGCTTTCCACCTTGAAGCGGGGTGAATTCGATATCCGGTGCCATGGTTCCGGCGGGGAAGGCGCGGTGCTCAGCGACATAGTTTTCAACCCGAAGTTTCTCAAGTGCTTCTTTGCTGATCACACCTTCGGGCAGCCGGTACCATTGCAGGTTGCCCATGATTTTCCATTCGTTATCCAGGCGCAGAACCTGATTGATGGCCAGGATGTATTCGCCGGAGATCGGGGCGCCGTTGCTGGTCTTAGTCTCTGATTTTACGGCCAGATTCAGTTTGAACTGGTCGCCTATAAGGCCGGACACGGAACTGGCCTCACGAGCCATTGGCTGCAACCGTTCCACACTGGCCTGCTGTATCTGAATGTCAGCTCCCTTTAGGTCAAAGCCTGCTTCGCTCATCAGCTTGAGGCAGTCAGACGCTCGGGCCTCCTGCTCCTTCATGCGTTTGCCCTGTTCTTCGTCCAGTTCAGCACGGGAGGGTCCCGGCCTGCCAGACTGCTGAATCAGTTCCCATAGGTCGCCACTGGTGAGGAAACCGTTCGTCTTTAGAACACCAAGATGTTGCTCCCGCAGGAATCTGACGATGACTTCTCCCAGCTTCGAAAGTGCAGGGTCATCCATGGCATCAATGCCCTTGTGATCGGCGACCTTGCTTAGGATTGAGAGCTCGCGCTGGGTGGCTTCGTTCGCTAGGGATTTAGGAAAAGCCTCCCACTGCAATCCATTGGAAACGCGCCAGCCGGCAGGAAACTTCTCTACCCCTCGGACTGAGACTTTGAATTCCTCGTTGGTAGTCGTTGCGGCCCCAACAGGAGATAATGTCACTTCGACTTGTCCCGCGTAAGGCCGTTTTTCATTTGGCAACGTTTTGGTACGAACGGCACTAAGTTCTTTGGCCTGGGCCCGGGCTTCCCAGCCCCCTTTCGAAAAGTCCAAATGCAGTTTGGCAGATGTCTCCAGGAAGGATGTGGCTTTTCTTTCGAGAGCCTTGCGCATGGGTTCCACTGTGCCCAGAAAAAATGCCAGCTCTTCATGGGATTCCCGGTTGGTCGAGAAAATCGAGCGGTAATCATCGGCTTTGACCGCAAAATTCGTAGCGAAACGGGCGGCATCGCCGGCTGTAAGCAGTTCCAGAACGGCGTTTGCTAAGGGAGCGAACTCATCGGGCGCAGGTTTGTATTCTGCGGCTGGAGTGCTGGGATCTGCGAATAAGGAGCTCGGAGCCAAAATCAGGCACAGCCAGGAAACGGCGAGAATAGTCAGAAGCGTTCTAGGTGAGAGGGCATGCATAACAAAAAAATTAGTCGGCACAAAAAGGGTCGTCCTGAAACCTGGCACTTCGAATGGCGAAAGCAAATTCTTTTTGCAATGACATCGGAAGTTTATCGCGCAAAAACAGAAGGGTCTGGTTGGGTTGGGTTGGCGGTGGGTTGAGTACGGACGGCACACAGACGCCACGGACCGTGCACAGTCGATACTAACACAGACTAAGGGTCACTTGCTTAGTTCTCGATTGTCAATTATGCACTGTCGTTTATAACTGGTCTCATGAATTCCAGGGTATGCATGGTGGTCGCGCTGCTCGTAGCTGTCTTTTCTGCAAACGCACAGTGGTTTAACTCGTTGCGACCAACCGGCAAACCGGCTGGGAGCATCGAGGTAGCCAGGGACGGCAAGTCGCGAGCGACAATCGCGCTAGCCGCACAACCCACCCCGCAGGAGCGCCGCGCCGCGGAGGAGCTACAACGCTGGCTTCGGGACACCACAGGCACCACCCTCCCGATCCAGACCAACACCTCACGACGTAGCATCGTGATCCGCACCGATCCGGCTCTGGGCAATGAAGGTTACGAGATCTCGTTTGAACGCGGCCGCCTGGTTTTGGCTGGCGGCAAAACCCGGGGTGTGCTCAACGCGGTGTATGCGTTGCTTGAAGAAGATCTGGGATGCCGCTTTTATACCAAGGATTCGATCAGGCTCCCTGAGACGGAACGCCTGACATTGCAGCCTGTCGCCAGGCGTTATATCCCCAGGCTAAAGATCCATGACCCATTTTACGCGAGCGCCTTTGACCCGGAATGGTCGCTTCGCAACCGTTCAAACGCTCCGGATGCCGCGGTGCCTGAAGAAGCGGGTGGCCACGCTGATTATGATGGCATGTTCGTGCACACGGCGGCCCAGATGGTGCCCGAGGCAAAGTACTTCAAGGATCACCCGGATTACTTCGCTCAAAAGGCCGATGGCACGCGCCACACCGCACAGCTTTGTGCCACGCACCCGGATGTTCTGAAGATTGCCCCCGCCTACGTGCAGCAGGTGCTAAAGGACCATCCGCACACGGAAATCGTGAGCGTATCCAAGAACGATAACACGGAGATCTGCCACTGCCCGCGATGTAAAACCCTGCGTGAAGCCGAAGGCTCCGATATGGCCTGCCAGTTGATGCTGGTGAATCATGTCGCTGATGAAGTGGCCAGGACGCATCCTGAGGTTACCATCGATACCCTGGCTTACCTGGAAACGATCCAAGTGCCCAAGACAGCGCGGCCTCGTTCCAACGTGGCCATCCGCCTCTGCAATGATGCGGTTGGGTCATGGGCGCATCCCTTCACCCCGGCACGGGAATGTGATGTGGCGAAACTCACGAGCGCCTGGAGCGCGGTCCATGACCGCATCTACGTCTGGGATTACAATGTGAACTTCAGTCATTACCTCGCTCCAATGCCAAACCTGGATGTCATGGCAGACAACATACGGTTTTGGATCACAAACCATGCAGAAGGCGTGATGCTGCAGGGCGGCTATCAAGGCCTCGCTGAAGCTGATCACCTCAAGTGCTGGGTTACCGCGAAGCTGTTGTGGAATCCGGCGTGGGACGAGCGGGCGCTCACCCGCGATTTCATCTGGGGCCATTACGGCAAAGCAGCTCCCGCGATGGAGGAGTATGAGCGGTTGCTGGAACGCATGCGGCGCGAGTTCGCTAAAGAAATGGCCACACCCGCCGGAGGCATTCGCTACCCAATGGATGCGCCATTCCTGAACCGGGAGTTCATCACTAAAGCCATGGAGATTTTCACACGCGCCCATCAAGCTGCAATCGGAGACGCGGCCCTGCTGAACCGTGTGGAGCGCGCTGAGCTGCCTATTCTCTATGTGCAATGCGTGCGTGGACCGGAGTTCACCGGCGCGGATTACGGCCGGGTGGTGGCGGAATTTGAGCGCATTGCACGGCGTGAAGGAGTGAAGTATCTGGCTGAAGGGGGCCAGGATTTCGACAAGAAGCTCGCCGAATACAAGGCGCGCATTCCTCGCGGCCAGGCCAAATAACAAAGAACCGGAGCTGCACCATGACAGTGCGGCTCCGGTGAAAGCAGAAGCGCGGTCTAGCCGATGAACGCGGCGTGCACCGCTTTCATGGCTTGTTCGCCCTTGGCGAGGTCGATCACCACCGACACCTTGATTTCGCTCGTTGAAATCATGTCGATATTGACGCCTTCATTGGCCAGGATCTCGAACATCCTGCCGGCCACACCAGTGTGGCTCTTCATACCCACGCCCACGATCGACAGCTTGCCGATGTTTTCGGTGGCAATGACTTTGCCGTAATTGATCTCGGGTTTTAGCGACTCAATGACCTTCTGGGCCTTGAGCAGGTCCGGCTTGTCCACGGTGAATGACAGGTCGGTGGCGGGAGCTCCGCTGCCATGGCTGATATTCTGCACGATCATGTCCACATTGATCGTTGCATCGCCCAGGGCTTTAAACACACGGGCGGCCATGCCGGGTTTATCGGGCACGCCGACCAGTGTCAGCTTGGCCTGATTCTTGTCGAGGGACACGCCGCGGACGACGATGCCCTCCATGCTTTTGGTTTCCTCTTTCACAATCGTTCCTGGGTTCTCGTTTAAACTGGAGCGGACTTCAAACACGACGCCGAATTTTTTGGCGAATTCCACCGAGCGCGATTGCATCACCTTCGCGCCGAGACTGGCCAGCTCGAGCATCTCGTCGTAAGAGATTTCGTCGAGCTTGCGGGCGCTGGGAACAATCCGCGGATCAGTGGTGTAAACACCGTCCACGTCGGTATAAATCTGGCACAAATCAGCCTTGAGCGCGGCAGCCAATGCGATAGCCGTCAAATCCGAGCCGCCGCGGCCCAGGGTGGTTACCTGGCCTTCGATGGTCTGGCCCTGGAACCCGGCGACGATCACCACGTTTCCGGTGTTCAGCAAATCATGGATCTTCTTAGGGCTGATGTTCTGGATTTTGGCCTTGGTATGGACACCATCGGTCACGATGCCGGCCTGTGCGCCGGTCAGGGATACGGCAGGAACGCCCAACGAATGGAGCGCGATAGCGGTCAGGGCGATAGTCGTCTGCTCGCCGGTGGCCAGGAGCATGTCCATTTCCCGCTCATTGGGCAAAGGCATCATTTCCTTTGCCATTTTGATCAGGTTATCTGTGACACCGCTCATGGCCGAGACGACCACCACAACCTTGTCGCCACGGGAACGATACCCCGCGACCCGTTTCGCAACATTCTTGATGCGATCGGGATTGCCTACGGAGGTACCGCCGAATTTTTGAACAATGAGTGCCATAAAATCGCGCGCAGATATATACGACAAAATTTGCGAAAGCCAAGATCAATCGAGGGGTAGCGCGCAGCCAATCGACGCGCCCTTTCTCGGGTAACAATGGGACTCGGCGCGAGGCCGTGAACGAAGGCCTCCCTAATGAGCGGTCGTTTTTTGAGCTTCGGACAAAGCAATCCACTTCGCAGCCTGTGCCTTGATAGCCGCCACAAATGGAGCAAACGACAGATCAGCCGATGGATGTGCAATTCGTGTCGGAGTGGAATTTGCAGCTAGAGTCAGGCACGTGCAATCGTAGAGTCTTTCCAACACCAACCGTTTGCAGAACAACTCGTACCGCTGGCAATACGAGGCTCCTTTGAACGCGGGATCAACCTGGAAATGTGGCTCTGCACACCCAACGCTCTTGTGCACTTTATCGCAATCCTCCAAGAGAAAAAAATACCCAAGCAGGGGCCGGAACCCATGGCAGTGGCCCAGCCTTTTTTCGCGAAAAGCAGTCCAAATATCGGTAGCGCTTCCGACGGCCTCCTCCGTCCGGTTGTTAAAGTTATTTCCAAAGGAGGGTCCCGCTTGACTCTTGAATTCCATCGCAGCAACAAGCTGATCATTCGCCACAACCACGAGGTCCCACTTTTTTTCAGGCCGGAAATAGCCCGGCAACTCAAGCGCATAGCGAGTGCGGATCGACTCTCGTTGCAGGCCCGCTTCGCAGAGTAAATCGGAAATAAGGACTTCCAGCTTGCTCATTTGCACTCCACCTGTGACCGCACCTCGCAGACCAGCATCGACAAACTGCCCTGCGGCCTTCTGCTTCTTTTCCTGACTCCCCCGAGTGTCCCAGTAGAACTGGACCGCTTCCTGGAATCTAGCGTTTAAGTCAATTGGGTTTGGGGAGGGATTTGATGCCATAAAGCTTCATGCAAACATCGGTCGCAAGCTGAACGTCCCTGGTTTCCCACGATTTGCGCAGGGCTTCTGTTGCTTTGCCTGAAATGGACTTAGGGTTTGGGACGTGGATACGGCGAAGGTATTGGGCCTGGAAGCGGAAGTAACCCCCACGCATTTTAACACCATATGATCTGATAAAGAACTCCCCTACTCCAGACATGAGGATCGCACCCAGCACGCGCAGGTCCCAGTGGCCTGATGTAATCCAGTAGACATTATGATGCGGATACGTTGTTCCAGCATCCAAGGAAGGCAGCAGCTTATCCTTAATGTCAGCTATGTACAGTTTTGGCTTTTTGAATAAGGCAAGGTTCACCCGATCAATGGTTTTATGCCATCCTAAGTTGGAGTTTTTGGCCACATGGCGGCCGGTCAACTTAGGCTTATGGGAATGGAAATAGGCGCTGAGTCTCGGAAATTGCACAAGGTCAACGAGGCCTGAATGGTTCCACGGGTTTATCAGGTAGTGCCCGGACCATGCAACGGAGGGGTTTGCAAGATCACATGGCATCGCCAGGGGGAGCAGCCGATCCTCTTCAATATCGGGCCGCACTTTCGTAATGAAGACCTCATCGGCTCCGGTGGCCACTCCTATGCCCAGTGAAGTCAACGTTTCATCACTCTCAAGCAACGGAAACCGTGCTTCGATATCCTGAAGAATGTGAAGGTCCTCAGGAGAGGAGCAAGACCATGGTTGTTCTCCAGAAAACCACTCAGCAAAACGTGAGGCTCGCACCACGGAATTGGATGTAGCATTCCGAATGGAGGACGCTACTTGATCACGAGGAGCGGTCTCAATCCCCGGCAACGCTTTCGCTAACACTGCGCTTGCTTGAGCTTCCTTTGCGATGACCGTAATGGCCGGATAGGCCGTGACCGCCTTCTCAAAGGCGTCAACATCGTGGGTCTCGACGATGTATCTGACAGAATACCCATTACTGATCAGGCTTCGCAGGTTAGAACCATAGTCGTTTCGCAGCCAGCGGTCAGAGCAGATAAAAGCGCAGACTCCGCCGGTCTTTAGTGCGGCCAGGGCGGCCTCATAAAAGGCCACGTAGATGTCGGCCCGGCCCCGCATTGTTGTATAGGTGTTACGGTATACAGCCGTCCTGTCCGTTGGCACTTCTTCCAGCCTGATGTAGGGCGGATTTCCGATTACAAAATCAACGTTCTGAAGCTTTGTGGCAGCAATGAGAAAGTCTTCATGCCTTATCCAATGAAGTGCCAGAAGCTCGGCTGTTTTTGAGGGGACGCCTAACGAAATCAGTTCAGAGAAGACAGTCTTCCGAGCGAGCTCGACCGTTTTCAAATTAATTTCGAAAGCGACAACAGCGTTAATCGCCTTCTCGATGGTGATCCCGTGGAGCGTGCACGAGGCATTTATCCGCCGAACGATCTCCTTCAGAAAGGCGCCGTCTCCCGCTGAGGGTTCTATCGTGAGCATGGAAGCGAGTGGCTTGCTTGGGACAAACCCAGCCAAGTTCATTACCAACTCGACCACCCATGGTTTTGTGAACACGACACCCGCCTCCAGCACTGGACCGGGGGCCAGGAGCTGTAACTCGGGCTGAATGGCGTGCACATCTGGCATCAATCCTTTCTAGCAGTTTTTGGGGCTCAACAGCGAGCATAAAACCTGACGCCAGCCGGAACCTCCGTCCCTTTACATTCTTGCTCCGGAGCCGCAACCCATTAAAGTCTTCGACTGCGAAGCGCATGAAGAACATCGTCTATTTCGACCTGGAAACTCAAAAGTCTGCCGACGAAGTCGGAGGCTGGGACAAAATCAGCGCGATGGGCATGAGTGTGGCCGTGACCTACAGCACGGCCGCGGGAGGTTACCACATTTACGGCGAAGCCCAGGTCAACGACCTGCTGCGCGAACTCCAACGGGCGGACCTGGTGGTTGGATTCAACAACCTGCGGTTCGATTACGAAGTTCTCCACGGATATACTGCTCTGGATCTCAGGCAGTTACCTACGCTCGACATGCTGGTGGTGCTCCAGGATAAGCTCCAGCATCGGCTCTCTCTGGATTCGATTGCCACCGCCACCTTTGGTGTGGAAAAGACGGCTGAAGGTTTGCAGGCGATTGAATGGTACAAGCAAGGCAAGATCCTGGATATCGCTGAATACTGCTGTTACGACGTGAAGATTACTCGCATGGTGCACGAATTCGGCGCCGCAACACATCAGTTGCATTACCACAATCGCTTCGGAAAGAAGCTGACGGTCGATGTCAGTTGGTAGCCCTGCGGCATGAGGCCACAGAGCAGACCCCGTCCTATGTGGTCCGCCCTTCGGACGCGGACCGACCTTCAAGCCGTCACAGGCTCACTCGGTTCACCGGTCGCTTCGGTTTCCGCAGGGGGCGGCGTTGGCGTCTTGCCCGATTTCATCGCCGTGTGTTCATCCAGGATGAGCACGCCATGCGGGTTGAGCTCGAAATTCCCCGAGATATTGTTCCCAGTCAGAAAATCGTGCATTGGCTTGTAAAACGTGATGCGCAACGGCGAATGTTGATGATTTAACAGGAAAAACACCTGGCTGTCTTCGCGTTCGCGCATGGCTACCTCCACATTGTCCGGCACCTTGAGCAGCGGATGCAGGCTGCAGAGCTGGCGCAACCATGTGACCAGGTCGGCATAGAAATGCGAATGACTCTGCGTTCCGATGTAGATCGCCTTGCCCAGCCCGAACTGATTAACGGTTATCGCCGGGCGGTTCGCGTAGAAATCCTTCGCATAAGTGGCCAGGACCTGGCAGGTGTCCGGCTCAATTAAATCGCACCAAAGCTGCGCCGGATGCATGTGGGTGGTCGGGAAAGTACCTTTAAACGTCAGGTGGTTTTCCTCGCCTTTGGGCAGCATGTCGAACTCCACCACCTCCATGCCGAACAAGTCGGTGAGATTATGGGGATAGCCGGTGTTCGGCGCCATGTTGTGCTCGTCCACCAACCCGGTATTGAACGTGGCCACCAGGGTGCCACCGTTCTGGACGTAGAGTTTCAGGTTATCCGCCTGTGCACCCGAGAGGAGATGCAGTGAGGGCGCGATGACCAGTTTATAGCGAGAGAGATCCTCGCTCGGCCGCGCAAAATCCACCAGGATGTTGCGATCATGCAGCGCATCATAGAAGAGCTGGATGTGCTGGCGCAGGTTGAAGTTCTTGTTTTGCTGATTCGGCTGCTGCAATGCCCATTCGTTGTCGTGGCAATAGAGGATGCACACATCCGGGTTCACCTGCGTGCCTTTGATCGCCGGTGAGAGCAGTTTCATCTCTTCTCCAAGCTGCTGGATCTCTTTAAATACCCGACCGGGGTTGCCCGAATGCGGCAGCACAGCTCCGTGGAATTTCTCCGTGCCGAACCTGGGTTGCCGCCACCGGAAGAACATGATCGCGTTCGCCCCGCGCGAGATGAGCTGATACGTAAACATCCGCAACACCCCGGGACGCACCAGCGAGTTCACGTCCTGCCAGCTCACGTTACCAGCTTTCTGCTCAATCACCCAGAAGCCTTGATCCCCATCGGGTGTGCGGATGTCGGTCTTCTTCAAGGAACGCAGCATATCGATTTCGCATGCGAGCTCGGAAGACTTCAACTTCAGGGCCGCTGTGCTCTCGATGGACACGAAGTCGATCACCTCAGCCAGGTCAAAATGGTCGAACCGATGGATGAGGGGACGCAGGTTCGTGGTGACAGGCCGGTCTGGGGTGATTTCTTTCAGAATATCCGCCTGCATCCGGACGAACTGCACGATCGTATCGCTGCAGAAGCGGCACCAATCCAACACAAGCGCCGGGTTGTGCGGCGTGGGAGCTTTCATCGGCATGGGCACTTCGTCCCAACGGCTGACGATCTGTCCCCAGTGGCGCAGGCCCATTGCGTTATTCAGCTTGTCGATGGTGTCGTACTTGGCTTCGAGCCAGAGGTGCCAATCCCGCCGGGCATCCTCATTGAAAGCTGATTCGGTGAAATTGCCGCCCAATCCATTGTCGATTTGCCACGCGATCAATGCGGGATGCTGGCCCAAAGCCTTGGCGATGGCCTCCACCACGAGTTTGCTGCGGTTCCAATAGACCTCGCTATTCAGGCAGACGGCACGGCGCGTGCCTTCATGCTTAACCAATCCTTGCTCATCGATCGGCAGCATCTCCGGATGCTTCCGCGCCAGCCAAAGCGGCGGGGCAGCGGTGGGCGTGGCCAGAACAACCTGGATGCCGGCCTCGTGCAGCAGGGTCATGACGCGGCGCATCCATTCAAAGTCGTAATTCCCCTCCTCCGGTTCACATAAACCCCAGGTGAACTCGCCAATCCGCACGGAATTAATGCCCGCGCGTTGCATTTTCTCGATGTCCTCAGCCCAGGCTGCCTCCGGGTCCGCATCGGTTCCCCCGTAAGGGAATACCCACTGTTCGGGATGATAATCGACACCGAAATACATAGGCTCGTCCTTTCTTACCCTGTGTTGTTCGTGTGGCTTACACCACAATGTTAAGTCAAAATTGGGACGAATCAAACGTAATTTTAATTCAGACTGTTGCTCTGGCAGGGTGGCTGTGATCCGGTGGGGGGCGTTGCCAAGGCCGCCGGGATCTAAACACCTCTTGCGGGGTGCTGCGATTCAGAAGCAGAAATGCCAACCGAACCGGGATCCGTACTGTTGGTAACCGCGCGTTCCATGTTATGTCACTCCTGGAGGTTCTGGTTTGCGCCTTTGAGCAAACCAGAACCTCCAGGAACTTTTCTATTGTAAGGCTGGAGATTACCAACAGTACGGAATTGCCACGCCCATCGCCTGTTCTTTGGGCGTCTCTATCGCGAGCGAAAGCATCAAAAGCACCCAGCCAACCGAACCGGGAGCATATCTCCCGTGCAGGCCGTCCAATGATCATGCGACGTTTATGGCTGCTTTTAACGGTTCTGGTGCTTACCGCAGGAACGCTTCCGGCGTCAGCCCTCGGTTTAATTGTTGTGGATGAGGCCCACTGGTTGCCGCCTCGCCACCCTTGGCCGCCCGGACCCGGACCCATTCCTCCCCCGCCATTCCCTCAACCGCCCCATTGGCGTCCCCACCGAACTTACGCGCCTATGGAACTGCGTAAAGCCCGGGTGTTCACAAAAGTCGAAAACCAGGTGGCCACCACACGGATTGAACAGGAGTTCTTTAATCCCAACTCCGCACGTCTTGAAGGCACCTTCGTGTTCCCCGTCCCTCCCGGAGCGCACTTGGACCGTTTTGCCATGGAAATCGACGGGAAGAAAGTCGATGCCGAGCTGGTAAAAGCCGACAAGGCCCGCGAGATCTACGAGAACATCGTTCGCAAATCCCAAGATCCGGCCCTTATGGAGTATGCCGGAAATGACTTGTTCAAGGTTCGCATCTTTCCTCTGGAACCGAATGGTTCCAAAAAGGTCACCATCTCCTACACACAATTACTGAAATCGGATCGCGGCCTGATAAGTCTCACCGTTCCCCTTAGCGCCGGGCGCTTCTCCGCTACCCCGCCACGGGATTTCAGCGCAAAAATTCAGATCGAAACCAAATCCCCTCTCAAATCGATCTATTCGCCCACCCACAATCTGGAGATCAAAAGGGATGGGAGCCGCCGGGCAACGGCCACGTTCGAACCTGAAAGCGCCCCCCTCGATACCGATCTTGCCCTGTATTTCGCACCCGAGGATGACGATGTGGGTCTGAATCTGATTACATACCGCCCTGCCGGTGAGGATGGCTACTTCCTGCTCCTGGCCTCGCCGGGTTTGCAGGAGGAGAACCGAAAGGTCGTGCCTCGTGATCTCATCTTCGTCCTCGATACGTCCGGGTCCATGGCGGGCAAGAAACTCGAGCAGGCTCAGAAAGCGCTGGAGTTTTGCGTTGATAACCTCAATGACAGCGACCGGTTCCAGATCATCCGTTTCGCAACAGAAGTGGACTCGCTCTTCGGCAGCCTGACTGATTGGACCAAGGACTCGCGGGAACGCGCCCGCGAGTTCATTCGGAAAATGAAACCCATGGGTGGGACCGCCATCGATGATGCCTTGAAGAAAGCCCTGGAGGCATGCCCAGAACCCAAGGAAAGCCGGGCACTCGACCGGCCCAGCTCCATTATCTTTCTCACAGACGGACGGCCCACAGTCGGCGTCACGGAGGAGCCCGAGATTCTCAAGAACCTAAAGAAACGGCACACGGGCCAGACGCGCGTCTTCTGTTTCGGCATCGGCACCGATGTGAATACGCACTTGCTCGACAAAATCTCTGAGCACACCCGCGGGTCAACGACTTATGTCCTGCCGGAAGAGGATCTTGAGGTGAAGGTGTCCAGCTTTTACGCGCGGATCAAAGATCCCGTCCTGGCAAACCCAAAACTAAGGCTCGGCGATAAAGTGCGGCTTTCAAAATTGCATCCAACGGAGCTGCCCGACCTTTTCCTGGGTGAACAATTGGTGCTGGCCGGGCGTTACTCCGGCGAGGGCGACACCGCGATCCACCTGAGTGGTGAAGTCGATGGCAAAACCCGCCAGTTCACCTACGAAGCCGCTTTCCCCGGGCGCGAGAGTCAGAACGAGTTCATCGCGAGGCTCTGGGCCACACGGCGCGTCGGCTGGTTGCTCGATGAAATCCGGCTGCATGGCGAAGAGAAAGAATTGCGTGAGGAAGTCACCGCCCTCGCGCGTGAGTATGGAATTGTCACGCCATATACGTCTTACTTGATCGTTGAAGACGAGGCGCAGCGAAACGTGCCGGTCCGGTTACGGTCTTTCCAGAACTTTGATCGGGATTCGGGTGCGCGCTCCGCGGGGCGCCTGGCCTGGGGCCAGTACAAATCCGAGAGCGCGGGCGATGCCGCCGTGCTCAACGCACGCAACAATGCAATGCTTCGCGGTGCACAGGCGCCGAGTGCCGTCATGGCCGGCAGCACCGTGGAATCCAGCCGCGCCTTGGGCGTAAACAGCAGTCCGTCGAAGCTAATGAACGGGGTTCTCAACGAACGTGAACGGCTGGCTCAATACGCCCAGCAAACCCGGTTCGTCGCCGGAAAGAACTTCTTCGTCAATGAGGGCATTTGGCAGGATGCGTCGGTGCAGAGCAAAACCAAACCCAAGGCAATCCGAGTCGCTTTTGGCTCGGCGGAGTACTTCGCGCTTTCTCACAAGCATCCTGAAGTCCGGCCCTGGCTGGCGTTGGGCAACCAGGTCCAGTTCCTGTTTAACGGCGTTGTTTACGACATTTATGATCCCAGTCAGGCGAAAGAAAAATGAACACGGGTACGGCGATGAGCGTTGAAGTGCCATGACGCTCACGAGCGTTTGGGGCGCAGGCAGAGGACTCTTGATTCTCCTGCAACCCTCCCCAAATTTTCGTGCGTGCCGCGTGCGCGCCCATTATTCTGACGCTGGAACATGGCCGCGAAGTATTGGAAACGTCTTGCGCACGAGCGGGAACTCTGGGCACAGGGTATCTCTTTTGTAGCCGGTGCTGATGAAGCGGGGTGCGGTCCCTTAGCCGGCCCGGTGGTTTCGGCTGCCGTCATGTTTCCATGCGCCTGGGCTGAGGGCGGCCTTCCCGCACGGTTGCGCGGCCTTAATGATTCCAAACAACTCGATGCGGAACAGCGCGAGAAGTTTTTTCAGATCCTCACCGCCGACCCCGAGATTCAGCATGCCGTCGTTGTGATCGATGTCGAGATGATCGACCGGATCAATATCCGTCAGGCGGCCTGGCGCGGCATGCACCAGGCCCTGGACCGCCTCACACCCAAGCCGCTGCATGCATTGATCGATGGCTTGCGCATTAAGTGGCTGCCTTACCCGCAGACGGCACTGGTTGAAGGCGATGCGCGCAGTTATTCGATTGCTGCTGCCAGCGTGCTGGCCAAAGTCACACGCGACCGGATGATGGTTGAGTTTGACCAAATGTATCCCGGGTATGGTTTTGCCGAGCACAAGGGCTATTGCACTCCCAAACACTATTCTGCGATTGAAAGGCTTGGCCCATGCCCGATTCACCGCCGGAGCTTTGCGCCGTTCCGCCCGGTGGTCCAGGAATTGGAACTGAACTTATTCCCGGACTCGACGGCGTCCCACCCCCGCCAGGATGCCTCATAACCTGAGGGTTGAACCAAAACACCGCTGAAGCCCCAGCAAGTCTCAGAAGGCACTCTGCGGCGAGAGTGCCCTACCACTAAAGTGGCTTCGTTCCACTGGCGTTTACTTGAGGATGCACTTGTGGTAAACCTCCCATCAAATCCGAAATGCATTTAAACTGGTTATGCGTTCTCTTACTCCTGGTCTGGAGCGCGCAGGCAACTGAACTTGCCCTGCCTCCGCGGGCAGGTGACGCCCCGACCGGCAGTGAGCTCGCCCGCCTGGCAGAACGTATGCCTGTGACGGAACGTGAGCTGTGGGTCGGACGCGAAATCTTGAGTGGGAACGTTCCCGGATTCTTGCGCGCATTTGTCCCGATCAGCTTTCAGCAAAGCCTCAGCAATCAGAGTTATACGGTGGAACTGGAGGTGCTGCCCGATTACCTGGCCGTCGGCTCGGAAACGGATTACCTGCTGATGCCCATGACTCCTTTGTTGGGGCAGAGGCTGGCGGATCGGCTTGGCTGCACTTTGCCCACACGAAAGCTGGTCAACGTGATCTGGACCAACGCCTCGGTGAAGTTGAACCCCTCAACGATTCCGCCCTCGGCGCAAATGATCACCATGCCGGTCTTCGTCCAGCACAACGCAACGGTGCGCACGCAACGCGATTCTCGCACGAATACCTTTCCGCAAGGTGCGCTGGTTGCCGGTCACAAAAAGGACGTGATCATCTCCTCGCGCATTTACACGAACTTTGCCAGCCCGGCGATCACCGCCCCCGTGGTGATCTATGGATGGCATTACACCTCGGGCAGTCCGATCCAACCCATGTACAACGGCCATGAACAGACCTATGCTGATTACAGTCATGGTGTGCGGTTGGTCCGCGATGAAATTAGAATCAACGGCCAGCCTGCTTTCATCAGCCAGGTGCTCACCAATCCGGCACTCGCACCTCTGTTGAGCGACGACTCGGTTGCCGAGGGCACTTCGGGAGGCGTCATTCGCCTGCCGCGCTATACGATCAACGGATTCCGCCCTGCCGTTCTGCAACACCCGCGCTCGGTTCGCTTGCTCATGGGAGAAACGAACACGCTGAGCGCAGTTGTCGCGTCGGAGCCTGATCCTGCACTCAGATGGTGGAAAGATGGGACACCACTATCCGAAGCAACCAATGCAGTCTTGGCGTTGATTGGAATGCCGTCAAAGGGTGGCACCTACTTTTTAACCGCATCGAACTCGTTCGGCATGGTCACCAGCCGGGTGGCTAGCGTCACACTCCACACGAACCCGTGGCCTGTGGTGTTCTCCGAGTCATTCGAATCACCTGCGGCCCGAGATTCCTGGAGATTTGTGAGTGATTCTGCGGACGGTGTGCCTGATTCTCAGGCGGACTTGCATTTTGCTCACGAGTTCACCCCCTATCTTTTGAATGGCGCGTTCTCAGCCGTCCCGTCTGCGCCAGGCTCAAGTGACAATCATGCGCTACGTCTGGCGGTGAATGGCAATGATGCCTCAGGGATTGAAGCGGCAATCAACGTGTTTCCAATAAGGCTGCCTGTGCTCGTCTCGGACTGCATCGTCAGCTTCGACCTTTGGATGAATTATCCAGGTGGAGCGGGTGGGGCAAGCTCGACCGGCAGCACGCAGCACGCGTTGTTTGGTTTGGACCACACGGGAACAAATGTGAACTGGTCACTCGCAAAGTCCGGTACAGATGGTGTTTGGTTTGGCGTCAGTGGCGAGGGGGGAGATTCCAGGGATTATAGAGCTTATCGCGGGCAAGCAAACGGAGCGCTGGACCTGACGGGCGCGGCGAGTTCCATGACCGCCTCGAATAACATAGCCCCGGCTTATCAGCAGCTTTTTCCAGCAGGCAGGTTTGAGACAGCCGGGAGCCCCGGCAAAGAGTGGGTGCACGTGGAGTTGCACCACACGAATGGCTTGGTGCATTGGATCATGAACGGGCAGCGTATCGCGACGGTTACAAGCACTGGTCTTGGACCTGGTACACTCATGCTCGGTCTAAGTGACGTATTCAAGAGCATCGCCAACCCGGTGCAGGATGCATTCGTGTTGTTCGATAACATCATGGTGGAAGAAACGGTCGGTGCCGAGCGGGTCCTATCGATTGGCCTTAGAACTGGAGGCGAACTGGAGTTCACCTTTTCGGCGATTCCTGGCGTTGAGTATGAGATTGATCGCTCCAGCGACCTTTCAGCTTGGGAAACCGCGAGGACAGTCAGCACCAATCGTCCACCGCTGAGAGTAGTGGCGCCCAGTGCTCCCGGCCCGGTTTTTTATCGAGTGAAACGCGCGGAGCCGTGATGCGGAGGTCAATTGCCGCATTGCCCCTCTTCCTCCTTCAAATCACCCGGCATTCCAGCCATACTCTGATCATGACAATCTGCCGTCAGAGGTCCGTGGCTCCCCAAGTGCTCCTGAGCTGGTTGCCTGCGCTGTGTTTTCTGTTGGCCGCAGCGTGCGGCCAAGCTCAGACGAATAGCCCGATCAAGCCTGAACGGGTGGAGCAAATCGCCAAATGGCTGCCAGCAAAGCCCCAAGGTTCAGGCGCGCCTATCACGGATCGTGCCGCATGGTCCGAGCGCCTCAAGCGACCGGATTGGGCGGAGCTTGTGGCTCGCGCCCGAGCTCTCACGAACCAGCCCATTCCTGAGGTGACAGATGACCTGTTCCTGGATTTTTCGCGCACCGGCAATCGAGGTCGTTGCCAGAAGGTTCTGAATGAACGTGACAACAGGCTGGGGACGCTTGTCCTGGCCGAGTGTCTTGAGAATGAGGGTCATTTCATCCCCGGCATTTCGGAGATTATTGAGGCGCTTTGCGCGGAGCGCACCTGGATGCTGCCTGCGCATGATCGCAAGCTGAGGAATTTTGACGGAAAGCTGATGGATATGGACCTGCGCTCCACCCTGGTGGGATGGGATCTTGCGACGGCGCACTATCTATTAGGCGAGAAACTGCCCGAGGCGATCCGATCAAAGCTCGAGCAGGAGGTGAATCGGCGGATTCTGAAGCCGTTTCGCGAGATCGTTGAAGGCAGGGCAAAGGGGGCTTATTGGCTGCGGGCGACCCATAACTGGAACGCGGTGTGCCTGGCGGGCGTGGCTGGGAGTGCGTTGCCCTTGGTCGAGAGCGCCGAGGATCGAGCGTGGTACGTGGCTGCTGTCGAACATTACATCCAGAGCTTTCTCTCCGGGTTTACTCCCGATGGTTACTGCAGCGAGGGCATGGGATATTGGGGCTACGGCTACGGGAGGTTCCTGATGCTCTCCGAGATGCTGCGGCAATCGACGCGAGGCAAGGTGGACCTGATGACCGCTCCTGAAGCAGCGGCTCCCGCCCTCTATGCATTGCGCGCCGAGATCATCAATGGTCTTTACCCGAGCATCGCTGATTGTTCGCCTCGGGCGCGTCCGGACGTAACGCTGATTAAGTACATTGCGGACCGTTTTGATTTGGATCGGCCGGAACGGCGTTCGGTTTCCTTTGCGAGCCGCGGGCATGGGCTTGGGCCGGGGATGGTGTTCAATGCGATTCGCGAACCGCTGCCGAGGGCGCCTCGGCCCGCATTGGCAAAGCCTGAGTTGGAACGCACCTGGTTCAATGATGGCGGCGTGCTCATCTGCCGTCCTGGTTCAAACGCAACGCCATTTGCCGCCGTGCTCAAGGCTGGTCACAATGGCGAACACCACAACCATAATGATATTGGCAGCTTTAGCGTGATTCTTGGGAGCCACGTGCTGATCTGTGATCCCGGCGGGGAGGTCTATACCGCGCGAACGTTCAGTCCGCAACGGTATGAAAGCAAGTTGCTCAACTCCTATGGGCATGGAGTTCCGGTGGTCGATGGCAAATTGCAGTCCACTGGGATGAAAGCGCATGCCAAGGTGCTCCGGACAAAGTTCTCTGAGACCGAAGACCAGCTCACACTCGACCTGACGAGCGGTTATGCGGTGGATGATGTGAAAAAGCTGGAACGCGAGTTTGTGTTCCGCAGGGGGGCGCGCCCCGCTCTGACCGTGCGGGATACGGTGTCTTTTGAGAAGCCGCACACCTTTGAGACCGCGCTCATCACGTGGGGCAAGTGGAAGGAAACCGCTCCTGGAAAATACCGCATCGAGGAGGAGGGACAAGCCGTGGAGGTCACTTTCGATACGGGTGGGCGTGCCTTTATCGTGGTGGACGAGGTTCTGAAGGAAGATGTTGGCGGTGGACGCCAGCCGACCCGTCTGGGATTCAAGCTCAAGGAACCCTTGCAGTCCGGCCAGGTTTCCTTTTCCATTATCCCTGCACTTTAAGATCATGTCCGACGCCTATCAGCAAGTATTGGAAGCCACCGTTCAGGAGTTGGAACGGTTGAAACGCAATGGTGTAAGGTTCGTGGCCGTGTCGCCCGAGACGCTTGAGGCGTTGAAAGCGAAACCCGCCGCGTCCCGTCCAGCTACAGCGCCAACGGCTGCCGCATGTGGAACGTCTCGGCCCCCGGCTCCTTCAGCGGCTGCCCGCCCAACACATGCTGCCGCACCTGCGACACCGGTGATACATGCGCGATCGGAAACGACCGAACCAGCAACAGCGCCCGTCGCGCCTGCGGCTCCGCTGAGTCCGGAAGCCAAAGTTGCGGCGTTTGCCGATTTGCAGCAGCGGGTCTTGGGCTGCGTGAAATGCAAAAACCTTGCAGACAGCCGCAAGAACGTGGTGTTCGGGGTAGGGAACATCAACGCGGACCTCCTGTTTGTTGGGGAAGCTCCGGGAGCTGATGAAGACGCTCAGGGCGAACCTTTTGTGGGAGCAGCCGGCTTGTTGCTCACCAAGATCATTCAAACGATGGGGCTTTCTCGCGAGACAGTTTACATCGCGAACATTCTGAAGTGCCGTCCGGACATGCCGCCCCACACATCAGGCAACCGAAAACCGACCCCTGAAGAAATGCGCACCTGCATTCCGTATCTGCAGGAACAGATCGATCTGATCCGTCCGAAGGTGATTGTTGGTCTGGGCGCGACTGCCATAGAAGGGTTGTTGGGCAAAGCGATTTTCATTACGAAGATCCGCGGCCAATGGAATACGTATCGCGGGATCCCGCTCATGCCCACGTATCATCCGGCGTATCTTTTGCGCAACCAGGCGCTGGCAGAGAAACGGCGTGTTTGGGAGGACATGCTGAAGGTAATGGAGAAACTGGCCCTCCCAATTTCTGAAAAGCAGCGGGGGTATTTCCTGCGCTAGCCAAAGCGAAATCCTGATCTATAGTCTTTGCCCATGTTCAAGGCATTAATTGATTGGTATATGGAAACCCTGGCCACCGGGGGCTATCCACTTATCGCCCTGCTGATGGCCGTGGAAAGTTCCATCGTGCCATTGCCCAGCGAGGTGGTGATTCCTCCTGCTGCGCACCTGGCCCATACGGGGCAGATTCCGCTCACCTTTACCGGTATCATCCTGGCTGGCACCATAGGTTCGTGGATCGGCGCCAGTGCCATGTACTGGGCCGCGCGTATCGGCGGCCGACCCTTGATCATGCGGTACGGACGTTACTTCCTCATCTCACCGGAGAAGGTGGAAGGCGCTGAGCGCTGGGCATCGCACTATGGCTCGATGGGCATTTTCATCTCCCGTCTTTTGCCAGTAGTGCGCCATTTGATCGGCATTCCTGCGGGCATCGTGCTGATGGATTACAAGAAGTTCTCGCTCTACACCATACTCGGGTCTGCCATCTGGAGTGCTGTGCTCTGTTATATGGGCGTGAAGATGGGCCAGGACGAGAAGCTCATGCAGGGCGAGATGCACCGTATTTCATTGTGGCTGGGTGGTGCGATGGTCCTTCTGGGCGGCCTCTACTATTTCTTCGTGTATCGCCAGATGCACCAGAAACAGAAGTAACGCACAGCCGGGACCACTCTGCCGCAAGGCGGGATTCTTCCCCCTTTTCGTTATTTACCGGTTGTCTTTGAAGCGAACCGCGCTTTGGCTTCCATCCAGCCACGGCGCTCCATTTCAGGGAAATGCTCAATCGAGTAACGCAGCATGGTGCGGGGCATTTCATGCGCGTGAGCTTCGAGAAATTTCACCAGGGTATCACGGTCGCGCTTGCCGATTTCCCGCAGCATCCAGCCGCAAGCCTTATGCATCAGATCATGCTGATCGGTTAGAAGTTCCCGGCAGATGCGGATGCAGGTCTCGAACTGGCCTTGCCGGATAAAAGCAAACGTGGCCACGACTGAGATACGCCTTTCCCAAAGCGACTTTGACCGCGCAAGTTTGTCCAGTAACCCGGAGTCGTTTGCATTCAACGATTCACCGATGATTTGCGGCGCCGTGAGATCCACCAGGTCCCAATTGTTGATCCACTTCGTGTTGGCCAGGTAGAGCTTAAAGATTTTGCTTCTTGTGGCGGCGTCTCCCTTCTCGAAAGCACGGACCCAGAGAAACAACGCTGCGGCTCGTTCCTCATGTATTTGAGAGTGGAGCAGGGGAAGGACATCCTCAGGAACCACCACGCCGTGCTTCTTGACGATGCTTCGCAGCGCCGGCACCTTGATTCCAAGAAATATGTCGCCTTCCCCATACTGACCCGGACCGGTTTTGAAAAACCCCTGAAGCACGCGTGCGGCTGAAGGGTTGCCGGCTGCGCGCAACTCAGCCGAGAGTTCCTGCGCAAGCCGCGGGTTGGACACAGGTGCGGTATTCCGAGTTTTTCGCATGCGTGAGGATAAACGCAGCAGGCGGCACATCGCAATGCGAGGAACAGGGCAATTACGAGCGTGTAGCGCGGTCGTCTCGACTGCGAGTACGGGCGGCGTCCTCGCCGCCCCTTTCTGTTGTTACACACGGAACATCGAACAGGAGCGGACGATCGAATTCCCCAGTGGTCCACCGGGCGGTTTCCCGTTTCTCTTCCCGCCCGGTTGCATTCCGAAGGAATGCGAGCTATAAGCCCGGGGTTGTGCGAGGCACGGACGGCACACGGACACCACGGAGCGTGCACGGACAGCACACGGGGAGCTACAGGGTTACCAAGCCACGCTCTCAGGGGGGCTGAGAAAACTGAGGAGCGGCCGGTTTACGAATTACGGATTACGAATAACGGATCGATCTCAGGACTGATTCCGGAAAGAGGCGGGACGCCTCTTCTACTCTTTGCCGAGGCCAACCCGCAGTCGATTGCCTCCCCCTTTTCCCCTTGGTTTCCTGGCGTTGCTGCTTAATCTCCCATTCCATAGAGAGCGGCGAGCCTTGAGCCACAGAGCATCTTGGAACCGGCTGATCCGCCCAGAATGAAACATCACTAACTAACCACCATTTCCGGAAAGAATGAAAATCCATCAGTTATCCGTGTGCGGCACATGCAGCCTCCTGTTGCTGACAGGCCTGCTGCTCACCGCCTGCAAGACGCAGCAAACAACGATGGCCCCCGCTCCGTGCAAGATCCTGTTTATCGGCGACAGCTTCACCGCAGCCAACGGCGGCATAGCAACTCATGTAAGGCAGCTCGCGGCTTCCGCCCAGCCGCCACGAGCCATCACTGCCGATATCGATACCAAGGGCGGCGCAACGCTGAAGATTCTGCGAGGGAAACAATCGGTGCATGACAAGATCCGCAGTGGGAGCTATGACTTGGTGGTGCTTCAGGATGATCTTCCTGAGTACACTGAGCACGTTGTCGCGCCCTTCTTCGAAAACGCCCGCCTGTTTGACCAGGAAATCCGCGCGGCCGGCAGCCGAACTGCTCTGTTCATGGCCTGGCCCTATGAGCGCTTGAACTGGATAGGCCTGCCGGAAATTGTTCAGGCTCATCGCGAACTCAGCAGCGAGTTGAAGATTCCTGTGGCGCCTGTGGGGAGTGCTTTTGCACGCAGCCTGGCTGAGCGTCCGTCTCTTCCTATGCTGGGCGCCGATAAAGAGCACGAGACCATCCATGGCACTTACCTGGCCGCCTGCGTGATCTACGCGACAATTTACGGAGAGAGCCCGGTGGGGTTTACCTACCGCCCGGCGGGTGTTTCCGCTGAAGAAGCCCGTTTTCTTCAGCGCATTGCGTGGGAGACCGTCAAAGCCTGGCGGCGATAGCGCAGGCGGAGAAGATCGGAGGTCCGGTGGAATCGAGTCGCCCGCCCGTGTCCGGGGTGCTATTTGTCTGGGCATAATCTGATCATGAATGCGCTCCATGCTTTAGCCTTGATCCTCTGCGCCAGTACCGCCCTTGCAGACCCTGGGCCAATGGCCCCCACTAACCGTGTGCTTCAATTGGACGGCAAAACCGCCAGCGTGACGGTGCCCGATGCGCCGGCACTCCGTTCTCTATCCAACGCGATCACGCTGGAGCTCCGGCTCCGGGCTGCGTCCTTCTCGGCTAGGGACGGAGCCGTCCACAGCCTGCTGCGCAAGAATCTGACCCCAGGGTCTGAGAATTTTTATCTTCGCTTCCGCATGGCCGGGGGCAAACCCTTGGTGGAGTTCACGCCGGGCAACGGGATTCCCGTGCTACGCGCGCCCGTCCAGGCCGGTCCCGGCGAGTGGCATCACCTGGCCGCCACCTACGACGGCACGAACGCTTCGGTTTTCCTCGATGGCACGGTCGTCAGAACCGACCAGCGCACCGGCAAGCTGAGGATCGATGACTCGGCGCTCGTGATTGGCAAAGGCGATCCGAATTACAGCGCGGGTGAGTATTTCGACGGAGCCCTGGATGAGATACGCATCTGGCGCGTAGCCCGTACGCCTGGCGAACTCAAGGCCGGTTCCCAGAGCCGTCTCTCGGGGAAGGAGCCGGGGTTAGTGGCGTGGTGGGATTTTGATGATGGAACTGCCACCGATCGCACCGGCCACTGTCCCGCGGTGCTTCAGAGCGCGGCCCGGATTGTGGAGGTTTCGCAATTGTTGGCAATTGCCAGTCCCTCTCCAGAAGATCCGGAACGCGTGCGCAAGCAGCGGTTGGCAACCGTGGAAGAACTCTGGCGCCATTTGAATGGAATCTATCCGGCACTGGAGTATAAGGGCATCAACAGTCGTGCGTGGATTGAGCCCACGCTCGAAAGGGTCCACCAGGCGCGCACAGACGAGGAGTTCTACGGTCTGCTGCTGGAGTTGATCGCGAGCTTGAAGGACACGCATACGCGCATCGTGTCTTATCCCGGTCAGCCTTGGCGAGAAACGCCGCCAGTGTTTCTGAACGAGGTTGAGGGCAAAGTGGCTGTGATCAGAGCGGACCCTACCACTGGGCTGGCCCCCGGGGATGTGCTGGTTGCTATTGGCGGCCAACCGGTGGAAAAGTGTCTGGCCGCTGCGATGAAGCAAGTATGCGGTTCAACCGAACGCGCTCGCGTCCGAGGAACGTGTGAACGGCTCCTGCGCGGGGCACCGGGCTCAACGGTGACGGTGACCGTTGAATCGCCACAAGGAGGCAGGCGGGAAGTCACTGTGCGCTGCGAACGCAAAGACGGTTTTATGGCTGAGCCCAACCTATCCTCGCGCTCACTGAATGCGTCACTCGGCTATATACGCATCGCAGGCTGGGGTGGCTCAGACCTGGTTGCCAATTTCGATCGCGCTTTGGAAACTTTTAAAGATTGTAAGGGGTTGATCATTGATGTGCGGGGCAACGGCGGCGGGCTCGACAAGCTTGCTGATGAAGTGAATGGCCGTCTCACGGATCGTCTGGTGATCAGCAGCATTGATTTCTGGCGGGAAGCAGGAACGGATCGCTACCGGAAAACAACCGGCTGGGTTCAGCCGCGCGGACCGTGGACTTTTCGTGGTCGTGTAGCAGTGCTGATTGATGAAGGTTGTGCGAGTGCTTGCGAACATTTTGTGTCTGGCATCGAAGCGATGGGCCACGTGCTGTTGGTGGGGCTGCCCACGAACGGCGCGGGCGGAGGCCCTACCCGGGTTAACCTGGGCGATGGCACCCAGGTCATGATTTCGCGCGCCCTCGGGATTCGCGCAAATGGCGTGGTATTCGAAGGCCTTGGCCTCCCGCCGCATATTACCCTCGCACCGACGCTGGAAGACCTGCGGCACGGACGCGACCCCGTCCTTGAACGAGCCAAAGAATGGGTTTTATCGAACCAGCCGATCCCGGCAAGAATCCAGCCGTTAACCCAGTGAGAAATACGAACTAAGAATCTCCGATGTAGCGCGGTCGTCTCGACTGCGAGTACGCGCACCGTCCCGGTGCGCCCCTTCGTAGAGGCCTACAGCAGTCCAAGACCGCAAGCGGCGCTCCCAGAGGTGCAGGCAAAGTAGAGGCGGTCTGGATGCAGGATGTGCACTTGATGGATGGGATCAAGAATCTGCGACCCCTGACCGGGGTCGTTTCCGTTTCGTTCCGTTCCCAGGGGTGGCGCTCGTTCCTCGCGCAACCCCTGGCTAATGGCTGGCATTCCTTCGGAATGTGCCTCGGTGTGTAGCGTTAGGCGTCCTCGAAAACACCGATCCTTATGGATGGACACCATTGGGCCTAGCTGGAAATGATTTCAGTGCCGAAGGAAATAAACGCCCGGTGCCCACATCGTGCCCGATTTATCAATGAAGTTCGTCGGACCAATCTCGAACTCGGATGCCCCAAGAAACCCGCTTCCCCAGATGACACGGACGCAGGGAGCCAGATTTGTATTCTCGGGATGGACGAGCCGAATATCGGGTCCGATGTGATGGGATGTTAAGCCAAGCAGTGCTTTGGGAATATTTGTCCCCAACTCGGGGATTCTGACTCGGTTGGTGGCTGGATACTGAGCCAGCACATTGGTCGCCCACGCTTGAAGTTCGGCTGCGGTGATCACCTTCTTGGCGTTACGTTCCAAGTGGTCATACGACCACACGATGCTGCAGGAATGCAGGATGGATGCTACGAAAGCAAGAGTAGCAAGCATAACCAGCACCTTGAATCCCTTGATCAGGCCCTCGCTGAGCAAACGCAGGCCCTTCGGCGCTTTTACATCCTGCGTAGCAGCACGGGCGAAGGCGTTCGACAGCCACTTCATCAAGGATGCGATTTTCACAAACTCCCATCAGAGCATGACACTTGGCCGTAGTTCAAGATTATCCGCCCCCGCTGGCTGTGGCATCTGCGAGTCCTGGACCGTTTCGTCGTGGACATCAAGCCCGACGACCTTTGCCAGCGGCAACACATGCGTCCCACGCAGGTCAAAATCCGAGTCTGGGGAAGGAAACCCGTAAAGGTGCGCTCCGCTGATGCTGGCAAACAGCAACGGATACGGCTGCGCAGCAACGATCCGGTTGAGACGTGGGTTTGTCATAGTCTTCAGACGACTTCAGGGCGACGTAGGGAGTGCTTCATTTCGAAACCTCGTTCACGAAGCCTTTGGGCAAGGTCCGCCGAGCCGTGCTGTTGAGCATACGCTTTCTCCGATGCGCTGATGGGAATCATCCACAGCAGAGTGACTGGGTCCCCACGAAATGTCGGGAGGACAAACCCGGGGTCGCTGCCCAATTGCGACGAGAACAGTGCAAAAGGCAACGCACCTCCTGAAATCGTGGCAAATGCATCCAACGGGATCGTGTGTCCCTCACCAAGAAAAGTGTAAGAATTCCAAGGATAGGAACTCAGCCTGCCAACTGATCTGGCAATCTGTTTTACCTCTTCGTCTGGAATGGAAGCATCCAGAGAAATCCCGAGTTCAATTCGGCGACGTGGAACCGGGTCTTCAAAATGCATCTCAACCTTTGGTTGTGGCCGGAGCGAGATTCCCAGCGTTATCAAGCGAACCGAATCTACGGCGGGAATGCGCAACAACGCTCTAGGAGGCCATACGCCGCCATCAATTGCGTAGTAGTTCGAGTGTTTGCCATAATGGTGTTCTATGGCTTCTATCATGCTTCCCTGAAACGACCGCCACAGATTCCTGCTATCCCATTCTTTGCGGAATCCCTCTGCTTGTTCGTAGCGCTCAAACTGAGCATTGGTGCTTGGTGTGCCAAGCTCCCAGGATACAGGCCCGTTGCCAATACAATCCCGAGCATAGCCATGGAAACCATTGTGGCCGCTCCAGGAGGGAATAATAGCGATGATCTCTCCGTCCTCTCGCAAGGCCGCAGCGTCACCCTCCTCAGCCCAGATGACGCTCAGCCGATCAGGACGAAGAGGCGGTGCGCCCAACGGCTGTCGGCAAAAGGCCCTGGGCAACATTGGCGGGTTGCCGTCTCGCATCGTCCGAGCATCTAAATCCTCTGGTGCTGGACGAAGATTGCGAACCCAGCAGGACTTCAATTCAAACTCAGTGTCTTTGTCACCATGCAAATAGAAATAACACGTGTCGGAATCCTGCTCGACAACCGCATAGATGTTTCCGTTTGGAGAAGTGCTCTGGAAAAGGACTTCTGGTTCTTCATTGTTCATAAGGACAAATCGCGCCTGAGAGGTCGCTCGATTTCACCTGTTCCCGCCGCGCTTTGATCAGGAAGCGATTTGCCGCGTCGTAATCGGGACGTTCGGGAAGTTTGGTCTCCGACAGGGCGTGCTCGAAATCACGGTGCAAGTCCTTGCGCCAAACGTCCACCTCCGCCCATGGGACTTCGCCTCGTTTGACCGCGAGCAGGCGGTCGCGATGGAGCCCAACCTGCACCGGCACGTCGCCCGTTCGCAGTGTGGCCGCGCCGGTGAGCAGCAGACGCAGCAGGTGCATCGCGTGTTTCCATTTGATCTCACCCGAGTTTCGCAGGTCCTGCTCAATCTTCTTGAACTGCGACATCGCATACCCGTTAAACGTTTGGAAGATCATCTGGCTGAGAAACCGCTCGCGCAGGGCCAGCAGTTCCTTTCCGAGTGGCGTCACTTTCTCAACCATCGGAGAATAGAGGCACTCCAGGATATTCGGGTTCGCCTTCAGCGCCATGGTAAGGAACTTCTGCAATTCCCAATAGCAGGTCTGTGTGGCGTTGTCTTCAAACTGCTCCGGCGCGCCAAAAAGGGACCATTGCAGCTCCGCGGGTGCCAGATAGACGCCTCGGCGGTCGGTGTCGGAATCGTCGGTTTCCAGGCCATAAGCGTGGGAACCCACAACGCAGGAGTAGATAATGAGCTGCTCCAGATCGAATGCAGCCTCCGGCTTTCCTCCCGGCAACCGGTCTTTGAAATGTTTAAGGACCTCCAATTCAGCCCGTGTGAACGAGCTCTCGAAACCATCCGGGAAACGGACGAGGAAACGGTCCTGGTCGCCGGTAGGGGTCCGCGTCACCACGCCGACAGCTCTCCGGGGGTGCACCAGGGAATGGTTGGTTCCGCGCACCTCGACCAGAGACACGATTTGTGTCCCTGCAAAGATGTTGTCCGGCTGGTGTGACATACGGACAGGATGGAGGAGAAAGAACGGATGGACAAGCAATACAGAAGTAAATCGTAATCCGAACTCCGCGTCACCGCGTGAGCTTTTGCCCGGTCCTCACGAGCCGTAATGACTATGGTTTATGGGGATGCGCGTGCCTGACATCCAATTAGAGACCCTGCAATATCGTCACACATCCGATGAAGAATCAGAATCCCTCTCGCTCCGCCCTCGCCCTCCTGGCCTTTGCTTTGGTTGCCCTGCTTGCCCACGCAGCGCTTGCTGACGTCACCCTAGATACCAATTTCAATGCCCAAGCAACCGGCCCGATGCAATCACTCGCTTTGCAGCGAGACGGTAAGATTCTGGTATGGGGATCTGTCCAAAAGCCGGACGGACAAACGCGGATCGGTCTTTGCCGGTTGAACTCTGACGGAAGCCTGGATTGGAGCTTCAATCCTGAAGTGGATGGCGCAGTCCTGTGCATGGCCGTGCAGGCCGATGGAAAGATCGTGGTGGGTGGGGAATTTCTAACGCTCGGGGGAAAGCCGTGCAGCTATCTGGGGCGGCTCAATGTGGATGGCACGGTCGACAATACGTTTAATCCGCGAGCAAGCTACAGAGTGGATTGCCTGGCTGTGCAGAAGGACGGGAAGATCCTCGTAGGCGGTGAGTTTAGAATGCTGGGTGACGTCACGTGCCAATACCTCGGGCGTCTTCAGGCGAGCGGGGAACCAGATGGCAGCTTCAGGCCCCGACCTGACGGCTACGTGTATTCGCTCGCAGTACAGCAGGATGGGAGGATACTGGTGGGAGGAAAGTTTGCGACCCTGGGCGGCGAACTGCGGAACGCCCTTGGCCGCCTAAACCCAGACGGAAGCCTGGATGCTGACTTTAATGCGGAGGTCGAGAGGATTTCTTCCACTCTGGACCCAATCGTAACCTGCCTGGCCTTGCAGGGCAACGGCCAGATACTTGTAGCAGGGACCTTTGACGTGGTCGGAGCGCAGGAGAGGCGCAATATCGCCCGTCTGAATACGAACGGCACTCTGGATGACAATTTTAACCCGGGAGTGAACAACACCGTGTACTCCATGGCCGAACAGGCGGATGGAAAGATTTTGGTGGTAGGGATGTTTGGCTCGCTGGGGGGGCAGCCGCGCAGCTATCTGGGCCGACTGAATTCAGACGGGAGTCTTGATGCCAGCTTCAATCCGGGAGCGAGCTTCTATGTGCGTTCACTGGCGCTGCAGGCAGACGGAAAGATCCTGGCCGCGGGAGGGTTCTCAACCCTGGGCGGGCGGGCGTGCAATTATCTTGGTCGGTTGAACAACACCGAACCGTCTGCAGAGAGCCTGACGTTGGATAACTCCGCGATCGCTTGGCTGAGAGGGGTTACAGCTCCTGAGCTGTCGTTCAGCACTTTTGAGGTCACAGCCGATGGCGGTGCACATTGGGGTAGCTTGGGCTATGGGACACGCGTTCCCGGGGGGTGGCAGCTTAAGGACCTGAATGTTGCAGTGACCCAAACAGTCCGGGCCTCCGGGAAAATAACAGGCGGCTATAATAATGGTTCGAGCTGGTTTCTCCAACACTTTACGGGGCCGCTTGCTGTTTGGAGCCAGCCGCTCAGTCGGACTAACTTCGCCGGAAGCACTGCCTTGTTTACCGTCCACGCATGGGAGGGTGGCGAGGAGCGAGCCTACTATCAATGGCGCAAGAACGGCACGAACCTTATAGATGGAGGCAACGTCTGGGGAGTTCAAAGCCCGATGCTCGTTCTCACGAACGTCCTCGGAGCTGATCAGGGCGACTACACTGTGGTGGTTAGCAACCTCTCATGCAGCGTCACCAGTGTTGTGGCACAACTCAGCGTCGTAGATCCGTTGATTGTGAGCCAGCCAGCCGGCCAGATTCGTAATCCCGGGGAATCGGCCACCCTCGAGGTCGTTGCGACAGGAACACTGCCGTTAAACTATCAATGGATGAAGGACGGAATCGTGCTCGCGGAAAAGACAACCAGTCGATTGGTATTAACCAATCTGAGTGCGAGAGATGCCGGGTTGTACCGTGTTGTGGTGAGCAACCAATGGAGCGCGACCAGCGCTGCTGCTCTCTTGACTGTGAACGGCGCGACAGTAGATGAAGCGTTTGATCCTGGAGCCGACCGCGTCGTATATGCCCTGGCTTTGCAACCAGACGAAAAGGTTCTTGTTGGAGGGGGGTTCAAGTCGCTTGGCGGACAGGCACGCAATTATATGGGGCGCCTCCATGCGGAGGGATACCTCGATAGCAGCTTTGAGACCGGAGTGGGTGGTGGAAGTGTGGGGTGCATAACCATGCAGGAGGATGGCGACATTGTAGTTGGCGGAAGCTTTACATCATTAGGCGACCAGCCCCGTGCCCATCTTGGCCGGTTTAATTCGGACGGGACGGTAGATAATGACTTTTATCCCGGAGTTACTTGGTGGGTGAGTGGCTTCGCGCTGCAGGAGGATGGGAAGATTGTAGTGGGCGGAGATTTTAGCGCATTGGGTGGCCAGCCCCGTGCCAATCTTGGGCGGCTTAATTCAGACGGCAGAATAGACGTTACATTCAAACCGGGAGCAAACGGGACCGTGTATTGCCTTGCGTTGCAGCCGGACGGTAAAATCCTGGTAGGAGGGAATTTTACGGAGCTGGCGGGCCGGTCGCGCAACCATATCGGCCGGCTCAACGGAGACGGCAGCTTGGACACCAGCTTCAATCCGGGAGCCGCTGACGCCGTTTATGCCCTGGCGCTGCAACCAGACGGGAAGATCCTGGTGGGAGGGAGGTTTACCGAGCTGGCTGGCCAATCGCGCGCCAAGATCGCCCGACTCAACGCAGACGGCAGCTTGGACACCAGTTTCAATCCCGGCGCAAACGGAGATCTCATCAGTAGCTTGGTATTGCAGGCAGACGGGAAGCTAATTGTGGGAGGTTTGTTCACCATGCTCGGTGGGCAGTCACGGACAAACATTGGCCGACTGAACCCGGATGGCACGCTCGATCCAACTTTTGATCCAGGCGCAAATGGCGAGGTCTATTCATTAGGTCTCCAGGCGAACGGAAGCCTTGTGGTAGGCGGAAGCTTCGAAACACTGGGAGGCCAGTCGCGCACTAATCTAGGCCGGCTGAACAACACCGAACCGGCAACCCAGAGTCTTCTACTTGATGGCTCGTCCGTTACATGGCTGCGCGGGGGCAGCAGCCCGGAAGTGTGGCGGACAACGTTCGATGTCTCAACAAACGGAGGCATAAGTTGGATGCGGTTGGGCAAGGGAACGCGCATCGCTGGTGGATGGCAACTCGGCGGACTGAGCCTCCCGGCCAATACGACTGTCCGGGCACGGGGACATACCACCGGCGGCTATCGGAATGGCTCGAGCTGGTTCGTGGAGTCGTTTGCTGGATTGCTGGCTATCGCAGATCAGCCACAAAGCCGAACCAATACCGCAGGTTCCACCGCTCGATTTTCGGTGCGAACCGTGGGCGGTGTAGCTGGGACGCAATGGTACCAATGGCGGAAGGACGGCACGAATCTCGTTGATGGTGCCAATGCCGCCGGAGCGAGGACTGACATGCTGGTTTTGAGCAACGTGATTAAGCCAAACGAGGGTGAATACACTGTTGTAGTAGGCGATCTCTCAGGCAGTGTTACCAGCGTCGTAGCCCAATTGAGTGTGACAGACCCTTTCATCTCAACACAGCCGATGGCTTTAGTGCGCTATATAGGCCAATCCGCAACCTTTTCCGTGACAGCCGGTGGAACGCCGCCAATTAGCTACCGCTGGTATCGAAATGACATCGAATTGATCGGACAAAAAAGCAGTTCTGTTGCACTGCCGAATGTGACCGCAGCCGATGCTGGATACTACCACGTCGTGGTAAGCAATCCGTGGGGCAGCGTGACAAGCACCGCTGCTCCCTTGACGGTGAATGCGGTAACAGCGGACACCAACTTTAATCCCGGGGCCAACGCCATTGTTAATACTCTCGCAGTGCAAGTCGACGGAGGGATCGTTGTGGGGGGCGGATTCACTACGCTGGGCGGCCGGGCGCGCAAGCATATTGGCCGGCTCAATCCCGACGGCAGCGTGGACACCGCATTCAATCCTGGGGTGAATACCAATGTTTTAGCCCTAGCGCTGGAGACGGAAGGAAGGATTCTGTTGGGAGGAGGCTTTTACGAGTTGGGTGGAAATTACTGTTATGGAGTTGGTCGGCTCAATCCTGACGGCAGCATAGTTTACCGCTCGCCAGGGACGACAACTATAACTGTCTTTTGTCTGGCGTTACAGGCCGACGGGAGGATTGTCACAGGAGGGAACTTCACGAGTCTTGGCAACCGGCCGCGCAATTTCATAGGTCGGCTCCTCCCTGATGGTGGCATGGATGAGAGCTTCCGACCAGAAGCGAACGACAGTGTTTATGCTCTCGCAGTGCAGCCAGATGGGATGATCATTGTGGGGGGGAGTTTCACCACGCTGGGAGGGCAGCCACGGTATTGCATCGGCCGCTTGGATCCCGACGGCCGTCTGGATACCATCTTGAGCCCAACAATAGAAGGTTCGCAGCCCTCAGTTAAGGCCCTTGCGGTGCAGTCGGATGGCAGAATCGTGGTCGGAGGGAAGTTCGAGATGGTCAGTGGACAATGGTACACCAACATCGTTCGTCTCAACTCCGATGGCAGCGTGGATAGGACGTTCAACCCGGGAGCGAGCGGCATAGTGCGTTCCCTGGCATTGCAGGCAGATGGGAAGATTCTGGTGGGGGGGTACTTCACGATACTGGGTGGGCAATCTCGCACAAATATTGGGCGCCTGAATGCGGATGGCCGCGTGGATGCTGCTTTTAACCCGGGAGCGAGCTCCGGAGTTTTTTCTCTCTCACTTCAGGAGGACGGGAAGATTTTGGCTGGGGGAGAGTTTAGTATCCTTTGCGGGCAGTCGCGTAAAAAGATTGGGCGTTTGAACAACACGGAAGCTGCAACGCAAAGTCTGACGTTCGATGGTTCCGCCATCACTTGGCTGCGCGGGGGCACCAGCCCGGAGGTGTCGCGAACTACATTTGAGATCACGACTAACGGCGGCGTGAGCTGGCTGGCGTTGGGCAGTGGAATGCGCATTGCTGGAGGGTGGAAAGTCGAAGGACTCAGTTTGCCCACCAGTTCAACAGTCCATGCCCGTGGTTTTCAAGATGGCTCCGGATGGCTTTGCACGGCAGTTGTTGGACCTTGGGCGGTTTTGAGTCAACCTTCCAGTCGGACTAACAACGCAGGCACCACCGCTTCGTTTACTGTGGAAGCCACGACTGACCGGGGGATGACGAACTATTATCAATGGCGCAGAAACGGCACGAACCTAGTGGATGAAGGTAACGTTTCGGGGGCACGGGCGGCCAAACTGGTTTTGAGCTACGTGCTCGGGCCTGACCGTGGCGATTATACAGTGGTCCTCAGCAACAGTTCAGGCAGCATCACGAGTGTTGTTGCGCGTTTGACCGTTGTAGATCCCCGGATTTTGACACAGCCAAAAGGGGTTGTCCTCAACCCTGGCGATTCTACGACCCTTGTGGCAGCAGGGCACGGAACGCTGCCCTTGCATTATCAATGGATGAAGGATGGAATCGTGTTGGCGGGCGAGACGACGAACTTTTTGATGCTGACCAACCTGAGTGCAAGTGATGCCGGTTACTACAATGTTGTGGTGAGCAACAACTGGGGTAGCGCAACGAGCGTGGCTGTCCCCTTAACTGTGAATGGCGCGACTTCAGACAGCGGTTTCAGCCCGGGACCGAATGGCAGCGTGTCCTCCCTGGCGTTACAGGCGGATGGGAGGATTCTCGTGGGGGGGTATTTTACAAACCTGGTTGGGCAGCCGCGCAACTATATAGGGCGGCTCAATCCTGATGGGAGTCTGGATACCACCTTCGATCCGGGAGCGAACATTTCAGTGAGTGCTCTGGCATTGCAGTCAGACGGGAGGATTCTCGTGGGGGGGTATTTTACAAACCTAGTTGGGCAGCCGCGCAACTATATAGGGCGGCTCAATGCTGACGGCAGCCTCGATACCACTTTCGACCCGGGAGCGAACGACAATGTGAGTTGCCTGGCGTTGCAGGCGGACGGGAAGATTCTCGTGGGGGGATATTTTACAACGCTCGGCGGACAGCCCCGCAGTTATATTGGGCGGCTCAATCCTGATGGGAGTCTTGATACCAGCTTCAATCCGGGAACGAGCAAAATGGTGCTTTCTTTCGCTCTGGATCAGGATGGGAAAATCATAGCCGGGGGGGTCTTCACGACGCTTGGAGGGCTGTCGCGCAACTCTATTGGGCGGCTCAACTCCGACGGGAGTCCTGATGCCAGCTTCAACCCAGGAACGAGTGGCACCGTGTATTGCCTGGCGGTGCAGGTAGACGGAAAGATTCTCGTGGGGGGATCTTTCAAAACGCTCGGGGGACAGCCGCGCGATTTTATCGGGCGGCTCAATCCGGATGGTAGTGTGGATGCCACTTTCAACCCGGGAGCGAACCAGGGCGTGTACTCCCTGGCGTTGCAGGCGGACGGGAAGATTCTCGTGGGCGGCTGGTTCACGACTTTAGGCGGGCGGGCTTGCAACTATATTGGACGCCTCAATGCCGATGGTAGTGTGGATGCCACCTTCAATCCAGGGGCGGACAGTTTTGTGAAGTGCCTCGCCGTCCAGGCGGACGGCAAGATCATCGTCGGAGGGGTGTTCACAGTATTGGCCGGGCAGTCATGCACTAACCTCGGGCGGTTGAACAGCACCGGGGGGCCTCTCTTGCCGCGGATCGCTTCGAGTGCTCCGTCCCTGGCTGCGCATGAGGACGGGTTCGGTTTCAACTTCACGGGCGTGGCCGGGTCCTACATGGTGATCGAAGGTTCGGCTGATCTCGAAAACTGGACGCCCGTGCGAACCAACTTTCTCAACACCAGCGTGGGCACGTTCCGTGATCCCGCGGTGACGAATACCCCAACGCGCTATTACCGACTCCACGTGCAGTAACTTGCAGCAGTTGGCGCGCAGGTGCTTTCGCGTGAGCCTAAGCGCGAAAGGCGGCGAGACGCCGCCATTACTCGCAATCGAGACGCCTGACGCTACACGGAATGAAGCGTCACCCCGGGATAGCGTCCATAAGTCCGCGGAAGTATCCGATGGATTCCGCAATGCCGGATAGCGGGTTATCCATGTCCTTCTCATACTCCAGGCTGCATACTCCAGAATAGCCAACCTTGCGCAGGACACGCACGAAACCGGGCATATCGATTTCGCCCCGGGGCATCTCGATGCCTTTGCCCTGTTTGGTGCCAGCGGTCACGTTCTTGATATGGATGTCATGGACGCGATTCGCAAATTGTTCCATGGCTTTGATTGGATCTTTCCCATCCCGATATTGATGGCCGATATCCAGGCAAAGGCCCACCCGGGTATCCATGTCCTTGATCATCTCTATAGCGCTTTCGGCACTGGGGAAAAGCTGCGGCATATCGGGGCCGTGATTGTGAATGGCGTACTTCATGTCGTACTCCTTCACTTTCCGATCTACCACTTTCAGAAGTTCGGGGTCGGCAATTCGGATTTCTTTGCCCTTGTCGTCCTTGCCCATTTTGAACGGCACACCAACCACCGTTTTGACTCCTACGCGCTTGGCATAGGCGAAGGCGTTATTCACTTCCTCCTCGCTGCCCATATAAATGGGGCCGACGCCGTAGCCGGTCACTCCGAAGCTTTTGCACTTGGCATGGAACGCGGTGATCTCCTCTTCTGTGGCCTTGAGGGGCAGGTGAAAGTCCTTGATGCAGAGGTAATGCGCGTCCACTTTCTTCATCATCTCAAGCGTTTGATCGAGCTTGAATCTGGCGAAGGTGAAGCCGGCGATGCCGAGCCGGAATGAGCCAGCGGGACGGGCGGCGGGCGTTTCGGCATGGGCGGAGCCGCTCGACAACGAGTGTACCGCAAAAGAGCCTGCAACTGCGAACCCCGCCTGCTTCAGAAATGAACGTCGTGCTATCATAGTAATTCCAGGTTACGAATGCTTTTCATGGGTATGCTGGGACGTTTGGGAAATCAAATCGAGCTTTTTAACCGACGAAAATGGGCGTGCAATTCTGCGCTGAGTGGCTAGAAATGCTGCATGACACTGAGCGAAGCCCGTTTGCGCCACGCAGCCTTGGCGGAGGAAATCCGCCATCACGACCATGCGTATTATGTTTTGGCGCAGCCGAGCATCACGGACCAGGCATATGACCGGCTCTACCATGAGCTGATCGACCTTGAACAGCAGTTTCCCGAGCTGATCACTCCTGAATCCCCCACGCAACGGGTCGGAGGACAGCCCCTCAAGGCCTTTCAGCCCGTCCAGCACCTGGTCCCGATGCTGAGTCTGGATAACACCTACTCTACTGATGAGCTCCGGGCCTTTGTGAACCGGGTGGCGCGTATCCTGCCGGGTGAGACGCTGGAGTGGATTGTTGAACCAAAGATTGATGGCCTGGCCATCAACCTGCGTTATGAGAAAGGTGCTTTTACCTGCGGCGCAACCCGTGGCGATGGCACCACCGGGGACGATATCACAGCCAATTTGCGCACGATCCGGAGCATCCCTGCCCGGCTGCGAGCGGCTCCCGGAGCGAATTCCGCTCCGGAATTGCTGGAGGCCCGTGGCGAGGTTTACCTGAGCAAAAAAGGGTTCGAGAGAATCAATGCCGAACGCAAAGCCGCTGGAGAGGATCTCTTTGCCAATCCGCGCAACGCCGCTGCTGGTTCACTTAAGCAGCTTGATCCACGGATTGTGGCCAAACGCTCTCTGGATATCGTCCTCTACGGCTTGGGCAGTTTGGGTGGTGTCGATAATCCGCCCACCACCCACGCGGACATGCTCGAATGGCTCAAAGCCCTCGGTTTCCGCACCCCGGAACGCACCTGGCGCTGCCGCTCCGGAGATGAATTGGTGGCAGCCATCGAGGAACTCGATAAGGTGCGCAAGAGTTTCGGTTATGAAACGGATGGCGCGGTGGTGAAACTGAATTCCTTTGAGCAGCGCGCGCGCGCCGGATTTACCTCGAAAGCACCTCGTTGGGCAATCGCGTACAAGTATGCCGCTGAACAAGCGGAGACCTTGCTTAAGGGCATAACGATCCAGGTCGGACGCACCGGGGCTCTCACGCCAGTGGCCGAGTTGGAGCCGGTTTTTCTAGCGGGAAGCACGATTGCACGCGCCACTCTGCACAATGAGGATTACCTGCGTCAGAAAGACATTCGCGTAGGAGATACCGTCACCATCGAGAAAGCGGGCGAAGTCATCCCTGCCGTGGTCGATGTCGTCCTCACAAAACGCAAGGGAGTCGAGGTCCCGTTCCGGTTCCCGCAAACCTGCCCGGAATGCGGCTCCAAGGTCTCGCGATCCGCCGGTGATGATGAGGCGGAGGCAGGCTCGGTATGGCGCTGTTTGAATCCGGATTGCCCGGCTCAAGTTCGTGGCCGGGTGGAGCATTGGTGCTCGCGCGGTGCCATGGATATAGAAGGCGGAGGTGAGGTGCTGGCTCGCCAGTTGGTTGGCAGCGGCCTCGTTCGTGATGTAGCCGATCTCTACAATCTGAAGCTCTCCGCACTGATGGGTCTGGAGCGGATGGGCGAAAAATCGGCGCAGAACTTTTTGTCGGGCGTCGAGGCCAGCAAGAGCCGCGACATGTGGCGCATGCTCTATGGGTTGGGCATCCTGCACGTCGGGGCTGGCGTGGCCAAAGCCCTTGGCAAAGGTTTTCCAAACCTGGACGAAGTTTTTGCCGCCAGTTTCGATCAGCTTACCTCGTGTGAAGACGTTGGTGAAGTGATCGCACAGAGTGTGCTTCAGTGGCATGGTGACGCCCGAAATCGTGAGCTGTTAAACCGTCTGCGCCAGGCCGGGGTGAATTTTGCTTCCGCACTCTATAAACCTCAAGCTGCCCAAGGGCCTTTCGCTGGCAAGACCTTCGTTCTGACCGGCACGTTGCCCACTCTGAAGCGGGAAGAAGCCGCTGCCAAGGTCGAAGCACTCGGCGGAAAAGTGAGTGGCAGCGTCAGCAAGAAGACCGACTACGTGGTAGCCGGTGAGGATGCCGGATCGAAACTCGAGAAGGCGCAGAAGCTCGGGGTAAAGATCATCGATGAAGCGGAATTTCTGAAGCTTTGTGGCCAGTCGTAGCGTAGGCTAATGCTTGGAGGATTGGCGGCGGTAATGGCCGGGTGTAATGCCCAGTTTCTGCCTGAAGATCGTGTTGAAATACTCCGGATGATTAAACCCGCAACGCTCGGCGATGACCGCGAGCGAAAGATCTGTTTCAGACAACAACTGCCTGCTACGGGCCAGTTGCACACGCAGTATTTCCGCCTTTGGAGACCGGCCTACCAGACTCGCAAACCTGCGCTCAAGCACTGTTCGTGATAGTGCTGCCACGCGCACCAAATCCGGCACCTGTATCCCTTCGCACGCATGCTCCCGAATAAACCGCAGCGCGGCAGATACCGCCCGATCAGGGATTGCGAGAACATCGGTCGAGCGGCGGGTGGCGACCTCCACCGGAGGAATGAATTGAGGCTCAGCGGGCGGGCGCTTGCCCTGCATCATTTGATCGAGTAACGCTGCACCTTCGTATCCGATCCGAAGCGTATTGGGAACAACACTGGTCAGGGGCGGGTCGGAGAGCTCGCACAAGACTTCATCGTTATCCACCCCCATGACCGCGACTTCGTCAGGCACCAGGAGCCCGAGTTGGCGGCAAGCCTTGATCACTTGCTGGCCGCGAATGTCGTTGCAGGCCATAATCCCGACGGGCTTGGGCAAATCCGAAAGCCAGCGCACGAGATCCTCCTCGAAGAGCATCCCTCGTTTCTCCAGTTCGATCGTGCCGGCCGTGCGGGCTTTCTGCGGTGAAGCGTAAATATGGCAATCCCCACCTAATTGACCCACGCGCTCCCGGAACCAACAGGATCGTTTGTCCGAGTAATTGGCACCGACAAATCCGCAAAAGGCGTAATGCCGGAAGCCGCGTTCCTGCAAGTGTTCGGCCGCCAGGCAGGCCACCGCCTGGTCATCTGTATCGATGAGCGGCACGTTGAGCCCCGGAACAGACCCGCGCAAGTCCACAGTGGGGACACCAAGCCGAATGATGGCATCAGCCAGGGCGCGGGTTTCGATCCGCGCGATGATCCCGTCACCCTCCCAGTTGGCGAGCGAAGCCGGCACTTGTGTCCAGCTCCACTCTTCGAACGAAATCGCCCAGGCCTCGTGTTCGCGGACGTATTTGGAAACGCCCAACAACAGGCCGCGCCCATAGGCCCGTGAGGATTCGATCAGCAGGGCGACCCGGCGTCTTTTGGGCGGTTTAAGAGTGAGCCGTGGCATAGATCAACCTGTTCTACGGGGCGATCTCGCCGACGCTTTGGATGCATGAGGCAAAACCTCAATTCTGTCCCGGTTTCCGCGCATGAGCGACCCGGTGGCTTTCGGGAAGCTCCGGTGCCACGTCTCTCTGAAACATGCGGAATTCGGGCTCACTTCTCTTCTATCTTTGCCGACTGCCGCAAAACCTCAATAAAAAAAAGGGAACTCTCAATGACAGATCCACCGTTGTCTGATAATCAAAAGGGATGCTCTGGTCCCATCGAATCGGCGGTGAAAACCCGCTGACACAATCAACGTACCTGGTGTGCCGTGTGACTATAAGTGGGGTCGAGTCAGTCATCCCTTCGAGATTATAAGAACGGCAAACACAAAAGCATCCTCACGATTTTCCGAAATAGCAATATGACTAAACCATCCTCCTCTTCTTCCTCGTGCAATTCACCAGCGTGCGGCTGCTCATCTCCGGCGCTGACGCGTCGCGATTTCATTCGCTGGACAACACTGGCGGCGGCAGGCGGTGCGGTGATGCGCTGGCCAGCGGTGGCAGGTCCGTTTGAGGTCAAGGATTTTGAACGGATTATTCCCTCCGATAAGAAGCTCGATCCCGCCTGGGTGAAGTCATTGTTCGAGCGTGGGGAGCCGACGGTTTATCGCGGGGCGGAGCTGGAGAAGATCGGCATGCCTGTGGGTGGCATCTGTGCCGGGCAGCTTTACCTGGGCGGCGATGGCCGGCTTTGGCACTGGGATATTTTTAATCTGCCGCAGGCGGGGCATTTCTCGAGTACGGGCGGGCCGAACTATGCGCATCCGCCGAAACCTTTAGCGCCGATCGAGCAAGGGTTCGCGATCAAGTTCACGAGCGGCGGGAAGAGCCAAGTGCGCACGCTGGATTCGCGCGGATTCGATCCGCGGCACATTGGTTTCCGCGGGCAATATCCGATGGCTTTTGTGGATTACCAAGATCCGGCGTTGCCCGTAACGGTTTCGTTGGAGGCGTTCTCACCGTTCATTCCATTGAATGTGGCTGATTCCGCATTGCCCGCCACCGTGATGCGGTTCACCGTCAAGAACACAAGCACTGAGAAACAGGAGATCGAGCTGGCAGGCTGGATAGAGAACGCCGTGAGCCTTGGCAGCGCCCGCGTTGGACTGGGGCAACGGCGCAATCGTGTCATGCGGGAGAAGGGTTTGGCCCTGGTGCATGGAACCGCAGAGCAGTACCCGGCTAAAGATCAGCCCAAGCCGCGTTCGGAAATCGTGTATGAGACCTTTGAGAAAGGCTACGGCGAATGGAAGCCTGAGGGCGAGGCATTCGGAACTGAGCCGGCCAAGGGCACGCTGCCGGACCAGCAGAGTGTGGACGGGTTCAAGGGCGAACGGCTTGTGAACTCGTTTCTGCAAGGGGACAAAGCGAAGGGCAAGCTGACTTCCCCCACGTTCAAGATCGAGCGCAAGTACATCGCATTTCTGATTGGCGGCGGCGCCCATGGGAATGGCACTTGCATGAACCTGATCTTGGATGGCCGCACAGCACGCACGGCCACGGGAGAGAATGATGAGCGACTTGAACCAAAGGAATGGGATGTGGCAGAACTGGAAGGCCGCATAGGCAAGCTCGAGATCGTGGACCAGGAAACCGAAGGTTGGGGCCACATTAATGTGGATCAGATCACATTCACGGATGAACCGCCTTCGGCAAAGATGGCGCTGGATGAGCGTGAGGATTTCGGCTCGATGGCATTGGCGGTGATGGGGGACGAGGCGCAGGCTTACGCCCGCCCGAGGATCGCTGTGGAGCCCGCTGAGGCGCTCTTCGCGGACGCAACGCCCTCCGATGAAAAAGAGGCTGTCATGCCGTTTGGGCGCAAATTAATCGGTGCCGTGGGGCGCAAGCTGACGCTGGCTCCGGGCGCCACGGGAGAAGCCGCGTTCATTGTGGCCTGGTACTTCCCGGGGCTGCTGCGCCGGGCAATAGGCGGGCTCGAAGGCATAGAGAAACTGCGCCGCAGCTATGCCAAACAGTTCAAGTCGGCTGGGGAAGTGGCGACTTATTTGGCCAATGAATTCCCGCGGCTAGCGGCGGAAACAAGGTTGTGGAACCAGACCTGGTATGATTCGACTCTGCCCTACTGGTTCCTGGACCGAACGTTTGCACCGATTTGCACACTGGCAACCAGCACTTGCTATCAATTCGACACGGGCAGGTTTTACGCATTTGAAGGCGTGTACTGCTGCCAGGGCACCTGCCAGCATGTCTGGAATTATGCCCACTCCGTAGCGCGCATATTCCCGGAGTTGGAACGCGACCTGCGCGAGCGGACCGATTTCGGCACGGCGTGGCACGAGAACGGCGCCACGGATTACCGGGGCGAATGTGCGCGGCATGTGGCTCACGACGGCCAATGCGGCGTGATCCTCAGGGCGTGGCGCGAGCATCAAATGTCCCCCGACGCTAAGTATCTCAAGGCCACATGGCCGCGGATAAAGAAGTCGATCGAGTACATGATCGGGTTGGATGGCGGGGAGGACGGGTTGTTGGAAGGCGAGCAGTATAACACGCTCGATGCGGCCTGGTTCGGGCCGATGGCGTGGATCAGCTCATTCTACATAGCGGCTCTTCGAGCCGGTGAGGCGATGGCGACCGAAATGGGCGATAAGGATTTCGCCGGACGTTGCCGGCGCATATCTGAAAGCGGTTCCCGGGAGCTTGTCAAACAGCTCTACAACGGCGAATACTTCATCCACAAACCTGATCCGAGCCATCCCAATGCCACTAATACGAACGATGGCTGTCACATCGACCAGTTGATGGGCCAAGCCTGGGCGTTGCAGGTGGGCTTGCCGCGTGTGACTGAGGCGAAGGAGACGCTTTCAGCGCTGGAGGCGATCTGGAAGTATAATTTCACTCCAGATGTCGGGCCGTTCCGGGAGAATGCGGCCATCAAAGGCGGGCGCTGGTATGCCATGGCGGGAGAAGGCGGCGTGGTTATGACCACGTTCCCGCGCGGCAGCGCCGAGAAGGCGACCGGGAGTGGCGGCTTCGGTTACTATTTCAATGAGGTGTGGACTGGCCAGGAGCATCAGTTGGCCGCGCACATGATCTGGGAAGGGATGGTTGAGAAAGCGTTCGTGATCACCCGCATCCTGCATGACCGGCATCACGCCGCCCGCCGCAATCCCTATAACGAGGTTGAATGCTCCGATCACTACACACGCGCCATGGCGAGCCACGGCAGTTTCCTGGCGGCTTGCGGGTATGAGCATCACGCGCCGAAAGGGCATCTGGGGTTTGCGCCAAAGCTTTCGCCTGAGCGGTTTCATGCGCCGTTCACAACAGCCGAAGGATGGGGGACGTTTGCCCAAACCCGGCAGGGTGGCAAGCAGACCGAGATACTCACGCTTCGCTACGGCAAGCTCCGCTTGAAGACTCTTGCATTCGAAATGGTGGAAAACCAGACTGGGAACCAAATCCAAGTGCGTGTGGGCCAGCGCAGCATTCCTGCGTCTATTGAGCGGAAGGGCACGCGCGCCTTGATCAAGCTGGAGAAAGAAACCGTTCTCAAAGCAGACGACGTTCTCAGTGTGGTGCTGAGCTGAGGTGTTCATCGAATTCGAGGAATGTCTATGGATCACGACGAAACACTCGGGAAGAGGCCTGCGCAGGGTAGCGTGGCCGGTCGTTTGGGCAGTGCGTTGCTGTGCCTGCTGGTAACAGCGGGCCCGGGCATCGGAGCGGAGCCGAAGAGCTATGAAGATGTGCTCCAGCATCTGACGGACCTCGACCGCCTGACCGTCATGCAAACCGGGAGCCGTGGAGGGCTATTCTCGAGTTGGGACCGGCGTTCGCACACGCAATGGGGCGCTAACGGTGATGTGGGGCAATACCTGCGGGTGGAGCCCAATGGCGAAGCCGTGATGATGGACCTCGAAGGGCCGGGCGTGGTTTACCGGATCTGGTCCGCAAACCCAATGGGCAAGATCCGGGTCTATCTGGATGGTGCGACCACTCCGAGTTTCGAATGGAATTTTCCCGATCTTTTCGACGGACAACTCTACCCGTTCATCAAACCGCTGGTCTATCGCCGTGACAACCCGCAATCGGCTTCCGACTGTTATCTGCCGATCCCGTTTGCGCGGCATATCAAGATCACAGCCGATAAGCCGCACGGGGAGTATTACCATTTCAACTACGTGACGCTCCCGAAGGATCAACCGGTCGCAAGCTTCCGGTTGCCTTTGAGCGAATCCGAGAGGCAGGCCATGCAGAAGGTGGCGGATGTGTGGTCGCATCCGGGGCGTGATCCCAAAGCGCCGCTGCCGGGAACGAAGAGCTTCAAGAAAACAGTGACCCTTGCTCCGGGTGAAACCGTGAAAGTCTGGTCGGCGGACCAGGGAGGAGTGGTTCGAGCCGTGCGGGCGAAGGTGGATTCAACGCAACGTTATGCGTGGCGCAAAGTGATTCTTACAGGGGTCTGGGATAGGTCGGACTGGCCGCAGATCCATACTCCGCTCGGGCCGTTTTTCGGATTCGACTTCGAGCCCGCGGAGTATGGGGCTGTTCCAGCCGGTTGCCAGAAGGGGCAGGCGTATCAGTTCTTCCCGATGCCTTTCAAAGAATCGGCGGAGTTCAAGCTGCAGAACCTGCTTGAGGCGCCTGCGACTTTTGAACTGCAGGTGGATTGGGCGCCACGCGCTGAGTGGTCCGAGGACACACTCTACTTTTATGCCCGCTGGCGGCATGAGTCCGACCTGGTGCGCTTCGATTATCCGTTGTTAGAAACGGCAGGGCGCGGTCATTTCGTAGGAGTCTCTTTGCCGATCGAGCATCCGTTGGAGGGTTGGTGGGGTGAAGGCGATGAGATGATCTGGGTCGATGACGATGATTTCCCGCCCTACATCGGCACAGGATCGGAAGATTATTTTGGAGACGCCTGGGGCATTCGCTACCTGTCTGGTCCCAGCTATGGCGCATCGGCTTCGGTGGACGGACGCACATGCAATTACCGGTGGCATTTCACCGATCTTGTGCCGTTCAACAAGCGCATGCGGATGACGATTGAGAATTACGGGCCGAACGGGGTTGGCCCGCGCGGACAGTACGATTACAGCTCCACGACGTTCTGGTATCAGGCTGAGAAGACGCCGACCTTTGAGCAATTGCGCGGGGTGACTTTCACCGGGGGCAGTGAGCCGGCCGATCCCCCCCGGCGCATGAGTTACCAGACGAATATTTTCGCTGCGATCACACAGGATGATACGCGGACAATCGGGCTTGGATTGATCTTCGCTCATCAGGCCGAAGTGCTGTTGCGGAATGAGGTAAATGCAGGGCGCGCCAAACGGGTGACAGATGCCAAACGTGAATATGAGTTCGATCGCGAACAAGCCGTGAGCTTTGGGCAGGTCAAAAAAGGAGCCCGGGTGGCCGAGTTCACAGTTGAAGTGAGCACCAATGGCGTTTATCTCCCACATCTCCACACGACGCCGGAGAAGGGAGCCGCACCTCTCGGACTGAGTGTGGCCGGGAAGGCGTTGGCAGTGATCGCGCGGCCGAGCGACTCTGAAACGGAGCTCGAAGGTGTCTATCTGACGGGCGGAACGCACGTGTTCAAATTGGCAGCAGCCGGCGATGGCGAAGCCATTTTCGATGCGCTGCAGCTCCTGCCGGCCAAGCGCTTCACCGATGCGCTTGAAGCTGAAGAGATGGTGATTGTTCAGCCTCTGGAAAAGGGATCAGCGCCGAAGGCCAGCGACCCGATCCCCGGCGTGAGCGCAGGGCGGGTGCTCGAGTTCAACGCCGCAAAGGCCGGGCAAGGATTCACTGTGAAATTGGATCAGCGTCCCTCGAATCCGTATGTTCTGGGCGTGCGCCCGATGCTGAGTCCGAGCGGAGGGATCATCCAGGCTTTTGCTGGTGGGCGCGCTATTGGCCCCACGTTTGATTTATACGCGGAGAAGCGCGAGCTTGGTCCTTCCATCCTGCCCTTAGGGCCTGTGCCTGCGGGGGCAAATGAGGTTGAGATTCGTGTGGTGAATCGCCATGCATCCAAAGGCTGGGAAGCGAGCCTGGATTACTTCCGCTGGGAGCCCGACATTCTGGGACCTGGCACAGCGGCAGGCGTGTGGGGGCAGGTGATCGGCAAGAGCAAATGCGACTACCGCGGGCAGGATTTGGGCGTGAGCTATTCCGGCGGCCATCAGTTTTGGGTCATCCCCTCTGAACTGAAGAGCTGGATAGATGTGGCGCTCGAGATCCCCAAGGCAGGCACTTACGAGTTAACCGCGAAGTATACAAAGTCCTGGGATTATGGGATCATCCAGGCGTTCCTGGATAACGAGCCGCTTGGGCCCGCGGTGGATACGTATGCTGCCACGGTGTTGCCCGGGGAACCTACCCGGCTCGGAAAAGTGGAACTCGGCGCTGGACGCCACGTGCTGCGTTTTCAAGTGGTTGGACAGCATCCGCAATCGAAGGGGTATTTGATGGGAATCGATCATGTGGTTGTGAAGGAATGACACGGAAAGGCAACGAATGAACAGAACTAGCCCTATGCAACCCCGCAAAAACAGTAATCCGATGATATTGGCCCTGGTGGCGCTCACCCTCTCCGCTGCGTGGCCGGCCGCGGGAGGAATCATGGAAGAGTTGGCCCAGCCGCAGGAGGGTCGCTCAATGCGCAACACGTCCACCATGCGCGTGGGTGAATCGCGCCGCGGCACCGCGCCACGCCGGATCTATCCCCGCGCCGAGCCCAAGGGCGATCTGGAAGAGCCGAGCAATTTCGACAACTTCACTGTGCCTCCGGGCGAGACCCATGTGTTGATGGATGAAAAAGGCCCGGGGGTGATCACGCATATTTGGATTACGTTCCTGGGACCCGAGCCGCAGGATTGGGCCAAGAACGGCGCCGCCAATCACCAGGAAATGCTCCTGCGCATGTATTGGGATGGGGACGAACGGCCAGCAGTTGAGGCCCCCGTGGGGGATTTTTTTGCCAATAGCTTTGGCAAACGCAGTTCAGTGGTCAGCCTCCCGGTGATTGTGGAAGACGCGGACTCCTACAATTGTTACTGGCGGATGCCCTTTAAGAAATCGGCACGGATTGAGATAGTCAATCAAAGTGCCAAACAAATCAGCCTCCTCTATTACAACATCGATTGGATCAAGAAAACGAAGCTAGCCAAGGACACTCCCTATTTCTACGCGCAGTACCGTCAGGAATACCCGGTTCGAAAGGGTGTGGATTACGTGGTTCTGGACACGAAGGGCAAAGGCCACTTTGTAGGTACAGTGCTCTCGGTGCGCACCCGGAGCCCGGCCTGGTTCGGGGAAGGGGATGAAAAGATCTACATCGATGGTGAAGGCAAGGCTTCGATCTGGGGCACCGGTACGGAAGACTACTTTCTTTCGGCATGGGGTCTTCAAACCACCAGCACGCCTTACTTCGGAGTGCCTTACTTCGATCAATGGGGTATCGTGGGCGGGCATACCAGTGCGTACCGCTGGCACATCAATGACCCCATCGTGTTCAACACAGGCATTAAGGTAACCTTTGAGCATTTCGGCTGGATCTCTCCCGACGAGAACCCGCAATACAAGTCCAACAGTTGGAACGAGCGCGAGGATGATTTCTCCAGCGTTGCGTTCTGGTATCAGACGGGAAAGCCGACGTTCAGCGCGCGCGCACCGCACGCCAAGGAACGTGTCCTGCCCAACATCGAACGCACTGTGGTCTATGCCCGGGAGTTCACCGACGCAAAACATCACGGTGAGGGCAAGGTGACCACTCAGCAGATCGATCTATATCCCGGGACGCAATTGTTCTATCAGCCGGAGATCGCCACCGGTGCCTGGCTGGAGATCCCGTTCCAGGTCAAAACCAAAGAGCCGCTCCGCTTGTTATTGAACATGACCAAGGCTGAGGACTTCGGTCGGTACCAGGCCTTTCTGGATGGCGTGAAGATCGGTGGCGCCATCGATTTGTTCGCCAGCAAAGTCGCCAACGAGGAAGTCCACCTGCTCGATTTCTGGCCGGAGCCCGGCAATCACGTTGTCCGGCTGGAATGCGTCGGCAGGAGCCCGCAATCCGGCGGCTATTATTGCGGTATCGAATCCCTTCGCTTGCGCGAGCGGCGTCCACGCGTTACAGAGATGGCGCACGACAAAGACAAAGATTGGAAGAAAGAACCCCAGCTCTATCGTTGATATCAAAGTCTCATGAAACACCCACGCTTATCCCTCATGCAAACTTCGAAGGCGTTTCGGCCTCAGGCTTTATTATCGGCCTGCCTTTTGACCCTGGCGCTTATGGCGTCTGCTTCCGCGCAATCAACGATCACCACGTCAAAGTTGTTGGAGGAAATGACCGACCTGGCGGGCATGGCGGAGTTTCCGCAACCTGCCTACACCTGCAAACAATTCTCCTCTTACGATCGCAAGTCCAAGTCTCCGGCGAACCCGACGCAGGATGACTGGTTTGCCAATGGCGATGCCGGGCAGTTTCTCCGCGTAGAGACCAACGGTTCTCGCCAGGAGTTTGTGATGATGGACGCCAAAGGTCCGGGCGCGGTGGTGCGGATTTGGTCGGCGAATCCTGAAGGCACGATCCGCGTGTATCTGGATGGCGCGGAGCAACCGGTGATCGAGACGCCCATGACCGACCTGCTGGGCGGCAAGTTCGCGGGGTTGCCCAAACCGATCGCCGGTGAATACAGCAAGGGATGGAATCTGTATTTCCCGATCCCTTATGGGAAAAGCTGCAAGATCACCAGCGACAAGGGTGGTTTCTATTACCATGTGAATTACCGCACGTATGAGCCGGGAACATCTGTTGAGACGTTCCAGGCGTCGCAGATCCAATCCCTGGAGCAATCGATCAAGCAGGTCGCTGAGCGGTTGGATAACCCGCAGAGCAACCCGACTGGCGGGAACGTGGAGGATTTTGATCTTCACCTGGCTGCGGGACAGAGTTACCGGCGCGATTTCACAGGGCCGATGGCCTTTACCCGGACTGTGCTTCGCGTATCGGCTCCAAACCGTGAGGCGGCGTTGCGCGGTATCATCGTGAAGATCAGCTTCGACGGGGAGAACTGTGTGGAAGCACCTCTTGGGGATTTCTTCGGAACCGGGCCCGGGGTGAACCCGTTTGCCACATTGCCGTTGGGGATGACCAAGGAAGGCGAAATGTACTGCCACTGGTTCATGCCGTTCAAAGAGTCAGCCGTGATCGAGCTCGTGAACAACAGCAAGGAAGACGCTTCCTTGACGGGTGAAATCGCGCTCAAAGACTATGAGTGGAACGACCGTTCCCTTCATTTCCATGCGAAATGGCGCGTGCAATGGGATGTGCCGTCACGTCCGATGATCGATTGGAATTATCTGACTGCTGAAGGCCGCGGAATATTCGCCGGCGCGTCGTTCACCATCGATAATCCTACCCGCGATTGGTGGGGTGAAGGTGATGAGAAGATTTATGTGGATGGCGAGAAGTTCCCCAGCACATTCGGCACCGGCACCGAAGATTATTATGGTTATGCCTGGTGCTGGCCGGGCTTGTTCACACATGCCTATCATGCGCAGCCCCGCTGCGATGGCCCGGGCAATTATGGACGCACCAGTGTGAACCGCTTCCATATCATCGATCGCATTCCCTATCAGAAGAGCTTCAAGTTCGACATGGAACTGTGGCATTGGAACGACAAATGCCGGGTGAACATGGGCGTGGTCTCTTATTGGTATGCGGCCCCGGGCAGCAAGGATACGTTTGCGCCAATCAAAGCACAGGATGCTGTGGTGCGTCCGATGGAGCCGTATAAGCCGTTCCGCGTGGAGGGTGCGATAGAAGGCGAATCGATGCGCGTCGTAAAAGTGAACGGCACGGCTAATCCGCAGGAGTGGGGCGGGTTGAGCAATGAGAAACACCTTTGGTGGCATGAGGGAGTTAAGCCGGGTGGCACACTAACGCTGAGTTTTGCGGCCCCGGCGGACGGCACTTATCGCGTTTACGCCAGGTTCATGAAAGCGCGCGATTACGGCATTCACCAGATCACCATCAATGGCAAGCCGCTGGATCGTCCGATGGATTTCTACGAACCGGATGTGCAGACAACTGTGGAGGCGTTGTTGGGCGAATTTGAGCTTATGAAAGGGGACAACGAGATCGTGGTGAAAGCCATCGGCGCCAACGAAAAGGCCGAGAAATCATACATGTTTGGTTTGGATTACGTGAGGGTGAAGAAGATACGGTAAGCGGGGCACCTTGCGGTGCGGCCACCAGGGGGTGGCGTGGATTTGTGAGCACGGACGGCACACGGCCAACCACGGACGCTGCACGGACGGGGCACGAGGAAAATAAAGAGTCGCGGCGTCACAGGGGTCCGAGTAGCGTCTCGCCGGCCGCATCAGCCAGCCCTACTCATCCATCATCCGTTCCTGTGGGGGCGGGCCGCATAACCACCTCCACTGTGGGGAGGTGTAGGAAGATAGTTACTCCGAGTAGCGCGCATATTGCCATGGAGCCCATGCGCCACCGGAGTATCCGGCGTTCATTCACGTCTAGTGAGCCGCGAGTCAATCCGAGCAAAGCCCAGGCGATTCCTGCCAGCGAGACCGAAATGTTCAACGCGATCATCCGAGCTGCGGAGTCACTGTAAACCAGGCGGCCTGCGTGGATGTAGAACCTGGAACCAATCCGTACATCATCTTGCTGCATTTGCTGCGGAGTCAGGGTACCCGAGAGTTTTGTTCCAACGGTCGAGCTTCCAATGAACTTAAGAACCTCGGGGTCGGAGATGCGGGGCCGCTGCTAATCCGTAATGCGTGATCCGTAATGGGGCACCTTGCGGTGCAGCGTCAGGCGTCCTCTCCTTGGCGTGCCTTGAAAACAGGGGGGGCACCGAGACGTCTGGCACCGCAGGATAAGTCCTGATTTGGCATTCGGCTTTCTCACGGGTGCTGCCATCCGATTGCAGGGATGCCGACCGAACAGGAATCCGTACTGTTGGTAACCTTTAGGCCTAAAATAGAAAAATTCCTGGTGGTTCTGGTTTGCGCCGCAAAGGCGCAAACCAGAACCACCAGGAATGACATTGACTGGAACGCGCGGTTACCAACAGTACGGAATTGCCACGGCCTTCGCCTGGTATATGGGCGTGTCTATCGCCAGCGAAGGCATCCCCTTACGCATCACGCATTACGTATTAGCCACTCCATCACTGTCCAGCTCCCAAACCACATTCACGTTTCACGTTTCACGCTCTCTCCTCCCCGCGTTTCACGCATTACGGATTGGCCTGTTCTCAAGTCAATTGCGTCACTGGCGTATACTCCATCCCGTGGGCTTCGGCTACCGCCTTATGGGTCACCTTGCCGTTCATCACGTTGATGCCGCCAATGAGGGCCGGTTGGCGCTGGCAAGCTTCGGCCAAGACGGAATCCGCGAGGATTTCGAGATAACGGTACGTGACATTGGTCAGCGCCTGGGTGGCGGTACGGGCATAAGCGCCGGGCATGTTGGCCACGCAGTAGTGGGTGACACCTTCCTCAACAAACACCGGGTTTTGATGCGTTGTGGGGCGCGAGGTCTCGGCACATCCACCCTGGTCGATGGCAATATCAACGAGCACGCTGCCGGGCCGCATGCGACGGAGCATGGCGCGATTGATGAGTTTCGGCGCTTTAGCCCCGGGCACAAGCACTGCACCGACAAGCAGGTCCACCGAGGGCAACAACTCCATCAGGTGCGCCTCGCTTGAGTAAAGGGTATGGGCAGTATGAAGGGTGATGTCCAGGAAACGCATCCGTTCCAAATCCACTTCCAGGATAGTGACATCTGCACCGAGCCCCTGGGCCATTCTGGCGGCGTTGATACCGGAGGCACCACCGCCAAGCACGACCACCTTTCCAGGCAACACTCCGGGCACACCGCCCAGCAGCACGCCGCTTCCTTGATAGTGCTTTGCAAGGTAATAGCCACCCACCAGGATGGACATGCGGCCAGCGATCTCGCTCATCGGTTCGAGTAACGGCAGACGCCGGTTCACTTCGATCGTTTCGTAAGCAATGCCGGTAACACCGGATTTTACAAGAGCTTCCGTAAGGGATTTGCTCGGGGCGAGGTGCAGGTAAGTGAAAAGAATCTGCCCCTGGCGCAGGAGCGGGTATTCAGAAGGCAGGGGTTCCTTCACCTTGATGATCAGGTCAGCCTTGGCAAACACAGCGGCATGGTCCGCGACCATGGTAGCCCCGGCTTGCTCGTAATCCTGGTCGGGGTAGCCGGAGCCAGCGCCTGCGTCGCGCTCGACAATTACCTGATGTCCGCGGCGCACCAGTTGGTAAACGCCGGAGGGCAGCAGAGCTACGCGAAATTCCTGGTCCTTAATCTCCTTAGGCAACCCGATAATCATATCCGCTGAGTTTTGAACAGAAACGCAAAGTGTCAAATGTTTTGTGACATATCGACACCGAGAATGCTTGGCATTAAGGGGGCTTTTCCCTACGGTAACAACCTTGTGATAGGGTTTTTGCGACTCGTAGGGCTGATCAACGCCGCGATCTGGTTCGGTGCCGCGGTGTTCTTCGCCTTTGCGGCCGCCCCGGTGGCCACATCCGAGGCGATGGGCTCGTTGCTGGGTCCGCGCAATTTCCCTTATTTTTCAGTCTCGGTCTATCACCTGATAGCAGGGAAATACTATGCGTTGCACCTGATCTGCTCTGTGATAGCGCTGATGCATATGGCAACGGAATGGGTGTATTTGGGCAAGAACCCGCGACGTGTATGGGTGGTGATGCTACTTGGACTGACGCTGCTTGGGGGTTTGGAAGATTTTATTTTACAATCTCACCTCAAGGATCTCCACCGCACCGCCTTCGTTGCCCGGGTGCGTCCGGACCAACGCGAGGCCGCCAGGCGCGCCTATACAGCCTGGAATGTCATGTCCCGTTCCTTTCAATTCATAATGGTCGGCTGCTTAGGTGTTTACCTGTGGCGAACGGCCAACCCCCCCGATCCGGCGCGGTTTGTCCCCGCTGCCAAATTCAGAGGTTGACAAATTATCGTATTCGAAGAGTTTGATGGGAGGAAGGGCGGCTCTCCCAGCAGCTCTTTTTCACTGGGCTAAGTAGTATGATTTCAAATGAACGACCTTCGCCGTACGGGCATCGCCATTTTGGCGTTCCCCGTCCGCCCGTAAATGAAGACACGCTCCGGACCGATAAGGTTCAGATCGAGCGGAAGACCTTTGTATTCACTTTAAAAGAGAATCCACGCGGGCGTTTCCTGCGCATCACCGAAGATGTCAGCGGCCGCAGGGATACCATCATCATCCCAGCCCCCGGGTTGGAGGATTTCCAGCGTGTAATCCAGGCGATGTTGGAAGCGTCAAACGCTATTCCTTTAAAAGAAGCCGAGGAAACCGAAAAAGGTTAAGCACCGGCGCGTGGGTTACCCGGGTTACGGTGCAACTCATGGACTGAGAGGGCCTTTGGGGGCGGACGGCTCAAGGAAGCCGTCTGAAAGGCACGAGAGAAGGGTTGCGGCGGATAAGCGCGATTCTTTTAGGAAAGGGGGCGATGTAGTGAATACTACGCCGCCTTGGCCTTTACCGTGCGCTTGCGGGTCTTTACTCTTGGCGCATCGCCCCAGAGCGTTTCCAAATCATACCGGTCGCGCACATCGGCGCGCATGACGTGAACGATGACATCAAAGAAATCGAGCACCACCCATGCGGCTTGCAGGGTTCCATCTATCGCGCGCGGAGCCACATCGTGGTCTTCACGGAGCTTTTCCGTGATCTCATCCACAATGGCGCGCAGGTGCGGCTCGCTTGTGCCCGAGGCAATGACAAAGTAATCCGTCACCGACGACAGGTCACGCATGTCGAGCACGGTGATGTTTTCAGCTTTTCGGTTATCAGCCAGTTCGCGGCAGAGCAAAGCGAGTTTTCTCGAATCCATCTGGGGAAACGATGGCCCATAGCGGGCTAAAGATAAAGCCGATTGTTTACGATAGCCTCCCCCACACCGGGCGGGAGGAGGTGTCCGGCGGACTGATTGGCGGCGATTCGTTGCCGGATCAAGGACGAGGAAATCTGGATGGGGGTGCCTCTGAGGACCTGCCCGCGGAACGGTGGAGGCAACACCGGAACGGGCTCCCCGGGCCGTGGAATGACGAGGAACTCCAACCGCTCAGCGAGTTCCTCAGCCTGCCGCCAGTGAGGCAGCAGCACAGCTTGATCGGCCCCAACCAGGTAAAAGAGCCGCGCATTCGGGTGCGCGTCGGCAACCGAGCGGACGGTATCGATCGTGTAGGAAACTCCGCCCCGCTTGATTTCCTGATCATCAACCGTCGCCCACGGTAACCCCGCAAGGGCTAATCTTAGCAACTGGCACCGTGTTTCCGGCGGCGCCATCTGACGCCCGGGCTTGAAGGGGGATTGGGCGGCGGGAATGAAGGTAAGCCGGTCCAGAGACGCCTCTTCGCGCGCGGCATGAGCCACGAGCAGGTGGCCAATATGCACCGGATCGAATGATCCACCATATAAACACAGGTTCATGAACTTGATCAGCAGCAACGGCGCACACCTTTAAAGCGCTCTTCCGTAATACGAACATACCGCTCAGCCTCAGCTTCCCGGCTGCCGGGGTCAGCGACTGGTCCAAAGCCACAGCAGGCACCCGCCAATTCTGTGTGGCAGGCCGGAGTGGGCACCAGCGCCATCTCACGGTCGCGATCCATCCGGGCTTCACCGGAGAGTTCGCGCGCCAGCGCCAGCGCCAACCCAGCGGTGCTGACCGTTTTCAAGTGGCTGGTTTCGGCAACCGCATAGCCTGGCAGCCAAACCGGCTCTGTTTCATACAATCGCACCGGTCGGGAGCGGCGCAACAGAGCTATCCATTCCCGGATACTCAGAACGAGGATAAAACTGACGAGGAGCAGAAAGATGCCCGCAATCACGGCATCGAGTATGTTGTTGAACCGCAGGACGCGGTTGGTTTTAATCGCCTTTTCCGCAGCGGCAATCGCCTGTGAATCACCATTCGTTTGGGCTTGCGCAAGAGCCTCGGTCAATGACGGATACTTGTCCTGGAGGACCTTCGCTTGAGAGAGAAAGCCGATGCGCACATCCGAGTGCCATATTTTTTGTATCCCTGCGGTAAACGTTACCGCAATGAGCCAGACCAGAGGGATGAAAGTGATCAGCGCCATGCTCGGGTGACGCTTCAATACGCCCTGAGTTGCTGTGCCGGGCGCTACAGGATCAGGCTCGGATTTTAAGGCAAGCTTCAGGATGATGGTTGTGCCCAGGCACAACGCAATGGCGGCTAGCATTTGATTGGCGATCCCGAACAGTGGCCAAAGGGAATTGACCCCCCCCAGCGGATCACGCACCCCTTGCACCAGGAAATAACCCCAGCCTGCTACCATCAGCACGCTCGCGAAAATGTTTGCGCCAACATTGGTGGTTTGTCCCAAAGGCTTCCACAAATGGCCCAGCACATCCTGCAGGAGATAGCGGCCCACTCGGGTCCCGGCATCGATCGTTGTCAGGATGAACAAAGCCTCAAACATGATCGCGAAATGATACCAGAGATCGACAAACCGGCTGCCCACGGCTTTGGAGAAGATTTCCGCCATCCCCACCGCGAGCGTTGCGGCGCCGCCCGTCCGACCGAAGAGGCTGTTCTCTCCAATCTTCTCCGCCAGCTCATTCATATGCGCCTGGGTAACAGGAAAGCCAAGGCTGGAGACTTTCTCCACGATTGCGGTCGGGTCACCCTTGATGTTCATGCTCAGGTAAACCCCGGGATCGAGCGTGCAGGCAGCGATCATGGCCATGATCGCGACAAGCGATTCAAGACACATGGCACCATAACCGACCGGCCGGGCGTAACTCTCGCGGGTGAGTAACTTCGGCGTTGTACCGCTGGCAATGAGCGTGTGGAACCCGGAAATGGCGCCGCAAGCAATCGTGATGAAACAGAATGGGAAGACCTTCCCGGCAAGAACAAGACCCGAGCCATCTGTGAAGCGTGAAAGCGCAGGCATATGGAGGTCCGGGAGCACGACAAAGATACCGAGCGCCAGGGCGAAGATGGTGCCGAGCTTCATGAAAGTGCTGAGGTAATCCCGCGGCGCGAGCAACAACCATACGGGCAGCACGCTGGCAGCTAAACCGTAAAGAATGATCGCCCAGGCCAGGTTGATGTCTTTCAGGCTGAACAACTGGGACAATTGCGCGTGTTCATGCACATGTTTTCCGCCCCACACAGCCAGCAGTAAAAGCACAATGCCGAGCACCGAGGCCTCCATCACTTTTCCAATGCGCCCGAAACGAAGGTAGCAGCCCATGAACATGGCGATCGGGATCGTGGCGCCCACGGTGAACACGCCCCAAGGGCTTTCGGCGAGGGCTTTGACAACCACAAGCGCAAGCACCGCCAGGAGAATGATCATGATCAGGAGAATGGCGGCCAATGCAATAGCTCCCGCAACTGTGTTAAGCTCATCCTTCACCATCTGCCCCAGAGATCGGCCATCGCGCCGCAACGAACAAAAGAGCACCACGAAATCTTGAACAGCTCCGCCGAGCACCACACCGATCAAAATCCAAAGAGTGCCGGGTAAATAACCGAATTGAGCGGCCAGTACCGGCCCCACGAGTGGCCCCGGACCGGAGATCGCCGCAAAATGGTGTCCGAACACGATCCATTTGTTGGTTTTGACGAAATCCTTGCCGTCATCGTGGACCTCGCAAGGAGTGGAGCGCCGATCGTTGAGCGTGAGCACGCGGGCGGCAATCCACTTGGAATAAAAGCGGTAGCCGATTGCATAGGTGCAAAGGGCGGCGATGAGGATGAATACCGAGTTTAGCGGCTCGTGCCGATGGAAGGCGATCGTGTAATAAGCCCACGCTCCAGCCAGTGCGATTAGTAACCAAACCAAAAAGGGAAAAGGTTTCTTCATGAACTCTCGAAAGTAGTACGACAATGTTCCTCGCATTCCGAGAAAATTTACGAAGCTCAGCCTGTCAGGTTTGAGGTAGTGGCGTTCCGCACGCCGCCTTTGCATTACCAGTCGTTGAAGCAACCGAGCCGGGTATTACTTTGGTTCCGCGCACAGGCGAACGAACAGTTTCCGGTCTGCGGCAGTAAAACTTGTCGTCACGGCCTTTCCCACCGCCGTGGTCTTCTCGGTAATCGTCACTCCGTTCTGTCCATTCACAGCGTCCTGCCAGTTGAGAAGATCAGCCGAATACTGAGCATAGATGCGATACGCTTCCCGCGCCGCCGTGGTGCAGTTATAGCTGTAAGCGAATAGCGAGGACGCCCCTTCCTCGCGGTACTGTGCCGAGGGTTTGACTCCGGCATCGGGCACGGAGGGATCACCATTCAGGACGAATTCCATAACATTGATGATGCCATCCTTGTCAGGATCGGCCCCCGATGCTCCCGCTGCTGAGCTTGGATCAATCCCATGGTCCTGGAGAAACGAGGTAAGTGCATTCGTGCTGTCAGAACCCACCTTATAAGTCTCACCCCTGGCATAGCCGAGTGCCAGAGCATTGCCTTCGACATCTAAGATTTGAGTGCCGGTCGGTTTGACATCCAGGCGTAGAGTGCCGCTGCCGGAAATCGAGTCGGCCAGAACGTCGATACTCATGCCTTGGTAGGAGGACGCCTGAGCGATGTGCCCGGCGGCTGTGCCGGTCGTGGTCAGCGTGAAATCCGAAACATCGACGCCGGAAACCACTTCGCTGAACTGGACTCGGTAGACCACCTTGTTCGTCGCGATCGTTTCGCTCAAAGGATCACGCCGTTTGACTGAGACCACCATCGGCACTCCCTCGCCAATCCAGTTGGGGTACAAGGTCATTTCGCCTTCCAGGATGGCATGCTCCAGATCCCACTCCTGAGTCAAAGCCTCGTCCGTATACCATCCCTGGCACACATAGCCTTCGCGTGCAGGTGGAGTTATCAGGCCAATGGGATCACCCACCCTGGGAACAATGGGGTTGGCGGTGCCAAACCACTCACCCCAGGGATTATCCTCCACCCTTGCGTAATAGGACATGAGTGTGACCACAGCTCCAAAATAGAACGTGGCATTCACGTCGCCGGAAACCGGAAACCGGTCCTTCCAGGTATAGCCGGATGGCAGCCCTGTGCCCTCGGTTGTAATCAGCTTGGTATTTCTGGGCTCCGGCAATCCCTCGTAATCAAAGCTCATGAAGGTCGTGGATGGATCTTCGACGTCCCAGGAGGCGTCAAGGTTAACATAACCACCACCCCGGTAAGCCGAAGCGCTGATCTGATGGCCCATCACATTCGCCGTGATGGTCTGCAACTTATTCAGGCTCAAAGAAAGATTGGTGAATTGCACGCCCGCGGCATTGAACTGCGTTAATTCATTGCCGGTCGCTATCAAACTAATCAGTGCGGGAGCACCCGAAACATCCAACGACTCGAGTGCGTTTCCCTGGCAAAACATATCGGCAAGTTTGGGGTCGCCTTGCACCAGCAACTCCCTCAGGGCTTCATTGCCGTGGCAACGAATGACATTCAACAACGGCAGATTGTTTAATGCGAGGGTCGTGAGGGAGCTATTCCCGGTCACCTCCACCGAGGCAAGCTGAGGGTTGTTGCCCACCAGCAGGTTGGTTAGCGCGTAGTTTTCGACGCTTTCCAGGTGGTCCAACTTGGGCGCACCCCGAAGATCGAGGCTCTCAAGATCCCAATCGTTGCGGAACGAGACCGAAACGAGATTCTGCATGCCACCCAACCGGACGCCCCGCATGTTCTTCATGTACGCGGCGGAAAGCACCTCCAGTTTCGGGCAACCAGTCACATCGAGTGTGGTGATATTCTCGATGCTGTCCAAATCCAACCCGATCAGTTCAGGATAGGCGGCCAAGCTAAGCGGGGAGCTCCCCAGAGTGCTCGTTCCCAACAGGCGCAAGCCTGGTGCGCTCAAGTTCAACACGCCGATCCTGGAGCTTCGAAAATAGGCGCTCTCCATGCTGGGGTTGCCGCCTATCTCCACCGCGCTCACCTCCATATAGTCGAGATAAACGCTCTTCAATTTGGGATTATTCAGAACGCGTATCGAGGTGTAATTGCCGCGTTTCCCGACGGTTCCCGGGGAATTAACGATCCAGCAAACGTGCAAGTAGGGGAAGCCGCTAATGTCAACAGCCCCGGCAAGACTCCCTCTTATATCAATGTTCAAAACGTGTTTATACGGCAGCGAGATCCGCGGTTCACCAGGGTTTACGTAGGGGTCATAATCTACCCACGCAACACCCGGCCATGTAGACGGGTCATCCGGGTCGGCCCCGAGCAGCTCGGCATTGCTCTTGCCCTTCATCATGGATTCGCACTGCAAAAACGCCCGCAACATTTGTGCTTCGGCAGGGTCGTAGGGAACGCCCGAACAGGCCGTTGGCAGGAAGGAACCCCAGAGAAATCCCAAGGCTATCACAAGAATGCACGTCTGCACGCGAGAGCTCTTTATCATAAATCGCTCGGTTTAACGTTAACTGCAAGAAACTTCCCGGCCGAAAAGCCACCATCTAAGCAATCCCCAACATGCGCTACGGGGCAGGAACTGGCAAACAATTCCGCAAAACATTACAGGACTCAGGCCTTTCCAACGCGAAGCGCCGCCTCCCTCTCCAGCAACGTCGGGTGCGAGTAGTAGAAGGTGCTGTAAGCCGGATGCGGGGTGAGGTTGCTGAGGTTTTTTTCCGTCAGCTTGCGCAGAGCGCCCACCAGGTCTTGAGGCGAACCCATGACATCGGCGGCATAGGCATCGGCTTCGTACTCGTTCTTCCTCGACCACAGGTTGGACAAAGGTGAAAACCAAAAGGTCACCAGACCCGAAAGGAGCACGAACAAAAGGAGGGACGGCACGAGGCTGCCTGGTGGAAAGCCGAACGCAGGCGCGAACCACGAAGCCTGAGCCAGGAGTGACAGTGCGAAAAACCCGCCTAGCGAGGTGCAGGCGGATATTAAAAGCATTTTGGGAATGTGCTTGTGCCTATAATGACCGATTTCATGCGCCAGCACGGCTTCCAATTCCGATTCAGTAAGTTGTTGGATCAGGGTATCGAACAGGACGATCTTGCGAAATCGTCCGAACCCAGTGAAGAACGCGTTGGAATGGCGTGAACGCTTGCTGCCATCCATGACTTGAATGCTTTGGGCGCGGAACCGCGTGCGTTCAGCAAGCCCGAGCAGACGTTCTTTAAGAGTACCCTCCGGCAGCGGTGTGAACTTGTTAAACAGCGGCAGGATCAGCGCGGGAGCAAGCACGGCCATAAGCAGTTGAAAAGCCAGCAGCACTGCCCAACTCCATATCCACCAGGAATTGCCCGTCCATTCAACCACCTTCAGAATCAACAAGACGAGCGGATAACCCAAGAGGATTGCCAGGCTGAAGCCTTTCACACGGTCCACCAGCCAGAGGCGCACGGTTGTGGTGTTGAATCCGAAACGTTCCTCCAGCCGGAACTGGTGATACCAGCTCCACGGCAGCGCGGTGAGCGAGATTATCAGGGCAACTCCAATGAGATACCCGGCCAGGATGAATGCAGATCCTCCCCAGCGCCCAATAACCTCACGGTATAGCCAGGGCAAGATCCCGCTAAAAACCAGCAACCCGAGTATGAGTGCATCCCAGGCAATCTCCAGGCGTTCGATCTTGTTCTTGGCAAGGGTGTACGTAACGGATTTGCGGTAGGTCTCTTGATCCATGAACCCCTGGATTGCCTGGGGCATACTATCCGCATGTGCGAGCACGTGCCGTCGATTGCAGAGCTCCAGTCCCAACTGCGCGGCAGCTTTGATAGCCAGGAGCACAAGGACGGCTAGGGCGAAGGACGTCATCCGGGTTCAGTCTCCTTTTCGATAGGTAAGCTGTCAATCGCGGAACACGTTTGAATAGTGTGGGGTGTCTTTGTTACCTTGAGCGCATGGGACGTCAATGGTTGCATGCTAAACGAGCGGTGGCTTCGAAAAAGAAAGCTCAAGCTACCGGAAAAATAGTCCGTGAAATCATGGTAGCCGCCAAAATGGGCGGCGCAGACCCGGAGGGCAACCCCCGCCTGTTCGCTGCGTTGGAGAAAGCACGCAAGGAAAGCGTCTCGCGCGATGTCATCGAGCGTGCGATTAAGAAAGGCGCCGGCATCGGCGAGGAAAAGGTCATCATGGAGCATGTGGTGTTCGAAGGCTACGCCCCGAACAAAGTGGCCGTGATCGTTGAAGTATATACCGATAACGTCAATCGCACCGCGCCGGAAATCCGGCACATGTTCCGAAATGCTCAACTGGGAACGACTGGCAGCAACAAGTTTTTATTCGACTACACCGGCATTGTCGAAGCCTACCACAGCGATGCGAAGGCAGATCTCGAGGCTGCCGGGATCGAGGCAGGTGCTAACGAAGTGGAGCCGCTGAGCCACGAGCGGAATGACGATATCCCTGAGGGCGCAGCGGGCGCGCGTTTTTTAACCGACCGCACATCGGTGCACAGCGTTTCGAAATGGCTTTCGCAAAATGGTTGGACCGTTGTCACCAGCGAGCTAGGGTATGTCCCCAAGCAATTCCCAGAACTGACCGACGCCCAGAAAGCCGACACCGGCGGGTTTCTCCAGGAGTTGGAGGATCACGATGATGTCCACCGTGTTTGGGCGGCATTAAAATAGTTTTTCGAGGCGCTTGGTAAAGTTAGATACTTGCTTCCCGGGCTGGCAAAGCCCATATTGCGCCGCGCATAACTGCAAATACTATGAGCACATCTCCTATTCGTGTCGCTGTGACCGGCGCCGCCGGCCAGATTGGTTACGCTTTGTTGTTCCGGATCGCTTCCGGAGCTATGTTCGGCCCCAATCAACCTGTCATCCTGCACCTCATCGAAATCGAGCCGGCTTTGCCCGCTTTGAACGGTGTCGTAATGGAACTCGATGATTGCGCTTTCCCGCTGCTCAAAGGCGTGGTGCCCACCGCCAGCCTCGATGAAGGCTTCAAGGGCGTTAATTGGGCGCTGCTCGTCGGCAGCGTGCCGCGCAAGGCCGGTATGGAGCGCAAAGACCTCCTCGGCATCAATGGCAAGATCTTCATCGGCCAGGGCAAGGCTATCGAAAAGAACGCCGCCCAGGACGTCCGCGTGCATGTGGTTGGCAATCCCTGCAATACCAACTGCCTTATCGCCATGAATAACGCTCGTGGCATTCCGAGCGATCGTTTCTTCGCAATGACCCGACTGGATGAGAACCGCGCCAAATCGCAACTCGCCAAGAAGGCCGGCGTGGACATCACCAGCGTCAGCAACATGACCATCTGGGGCAACCATTCCGCGACTCAGTATCCTGATTTCTACAATGCCAAGATCAACGGCACTTCAGCCGCTGAAGTCATCAAGGACGAAGCCTGGCTCAAGGGCGAATTCATCTCCTCGGTGCAGCAGCGTGGCGCCGCGATTATCAAGGCCCGTGGTGCTTCCAGCGCCGCCAGCGCCGCCAACGGCATCGTGGACAGCGTGCGCTCGATCGTTCAGCCCACCGCCGCCGGTGATTGGCACAGCGTGTGCCTCTGCTCCGATGGCAGCTACGGCGTGGACGCCGGCTTGATCAGCTCCTTCCCGGTCCGCAGCAATGGAACGAAGCTCGAAGTTGTTCAGGGCGTGCCTGTGAACGAGTTCAGCCGCTCCAAGATCGATGCCAGCGTGAACGAACTCAAGGAAGAGCGCTCGCTGGTCAGCGAACTGCTCCCTCGCTAAGCGAGTAGGATTTACTGTTTCTTCAAGAGGCCCGGGCAATAAACGCCCGGGCCTCTTTTTGTGGAGGAGCACTACACGGACGAGCACGGACAAACACAGACTTTCACGGACAAGGGCCTCGTGTCCGTCCGTGTCCGTCGGTGTCAGTCCGTGAGGGTCCGTGTTCCGTGTTTCCCCCCCACACTACGCCTTTCTTTCCAGCCCGTTCTGGTTCATCATTTCGCAGGCTTTTGCATGAAGAAATTCCAGGTTTTCCTGGCCCAGGGATTGGGCATTGGTTGGGCTCCGTTCGCCCCCGGCACCTTTGGTTCGGTACTGGGGGTGGGTTGGTTCGCGGTCTTGGTGGCTACTGGCAGCTTGCCGTTTTACCTCTTAGGCACAGCCGCCATGATCGCGGCATCGGTTTACCTGTGTGGCGTGGCTGAGCGAGAGTTGGGCAAAACAGATCCCGGCTCAGTGGTTCTGGATGAAATCTGCGCGCTGCCGGTTTGTTTTCTCGCCTGGGTGCTGATCCTCATGCGCACCCAAGGTCACTTTCCACAGCTCTCTGATTTCTTCAGCGGCCGTGCCTTGTGGCTGACGGTAGGAGTCTATGCTGCATTCCGATTCTTCGACATCGCTAAGCCCTGGCCAGTGGACGGGAGCCAGGATCTGCCCGGGGGCTGGGGCATAACCGTTGATGACGTGTTGGCGGGGATCTATGTGAGCCTGGTCAGTCTGCTGGTGTGGTTCGGCTGGACTGCCATGCATTAAACGACAAACGGCCAGGCTAAAGCAGCCTGACCGTTCAGAAATCGGATACGTTTGACGAACTCTGGGATTAGTGTTTGGGGCGAAGAAGGATCGCCTTCTTATCGGTGCCTTCCACCTCGACACTGTGGGTTTCGATGCTCGGATCGTCCTTCAGTGCCTGGTGGACAATTCGGCGATCGAACGCGCTGAGCGGTTCCAGTTCCACAACATCGCCCCAACGGCGCACTTTCTCAGCAGCTTCCATGGCTTTCTTAACCAGCGCTTCGCGGGCTTGCGCGCGGTAACCACTGACATCCACCATCACCTTGGGCATCGAGGGGTCTTGCTGAAAGAGCAACCGGTTGGTGATATACTGGAGATCCGAAAGAGTCTGGCCCTGGCGACCGATCAAACGTCCGGAATCCTCGGTTTTAACGTCCAGCAGAATGCCCTCCTCCATCCGGTGTTCTTCAACAGCGGCGTCGAAACCGAGCGTTTGCAGCAGCGTTTCCAAGGTAGCTTTGGGTTCAGCAGGCATGATCGTAATGATTTAAATCGTTTGGCGGTCCGTTATTTGCGGACTTTTCAGCCCCTTATTTCTTCTTTTTAGGGCCGGACGTCAATACCGGAGCAGCAGTGGCCGCCACCGGGGTAGTGGTTTTGGTCAGCTTGGTTTGCAGGATTGTCAGCAGGTTCTGGACGGTCCAGTAGAGGGTCAACCCGGCTGAGAAGTTGTACAGGAACACCATGAAAATCATGGGCATGTACCGCATCATCTTGGCCTGGGTCGGGTCCATGCCGGGGGAGGGCGGGGTCAACCTGGCCTGCCAGAACATGGTCACACCCATGATCAACGGCAGCAGGTTGAAGGGAAAGCCGGTGCCCGGGATCATGAATAGCGTATCCGGGGAAGAAAGGTCCTTAACCCAGAGGAACTGGGCGCCGCGTAACTCAATGGCGCTCTGGATCATCTGGAAAAAGCCGATGAAGACTGGAATCTGAATGACCATCGGCAGGCAGCCGCCCATAGGGTTCACCTTGTTTTCCCGCATGAACTCCATGGTCTTGCGGTTCATCTTGGCTGGGTCATCCTTGTACTTCTCTTTGATGGCGTTCATTTGCGGCTGCAAGGCCTGCAGCCGTTTCATAGAGCGCGTGCTGGCCTGGGTCAGCGGCCAGAATAAAAGCTTGATGACGATCGTGATGACGACAATGGCTAATCCGTAGGAAAGCCAGAATGTCTGGTGCAGCCAGTTCATGGCCAGGAGCAGGCCCTTGGCAAAGAACCCGAAAAACCCGCCGTAGCCCATCACCTGTCCAACCTGGTTTTTGAAATGATCACCCAGGTTCGCCAATGTCTGGAACTCTTTGGGTCCGGAGAAGATATGCAGGTTGTGCTCCAGGGCCTGCTGCGGCTCTAGCGTGGTGCCCGGGTAAACCATTGTGGTCTCGTAACCCTGGGGGAGAACCGGGTTCGGTACCCCCTGGGCCGTGAGGGTAGCCGGTAGATCCAAGCGCCGAACGATCAACCCCTGCGCGGGCTTCTCGGGCATGGCGATCAGTGCAAAGAACTGGTTATTTGCCGCAGCCCAAACGATGTTCGTTTCAGCGGAGCGATACTCCTGAGGCGCCACGCGGGGGAAGCACATGAACTTGGTGTTCGCAAAGTAAGCGGCGCCATCAACCGTCTTGCGGTCTTTACCCGTGAAGTATTGGGCTCCAACGGCTTGGCCCTTGTCGTTGGCATTCATCGGCGTCGCCGTGCCGACCACCCACTCGTGGTCGGGCACGTTCAAAGGAGTGGCTGCGCGATTCTCCAGCCGCACTTTAACAGCCAGCAGATAATTTGAGCTCAGTCGAAAGTCTTTGGTGATCACCAATCCATTGGTCAGTTCTTTCGTGGCACGCACACCATCTGATGTGCGGCTCAATTCATAGATGCCATCTCCTTCGACTTCCGGACCACCGAGCAAAGCCATTGAGGGATACGCTGCATTGGCGTTTAGCCTGGTGTGTTTGACTGCACTCTCAGTGCCCTTTTTGCGCCCAACCACTTCCGGAAATTGCACCAACTCGAACAGCTTAATGCCGCCACCCTGCGAGGTGATGGTGTAACTCGCGTTGCTGCCACTCAGAACAATAGTTTCTTCAGCCTGGCCGGGAGCAGCCTGCGGGGCGCGGGATGCGGCGTCGGTTGGTCGCATTACCGGGGGCGTCCGCGGCGCCACCACAGGCGCGGCGCCATTGGTGCCGGGAGCCTGCACGGTCACGACGGCGTTCGTGCTGCCGGGCGGAAGCGGTTTAGAAGGGTACAACCGGTTGACCACCGGAAACCAAAGCAGCAACAGAGCAATGCTGGCTACCAGACCAATTATCGATTTGCGATCCATGAAATTTTAACAATGACCAAAGAAATGGCGCGTGCCCGGATGCGGGCCGGCGCTGCCGTGCTGATCGGCTGCCTGAGCCGGGTCTTTTGGAACCGGATCATACCCGCAGCCACCCCAGGGATGGCATCGGCCAATCCGCTTGAGGCTCAGCCATGAACCCTTGAATGCACCCCGGGTTCGGAGCGCTTCCAAGGCATATTCAGAACAGGAAGGTGTGTAGCGGCATCCGCCCAAGGGACCAAACAGCACAGACTTCAAAGGCGAAAGCGTGAGGCGATAAAGCCGCACCGCCGCTATGAGTATATGTTGTGCCGCGTTCAACTGGTTCATTCCCCCGACCGCACCTTCAACAATCCCGTTTTCCTCAAGGTTGTCAAAAAATCCTTCTCCACCTGGGAGAGGGTTTTGCCAACAATCGAGGCCCGCGCGATTAACACCAGGTTCACCGGTTCGGAGAAATCGTATTGGTGCTTGCGGAAGCTTTCGCGCAACAACCTGCGGGCGCGGTTCCGCACCACCGCGCTACCGACCTTGCGGGATGTGACCACACCTAAACGACAGTGAGAGCCGTCCTCGCGACGGCTCCAATTAGCAATAAGACAGCCCTGAACCAGGCGCTGCCCTCGTTGCTTCAACCAGGCGAATTCCCCGCTGCGCCGAAGGCGCTTGTTCCGCCCAAAGCTCTCCCGCTGTGGCCTTTCGGCCGTCATGATGCGGGATTAGACGGGAGTAAGACGCTTGCGTCCCACCCGGCGGCGATTGGCCAAGGTGGCCTTGCCGCTCTTGCTTGAATTACGATTCAAAAATCCATGCTGCCTTCGGCGGCGGACCTTCGACGGTTGATATTGTCGCTTCATATAAACTAAAGTAAATGCACTCGCACCGGGCGCATCAAATCGCCAGCCAACTAGCACCTTGGCGGGGAAAAGGCTCCGGTAACGGAACGCGAGAGAATACCAGCCAAAATCAGGGTGTCAAGCGGGTGAAACGGGCAAATGGACGGGCGGGTGTGAGGCCAGATTAGCCCAACTTGTCTTTCTCCAGTGCCCGGAGTACAGAACATCAGCGATTGATGTGAGCGATCTGTGGAACTTTCGACATTCATCCGCAGATCGCCCCTCTCATGTCCCAGCGGGACAGTTGATAAAAGCCCAAAGCTTTAGCTTTGGGTGGCAATGTTCGATATTGACCAAGTTCCGAAGGAACGGCTGAATGTGGCCATGTCCTACGTGAGCTCATACTATCATTGTGTGTTCAGCACTGAGGATCGTCGGCCACTGATCACTCACGAATTAAGCCAAAGGCTCTGGCCATTCCTGGGTGGCATTGCACGACGAAACGAAATGAAAGCCGTCGAAATAGGAGGCATGCCCGACCACGTTCACATCCTGTTATCGATCCCATCCACTTTCTCAATTTCAAAGGCACTGCAGCTCATAAAGGGTGGGGCGTCAAAGTGGGTGAACGACTTTCCCTCAGCAAGGGATGTTTCGTTGGCAAATTAAGTTCGGGGCTTTTAGCGTCAGCGAATCCCAAGTGAACAAGATCGTTCACTATATACAGAACCAGGAGGAGCACCATAGGAAGAGGACTTTTCAGGAGGAATTCCTGGCGCTGCTGGATAAACACCGAATCGAATATGATCCGAAGCACTTGTGGGAGTGACAGTTCAGCCGTCCCTTCCGGGACAAATTTGAGGCCCGGAAAGAGCTCACATTCTATCGGGTTAAGGCTTCGCAGGCCACCTTTTGGAACATCTGATTGGATCTATGAATCCTGTGATTTCCCTACCGCGTTGCTCAGCCACTGTTAACCTCCCCCGGACTCAGGCTGATCCCGTTCAGCCACGGGTTATTCTTTGACTAATTCGCTGACGGTTTCACCTCGGGGATCAAGGAAACACTCTCCTCACCGATCGCCATACTGACCCGCTCTCCCATTTTGGTAACAATGCGCGGTCGTGCCAGGATTCTGGTCGAGCCTTGGGCATTTGTCTCCAAAACAACCAACTCAACCATAACCTCCTGATTTGTAAGTGCCGTGAGGCTCACCCGGCAATTCCTATTTCCGCTAAGTGCGTAGTCGTAGGAACCACCGTCAGCTACCACGACTTTACCCAGATCGTTCGTCTTGGACGTGCCCGCGAAGGGTGTGTCCGAAGACCTGGAGCATCCCGCAAGGACGATTATTAAGCTAACTGTCAGGACGAGTAATTTCATTGGTTTCTGTGTGTTGTATTTGGCTGGGCCGGAGGGTTCGCCTCCTAAATCCTCAGCATCCGAGTCTAGATTATGGCGCAGCAATCTCGTTTGCATTCACGTGCGTTGTCTTTCCATCGCGCAGCTTTATGGTGCGGTCATCGCCACTCGATAGGACGACTTTTCCCAGCAACACGCGGCCATCTTTGAGCCGGATTACATCGGGCTGTTTGTCCAGCCAGGGATTATTTGTCGGACTCCAAGCAATTGGCACATACTTCTTGCCTGCGCACATCTCGCACGCCTGGCGCCCCGCACCTTTGCAGGCGCTGCATGCTACCCGGGTAGTGCCTGAACAAACGTTGCACTTGCCCAGGTTAACGTAATCGCCGTTCTGCAAAGAAATCACTTCACCGACATGTCCCTGGGTCCAGGCGACTGTTCCACCGTTGGGTTTTCGGAATTTCTGCCACAGCTCCTTTGGATCATGCCCCGGAACATTCATATGCACCCAGGACCCCCGTGTGAGCTTCAAGCAAGGATTAGGGCACTCAACCTTCCCCGCGACACATCCCCGAGTCGAGCATGGCACTGTTCCCGCGCCGTTGCATGTGAAACATGCTTTTTCATCCTTGCCAGGGCCGGCTGGCTCGGAAGGCTTCGCGGGCACCGCGGCTTCAGCCTTCTTCGCATCCTGGGATGGGCCCTCTTTCTTCTCCCCACACCCGGCAGTCAACAGAATCGAGAATCCAACCAGAGCGGAGCACAGAATGCTTTTACGTGAGCTGAACATAGGCTGAGGCTATAACCCCTCCCTATGTATGTCACGTAAGAATCTACGAGGGTCAGTCCGATAATCGTACAGGTATTTCGGGCGCGGGTTTAACCCGGGGAACTTTCCAGCGGTTATGCACCCAGAACCAATTGGCTGGGTCGCGGCGGACGGCGGCTTCAAACGCGCGGTTCACGTCTGTCATGATATCTGCAATCGACCGCGGGCCACTGGCATCATGGGTGGAGATCGGCTGGCCTAGTTCAACCTGCCAATGCGCGAGGCTCGTGCGGTAGCAGATCGCGGTGTAGAGATCGCATCCATAGCGCAGAGCGAAAACCGCCGGCGCGCTGCTGGTAGAGGCATCGTGCCCGAAAAACGGGAGGCGCAGCTTGTTTCCGCCAGCGCTTTGATCTGCCAACAAACCAAGCACTACCCGAGGCTGGTTCATGAACGCTTTGAGCTCGGCGCCTTCACTGCGCCGCTCAAAAAAACGGCACCCGGACTGGTTGCGCAGTGATGTTAGCACGCGATTGAACCCGGGTTGTTTCAGGGCGCGGTACGTTGAAGCGTTGGGCACGCCAGGAGCGATCCAGGTGCAGCGCGCGTATAGTTCGAAGTTTCCGAAATGGCCGATGGCCACTGTAATCCGGTTCTCCCCAGGCCGGGAAAACCGCTCCGCCACGGCGGGAGGAATCGTCAGTGAAAGGTGCGGCTTCAACTGTTCATCGGTCATGCCCGCGGTTTTGATGGCGCACGCGAAGTTCTCTCCGATGCGCCGGAAGTTCTCCTTGGCCAACGCGGTGATCTCGTCCGGCGTCTTATCATGGCCAAAGCACATGGTGAGGTTTTTAAGCGCCACACGCCGATGACGCCGATCGAGGGCATAGACGATGCGTCCGCCCATCCGGCCGAGCCGTGCGATACACGTCAGAGGCAGGGTCTGTATGAACCCGATCAACGCGCGAGCCAGGACATAAAGAAGGGTTTGCATCACGGTTCGGTTAACTGAAACAGATTTTTCGCACGCAATCCTGAAAATCGCTGGCCCCGCTGAGGATCTTGATTTCAACGCGCATGAAATAGATCGGGAGATCGCGGCGATCCAGTTTTGGAAAACGCACGGCATCCTTCTGAGTGGTGATGATGAAGTCCGCCTGGCGCTTTTTGCTGCGGTTGATGGCGTTCAGCACTTCCTGCTGCGAGAACCGGTGGTGATCGGCAAATCGCTTGGAATAGACGAGCTCGGCGCCGAGGTTTACCAGGCTTTGCTCAAAGCTCTCCGGTTGGGCAATGCCGCTGATGGAGGCAACCTTCTTGCCTTTGAGCCAGTCCAACTCGCGCTGCTGGCCGTTAAACACGTCCTCAAAGTAGAGCGGATGATGGATGCATTCGATGATGCCCGCATCCGGGTTGAACTGAGCGATGCGCTTGCGTAACTCGGCGGTCTTGCCGTCGCTCTTTGTGATGAAAATCGTGTGTGCGCGGGCCAAATGGGAGGGCGGCTCGCGCAGGGTCCCTCGTGGCAGAAGCCGCTCGTTGCCGAACGGTTGCTGGCAATCGATGAGCACCACATCCGTGCGTCGCCCGGCCAGCTTCCAGTATTGATAGCCATCATCGAGGAGCAGCAGGTCGCACCCGAACTTTTGAATGGCGTATCGACCGCTTTTTACCCGGTCCTTATCCACCAGCACCACCACGTCTTTCAGGTTTGAAGCCAGCATGTAAGGCTCATCGCCAGCCATTTCTGAATCGAGCAGGAGGCTCTTACCATCGGAGACGACACGCGGCGGAGTGGTATCGTGCCGCAGCATCAGTTTATTCAGGAGCAACCTGGGGAGCGGAGTGGGCTTGGAACGATAACCGCGCGAGAGAATCGCTACGTTGCGTCCCTGGTCGCGCAGCACGCGCGCAAATTTTTCGACTACAGGCGTTTTGCCGGTGCCGCCCACGGTCAGGTTGCCGATGGCGATGACCTGCACGCCCAGGGTTGAATCGCGAAGAATTCGCACGGTATAGAGGAAACGGCGGGTCTTGATTGCCACTTGAAACACCTTCGAAAGTGTAAGCAATATCCCGCGCACGATCGCCGCTCTGGCGCCACGGCGCTGCTCAAGGATGACTTCCAGAAAGAAAGTCTCCAGGTTCTCAGCCCAGGCACGAAACGACTGTCGCATCGCTCAGATGATGGCAGTTATGACGCCATGAAGCCAAGACGCAAAAGGCATTGAGGGAGGAAGGGGGAGGAAGGGAAACGTGAAACTTGAAACGTGAATTCATCGACCGCGAGTACAAGCGCCATCACGGAGCAATCGCATGAGGTCGGAAACGAAGAGCAGGGGAAGGGAAGAAAGGCGGCGGGACGCGAAGATGCAAAGGTGGAAGACCTGGCCGAAGGGAAGGCCGGACGTCAGAGTTCGTTTTCAGGGCAAAACCACCACAGTGGGTCAATCCCGGGAAAGATGTTGTTGCGGGCTTCGAGCCTGGCGAGAGATTCCTGATCAATTGCATGATTCTCCCATTGCGAAAGTAGCCTGGAAAAATTCTCTAGGTGGCCAGCTACGCGACTTCTCGCGTACTCCGGGCTGCTCTGTGTGCGCAGAATAAAGGGCCAATCGCTCGATTGAGCCAGGAGCAACTCGCGTCCGGCCTGTCCCAGGATGCGGCGTTCCAAAGCCTGCGCCGGTTGTTGCATGCGGCTGACTGCGGCTGTGAGCCGTTGTTGTGCCGCTCGGAGTTTGGGCTGAATCCAATGGTTGGTCTCGTTTAACCAGACTTTCAAGTAGCCCCCTTCGCCCCAGCTCGAATGGGCCGGCATCGCCATTTGATTCACCGGATGCGCATCGAGGTAATCGCCCGGGGTGGCTAACTGGACCGCTCGTTCCCGTGCGTTTAACCGCACAAGAGCATCCAGGAACTCGGGTCCCTCGAACCACCAATGCCCGAACAACTCGGCATCGTAAGGGCATACGAGAATGGCTGGGCGGTCCAACGCGGGACGGACTTGGGCGCAATGGACCGCCCTGGCATCCAGGAAATGGCGTGCGTGTTCAGCCGCGGCTGCCAGCGCTGCATCGCGATCGTAGAGCTTCTTGTCGGACCCTGGCCCCGTGATGGCGTGATACTTCAATCCGGTGAACCCACGCTGTTCCGGGGCCGCGAGATGCGAACGGACATAATCGAAATCCAGGTCGAATCCAATGTCCCTGTAAAACTCGCGGTACCGGAAATCGCCGGGGTAACCTCCGTGCCGGCTCCAAACCTGGCGCGCTGATTCGGGGTCACGTCCAAACACACCCACTCCGTGCGGAGTAAAAACTGGAGCGAAAGTCTTGAAGCGCGGTGTGGGAGTGGCGTTAAGCAGTCCGTGAGTATCCACCAGGAACCAGCGAAAGCCGGCTTCTGCCAGCAACGGTTCAAGCCGCTCTTCAAAGGCACATTCCGGAAGCCAGATGCCTTGGGGAAAGCGTCCGAAACAGCGGACATATTCGTCGCGACCGGCGTCTAGCTGAGCCCTGACGGCCGGAGGATCATCGGCCAGCAAAGGCAACACGGCATGGGTTGCAGCGCAGGTGATGATGTCGATCTGCCCGGCGTCCTGCGCAGATCGAAACAGCCCGACCAGGTCACGGTTGCAGTTCAAATAAGAATCGCGGGTCGCCTGGAGACGTTCCTCGTAGAACCTGGCCACACGCTGGGTCGCAGGGTCGAACGTAGTGCGGAGCACTTCCTTCTCGGCAAGGTCGAGCAAGTCATCGATGTGCCGGGTACAGCGTTCCTGTAGAAGTGGGTCGCGCAGCATGGCGCAAAGCGTAGGCGTGAGAGTGAAGCAGAGTCGCGAGGGCAACCCTTCCCGGCGCCATTGTTCGAGCAAACGCAAGAGCGGTATATAAGTTTCCACCACCGCCTCGAAAAGCCAGCTTTCCTCCAGGAACCGTGGATGCTCCGGGTGCCGCACATATGGCAAGTGCGCATGCAGCACCAAGGCGAGGTAGCCGGACATTGTCTAAGAGATGTTTTCCGGGGCGGGTGGTTTGAGCGCAGGGTCCTGCGGGTGTGTGCCCACTTCGCCGGTGTGCACGGTGTCTCGCCGGAAACTCAGGCGAGTCTGCCGGGTGTCACCATGGGTGGCTACTGCAGTGATGGGCAAGGTGAATTGGCCGTCAGGCAGTGCAAACCGATAGCTGAATGAACCATCCTCGCGCAGACGGATCGTACGCCCGCCAATGCTGACCCGCGCATCGGGCTCCGTAGCGCCGTAGATGACCAGCTCAGCATTGACATTGAACCAGAACGAAGGCGCTCCCGGGGGCGGTGCCTCGCCAACCGCTCCGCCCTGACTGAAGATGCCCAAAGCTTCGACAGCCGGGACCATCGACGACGGAGCCTCGGCACTTTCCTCAGGCGACGGCAGGCCAGCCGCGGATTTGCGCGAAATCTGTTCAGCTAACTCAAGCGACGCAATCGATTCCGGACGCAGAATCGAAACGATCGCCGTTTCCAGCAACTCTTCTTGTTCAGGAGTCAGCCAAACCGGTTGAGCCGTCTCTATACGCAATCGTGCAGGCTGCGGGATGAGCGCTTCATGGCGAGGCGCAGACGAAATCTGCTCGATTACAGCATGGGGAAAGGCTTGATACGGCTGAGCTTGAGGCTGCATACGATCAGCTCCGAATGCTGGCGCAGCAAGCGTGTCGGTCGCCTCGAAGTTAGCCTGGGCGGTTGGAACGGATGCCGGCCGCTGGTACAGCTCTCTGAGTGGCTCTGGGGCCGGGGCGGGTACTTCCACGGGTGTAACCCTCACAAACTCCACAGCAGGCCCGGCAAAAACGGCTGTCGCAACTTGGTCCGAAGGCGTGGTTACGCTTTGAGAATAAGCGAGTGCGACCCACTGCCCGCTATGAGTGTAATAGCCGAGCTCGCCGGTATAACCCGTGCCTGCCTGGTCCACATGCACGAACCAATGCTGGCTTTCCGGGTGCACATGCACTTCGGCAACGATTGGCCCCGCGCTATCGCCCAAACGCGCGCGTAAAACGAGATGGTGATCTGCTGAACGTGAATTGCAGGCGCGTTGCTCCTCGAAACTCAGGTCCCAGGACGCATACAGGCATCGCGGATCTCGCGCTGCCAGGTGCAGGGAAGTCCGGATCTGCACCACCTCTCGCATAGGCACTGACGTTTGCTCGGCCCCACGGCTGGCTTGAGGCAAGACTTTGATCGGCGTGCCAGTCGCCGGCTCGTCGCCTTCTAAAAGGATACTCGGAACGTGGAACGGAAAATCAGGGGGCAATTGCGTGCGTGGCGCGGGAGCAGTGGCGGGCGCCGGGGGCTCGGTAACTGGAGCCAAGGTTGTGGCTGCCTCCACCGGAGCGACAGCGGCTCGCGGCGGAACGGGAGTGGCCCCGCTGGCTGCCGGGGCCGACGCTATTGTCGCGCGTGCAGGAGCGTTGGCCGAAATCACATCCGCGACAGACCGTTTCTCCTTCGGGCGCACGGGTTTGCGCCTCGATACGTTCGGGGTCGGCGGTTCTGGAATGGGTGTAGCGACCTTTGCGCGGCTGAGCTTGCCAACAGGCACCGGGGATGACATGGACTGGGCCGTAGCTTTAATAGGCGCCTTTTTCCGAGGGGCCTTAACAGGCGGCTTTATGGATTGAGCCGGTTCTGTCGTGGCAACCAGTGGGACAATCGCTTTCGAACCGGTTTTCGCTAGTTTATCAGGTTTCAGCGACTTGGCTTTGGCCGCAGTTTTCAGGCTCTTCGACCGGGCAGCGGGGCTTGATTTCGCGGGGGGAGCGGGCTTTGCAGCCGCTTCTAAAATCTTCGAAACGGCTGGTTTGGGCGATGTTGATAGCGGCTGGGCTTCTGATGCGCCTTTATTCGCGGTCAGTTTAGTTTTCTGAACTGGCGGCTGTGGCGGGACAGATTTCGTGCGTATCCGCCGAATGGCGGGGCGGGCAGATCTTGAAGCTGGCGATTTCTTCTTCATAGAGAGCCGATGCGGGCGCGGGGGAGTCGCCTGAGATCGCTTACGGCGGAAACTTTACGTTCAGAGGGACGGCTGTGCAACCGGTATTTCGATCAGGGCACCGCGGAAGGGTGTGATTAGAAGTGGGACTTGTCGTCTCGGTTGCGCCATTCCGAACATTTCCCCGGAGGCTGGATAATAGGAGGCTTAAGGCGGCGCGAGAGTGCCGCCCAATACCAAATGTGGTGCGGAGAAACGGGGATCAGACGCTTTGCGTCAACCCCAGGGATCTTGAATACTTCACTGCATCTTCGAACATGGTTCTGAGATCGTCAGATGGGACCATGCCGGTCACGTGAAACAGGGCCTTGCCATCGGTGGAGATGACCATGCGCGGCTCGCCCTTCTGACAACCGGAGAACGCGTGGTCGAAAGACTCATCCTGGAGCTCGATCTCAAGCGCATTATCGAATTCTCCTACGAGTGTTTGAACCTGGGTGAGGAGGGTTCCAGAGGCTAATGACGTGGGGGGAAGAACCATAGAAATCAAAGGGCGAAGCCTGCCGGCGCCCTTACGGTTCTGTTGATCGGGGACGGATTTCATTTGACGACATGATTTTGTCCAACTCATTAGTTGCTGGCAACAAAAACCGTCAGGAAAATCAGAACAAATGAAAAGACGGCATCGGAAAAGCACCGGAGTGGGGGTGAAACGTAAAGCGTGGTAGCGCTTCGTGAAGCTGTGCGTAATCCGAGGGTGAAAGTCCCTCTGATCCGGTTGTCAGACAATCGGAGTTCTGAGTGAAAACAAAGAATGGAAGAGTCTAACCAACATCCAAAAGCCGAAGGTTGCCTGGCGGGAAGAGAACCGGTGGACTTATGGTTTTACCGGCCGGAACGCCCGTTGGGAAGCGTACCTGCGGTAAAGTGCAAGCCGCAAGCGGGACCCGCATCCCGCTTAAGCAATTCAGCCTCGAAAAACGAAAATGCAAGTGGGGATGGAGTTACGTTACCCGAACCCAAAACCGAAGTGACCGCTACAGGTGAGGTCGCGGCGGGCTTGCCGGGGTCTAAGAGCGTGGCGGGCACTGAAGGAGACGCACGGAACGAAGGAGGCCCGGAGGGTCCCTGCCGCACTAACTGCGAGGGCCAAGCAGGAACGAGGACGCAACGACAAGGAGCGCCTTCGGACGATCCGGGAGTCGGATGGGATCATAGTATTGGACGGCAAGGCGCAAGCCCCGAAGTTCAGGAAGGGTCCCACAGAGCAACGCAGCCTGCACAGGAAACCGGTCCCGTAAGAACCACGGAGAAAGACTGGCAAACCTCCCTGCGGGCTATAGCTGAGAAGGCATGCACACAAAAGCACTACCGGTTCGGAGGGCTGTATCGGATGATCAATCAGGACGTCTTGCGCCTGTGTTTCTACCGCTTGCGGAAGGACGCAGCCAGTGGCGTGGACAAGGTCACGTACCAGGAATATGAGAGAAACCTGGAGGCGAACCTGGCGGATCTGGTGGATCGACTCCGGCGCAAAGCCTACCGGGCGCGACTGGTGCGGAGGAAGTACATTCCGAAGGGGAACGGAAAATTCCGTCCCTTAGGAATACCGGTGCTGGAGGATAAGCTGCTGCAAGTGGCGGCGACGCAAATCCTGCTGGCAATCTATGAAGAGAACTTTCTGCCGTGCAGCTATGGGTATCGGCCAGGGATCAGCGCCCACGCGGCGATCAAAGCCCTGACGGACGAGTTGCAGTTTGGCGGACACAACTTCGTAGTGGAAGCAGACATCAAAGGATTTTTCGACAATATCCAATGGGACTGGTTGGAGCGGATGTTGGAGGAAAGAATCGCTGATGGAGCGTTTGTAAACCTGATCCGCAAATGGCTGCGGGCAGGGATACTGGAAGAGGATGGGAAGGTGATACATCCTCAGACTGGAACACCCCAAGGCGGAGTAGTTTCGCCTGTGCTGGCAAATATCTACCTGCACTATGTGCTGGATCTATGGTTTGAACGCGTGGTCAAACCCAAGCAACAAGGGCGCTGTCGAATGGTCCGCTATGCGGATGACTTTGTGGCGAGCTTTGAGTATCGGCATGAAGCCGAAGCCTTCGAAAAGGCACTGAAAGAACGACTGGCTCAGTTTGGGCTGGAGGTGGCACCCGACAAAACCAAGACGATACGTTTTGGCCGCAATGGCGGGCCACACAATGGGAGGTTTGACTTTTTAGGGTTCGAGTTTTACTGGGAAGCGGACCGGAAAGGCAAACCAAGGGTTAAACGACGCACGGCCACCAAGAAGCATCAGGCGGCCATGCAGAGGATGAAAGACTGGATCAAAGAACAGCGTCACCAGAAGCTGCGCCTATTGATGAAAACATTGAAGGCAAAGCTGCAAGGGACGTGGAATTACTATGGAATCATCGGCAACTCTCGCCGTATGAAACTCCTCTATGATGAGACCTGCCGGGCACTGTACAAATGGCTCAACCGGCGGAGTCAGCGAAAGAGCCTGAGATGGCCAGCGGTCAATCGGCTGCTGGAGCGTTTCCAAGTGCCGCCCCCGCGCATTGTGGAAAAGAACGGCTGCATGCCTTGCCAGTTGGAACTGAGTTACTGCCAGCGTCTGGCACACTTCTCCCGGACATGGAAACAACCAATGGCGAATGCGAGAGCGAGTTGATCTGAAGAGCCCGGTGCAGGAAAACTGCCCGCCGGGATCTGTGAGGGGGGCGCGGGTAACCCGCGTCCCTACCTCGACAACATGGTGCGGGAGTGGGATAGCGGAGGGGCAGGGCGCTAGTACGCGTGATGCGTAGTAGCGCTTCGTGAAGCTGTGCGTAATCCGAGGGTGAAAGTCCCTCTGATCCGGTTGTCAGACAATCGGAGTTCTGAGTGAAAACAAAGAATGGAAGAGTCTAACCAACATCCAAAAGCCGAAGGTTGCCTGGCGGGAAGAGAACCGGTGGACTTATGGTTTTACCGGCCGGAACGCCCGTTGGGAAGCGTACCTGCGGTAAAGTGCAAGCCGCAAGCGGGACCCGCATCCCGCTTAAGCAATTCAGCCTCGAAAAACGAAAATGCAAGTGGGGATGGAGTTACGTTACCCGAACCCAAAACCGAAGTGACCGCTACAGGTGAGGTCGCGGCGGGCTTGCCGGGGTCTAAGAGCGTGGCGGGCACTGAAGGAGACGCACGGAACGAAGGAGGCCCGGAGGGTCCCTGCCGCACTAACTGCGAGGGCCAAGCAGGAACGAGGACGCAACGACAAGGAGCGCCTTCGGACGATCCGGGAGTCGGATGGGATCATAGTATTGGACGGCAAGGCGCAAGCCCCGAAGTTCAGGAAGGGTCCCACAGAGCAACGCAGCCTGCACAGGAAACCGGTCCCGTAAGAACCACGGAGAAAGACTGGCAAACCTCCCTGCGGGCTATAGCTGAGAAGGCATGCACACAAAAGCACTACCGGTTCGGAGGGCTGTATCGGATGATCAATCAGGACGTCTTGCGCCTGTGTTTCTACCGCTTGCGGAAGGACGCAGCCAGTGGCGTGGACAAGGTCACGTACCAGGAATATGAGAGAAACCTGGAGGCGAACCTGGCGGATCTGGTGGATCGACTCCGGCGCAAAGCCTACCGGGCGCGACTGGTGCGGAGGAAGTACATTCCGAAGGGGAACGGAAAATTCCGTCCCTTAGGAATACCGGTGCTGGAGGATAAGCTGCTGCAAGTGGCGGCGACGCAAATCCTGCTGGCAATCTATGAAGAGAACTTTCTGCCGTGCAGCTATGGGTATCGGCCAGGGATCAGCGCCCACGCGGCGATCAAAGCCCTGACGGACGAGTTGCAGTTTGGCGGACACAACTTCGTAGTGGAAGCAGACATCAAAGGATTTTTCGACAATATCCAATGGGACTGGTTGGAGCGGATGTTGGAGGAAAGAATCGCTGATGGAGCGTTTGTAAACCTGATCCGCAAATGGCTGCGGGCAGGGATACTGGAAGAGGATGGGAAGGTGATACATCCTCAGACTGGAACACCCCAAGGCGGAGTAGTTTCGCCTGTGCTGGCAAATATCTACCTGCACTATGTGCTGGATCTATGGTTTGAACGCGTGGTCAAACCCAAGCAACAAGGGCGCTGTCGAATGGTCCGCTATGCGGATGACTTTGTGGCGAGCTTTGAGTATCGGCATGAAGCCGAAGCCTTCGAAAAGGCACTGAAAGAACGACTGGCTCAGTTTGGGCTGGAGGTGGCACCCGACAAAACCAAGACGATACGTTTTGGCCGCAATGGCGGGCCACACAATGGGAGGTTTGACTTTTTAGGGTTCGAGTTTTACTGGGAAGCGGACCGGAAAGGCAAACCAAGGGTTAAACGACGCACGGCCACCAAGAAGCATCAGGCGGCCATGCAGAGGATGAAAGACTGGATCAAAGAACAGCGTCACCAGAAGCTGCGCCTATTGATGAAAACATTGAAGGCAAAGCTGCAAGGGACGTGGAATTACTATGGAATCATCGGCAACTCTCGCCGTATGAAACTCCTCTATGATGAGACCTGCCGGGCACTGTACAAATGGCTCAACCGGCGGAGTCAGCGAAAGAGCCTGAGATGGCCAGCGGTCAATCGGCTGCTGGAGCGTTTCCAAGTGCCGCCCCCGCGCATTGTGGAAAAGAACGGCTGCATGCCTTGCCAGTTGGAACTGAGTTACTGCCAGCGTCTGGCACACTTCTCCCGGACATGGAAACAACCAATGGCGAATGCGAGAGCGAGTTGATCTGAAGAGCCCGGTGCAGGAAAACTGCCCGCCGGGATCTGTGAGGGGGGCGCGGGTAACCCGCGTCCCTACCTCGACAAGCCGCGTCCGACAGGGGTGGCGTGGAACTTGTGTGAGCACGGACGGCACACGGACACCACAGAAGAGCCCCCGGTGACATCGCCACTAAGAACGACTCACGTGTGATGCCAAGTGCGCAATCAGGCACTGTGAAGGCCGCGTAACCTCACGCGGCGTTGTTGGGGGCGGGGCTATCGATCTATGGCCGTGGGCCGATTCCCGCGATTATGGGCTTCTGTTACTGTGAACTTTGGTTTCGCTCAGGTGCTTTGGGAGGTGGCGTCGGATAAGTCACAGACGTGACAACATCCATATCCAGGCTCTTCCCATCCTCGGCGATTTTCGGAAGGATATCTACAGTTGGGCCCAGGGGGATATCCTCTCCGGAAAGCGATTTCTGCATGCCAGTAATGCATTGGATTTGGGTTTGCCGACCGCTCAAGGTTGTGACCGATGCTTTGTTGTAGAGATCGATCCCACTTCCGCCCTTCTCAGTCAGAGTCTCAAACAGGTCGCTGCTCAATGTCGCTGGTTTGGTGGCGCCTCCCTCATCCTGAATGAATTGAGCCAGGCCGTAAGATACGGCTGCATCCTCGGTGCACTCGACAATAAAAGCCTTGATGTTGATGCTTTCATCTGAGTCGTTCCCCTGAGAGGGCTGAGCAATCACGAGCGCGCGCTTACCGCCGGGTGTTCTCCAGCCTCCAACGACAACGGGCTCGTTCCAAGCTATCCTGGCCTTGCATGATGATTGGAAAAAATTTACCGGCGGAGTATTCGATGTGGACGCCGTTGCGGCAGATTCAAACTCCACCCCCGCTTTGACATCGGCTTCCAGACTTTTGGCCTTCTGGCGCAGGAATGTGACCTCGCCGCGGAGACGCAGTAGTTCGCTGGCGTTTTTGTTGGCCAAAGCCACTTCGTTCGAAGCCGATGCCAAACGGATAGCTGCCTCGTCGCGCTCGTGCTGCATCGTTTTGATCTGCTCAGTCAAAGGGGCCTGCTGCTGACGAAGGCTCTCGACTTCATTGCGGGCTTTGATCGCTTGATGGCCCTGGTAAGCCCCTGTTCCGATAGCCGCAGCAAGTGCTGTCGCTATGGCGGTGGTTTGGATAGTTGTCATGGTTGTGCCTTTGATAGCGGCGATGACCGCCGCAGTGGTTGTTGCAGTTCCTGAAATGACAGCCGCAGCGATGGTGCACGCCATTCCGGCCGGCGCAGCCTGGACCGAGTTTGCTGCCACGGCCCCGGCGATTGCCGTTGTCGATAGCGTCACCCCTCGCGCTGAGAAAAACTTGCGGAGCTTTTCCAAGCCCCGATTGACGCGCATCCGCGCAGCGTCTTCGGTTAGACCCATGGCCTCGCCGACGTGCTTGAGTTCTTTGCCATTAAAGAAGCGCAGCACGACGGCGTCGTGCTCTTTTTCTCCGAGACAACCCAATGCTTCGTCAAGCAGGGGTTCGATGCCGTTCCAGGCGGTGGAGTCCGGCTCGTGTGGGGTGGATTGCATGTGGGCCTCCTGTTCGCGAATATGACGGCGCCGCTGGATCTTTAGTGTGTCAGCGGAGATAAAGCGGGCGGTGCGATGCAGCCAGCCCGGAAGAATGGTTTTGGGATTCAAGGACCCTGCCTTGCGAGCGAGAACAATAAATACACTCTGAGTGATCTCTTCCGCCAGATGAGGGTTGTGGGTTTGGCGCAAAGCGACCGAATAGACCAGGTTGACGTGGCGCGAGACGAGAGTGGAGAAGGCTCGCTCGGAATTATTCTGAGCATATTCCCGCACCAGGGCCATGTCGTCGCTAATCATTCAATGGATATATGGACACTGAATGCATGAGCGAACAGGTTTTTTGTGGGGTTTCTGTGGGCATGGACGGGACACGGAGAGCATGGGAAGTATTAGCATCGCCCGAGCATCCCGGCGGAAGTTCACGTTCACGGTAACTGTGCCATATGGGCGCTCAGAACCCACACCTTGAGTCAGTATGGCGCACATTCTGAGAGGGAGAATCGACTGCTGTTATGGCCTTTCGGAATGTAAGGCGATGTACACCAGTAACATGTATCAATCTGTTCCTCTATGGCACCGCACCTGCTTATAGCTCCTTGGATTTTTATTGGCAGGAGCTATTATGGCAAAAGTACTTGGTATTGATTTAGGAACAACTAACTCGTGCATGGCGGTCATGGAAGGCGGTGAACCGCTGGTGCTCGAGAACTCCGAGGGGCGTCGTGTTACCCCTTCGGTCGTGGCTTTCACCAAGACTGGCGAGCGGCTCGTGGGTGATGCTGCCAAGCGGCAGGCCATTACCAACTCGCGCAATACAGTTTACTCCATCAAGCGGTTCATGGGGCGCAAGTATTCCGAAGTGGAAGAGGAACGCAAACGCGTCCCTTACAAGGTTGTGCCCGGCCCGAACGGTGACGCTTACGTGGAGGTGGAAGTCGAAGGCAAGCCCAAGCAGTACAGCCCCGCTGAAGTCTCGGCCATGATTCTGGCCAAGCTTAAATCGGACGCTGAAATGCGCCTGGGGGAAACCATCACTCAAGCGGTGATCACCGTGCCGGCTTACTTTAACGACTCCCAGCGCCAGGCGACCAAAGATGCCGGGCGCATCGCCGGGCTCGAAGTGCTCCGCATCATTAACGAACCGACGGCAGCTTCGCTCGCCTACGGTCTCGATAAGAAGAAAGATGAGAAGATCGCTGTCTATGACTTGGGCGGCGGCACATTCGATATCTCCGTGCTGGAAATCGGCGATGGCGTGTTCGAAGTGAAGGCCACCAACGGCGACACCCATCTGGGTGGTGACGATTGGGACGGCCGGATCATGGATACCATTCTCGACGAATTCAAACGCGAGAACGGCATGGATCTGCGCAAGCAGCCCGACGCTCTGCAACGCATCAAGGAGGAATCCGAGAAGGCGAAGATCGCGTTGTCCAGCTCACAAGTTTATGAGATCAACCTGCCGTTCATCACGGCGGATGCCAGCGGGCCAAAACACATCAGCATGAAGCTGACCCGCGCGAAGATGGAGCAGATTTGCGATGAGCTGTTCGAGCGCACGATCATCCCAACCCGCGCTTGTTTGAAAGATGCCGGATTGGATGCGCGCCAAATCGACGAGTTGGTGTTGGTTGGTGGTATGACGCGCATGCCGAAGGTTGTTGAGACCGCACACCAGATGGTCAACAAGACCCCGCATCAGGGCGTGAACCCGGACGAAGTAGTGGCGATTGGCGCTGCGATTCAAGCCGGCGTGCTCAAGGGCGAAGTCAAAGACGTGCTGTTGCTGGATGTGACGCCGCTCTCACTGGGTATTGAAACACTGGGCGGGGTGTTCACACGCCTGATCGAGCGCAATACCACGATCCCCACGCGGAAATCGGAAATTTTCTCCACGGCCTCGGATAACCAGCCTGGTGTGGAAATCCACGTGCTCCAGGGTGAACGGCAATTCGCGCGAGACAACAAGACGATCGGCAAGTTTCAGTTGACTGATATCCCGCCCGCGCCGCGCGGAGTGCCGCAGATCGAGGTCACATTCGACATCGATGCCAACGGCATGCTGCACGTAAGCGCCAAGGACCTGGGCACAGGTAAGGAACAAAAGATCACGATCACCGCAAGCAGCGGGCTGAGCAAAGACGAGGTGGAGCGCATGCGCAAAGACGCCGAGGCTCACGCGGATGACGATAAGAAGCGCCGGGAGGAGGTCGAAGTCCGTAACGACGCCGATAACACGGTGTATCGCTCGGAGAAGCTGATCAAGGATAATGGGGACAAGCTGCCGGCTGGCGAGAAGGAAAAGATCCAGAGCGCGGTCAATGAGCTGAAGGAAGCGCTGAAGGGCAGCGATCTGGAAGCACTCCGCACCGGGACAGAGAAACTCAATACCGTTTGGCAGGCGGCCTCGACGGAACTTTATAAGAACGCGGGCGAACAAGCTCGCGCAGCCCAGCAACAAGCGGGCGGCCAAGGACCGCAAGCCGAGCCGGGGGCGGACGCCAAGGGCAGCAAGAAGGACGAGGGTCCGATCATTGACGCCGAAGTGGTGGACGACAAGAAATAAGGCACGGCGCCTGCACGCGTAACCGGTTGGCAACGGCCGGTTACGCGCGCGCTGATTTGACAATTTTCCCGCAGCTTTATGCGGCGGGATTTTGATTCAACCGAAAAATCAAAAACAACCAGAAAACTAAATATGGCACTAAACATTAAACCTCTCGGTGATCGCGTTCTCGTTGAACCCGCCGAAGAGAAGGAAGTTAAGAAGGGCGGAATCATCATCCCGGATACCGCCAAAGAAAAACCCATGGAAAGCGTCGTTGTGGCGCTGGGCACCGGCAAGACGGATGACGACGGCAAGAAAGTTCCCTTCGAAGTGAAGAAGGGCGACCGCGTGCTGGTTAGCAAGTATGGTGGCACGGAAATCAAGATCGACGGCAAGGAATACAAGATCCTGAACTCCGAAGATATCCTGGCCGTGCTCGACTAAGTGAAATAACTCAAACCCCGTATAGACACAGAAATTTATGGCAGCTAAACAATTGATTTTCGACGAGGCAGCTCGTCAGACCCTGCTCAAGGGTGTCTCCAAACTGGCCAAGGCGGTTTCCGCCACTCTCGGACCCAAGGGCCGCAACGTCGTTCTCGACAAGAAATTCGGCTCCCCCACTGTCACCAAAGACGGTGTGACCGTGGCCAAGGAGATCGAACTGGAAGATCCCTATGAAAACATGGGCGCCCAGATGGTGCGCGAAGTCGCCAGCAGGACGAGCGACGCAGCGGGCGACGGAACGACCACGGCCACCGTGCTCGCCGAAGCGATTTTCCGCGAAGGCCTGAAGTATGTGACCTCCGGCGCGAACCCGATCGGCATCCAACGCGGCATCACCAAGGCTGTGGGCGCCGCTGTTGAACAGCTCGACAAGATCGCCAAGAAGGTCAAGGACAAGGAAGAGATCAAGCAGGTCGCCACCGTGTCCGCCAACTGGGATACCACCATTGGCGAGATCATCGCTGAAGCGATGGATAAGGTCGGCAAAGACGGCACGATCACAGTCGAAGAAGCCAAGTCGATCGACACCACCCTCGAAGTGGTCGAAGGCATGCAGTTCGACAAGGGCTATCTCTCTCCGTACTTCGTCACGAATGCCGAAGCGATGGAAGTCCGCCTGGAAGACGCTTACATCCTCAATTACGAGAAGAAGATCAGCAGCCTGAAGGACCTCCTCCCGATTCTGGAGAAGGTTGCCAAAGTGGGCAAGCCGCTCCTGATCATTGCGGAAGAAGTCGAAGGCGAAGCGCTGGCCACCCTCGTGGTCAACAAGCTGCGCGGCACTTTGAACATCTGCGCTGTGAAGGCCCCTGGCTTCGGCGACCGCCGCAAGGCCATGTGCGAAGACATCGCGATCCTCACCGGTGGCAAGTTCATCAGTGAAGACCTGGGCATCAAGCTCGATACCCTCAGTCTGGAAGACCTCGGCCGCGCTAAGAGCGTTGTCGTGGACAAGGAAAACACCACCATCGTCGAAGGCGGTGGCAAGAACAGCGAAATCCAGGGCCGCGTGAACCAGATCCGCCGTCAGATCGAGGAAACCACCTCGGACTACGATCGCGAAAAGCTGCAAGAACGCCTGGCCAAGCTCGCCGGTGGCGTTGCCGTCATCAATGTCGGCGCCGCAACTGAGACTGAGATGAAGGAGAAGAAGGCCCGCGTCGAAGACGCCCTGCACGCAACCCGCGCAGCCGTCGAAGAAGGCATCGTCCCTGGCGGTGGCGTGGCGCTTCTGCGCTGCCTCGGTGCCATCGAAGCCGTCAAGACTGACAACGACGACGAACGCATCGGCGTGGACATCGTCAAGCGCGCGGTCGAATATCCGACCCGTGCGTTGGCAACCAATGCCGGCCTCGAAGGCTCGGTCATTGTCCAGGAAGTCAAGAAGCGCAAGGGCAACGAAGGTTACAACGTCGGAACCGGCGTGTTTGAAGACCTCGTCAAAGCCGGCGTGGTTGATCCGAAGAAGGTCACCCGCACCGCACTGCAGAATGCCGCGTCTATCGCTGGCTTGCTGCTCACCACCGAATGCTTGATCACCGAGATTCCTGATAAGGATAAACCGGCTCCGGCTCCGGGCGGACATGGCGGTATGGGCGGCATGGACTACTAAGTCCGGCTGACATCCTCTAATTTATCGGAGGAACTGAAGAAACAGGAGCGAGGTTGGGAGCAGTCCCAACCTCGCTTTTTGTTGTCTTGAATTAGGGCAGGAAACACAGGCTTAGAGCAAGCCGTTCCGTGGTTCTGAGGCTAGCGCTCGAAAGTTCAAGGGCTGTAGAATAACGTTACAGGCAAGTTCTATCCGGTGTCGCGGCTCCGTTCCCCGCAGTTTCTTCATGGTTCCTTCGAGGCATTGGCTCTCTGTGGTCCTGCTCCAGCGGCAAACGAGCCATTTCCATCAGCCAGCGTCATTGCTTGAATCTGGCGCTCGGGAGCCTGAAAGGACAGCCTGCGGCACCGTTTGTGCTCACTCAGTGGCGTGTACCTGGATTTCTATGGGTTGACCGATCCGCCGTTCGACATCACGCCGAACCCGCGCTTCATTTTTTATAGCGCAAAGCATCGGGAAGCTTTCAACCATTTGCTTTATGGTATTCGGGAGCGCAAAGGCTTCGTTCAACTCACTGGCGAGGTAGGCGCGGGAAAGACGACTCTCTGCCGGGCCTTGCTTGAACAGCTCGATAATCATTTCGCCACAGCGCTCATCCTGAACCCGGTCATGAGCCCGGATGAGATGATGAAGGCTATCGCGATTGAATTTGGGTTGCCTGTAGGCGGCATGGATCGCCTGGAAACTCTGAGCATGATCAACATGTTCCTCCTTCAACAGGTAGAGAACGGGCGGGAAAGCGTGTTGATCATCGATGAAGCGCAGGATCTCACGAACGAGTTATTGGAGCAGGTGCGTCTGTTGTCGAACCTGGAAACGGATAACCGCAAGCTAGTACAGATCGTGCTGCTGGGTCAGCCGGAGCTGCGCACTCGCTTGAACGATTACAACCTGCGACAGCTTCGTCAGCGCATTACCGTGCGCTATCATCTCTCCCCGTTAACACGCGGGGAGGTTGCCCGTTACGTGCAGCATCGGTTGCAGGTATCGGGAGGCAATGGCACGCCTTGTTTTACCTGGGCGGCTTTATGGCGTGTTTATCAGTATAGCAAAGGCATTCCCCGCCTGGTGAATGCGCTCTGCGACAAAGCCCTGCTGGCGGGCTTCGTGAATCATTGTCAACGGATCTCCTATCGCATGGTAGGCCAGGCCATTCGGGAACTGGAAGGGAATTTCTGCGCATGAGCCTGGTCAATGACGCCCTAAAACGAGCCCACGAAGCCCAGCCCACGGCTCCGCCGCCCATCACACAGCAGCAGTTCAAGCCGCCGGAGGCCTCGCATCGGGTTTCTCTTTGGGCAGGCCTGCTCGTGCCCGGCGTGTTGCTGGTGGCAGCCCTGATGGTCCTCTTCATGGCCTGGGAGATTTATATCACGCATAACCGTGAGCGTATCAGCGCGGCCCGCGCGCGGGAATCGACCAACAGCCTCCGGTCTGCGATGACGGCATCCCAACAGAACCCAGCCGCAGCGAGCAACGCCCCAGCCGTGGCCGCCAATCCGTTAGCGCCGAGCAATACCGTATGGACAACTCCGGCCCCTGCCGAAAGTATCCCGGTGCCTGTGCCTGTGGCCGTCCGTCCTGCACCCGAGCTCAGGCTCCAGGCGATCGTGTATCATCCCACCCGGCCTTCGGTAATCATTAATGGGACCTCCCTTTTCAAAGGGGACAAAGTGGGCGAGTGGACCGTCCAATCCATCGATTCGGAAAGCGTGGTGCTTGCGAATCTGACTCAGACCAACACGCTGTTGCTGGGCCGGTGAGGTGCTATTGGAGTGAATCATTGACTTTAAGCGGTGCTGTGGCATTAAGTTCCCGGCCCACGGAGCCACTATGCGCTTTCTAACACAACATCTCGCGTCCTCGCCCATCAAGGCCCGGGTCATTCCTTTCGTACTCTTCGTAGTGCTCACGTCCCTCCAAGGTTCCTTCGGAGAGGCTGGCCGCTATTGGGTTTACGTCGGCAAAACATTCGTTGGCGCCTGGCTCGTCTATGAGATGTGGCCCTACGTAAAGGAGATGCGGTGGAACTTTAGCTGGGAAGCTGTGCTGGTGGGGGTTGGTGTCTGTGTGATGTGGATCGGCATTAACGATTTTTACCCCAAGATGTCCGCAGCCGGTGAGCCGTGGAACCCACATAAACAGTTCGGAGAGGGAACAGCAGCAGCCTGGTTCTGCATCCTGGTGCGCACGCTGGGTTCTACGATTGTGGTGCCTCCCCTGGAAGAGGTGTTCTACCGGTCATTTCTGTATCGTTACCTCGTGCGCACGGATTTCCTAGGCATTCCCCTGGCGCGGTTTCATTGGCTGTCGTTCGTTGTCACCGCCGCGATTTTTGGGTTTGCCCACTACGAGTGGCTGGCTGGCATTCTGTGCGCCATGGCCTATCAGTGGCTCTGCCTGCGGAAGAATCGCCTGGGCGATGCCATGACGGCTCATGCGATCACCAATTTCCTGCTGGCCGTGTGGATTGTGCTGCGAAACGACTATAGATTCTGGTAAACGGCATAGAAGTCCGAGCTGGTTTGACCGTGTAGCCATACTGAGACTTTGGATCTATCAGGAACAAGCATGAGCCTGCCCTATAAGATTGCGACCCTGCTTTATGCGTTTGATGAGCAGGATCGCGCCCTCTTGATGGAACGGTTGCAGCAACCGAACCTGGGCCTGTGGAGTCCCTGCGGTGGGAAGCTGAAAACGGATATTGGCGAATCGCCTTTTGCGTGCGCATGCCGCGAGGCCAAGGAAGAGTTGAACATCCAACTGGCGCCATCTGATCTGCATCTGGCCGGTTTGATAAGTGAACATGGGTATGCCGGGCAGAGCCATTGGCTCATGTTCCTATTCGAGATTAAGCCCCGGTTGAAGGCCTGCCCTGAGCCGTGCAACGAGGGCCGGTTCTCGTTCTTTGCCCCGTCAGAACTGGCTAGTCTCAAGATTCCGCAGACGGATCGCGAGCGGATCTGGCCATGGATCTGGCAGTATCGCGGCGGATTTTTTGCCGCACATTGCCATTGCCATCCTGACGGGACCGATGATTGGGCGCTCGAAGAAGCATGGCCGGGCCCTGCAACGGAGCTGAAATGATGAACGATTTTGATTCCAGTCCCAAGGACGGTGAGTTGAGCGAACCGGGCGCGGAGGGTCCGATTATTGATCTGCAGAGTGATCAATACTTCATGGGGGAAGCGCTCAGGCAAGCCGCCAAAGCATATGAAGTGGGCGAGGTGCCGGTTGGCGCGATCGTTGTGCGTGGGGCACGGATCATCGGCCGGGCGTTTAACCAGGTAGAACTGCTCAAGGACGCCACCGCCCACGCGGAGATGCTTGCGATCACACAGGCTGAGGGGGCGATGGGAGACTGGCGGCTAAACGAATGCACTCTCTATGTGACGAAGGAGCCGTGCCCCATGTGCGCTGGGGCCATTGTGCATGTGCGTTTGGCGCGTGTGGTTTTTGGCGCTTCGGACACAAAGGCCGGGGCTGCCGGCAGCGCTTTGAACCTGCTTCAGTTTCCAGGATTGAACCATCGGTCGCAAATCACCTCGGGAGTGCGCGAGCCGGAATGCCGCGGCCTGCTGCAAAGCTTCTTTGCCGAGCGGAGGAAAGAGCGGGACGACAAGGAAAACAATAGATAATTGACAAGGGACAATGGGAACATGGGTCCTTTGTCACCAGTTCTGGTGACTAGGAGAAAATCAGGGACTGTGTAGATTATCAGCATTGGCACCGTTCTCGTGTGCCGTGTGTATAAAGCCGGACCTGTCGTCCGGCTTTTTGGTTTTTGGGGTAGGGCGTCATCGCCCGAGGCCCGCGGAGAGAATGTCCTGCTATCAGCTCGTTGTCACTACGACCGCTTGTGACAGTCCCTGGCTCAAGACCGGTCGAGGCATCTGCGACCCCTCGCGGGGTCGTGTCCCCTCTGACACGCTACCAGGGGTGGCGCTCGTTCCTCGCGCAACCCCTGGCTAATAGCTGGCATTCCTTCGGAATGCACGGGACGGCACCTTGCGGTGCGTCCGTGATGTAGCGCGGTCGTCTCGACTGCGAGTACGCGCACCGTCCCGGTGCGCTTTCGTTCGGGTGCCTGAATGAAAGGCGAACCCGCCCGGTGAGGACACCGGGGACTGCCTATCATCCGATGCCCGATCACGATTGAACAAAGGGGCAGGAATGACGCACTTCGCGGAATCCGTACTGTTGGTAATCACGATCCGAAGAAGAAATATTCCCTGGTTTTCCAGGTTTGCGCACTCTGGCGCAAACCTGAGAAACCAGGGGTTCATTTTATAGGACTTTGTGCCACCAACAGTACGAAAGTGTAATGGACATCGTTGGTATCCGGTCGTTTGGAGTGCAATCCGATGCCCGATCCTGGATTTTTCACACATTGGGCGGGAGCGCCCGCTGGGGGAAAGGCTAAGGGCTAAAGTATAAAGGCTGAATAAGGTACTATTTTTCCACCCTTCTCCGCGAACTCCGCAGCTCCGGTGGCAACTCGATCCAGGTGGCCGCACCACCAGGTGCCTCGCGTGCGAATTGGGTCCCCGATGCCCCCACCGGCGGTATTGACCGGATGGCGGCTCTTTAAGATGCTAACGGGATGGCTGAGCGCCCGATCACTGATGTTTTGACTAAGCCCGACGCGGCGTTGGAAATGACGCTGCGGCCGTCCTTGTTCTCCGATTTCACCGGGCAAGCCAAGGTTAAGGAACGGCTGGAGATCACTGTGGCCGCCGCCCGCCAGCGCGGTGAGTGCATTGATCACGTCCTGCTCAGCGGCCCTCCTGGTCTTGGCAAAACCACTCTGGCTAACATCATCGCCAAGGCAATGGGGGCCAGCCTAAAGAGCACGAGCGGCCCCACGATCGAAAAGGCGGGTGACCTCGCGGGTCTCCTTACAAATCTAGAAGAAGGCGATGTCCTGTTCATTGACGAGATTCATCGGTTGCAGAAGACAATCGAGGAATACCTCTACCCGGCGATGGAGGATTACAAGCTCGATATCATTATTGACCAGGGGCCAAACGCGCGCAGTGTGCGGCTGAATCTGCCCCGGTTCACGCTGATCGGCGCCACCACTCGCAGCGGGTTGCTGACCGCTCCCCTGCTTACCCGTTTTCCGATTCGCGAGCGGCTCGATTATTACGAAGCCAGCCAATTGCAGAAGATCGTCATACGCTCGGCCCGTTTAATGGGTGTGGATGTGGAGGAACGCGGAGCTGAGGAGATCGCACGGCGCAGCCGTGGCACTCCGCGCATCGCCAATAACCTGCTCCGTCGCGTGCGCGATTACGCCCAGGTGAAACACTCCGGTAAGATCACCGCCGAAATCGCCGATGCCGCGCTGCGCATGCTCGAAATCGATGAAAACGGGCTGGACGAGATGGACAAGCGCATCCTCGAAGCCATCATTGTAAAATTTGGCGGGGGACCTGTTGGCATTAGCTCACTGGCGGTCGCCGTTGGCGAAGAGCCCGACACCATTGAAGAGGTGTATGAACCTTACCTCATCATGGAGGGGTATCTCAAACGCACCTCGCAAGGACGGGTTGTCACCGAGATGGGCTACAAGAAGCTCGGTATCGGCGCCCGCCCCGGAGCCCAGGCCGGCCTTTTGTAAGGTCCGCGCCCGTACGAGGCGGAGCCGGGCGAACCAGAATTTTATGGCAGTCATCGCTCTTGACCTGGGCGGAACGAAGCTGGCTTCCGCTCTCGTTTCGCAAAACGGCAAGCTCCAGCAGCGCCAGAACGCCGCGTTAGAGACGCGCACCGGCAAAGCTGTGGGTGAGCTAATCCGTGAACAGATTCGCAATCTCCTCCAGTTCGCCGACACCCGCCGCATCAAGGTGACCGCCGTGGGTGTTTCTGTACCCGGCATCGCCTACCCCGAGCCGGGCACCGTCTGGGCTCCAAATATTCCGGGTTGGAAGAAGTTCCCGTTGCGCCGTGTTATCCAGCAGGAAACCGGCTCGCGGGTTCCCGTGCATTTGGAGGGCGATCGCGCGTGCTACATCCTGGGAGAGCAATGGCAAGGCTGCGCGAAGAGTTGCCGCGATGCCATCTTCCTTTCCATTGGCACCGGCATTGCCGCCGGAATTCTAAGTGACGGAAGGATTATCCGCGGAGCCGAAGGAATCGCAGGATCGATCGGCTGGTTTGCGCTGAGCCGGCCTTTTCTGCCTCCGTATGTGCAGACCGGTTGCTTCGAGCATCATGCTTCAGGCCCAGGCCTGGTAAAGGTGGCCGCTGAAATGTTGCGGACGCCAGCAGCACGCGCCAGCCGATTGCGCGCCGAGGAGATCTCTACGCGCGACATTTTTTCGGCTTACGAGGAAGCTGATCCGGTCGCCAAAGCTGTGCTGGATCAAGCGATTGAATATTGGGGCATGGGTTTGGCCAACCTGGTAAGCGTGTTGAATCCAGAAATGATCATTTTTGGCGGCGGCGTGTTTGGACCTGCCAAACGGTTTGTTCAAGCCATCAGGACCGAGGCTCTGAAATGGGGACAGCCCGTGGCCATGCGCCGGGTAAAGCTGAGGACGTCGCGGTTGGGCGGTGACGCCGGCCTGCTGGGTGCCGCGAAGCTTTGCCTGCGGTAGTTAGATAAATATTCACAGAATCAACGCCCCCCTCAGGGCTTGCAGGTTGACACTTTGGCGTGCCTGGCAAAACAATGCGTTAATGAGTTTTCAGGCTCTGCAACAACGCCGGCCTTCGGCTTCGAAAGACCCATTCACGGGCATTCTCAAGAAGTGTTTCATATGATCGCAGCAACCTACACACAGGGCGGACGGCTGGAGTTTCGGGATCTTCCCATTCCCCAGATCAATCCTTCAGAAATGCTGCTCAAAGTGGAAGCCTCCTCATTGTGCGGGACGGATGCCAAAATCGCGCGGCACGGTCATCGGAAGCTTAAGCCTGATCAATCCGTGGTTCTGGGTCATGAGTTTGTCGGCACACTGGAACAGGTGGGCGGTGAGGTGTCGGGTTTCAAAGTCGGCGACCGCGTCGGAGTCGCTCCCAACATCGGCTGCGGCACGTGTGAAATGTGCGGGCAGGGTCTGATGAACATGTGCCCCGAATATTCAGCTTTCGGCATCAATGTTGACGGCGCCCATACCGAGTACGTCCGGCTTACCGCTCCAGCTATTCAGCAGGGAAATGTGATCCGCCTATCCCAGAGTGTCTCCGCAGTAGAAGCGTCTTTGGCAGAACCGCTTTCGTGTGCAGTAAATGGCATCCGGGCCAGCAGAATAGCCCAGGGAGATGTCGTGCTGATCTATGGGGCTGGGCCGATGGGGCTATTGAACCTCATGCTGGCTCTGGTTTCAGGCGCCTCCCGGGTGTTTGTTGTGGATTTGAATGATGAGCGATTAAACACCGCCAAAGAGCTTGGCGCGAGTGCCTGCTTCAATCCGCGCACAGGGCCGGTGTTGCAATGGGTCATGGCTGAGACAGGCAACCACGGTGTGAATGCAGTCATTACGGCTGTTCCTGTGCCAGAACTTCAAGCCGAAGCCATCAAGCTCTTAGCGCCTTTCGGACGCCTCTGCCTTTTTGCCGGGTTGCCAGCCGGATCGCCTCCCACCCCGCTGGATACAAACGCGATTCATTATAAGAACTTGATAGTGACCGGCATGACGGGTGGTGCTCCGCAGGATTATCGCACGGCCCTCAAGCTCATTGAATCACGCCGGGTCGATCTTTCCCGAATCATTTCGCATGTTCTGCCGATAACTAAGGTGGCTGATGCCTATGATTTGGCACTGGCCGGTAAAGGAATGAAAATTGTTCTCCAGGCTGTATGAATTCATCACAGCCCAGCACCGCTTTTGATCTGCCGTCGCAGCCGCATACGCTCCAGAACCCGTCCGGCTTCGCCCCAGGCAGCGGCCCGCTGGGGCGATACCACCTGAAAAGGGCTGAATCCTATTCCCCGGAACAATTGCACCTGCTTGCCTCGCTTTATTATTCCCACGGCTGGCAGCAGGAAACCCTGGCACAGCTTTTCAAGTTTTCGCAGGCGAAGATTTCCCGGATGTTGACGGTCGCCCGCGAACGCGGCATCGCCCGTTACTGGGTGGAGCCTTATGAACCGCGCGACGCGGAACTGGAGAGTCGGCTGACGAAGAGATTTGAGCTCAACTCCGTAGCCGTCATCACGACTCCCCCGGGTGCCTCGCCCCACGATAAGCGCCAGTTCGTGGCCCATTTTGGCTCCTCGTTTATTAGCGCGCTCATTTCTCCGCGCAGCGATGTGGTGGTCGCCGGCGGGCGGACGATCGCCGAGCTTGTCAACCGCATTCCCGCAGATCCCAACCGGCATGTCACCGTGCTGCAAGCTCTCGGAATCGTGGGGTCCAATCTGGAGCACGTCGATGCTCTGGAGCTTGGACAAACCCTCGCGCGCCGCTGGGGCGGTTGTTTCATGAATATCAACATGCCCGCAATCGCGCCCGACAAGGAGACCCGTGATTCGATGCTCCGGCTCCATAACGCGCAGAGCGTCTGGAAACGCCTGGGGCATGCTGATGCGGCGATTGTTGCCGTGGGAACGCCCACCAACTCGGTTTTCGCGAATCGTTACGTGGTCTCCACCAACGATCTCTCGGCCCTGATGGCCAGTGGCGCGGTCGGAGAGATGTGTGGCCGTTTCTTTGACGGTCGTGGACGCGAGTGCAACTCGCCATGGCGCGACCAGGTCATCAGCGTTGAATTGGAGCATCTGCGGAACCTGCCTCAAGTGGTTGCCCTGGTGGTCGGAAGGGACCGTTCAACGGCAGTCGCCGCTGCCATCCGAGGAGGGCTGCTCAAATCCCTGGTAATCGACAGTGAAGGAGCCCTGGCCCTGTTGGAGCTTTAGTTAGGAGCCCCCCGGCGCCGGGCTTCCATTGAGCCACGCTTCGAACGCGTTGATCTGGGCGGTCCCGCCCAAAATCAGCAACGTATCATTTGCCTCCAGCTTATCCGCACCGCTTGGAGTAAGAATGCGGATGCTGCCGCGTTGAATTCCGGCAACCTGCACACCCCACGCCCGCACCAGGTCCAATTCAATCAGCGTTTTGGCAGCCGCAGGGCTGTGATCGGGCACGGACAGTGTTTCCAGGCTTAAATCCTGCAAGGCACCGCCTGTCTCGGAACGGGCCGCGCCAAATTCAGCGATCGCGCGATCGATCTGCTCGGCGCTTCCCAGCAACAGCAGTTTATCCTGCGGATACAGGATTACCTCTGCGGAAGGATTCACAATAGCGATGCCATGACGGTCAATGCTGGCAATGGAGCAGCCTAGACGCCGGCGCAGGGCCAATTCACCGATGTGTTTGCCGGCCATAGCCGAGGAATCGGGGATGGTGTATTCCTCAGCCTGGAGTTCCCACACCTCCTGTTTCTCGTTAAGCAACTGTTTCAAATCATGGCTGCCCTCACCAACGGCGCTCTTGAGCTGGGCGCGCAGCTCGATTTCCAGTTTGCTCTGCCAAAAGATCAAACGCCGCCACAAGACCGCGGCCACAATGGCCACGATAGCCAGGACCACCAGGAAGCCGGACAGGAAGGAGCGTCCAAACGGGAGGATCGAGAGCAACCACAGCATCAGCAGGCTGGCTGAAACGCCGCGCAAGGCGCGCTCCAGGAGCGGCTGCACCGTGGAAGGCCGTCGAGTATCCATGGCCACTCGTTCAGCCACGATCATGCTCAACGCGCCCACGTTTCGCCAGATTGCCACCAGGGGACCCAGAACGAGCACACCGAAGACGGTCCAGAACATGATTGCAGTGCCACCTTCGAACATCCAGTCCTCCCCCAGATAACCACGCACCCAGGTAAACAACGGACGAGCAAAGAGCACCAGCGCAGAGATCAGCACCATACCTCCCAAAATCTGCCCAAGCCTCCTGCCGGTTAGCTTCCACAACAGGCTGCGCTGGCGTCCGCCACTGATCATCCGGTCCAGCCAGGAATGATAAAACGCGATCCACTCGCGGAGCATCAATGGGAGGTGCCGATCCACCCACCCACTGATCGGACCCGAACGTCGCATGAGCGAAGGCGCTGCCAGGGTAGTCAACAGAGAGGCCCCTACCGCAGTCGGGAAGAAGCTCGGTGGCACCGCGCCAGCCGCCACCCCCAGTTGCGCGATAATGAAAGAAAACTCACCGAGAGGCGCCAATGACAAACCGGCTCGAACCGAATCTCTTGTCTCGTTGCCAGCGACGACTAGTGCCAAACCAGTCGCGATGGGCCGCAGAAACAAGGCGAAAGCCGTAACCCCGAGAACCAGCGGCCAGGCCCCGAGCAACAGACGGAAATCAACCAGCATCCCGATGGCGACAAAGAACACGGCCCCAAACATGTCTTTAAGTCCTTCAAATACGCGCTCAATCTCTTGCTTCTGGGGTGTGCTCGCGACCACGACTCCCAGTAGGAACGCGCCCAGAGCCGTGGAGTAGCCTGCTTTTTGAGCCAGCCACGCTAGAAACAGGAGAATCGCAATGACCACAATCGTGCGAATCTCGGGACGCCCCATCGCCGAAAGGCGCGCCAACAAACGGGGCATTACAAATAAGGCACCCAGCACCAGAAGGACGATGAACGCGGCCAATCCCCCCACCACCTGGGCAACAGGCGGACTTTTTTGTCCCCCGAACTGCACTAACGTAGCGAGCACAGTCAGCATCACCACCGCCACGGTGTCTTCCATCACCGTAATTCCCAATGCGAGCTGGCCGTCGCGCCGATGGCTCGCGTTTAATTCGTGAAGCACTTTGCTGATGATCGCCGAGCTCGAAACCATCATGATGCCCGCCAGGAATAAGCTCTGGGTATGCGTCCACCCCGCCAGCGCTCCGAATAACCGGCAGCCGTTGAACACCAGCACCGCGCCTACCACGGTAGCCAGAATTACCGGCATTCCCAGGCGGCGAAGCCTCGCAAAACTCAGATCCAGCCCGATAGAAAAGATAAGGAATATCAGGCCCACCTGCGCGAGCAATTGCACCCGGTCCAGATCAGTAACGAATTGAAAAGGCGGGGTAAAAGGGCCAATGATCGCGCCCGCTGCTAAATAGCCGACCACGAGCGAAAGGCCTACGCGCTGGCAAAGCCAGCCTGCCAGCCCAGCCACGCCCAGCACCACAGCCAAATCTCTGACAAACTCCAGTCCACCCATTGATATCTATACTATGTCAGCCTTGACCGATGTCGAACAGGTCTGTTGAAAAAATTGCCTCCAGTAGGAAGGAAGAGGGGACACGACCCCGCGAGGGGTCGCAGATGCCTCCCGATCTCGTTCATAAGATCAGCTACGAACCCAGCGGGTTCGAGGTCCTGCAAAGTGGCAGAGCCGTCTCGGCTCTGCATCCCTGTAACTGCCCCATCTAGCGATCGCGCTCATTCCTGTCGGCAGCAAGGAATCTGCACCATATGGGAGGACATTAAAAGAGTTGCGAAGCTTTCCACAGAACAGCAAACGCCTCCTTTGATAACCAATGACTTACGTGTTTGCTGGTCTGTGGTCACGATGCGATTCCTTTAGGAATTGGAGGCTTTTTCCACAGAACAGCAAACGCCTCCTTTGATAACCAATGACTTACGTGTTTGCTGGTCTGTGGTCACGATGCGATTCCTTTAGGAATTGGAGGCTTTACCCACAGTACGGATTCCAGTTCGGCTGGCATGGTGCGAATGAATGGCAGCAAGCGATGTGTGGCACCGGCTTGAATTATGCGTTCCATCGAGTCGTGCTTCAGAACGCTGCTCCCGGGTCTTGTGTTCTCAAAGCTTCGAATGCGCTACGCGTTGTGGAGTGCGGCGTGAAGCGCCGCTTTTCGCACGAGGGCACCGGGCTCGACCTAAGGAGAATCTCTTCGTTCGTAGCAGAAACGCCCTTCGAAAAAGCTGTAGGACTACAGCAGTCCAAGACCGCAAGCGGCGATCCTGGAGGCGAGCGTCTGCTCTCGGCCACATCTACCGATCGCTTTCTGTACTGTTGGTAACGCGCGCGCACCTCTTGCTCCACCCTGGTTTTTCAGGTTTGCGCCCTGGAACGCAAACCTGAAAAACCAGGGAATATCTCTCCTTCGGATCGTGATTACCAACAGTACGGATTCCGCGAAGTGCGCCATTCCTCTTTTTGTTCTACTCACTCGGAACGAAAGCGCACCGAGACGGTGCGCGAACTCGCAGTCGAGACGACTGCGCTACATGCGGCCCACGGGAAGGAGATCATTGCGCCTCTGTCGTCGGCACAGGTTTTTCTTCCAGACCGTCCACAAGACGGATCACGCGCGGCGCCAGTTTGGCCAGGACTTCATCGTGCGTGGCAATGACTAGCGTGGATTTCCGCTCGGCTCGCAGAGAGAGCAGCAGGTTTATGATTTCCTGACCCGTATGCGAATCCAGGTTGCCGGTGGGTTCGTCAGCGAGAATCAATCCGGGGTCGTTGATCAAGGCACGAGCGATTGCCACGCGTTGTTGTTCGCCACCCGATAGTTCATAGGGCTTGTGCTCGATGCGGTCTTTAAGCCCCACACGCTCCAGCAGCTCGCGTCCACGGGCTGCGGCTTTGCTGGCGGAGGTCCGTGCCATGCGCGCAGGCAGGCAGACGTTTTCCAAGGCATCGAGTTCGGGCAGAAGATAGTAGGCCTGGAAGATATAGCCCACCTCGCGATTGCGCAGTTGGGCCAGCTCGCCACGGGACAGGCGTGCTACGTTTCGGCCTGAAAGCCATACTTCGCCGCGCGTGGGGGTATCCAGCCCGCCCAAAAGATGGAGCAATGTGCTCTTTCCGGCACCAGACGCGCCACGCAAAGCCACAAAATCACCGGTTTGCAGTTCAAGATCCACTCCACGGAGAACATCCAGTGAGCGGGCGCCAAGCTTATAGGTTTTGTGTACCCCGCGGGCGGAAAGCAGCGGTTGGTCGCTATTCATAACGAAGCGCCTCCACGGGTTTGAGGCGCCCGGCGCGCCAGGCAGGAATCAGCCCGCCCAAAACGCAGATCACCAAGGCGCTGCCACAGATGAGGAGGACATCCCCCGGCACAATCAACGCAGGCAGTTCAGTAAAATGATAGATCGACCGCGGGAACAGCTCAAACCCCGTGATCTGGGTCATAAACCGCAGAAATTCGTTGCGATAAGCCAGCGCCAGCATTCCCAAGCCGTATCCAGCCAATACGCCGACAACACCCACGAACCCGCCCTGGCTTAAGAATAGTATGCTCACCTGCCAGTCAGTTGCGCCCAGGGCCTTGAGCATGCCGATCTCTCGCGTCTTTTGCACTACGAAGGTAATGAGCGCGCTTAAAATGCAGAGCGCAGCGACGATCATGATGAAAAACAGGAGGTAAAACATCACGTTCTTCTCCACTACCAGCGCGCTGAGCAGGTTTTCGTTCTCCTCCATCCAGGTGCTGAATTCGAAACCGCGTCCGAGCTTCTTCTGTAGATCTTCCTTCACCACCATGGCCTGGGTCGGGTCCTTGAGCATCACCAGCACGCCGTGCACGCTGTTCTCCAACGCATAGAGCTCCTGGGAATCCTCCAGGGACGCCATGATCACTGACATGTTGAACTCGTAATAGCCGACATCGAAGATGCCGCGGACTTCGAACTCGTCCGGGAGGCGAGCTTTCTGGGAGTCTCCCTTTTCCTGGGCTTCCTTCATTTTCTGAAGGTCATGGGGCGAATAGATACTCACCCGGTCGCCAACCCACAGGTCCATGGCGCGAGCGAATTCAGAGCCAAGCAGCAGCCCGCGGTTGCTGACATCGAAGTCGCCGGCAATGATGCTTTGAGGCAGGATACTTAAATTGGTTTCGAGGCTGATGTCCAAGCCGCGCAGCAACGGGGCCTCCCAGCGTGATTTGTCATCCACAGCCTCGGTTTGGAGGAGGACACGTCCCATGACGAACGGGGCGGTGGCGATGACTTGCGGGTGCTCATTGATTTTGCGCATGAGTTCCCCGTAATTATCAGTCAGCCCACCCGCAGGGAGGACTTTGATATGGGTATTGAACCCGAGGATTTTCTCGCGAAGCTGGCGATCGAAGCCGCTCATGACGCTGATCACGATGATCAGCACGGCCACGCCCAGGGTCACGCCGAGCACTGAAATGAGCGTGATGACCGAAACAAAGGTTCGTTTCGGTCGTAAGTAACGCAAAGCCAGTAACAATTCAAAGGGCAACCTGGACATCCAGGGCCGAAGCTACCTGTGGGGGGGCGCAGTGTCAACGGGGACACGAGGAACCGAGGACCATCCAGAGGGTGGGCATTGAGACGTGATGGGTGAACACGGAGCACTACGGGGGCGTTTGGACTGGAGGGGAGAGGAATGCTGCAAGGGATGGTGAGGTTTTTCATGAGATAAGCGGCTTGCGGGGCGGGGAGGATTTGACTAGGCTGGACTTTGTCGCTTGACTCGATGCGACGGCCCATGCCGGTGAATGATTACGATTTCAAACCGCCTCGCCCCACGGCTCCTGCCGTGCTCAGCCCAGTTGGGGCGATGCCGCTCCTCACGGACGGCACCCGTTTTCAACATCTCAGATAACCCACTCCTAATCGTCTCAACAAACCAAACAAGATGAACTCCCAACTCCGAATCCGCCTCTCCGTGATGATGTTCCTCGAGTACTTCATCTGGAGCTCGTGGTACGTCACCATGGGACCTTACCTGGGCGGAACCCTGAACTTCACGCCGCAACAAATCGGCTTCGCCTATAACTCAACAGCGATCGCCGCAATGCTGTCGCCCTTCTTCGTTGGCATGGTCGCCGACCGGTTCTTTGCCACGGAAAAGATCCTTGGGGTGTTGCACATCGTCAGCGGCCTGCTGCTCTTTGCGGCATCGAAGGCCACCGATTTCTCGACGTTTTACCCGCTGCTGATCGGCCATACGCTGTGCTACATGCCTACTTTGGCGCTGACGAATTCCATTTCCTTTGCACAAATGAAAGATCCGGGCAAGGAATTCCCGGCCATTCGCGTGCTGGGCACCATTAGCTGGATCATCGCAGGGTTAACCGTGGATCGCGTGTTCGGAACTCGGTCCACCACGACAGCCCTCCCATTTCTCATGGCGGCGGGGGTTTCAATACTCATGGGTGTTTACTGCTTCTCATTGCCACACACCCCGCCCAAGAGCACGGGGGCTGTTACGGCGCGCGATATCCTGGGCCTGGACGCCCTGCAACTCATGAAGGAAAAATCCTTCGTCATGTTTGCGCTGGCAGCTTTCCTGATTTGCATTCCGCTGACGTTCTACTTCAGCTTCACGCCGACGTTCCTGGGCGATTGCAATGTGAGCAACATCCCCACCAAAATGACGATGGGGCAGGCATCAGAGATTTTCTTCATGCTGGTCATGCCCTGGTTCTTTGCCCGGCTTGGAGTGAAATGGATGCTCATGGTGGCGATGGCATGCTGGGGTGTCCGTTATCTCCTGTTCCTGCAAGGATACGAATCCGGCACCGCCTGGCCTCTGTACATGGGCTTGATCCTGCACGGCATCTGTTACGACTTCTTCTTTGTAACCGCCTACATCTATGTCGACAAGAAAGCGCCTGAGGCCATTCGTGCGAAAGCCCAGGGTTTCATCGCTTTCATCATGCTCGGAGCGGGCATGTTTGTGGGCGCAACCCTCTCGGGCGTGGTGGTTGAGAAGTATAGCTTCCCGACTGTCGAACCGACGAAGTTCCAGGCCGTACAGAATGTGTCCACCATTGCCGCGGGCAACGTGATGCGGTGGGAAATGGACGGCAAATCTGCCTTTGGCAAGGTGAAGGAAGTTGCTGCCAGTGCAGGCACCGCCACCCTGGAGGTCTATAAGAAGACGGATACCGGATTCACGCTGACTGCCGAGACGGTAGAGCAGCCGTTGAAAGCGCTCTCGAAGCCGCTGCCGCTCTGGCAGAAGATCTGGATGCTGCCGGCAGTTGGTGCCCTGGCTATCCTGGCCCTGTTCGCCGTGTTCTTTCGATATAAGGAAGAGTCGGGCAAGAAATCCGCTTCCTGACCGGTTTCATACTAACCCTTGATCATACAACAGGCAGCGCCGCTCGAAAGGGCGGCGCTGCTCATTTAGACTACATCCGCTTCTTGAAAGGAGTCTGGATTTGCGATTTGAATGCGCTTCCTTAAACGAGTATAAAGAACTTTATGTCTTTGCCCGAATTAATGCGAGGCGGCGGGTTGATGATGTGGCTGATCCTGTTCAGCAGCGCGGTGGCTGTTGCAGTCTTCATCGAACGCTTCCTCCACTACCACACCGCTCAGATCAACTCCACCGAGTTTCTGAACGGCGTGCGCACGGTGCTCAAGCGCAATAATGTGGTTGAGGCCCTGTCTATTTGCGATGCCACTCCGGGGCCGGTTGCCCGCCTGGTGCAAACTGCCATTACACACCGCGACCAGGGCAGAGAGCGAGTGCGCGAAGCTCTGGAGGAGGCCGGCCTTTCTGAAGTCCCCCAACTCGAACATCGTCTCAACCTTCTGGCCACCATCGCCCAACTGGCACCCTTGCTCGGCTTGCTTGGAACGGTTATGGGTTTTATCCGGATTTTCATGGTGATGCAGAAGGAAGGCTTGCACGCCCATTTCGGGCTGCTTTCCGGCGGGATTTGGCAGGCGCTGATCTGCACCGCGGCGGGTCTCGCCGTGGCCATCCCCGCCCATGCTGCTTATAATTACCTCGTCAGCCGCGTGAACTCGATCGTCCTCGATATGGAGCGCGCCGCGACTGAGATCGTCAATATCGTCACGGAAACTGCCGAGCGAAAGGAACCATGAAGTTTCCGCGTAACGCGCGCATTTTCCGCGGTCACCTTGATATGGCCCCTTACGCCGGGGTCTTCTTTCTGCTGCTGATTTTCCTGCTTCTCAGCAAAATGGTCTATACCCCGGGTGTTCGCGTGCAACTGCCCGTCGCCCATGATTTGCCGGGCACAGACCTCCCATCCGTCTCAGTTGCCATCGACAGCTCGGGCCATCTCTATTACCGGAACCAGTTGGTGGATACCAATCAGTTGCTCGAAGGCCTGCGCAAAGCAGTTCAGGACGCGGGCGAGCCTCTCACCTTGATCGTGCAAGCGGACAAAAATGTGAGCTATGAAATGCTTGTGCGCCTCACCTTGCTGGCGCGCGACGCAAAAATCACCCAAGCCTGGATGGCTACCTTGCCGCAGGCGTTTGGGCCTCCTGAGTCCACCCCCAAACCATGACGGCCGGCACGATAGACTCTGTCTGGTCCCGCCAGCGCTGGCTGGCGGCCATCCTCCTGATCTTTGCGTCACAGGCCGGCTTGATCTTCTGGCTAAGCGATAGCACGCCAACAACCCGCCGGAAGCCTGCTTTCGCACCCACGTTCCAACCCGCGCCACGCAGCCAGGCCGAACTGATCGCAATCCAAAATCCGACGCTTTTCGCCCTCCCGCAGCCTGAATCTTTCTCCGGCCTTGCCCTCGCAAGGCAAAACAGGGACCTGCATAGCATCCTCAACCGATCGTTCCAATGGACGAACCTGCCTGCGTTACTCGAGTTGACTCGTTCCCAACTGGACAACTCCTTCGATCTGCTGATGCAACAGCACCGCCCGGTATTCCGGCATCGCCTGCCGCTGGCCACGCCCGAACTGACACTACCTATGGCCGAACCTTTGCCGGGTGGGCCGCAGGCTTCGCAACTCCACCTGACCGGCACCCTCGCTCAAAGACAGTTGCTGGCCCGTCCGGCTTTGCCTGGCTTTGCCGCCACAGATTTGCTTTCCAACACGGTAGTCCGCCTGGCGGTGAGCCCGGAAGGCCTGGCAATTTCAAGCGTGCTATCTGCCAAGAGCGGTTCGGTGGCGGCGGATACGTATGCCCTCGACCTGGCCCGCAGCCTGCGTTTCGCCTCCAAGAACCCCGGAGCTGAGCCGTCAGAAGCGCCGCAGCCCGGAGAATTGGATTGGGGTACGATCGTCTTCGAATGGGCTGCCTTGCCAATAACCTCCACCAATGCATCGCCCGCAGGATTGCCTTAGCTATGTCCGTTCCCGCGCTAATCTTTACTTACCTGGTGGTGGCGTTAGCCAGCCTGGCCGCTTTGGGCGTATACACGGAATTCCGGCGCCGCCGTTTTGAGCCCCCTTCAAATAGAGATAGCATCTTTAGATGCCTGAAATGCGATTACGTCTATACCGATGATCCGGATGTGGACCGATCCCGATGCTCCCAATGCGGCCAGATTAACGACGCAATCAAGTTCTAACAGCCAGTTGCTGAGAAGAGCTCACACCGGATCAAGACGTGGGACTGTCCCCGATGTAGTTGGGAATGGATTCGAGCCCATTTCCCGCGCCGTCTTGCTAACTAGGGCGGGTTTGTCATTGAATCGGTAGGCGCCGCAAACCGTGCAAGTCTGAGCCCGCTTGTATGAAATCGAGCGGCACTGATCGCAGACCTTGAACTGGTCCACGGTAGCGAGAATCTCCGCAGCGCGTTTTTGCCGCAATGCGCGGTGCCGATTAATTTCCTGTTCTGTCACGTGCTAAGTTCTTTATGTCTCCAAAATGGCATATGCGCAAGTGAACAAAGGGGTCAGGCCTGGAATCTTTGCGCAGGGCACCCGCTTCCTCGCGTTCCAAAATGGCCGGGATTTTGTATTGGCGTCTATTCCGTGTTTCTGGTACCCAGCAGTTGGTTCAGAAATCCCATCGCAGGCAAGGCTGTAAAGCGTGCTTGGAATGTGGAATTCAGGCCTAAATCAACATCATCAAGCTTATGTTGCCTTATATCATTGGCGCCTTTGTTGTCATCGTGCTCCTCGTCGGAGCTGCCGCATCTCTGTTCTGCGTCCGCAAAATTCAACCGGGGCGAGCCGGGGTGAAGACCGGTTGGGGCGGCGTGAAAGTCTCCTTCGATTGGATGGTGCGCGTCCCCCTGATCCAGACCTATCATATCGTCGATATCTCCGTCAAAAAGCTGGAGATCCAGCGCAAAGGCAAGGACGGCCTGGTATGCAAAGACAATATCCGCGCCGATATCGCTGTGGCGTTCTATATCCGGGTCGATGCCTCGGAGGAGAGCGTTCGTAAAGTAGCCCAAATGCTGACGCCCGAGCGGGTATCGGACATCGACCAACTGCGCGACCTCTTCGAAGCCAAGTTCTCAGAGGCACTCAAGACCGCGGGCAAACAGATGGAATTTCACGAGCTGTTCACGGAACGCACAAAGTTCCGCGACCAGATCCAGGCTACAATCGGGAAGGATCTGGATGGGTTCCTTCTGCAAGACGTCGCGATCGATTATCTTGAGCAGACACCGCTCGATCAGCATGACCCAAATAACGTCCTTGATGCAGAGGGCATCAAGAAGATTACGCAGATCACCCAGCGCGAACGGGTCATCGCCAACGAACATTCACAGCGGGCCGGCGTGCAGATCGAGAAAGAGAACGCGGATGCTGACATCGCCAAGCGCGAGCAGAAACGGCGCAACGAGTCCGATACCGCCAAACAAACCCGCGCCGTCACCGAGGTGAAGGCGAATGAGGAAGCTGAGGCCCGGAAGGTCATTGAGGCGCGCCGTCAGGAAGTAGAGAACAAGAGGCTGGAAGCCGAGGAATCCATCCGATTGCGCACCGAAGACATGAACCGCGCGGTGCAAGAGCGCGAGTTTACCGTTAAGAAGGAGAAGCAGCGGTTGGAGCAGGAATCGGTGCAGGAGGGCGAGGAAGCACGCGTGCGCCGCGAGCGCTCGGTATCCCTGGCGGAAATGGACCGCGACGCGAAGGTTGCTGAGGTTGGCGTTGAGGTGCAGCGCAAACGCGCGGTGGTCGTGGCTGAAGAAAAGGCCGTCATCCAGCAGGAAGAAGAGAAGCTCAACATTGAGGCCCGCATGACGGCTGAGCGGGTGCGCGAAGTGACTTTGATCGAGGCGGACATGAACGCCAAGAAGGAGCAGGTCCAGAAAGTGGTCGCGGCCGAAGCTCAGAGGGAAGCCGAACGGACCCTCGCCGACGCCGCCAGGATTCAGACAATCACCGCGGCGGATGCGGCCAAGGAAGGTGCGTTACGCGACGCCGAGCGTATTCAGACCATGGCCAGCGCCGAGGCGAAGGCCGCGGAACACAGACGGCACGCCATGGAGCAGCAAGCCGAAGGCGTCGCTGCCCAGGAAGCCGCAAAAGGCCTTGCCGAGGCCAAGGTGATTTGCGCGAAGGCGGGCGCCAAGAAGGCGGATGCGGAAGCATTGAAAGAAGTCGGGTTTGCTGAGGCCGAGGTGATCAAAGCCAAAGGCGGGGTTACCGCATCTGTGACCGAGCAGCAAGCCCAGGCCGAAGCCGAGGGCGTGAAGGACAAGGAACTCGCTTCTGCGGCAGGTATCCAGGCCAAGGGTCTGGCCGAAGCCAAGAGCATCGAAGAGAAGGCCAAAGCCATGAAGCTTCTGCATGAAGCGGGGCAGGCACACGAGGAATTCCGGTTGCGCCTCGCCAAGGAACGGGACGTGGAACTCGCTTCCATCAACGTGCAGCGGTACATCGCCGAGTCTCAGTCGAACATTGTCGCCGAAGCTCTCAAGAGCGCCAACATTGAGATTGTGGGCGGCGAGAACGACTTCTTCGAGAAGGTGGTTAAAGCTGTCACCGCGGGACGCTCTGTGGATCGCATGGTCAGCAACAGCAGCACGCTGACGGACATCAAAGAAACGTTCTTTAATGGCGATCCGGACCGGTTCCGCACGCAGCTCAAACAATGGATCAAGGACTTCGGCATCAACTCCGAGGATGTCAAGAACCTGACCATTGCCGCGCTGCTGGGCAAGCTGATGGCTTCCACCAGCGACGTCTCGATTCAGTCACTGTTGAAATCAGCGCTGACCACTGCTCGCGAGCGTGGTCTCTCCGAAATGGCAGCGGATGCGCTGATCTCGGAACGTAAGCCGATCGTGAAGGCGTGAGTATTTGCAGGTGCCTGCCGGGTTGAAAAGCCCGGCAGGCCCTATTCAGATCATGGCCGAGAACGTACCAGCCCCGGCTCCGCCGAACGCGGAGGCAAAGACCCCGCCCCAGGCGCAGCCAGCAACGCCAACTCAAGCGTTGGGCAGCGCCACCTATGAGATCATCCGCCAGCGGTTGCAGGCGCAAGGTGCGCTGCTGCGCGAGCGCGGCGGAAAGCTTAACGCTCGCCGCCAGGAGGTCTTCGGCTCTCTCGAATTCAAGCTCCTGCAATCCGACCGGATCGTTACTGCCCATAACTGCATTCCCCAGGACATGGTGCAGTTGGGCGATGGCGCTTTCCTGTTCGGTTTCAACGTCCAGTTCGGACTGAAGCGCGAAATGGAGCTGGGCGACGTGTTCGCCATTTATCAGCGCGATGGCCAGGCTGCCAATTTTAAAGAGGCAGGGCTCGAACTGCTCCAGGACCCCGCGTTCATCACGGATTTCAAGCGGCTATATAACGTCTATCAGAAGGCGGGGTTTCACAAATTCTCGGTGATCGATGGCAAATTGTACATGGTCTTTTCCATTGGCAATTCGCTCACCGATATCGCGGTGTTCAAATGGGCGTACAACGAAGGCAAGCTGCAGTACATCGATGGCCGCGCGGAAAGCGAATTCCGGCAGGTGGGTTTTCCTCCACCGTTCGAGTTCCGCTGGTGCACCCCCGATCGCGAATCGTTCCGCTATGGCGATCATCCACACGTATCCATCAAAGACCGGGTGTTTGTGGAATGTATTGGCGGCGATCTAACGATCAAGGTGGAAGACAACACGGCGAGCGGTGAGGGTATCTACGCCGAGCCAGTTGAGGACAAGTTTCAGAAAGTGGACGACGCGGAGATCAGCTACGCGATTGTTGACCACCTCATTCTGCTAAAGATCAGGCCCTATAAGGAACCCCAGGCACGCTTCTTCATCTTTAACGAGAAGACCCAGCAGGCGGTCCGCGCCGATTCCCTGGGAGAATCCTGCGTCTTCCTGCCTCAAGGGCATGGGCTGATTTTCCCTGACGGCTATTACCTGGCCACTGGTGAGCTGAAACAGTTCGAAAACAAGGAACAGGGTTACATCATCGAGCGTATCATTCATTCTCCAAACGGGGAGGATTCGCTTTATGTGTTTTATCAGCGCCAGGAAGGCAAGTATGTGCTGATGCCCTACCGGCTGATTTCGCAGAAGGTCGAGGAGCGCATCAGTTGCCATGGGTTCTCCATCTTCCCGACGGGGCACCTGCTCTTATTCCGGGCAGAGCACGAGCCGCAGAAGCATCACATGATCCAGTTGCGGCAAACGCCGTACCACCAGCCGGGTCATGAACCAGGCGGGAAGAAGGACACGTTCCTCTATCAGGTCGGGAACAAGGATGTTGTTCGCTGCCTGGCCGAATGTACCGAGGTGCTCACCTTGATCGGCAAGGAGAGCCCTTACGCGGAGCTTTACACCGATCTAACGAAACGTTGCGGAGCCATCCTGGATGCTTATCCATGGCTGAGTTCGGAGGAAGGTTTCCAGATCGATGGCGCTCTGCGCCAGATCCGGGATGCCGCTGATAAAGCGGTCGATGAGTTCGACAAAGTGCGGCGGTTGCAGCGCGAGGCGGTGGAGAAGCTGCAAGACTTGCGCAAACGCACAGAGCTGCGTCTCCAGGAGATCCGCCGGGCAAGCTTCCGTGTGCTGAACGATTTCGTGGTGAATCTTGCCGCTCTGCGGCAATTGCGCGGTGAGACCGCCACCATCAAGGAAGTTCGCTACATTGAGATCCCGCAAGTTGATTTGATCGAGAAAAGCGTGGTGGAGCAGACGGAAGAGTTGGCGAAAGCCTGCGTCCAATTCCTGCTCAAACCCGAGGCCCTCGATCCTTATCGCAAGAACGCGGACGAGCACCTCGCAAAAGTGGACAGTGTCGGTAAAGTTTCCGAGGCACGAGAAATCGAGAAGGCCGTTGCCGCGGGCAGCGGTGAGCTCGAGATGCTCATTGAGATCGTCAACGGTTTAAAGATCGATGATGCGACCGCGACCACCCGGATCATTGACGGCATCACCGGGGTGTTCGCGACATTGAACCAGGTGCGGGCCGCGCTCAAGAAGCGGCTGCAAAACCTGGTAGCCTCCGAGAGCGCCGAGCAGTTTAACGCGCAGATCAAGCTCCTGAGCCAGTCCGCCGCCAGCTACCTCGATCTCTGCGATTCCCCGGCCAAATGCGACGAGTATCTCAACCGCATCTCGGTGCAGTTGGAGGAACTGGAAGGCACCTTCGCCGAGTTCGAAGAGTATACCGTCAAACTCTCCGAGCGGCGCACTGAGCTGTATGAAGTGTTCGAGCAGCGCAAAGTTGCCCTGGTGGAACACAGGAACAAGCGCGCTGGCGCGTTGATGACCGCAGCGGAACGCATCCTCAAGGTGGTTAAGAACCGTCTCGCATCGTTTCGCACGCTGGAAGAAATCAACAGCTACATGGCGTCGGACCTGATGATCGGGAAGGTCCGCGAAACCATCCAGGAACTGGTCAAACTATCAGACAGCGTCAAAGCGGATGATCTCGAAGGACGCCTCAAGAGCGTCCATCAGGAGGCGGTCCGGCAGTTAAAGGATCGCCAGGAGCTCTTCGTGGATGGCCAGGCGGTCATCCGCCTGGGCAAGCACCGTTTCAGCGTCAATACGCAACCGCTCGAACTCACGATCGTGAACCGCGACGGTGTGCAGCACATCCACCTGACCAGTACCAGGTATTTCGAGCCGATCACCGACGAGCTCTTTCAGCAGTCCCGTGATTTGTGGACGCAGGAAGTCATCTCAGAGAACGAAACCGTTTACCGGGCTGAGTATCTCGCCTATCGATTGATGCAGGCGCTGCATGGCGGATCTGCGGGGCGGAACGCTGTTGATGGCGATCTTAAGCTGCCTGCGCTGACCGAGGCGCTGGCCCAGAGTGAAGCCGAGCAGTTGGCCCTGGTGCAGGCCTTCATGGCATCGCGCTATCAGGAGGGCTACACCAAAGGGGTGCACGACCTGGATGCGGCGCGCATCTTTACCGTCCTGCTCAGCACGCATACGGCCCTTCAGCTCGCCAGGTTCAATCCCGCCGCGCGCGCATTAGCCATGGTGTTTTGGCATCGGTTTGCCCCGGAGCAAACCCGGACCTTGTGGCATTCGAAGCTAAAGGGCTTTGGCGAGCGCAACCGCCTGTTCCCGGGTGACCCAACCCAGGACAACTACGTCGCCGCCTTGCGCAAGCGCATTGGTGAGTGGAACGAATCGGCGAAAGCGTATCCTGTGGAGTTGGTCGCGGCGGCTGGAGAGTATCTGTTCTATGAACTCGTAGCGGGCGCAACGACAATAGCCGTCAGCCGCGAGGCGGATCAGATCGTTGCCGGCTTCAACCGCCATCTCCTGCAAAAAGGCAGCACAGATTCTTTTGCCAAAGCGCGCCAGGAACTCCGTGAGCATCCCGAAAGCGAGCTGGAACTGGTCCGCGACTGGGTGCGCGGGTTTCTGCTGAATCAGCCTGATGGACAGCGTTACCTGGAAGAAGCTGCAGCCATCATCTTCTGCGGCGATGCGGTGAAGCGCACACCCGTGCAAGCGGGAACGTCCCGTTCCATCGACGGAATGAAAGGTACCCACCCGGTTGTCAGCGGGACACAATACCGGTTCGATTACCTCGATTTCCGTGAGCGCTTAGCCCATTTTGAAACGAACGTCGTCCCCCGGTACGAGGCGTTCCAACGTGCTAAACAGGCCATCCTGGAACGTGAACGCACCCGCTTGCGCCTGGAGGAATTCACACCCCGCGTGCTCACTTCCTTTGTGCGCAACCAGCTCATCGACGAGATCTATCTGCCTATGCTGGGCGATAACCTCGCCAAGCAAATCGGCGCCGCCGGTGACCAGAAGCGCACCGACTTGATGGGACTGCTTCTCGTCATTTCTCCCCCGGGCTACGGCAAGACGACCTTGATGGAGTACATCTCCAACCGTCTGGGAATCATCTTCGTAAAAATCAACGGCCCCGCGCTCGGACACGGCGTCACTTCGCTCGATCCGGAGACCGCGCCGAACGCCGCCGCCCGCGAAGAAATCCAAAAGCTGAACCTGGCGCTGGAGATGGGTGATAACGTGATGATTTGCGTGGATGACATTCAGCATTGCAATCCCGAGTTCCTGCAAAAATTCATCTCGCTTTGTGATGGACAGCGCAAGATAGAAGGCGTTTGGAAGGGACAGCCCCGCACCTACGATCTCAAGGGACGCAAATTGGTGGTTGTGATGGCTGGCAATCCTTACACCGAGAGCGGCCAGAAATTCCGAATTCCGGACATGCTCGCAAACCGCGCTGACACCTACAATCTCGGCGATATTATCGGCGGCAACGCCGATTGGTTCAAAGCCAGCTACTTGGAAAATGCTGTCACGTCGAATGCCGTGCTGGCACCGCTCTCCAACAAGAGCCAGAAGGATATCCGCTCGTTTATCCGGACGGCAGAGACGGGTTCCCGCCCGACAGAAGGTTTTGAAGGCAGCTACTCGGCGCAGGAGGTGGAAGAGATCCTCGCAGTAATGAAGAAGCTGGTGGTCATTCGGAACGTGGTGCTGCGCGTGAATCAGGAGTATATCCATTCCGCTGCCCAGGCGGACGAGTTCCGCACCGAACCCCCGTTCCGGTTGCAGGGCTCCTATCGGAATATGAACAGGCTCGCCGAGAAAGTCGTGCCTGTGCTGAACGATGAGGAACTCCGCACGATTCTGATCGATCATTATCGGAATGAATCCCAAACGCTGACAACAGGCGCGGAGGCGAATCTGCTCAAGTTCAAGGAACTCATTGGCCAGCTCTCCGCTGCTGAGCTAGCGCGTTGGGAAGAGATCAAGAAGACGTTCAAGCGCAACCAGCTCGTGCGCGGGGCTGATCAGAATGACCCGGTCAGCCGGGTTGTTGGCCAGCTCTCAGGATTTCAAGCAGGGCTGGAGTCCATCCAGGAGACATTGGAGAAGCAGCTCTCCAAACCGTCTTCGTTGTCGCTGGATTTAACCCCACTGGAAACCAAGCTGGAATCGATGCGCTCCACACTCGCGGAAAGCCTCGCTGCCACCAGGGCGCCTGCGGCACCGAAGGAAGATCCCGGAGCCTCCATCGCCGCGCATATCGGAGATGGGTTAAAATCGTTTGGCGAAGAGTTGCGCCGCGCCTTGGCAGCGAGCCACACCGGCGATATCAGGGACCAGGTAAACAGCCTTTCGCATGAGTTGGAGATGATCCATAGCACGTTGGCGACCTTGAAGGATCTGGCCGTACAGCAGCGAAACCATTTGCGCGATGCCCAGGAACTGCTGGCCACCCGCGCAAAACAAGGGACGGTGGAAATCGACCTAACGCAGGAAATGCTTACGAACGAGCGCGCGTTTCTTGAAAAATTTCAGGAAGTGCTGGCTCAATCGCAGCAGCCCGAAGCGCCTAAAGAACCACCTGCGCCCGGTGTGCCGCCTCAGATCCAGCCTTGATGCCGTAAACAATCAAACCGCAACCCAGGAAATCTATGAGCAAACTAGCACGTCGGATGCGAAACATCGGCCAGCGGGCGACACAGCTCTCCCAGGCCGTGCAAGCGGCACCGCAGCAGGCGGCGCAACTACGGCAATCCGTCCTGGCTGCGGCTGGACAGTTGAACGAATTGCGCGATGAAGTCCAGGCCTGCTTTACCGGTCTGAATGTCGATACCGAGGAACGTCTCGGGCAAGTTGTAACCGAAGTGAACGAGAACATCAGCGTGCTCGAATCAGCCGGTTACGAATTGGTCAGCGCGGACATCGAGATCATGCCCTTACGGAGAGTCATTCTGCGGTTGGACCGCTTTGAGAAGGTAGGGGGTGCCACCATCCGCGCCCTCGCGGCCGCGAACGCAACGCGCACCACAATCCAGGCCTTGCTCGCCGCCATGGTTAAAGCCGAAGAGCTCTCGGAGAAAATGGAATTCCCGGGGCTGGAATATCGCGGGATCGCGGTGCACTTAGGAAGCATATCCACCGTGCGGGTTTGTTGGAATTATCTGGACGAGGAGACAGCGCAACCGGCCACACCGCCGGTGATTGGCGTTCAAACGGCCTCGCCTTCATCCGCCCAACCACTTGCGACCTTTGGGTCAGGAGGATACTTCCAGCCACGCGCGGCCTCGATTACTCAACCGGCTGCAACCGCCGCAAGCATCCAAACCTCACCAACGCCCGTCGCAGAAGCAACGCCCGTTCAGGATCAGGTCCTCGGTGCGGAGGCAGCCTCATCCGCACCTGCCGGAGCGGATTGGCGGCAAAACGCATTGGATCGATTCAAGAAGATGCCGACCGGTTCCAAATACAAGAGCCACGGCTGGAATCGGTAAGATAGCATCGTGTAATGGGGCGGTTGCCTGGGTGAGAAGGGGACTCGCTATATTTGTCAAGATGCGTGCTTGTGTTTTCTCTCGCGGGTTAGCATTCTGACGGTGGACTAACCACATGCACACAGAAATGTTCAGCCAATTGATGAGCCTGGGTTTTATGATCCTGTTCTCCTTGCTCATCTGGGCATACTACAGGAACCGTTTCTTCGCTCCTTCCGACCGATACTCGACTTTTGGTCCTCGCTTCTGGACTGGGTTTGCTGATTCCTGTGTTCTTTGGCCGGTCAGCTTTCTCACACTCCTGCTGATGTCACTGCATGATTTCATTGCTGGGACGGTAGTCGTCAGAACGAACATCAACAACTGAACGGCCCGCTTCCTGTCAATCTCTGGGAACCTATGTTTCTGCTCGCTATTCTTGCTTGGATCTCTGGAGTGGTGGTCTCACTTGCCAACGGCAACAGAAAGCTTCCCCTAACAATACTGCTGCTCGGTGTCGTAATATTTCTTGCACCGATCGGGCTCATCCGAATCGCAGGCATCGCGCTGCTGGCAGCTATCATTTGGATCGGAAACAAGTGGGATGCGGCACGATAGCACCAGTTATTGGATGGTGATTGCCCACGACCTATCCCTCTCAAGTTCCACTTTCCGGTAGCGGTCAGTCAATTCTGCGTTAGCTTGCAGGAAGCAACACGCTCCGGACCACAAAGAAACCAAGATGCCTAAGCCACAGCTTTCCAAGATGAAGTTTTCGAGGATATACCTGCTGTATGTTGCAAAGGCGGAGCGCAGACAACGCACCCAAGAGGAAGTTGATGAGATCATTCTCTGGCTAACTGGCTATGATGAGGCTGGTCTCCATCGCCAGATAGAGCAGGAGAACGACCTCGAAACCTTTTTCGCTCAGGCACCCCTCATTCATCCGAACAGCGCACTTATTAGAGGCGTTGTTTGCGGAGTCCGCGTCGAGGACATCCAGGATACTCTCATGAAAAAAATTCGTTATTTGGACAAGCTGATAGATGAGCTCGCAAAAGGGAGACCGATGGAGAAGATCCTGCGGAAGTAACCGACCGAACTCAAAGCTTCAACTACCTCCAAAGGGGGCGGTCCTAGAATTGTGACACAATGTCCGATTGTCACATTTCATTTCTAGGACTGACCCCTGGGACTTCAGATTAGTCAGTAAAGCACGGACTTTCTGCTCTCGTTGGGCAATGTTAGCGCCATGTTTGCGCTGCGCTTGTTATTATTTGTTTTTGTGGCGCTCCTCTGAACGCGCTACGCGTTTCAGCCAAGCACCAATTGCCGGCCAATGCCGGGCGGGATCTCCTCAGGCCGGTGTGTAACGAAAAGGACAGTAGTGGTTCGAGAGCCCACCAACCCGGCAACACGCCCCAGAAATTTGCGGCTGTGTTTCGCATCCAGGCCTTGGCAGGGCTCGTCGAGAACCAGCAGTTTTGGCTTCTTCACAAGTGCCCGCGCCAGCAGCACCATGCGTTGCTCGCCCATGGACAAATTGGCAAGTGGCGAATGAGCCCAGTTTCTTAAGCCGAACTCTGCGAGTATCCGCCGCGCATTGCGCACCTGCCGATCACTCGGTTCCTCAAATAGCCCGTTGGTATCAAAAAACCCGGATACGACGGCATCCAGGCAAGTGAGGGCCTCATCAAAGTGCAGATGCAGTTCCGGCGATATCATGCCCACATGGCGTTTGATGTCCCACACGGATTCTCCTGTTCCACGCTTGAATCCAAAGACCACAACGTGATTGCCGTATGCCTGGGGGTGATCACCTGCTATGAGGCTGAGCAAGGTGGTCTTGCCCGAGCCATTTGGGCCGATCACCGCCCAACTCTCCCCGGTGCGGACCGTCCAATTCAGGTCCTTAAGCACAGTCTTATCACCGTAACGGACATTCACATTTTGCAGATCGATCAAGACCTGGGCCCCAGTCGAGCTGGGCTTCGACGCCGAACTTTGTGGAACTTGAGTTTTCAGAGCACAAGGCCTGGGCGCGCTGCACCGCCGTCCGGCTTTTCCGAGTCTTGCAACACGGCAGTTTTCCACCTCCATGACATGAGTTATGCCGTAAGGCAACTCTTCCCCATGCGTTGTTATCAACAGCAACCGCAATCGTGTGCGCATGAGCGCGCTAAAAACCTCACGCAGATAGTGGCGCGTTGCCAGGTCGATCCCGGTGAAAGGCTCATCAAGAATCAGCAACCGAAGAGGTTTGGCCAACTCGTGTGCGAGTTGAACGCGCTGGCGCTCCCCATTGGATAAAGAGATGAGATTGCGATCGCGAAAGGATTCCAGCCGCAGCAACCGGACTGCGCGTTCCAGTCGGCGGGAAAAAGCGCGCCGCTGTTGCTCATGATCCTCCTCGACCGCAAACGGGTTCACACTCATGACCCTCTCATAGGAGAGAAACCTCGCGACACTCAAGGATTCCTCCTCCTCGATGCTGCTCCAGCGCGACTGCATCACGCTTCCATCGAGTTCGAGTCTGCGGTCCTCAAAGGAAACGTGGCCGATGGATTCTTCTGCGGAAAGCCCTGCGGGGGAGCGAAAGTGATATTCAAGCGAGCCTTGCACGACGGGCAGAAGCCCGCGCACACAATCGGCAAAGAGCGATTTTCCAGAACCATTCCCGCCATGCACCGCCCAGTGCTCATCCGAGTGGAACACCCAATTGGTTTTCTCGAAAGCAAGACCTTCGCCGACCCTGAAGGCGGCGTTCTGCAATATCAAAAAAGGACGTTTCTTCACCAAATCCTGGAATAATTAACTACGACCCGAACCAGGATAGAATACCTGAAAAGCAAGAACCCAAACAAGCGACCAATCGAACAAAAAGACCGCAGGCGGAACCAAAACAAATGCTTCCGCGATTGACATATCAGCGTTCGTATACGCAAAGTTGCTGCATGCTGATCACACAGGACATTCCGGCACAGGATCAGCCTGCCCTGTCTGACTAAACCTGCCCAGGCGTGGTCGCATTGCAGAGCGTCAAGTGGGCACCCAAGCGAGAAATCGTCTTTGTCCGAAGCCCCTGAACGGGGGTGAGCTTGTGCTGTTGGGCGCTGCGCTACAAACAGTACTGAAACGCAATGAACATTGTTAGTATCCGACCGTTTGCAGTGGAAAAGGGGCGGCGAGACGCCGCCCGTACTCGCAGTCGAGACGACCGCGCTACATTCCGAAGCCTCCGCCTTCATCGGCGGCCATCTGCGCCATCTGCGGATAGATCCGGATAAAGGACATAGAATAGAGGCAACCAGGAGACCAAGAAGAGACGCCCGCCTCTACTTTGATTCATCCGTTCGGGGTGCGGGCGTCTTTTAGGTGATCCACATGCCCATCGAGCAGGAGGCGGTTGCGCCCGCCGGGATGTGCGGTGCGGCCTTTCAACGCGGGATCTACGCCGGAGGCCGTCGCGGGAAAATAGATGTCCATCGTCAGTTCCACATCGGCAGGCCCGAGCGGCGATCCAGCCACAGGATTATTCGCATCCCGCAAGTTCTCAACGGAAGCCACCTCGGTGCGTCCCCAAAAGTTATCCAGCGGCACAGGGTCGTCATGCCGATCAAACCGCCACATCCAGTAGCCAGCAACGATCGCGTTTGAATGGCTGCCGGAGAGCTGTTTCGCCTGATCCACATTCGCCCACGCTGAACGCGTCACTGCCGGGCAATTCCAGATGTCTGATCGCGTGAGCACATTACTGAGCACCACCGCCGCCCAACCGGAGCGAGGATCGCTCTTGGGCCAGGTTGACCACGGTTTATAACCACCCGGCAGGGTTGTTTTAAGATCCCGGCGGTCAGGGAATCGGCTCTGGTTCTCGTCCAGATACATCCGCCACGCGATTCCGTGCTGTTTGAGTTGGGAAATGCACGAGGTCTTGCGCGCCTGCCGTTGCGCACGCGCGAGAGCCGGCAACAACAGCCCGGCAAGAATCGCAATGATCGCGATCACGACCAGCAATTCCACCAGTGTGAAGCCGGCGCGGGATGAGGGGCGGAATCTCACGAAAAAATCCGGCTCAGTCGGCAGGTTCGAGCCGCACTACCTTATCGGGCTTGTTGAGCGCCACGTAAACAAAGCCGTCGGGCCCCACTGCCACATCGCGCACGCGTCCGATGTCCTTAAAAATAATCTCCTGTTTTGTGACCCGCTCGCCATCAATGACAAGGCGGCGCAGCTCCTCCTTCGCCAAAGCAGTCACGAAGAGGTTGTTCTTCCAGCGGGGGAACTTCTCTCCGTTATAGAAGGCGATCGCGCATACAGCTATGGAGGGCGTCCAATGGACAACTGGCTGCTCTAACCCTTCCTTCTGGGTAAGCCCAGTGATGGGTGTGCCGTTGTAATTCATTCCGTAGGTGATAATCGGCCAGCCGTAGTTGCGTCCCTTAAGCACCAGGTTCAGCTCATCGCCCCCGCGGGGACCGTGCTCGGCATCCCATAAGGTTTTGGTGACAGGATGGCGATCCAATCCTTGCGGATTACGATGGCCATAGCTCCAGATGCTCGGAATCGCATTCGATTGTCCAACAAACGGATTGTCAGACGGTATCCGCCCGTCATCGAAAACACGGTGGACCTTGCCGTTTGGACGTGTGAGATTCTGGGCGTCCTGCATCTGCCCGCGTTCGCCTATCGGGAAGAACAGGTGGCCCGATTCATCGAAAACCAGGCGACAGCCAAAGTGCACTCCACCGCCGCGATAGGTCCAGAGAGGCGCACGGAAGATGGTCTGCTCATCCGTCCATTTGTAATCCTTGATCCGACCGCGTACCACCGCAGTCATGCCGGCATCGCTGGTTTCGTCATTGGACCCTGGATCAGTGAAACAGAGGTAAACCCAGCCATTGGTTGCGTAGCCCGGATGCGGCGCCACATCCATAAGTCCGCCCTGTCCTTTATACCGGACCTTTGGGGTGCCGCTGATCGGCTCATTGCGCAGCTTGCCCTTCTCCAAAATGCGCAGCGTGCCCTTCTGCTCCGTAATGAGAAGCGTGTCGTTCGCCAGAAACGCGACCGACCACGGGGTATCCAGGTTTTCGGCCACGTTGCGCAAACGGAACTTGTGCTCTTGAGTCGCGGTGACCTGGTTGAGAGTCGGCTTATTGAACGTGGTCTTTTTTGTGAGAGCTTGCTCGTGCTTTTCCCGGATAAAGACCACCATACCGCGAATCTCCGCCTCACTGAGCTCTCCTTTCCAGGGTGGCATGCCTTCAGACTCCGCGCCGTCCCGGATAACACGTGCCATGCTCATGTCATCGGCGCCATGTTTCCATGTATCGTCCAAAAGTGAATCGGTTTGGCCGCCCTCCAGATTATCACCATGGCAGCCGGAGCAGTTTTCCTGATAAAGCCTGGAAATATCACGCATCTGCGCCCACGCCGGAGCGCAAAAAAGCCCCAACCCGGCCAAAAGCATGGGAGCTGCCCAGGTTACCGATCCAAAATGTCTCATTAGGATGGAAAGTTGACCCGCAACGGTGCAAAGTCAAATGGAGCAGGAGGAATACGCTACAGGGCCTGGGGGCAGAGGTTATACCAATTGTCGCGCTGACGGGGCTCGTAGCCGAGCTCACGGATCAACCGTTTCATGTCCTCAACGGTCATTCGGAACGTTGTCCCGGCCTGAGAGACCACGTTCTCTTCGATCATGATGCTTCCGAGGTCGTTGGCACCATACTTCAGGGCAACCTGGCCAATTTCCTGGCCCTGGGTGACCCACGAACTTTGCACGCTGGGAAAGTTATCCAAATAAATGCGCGCCAGCGCCTGGGTGCGCAGGTATTCCTGGCCGCCGACTGTAGGCGCTTTGAGCCGGGTGTTTTCTGCCTGGAAAGTCCAGCAAATGAACGCAGTGAAACCGCCGGTCTCGTCCTGTTGCCGTCGCAGCCGTTCGAGATGTTCGATGCGATCATTGATCGTCTCCACGTGTCCGAACATCATGGTGGCAGAAGAGTTGAGCCCAAGCCGGTGAGCAACAGCCATGACTTCCAGCCAGTCGTTGCTCATGGCTTTTAACGGAGAAACACGCTGACGCACGCTATCCACCAGGATTTCGCCACCCCCCCCCGGAATTGATCCAAGCCCGGCAGCGCGATAATCGGCGATGATCTTTTCTAAAGGTTCACCAAACACGTCGCGAAAATGGATGAATTCACTGGGGCTGAACCCATGGATATTCACCTGGGGAAACTTGTCTCTCATGTGCGAGAGCAAGTCCAGATACCACTGCTTCGTCAGTTTGGGATGATGCCCGCCTTGCAGGAGGATCTGCGTGCCTCCGAGAGCGATGGTTTCCTCGATTTTTTGATCAAGTTCCGGAAAGCTGATGACGTAAGCATCGGCATCTTTCTCGGTGCGATAAAACGCACAGAACTTGCAGTAAACGTTGCAGATGTTGGTGTAGTTGATGTTGCGATCGACGATGTAAGTAACGATTTCGTTGCCGCGTCCTTCGTGGGCTTTGGCGCGTGCGAGTTGGCGCCGACGATCGGCCATTGAACCGAGCTCTTCCAGGGGCAAATGGTACAAGCGCAGGGCATCGGCTGGGGTAATGCGCCCGCCATCCCAAACTTTGCCTAGCAACTCGTCCAATGTCGGATCGTAAATCACGCGAGGATCTTAGCCTATGAACGGATAGGTTTCCAGCGGAGTTGACGTGTGAAACGAGCCGAGACACCCCATTTTGTCTTTAGCCTTTGCACATTAGCTTCTAGGCTTTCTGGATGAAATCGGCCGTCAATTTGCGGATAGAGTTCAGGGATACCCTGAAGCTCGCGCTGCCGATTGTACTGAACCAGGTGGGCCAGATGTCCATGGGAATGGTTGACACCCTGGTGGCCGGGCGGATCAGCACCGTAACACTGGCGGGATTGGGCCTTGGTTCGAGTTTCTATTGGACTTTTACCAATGTTTGCATGGGGCTGCTGCTGGCACTTGATACCTACTTCTCGCAGTGTGTAGGGGCGCGGGATGAAAAGAACCTGGCCCGTTATCTGGGCCAATCGATCTGGTCCTGTTTCATCGTGTCGGTGCTGTCCGCAGCCGGAGTTTTGGCGGGCACGTTGCTATACTTGCATTTCTCTCCGCCCGGTCCTGTGCAGATCGCTTTCCGACATTATCTGGAGGTCGTTGGCTGGAGTCTCCCGAGCTTGTTCATCTTCTTCGTGCTCCAGCGGTACTGGCAGGCTCGGCATCGGGTCCTCGGGTTCAGCCTGATCATTATCGGGGCGAACGTCCTGAACCTGGGCGCAGATTTTGCCCTAGGTTTGGGGTACTGGGGATTTCCCCGGCTGGAGGTGAAGGGGTTGGCTTGGGCTACGGTGATCTGTCGTTATTTCATGCTGGCATTTGCCATCGCTTATACCTGGTATTTGCTCAGGCCTGTCCGACTCCGATTGCCGCGATTGGACTGGGGAGTGCAGAAAAGCTTCCTTAAGCTCGGGGCCCCGGCTGCGGGACATACGGCGTTGGAAGTTGGTGCATTTGGCATCGCCGCATTCATGGCAGGCGCGCTGGGGGCCGTTCCGCTCGCGGCACACCATGTAACACTGATGCTGGCGGCGTTCACGTTTATGTTTCCTCTGGGTTTCTCCTCCGCAGCAGCGGTGCGGGTGGGGATGTTTATCGGGGCCGGCCAGCCACGGCGGGCTCTCGTTGCCGGGTGGATGTGCATAGGCCTTTCGGTGCTGGTCATGAGCGCTTTCGCAGCAGGCTACCTTCTTATCCCGCGCTATCTACTGGGCTGGTTTACCACGGATCCCAAGGTGATCGAGCTCGGGGCGAAGATTCTGATCCTCGTGGCCCTTTTCCAGATTGCCGATGGTACACAAGTAAGCGCCACAGGCGCTCTGCGTGGTCTGGGCAATACTCGCACCGCTATGATCGCCAACCTGATCGGGCATTATCCGGTCGGGCTTGTGCTGGGCATGGTGCTTTGCTTCGGGTTCGGATGGGGTGTCGTGGGGCTGTGGACGGGCCTGGCTGCCGGGTTGGTTGTGGTTGCGGCCATTTTGCTTCGCGCCTGGGCTCGCGCCACCCAGCAAATAACCAGCATCAAGCCAGTCCAACAGCAGCAAGATTGAAAGGCATGTCCCCTCCGGTGTCCGGGACGGACACTTGACAATAGCCTAATGTTTCGAGAAGCCATGGGTAAGGGTCTCGCGGATGTAGAAATCGCGGGCGGCAGGGTCCTTGGAGCGCTGCATGATCTGCAGGACGTGGCCCCACGGCAATTGCGCAACAGGCTGTTGCGCAATTGGCCCATCGGGGAACTCGCGTGCGAAAACCTTCATGGCCAGCAGGTTGCGCGACGACAGTCCGCCCATGTCTGGAAATGCTTCCTGGAGGTCGGCGGCCAGTCGGTCGATAACTTTGGCACCCCATGCGGCATCGGTTTGGCGAGCGAGGATTAGCTTGCCAATTTGCCAGTAGGCCTCAATGACGATCGGGTTGGCGGCGAGAACCGCACGGATGCGGGCACTGCTGAGGTGGGTCTTTATCGCCTGAAGTGTGGCGGCGTAACCTTTCGGCAGGGATGCAACAGCGGGGGCGACGGGAAAGATGGCATCGGTCCGGATGCGGCCACGGGAAAGGCGCGACTCGTCCGACGTTTGCCGCGAGGTCCTGCGTGATTTCTTGCGTCTCATAGCCTAAGTGAACCCAGTCGTTAGTTTTATGCCATACAGGATACTCGCTTGTGAGTGTATAAGTGGATGGGTGGGAGACAAGGAATATGCTGTTACAAAGTGGGAGCTGGGAGCTTGTAAGGAGGAGTTGAGGGTGCAAACCTCCAAAGAATCATCACGCAGACGCGACGATGCAACAGGGTGGAATCAAAAGGGGCGGCGGCTACCAACAGTAATGATTTCGGTTCGAACAGCATGCCTGCATTTGAGTCTCAGACCCCGCATGGATGAATGATCTTCTAAGGGTGACAAATCTAAATCAGGCCTTAGGGAGGTGTCAGTGGTGTTCGGGGACGGCGGCCTTGGCAATGCCGCCCTACCAAAGCCAGCTAAACATTCCGCATTGAGCATTGCCCCTTCCTGGTTTACATAAACCGTAATGCTCTCATTGGAATATCTGGCTGGATTGCTGGCGAAACACCCCGAAGCAGCCCGCGCACGCGTGCAGGCCTTCGATATCGCTGGCCATTCCTTTGACGGCAATGCCCGCCCGGCGCTCATGGGTGTGGTTAATCTTTCTCCCGATTCCTGGTATCGCGAGAGTGTTTGTCTTTCCACCAGCAGCGCCATTCAACGCGCCGGTGTGCTCCATGAGCAAGGGGCAGCTATCATCGATATCGGTGCTGAATCCTCTCTGGCCCACGCCGCTCGTTCCGATGCGGACCTCCAGAATTCCCGGTTGCTGCCCGTGATCCGGGAGGTGCGCGCCCGGGGCGTTTTGGTGTCAGTTGAAACCTACGAACCCACAGTCGCGCGCGCCTGCCTTGAAGCAGGGGCAAACATTCTCAACCTGACCGGCACACCCAGCAGCTCGGATCTCTACCGGATGGTGGCGGATCATGATGCCGCCGTGATCATCTGTTATGTGCAAGGGGAGCACGTGCGCGCCGTGGGCGATTTTTCTTTCACATCTGATCCCGTGGCGATGATGCAGGAGCATTTCGCGCGGCAAATCGATTTGGCGGTCGCCGGCGGCGTAAAGCGAATCTTCATCGATCCTGGCCTGGGTTTTTACTACCGGAACCTGCAAGACAGCGGCGTGCGTGTGCGCCATCAGATGGATGTATTCTTAAACACGTTCCGGCTGCGCACTCTGGGGTGGCCAACATGTCATGCCTTGCCGCATGCGTTTGAGTACTTTGGTGATGAAGTTCGTTGCGCTGAACCTTTCTTCGCCATGCTCGCGTCCCTGGGCCGGACTGATCTCTTCCGCACCCACGAGGTGGCCAAGGTTAAAGCGGTGCTCGATACCCTCAGCCTATTCCCGCGCTAACTATTTCATTCCGGAAAAACCCGTTTGCCGGAGCGCCTCATAGAGCACCAGGGCCGCGCAATTGGATAAATTCAACGAACGCGCGGGCGTGTTTGCCATGGGAATTCGCAACCAATGCTCCGGGTCAGACTGAAACAGGCTGGGCGGCAAGCCAGCCGTCTCGCGTCCAAACACCAGGTAATCATCTGGCTTGAATTGAACTTCGGCATAAGTCCTGGGGCCATCCGATTCGATGAACCAAAGAGTGGCGCCAGGTGTCACCTGCGCGCGGAATGCCGTCCAATCCGGCCATCGGTGCCATTCCACCATCTTCCAATAATCCATTCCCGCCCGTTTAAGCGTGGTGTCGTCAACACGAAAGCCGAGCGGCTCCACCAAGTGAAGTGTCGTGCGCGTGGCGGCGCAAAGGCGCGCAATGTTTCCCGTATTGGGCGGGATCTCCGGTTCGACCAGGACGATGTGCATACAAATTTTTCCGGACGGGGGAAGAGGCTACTGTGAAAACCGCCTGGAACAAAAGCGCGGAATGGGGGGGGTGGGTTCTGTAATCGAGTGCCAGGGTGTCCCAGGCGTAATTAGGAGTGGGTGAGGCCAAGCTGGCCAAAGTCATCGTTTACCAATTGCCCAGAATACGGAGCATCGACAGTTGACGCCGTCGTGAGAGTGAATCAGTGGGAGCCTGCACATTTTCTGAGTCATCTGTGGAGGTTTCGACAATCAGCCGGAACGCCTCGTTCCTGTCCCAGCGGGACAGTTGAGAAAAGCCCAATGCTTCAGCTTTGGGTGGCAGTGTTCGATTCTGACCTAGTTCCGAAGGAACGATTGAGCACGGCCATGTCCAGTCTTGAGATCATACTCCGAAGTATTTGTGGGAGTGACAGTTCAGCCGTCCCTTGCGGGACTCTGGAGCTATTATGTCAAGCACCCAATGCTAAAGCATTGGGCTATTATCACGAGTCCCTGCCGGGACAAGAGAAGGGCAGGGAAAGGACCCGGATCCTTCGGTGTAGTCTCCTAGTAGGCCACCTCTTCAGACATCTGGATGATCTATCATTGCTTTGAATTTACATACTGCGTTGCTTACCCGCTTTTCAACGAGACTTCGCGTCCACGAGGAATAAATTCGATGTGGCCAGTATCAGAGAAAGTGTTACTGTGAATAGGCAATGCGAATGTTGAGAAGTCGTGCTTCACTCGTTCCGGAGTTCGCCGGGCTGTTTGGGTTTTTGAGGGTGGCGTGTCCTTTTTTAGCGGCCTGATTCGTCGTAGGAATGACAGGTTGAAACAAAAGCAAAATCACATGAGCAAAGATATGAATACACGAACCCAAAACGGATGTTTGCTGCTGTTCCGCGGCATGGACTGGCATAAAGGACTTTCCCCGGAGGAAATGCAGCAGATCGCCACCAAGTGGATGGCATGGTTTGAACGGCTGAATGCAGCGGGCAAAGCGATCGGGGGCAACCCGCTGGAGCGTGATTCCCGCGTCGTTATCGGGAATGGCAAACGCCAAACGGTCTCCGATGGGCCTTATGCGGAAACCAAGGAAGCGGTGGCAGGCTACTTCCTGTTGAAGGTCGACACGCTGGAGGAAGCGGTGGAAATCGCGAAGGAATGTCCGGGGCTGCCTTACGGGGCGATCGTTGAAGTGCGGCCGATTGCCGAGGAATGCACCGTGCGATCTGAAGCGCGCCGGGAGATGGAAACCGCTCAAGCTGTGTAGCGGCTCACGCAGATTACAGGAGATCTGAGTTATGCCTAACTACATTGATGGTTTTGTGCTGCCGATGCCGAAGGCCAATCTAGCCGCCTACCGCCGCATGGCGCAGAAGGGGGCGAAGATCTGGCGAGAACATGGCGCTCTGGAATACCGGGAATGCGTCGGCGACGACCTGGAGGTATCCCAGGGCTTGCCCTTTCCAAAGGGACTGAAGCTCAAGCCCGATGAAACCGTGGTGCTCGCGTGGATTGTTTACAAATCACGCGCTCACAGGGATCGCGTAAACGCGGCGGTGATGGCAGATCCGAGAATCCAGGAAATGTGCGGTTCGAAGGACATGCCGTTCGATTGCTCGCGCATGCTTTACGGCGGGTTCAAGGTGATCGTGGAATCGTTGGCTAAGTGAGCACCCAAAGCCTCAACGAAGTGGATGCATCGCGCGGGTCAGGGGACATTTCCCTGACCCTCGAGCATCTGTTTCGCCAGGAATGGGGCAAGATGGTGGCGACCTTGACACGCATCTTTGGGATCGAACACCTGGGATTGGCGGAGGACGTCGTTCAGGAGGCACTCGCCAAAGCACTTCAAGTATGGCCGTTCAGCGGCGTCCCGAAGAATCCGTCCGCCTGGATCATGCGTGTCGCACGCAACCTGGCTCTGGACGCTGTGCGCCGCAAGAAGACCTTCCGCGAAAAGGAACCGGAGATTACCGCGCTGATAGAGGAGTCAAACCTCGGCGACGACACCCTGATCTCTGATCAGGAAATTGCCGACGACCGGTTGCGGTTGATTTTCGCGTGCTGTCACCCGGCGCTGTCCGGAGAGGTGCAAGTGGCCCTTGCGCTTAAGACCTTGTGCGGTTTTGGGGTAGAGGAGATCAGCCGGGCGTTTCTTACGAGTGAAGCCGCGATCGCTAAACGATTGACTCGCGCGCGGCAGACGCTGCGCGAAGAGCAAGTGCGTTTTGAAATTCCGGCTGGCCCGGAGCTTGAGCCGCGTCTGGAAACCGTGCGGCAGACGCTCTATCTGCTCTTCAATGAAGGTTACAAGGCCTCAACCGGCGATCTCCTCATTCGTGAAGATATTTGCGAAGAAGCCATCCGGTTGGGTGAGTTGTTGGCGCGGCATCCGGCAGGCGACCAGCCAAGCACGCATGCGCTACTGGCATTGATGTGCCTGAACGCCTCGCGTTTGCCGGCCCGCCTGGATGCTGCGGGCAACTTGCTCCGATTGCATGAGCAGGATCGCTCGTTGTGGGACAGATCCCTCATTGCGCGTGGAATGATCCATATGGCGCAATCGGCAGAGGGTGCTGAGATATCCGACTACCATTTGCAGGCAGCCATAGCATCCTGCCACGCCATGGCTCGCGATTCCGCATCCACAGACTGGAGCCGCATCCTCGTGCTATACGACCAACTCTATGCGATGAACGCGTCACCGGTGGTTGCTTTGAACCGTGCGGTGGCGGTGGCGCACGTGCGTGGGCCTGAGGCCGCCATCAAGGAGATTCGGTCCCTGCTAAAAAGCCAGCCCCTGGAGTCCTACCATTTGCTCTACGCCTCTATGGGCGAGTTCGAGGCGCAGGCGAGCCGGTATGAGGACGCTGCGGCGCACTTCCAGCGCGCCATGGAACTCTCCTGTACACCTGTCGAGCGCTCGCTGCTGGAAAGGCGCTTGCAGGAGTGTCGGTTGATGACGTGACGGAAGACTCCTGTTCAGCCTGTCAAAGAAGCTCCCCGTCATCGGGCCAATAATCACTTGCCATCTTGCTTCTTGGCGGACGGTGCGGTGCTGCTCCTGAAGAATTCCTTTTGTAACTCCTGCACCTTGGTGTCGGCTTTGATCTGCTTGATGGCATCTGCCACGACCTTCGAATGCAGTCCATACTGGAACTCGCCCAGTTCAACACTCCCGTTGAAACCTTGTCCGGAGTAATGATTGGGGTACCCGGCATACCAATCGAGCGGTGTGCTGACGTTCTTGAAGTGGCTCAGCTTCGCCTGATCGGCTCCCGATTCCGTTTTGGCTTCTTCCAGATTTACGAGTTCCGGGTGAAGCGCCATGACCATCGAGGTTTCCGTCTCATCCGCATGGCCGCCGGGCATTGTGGATTTCAGCTTGGGCTGGACTGCGGCGTAGATCTCAGCATTCCATGGATCCACAAGGAACAGAGAGTAGGCGCGAGGCTTCTCCAATTGCGCCATGTTGAAGAATCGGAGGAAGTCGTTGTTGCCGCCGTGGCCGTTCACAATAACGATCTTCTTCACTCCATTGCGCGCGAGTTCGTCCAAGGTCTCCTGAAGTAGTTTCCAGATGAGTTCGCTGCTGTAGGCAATGGTGCCCGGCTGATGCTTTGCCTCGTTGATTTGTCCGAAATAGTAAGGTGGAAACACGATGGCATACTCTTGCTTGGCCGCGCGCAGACACATCTCGCGCACCTGCATGAGGTCGGTTCCCAGCGGCAGGTGGGGCCCGTGCTTTTCCATGATCCCGAATGGGATAACGCAAGTGTAGGCGGATTTTTCCAAGGCCTGGAGGAACTTTGGGGATGAGAGCTTTTCGTATTCGCAGGGCAAAGGCTGAGCAGGAGGATTGGTGGTCTGAGCCAGGAGCGCTGGTGCGAAAAGAGTGAGAGCCAGGGAACCGAGTACGAAGAGACGGGTTGCATTCATGATAACAGAATGGGGAAAGCATGGCGGGCAGTGGCAGGGTATCAAGCAAAATTAGTTCGTTGTGTTCGAAACGGGTGTGATTAGAAGCGGGTGAGGCTTTGGATTTCGATGCCTTCCCTTGCGGTAGAAGGCCCAAACACCGGGAGATGTGCCTGGCAATTCCGTACTGTTGGTAACCTCTAGGCTTAAAACAGAAAAGTTCCTGGTGGTTCCGGTTTGCGCCTTTGTGGCGCAAACCGGAACCACCAGGAATGACATCAAATGGAACGCGCAGTTACCAACAGTACGGATCACTGTTCGGTCGGCATTCCTGCGATCACAAGGCAGCAGTTGCGAGGAAGATGAATGGCCTCTTCGAAAGTGACAAATTGAAATCAGGACTTGGACTTGTCCCCCGAGTTTATTTTTAATTGGGTTTTTTCCGCTCCAAAGGGCATCTTGGGCGACTGAATTGAAGATTCTCGTTGCCATCACGGGGGCAAGCGGCTCCCTCTATGCCCAGCGTTTGCTGGACAACCTGGACCCGGCACAGCATGAGATCCATGTGGTGCTGAGCGCCTATGCCCAGGCTGTGATCTCCGAGGAACTGCCTGGGGGCCTCCGGGTGCCTGCGGGCGTGCAGATGCATAGTCTTCGCAGTATGAACGCTCCCTTTGCGAGCGGCTCCAACGCACCTGAGGCAATGGTTGTGATTCCATGCAGCATGGGAACTCTTGGCCGGATTGCTCACGGCTATAGTGCGGATGTTCTGCTGCGGGCTGCGGATGTCGTGCTCAAGGAGAGGCGTAAACTGATCCTTGTGCCACGGGAGACTCCGCTCAACTTGATCCACATAAAGAATCTCGAGCTGCTGTTCCTGGCCGGGGCGACCATTCTGCCTGCCAACCCGTCATTTTACACGCGCCCATCCACTGTGGAGGCCGTGGCTGATACCGTGGTGGCACGGGTGCTGGATCACCTGGGCGTGGATCATAAGCTCTCGGTTCGCTGGCAGGAGGAACCGGAAGGCTAGCCTCCGGCTCAACACAAAGTTTATTCGATGTTTTCCGCTATCAAGAAGTGGGGTGAGTTTGTCAGGTTCTCACATACGATCTTTGCCTTGCCGTTTGCGCTGGCCGCCATGACTGTGGCCGCGCGCGACAATCGGGGGTGGCCTGGTTGGAGAACGTTCCTGCTGATCCTGGCTGCAATGGTCAGTGCCCGAACCTGTGCCATGGCATTCAATCGCATTATGGATCGGAAGTTCGATGCGCTGAATCCGCGCACCGCAGGCCGCCATTTGCCCGCCGGGAAAATCAGCCTGCTGGCTGCCTGGACCTTATGGGCGCTTTCGGCCGCTGGCCTGATAACTGCAAGTTACTTTCTGAATCCGATCTGCTTTTATCTGTCACCTGTAGCGCTGTTTGTGGTGTGCTTTTATTCGCTGACGAAACGGTTTTCAGATTACACCCACGTTTACCTCGGCATCGCACTGGCGCTGGCACCGATCGGTGCGTGGCTCGCCGTGAAGGGGACACATGTCACCACGGCGGAGATCTTTCAAATGATCGTGCTCTCGCTGTCGGTGGTGCTTTGGCTGGTGGGTTTCGACATCATCTACGCCTTGCAGGATTATGAATTCGACCGCCGGCACGGTCTGCATTCGCTGGTGGTGGCGTGGGGCCCCAACAACGCTTTGCAGGCGGCCTTCCTGGCTCATGTTTTATTATGCGGGCTGCTTCTGGCCTTCGGCTTGTTGTGCCGTTTTCGAATCGCTTACATAATCGGATGGATACTGATCGTCGGCTGCCTGGTGATGGAACATTGGGTTGCGAGACGTCGCAGCCTCAATTGGATCAATGTGGCGTTCTTCCGGTTGAATGCCGTGATCAGCGCCATTTTCCTGGTGGTCACACTTGCCGAAGTGATCTTTAAAGGTGGGTTCAAACTGCGGTAAAAACCGGCTGGAGCTCGTTGATAACGCTGAGGCAAATGGTGCTGCCTCGCGCCACGTCGATTGTTCACCATGCTTGCGTTTAACGAAAAAGGGACCAGGCGTTTTGCACTGGTCCCTCTTGAATTCTCAGATTTCGCCTGCTGGATGTTCCAGCCGGCGGATTCAGCCCATTAGCTGTTCTTGCGGCGGAGCAGGCCGAACGCCAGTACGCCCAGCCCGATCAGCGCGGCCGATCCGGGTTCCGGGACTACGGCAGTGAAAGTCAGGTCATCGATAGCCAGCCCGTGATCGTTTCCGGAATCATTCTTGTCCGCCCAACGCAGCCACAGGTCTGTGCCCGCTGCCCAGGTCAATCCATTCACCGTGACTGAACTGATCACCACCTTGCCGGCGTTATTCCCATCCACGGCCACTCCGCTGGCGGTATTCACGAGCACGGGTGAAGTGAAGTTCAGGGCAGCAACGCTTGTGAATGAAGCGTCCTGGACTGAGGTTGCCGAAGTGCTATAGCCGAAGGTAAGGCTTTGCGCGTTAGGAGTTGCGGCCCCACCATCGCGCCATTGCTCGCCGCTATAGCTCAGGGAAAAGCCGGAGATGCTGGCTCCTGTATCATTGTGCAAACGCAGACCGATGTACGATTCGGCTCCCGCGACACCGATTGCATTGGCCGCCAGGTAGCCCAGCGCGCGTTCAGAGGAGGCTGCAGTGCCGAAACTGTAGAATGCACCAGTGTTCCCGCTGCCATCGTGAATTCGAAACTTTTGATTCCCGTTCGCGCCACCTTCGGTCGCCGTCGCCGGATGCCACAAATACCATCCTGCAATGCTGGTCTGGCCCGAGGGTGCCGCTACGTCATCGGCCCAGGGGGCGGTTGTCTGCAAGCTGGTGTTGACAGGTGCGTTCGGCAACGTGTCAAAGTTTTGTGTATAAGCGCCCCCGGTGAAACTGACGGCCGCCTGGGCGGCCAACGCGGAGGTGATAAGCAAAGCTGGTGTAAGAAAGTTGATCCGGTTCATAAAAGGCGCGAAACTGATAATGGAGCCCCACCTTAGGATCAAGCAAATTATCTGTTAGCACCATTTCCGGCATTTTCCGCCCAGCAATCGAGCCTTGCCAGCGGCTTAATCTTTTCTTAAGGTAACCGTTCGATTTTAGTCCGGCTGGGCGGGCTTCTGACGGCAAATCAATCAATAGGTATAAGCATGTCTTTATTGGCTGGTAAATACGGTGTGGTTTTTGGCGTGGCGAACAAGAGGTCTATCGCGTGGACCATCGCCCAGGCCTGGCACAAGGCAGGCGCCAAGCTGGCTTTCACCTATCAAGGTGATCGCATCCGCGATAATGTCGAAGAACTCGCCGGTTCTTTCGGCCAGGACACGCTGATTTTGCCCTGCGATGTCACCCGCGACGAAGATATCACCCGGGTTTTCGCCGCAGTTGGCGAGAAGTTCGGCAAACTCGACCTGCTCCTGCATTCTGTAGCGTTTGCCCCGCGCGAGGCCCTGGAAGGCCGATTCATCAACACCAGCCGCGAGGCTTACCGGATTGCCCATGATGTCAGCGCTTACTCGCTTCTGGGCCTTGCCCGCGAAGCCGCACCGCTCATGAAAGATGGCGGCAGCATCGTGGCAATGAGCTATTACGGCGCCGAAAAGGTAGTCCCCCATTATAATGTCATGGGTGTGGCCAAAGCTTCCCTGGAAGCCTGCACCCGTTACCTGGCGTATGACCTCGGTCCGCAAAAGATCCGGGTTAATTGCATCAGTGCCGGCCCGGTCAACACCCTGGCCGCTCGTGGCATCTCCGGTTTCCTGGAGATGATCAGACACTATGAAGAGCACGCTCCGCTGAAGCGCAACCTGCTGCCGGAGGAACTTGGCGCAACGGGCCTGTTCCTGGCCAGCGACGGCGCTGGAGCAATTACGGGTCAGGTGATCTACGCCGATTGCGGGTACCAGATCATGGGCATGTAGAAGGCATGGCATTTGGGCAACCAAGGGCCGATTAAGCTATTCCTGCTTCTTTTGGGCGCGGCGCTTGGCTTCCAACAACCGGCTGGCGGTGCTGCCCTGAGCGGCAGTTGCACTTGGTGCCTGAGCCTGTTGTGCAGGCGGCACTGATGACGCAGAGGCTGGGTCCGGCGCGGGCGCGGAGGGTTCTTCCCGGGGTTGAAAGAGATGTTCCGGCGCACTGGACGGCGGAGCTACGGGCTGCTGCGATCGCACTTGATGCCGCCGCGCAAGCAGGCTCGACAACGAAGGGTCGCTTGAAGTGACCTGCTTCGCGGGCTTCAAGAACGGAATCCATGCGCGCACACGGCGCCAGCCGACGGCCCATTCCTCGCGATCAATCATCACGCGGCGCATCGCGATATCAACTACGAAGAGGAGCACAGCAAACTGGAGCAACCATTCCCACAAATCGCGCGGCTGAAAGGTTCTGATCCTGTCATGAGAAAATGGACCAGCGATCGGATTGTTCAAGTCGAGGAGCTTTCCGCCTCCGCGCTCTGCGATGCGGCCCAGCAGCGCGAGATCAGGGCTGGCGGTGTTGAACTCAGGCGAATAGCTCACGGTAGCGCCGAGCACTTGCGCGGCTCGCACGCCACCCTCAGCCAGTTCCAAAACGTTTGCCATATAGACACCGCTAACCCGGGTTTTGAACCGCGCCTCGTAATGGCCCGGGCCGTTCTGCTCCAGGCGCAACGTTTGGCGATCCCCTTTGGGATCAACTAGCGAAGCTTGCAGGTTTAGAAAATTCCGGTAATTGCCCTGGGCATCAACCGCATCGAGGCTCACCAATCCTTCACCATTCTCAATGCTCATGCGCGCATCGAAGTCGGCGCTCTCCGCCCGGCGCAGACTCCATTGCGCAAGTTGAGTCCAGAATTGTCGGTACTTGCCCCAACTGGTCCAGTGTTTGCCCCAGCGCGCCTGGGCGTCTGACGTGAAAGCGACCGCTCGGCCCAAACCATATTGCCAATGCGCCAGCAAGGGATCGCTCGCCGGGGTCCAGAGCGGTGTTTCGGCTCGCGGCTTCGGAGTGGTGGCCACGTAACCGAGCAGTTGAGGATACTCGGCTGGTTGAATGCCGCGCACGGGTTCGGTCATCGAGCGCACCTGAGGCACAAATGGTTCTTCGTAAATGGCGCTCTTCAGAATAACAGCGGTTTCTTTGATGAACACCTGAGGCAACTCGTCAGGGGAGGTGATGTTGTAAAAGCGGCCGCGCCCGGCGTCAGCCATGAGAATCATGGTCTCGGGTCCAACATGCCCGGCAATCAAGATACTGCTTACCGTAATGCGGTCCTTAACAATCGCCTGCATCAGCTCGGGTTTAGGGGCCTGCGGATCGCCATCGCTAAAGATAATGATATGCTTGAGGCTGGCCCGGGATTTGGCCAACGCTTCGTGGGCCATTTGCAGGACGCCTTGAAAACTGGCCAGATCGCCCTGGTTCATTCCCGCAATCTGTCGCGCCATCTCTTTGCGGTCACCGACCTTGGCCAGAGGAAAGAGCCATCGCTCGTTGCCATCCCAAAGCAGCACGCCCATCTCATCTCCGGGGCCCAGCGCCGACAGCACGCCTTGCGCGCAATCGCGAGCCACCTGGTTGCCGTTCATGAACTCCATGCCGTGCATGATCAACACCACGGCACCGGGCGGGAGCACTTTCTTGCTATCCAACTCCATGCTCAACGGCAGGGCCGATTCTAATGGCGTGCCGCGATACCCCCCTGCCGCGTAGGTTTGTGGGCCTCCCACGCACACCAACCCCACCCCAAAATCGCGCACCGCACTCTCAAGCAACCTCTGGCGGGTCATTCCCAGATCACCGGCCGAAAGGTTGCTGATGAAAACCGTGTCGTAGGTCTGCAGTTCTGCAAGGCTCGTGGGGAATCCGTTCAGCCCCACCATGCTGCTCTGGAGTTGGGCGTTCTGGAGCGCGGAAGCCAGCGACCTATCAGCCGCCGGGTCATCCGAGACGATTAGAAGCTTGGGTTCTCCTGCTACAACAGCGAAACCCGCAGCGCGATTGTTCTGCGGGATCGGATCGCCCGGGATCTCCAGCAAAACCTCGTAATTGTAGAACCCGGGCTCTTCCAGACGCTGTGAAAGTGAGTGCAAGTTTTTGCCAGGGTTAAGCTGCATCTTCTGTTCCCCGAGAAGCTGGTCATTGCGCCACAACCGAAGGGTGGCCTCGCGCGCTTCCTCAGCCTGAGTCACGATCTTCAATTCAAAAGGCTGGCCGCGTTTCAATCGAGCCGGCATTTCAAGGCGTTGCAGTGAGACGTCTCCACGGCGAGCCGAGCCTAATGGAACAACATCCACGGTCGCACCCAGTCGCTGCGCCGCCGCCACCGCTTCCAAAGCGTCTCCCGAGTTTTGATTTCCATCCGAAAGCACCACCAACCGTTTCTGCCCAGCTTCCGGCAGTGCCGCGGTGCCAAGTCGAATGGCTTCAGCCAAATCCGTGCGCTCACTGCCCACGACGGCCTGCACCTTTGGTAAATCCACGATGGTGTTTGGCAGGAACTCAATGCTGGCTTCGCTTCCGAACACAACCGCTCCGGCGCGATCGGTTGATCGCTTCGTGTGGGCACTGCGATTCACGTATTCACGAGCCGCTTCCTGGCCGGAGCCAGGAACACTATCGGACCGATCCAGCAGGTAGAAAACATTCATGCCATCGACCGGGAGCAATGCCTGGGCGCCAGCGATCGCCAGGATCAAGGCAAGCAGAACCATGCAGCGCAGACCCAGAGAAAGCCATCGTCGAACAGGTGTGAGCTGGGCATCCGTCCAGGCCCATAGCCAAATCACCCAGGCGGCTGCGGGAAGCAGCAGCAGCAAATAGAGCGCATGGGTGAATTGAAACCTCATGAATGGGCTCCCACACGGCGTGAGGCGATCTGCTCAACTGCAAGCCCTGGCTGTGAAGGGGCCTGGCTCACACCGATACGCCGGATCAGTTTCTGCACCCGATGGTTCAACGCATCCGCCACATACAGATTGCCTGAGCCATCGAGCGCTACTCCCCAGGGATTGTTAAATCGGCCAGGAGCCAGGCCCGGTCCGCCTATGATTTCGAGCGGCTTGCCTTCCGGATCGAACACCTGAATGCGGCTGTTGCCGAACTCGCAGACGAACTGGAACCCCTGCGCATCAACACAAATATCGTAGGGATAACTGAGTTGCCCCAACCCGGTGCCTGCCGAGCCATAGGCATGCAGAAACCTGCCGTCCATGTCGAACACCTGGATTCGATGATTACACGAGTCAGCCACATACACACGGTCCTGCCGGTCAATGCACAGACCTTCGGGACGGTTGAACTGACCCGGAGCTGATCCGGCGGTACCAAAGGTCCCCAACCATTTCTCCCCGCGAGAACTGAACCGCTGAACTCGCTCTACCAGGCCATACTCGCTCAGGTAGATTTCGTTGCGCGAGTTCACCGCCACCGCCCGCGGAAACGCCAGTTGCCCATCATTGGTCCCGTGCACGCCCCATCGGACCGTCAGCGCGCCGTCCGTGGTGAAATGGTTGACCTTCGAATAATGGGGCTCGTTCACCATGATGTTGCCTTCACGGTCCACACCCAAGCCTTTCGGTCGGCCCAAGTCCGTCTTTTCCATCTGCCACGATTTCAGGAACGATCCGGTGTTAGAAAACTTTTGCACACGCCCGGTCATATCCACCACGTACAGCCCCCCATCCGTGCCCACCGTGACCGAGCGCGGTTTGTTGACTTCTCCTGGACCGGCACCGCGCGAGGCGATCACCGAAGCCTCCGTGAAGAAACGGCTCTCCAACGGCGCTGACTGAGAGGAAAGGGGTTTCGAGCAACCGCTGATCAATCCCGCCATCCCGGTGGCCAGGATCAACGGCAGCCAGCGGAGCAGGCTCATGCGACGCTTACCACCGGAGATCACCGTGGCGACTAGAACGAAAAGCAGCGGCAAGAGCCCCAGTGCCAGCAACGCCAGGCACAGGGCATTCACCTGGGCGCTATAACCGGCATGGAGCAGGTTGAACACACGCAAGGCCGCTGTTTCGCCTCCGGGCGGAATCAGGAGCAAAGCGGTTTCCACGTCCCACAAGCACAGGAGAAACACGCAGTACCAAACCACGAGGGCAGGACCTGCCAACGACGGCGCATAGACGTGCCGGATGCGCTGCGGCAGGCTTAATCCAAGGAGCCGTGCATCATCAAGGATTCTCGGATCAATGCGCCGCGCCTGAGCGGCCAGCACGCTGGCTGGAAGCGCGATGTAACGTAACGTCAGCCCGATCAATACAAGCAGCGGTGTTTGAAAAAGCAACCCTGTCCATGAGGTGTTGAGCAAACGGATCAGCCCAAGCCCCAGCAGCATTCCAGGGATGAGAAACAGAAGCCACGCGAACCCGCGCACCATCCGATGCCAAACGAGCAAGCTGAGACACGTGCACGATGTAGCGGCGACCAATGCATACAGGAATGAGTGCGCGAGCGATACCTTGGCCGCCGCCAGAGTCATCGGCAGCTCTATCCATGTGCGCGGCGCGGATAGAATCTGGAACAGGGGCAGTCCGAGCGAGAGCGCAATCATTGGCACCGTGATCACGAATGCCAATCCGATCCAAACTGCACCTAACTGGCGGCGCACGGTTGCCGGAGTTAACTCTTCCCGGGTTTGTTTCCAGGGCACGGGTTTCTGTCGCACCCAGAAAAGCAAGACAAGGGGACCAAGGATTAAGGGCAGGCTCATGCGTAGCGCGCCCAAAGCATCCAGTTCCGTGTTATAGCGCACCCACATCTCAGCGGGTAGCACCTTGGTCTGTAACAGAGCCGGCACCGTGAACTGATTCAGGGCCAGCACAAGGGTGATAACGGTCGCCCAACCCAGGGCAGGACCCGCGAACGGGATTAACAATGCCTGGAGCAGGTATCGACCGCGCACCGCAGGGTCGCTCTCGAAGTGGACTGGGTGCAATTGTCGCCACCCGGCAAGAACAAGCAGGAAAGTGATCGGCCAGAGAAGCAGGATCAACACCCACGCTGTGCCGGGCAAAGTCAGCACATTGAATGGCAGCACGCCGCGCCATGCCCCGTTCAAACCAAAGTAGTGCAGCCACGCGTTTGCCACAAGAAACGGAGGCAGCACCAGAACCAGGACCCCACAAGCACAGAGTGCGAAGCGCATGCGCCGACCGCATGCAAGCGCGAAGAGGGCTGCCGCGAATCCGGCAATCACCGCACCCGCGGTGGCCAGGAGAGCGACGCCCAGGCTGTTTAACAACAGTGCCCAATTCATCGGAGAAAAATCTCGTTCAAGATTCTCACAGTGGCATCAAGATCGCGCAGCATCGTTTCCCAATCCGGCTTCAGTGTCGAAGTTTGGATCTCAGCAGGGGACACACCTTCGAGGGCATTCATCGATACCAGTTCGCGGGCGACCTCAGGTTTCTGCAAATACTCGAACAGAACCTCCGCCGGGTTCGGGTTCGGCCCGCCTGCAATCAACCCGGCTGCATTCGGTATCAGCAACGAATCCTCAGCGATGGGCAACGCAGCCACAGGCGCGCCTTCCCGTTGCGCAGCGGCTATGTCGTCCGAATCGGTCATGCCAATTACGGCTTCACCGCTGGCCACCATCTTCACCACAACCGAATTTCCATCCACAAGCCGCGGTTTGTTAGCGGCCAAAGCGAGGCACCAGGCCTTCCAAGCGGGCTCGCCCCAATGTTGTCGCAGCGCGTGGAAGTGCGTTGAGGTGGTGCCGAACTGGGGATATCCGAAAGCGAGTTTGCCCTGCCAGACCGAGTTTGTCAGATCACGCCAACTCTTAGGAGCCGTCGAAAAATCAAAGGTGTTGGTATTTACCACCAACCGGCGGGAACGATAGCCGAAAACCGCCAATCCATTCGTCTCACGGAAAATTCCTCGTTGCGCCAATTGCCGCGCGCGCAACTCCTCGTTCCCCCAGAACAAGTCTGCTCGGGGTTGCGCCTTCTCGGCCAGCAACCTGTTGGCCAGGCCCACTGTCTTCACCGCTTCGCTGTCGTAAACAGCCAGCACGCGAATCCCGGTTTGTTCCTTGAATTGTTTAAAGATCCGCTCGGCATAGACCTGGTCCTGGGCGCAATAGACAACCACTTGCGGACCTTTGCGGAAGAAGTTCATCGTGGGTAACAACAAGGAACCCAGCAGCACAATCAGGACGATGGGTACCCACCAGAGCCAGGATATCGCCTCATCCTTGCCGAATCGATCATGCGGCCAATTCGCATCCGACTGGCTCTTCTTTGATTCTTTGCTCATACGCTCCTCCGATGATAAAACCACCATTCAAACAGCAGCGCGAAAAGGCCAAGCGCGGCAAAGGTTCGCCAAAGCTCATGGTTTTCGCTGTGCCGTTTTGTGGCTGCCACACGGGCATGTTGACCTAACTGCAACTCTTCACGCGGGCCGATTCGGCTCTCCGCAGGATCAAGCAGGTTCGCACTCACTTGGAATGAATTGGTGCCCGCAGTGATCTGATAAACGCCTTGCGCATCCGTTTCCGCAAACACCAGTTCGCTTGAGCCGGGTGGCAGTTTGATTTCCCGTTCGCTTCCTCCTGGGGTGCGGACACGTGCGGTTTGCCCAGGAGCAGGCGAAACGAGCCGGATCGCTTGGCCTGTCTTAACCATGAGCCGTTCCCGGTCGGAGGCAGGGCTGAGCCATTCTATTGCGTTGGCCATGAAGATCGGAAAGGAAACACGCAGCGGCCAATTGCTATCAAGAAGATCGAACCCGATCCATACGATGCGCTGGGTGCCCAACTCCCCGGCTACTACCAGTGAATGCTGCGGGGAATCGACCAATGAAACGCCCCAGGACGGCGCGCGCACCGCATAGCTTTGACGGATCTGCACGTTCTCGAAAGTCGCGTAGCGCAGGAGCGGATGCGCGGCCCGCCAATCAGCGATCCCAGGCGCTTCGAGCGTTTGGATTTGAGGGAACCAATTTGTATTCGGCACGTGTATCGCCAGCACGTTCGCTCGCGGCCAAACCATCGGGACCACGTTGTCCAGGACCACCAAATCATAGGAATCGGCCGCTGTAGCCAGACTGGGAGTTATCGTCGTCTGAAGGTTCGGAATGGCATTGAGAGCTTTCTCGATGAACCTGTTTCCGGTTGTGACGAGAAGAACCTTCACGGGACGAGGCAGCACACTCACCACACTCGCCTGATTGTCAGATGCGAGATTGTCCTCAGTCTTCAGCCGCACTGTGAACAGCGCGTCTTGCTGCTGGCTGACCGTGAATAGCAGCGGCTCGCTCGCGCCCCCTTCCAGGTTCAAGACACGGGACTCCAGCGCGCGGTCTTGCAAGAGAAGCTCCACAGTTGCACTCTGCCGGTTCGTGCCCAGATTGGAGATGTTCGCATAAAGCGCTCTCTGCTTCGGCGAATCAGGATTCGCTCGCAGATCCAAAGCCGTGATCGCCAGGTTTTCACCGCTGCGCCCCACCCGATGGTAAACCAGCGGCAACCCTTTGTTTTCAAATTCCTCAAGCGCAGGTGCCACACCATCGCTGAACAGGTGGACTTCCGCCCCAGTGCGATCCCGCACCAGCGATTCAGCGATGCGCAATGCCGGGGCGAGGCGCGTCGGCGTGTCCGACGGTGCGCACGCAAGCAGCGCGCGTCGAAGCGCCGCTTTGTCAGAAGTGGCGGATTGACGCACCTGGGTGTCCTGGCCGGCCAGGATGATGACCATTTGATCAGTGCGATCCAACCCATCCACCCACTTGAGAGCATCCGTCCGAGCTCGTTCAAATCGCGATGGTGGTTCGTCAGTAGCCTTCATGGAGGCCGAGCCATCGAGGATGACCACCCGCAACTCGGCGGCCCTTGCGGCTGCTGCAAAGAATGGCCGGGCGAGCGCAAACACCAGCAATGAGATCACTAAGAGTTGGATGAACAAGAGCCAGTTCTTGCGCAGCTTTTGAAACGGCGCGCTGGCCTGAGATTCGGCGAGGAACCTCTGCCAGAGGAGCGTGCTCGAAACCAGGTGGATCACACGCTTGCGCTTTAGCAGGTAAAAGAGGATCACCACCGGGATGGCGGCAGCAAAGAAGAATGCGGCTGGTGTCAGAAAGCTCATGCGTTAATCAGCCCCAGACCTCCGCGCGACGCAGTTGCTTCAGCAGAAAATCCTCTATTCGTGCGTCCGATGACACCGAAAAGAAGGTAATACCCCGTGCCCGGCAGAACTCCTCGAGCCGTTTAATGTAGCGAGCGACGGTCTGTCGATACGCCTTGAGCCGGTAACGTCCGAACGTGACTTCCTGCGCATGGCCGGTTTCTGAATCCACAAGCTTGAGATCTCCAAAAGCCACTGGATTGAGTTCCTCCGGCGCCAGGATCTGAATGGCATCGACCTGGAACCCGCGCGCGACCAGGGCGCCCAGGCCTGCCTCGTATCCACCGGGATCGAGGAAATCACTCAGCACAACGGCTAACCCGGAATGCCGGGCTTCAAGGGCGAACCGGCGAAGGCTCGCGTTCAAATCTGCCGAGCCTCCGGCTGTAGTCGTCTGAATGTGATTAAAGAATTGAAACGAGGATTTCTTTCCTCTCAATCTGGTCATCGCCAGCCGCACGGCCGCCTCGGGAGAACTCAGATCATCACGGATCGGAAACAAATGCACGCCCAGCCGATCAAATCCTGCCAGGGCTACATAACCGATCGCGGCAGCGGTCTGCCGAGCAAAATCAAACTTCGCCGGTTTGCCAAAAGTCATAGACTCGCTCGCGTCGAGAAAGATGCGCACCGGCAATTCGCGTTCCTCCTCGAACAGCTTGAGAAAAAGACGTTCCAAACGGCCGAACAGGTTCCAGTCCAGATAACGGAAATCGTCTCCGTGGGTGTAGTTCCGGTGATCGGCGAACTCCACCGATTGCCCGCGTGCTCGGCTGCGGCGTTCGCCTCGGGCCGAGCTGCGGGCGCGACGAGACGATAGCAGTTCAAACCGCTCCAGTGCGCGCAACAATTCCGGCGTTAACAATGAACTCGCCATCTTCGAGTCGCGGTTCAGGCACGGACCGTTGCGGCAGCGTCCCGGGGCACGTGCTTGCGCACGCCCTCGATCACGTGGTCCGTGGTCAAGCCCTCAGCTTCCGCCTCGAAGTTCAAGATCAACCGATGCCGCAAAGCCGGAGCGACCGCTGATTCAATATCCTCAAAGCTCACATTGAACCGGCCATGAGCCAGCGCGCTGACCTTGCCCGCCAGCAGCAACGCCTGGCCGCCGCGCGGGCTGCTGCCGAATCTCAAGTAACGGGTCGCTTCCGGAGCCGCAGACGGTGTTCCAGGATGCGTGGCCATGATCATGCGCACCGCATAATCCTGCACATGAGCGGCCACCGGCACTTCTCGCACAAGTTGCATCAACTCCAACAGCGTGGCTGTGTCCATCACTTTGCCGGGTCGCGGAGTTGCGCCCCCGGTCGTCCGCGCCATGACTTGCGCCAGTTCCTCACCTGAGGGATAGCCTACCAGCAGCTTGAAAAAGAATCGGTCCAATTGCGCTTCGGGCAACGGATAGGTCCCCTCCTGATCGATCGGGTTCTGGGTCGCCATCACGAAGAACGGCTCCTCCAGCTTCCGCAATTGGTTGCCGGCCGTGACCTGGTGCTCTTGCATCGCTTCGAGCAATGCGGATTGGGTCTTGGGTGTGGCGCGGTTGATCTCGTCGGCCAAAACCAGGTGGGCAAAAATCGGGCCTGCCTGAAACTGGAATTCACGGCGCCCGCCTGCATGCTCCATGACGATATTCGTGCCGAGAATGTCGGCGGGCATAAGATCGGGTGTGAACTGAATGCGGTTGAAGGAAAGGTCCAGCGCTTCGCTGAGCGTCCGCACCAGCAAGGTTTTCCCCAGGCCGGGCACGCCTTCCAAAAGCACGTGGCCACCGGCGAACAACGCCACCAGTGTGCCTTTCACCACTCCTTCGTGGCCCACTATTGTCTTGCCGATCTCCTGCCGCAAGGCGTTCCATGCCTCGCGGAATCGTTGGATTCTTTGTTCGGTTTCCATGATTTCTGATTGCTGAACAGACCTGTGCCTGACTCCATCCCGCGGCACTCCGGACGCGACCGTGTACGAAACCAGCTAGCTTACTTCTTCAGATCGTCGAAATAATCGCGCACAGGTCCCTGGTAAGCTCGCGGGACGCGATCCTGGCTCAATGCTTCCTGTGCCTCCACCTGCGCCGCACCAGCGGCCTGCTCCAGCGCCACGGTGCTCTGCCCGCGAATGCTCAGACCGCGCAACGGAATGCTGGGCATGGGAGCGCCCTGCGAGATCTGCCCTTTCACCTGATCCGGCTTCAAGCCTTCGGTGGTGCCAATTTCCCTCTCAGATAGTCCCCTGGGGTTAACATCGGGCCTGTTAACACCCGAGTTATCCCAACTCTTATTCATCTGGGGTGCCTCATTCAGCAACCCATCCGCCGCCCAGGTCCCCACCCCCGCGCCGATGCCCTTACTGTCGCCCGCGCCACGGCATTGGCCCCAGCTTTTCCCCGTCCCTATGCATGCGCCGGCACAGTTCAAATTTTCCATCGCCTGGGCCAGTTGTTGCAGATCATCAAACTGTTGTTTCAGTTCAGCGAGCTCACGCGCGGCCTGCTGCAGGGATTGCTTTGCCGCACCCTTTTGACCCGCTTTCATTTGGTTCTGCGCTTGCTGAAGAAACTCGCTGACCTTTCCATAATCGCCGGCTGGATTTACCGCCTCCCGGACCTCCTCCATCAGCTTCTGCAGTTGTTCCTGGGATAAACTCGCAGACTCCAATTTCCGGATCATTTCCTGCAAGGTGTTCTGGGCGGCAGCCACCTGGCCAGCTTGCAGTTGCTCGGCTAGATCCTTGCCCAGCTTCCCCATCTGCTCCCGCAATTGTTTCATGGCACTCGCCATCTCCCGCATCTTCTCCAGATCCTGAATCGCCGCCTGAAGGTCCTTCACAAATTTGTCCGGCTTGCTGGCAGCGAGCGCGGCGATCGCTGAATCGATGGCTTCCGTGGAAATCCCAAGCGCCTGTGCATCCCGGGACAGCGCCGACATTGCATCTGCCAACCCCGGGTCACGCGCCGCCTCGCCTGCCCCGTGGGCCTGGCTGGCCGCCTGCGCCTGCTGCTGCAGCTTTTCCAGACGGGCCTGCATGGAAGCCAATTGCTCTGGGGATGCCGCTGTTCCCAACTCTTGCTGCATAGCCTCCATTCGCCGCTGGAGGTCCGCCCGGTTTGACATCGGAGATCCGGGTTTCCGTGCCGCCTCCTCCAGACGCTGCATGGCAGGCTGGGCTGCCAGTTGTTTGGCCTGTTCCTGCAGCTTATCTGAGAGCCCGGCCAGATTCTGCAACGCCTCGGCACGTGTGAGTGTCTTCCGCTCCAGTTCCGCACCGGCGGCCATTACGGCGTCCAGGCTCTTATGCACAGGCTCCAACGCGGGAGTGCGCGTTTCAAGAGAGTGCCGGGTTAACTCGGCCAATTGCCGGCCCGTTCGTTCCACAATCGCGGCATCCGCCTCCCGCTGAAGATGAGCCGGACTGCGATAGACAGGCAGCAGAGTGGCCACCGTGCAGAGCGCCAAAAGTCCCGCAGACCATCGACCGCTCTTAGGCAGGCGCAAAGGGATGAGCTCGCGTTGGTCGATCTGCCGCAACCTCGATGCTGCATCGGCCAGGATCAGGCGCCGCCACTCGTCCGATTCGGGTGCGTCTGTCCATTCAACAGCCGTGCCGAGCCGTTCTTGAAGGTGTGCGGATGAATCGAGCTGACGCGCCACCAACGAGCGCGAAGGCGTTCGCCAGCCTAAAGCGCCCCCAATCAGAATCGCAAGCACCGGCAACGCGGGAATGATAAGCAGCGTCGCGTGCGGGAAGGGAAGAAAATGGTAGAGGGCGGTCAGAACCAAGGCCGCAGTGGACCCCCAGCAAAGCCCGAGAAATCCCGATCGCAACACACCCTTCCATCGCAAGCGGCGGGCCGCTTGATCCAACGCCGATAGGATGGTTGTCAAATCGTTCATGGCCAGCTAAAGCGTGGCTCATCAAGACCTTTTTGGCCAGTGGAATATGGCGGGCAAAGAGCACCCGTCCCACAGACTTCCTCTTCCTATCGTTCGCTATAATCCACCCTGTAGCCAAAATCCTCCGGACGCGTCTTCCATCGGACCCATGTTCCCTCCTGCTCGAACAGATGCTCTCCCGTCACCTTTCCTTGCGCATCAACTATCTTGAGGCTAGTTGGCTGAACTGGTCTCCCAGCAAGCAACTGAATGTCGAGAGATACCTCGAAAGAGGGTCCATCAGGCAGGGGCAGTACTAACATGCTCCCTGATTGTTCGATGAGTTTGAGCCCGCCGGTGGTTTGCACCGGCCCAAATTGCGCGGCCTTTTGCACTAGGATGGCCGGAGCCACTCCCGATCCCGCGGGTTTGATCAAACGCACTCCGGTGAATGCTTGCTTACTTTCACCCTCAAGAACCAGTGTCCCAAGGTAATAACGCAGGTCGGCTCGCTCATCTCCAAGCAACCGGTAGCGCCGACCGTTACCCCGATTGTCATACAAACCGACAAGCACCTGGTACTCGCCGGAAGGAAACTCGTCAGGGACCACAATTCCCCAGTCAGCCCCTGTTCTCACAGCTCCGGTCCACTTCGATGTCGGTACATCCGGCATGCCGCCCGAGTAAAACTCCTGCTCCGTGTAACGATCCGGCACGCGCCGTTTGAAATGGTAAAACACGGCAAGGTCGTTAGGCGCAGGCTGGGCTGCATCCCATTTCACTTCGAGCTTGAACCGGCGTCCACCAACATGCGTGGCAGAAACCGCCTCCGGCCGGATAGCCAATGGCGCGTTGGGATCTGCCGCGCGCGCATTGAGGTAACGTCCACTTTTGCCGGTTGACTGCTCCACAACCTGGCCGTGCAACCGCTCGATCCGCGATTCGATCACTCCATTCCGCGCCAGATACCCGAACTGCGGCAAGGCTATGCCTTCGACCTGCCAGTCGTCGGCCCCACGATTGACCCATACCTGCGCGCCGGATTGCCAGCGCACAATCTGTCGATGCAGATTACCTCCTACAAATTCCACTGACGCAATGTCATCTTGGGCAATGCTCTCGATGAACTCCTGCGCCAGCCAATACTTCCGAACCGCGCCGCGAACCATGCCCGGCAAATCGATCATCAACGCATGTCCGGTGAGGATCTCCGCACTCAGATAATCGTCACTCTCAATCCCATGCTGCTCCCTGGAACGTCCACCCTGGTAACGGTTCGAGTAGCCAACTCCGTGCAGGCTGAATCGACGATGATGCACCGCATCGAACCAGGGAATACGCTCCCAATCGCCGCACGGAAAATCATAGCAGAAATGCTCTCCGCTTGAACTTATGCGCAGGAACTGACAATCAGCCCCATCCAGCCAGCCGATCAATTGGTCGCTGCCTGCCTCGCTGATCGTCGGTGCCCCACCCAATGCGTGTCGAATGTCGGCAAAACCTTCACCCCAAAGCTGCCTGGTCTCAGTGCGGGAATGAAACTTCCCCTGCCGATCGTAATAATCGAAAACATTCATCGATGTCCACACGTCCACAAAGGAAGCGGTCGGTTTAAACGCCGGCTCGATCAACCGCATGTTGCGATCGAGCAACGGACGCACATGGTCCGGACGGAACTGGTAGCTCTGGGCGTCTCTCCCCTCATTCAACCACGCCTTTCTGGGGTTACCTTCGGAATCGAACGTGATGTGCTCGTAACTGAAGCCATCGGCGTCAGGATAAAAATCGATATAGTTATCATGCACTCCCCAGAGTGCGCCCACGGCGTCGGAGGCTTCGCCTACCTCTCGCAGATCGGCCATCGTCCCCAAGCCCGGATCGGGTGGAAAGATGTCAGGCAACCGGTAGTCGTAACCCCAGCGTTGCCAGACATGCATGACGGCGATCGAGTTGGTCAGGCCATAGGCGAAGCATCGGCGCAGCAACGTGGCATCATTGGCATAGCGTCCGCCCCAGATGTCGAACACGAAACGGCCGGCCTTGCGTTTAAACGCAGGTGCTGCGCGCTTCTCACTGAGCGCTCGGAAGCGTAGCGCAGTCTCCAGCCCGCCATGCATACCTGGTAAGAATGTGAATGTGGCTTCCGGATGCGTTTGCAGGCTGCAAAGGTTGTTCTCACCGTCCACCTCCAGGAAATCCGGCGGTGTGTCCACTGCAGTCAGAAGGGTCAGCCTTGAGTCATAATCGCAGGCGACATGACTGGTTGATAAATCATGTCCGCCGCCATGCGCCCGAAACCTTCCCGGCTGATCAATGACATATCCATGACCGAAATAAATCTGTTGTGGCCGCTGCAATGTCCTACCCGGAGCCAGACCTGTAATGCGTTCATCGCTGGTGATCTTTAGCTTTAGCGCGCCGCCATCCACCCAGAGTTCAGCCTGCAACTCTGCTGAGGTCCCGCCATCTGTACCAGGAGCCAAGTGAACCTTGTGCTTGAGCATAACCCGGCCACCGACGGTTTTGCTTTGCTGGACAGACTCCACGCGAGCGCCTGCAGGCCACTCACCCAAGGTTTGATCACGCAGGGCCAATCGAAACCCATCGATCACCACCACCCGGTTCTCTCCCGCGAACGCCAACGCACCGTCCGCCAACCCGGCCGGTCCGGGGACGAGGACAGCCCTCATCACTTTACCCAAAGGAAAGCTGAGGGCGTCTCCTGCGCCTTGCGCGCCTGTGACAATGGCTTGTGCTCTGGCCAAGCGATCGGTGCGCAGCGTGGCATCAGGAGGCTTGGGCATTGGGCCGGCCAAAAGCACCGGATCGCCCCAGAAACCGGAATCGCAAGTCGTATCCATCTTCGGACCCGGATGCGCCTCCAACCGTAACGTGATTTCCCGCCCTGCCCAGCGGCTTAGATCAACCCGCCCCGGCAACCAACGCTTCGAATCCGTATGCCGATCAAACAGTCGTTCGTCATCCACGTAAACTCGGAATGTCACACCATCACTGGGCGGCTCAGCTTTCGTGTGATCCCGAATGGCGTTGCAAAAAAAGAAGGAGGACGGGCCCTCGGGCAGCCGGATTTTATAGTCGGCGAACAAGGTGCCTGCCTTGCCTTTATACGGCGGATGCATCACCAAAGCGGAACGTTCCTCCCCGCGGTTGACCGAAGTATAGTCGAACGAGGCGCCGGTTTCCGGATCGCTCCCGCGAAAGTCTGGCCGTAATTTGGCCGGGCTATTCACTTGGAGCGTAATCTCCGGCGGCATGCTGCGATTCAACGGCAGCAGCCCCCCGGGCGCAAGTGCCCCCTGAACTTTGCCTGAGACGGCTTTCGATGACGGAAAACGTGTTTCGAAAATTCGTATGGCATGCGCCGTTCGATTCGACTCGCCTTCGATGAACGTTGCCAAAATATGCACCGGGTATAGTGCCGAATGAGAACCCTGGCCCATGGCAATGGAAAAGGTGACCGAACCAGAGGCACCGGGCGCAACTCGCGCGGTTTTATTGGTATCGCCCACCGGCCGGGCCTCATCCACTAGGCCACCCATGCGCACGGCCACCTCCAAAGGCTGATCGCTCCTGTTGGTTAACGACACGGTTAACGGCAGCACCTGATCCAGATTAGTGATAACAGGTATCTCGCCAATGCTTACAGTAAGGGAGCCTTCCTGCACCGAGTGTCCGTTGAACGCCGACCCTACGTTATGAACCAGCAGAAGACCAAAGGCCACCAGGAGGGCTAATCTAGACATGCCTGCCAGCCTGCCGTGCCAAACCTGCCTCGACCAGTCAAAAGATTCGACGGCTACCCGCTTTTACTTTCCATGGGCACTTCCGCCTCATCGGACCCGCGTTCCACGCGACAACCTCAATTGTTCCGTTGGGATTTCTGTGCTAGATTACTGAACTGTTTTTAGGACGAACTTTAAGGGGCCGAAGCAATAGGACAGCAACGAATTAACTATGAAAACTCTGAGTGCAACGAATACCACAGCATCTGGAAAAACAAGCCGCAAAGAAAACCCGGTTGTCGATAGCCTGAACCTGGTGCTGGCGGACAGCTATGCGCTGATGGGAATCACCCATCAGGCCCACTGGAATGTTGAAGGATCGGATTTCTTCGCCTTGCACAAGGCCTTTCAGGAACAGTACGAGAACCTGTTCGAAGGCATCGACGAGATCGCTGAGCGCGTGCGCGCCCTTGATAGCTTTGCCATTGGCGGACTCAGCCGCCTTGCAAAGATGGCTGAAATGGACGAGTTCACCGCGCCCCTGCCTCAAAAGGATTATGTGGCCGGATTGGTTGTCGCCCACGAGAAGTTGATCCAGGATGCCCAGCATGCGCGCGAGGTTTCCGGCCAGGCCAACGATCTGGAGACGCAGGACCTGATGATCGGTCGCATCGCCTGGCACCAGAAGACGGTATGGATGCTGAAAAGTTATCTCAAGGCCTGACGAGTTCAGCCAGCGCCGTTTGCGACACTACCCCCGGATGTCCCTGTGTGGAGTCCGGGGAGTCCCTGAGTTGCCGTCTCTCCTGTGCCCTTGAGATCATCGATGAACTCCTGGGCTCGGGAACGGTCCACGGCAGCGCGGCGGATGACCTGCTGGATTTGCGTCAATTGGTCCGTTCACGCACGAATGCGGAAGCAGCGCTCCACAGTTTTTGCAGCCTGCGGCGTCAGATTGAAGCCGATCATTATCTCCGTATGTACCGGCTGCGCCGATGGCTGGAACATCACATCGTGGCAGTGGTCGGCTCGCCTGATCCGAGTGGAATGTCATGGCGGGTGCCGATCAAGGTCACCGGCTACTGTGTCGAAGCTGTGCGCCGCGTCTGCCTATGCGCGGCGCTGGATCGGGGAGCACGTTTAGAAAAGCCCGTTCTGGGCTTCCACTTCGCGGTTGTGAACCGAACCGGCAGCACTATGGCTCCCGCACCGCCTTGACTATGCCCGTCGCGGGATCATAGGTGAACTTCATGCCGTAAGGCGCTTCTGGAACTCTCGGCAGATACTTCTCCTGTACCAACTCATCAAGGTCCTTCGGATTTCGATCGTTCTCGGCTTTAAAGGCCTGAATCGCCTGGTTCATGGACGCCACATCGCTGACTTTCACGGCGGATTTCTGCGCCTTGCCCATGGCGCCTAGATAGTCGGCAGGCGCACTGGCCGGAGTGGTCGCTGCCGCAGCATTGGTGTCACCTGCTTTTTGAGGTGTTGATGATTCGCCGCATCCGGCGACCAGTCCTGTGATCAGCGCCAAGCCTGTAGAGAAAAACACGAGCCTCTTCATAACTGCCTCCCAAAAAGAAAAGAGCCGGGCAACAGAGGCCCGGCGTGAAAACTGAACTCCAACCTCTGCTTACTTGGCAGGAGCGTTGGTGTCAACGGCAGCCGGAACCGCGTTGGTGTCAGCCGGGGGTGGGTTGTTGTTGGCGCCCTGATCACAGCCGGTCAGGCCTGCCACTAATGCGAATAGAGCAATAAGGGTATATATCCGTTTCATGCGGGACAACCTTTACCAAAAACCCAGTTTGGACAAGTAAAATATTATAGCCCCTGTATTAGGCAAATACCCCACCCGGCAACGCGACAACCGGTGGCGCCACCAAACACCTCTGGATTCATCCTGCTAATCCATCCTGTCCAAGACAAAAAACCCTCCCTACCGGCCACGAGCTTTCTGGCCGCCTTTCTCAATCCGCAGTTCCATCCCACCTCAACAACGCGCCGGGGGATTAGAACCTAAGCAAACAATCAGCCTGGGGTTGTGGCTTTGTTCATTACGACTCTCTGCCAGTTTTTGCCCCGGCATTTGCATTTCCCAATCTTCTTGCCCCAGTTAACAGTGGTCTTGCAAACAGGGCAGTGACGAGGCTGGATCAGCAAAGATGGTATCATGTGTTTCAAATACGTTGAGAAAGGCACCCTGGCAACCCCTATTCCGCTATTGGCTACAATAATACAGTAGTCCGCTTTATGCCGTCGCACGCGTTTAACGCCGGGAATGCGTTTCCGCCTGGTTGTTCCTTTTGGGCTGTCGCATCTCCCGCTCACCGTTACAATGCACGGACCGCGCCAGATGGCGTGGCGCTCGCGTTCAACGCGCACTAGTCAGCAGCAGTCACCGTGCATAAAAACGAATCCCCATCAATGGCAGAAGGGTCGCAACCGAGACCCAACGCGCCTGCAGCATCCGAACTCCGGCCTGTGCAGGCGTCGCAGTCCTGGGCTATTACGGTTTTAGTCTCGTGTTGCGTGCTATGGGGCTGGTCCTTCCCCACAATGCAGTTTGCGTCCCGGGCATTCGACGTGCATACGATCGGCCACTCCGACCCTGGAGCCTTGGAAAGCCTGGCATCGAAGGCTCTGCTCAACGGTTCACGTTTCCTCATTGCAGGCCTGCTTTACGTGCTGATCACCGCACGCGCTCAATGCAAATTCTCCCGGAACGAGTTCGTGGGGGGACTGGTGGTCGGGTTGATGTTTTGCGCGGGGATGCTTTTGCAGGTGCTCGGACTGGCCTGGGCGCGTCCGTCAGTCTCGGGCTTCCTGACCTCAATGACCGTTGTGTTTGCACCGATCGCCCAGGCGTTGATTTTGCGCCGGACGGTAGGTGGCGCGGTTTGGACTGCCGTAGGACTGGCGTTGGCAGGTGCAACGTTTCTGGCGTGGCCAAACCCGGAAGCTGGACAAGGCGGGTTAACCTTGCAACCGCCGATACCGTTCCTGGGTGAGGCGCTCACGCTTCTCGGAGCATTGGTTTTCACCGCCCAAATTCTGGCTGTGGATCACTATGGCCAGGAAGCCGATTCCCGCCGGCTCACCAGCGTGATGCTTCTGACCTGTGCCGTCTTGAGCCTGTTCATCGCCGGAGTAGCAGGCGGCCAGCGCGTGTTGCGTCCAGACGCACTCCAGGCTCTCGCGTTGGATCGTTCCGTATGGTGGTCGATGGGGTCGCTGATCCTGTTCAGCTCGGTAATAGCGATTCCTCTGATGAACAAGTATCAGCCCCGTGTTTCGCCTGCCACAGCCAGTGTGGTCTATTGCTCTGAACCCCTGTTCGCGCTGCTATTCTCGGTGCTACTGGGAACAGAGCATCTGACAATGCTCACCCTGGCAGGTGGTGCTGCCGTCGTTGGGGCTGTGCTGGTGGTTGCGATTCGAACGGGCCCCAGTCAATCCGAAACCTGAACCGGCCTGAACGCCTCCATGGGTTTTTGCATCTCGTAATGCTCACATGAAAACGCCTCAACCATGGCCTCGGTAAATGCAGGCAGATCGCCAGGATTCCGGCTTGAAACGAGGCCGTCTTCCACGATCACCTCGCGATCCATCCATTTCGCCCCCGCATTAGCAAGATCCGCTCTCAGCGCAGGATAGGATGTGATCGTTCGCCCTTTGACAACTCCAGCGTCGATCAATATCCAAGCGCCGTGACAAATCACTGCAACGGGTTTGGCTCCAAAGAAGAAATCCTTCACAAACTGAACCGCATCTTCGTTCATGCGCAACTTGTCAGCATTGATCACTCCGCCGGGGAGCAACAGCGCATGGAAGTCCTCCGACCGTGCTTGTGCCAGCGGTAGATCCACTTCAAAACTGTCGCCCCAATCTTTGTCCTTCCACCCACGCACTTTTCCCTTCATAGGGGAGACGATCACAGTGTCTGCTTTGGCCTTCTGCAACACACGACGCGGTTCCGTCATTTCGACTTGTTCAAACCCATCCGTGACCAGGATGGCGACTCGTTTGCCTGCTAAAGATTTTTGACGATGATGGCTCATAAGACCCTCGTTGAAATAAACGCCGCCAATAGCGGCGTCCATGCAACATCGTCCTTGGAGGCTTTTCAGTCTATGGGGCAAAACAGCTAGTGACTGAACTTATGCACAGTGGTTGACCGGAAGACTTGTCCCGGAACAAGCAGGGTGCTCGGAAATTCAGGGTGATTCGGGCTGTCGGGGAAATGCTGCGTTTCGAGGCAAACGCCCGCGTGCTTGGGATACGTAAAACCGGGCGGCCCACTGATCGTGCCTCCCGGGAAATTCGCGCTATAAACCTGCACGCCCGGTTCGGTTGTCCACACCTCCATCACACGACCGGACTTCGGATCAGTCAACCGCGCGCAGAATTCCAAGGTGTTCGGCTCCTTTCGATCGAGAACGAAACAATGATCGTAGCCGCCGTTGAATTGTGGCGCTTTGATCTCGCCGATGCGCTCGCCAATTTTGCGCGGTTTCTTGAAGTCCAAAGGCGTGCCCGCTACCGGGTTGATTTTGCCGGTCGGAATCAGGGTCTCATCCACATCAAGAACGCCGCTGGCATTGACCTCCAGCACCTGGTCAAGAACGGTGCCGGAATATGCGCCCGCCAAATTCCAGTAAGCATGGTTGCAGAGATTGAGCACCGTAGGCTTATCCGTTGTGGCAGCATACTGCATCTTCAGCTCATTCGCATCGGTCCATGTATAAACCAGTTCGCAATTGAGATTTCCAGGATAGCCTTCCTCGCCATCCGCACTGGTGTACGCAAGCTTCAGCGCTGCGAAATCTTTACCTTTGATCGGTTCAGCGTTCCAGACCCGCTTATCGAATCCGCGCGGCCCGCCATGGATGTGATTAGGCCCATTGTTCGTGGCCAGTTGATAGGTCTTCCCCTCGATAGTAAACCGGCCGCGTGCGATGCGATTGGCGAATCGGCCGACCACCGAGCCAAACGCGCCGCTGCGTGATTCATAATCTGCCTGCGTTTGACGGTTGGCGGTGACGTTGGTCACGTTCCCGGACTTATCGGGCACATTCACCTGGTAGATAATCGCGCCGTAAGTGAGCACCTGGATGGAATGCCCGTGGCTGTTTTTGAGCGTGTAAAGATCCACCGCCTCGCCCCACTTATTGGTGCCAAACGGCTGCTTCTCATAACTCGCCGCTGCGCACACCGACAGCGCAAGCCCTAGAACACCCACCGCACCTGCGAGCTGTTGAAAACCGCTCCAGAGCGGTCGGGATCTTTGGCAAAACGGGTTGTGCATGCCCCAGTGAACCGCGAAACCAGATAAGTGCCCAGCCAAAAATCAAAAACAAGGATTTCCCTTTGACATGCTGGAGCTCCGTTGGCATGGTGCGGGACTAATTTAAAAAGGGCGGGGGCTTTAGGGAAACCGCGGCGGCTGAACGAGCACGGCGCCGCACAAATGGAATACAAATTATGGCAGAACTAGTTGGAAGCTTATTGGTTGCCCAATCGGGCGGCCCGACCTCAGTCATCAACTCCAGCCTGGCAGGAGTGATTCAGGAGGCCGGTCACCACGAATGCATTGAAGAGATCTATGGCGGAGCCAATGGCATCCTCGGTGTGCTCAATGAAGAGTTGATCGATATTAATGACGAAAAGGCCAAGACCATCGAGGGCCTGCGCTACACTCCGGCCGCCGCTCTGGGCACCTGCCGTTATAAAATCGATTTCAAAAAGAATCCCGAACGCGCCGCCAAGGACATGGATCGGCTCTTCGAAGTCTTCCAAGCCCATAATATTCGGTATTTCTTTTACATCGGCGGAAACGATTCGCAGGACACTTCCCACAAGATCCATGAGGAAGCCGTCAAACGCGGCTACGAGATGCGCGTTATTGGCGTTCCGAAAACCATCGATAACGACCTGCCGCACACGGATAGCTGCCCTGGCTATGGATCAGTGATCAAGTACGTGGCCACCAGCGTGCTGGAAATTGGCACGGACGTGGGCAGTATGGCAACCGATGACGGCTCATGCTGCATCGTCGAAGTCATGGGCCGTTCGGCCGGGTGGATTGCCGCGGGATCTGTCCTCGCCAAGCGTGGCAACGCCGCCAACCCGCCCCACATCGTTCTGCTTCCGGAGATCCGCTACAACATCGACTCCATCCTGGCGAAGGTTAAAGAAACCATCCAAAGCTACGGGTATTGTGTCATGGTGGTGGGTGAAGGCATCCGCGATGAGAATGGCGAAGAGATCGGTGCGGACAAAACGCGGCTGGATTCCTTCGGCCACCCTGTCCTGGCAGGTGCGGCGGAGAAGATGAAGGAAATCATCCAGGGCAAGCTGAACACCAAGACCCGCACCGTCATGCTTGGTTACGCACAACGCGCCGCGGCGCACATGGCAAGTCTCACCGATTCCAATAACGCGTTCGCCTGTGGCGAGGCCGCAGTGCGCGCGGCTGTGAACGGCCAAAGTGGTTTTATGGTGAAAATCGTCCGCCACACCGATTCTGGCACTCTCGCCTGGGGAACCGGGCTGCAGCCGCTGGGCGACATCGCCAACGTGGAACATTTTGTCCCGCGCGATTGGGTGGAAGCAGACGGCTTCCTGCCCAATGCTAAATTTGTGGAATACGCCGGGCCACTCATCGAAGGCGAAGTCAAATTCCCGACGGAATCCGGGTTGCCGAAGTACGCCGTGCTCGAGAAGAGCAAGGTCGAAAAGAAGCTCGCTCCGCGCTAAGTGCCGCCGAAGCGAAAAGTTCAATCGGATTTACAAGAGAATGCGGGATGATATCTCGCATTCTCTTTTTTTAATCTGTCACATGTCCCGCTCCGGCACTTTAGTGGTAGGGCGCTCTCGCCTTCGCTGGATGAGCTGGACTTTAGTTGGATAGGGCATGGGGAAGTATCTAGTCATATACCTAGATACATCAAGAAAAAATCAACCCTGCAGTAAGTCCATCTAGTTGGAAGCCAAACTCCAGTCCAAGCCGAAGGCTTGGCAGAGAGTAGTCCCCTGAGCGTCGTAGCGTAGCGGAGACCTCCGGTTAACAGACGCTCGCCTCAGCACCCCGGGGACGGGGTGCCAGAACCATGAGGGTTATCGAAGACTGTAGAAGGTGGATCCCATGATCGAATGTTCTGGCACCCCGGTTCCGGGGTGCAACTCTAATCGGCGACTTGACCGGAGGTCTTCACTTCACCATGGGGGCTCTCAGCACTGCCGTGCTGGGCGCGCACCGTCCCGGTGCACTCTCGTTCAGAGTGAGTGAAACAAAAAAGAGAGATGACGCACTTCGCGGAATCCGTACTGTTGGGAATCACGATCTAAAGAACCAGGAAGTGTTTTTGTTGGGCTGCCTTGCTACCCAACAGTACTGAAGTGCAATGCACATCTTTACGGCTCACGAATCGGTTACTACAGCGCGTGACTTTTTACGCTCATTGAGCAATGTTAGCGGCCATGTTTGTGCTGCGCTTTTTATCGGTTATCTTTGGGCTCGGTTTGATGATGGCTTCAGCCAGAGGCGCCGCCCTTTCCACGAACGAGATCACTGAACTTTTCGGCGTTTGGGAAGGCTGCTTTGTGATGCACGATTCACAAACCGGGCTTCAAATGCGCTACAATGCGACCAATTGCGCGGAACGCATCAGCCCCTGTTCCACTTTCAAAATCCCTCATACGTTGCTTGCGCTTGAAACCGGTGTTGCCTCCGGTCCGGAATTCCCGCTGCCATGGGATAAAGTTAACCGAAGCGTTGCCGCTTGGAACCGCGATCATACCTTGCAAAGCGCTTTTCAGAACTCGGTAGTCTGGTATTATCAGGAGTTGGCTCGGCGCATCGGCGCTGAGCGAGAGCGGGACTTTGTAAGAAAGCTCACCTACGGAAACATGGATATCAGCGGCGGGCTCACCAACTTCTGGCTCCAATCCTCCTTAAGAATCTCTGCCGGTGAGCAAATCGTGTTTCTACAACGTCTCTGGTCCGAGTCGTTACCTGTCTCGCCAGAATCCCAGCGTACGGTGAAGAAGATGATGGAGCTTTCCGAGAAAGACGGACGCATCCTCTACGGTAAGACCGGCACAGGCACGGATCTGGGCTGGTTTGTTGGGTTTGTAAAGCGCGGAGATCGTGTCATTACGTTCGCCACGCGCATATCAGGCCCCAACGCGAGCGGCAAAGAAGCCCGCCGCATTTCCGAGGCGATCTTTGAGAAGATCGGACTGTAGGCTGCCGCACTGGCCCGTGTTTCTCGAGCGGGGTCACTCGAACGGGGTCAGTCCTAGAAAAATGACATTAATAACATCGTGTCACAATTCTAGGACCGACCCCTTTTCCGATCCAAACGTATCGATAAGGCGTCCTCCGAAAGCGCTAAGGCTTGCGAAGCGCCGCTTTCTCGCAGGATGGCAATGATCGTAGCGAACACTTCAGCCAGACTTCATTTCTGGCTCCCAGGTAGCCATAGCAAATTGCCCAACCCCAATAGCGAAGAATAACCAAAGCGCAGCGGGACGGTGCGCGCACTCGCAGTCGAGACGACTGCGATACACACAGACGCGGTTGCAAGCATTCGCGCTTATGGTATGAATAAGAGCAATGCTTACCCCGGACAAATTGGATATACATAGCGAGGCATTCCTGCAATCGCTGATGCGCAAACAGCTTAGGCTTTCCATTGCCTGCGCAGCCGCGTTCCTAGTCGCTTTGCTCGGTTTGCCAGCCGCAAACTTCTTCTGGCCGGAGTTCATGAGCCAGCGCGTTTTTGGCTTCACTTTATCGTGGCTCATCCTCGGGATCGGGTTCTTCCCTGCCGTCTGGGTTATTGCGTTCGTGTTCATCCGCCGGTCGCTGCAGCTTGAGGAACAAGAAGCCCGGGAAGTAGAAGGCGTGGTCCCAAGAAATGCAATGACGCCCACACCCACCGCCACGCGCCCGGCCCAAGCCCCTCAATAATGCCTATGCAAGTCGATCCTTATATCCTCGGATTCAGCCTGGTTACGGTGGCGGCGACGATCTGGATGGGTTTCGCCGCAGCTCGGAAGTCCCGAACCGCTCAAGATTTTTTTGTGGCAGGCCGTTCGGTAAGCGTCGGTTGGAATGCCTCAGCCATTTCAGGCGAATATCTTAGCGCGGCTTCTTTCATGGGCATTGCCGGCATGGTCATGAGCTCCGGCTACGATGCCTTGTGGTATCCGGTCTGTTATGCTTGCGGGTATTTGTTTCTGCTACTGTTCATAGCCGGGCCATTGAGACGGTTCGGAGCCTATACCATTCCGGATTTCGCCGAGGGCCGCTACGACTCACCGCTGTTCCGCAAGATTGCGGTGATCTTCGTGTTGTTCATTGGATTCTTCTACACGATGCCGCAGATGAAAGGGGCGGGCACAACGCTGGCCTACATCTTTCCCGGGCTCCCTTACTGGGCAGGCGTTGTCGTCGTGGGCGCGGTGATTACATTGAACGTCGCCCTGGGTGGAATGAAAGGCATCACGCTCGTTCAAGCTTTTCAGTATTGGGCGAAGATGTTCGCGATTTCGGTTCCCATCTTCGTTTTGATGGCGATCTACGGCCATTACGGAACGCAGGTCGGCGTGAATGGCGCCTCCATGCCGGGGACGCCATCGATCACTCAACCGGCCGCTGGAATTTCACCCTCAACGGAGCTGCGCAAGCCACTTCCGGATAAGGCGCCATCGGATGCGGCCTGGGTATCTCCGTTCGGTCCGCTGACAACGAAAGCAGCAAAAGCTGCGCAGCTTGGGCCGGAACAGACGCGCCTCTATTCTATGATTTACACCTATTCGTTGATCATTGCGCTGGTTTGCGGCACCGCGGGATTGCCTCACATTCTCGTGCGCTTTTACACGAATCCAAACGGTGTGGCCGCCAAGCGAACCACGATGTGGGTGATGATCCTGATCGGTATCTTCTATGTGTTTCCTCCGGTATTCGGGGCGATGGGCCGGAACTTGATGCCGGAGCTTTATGCGGCGGCTGGGGCCAAAGGCACCGATAAGATTGTTTTGGAACTGCCGCGTATCTTGAATGAACGCTACGCGCCATGGGGGTCAATTCTGAGCGGCATCACGTGCGCGGGAGCATTTGCGGCCTTCATGAGCACGTTCAGCGGCCTCCTGGTTTCGATGACAGGCGCCCTGGCGCATGATGTATATGGACGGATGCTCCGGCCAGCCTCCACACCCGAACAACGCATGCGTATGTTCCGCTGGTGTGCTGTGATTTTGGGCGCTGGAGCGATGCTCGGCGGGATGCAGGTGGAACCGTTGCAGATCAATTTCATGGTGGGCCAGGCGTTTGCAATAGCTGCCGCCAGCTACTTTCCACTGCTGTTTATGAGCACCTGGTGGCGCGGAATGACTATGAGAGGCGCCGCAACAGGCATGCTCGCCGGTGGCTGCCTGGCGGTAGGGGCGATCTCACTGACGAGTTTCAGCGACTTGAAATGGATCGACCTCAGCGCGTTCTGGGTGGCGCACCCCCTCTTGCGGATCATCTGCGAACAACCGGCGATCTGGGCTGTGCCTGTTGCGATTGGGTTGATGGTGGTGGTGTCGAATTTAACCCGTAGGGAAGTGCCCTCGGATGTGAGGATGAAAATGCTGGTCCTGCACGCGCCCGAAGCACTCGGGCTCAAGCAGGAATACATCCAGGAGCACCAGCCAGGCCACTGAACTCAGCGTCCCCCAAGCACTTCTTCGATGGCCTCGCCTAACACGGAGATGATCCGGCGCAATTGGGCCAGCGTGGTGCAGTAGATGGGCATCAGCACAATGACATCGCCTACAGGGCGCGTAAGCACGCCACGCTTGAGCATCGCCTCGCACACCCGCATGCCAACCCGCTCGCGTGGATCGAATGCCTCGCGCTTCGTCCAATTTTTCACGAGCTCTATGCCTGCGACGAGGCCGGTTTGGCGAATATCACCCGCATGCGAAAACTGCCAAAGCCCCGCGAGCTCAGACGTTAGTAGCTGCTGCAATTTCCAGCGCTGATTCAAGCTGCCTTTGCTGGTCAGTATTTTCAGGCTGGCCAATCCTGCGGCGGCACCCACCTGGTTGCCTGTGTAGCTGTGGCCGTGGAAGAAGGTTTTGAATTCCTCGTAATCACCCAAAAACGCCTCAAAGACAGCATTGGTGGCAAGGGTCGCCGCCATCGGCACGTAGCCGCCTGTCAAACCTTTGGCCAGGAACATTAGGTCGGGCTGCACGCCTTCGTGATGACACGCGAATGGTGATGCCGGCCACACCTCGTTGATGCCTGTGCGCCCGAATCCCGTCATGACTTCATCGGCCATTAACAACGCGCCATGACCGCGTGCGATTTCAGCGGCGCGTCGCAGCCAGCCTGGTGGCTGCGGGATCAGGCCGGCGGCACCTTGCATCAGAGGTTCGAAAATGAAACCGGCGTAGGATTTGCCGGATCGTTTGCGTTCGGCGAACTTTTCCTCCACCCAGCCGATGCATTCCCAATTGCATTTTCGGCTCACGCGAGCATCGGCGCGAGCGGGTTCAGCACGATTGCATGGACAACGGTAGCACGCGGGCGGACGCACCTGATCGCTTGCGAACAGGAGCCCTCCATATGCCTTGTGGAACAGGTCGATGTGTCCTAAGGAGACCGCGCCCACTGTGTCGCCATGATAAGCGCCGCCCAGGGATAAGAATCGCGGCTGTGGGTCGCCCTTCACACGCCGGGTAAATTCGTAGGCCATCTTCAGCCCAGCCTCGGTCGCGGTCGAACCGTTATCGCTATAAAAAACCTTCGTCAGCGGCGCATTGCTCGGCAGCCATGATTTGCCTTGCCACTTTTTCACAGGAGCAGCGCTTGTAGGCGCATTGGCCAAGGTGATCAGCGCCTCCGCGAGAAAGGAAGCCGGTATGTTGGCAAATCCTAATGCGGAACTGTGAGCCACTTTCCCAAGCTGCCGGGTAATTCCTGCATTGAGCGCCGGATGATTGTGACCATGCAGGTTGGTCCAGATCGAGGCATTCGCATCGATGTACTCGTGCCCATTCACATCTCGCAGCACGGCACCTTCGCCAGATGCGATAACGATCGGCTCGCGCTTTAGCCAATCGCGCATTTGGGTAAACGGATGCCAAACGTAAGCGTGATCGAGTTGGGCTGCTTTGTGCATGGAAAACCTCAATTGGCCGCTGGGGCGGCAGTCTCATTCAAGCCGCATTTACCAAGGACGTCGGCGAGCATTGCTAAATCGGAGTCTTCATGCGTAGCGGTCACTGTGACCCGCAGCCTTGCAGCGCCACGTGCGACCGTTGGGAAACGGATAGCCGGCACCAACACGCCCATTTCGCGCAGCGCATTGGCTACCCGGGTGGCCTCCAACTCTGACCCAATGATCAGAGGCATAATCGCCCCGGCAGGCGCCTGTGCAAGACCGCGATGAAGGCGGCGCGACGTCTCAATGTTTTCCCAAAGCCGCCTGTTGAGTTCGGCCCCCTCGGTGGATTGCACCAGTTCGACACCGGCACGGGCCGCAGCGGCAGCCGCTGGAACCGGAGCTGTCGAAAAAATGAAGGAGCGAGCGCGGTTCACCAGCAAATCAACCAGTCCCCGTGATCCGCAGATATAACCTCCGGACGCACCCAATGCCTTGCCGAGTGTGCCCATTTGCACTTCGATTTGATCGGATACGCCGAGTAGTTCGGCAAGACCCCGCCGATTCGGACCGAGCACACCGGTGCCGTGGGCCTCATCGACCATCAGCCAGGCGCCATACTTCTCCTTAAGCTGGACGATCTCACGCAATGGCGCTTGATCCCCGTCCATGCTGAACACGGACTCTGTCACTATGAGAATGTTCCCTTCACCACGGCGCAGATCCGCCCATTTCAGGATCTTCTCAAGATCATTAAGGTCATTATGAGCGAACACGCGCAGAGTAGCGCCCGAGAGCCGCGCGCCATCCACAATGCAGGCGTGACTGAGCTTATCGATAATGACGATATCGCCCCGCCCAGCGAGCGCGGCGATGCTTCCCAGTGCCGCTGCGTAACCGGTGGAAAAGACAAGGCTTGCCGCTGCTCCTTTGAAATGCGCCAACGCTTCTTCCAGCTCATGGTGGGGCGCGAGCGAGCCACAAACGAGACGCGAAGCACCTGACCCAGCTCCGTACTGTTGCGTTGCCTCGCGCACGGCCTCAAGCAACCGCGGATGATTGGCCAAACCCAGGTAATCGTTTGATGAGAAATTCAGCAGCTCGCGTCCGCCCAATCGTACGTGGGTGGTTTGGGGCGAATCTATTCGGCGCAGTTCCCGGCGAAGGCCGGAAAGCTGAATCTCAGCCAATCGACGCGCCATCTCTGTGTCGAAGGCGTTCATGAGGAGGGGTGGATTCGCCGGCCTCCCGGCATGGCAGGAGAACGAAGTTCTTGCGGGTCAGCAGGCCACCGTGAGCGCACCGCCGTGCCGGGGCCGCCCGGCGGCACAGCCCAGCGTCCGCCGATCAGGCTGCCAAAGACCGGCCCCTTATGCGCGAGAACAGCCGCAGCGGCTCCACGTGCGGGACCCACGTATGGGATGGCAATGACATCCGCGAAAGCACCCTGGCCCAGCTCGCCTGTCTTTCGGGCAAGTCCCAAAGCCCTGGCACCGTTTACCGTAGCCATTTCCAGGATCGTTTCCGGTCGCAAGTAAGAGTGGGCCTTGGCGAGCACTCGCATTTCATCGAACAAGTTCAACTCCACCTTCTCCCGGCGCGTCTTATACACGCTGGCCAGACTGTCGGTGCCCAGGCAAATGTTGACGCCAGCACGGCGCAACTGGCGCAGCGGGAACTCCTGGTGGCCGAAATAGTAGTGGCTCCGGGGGCAATGCACCACATGAGTGCCTGATTCTCCAAGCAACTCCGCATCCCCTTTCCCCAAGTAATTCACGTGGGCAGCCAGCACCCGTTTGCCCAGCAACCCGCACCGATTCAAATGCTGGACTGGCGATCCCAGGCCGCAGTCCGACATATCTCGGGTGCTGTGCTGGAGCCATTCATACATCGACCCGGTGGCATTCTGGAACATTTCGAACTCAAGCGTGGACTCCGCCACGTGGATGCACACCCATAGACGGTGGCGAAGCGTAGCGCGGCTGGTCAGCCGGAGTAATGCGGGTAATGTTGAATAAGGCGCATGAGGAGAAAGACCCGCGCTCCGTGCGCCTCCTGGCAAGGAATGAACCTTGCGGATAGCCTGATCAAGAATTTGGGCGGCGGGTCGGCGCTGGGTGATGCCGATCATTTCGAGAAACGAAAAGACCCGCAATGGTGTCGCCTCCCAGGCCAGCGGCAACAGCTCAGGCACCGCTTCGATGTCTGCAACAGTTCCCGTGCCTGTGTTCACCAACATCCGGGCGCCTGTTTCCCAGGAAGCTTCATAGTCGGCCCGCTCCCAGCCGGATTTTGCCTCAGTGATGAGCTTGAGCCAGTCGGTAAACACCTTGGGGGGCTGCAATTGGCCCGCCATGTTGGTGTAATCCAGATGGCAATGGGCATTCACCAGCCCGGGCAAGAGAATACTGTCCCCCAGATCAAGAACCTGTCGCGCACCTTGCTTGAGGTCCTTCCAGGCCCCGACCGCCTTAATAAAGCGGCCAGCCATGACCACCGCGCCATCGTTAATAGCTGGCCCGGTAACCGGATAAACAACGCGTGCCCGGAGAATCATGTCCCCGGGTGCGCGTGCTGATGGAGGCTTGGGAAAAGCCTCAAAAACTCCCAAAAATGGTTAGCTAACGGCAACACAGCCTTGCGCTACGCCCCTTTTTCCTGGCGCGTCCGCTTGGTGCGGGAGGCTACCTTGTGTTTTAGCGCCTTGTACTTGCTTTGACGTTTACGGATCTGTTGTTCGATCTTCTTGGAAACCAGATCAATCGCCGCGTAAAGGTCGCTTTGAGCGTCTTCCGCAAACAGATCGGGTCCCGGCACTTCGAAGCGAACCGAGCAGGAAAACTGGCGCTCAGGAGCCTTCGTCTTGTCGTGTTCAACGATCACGCGCGCGTTAATTGCAAACTTGTCCAGATGTTGCAGCTTCTGAACGCGGGTGATGATGTGATCTTCGATGGCGCCGGTCAGCGTCAGATTGTGCGTCGAAATGATCAAGTTCATAAACCTATGATGCTACCAGTATAAAAGGCCGTCAAAGCGATTCGCGCGAAATTCGGAGGGGGCAGCGCGTATGCATGAAAGAGATTTCACAGTTTAGGGTGGTGGTTTGTGATACGGTAATCGTGCGATTGTCCGGGCACGCAGATTTGCCGAATACCGTCCGCCCTGCAGGCCGCGTCTCCCGACGCGGCGTGTGTTTTCTGTGCGCAAGCGGCGCTCCCCCCGGGCGAATATTGCTCACGAGCCACCCATCTGCAGATCGCTCACCGTACTGTTGGTAATGCGCGCGTACCTCTTGCTTCAACCTGGTTTTTCAGGTTTGCGCTCCAAGGCGCAAACCTGAAAAACCAGGAAACATTTCTTCTTCGGGTCGTAATTACCAACAGTAAGGATTCTGCGAAGTTCGTCATTCCTGTCCCTTTGTTCAACCGTGATCGGGTGTCGGATGGTAGCGTGTCAGAGGGGACACGACCCCGTGAGGGGTCGCAGATGCCTCCCAACCGCGGTTATCAAATCAGAGAAGCCGCAGGCGCTGGCATCCAGAGAGGACTACAGCTCCAAGACCGCAAGCGACGCTCCCTGAGTCTTCTACCCGGATCGAAACCTTCGACGCCTGACGCTGGCGCGGACACTACGCTAAAATTGGTACCCGCCCGGAGAGGACACCGGGGCAACCTAATTGCTTTTAAGTAGTGCCAGCAGTTTGCCATCGAGTTTGTGTCCGTGCCAATCCTCGTAGGCCACATCGTCGCGGCGCGAGTCCAGAATTCCGAAGTCACCCCGGAAATTCCATAGGGCATACCCGATTTTGTTGGAGGTGAGAATGCTGAGGACGTCTTTGAACCATGCGAGGAAGACGTTGTGCGGTGTTTTGTTCCAACACCCGCATTCGCCGCAATGCACGCCGACGCCGCTCTTGGCCAAAGCGATCCATTCTTTGTAGAACGTCTCCAATTTGGCGCGATCGAACATTTCCCCATTCATTTTGCCAGGCCAGACGGGCGGGGGACATTTCTCAGGATCTTTGTTAGCCCATGGCGCGCGGAAATGCGAAATGGTTCCCGGATAATAACCACGGCAACTCTGCCCAATGTTCAAATCCTTCAACTCAGGCGTGACGAGACTGCCGACCCGGTTGCCATCGGCAATGACCAGATGACGCGGGTTAGCCGACCGGATGGCGTCCACAGCGCCTTTGGCAACTTTGCGGTAAAGATCACCCGGGATGTCGCTGTTTTTGGCATGCTGATCGTTCATGTCCGAGCGCACGGCGGGCTCGTTCAAGAGATCGAAGCTGATTTTCTCCGGGGGCACGTCTTTGAAGCGTTTGGCCCACATTCCCCAATGAACGTAGAACGCTTCTTGGGCTTCGGATGATTTCCAGAGATCAAACGGCTCGTGGAATCCGGCGTTGATGCAGTAACCGGGAGCGCGGTGCAGGTTCAGGCTCACATGCAAGCCCTGCTGTTGCGCCTTGCGAACAAATCCCTCAATGCGTTCCAGTTCGCGCTCATTGAACTTGCACACCTCACCCGGCCGGATGTTTCGCGACCGATCGAACTCCAGGTAACGCGGGTAAGCCATTGGCAGGCGGATGAAGTCAAATCCCCAATCGATCATCCATTTGAGATCTTCGTCAGTGGTGCCCCAACGCGCCGGAGCCGGGTCGGGTGAGTTGAAGTCGGTGAGATTAAAGCCGCGCCAACGTGGGAATGGGTTCCCGGATTGTGCGGGTGTCTCAGCTTGCAGTGAAACTCCTGTGAGCAGGGTAGCGGTTGCAGCGGTGGAGAGGGCCGTGGTCTTCAGGAAATCGCGCCGATTGATCTGGGTGCTCATGGTGGAAATTGGATACTGAAACTGATAATCCATAGTGGCCGCTGAAGCCAGCAGAGAATGGAAAAATGCGGCGGATAGGTGTGAAACACAAAACATGGGGGGCTTGAAAGCGTCGTGCGTGGTCCGTCCGGGTCCAGACTTGCTTCGACCGGATGTGGGGTCACACTGCTGTTATGAATGATGAGTTTGCCGAGCGGCTCACGAGCTTGGAATCGGCTGTTGCCCATTTAGAACACCTGACCGATCAGCTCAACGGTGTCGTTACCGAGCAAGCGCGGGAATTGGCTCAATTGAGAAAGCACTTGCAGAAGCAGGCTGACACGCTCGAAACGATTGAACTGGACCGCATCAAGGCGACCAACCCAAAGCCCCCGCATCATCAATAAGGCATGGCGCTGATGCGAGTAGGTTGTCCGATACTATTAGGTTAGTTGCATTAACACGGCAGGAAACACGGAATGGAGTGATGGCTTGTCATTTTTGTGCCAAAGGGCATACTAGCCGGGTGCGCAGCCTCGGATGATGCGCCAGGCCGCCAGTGTTCGGTGAGCGAACAGTTGGCGGCATTTGCTTTTTGGGAAGTTCAAGGCGCCTCTAGGCGTTTTTTTTCGGGAAACCGGAGCCGGTCCAGCTCCATAACCATGGCGGCGATGAAATACATATTTGTTACAGGTGGCGTGGTCAGTTCATTGGGCAAAGGCTTGACGGCCGCCGCGATCGGGACCCTGCTGGAAAACCGCGGGCTCAAGGTCTGTCTCCAAAAGTTCGACCCCTACCTCAACGTGGACCCCGGCACCATGAGCCCGTATCAGCACGGTGAAGTCTATGTGCTGGATGACGGCGCGGAGACGGATCTGGACCTGGGCCATTACGAGCGGTTCACTAGCTGCCGCCTCTCCCGTCTGAACAACCTGACCAGCGGCCAGGTTTACCAGACTGTGCTGAACAATGAGCGTGAGGGAAAGTACCTTGGAAAGACAGTTCAAGTCATTCCGCACGTTACGGACGAGATCCAGAAACGGATTCACACGTTAGCGGAACATTCCGGTGCCGACGTGATTATCACTGAGATTGGCGGGACCACTGGTGATATCGAAGGTCTCCCGTTTTTGGAGGCTATCCGTGAGTTTGCGCTGGAGGTGGGACCAGAGAACGCGCTGTTCGTTCACGTGACCTACGTGCCGTTCATCAAGGCGGCCGGCGAGCTCAAGACGAAGCCGACACAACAATCTGTAGCCAAGCTGCGGGAAATCGGCATCGCCCCTCATATTCTGGTGTGTCGCTGTGAGCGGCCCCTGGAAAAGGAACTGCGCCAGAAGATTTCGCTGTTCTGCAATGTCCCGCAGGAAGCCGTAATCGAAGAAAAAGATGTGGATCACAGCATCTATGAAGTGCCTCTGATGTTGCAGAAGGAGCGCGTGGATGAGCTGGTTTGCCGCCAGTTGAAGCTGACCACCCCGGCGCCCGACATGTCGCACTGGGAAGAGATCATCCGCAAACTGATCGCCCCTAAAAACCGGGTGCGCATTGGAGTGGTCGGGAAGTACATCGAGCTGCAGGACGCCTATAAATCCGTTTACGAAGCCATTGTTCACGGCGGAGTAGGCAACGATTGCGGAGTGGAGATCCAGCGGGTGGATTCTGAAGATATCGAGAAGGAAGGCCCTGAGCAGTTGTTGAAGGGCTTGCACGGCATCCTGGTGCCGGGCGGATTCGGTGAGCGCGGTATTGAAGGCAAGATCCTGGCAGCGCAGTATGCCCGCGAAAACCGGTTGCCGTATTTTGGTCTCTGTCTGGGAATGCAAATTGCCACCATCGAGTATGCCCGCCACGTGTTGGGGCTGGAGGGGGCACATTCCTGTGAGTTTGATCCGGCGACTCCGCATCCGGTTATTGCAATGATTGACTCCCAGACGCGAGTGACGAGGAAAGGTGGTACGATGCGGTTGGGTGCTCAGCCTTGCCAGCTCAAACCCGGGTCCCGCACGGCGCAGCTTTACGGCCAGCTCCTGATCAAGGAACGCCACCGCCACCGCTACGAATTCAACAATGCCTATCGGGAACAGTTTGCCGCATCCGGTTTTGTTTTCGCCGGAACTACCCCGGACAACCATTTGGTTGAGATCATTGAGTTGCCCGATCATCCGTTTTTCATCGCCTGCCAGTTCCATCCCGAGTTTCAGAGCAAGCCGCACCTGCCCCATCCATTGTTCAAGGGCTTTATCGCTGCGGCGCTTAATGTCACCGGAGCGCAGCCTTAGCAGTCGTGTGATTCACCAGCGTCCCGCACAATCGAAGACACGTTTCTGAGCTACGCCGAAACCATTGAGTTTTTGTACGGCCTGCGGTGGTATGGCACCAAGCTCGGCTTGGGCAATACCTTTCGCCTGGCTCAACTTGCAGGCAGTCCGCATACGAGGCTCCGGTTCATTCACGTAGCCGGTACCAATGGCAAGGGCTCTACTTGCGCCATGCTGGAGAGCATTTACCGCGCGGCAGGATTGCGCGTGGGCCTGTTCACCTCGCCCCACCTTGTTGCATTCGGTGAACGGATACAGGTAAATCGCAGGCCCGCTCCAGAGGGAGATATTGTCCGATTGGTGGAAAACATGCGCCCGCTGCTGGGGCAGTTTTCAGCGGATGAGCATCCGACCTTTTTCGAGGTGGTCACTGTCATGGCCCTCCAGTATTTCGTGGAGCAGAAGTGCGACCTCGTGATCTGGGAGACCGGCTTGGGAGGGCGTCTGGATGCGACAAATATCGTGACTCCGCTGGCCAGCGTGATCACGAACATCCATTACGATCACCAAAAGTGGCTGGGCCATACGCTGGCGAGCATAGCCAGTGAGAAGGCGGGCATCATCAAGCCAGACGTGCCGGTTATCACCGGTGCGGCGCAGGCTGAGGTGCTGGAAGTCATCCGCGCTGCTGCCCAGGCGAACAAGGCACCCGTGCGACTGGTATCGGAAGCCGAGCTTTGCAGCGAACCACTCACCAGCCTGCAACTGCCCTTATTGGGGCAGCATCAACGCCTGAACGCAGCAGTAGCCTTGGCCACAGTCGATGTCCTTCAAGCCACCTTTCCAGTTGATGAGCCCGCTGTGCGCAAAGGACTCACGACTGTTAGCTGGGCAGGCCGATTGCAATTGGAAAGACTGGCCGATGGACGCACCGTGCTGCTCGATGGCGCGCATAACATCGGCGGCATGGAAATGCTGGCACGCACGCTCCAGGACGCGAGGCTTGAGAAACCAACGCTGATCCTGGGGATCTTGCAGGATAAGGATTGGGCGCCGATGTGCCGTCTGATCGCGCCATTCGCCGGAAAGATACTGCTCGTGCCGGTGCACAGCGAACGCACCGCGCCCCCACAGGATCTTGCTGGTCCATGTCACGAGGCGAATCCGGGTGTGGAGGTGCGGGAATTTCCGAGCTTGAAGGAAGCTTTGGAAGCATCGTCGAGAGACCCGGTGCTGGTTATCACTGGATCTTTGTACCTGATTGGCGAAGCGCTGGAGAGCCTCGGGCTCTCGCCCGATTCGCCCCGGGGCGAACGCGGCCTCAACGATTGGAAAGCAGAACAGCCGTCCCGCGCCTGAACCCATAGCCCGGCGCCGCAGGAAGCTGCAAGACTCGGTTAGTTCTCGATAACTCCCAGTTGCGGGAGTGCAACTCGAAACTCAACCGCCTCGTCCTTTTCTCCGTGGTATCCACCCCAGCCAATCCGGATGTCGCGCACTTTCTTCAGATCCAACATGCCATCGGCATCTTTGGACCAACCTGCGAGCTGGAAACGGCTGAGGGCTACATACGAACGATCTTCTCCTGGCGTTGCCAGTGAGCGGCCCGTCTCGGCGATGAAATCACCGCCACCTTCTTCGGACACAATCACGAGGAGTTGTGTTGGTGTGGACTGGTTATCCGGCGTCCAGCTCGTTATCTCCAGATGCTGCGCTCTGCTCAAATCCAGGACCTGAGGAAAGCGCATTTGGAGAAACAAAAAGGTATCTGTCTCGCCCTTCGTCAGGGTTGCCGCAGCGTGCCACACCGGGCCGCTGCTTTGTGGTCTATCTTCGCGAGTAATCTTCGAACGGACAAATTCCCCCTGGCCCACGCTCGGCTCGACGATGGGTACCGCTTTCAAGGTGGTTTTGGGGAGTAGTCCGTCTTTCGGCTGCGTTCGCGCTGTTGCTCGCGCAGCAGGGAACCGCAGTATCCGGGCACCGTAAGGCTCGAGCTCCAGCACGACTGAGCCAGCCTGCTTCACGGGTTCGATCCCACCGCTGGCGGGGTCACAAAGCTGTCCGTGTCCTTTCGCAGCAAAGCTGACGTTGCCTTTCCACGCTTTGGCGCTGTCATTGATAACGAAATAGACTTCGTGACCTTCCAGGCGACGATGCGTTACCCGGATGGGAGCCTTGGGTTCAGCCATCTGCACATCCGGCTCAAGCACCCTCGCGATTGCGTGCGGCAGCATGCCCTCAAATCCTTGTGGGAGATAAACAGCCATTCCTTTGCGCCGATTATTTGAGGTCAGCGGTCCGGGATGCTCGGATGCGGCGGCAGCGCCCCAAAGTTTCTGACGGATTTTGAGAACCTGCGCGGAAGGAAACTCGCGCTCGCTATTGGTGGGCAGCTCTCCAAGGCAAATCAATACACCGCCGGCATCAACAAAATCAGAGAGCTTTTGCCAGGCAGACAAGGGCAGGGTGTCAGTGCCTGGCAAAATCAGGACTCGCCAGCGCAGTTCATTGTGCACCAGGCTGCCGGAACGGATTTGGGCGTCCATGAGCGCCTGACTATCGACAAAGGTGAAATCGCGTTGGTGATCGAACAGGCTTTGCGCGGCTGAACGGTACAGCGTCTCAACACGAGCCGCAGCACCAGCTTCCTGGGTCCAGATTCGGGATGGAACGAAGCGCGTCCAGAGGCTCTCGGTGGGGTAGAGCACGGCGATATCCGCTACCTGGTGTCCTCCACGCAACGCGGTGCTACAGCGGCCGACCCAGGCATTGATGCGGCGCAGTTCTTCGTCGCTCAGTCCAGAGTAACTGTAGTAGCTGGTGATCGCGTTAACACCCGCTACGATCTGTCGATTGCATGTGCCGCGAATCTCGGCTTCGGTCACGACCTGCCTGGGGCGTTTGTCGCCTTCAGGGCGATACTGCTGTTCGTGGTCGGATGTCTCGCTCATTACCAGCGTGCGTTGCTCCAGTTCCGCCGCGCTGCTCAAGAGCCGGGCAATGTACCAAGGCACGTTTGCCGGCACACTAGTCAGGCAATCAATGCTGGGCGCATCCAGCCGCCGAATGCATCGGAAGAAATCACCGTAAAGCGGCACGTGTCCCACGATTCCTTCCTCGGCGAGCAAATGTCCGCCGGATGGCACCCGGAGGTTTCGCCCGGCCTTTTGGAGTTGTCCGAAATAGTTATCTGCGACGAGTTCCCCCACGGTGAGCCAGAAGTCGTAGCGGATCTGTTTTCCACGTGCTCCCGCATCGAGAGCCAGGGCGGCGAGCAGAGTGCGATCGAGCGAATAGCCCCGCCGTTTTTCGAATTCAACCGGCAGGTTATCCGCCCAGGGCAACGGTTTGTATGGCATGCGCTTTAAAAACAAACTCATCAAAGACGGCTCGTCGGTAAACGTCCCCATGAAGTAGGGGCTGAGATCCTTCCCCAACCGCTGCTCGTAACTGCCATAAGTTAGTTCAACGAAACGGGCCGTGGGTTCCCGCAGGAGTAGGTTGGGATACGGCATCTTTTCATGCAGATTACCCGCTGCATGTGTGCCCTCGTAAAGCTGGTCTTCTGTTATGACGAGCACACGCCAGTCATTGGAGGGAGCATTCCATGATAGTTTGCCATCGCGAACCTGGCCCGTGAGGGTGACATAATTCGTGAGATTGATCTGGTTTGCATGCCGAGGATAGGCAGCGGCCAAAACCAGTTTCCCGGGCGGAACATCCATCGTGAAATCACCACCTTTTGCTGACTTGTCGGTCACCAGCAACCCTGTAGCTTCCCACTCGGGATGGCCACTGAGTGTGAGTCCCCCAGCGTTTCCAGAGGGATAGCCACGCTCATCATAGAGCCACATGGCGAACCCGGCATCCTTGGCAGTTCGCACCGCCCGAACAAACGCCTGCCACTTGGCTTCGCTCTTTAGATACTGGTCAAACGATACATTGCACACCACCCCGCCAAAACCCTGCGTGCTGAGCCGGGAGATGAGTTCGTCCTGTGCGGAGGACGCATCAGGCCAGTTATGAATGATCTTGCAGATCCGGGAATCAGCGGGTGGATTGATAAACCGCTGCTCCCAGGAATCTGACCGAGCTGATTCCAGAGTTGCACAGACAATTAGGAATCCAGCCAGCACCGGTGTAATAAGGTGACGCAATGGCATCATGCCCGGATAGTATCTCCGAGCATTGTCGCAGGCTATAGCGTAGTTACCGTGGTCACCTAGCATCAGTGACTCCCAGAGCAATCAATGAAGGCAATGTCAGACATATTTCCAGTAGACACCAACAGCGTCCCAAAGTTTTTTACACGATTTCCCAGCCTGGTCTATAAGTGCCCTTGAGCAGTTTGTTTGCCTCCGCGTCGTTGGTGAATTTCATGGCCTTGGCATCCCAGTGCAGTTTCTTGCGGCTGCGCATGGCGACCAAACCGAGCAGTCCGATTTCCGTAAGTGCCGCGCCATACTCGAAGTTGGCGCTGGATTGTCCGCCTCCCTTGCAGGCGTTGAGCCAATCCCGGTGGTGTCCTTTGACCCGCGGCAGTTTCTTTTGAGGCCGCTGATATTCGGAATCGCGTTTGCCCGGTAACAGGGTGGGACGACCTGCCCAACCGGCGCAAGTCAGGTAACCCTTGTCGCCCACAAACAGGATGCCGTTGCCGCCCGACCCAAGTTGGTCGTCCTCTTCCATGATGTCAGGGCGCGCGGGCATGAGCCCGCCCTCATACCATGTGAACTTCACCGGTGGCATGGCTCCACGCGCGGGGAATTGGTAATAATAGATGCCCGAGGCAGGAGCGATGACTGAATCAACGTCGCCCGACGGGAATGCTTCAATGCTGGTGGGTTCACGCAAATTGAGCGCCCAAAGTGCCGGATCGAAGTTGTGGCAGAAGAAGTCGCCGATAGGCGCCGTGCCGAAATCCCAGAAATCGCGCCAGGAAACCGGATTGTAAATGGAACTGTAAGGACGCGTTTCGCGGGGCCCAAGCCAGAGATCCCAATTCATTCCCTTGGGCGTGCTTTCAGCCGGTGGCCGGCCTCCCTTGTGGTTTTTATTCCAACGTGACGCATTGGTCCAGGCGTGCACCTCGCGGACATGACCAATGGCGCCTTCCCAAATCATCTCGCAGGTGGTGCGGATGTGGTCGCCCGAGTGTCCCTGATTGCCCAGTTGCGTGGCCACACCGGTTTCCTTCGCCACTTTGGAGACCAAGCGCGCTTCCCACACGTTATGGGTGAGCGGTTTCTCGCAGTAAACATGTTTGCCCTGGCGCATCGCATTCACACACACATAAGCATGCAGGTGATCCGGTGTAGCGCACAGTATGGCATCGATCGACTTCTCCTTTTCGAGCATCACACGGAAATCCTCGTAATCAGCCACCTTGTAGCCAGCTTTCTTAGCCGAGTAATGCTCTTCCACCTGAGCCTTGACCGGCAACCGCCCGGCAACGGATTTGTAGTAGAACGCGTTGAGATCCTGTCGCTCGCACGGATCAGCCAGGGCGATGATTTGGGCATCGTCCTGCTGGAACAATGCTTTCATGTTCGTCTGGCCCTGCCCGCCGCAACCGATAATGGCGATGTTTACCTTCTCGCTAGGCGGGACGAACCTGGGGCCCCCCAGCACATGGCGGGGGACGATTGAGATGCCTGCGGCGGCCACCGCGCTCGTCGCGAGGAAACGGCGGCGAGACAGGCCTTGAGAACGCGTCTGGGTGACGCTTGCGAACGAAGCGGGAGGGTTGGTGTGTTGCATAGCGTAATGGGGCAACTCCGCAGGCATTTGGTCAAGCCGAAAGGGGGATTCGTTCAAAACAGGTGAAATAAGTGTTGCAAGCCAAAACCAGTTTGTTATATTGCGCGCTCCGTTTGTCTGGAAAGGCAATTACGGGCACAGAAATTTTACGCGAAATGCCGACAATCAATCAATTGGTTCGCAAAGGCCGTAGCAAGCTGAAGCATAAGTCCAAGTCGCCTGCCTTGGAAAACTCGCCCTTTCGTCGGGGTGTGTGCATTCAGGTGATGACTCGTACACCTAAGAAGCCGAATTCCGCGATGCGGAAAGTGGCGAAGGTGCGTTTAACGAACGGGTACGAGGTGATCGCCTATATTCCTGACGAGGGACACAACCTGCAGGAACACTCGATTGTGCTGGTGCGGGGCGGCCGTGTGAAGGATTTGCCTGGTGTGCGTTACCATATCGTGCGTGGCACGCTGGACGCCGCTGGCGTGGAGAAACGGCGTGTGAGCCGTTCCAAGTATGGCGTGAAGCGGCCCAAAGCTGCCAAGGCCGCTTAATCCTGGAATTTAACTTTAAACCTGTAGGAAAAAATGTCTCGACGTCGTCAAGCCGTTAAACGGCCGGTAACTAAGGACGCGAAGTTCAACAGCACGTTGGTCTCGCGCCTGGTCAACACGGTCATGGAATCTGGTAAGAAAACTGTGGCGCAGCGGATTGTGTATGGCGCCTTCGATCAGATTGCAGAGAAGAATCCCGCTGCCAGTCCGCTGGATGTGCTCCAGAGAGCCGTGGATAACGCCAAGCCGCGTTTGGAAGTCAAAGCGCGCCGCGTAGGTGGGGCCACCTACCAGGTGCCGCTGGAAGTTCCTACTGAGCGGCAGTTTGCCCTCGCGCTGCGCTGGTTGGTGGACTATGCTGATGCCCGGAAGGGCGTGCCGATGCAGGAAGCGCTGGCGGCTGAGATCATCGATGCATACCAGGGGCAGGGCAACGCGATTCGGAAGCGTGATGAAGTGCACAAGATGGCTCAGGCCAATAAGGCATTCGCGCACTTCCGCTGGTAGGACATCCCTCCATATTTGGCCCCGAAATATTGAGTTCGGGGCCTTTTTGTTATCGGTTTTCAGGATAGGACTTTTCAAATGGAAGCAGCAGCAGACAACACTAAGACGGCGGTGAATCCCAATTCACCTGATCGTGCATACACGCTGGAGCGGACCCGCAACATCGGCATCGCCGCACACATTGATGCCGGAAAAACCACGACAACAGAGCGTATCTTGTTTTACACAGGGCTCATCCACAAGATGGGAGATGTGGATGATGGCAATACTGTGACCGACTGGATGGAGCAGGAGCGCGAGCGTGGCATTACGATTACGTCCGCGGCTACCACCTGCTACTGGACTCAGAAGGAAGACGGCACCTATAAGGCCTTCACGGGTATCGCTCATCGGGTTAACATCATTGACACTCCCGGCCACGTGGATTTCACAGCAGAAGTGGAGCGTTCCATGCGCGTGCTGGACGGCGCGGTTGCCGTGTTCTGTGGTGTAGCAGGCGTGCAGCCTCAATCCGAAACGGTTTGGCGCCAGGCTACCAAGTACAAAGTCCCCCGGATCGCGTTCGTCAATAAGATGGATCGCACGGGCGCCAACTTCGAGAATGCGCTTAGCGATATGCGCAAGAAACTCGGCGCGTACGCATTCCCCGTCGTGCTGCCGATTGGCAAGGAAGATTACCTGACCGGCGTCATCGACGTTGTTAATCAGAAGGCCATCATTTACGACGAAAAGGACGAATCCGGCCTGAAGTACGAAGTGACCGACATTCCTGATGATCTCAAGGAATACGCCGCTTCGACGCTGGCGGAGCTTATTGATGCTGTCTCCAACAAGGATGACGCGATCGCCGAAATGGTGATCGACAATAAGCCCATCACTCCGGAATTGCTCAAGGCCGCCATCCGCCGCCTGACGTGCAAGATCGAAATGATCCCGGTCCTTTGCGGATCGGCATTCAAGAAACGCGGTGTTCAACCCCTGGTTGACGCGGTCATTGATTATCTGCCTTCTCCTCTGGATGTTCCGCCCGCGCGGGGAATGATCCCAGGCACTGATCAGGAAGCCGATGTGCCCTCCACCGATCACGGCAAGTTCTGCTCGCTGGCGTTCAAGCTCTGGACCGATCCATTTGTCGGTAAACTGGTATTTTTCCGGGTTTACAGCGGCAAGCTCCAGAAGGGTGATACCATTTACAATCCACGCACGCGCAAACGCGAGCGTGTCAGCCGCGTCCTGATGATTCAGGCGGACAAACGTATCGATGTGGAAACCACCTATGCCGGCGACATCGCCGCGCTGGTTGGTCTTCGCAATATTACGACCGGCGATACCCTTTGCGACGAAGATTTCGATATCGCACTCGAACCGCCGACGTTCCCTGAACCGGTTATTTCGATGGCCGTCGAGCCCAAGACCAAGGCTGATCGTGAAAAGATGAGCGAGGGTCTGCAACGGCTGGCGGAAGAAGATCCGACCTTCCGGTGCTTCACCAATGAAGAAACGGGCCAGCTCATCATCGCGGGCATGGGCGAGTTGCACTTGGACATTATTCGCGATCGTTTGTTCCGCGAGTTCAAGGTCACGGCTAACGCCGGTGCGCCACAGATCGCCTATCGTGAAACATTCACCAAGGCAGCCGAGGGTGTTGGCAAGTTCATCCGCCAATCCGGTGGTCGTGGTCAATACGGCCATGCGGTCGTCACGGTTGAACCAAACGAGCGCGGCAAGGGCGTTGAAATCGAGAACAAGATTGTCGGTGGCGCCATTCCTAAGGAATACATCCCGGCGGTCATCGACGGCGTCAAAGAAGCTGTCAAGGGTGGCGTCATGGCCGGGTTCCCGGTCGTTGACATCAAGGTGAACATTGTGGACGGAACGTTCCACGAAGTTGACTCCAGCGAATTGGCGTTCAAGATGGCCGGCATCTTCGCGCTGAAAGAGGCTGCAAAGTTGGCAGGCACGATCCTGCTCGAACCAATCATGAAGGTGGAAGTAACCACCCCGGACGAGTATCAGGGCGACCTGTTGGGCGACTTGAACCGCCGCCGCGGCAAGATCGCCAGCATCGAGGCCAAAGACGCCGTCACGGCGCTGCGGGCCGAAGTGCCGCTGTCCGAAATGTTCGGCTACGCGACCGCGATCCGTTCCCTGTCCAAGGGGCGTGCCTCTTACTCGATGGAGCCGTTCCGGTTTGAACCGGTGCCGGCCAGCATCTCGGCAACGATCATGGACTCTGCCAAAGGCAAGCCAGCCGCCCGCTCCTAAGCGGTCTGCAACAAATTACGACTTCAAGCCCGCGGTTCGCCGCGGGCTTTTTTGTTAGAAACGGGTGAGCATGAACCAACCGCTTATCGCGTCAATCGGTAAGGCAGGCTGGCCAAAGCCAGATGGGCTCAGTCAGGGATTCACCAGTGAGGACCGGAAGTACATGCCGCTGGCCGATGCAGGGGGCCGAATGAAGTGAACATTAAGGCCATCCGAGTAATTGGTGGAGATTGGCACCCAATCCGTCAGGTTTGTCGAGCATTCAATCCGATAATCATATCCATCGACACCCGAAAACTCGAATTGCGGCTGTGAGCCTTGAACCGGGATAGCCGTCCCAACCGAATCCGGCCAGAGCCTGCCCAGGAGCCCGGAAGGAATCATCTCATAGGCGGCATCATTGATGCCTCGCAGTGCTTGTCTGGACGTCATATGGAGCCATGGGGAGGCGAGAGAGATGGCGGGTTCAGCCAGAAGATCGCTCAGACGAGTAAGGTGATGGGTGGGTTGGTTTGCCTGGAGTTGCTCCAGCGCCGATCCAACGAGGGATGCTGGAGAGGAGTTTGAATCAATTGTGAGCTGTTCATAACTTGCAGCCAACAGTGGATTTTCGATGAACTGCTCATCTGCGAGGATGTTTGTGAGCACGGGCAAACCGTGCAGCACAGTTTGCCACGCCTCAGAGTCAGGTTGATTCAACCGGGCCAGCGCACTGGGAGGGTTCGTGTTGAGCAGGGGTGCCAGCAAATCGACCAATAGGCGATCGGAAGAAGGATCTGCGAGGAGGATGTCTTGAGAGTTCCACCCCGGCATCCATTCCCTCCATCTGAGTGGGTCTGTCCGGGTGGATTTGAGGTTAATGGTCATCCACGGTGTTCCACGGTGAACCCGGCCTATCCACTCCGGGGAGAGGGGTTGGGCCTCCGGAAAATCCCAGTCATCCGACCTGCTGATCAGAGGGTCCTTGAGAGAGACATCGAAACGGGTGGGACTGGTGCTGCCTGATGCCGTCAGATATGTCCACGGTTCATATCGGCGGTTTACCTTACCGATGCTGTCTGTGGGCGAGAAGAGGCTGAAATAAAGTTCAACCTGCGAGTTTGAAGGAACAACGGCATCCGCCACCGTGTAGTGAACAAACGGATCGTTTGCCTGCCAGTTCATGTTGAAGTAAATGGTGCGGAACGGATCAAACGGAGCGTAGAAAACCGAGGCACCGTTGACGTCTGTTCTCAACAGTTGATCCTCAAATTGCCTCTGAAGAGCTTCTCGGGGAAAGTTACTGGTGACACTGGGGGCAAAGTTGCGCCACTGTGACTCTGTTACGGTAACTCCACCCATGCCGACCATCACCTGGTTCAGGACGCCGAACGTTGGAGTCATGAAGGAGCTTGAGGACCGGTTAGTCGCCCACACAGATCCTGGCGACGCATCGGGGCGATACCGGGCCTCAGGTTGGTAAACCCCGCCATGTTGTAAAATCCCAGCCAGATCCTGATATCCATTCGTCTTAGTCAGATTGACGTAGTCAACGATGCGCCCAGCGGCGACGTCGATCATGCTGAAGGAGACCTCCGCCTGGATGGTACAACCCCAGTTTGGTGACTCGAATCCCGCCCCTCGCTCAAAAGTGCCGCTCAGTTGTGTGAGAACCTGGCTGGTTTGCAGGTACGTGGACATCGGGAGCAATGCTTGGACGTTTGTGCGCGGGTCAATCGGGACGCAAAAAGAGTAACCTGCGAGATTAGGGTTGATGTACCCTGGCCATGTATTGGCTGCCAACGTCCTGTCATCCCTTGCTGTGAAGTCTTTAGAAAGAAGTGTTTTAACCCCGTTAGTCAGTTCGAATCGAATTCGAGTTTGAGTGTGAACCCGGACAGGCCTGGGATAGACGTTGCTATAGGAATTCCAGGCCTCCAATCCGTGCGTGTTGGTTATCCCAACCATGAGCATCTGATTCGTCTCATTGACCCGGCCTGTCGCCGGATTTCGGCGAAACTCCAACTTCCTGTGGAACCTTATCGCTGTCTGCATCGCAATTTCATTGAAGCTCGGGAAACCTTTGCGCGCGCCAATAACCACCGGAATTCCCAAAGCCATATCCATGGGCTCCATGATCTCGCGCTGAGCCGGATCGGTGAGATCACGGATAGGTGCATTCACCAGGTCAATGCCGGGTTCCTCCAGGTAACCGCAGATGTAAAAGTTGCCCGAATCATTGGTAAACATCGGACGGAACACGCTTGGAAAATAGGGCCTGCCGAACTCCGATCGGTTTGTAGTGCAATCGTAGAGATTGGCGGAGACCTGTAGGAGCCGGTGCACCTCCGGTGTATACTGGTTGGTTGGATAAACCTGAATCCGATTCAGGTCCTGACCGAGTTCGGCCCGCAACAACCGACTTGCCACGTTGGTGAAGAATTCAGTCGGAGTTGCCGAATCCAGCAGAGGAGAAGCCGAGACTGACAGCCCCATCAACCAGGCAAATACAAGGCTTACCCGGGTGACACTCAGCAAACGCTGGGTAACAAGGCGGTTCAGGTCCGACAAGCAGCAAGGCATGGCAGACCAAGCTACCTTATCGAAGCCAACAAAGTCACGGATTTTATCAACGGACCAAAGCTGCTTCAGTTGCACGTTGCCCAGCACTTCGGGATTAGGATCGTTAAAATGAGCAAAAGGGAGCTAGACGGCTCGCAAGCCATTGGCGACGCTGCCAACCTGTAGAAGGAACCGACAGAGTCTGGAGAAATAGTGGTGGTTCAGGGGCCTAGTTAGAACTTTCAGAACCACCATTCTTTGCAGATTCCGAGATTTCCAACATTTGGCTGCGCACCTCTGGAAAGACAGGAGAGAACGGATCCCAGGCGATGGCCTTGTCCAGGTGCTCTATTGCCATTGTCAGGTTACGCCTTGCGAAGTAATATACTGCTAAACGGAACTGGCCAGATGGCTGATCTGCGGACTGGCGCAGGTATTCCAAAAGCTCGCGACCGGCCCGGCTATTCGGGTCAATCGAACCCCGGAGAACCCACGCAGCAGCTATCCTCACGCTTCTCGATTCATCGTCGAGTTTTCTGGTGAGGGCCGATATGACCTCAAAATCCTGTATTTGCAGCGATGGTTCGAGTGCTTTAGCTGCTTTTTCCCTGGGAAGCGGATGGCTATCATTCAGGGCTCTTATGAGGCCACTTTTAATAGGCTGGTTTGGTGAGACCCTGCCCAATAGGGAGGCGGCAACAGCTCGCCAATAAGGAGGTTCTTTGGCGTTTTGCAGCAGGCTGAGCAAACCCTCGATCGCGTAAGGATCTCCTCGCAAGCCAGCAGCGACAACTCGGGTTCGTTCGCGATGGTAACGGTCCATTCGTTTGCCATACCATTTATCTACATAGGAGATAGTCCATTGTACGGGTTGATTGGTATGGCATTGAGTGCATGCGTTGGGGATACCGAGCTCTTTGGTCAGCAAAGGATCGGGGATGGGATAACTATGGTCATGCCGGGCATCACACTGCATGAAAACTGAGGTCGGCATGTGGCAATCGACGCAGGCACTGCCTGGTTGGCCTGGTTTATGAAAAGTGTGGGTTGAAGGGCTAATAGTCGGTGCTGTCGGGAATTTGGGATTGCCGCCCGAGTGACACCGCATGCAGAGTGTGTCACCAGTTCCCGAATCGGCGCGATGGCAATCCCGGCAGGTTACACCAGCTTGGTGCATCCGAGTGCCCATAAATGAAGCGTACTCATAGACCTCGTCATTGACCTGTCCATCGGCATGCCAGCGGGAGGTTTCCCCTAAAATCTCCAAAGAAAAGTGATCGAAAAATGAATCTCCAGGCGGGAAGTTACCTGTCAGCTCGGTTCGTCGGGCGTGACAGGTGCCGCACATTTCCATTGAAAGGCTGCGGCTTAATCTAGGAGGATTTGGCTCTGCCATGTTATTCCCGCGGTGCTTTTGCCGCCATTCATTATGATTCCGGAGAGGACCATGACAGGACTCACAGCCAACCGCTTGTTCGGCCAGAGCCGTTTTGTAGGTGTCGGTTGCCGGGTCGTAATTTTTGTGTACCCGTGTATTGTGACAAAAGGCGCATTGGGCATTCCAGTTCATCCCCCGCCCGGTCCAATGACCGTACTCTCCGGCCCTTCTATCCTCGTTTCCATAGATATCGAACCACTTGTTCTCCGAAGATGCGTAGGCTAATTCATGAACCTGCCAGCGTCCTCCTGGCGCTGAAGAGAGGAACTGTTGGAGTGGGGAGTATCCGATGACTCTCTCAACCGGGAATGGCTGCTGATTGGTCATTCTTCCCATTGTGCTGACGTACATGACACCATTTGAGATATGAACCTGACTTTGCTGTGAGGCGTGCTCGATCAGCCGGGGAGGTGAAAAGGCGTGCTGATCTGTGTCCAGAATCTGGCGTTCTGCACGCGCATGGCTTGAGTTCGCCCACAGTGCATATTGATGAGGGTGACATTCCTGGCAGGTGCCGGAGCCTACATAGCCAGCAAAGCCGCCGCCGGCCTCTTCAGCCGGTTTGGAGCACCCCGTCGAATACAGGGCCAAACAGGCCAAGAGGGCCAAGCGTTGGTATCCAACGGTGAAGTGATGAGGTGCTTTGCTCATGCTGAGCTATGCTAGGACAATAGCCTATGTAAAGTCAAAGACTGGATGATGTTGAGTTGTTGAGCAGCAGTCAGGGAGCGCGAAGGCCGAGTTGCTGTCTGATTTTGGGGCAATTATGGCTCAAAGCAGGCTTGGAAATATAACGGAGGCTTATGTGGAAAATAACATATGTATCTATTTTTAAGTAATGACATGTTTTTTGTTGCGCTGTTAGACGACTCTGGTAGAAAGGTGATGTTCATCAAGCAATTTGGATTAGTTGGGACAGGGTTCTATACCCGGTGTATAGGTATTGGTTGACGTATGAATGGCGCGACGCAATACCCGCTGGAAGAACTCTGGAGGGGTCTGTTTTGTTGCCTGAAAGCGCGTATGAAAAAACATAACATCCTCTCTGCAGTTCTGGCGGTGGTCCTCTGTGCAGGCTTTGCTCAAGCCGATCCTCGAGCTGGGTATGACAAAGCGCAGGTGCTTGAGCGGGGCCCTCATCACAAGGTGATTACTTCTACGGGCGAGGTCGTGCTGCCGGATGGCTCTCGGACCCTTAAGACCAACAAGGTGACGATTGTTTCCAACGGAATGCACCGGCGAGAGGGGGGGAAGTGGGTGGAAGCGGTTCCCCGGTTGCGAGAGGTTGGCGGGAGTGTTCTTGGGGAGGGGGCGGCCCATACTGCGAGGTTTCCGCGGAATCTGAATTCACAGTCTGTGCGCGTGGAAATGCCTAATGGGGAGGTGTTTAAGGCCCGAGTGTTAGGGCTGGCGTATCAGGACACAGCTCTGGGCACCAACGTGCTTATTGCGGAGCCGAAGGATAGCGCGCCTGTTATCATTTCAAGCAATCGTGTTTGTTATCCGAATTGCTTTGATGGGCTGAGAGCCAGCGTCATCTACAGCTATGACCGCGGGAGCATTCATCAGGATGTGGGTCTGGAGGAGCAGCCGCCGCTCCCTGAAGAATGGGGGCTCAGCTCAACCTCGAGTTTTCTTGTGGTAATCTCTGAGATTGAGGAGATGCCCAGGGCGAAGGTGAGCAAACAGAGCTTTTCTGCCATGGGAGATGTTCTTGCAGACGATGACATAAAGTTTGGATCAATGCGGCTCGCCCCAGGGGGAGCCTTCTTGAAGAAGAACGGAAAATCCCACAACACCATAAGGGTGGCCAAGCAGTATGCGGAGATAGAGGGCAGGAAGATTCTCTTTGAAAAAGTATCATTCAAGAGCATTCGTTCAGACCTGAAACAACTGCCACCAGCCGGGTTTACGGATTTAACCAATGCCCCGGCTGGGATGGCAACAAACAGCGCGGTGCGCAAGCCGGGACGTTTCTTTGCCGACCGGACTCTGCCTGTCCTGCAGCGTGGCGGTGCCGCCGAGCCCAAAAGCACCCAGGTGGCGGCTCTGGGAATGAGCCAGAATCAGTATGTGTTGGATTGGGATCTCGTGGCCAACACTGACCAATTGTCCTTCGAAAGTGGGACCTTCATCATCGACGGGCCCGTTTATATCAACAATGCGGCATTCACACACCAGGCCGTGCTTAAGTTTACCTCTGGAAGCTCTATCCGAATAGACAATTTCGCATGGTACGGTGATCCAATTGAGCATGCGGTTCTGACATCTGCGAACGATGCAACATTCGGGGAAGACGTCAGTGAATATCGGACCGGAGATCCTTTTGTTGGCTCGTACGGACCTGCCTTATTGGTCCCGTCCTCGATTCTGTCTGAGGTGCAGAGTCACTTCGACGTTTACTACGCCTCCTCGGGCATTGTGGCTCAGCCATGTTATGTGAGTATATCCTCCAATGACGGTGCAGCCGACAAGAGCATTGCGGGTGATAACGCCTCGTTTCAGATCTTCCGCACCTCGACGGAGCAGGCGCTGACGGTTTACTACACAGTCTCAGGGACTGCTCAATCAGGTACGGATTACACTCCTTTGTCAGGTTCAGTGTCGATGCCGGTGGGTGTTTCGAGCGCGTATGTTACTGTGGTGCCTACGCAGGTGCATAATGTGGCTCTCTCACGGGTAATGCTGACGTTGAGCGCGTCTGCAAACTATGAGCGAATCGATCCTATCAGTTCCCAGGTCTTGATCAGAGATTCGAGCCTGTTAACACCGTTCTTGTTGAATATGGATTTCGCGACGGATGTTTCGCCGGAGGTGGGACCTGCGGCGATTGGGCTATCTGCTTCAGACTATTGGAATGCCATGCATTCGTCCTATTCGCAATGGGCCATTTCAAATAATCTGTACAACGCTTCCTATGTTCAGACTTCGATTAGCTGCACATTGAGTAACCTGTCTGGTTCGTGGGGATTTGACTGTCCGGACCTGATGCAAGGCAACTATGTGTACAGGTCAGGGGGACCGGGATTTACCATTCTCAGCAATGTGCCCCCTGGGTTTTATGACTTGTATTTATACTCGCACGACGGGAATTACGACCTAACAGTTGGAACCCAGGACTACGGCAATCGCAGGACACACGATTGGCCTGTGAGACTGCCGTTTGTTTGGGAAGAAGGGGTTCAATACGCCGTGTATCGCGGTGTGCAGGTTTTTTCAGGTGATGCCATCCGGGTAAGGCTCAGCGCCGGGGTGGATGGGTACTCATTACTGGCGGGACTCCAATTGATCAATCATACCGCGCCAGCGATCACCAATCAGCCTGTGAGCCAGACTGTCTGCCAGAATGGAGGCGCCCTTTTCACGGTGGGTGCATCGGGAGGCAGGCCATTGTGGTATCAATGGAAGAAGGATGGAAATATCATCTACGGAGCCACTACCTCCGCATATACCATAAGTTCAGCGCAAGCCAGCCACGCAGGGAATTATTCCGTTGTCGTAAGCAATATAGCTGGGCAGGTGACCAGCGGCAACGCCTTGTTAACAGTGACGGCTCCGCCGGCTATTACTTCTCAGCCGCAAGGCCAGGTGCGTAACGAGGGAACCTCCGCGAGTTTCTCAGTTGCTGCAAGCGGCACGGGCCTGACGTATCAATGGACCCGGAATGATGGGGTTTTGGCGGGTGCAACTGCCAGTTCATTGGCCATCGCCTCGGTTTCCCCAGCGGCAGCGGGAACCTACAAAGTGATAGTAAGCAAAGCCGGATGCAGCACCACAAGTGCCGGTGCTGTGCTGACCTGCATTCCTGCCACATGGCTGACGCAGTATTTTGGAACGGGCTATTTGCAGAACTCACAGGCCGCTCCTACCGCAGATCCTGATAATGACGGGCTGACCAACGCTCAGGAATATCAAAGGAACACTATTCCTATTGATGCGGATACGGACAATGATGGAGCCCCCGATGGATGGGAAGTGACTGCGGGGCTCAATCCACTAAGCGCGGCTGATGGAGGGACGGACAGTGATTCAGACGGACTGGGGAACGGGCGGGAGTTTCTATGGGGAACCGATCCTCTGCAGAAGGGCACATTTGGCATTTGGCTAAGCAATCCGAGCGCCAACTTTTTGCCATGACCAGCTCAGAGACGAGGAGCAAGAAACAATTCAAGCTAACATGAATACCCATAGTAAACCTAATTTCGCTGGCGCATTGACCGGTCTTCTGGCTGGAGCCTTTTTAGTCCTGGCCTCACACGAGGCTGCGGGCGTTGGCTCATGCCTGAGTGCTCGCTTAAATAAACCTGAGGACCTGGGCTGCGGGAATCTAATGCCCGGGGTCAGCCTCAATCCTACGGGAGGCCAGCGCCCCGGCTGCCCGCCATGCGGCGGGATGGCGCGATGGTGGGTAACTGAACCTTACCTGAACGTGTGGGTCGCCGACGAGCCACTAAGCTACCGTCTTTCAAGCGGAGATCAGATGGTCTTTCGTTGGACACATCGGCAGGGCACGACCTTGTCTGAAGACCTCAGAAAACGTGAGCAGGAAGGTGTTTCCACCATACCGATCCGCATGCGCAGCAGTTCCACAGGAACTATTTGTACGAGGACTAACGTCATGTCGGACGCGCAGTGGTGTCACAATTGGTGGTCCGAAATAGTCGTTTGGGATCGTTCGTGGGAGACCAACGCTGATTTTTATGATCAAACCTATTACACGGACATGAATTTCACACCGCCTTTGCGTTACCTGCCGCTGGTAAACTATGAAGGCATAGTGTTCTTTGGTGATGGGACCGAAACCACCTTTACCCGTTCGGATGCCGACTCCGACTCCCTGAATTCCCGAACACAAACGCGCGTGTTTCCCATAGGAACGGTTAGCGGCCAGGAGGGGCTTCGGATTCCGCAATTTGGGATCGATTATCTCAACCCGTATCCTTTGGATAGCCAGAACGTTCTCTGGGTTACGGATCCACAATTTGGATTCCGAGTGGTTCATGTAGATGGCAGCCAGGATATTTACGGCTTGATATTCCTATATGGAAATCCTGATCCAGGAAGCTACCAGCAGCCCAACCTCAATATCAGGACCACTTCACGGGCTTACTTGACTCAGCACATTGATCCTCAGGGTAGAATCACAACTCTAGGTTATAAAAAGACGGTGCCAGTTGATGTATCGAAGCCGGTTTATGTGCTTAAGTATTTGGTCGATCCGGATGGGCGCACGAACACATACCATTACAACGCCTACGACGCCTATAAGCTGGACAGGATCGAAGATCCATACGGACGAAGTGCCAACCTCACCTACGGGGCTTATGGCCTGCTCAGTTCCATTACCGATGCGGTTGGTGTGACAAGCAGTTTCGGCTATCTCACCGAGACCACGACTCTGTGGAATAGGAACGGTCAGACGGGGCTCTGCTATGGGCCACCCTATCCCGCTGCGTCGCCCTATGCTTCAGTCCAGCAAATCCCGACCAGTGGGTGGCTCTCGTCCATTACCACACCCTACGGTACGACCACCTTTGCCTACTATCGCCAGCGTGAATCCGATGCCACCCCGAGCGATTACATGGAAAAGGCGGTTTTCGTGAAAGAGCCAGGTGACGTTAGCGCCAGACAACTCTATTATTACAAACACAAAGCGGATGGATTGGTGCCAGCATCAGCCACACCACCCGTCGTAGGGGATCACATTTTTGATGCGGGGAGCGGATCAGGTCCTCACCCGGAGCTAAGCTACAGAAATTCCTTCCACTGGAACTCCCGGAATTACGGAAATCTTCCGGCTGCAGTGCGATCCGGCCTGGAAACTCCCACTGCCAACTTTGGAGTGCTTTCAAGCCTTACAGCGAACGATTACCGCAAGGCCCACATGAAACATTGGCTCCTCCTGCCATCGGATTTCTTTACGGTCACCGATGCACTGTCCAGCGAGCGCCTCCCGTCACCTAACTCCGACGGGAGCACCGAGGGTGAACGAGTATGGTACGACTATCCTGGAAGGACTACAGCCAATCCTCATGCGATTGGAAGCAGCTTCATGCCCTCGTGTATCGCCCGAACGTTGCCCAACGGCACCCCACAGTTCCTGGAAAGGGTCTTCAATTCCAACCAAATGCCATCTCAGGAGCGGACCTCCTATAGCATTGGAACTTCTCAGGGAATACTCACCAACTTCTATCATTACGCGGCCAATCTTTATGACGTGGTGACCTGGAGCAATTCGGTTGGACAGACCCTCAGAATCGTTTACAACGACAACCATCAGCCCGAATATGTGACCAACTCCCTGGGCTACGTTACCCGTTTTTCCTGGGACTTTGAGAACCATAACCTGCGGGGGATTACCGGGCCAGGAGGGTGGAACATCAATATCGATTTGCACACCGACGGCTTCCCCTCCAGTGTCACCTGGTCACCTCAAGGACGTGTTGTGCAGATCCCTGATTATATGGCTGGGTTGCCCAAGCGCGTTCATACATCCGGAACCGGAGTAGGCGATCTGTGGTTCACCAACACCTGGGATGGTCTGAATCGCCTCGTGAGAACCGATTACACCGATGGCACCACGCGATCAAACTACTATAAACGCCTTGATCTGGCTGGACAGAAAGATCGCCTCGGCAACTGGACATGGTATGGCTATGACGGGCTTCAGAACCTTAGCACAATCACTGATCCACGCAGCAATGTTACCAGCCTTGCCTGGTGCTCGTGCGGTGCCCTGGAAAGCATCACAGACGCAACGAACCAAACCACGAGCTTTATCTGGAATAATCGCGGTCTGCTCACCAGCATCCTTTACCCGGATAACAGCCAGGTCACCCGCCAGTATGATAATGCTGGCCGATTAACTAATGTGTTTGACGGTCTGGGGCGGGGCCTCAAGTACAGCTACAATAACCAGGGTTTGGTGACAAGCATCAGCAACGCTTATCGCCTTCAATCATTCGTGCAATACGATTCGATTGGTCGTCCGCATATCGTGATTGATGGCGCGGGAGTTTCCTATACCAACACGTATGACGGGCTCAACAGGTTAACCTCACGAAAGTGGATGGACGGTTTCGCTGATCACCTAGTGTGGAGCACCAATGGCCTTGCCTACTACACTAACAGGGACGGAAAGCTAACGGCTTATTGGCGTGACGAGGCAGGTCGCCTGCTAGGAGAAACGAATGCTAACCACGAGGTGACTCGTTTCGTGTATAATGCTTTAGGGTCTGTGAAAGACCTTTGGGATGGACGCGATAATCTAACACGATGGACCTTCGATGAGTACGGACGGATGACCAACAAGACTGATGGGCTCAATCGAGAGGTGCTTCGGCTCACCTATGATCCGAACGGTAACGTAACCAACCGCTGGACTCGGGAATTCGAAAACTTGGCTCTGATGTACGATCCCGCAGGCAATATGACCAATATGACCTCCTCTGGGTCCCGAGCCGCCAGCATTGACTATGTCTATGATACGGTCAATCGCCTGACACGCATGGTCGATGCAGTAGGCGAAAGCACTTTTACCTATACCCCCACCGGTCGGCTCTTAACTGAAAACGGGCCGTTCGATGCCGATACCGTCACCTACGGGTACACGCAGGGTCTGCGCACCTCCATGTCCCTGAACTCCTCCCCAGCTCTGAACCATTCGTACCGTTACGACAACGCCAGGCGACTAGATCAGATCACCTCGGGCTCAATGACGTTTGGCTATGGCTACGAGACAAATTTATTCCGCTCTCTGCCCAACACACTCTCCCTGCCCAATGGCTCTTTCATCACCAACCACTTCGATGCCCTGTCACGATTGGACTACACTGCGCTCGTCAATAATTTGGGTGCAACTCTCGATGGCTATTCCTATACCCACGACCCGCTGGGGTTGCGCACCAATCTCATTCGCGACTTGGGCATTACAGAATCCACCATTATTGTGGGCCATGATGACATCGGGCAAATCACAAGCTGGACCGCTAAGGAACCGAGTGGGGCACTTCGTCTCAACGAGAAGCTCGGCTGGGGTTATGATAAAGCGGGCAACCTAGAAACCCGGGCGAACAACGCCCTGACCCAGACGTTTGTGAATGATGCCGCCAACCAGGCAACCAACGTCAGCCGCTCGGGCACTCTAACCGTAAGCGGAGTTACAGCATTGCCCGCCTCAGAGGTCAAGGTAAACGAGCAGACCGCGCAACGCTATGAGGACTTTACCTTCGCCAGTCCCGGCCATCCCGTCTCAGCCAACAATTCTTTCACCAACTCGGCTAAGGACATTTATGGCGCTGTGACGAGCAACACGCTGAGTGTCAGCCTGCCCGCCTCCGTAACAATGACTTATGATCAGAACGGGAATCTGACGTCAGACGGCGTGCGTTCACTCTCTTATGACGCCCTGAACCAGCTCACCACCAACTGGCTCGCTGGAGCGTGGAAGATGGAGCATGTCTATGACGGACTTTCCCGACGCAGGGTTACCCGCGAGTATGCCTGGCAGGGCAATGACTGGGTCAAGACTAACGAAACACGCTACATCTACGATGGACGCGCCGTTATCCAGGAGCGCACCGCCGCCAATATTCTGCGGGTGAGCTTTACGCGTGGACTGGATCTGAGCGGCAGTTTGCAGGGAGCGGGTGGCATCGGCGGCCTTTTGGCTCGCACCGATCATGCGTCTTCGAGTTCCTATTTTTATCATGCCGATGGTGCCGGGAACGTCACGGCCCTCAGTGATGGGCAGGGACGGATTGCAGCACGCTACCTGTACAATCCCTTTGGGCGGTTGATCGCGAAATGGGGGCCGATGGCCGATGTGAACCGATACCAGTTCTCATCCAAAGAGAGCGATTACCTCAGCGGCCTCTCGTACTACGGTTACCGGTTCTATGATCCCACCCTGCAACGCTGGCTAACTCGTGATCCACTCGGCGAAGCAGGCGGAATAAACCTGTATGGTTTTGTGGGGAATGATCCCATTGGCTTCATAGATCCGTTGGGACTGCATTGGGCAGATTGGTCATTCTTCCAATGGTGGGAAAAAGTTACCAGGCCTCTTCGAGGATTAAACCCTGATGGTTCTGAGGAGCGTCCACGTGACTCAGGGATGAAAGGTCCACAGGAACCACAGAATGATACGATGGGATTGCAGCCTTCGTTATTAGGCGAATTGCTGCTGCCTGGTGGAGGACTCTACATGAGCGGGGCAGGAACGAGCAGATGTGCAGCAAAAGCATTCGCAGAAGCTGCTGCGCGCAGGAAGGCGGCGGAACTGGCAGAGGCTCTCGCTAGGAGGGACGCGGCTGGGACTGCGGCGAGTGTAGCGAAGGAATTGCTCGATCAAGCGAACGCTGCTTACAGGCAAGCCATGCAAGACCTTGAGTATGCGGGGCGAGCGGCGGGAACCGATTCGGCGGCCTACCAACAAGCTCTCGCTGCTTGGAGGGCCGCGCAGAGTAAAGCCGCGAGTGCGGCGCGGAACTACGAGCAAGCCAGCTTGAATTGGACGGAGGCCAACACCTCTGCATTGAAGGCTGGACGCTGATTTGTGACGAACTGATACTGAAGATGATGAAAGAAGCGGTCACATTGCACTCCGAAGACAACGTAATATCCTTGCGAACCGCGCTGGTTATGGATGATGGAAATATTGCCGACTTTCGCCTGATGCCAAAGTGTCTAGATTCATCGATTCCCGGGGTTCGCGACGAAAAAGCCGTTGACTGGGCATCGAGAGATTACGCGTGGATCTATAGACACAAGAGGTCAGTCGATGCCGAGACTGACCTCTTGGAGGGTTTCCCTTGCATAGAACAAGGCATAAGGCCGATGGTGTTTGAGAGGGCGCCGAGCTTCAAATTGCTCTGGACAGATTCAGGAGAGAGTGTTGCGCTTTATCTGGATGAAGAACCGTGGGCTTTCATAGATGAGAAAACGCGTCAGGGCTACAGCAAGGGGATGCTTAAACCAATGACTGCAAAGCCGTGGGACCAAGCGTTATTTGAGAGAATATTCGGAATTGCTTAAGGAAGTCTCAGAAAAGAGAAAGCAGCCAGATGGCATAGCAGAGACGCGAGGCGGGAAGCTGAAAATTCCCCCTCCACGTTGCGCAACAAACGGACCGAGAGAACAGAGAAAAACCGCCTCACTCTCGGGCCTAAAGGTCTTTTCTTGGTTTCTTTGTTGTGAGAAATGTTCTTTTCCGGTTCTTCGGGCCGTCTCTTTTTCGGCTGACATTGCCGTTCCGTTGTCTAAGCTCCTGCAAACCGATGCTTCGTTTCCTGGCCATGCTGGCGCTGTTGCTCGTGACCTTCCCCAGCGAAGGTTCCTTGCCGCGCCAGTCTGCCCTGTCACGGTTGGATTACACGCGTGGATTGGACCTGAGCGGCAGCTTGCAGGGAGCGGGTGGCATCGGCGGACTTCTGGCTCGGACAGATCATGCATCTTCGAGTTCTTACTTTTATCATGCCGATGGTGCTGGGAACGTCACGGCCCTGAGTGATGCCCAGGGACGGATTGCGGCACGCTACCTATACAATCCATTTGGGAGGTTGATTGCCAAATGGGGGCCGATGGCCGATGTGAACCGATACCAGTTCTCGTCCAAAGAGAGCGATTACCTCAGCGGCCTCTCTTACTACGGTTATCGGTTCTATGATCCCACCCTGCAACGTTGGCTAACCCGCGATCCACTTGGCGAAGCAGGCGGAGTTAACCTGTATGGGTTTGTGGGGAACGATCCCATCAGCCGAGTGGACCCACTGGGGTTGACCTACCTTGTTAGCGAAACTCCATTCCCGGGGCAGGAAGGCACCTACGGCCCATATGTTCTGAATGTTCCAGACGGTTCCAGCTTGATAAAGACTCCCATCATCCTAGACCGGGCAGAGCTACTTAGAAGAGAACGGTCAGTATGCAAACGCCTCCACAAAAAGGCGCCTCTGGCCTTTTTGGATCCCATGGACGAAGCAAAGTTTGATACGGATTATTTCAAGGGCTATAATCCAGATGCCCGGGAATATTACTGGTACGACGGAAAGATTTACGCCGATAACGAGATCAACTACTTCGGAATCGGAATGTATGAGAACTGGGCTGGTCGTCCTCTGCCCGTAGCTGAAGGGATTACTTACCTTTGGAAAATGACGCAATATGGGGAAATCGCGAACGAAAATACTATCTTCTGGCTCGACAAAGGCTACATGGATTATTCGCGCATTACCCGTCCAGAAATAGCTTTGCCCAAGTGAAAACAAGGAGGACCATACTTAACCGAGACCCCGTGGTTATTCTGTTCTGCGTTTTTGCAGTAATCGCTGCCGTAGTCGTCTGTGTCATCTACATGATGAGGCCAGTCACAGACCTCAAGTCGGCTGGCGCTCAAGCCAATCATCTGCTGGCAAGCGTTGGCGGACCAGACAAGGTCTGTGATGAAGCCAGTCGGATGTTTAGGCGCTTTGGAGTCCTCAAGCAAAAATTCCTGGATGCTTCCGAATTGCAGGATTACCCAGCTATCGCTGGACTTGGAACAGTTGATAGAATCTGCATCTACCCGGGTCGCCCGCCCTATATAGCAATACGAGTAGGTACGCATCTGAACGGATTCACGATCGAGATTGCCGATACGAACAGCCCGGACAAATACCCCAAATCGCTTGGTACTCTTGAATTGGTCAATTCCTGTGTTTTTGTTCACAGGTAACCCAGTAACGCACCTTAATTATTGGTCTAACTGCAAACCTGGGTTATATCGTCGGAGACGAGCGTATGAAATGGACATTGGTGGATTGGAAAGCGGCGAAGCCGGCGGAATGAACCTGTATGGGTTTGTGGGGAATAGTCCCATTAACCGTATCGACCCTCTGGGCTTGCCAACGAGTATGGTTTGATGGGGATGGGTGGTGGGCAAGGAATGAGTCAATTTGCGAACCCCAGTGGTGTTCACGGGCTTGCTGAAGCAGGCAGCCTGGCCCAGCAAGCCGGTTACAAAGGGGATATTGCATCGGCTTCCGCCAATGAAATGTTTAATCAGGCCCTCCAGCAACAGGCGGACCAAGTCATGGAGTTCTATGAGAACCTGGTGCTTGGCGAACTTGGTGATGGGGCAATCGGCGCTCTTGCATGACGCGCTTTTTGGCTCTTGTCAAAATGTGAGAGGTTTGCCCCTCTGTTTAAAGCCGGAAAAGGACTGTCGAATGCGGAAGTCCGGGCTTGGTACAACGAGCAATTGGCGGCACTAGACACATCGGGGCCTGCAACTGAGGCTACAGCAGCTCGCGTCAACACAGCTCGGAACGCCCTCAAGCAAAAGGCACGAGATATGATGGCCGACCGTGCTGCCGCTGAACAGCTTGCACAGGAGCGGCCTCTGCAACCTCTGCAATATTATAGCGACAAGTATTCACAACAAGGGTATCAAGGGGAGGCCCTTTGGGAGAAAATTATCGAGCGGTCGAATGTGGCTAATGAGGCCGTGAATAAGAAGTCTGGCATTCAGTGATACGACGATGAAGATTCGAAGAATCGAAGATCTACTAACAATGCCGATTGCGTGGCTAAAACACCCAGATAAGCCACAATGGTCGGCACTGGTTCTCGATGAATTATGCGAGCTGAGGATGAACGATTTTCCGGATGAACCTCTTTACACAGTTATGTGGCGCGGCCAAGCTTTGGATATTGAGGAGGCTCCGGCAAGTTGTTACGAACTTATTTGGCATCATAGTCTTGGCCTAAATGGCATCAGAGCTTCGTGGGGATGTTGGCCGGACTGGCATCTGATTTTGTGGCCGAATAGCCCCGCTTGGATCATAGCGATGTGACCTGATGGAGCGTTTTGCACCTTTGTGCTTTTTCCGGGACTGGCGTCATAGCGCGCTGTTTCAGCCGCGGGGAGCGGTTTTGAGCTGGACTGGCGTCATAGGGCTATGACGCCAGTGGAGGTTTTATTTTGATGGGGTGTTTGTGATGTCGTGCATCGCTTGCTGAAAGGAGAGTCCCAGGACCTGGGTATGGAAGTCGATGGTGTTGCCGGCGAGGTTGCGTTCGGGCCACCGCCAGTAGCTATCCTTGATGATGAGACCGGGAAAGCCGGGCAGAAGGTAGTTGGGCGTTTCTTTTTCGGCTGACAGGCAGGTCTTGTTGTTTATGCTCCTGCAAACCGATGTTTCGTTTCCTGGCCATCCTGGCGCTGTTGCTCGTGACCTTCGGCAGTGAAGGTTCCTTGCCACGCCAGCCTGTCTCGAGCATTAGTTCTCAGGGAGCGGGCCTGCCGCGCCATAGCGAAGCGACGGTGGGCGGCATCGGCGGTCTTTTGGCTCGCACCGATCATGCATCTTCGAGTTCTTACTTTTATCATGCCGATGGTGCTGGGAACGTCACGGCCCTGAGTGACGGCCAGGGACGGATTGCAGCACGCTACCTGTACAATCCCTTTGGGCGGTTGACTGCCAAGTGGGGCCCAATGGCCGATGTAAACCGATACCAGTTCTCATCCAAAGAGAGCGATTACCTCAGCGGCCTCTCGTACTACGGTTACCGGTTCTATGATCCCACCCTGCAACGGTGGCTGACTCGCGATCCGCTGGGTGAAGCGGGCGGAATAAACCTGTATGGGTTTGTGGGGAATGACCCAACGGGGCTTCTGGATAGTTGGGGACTTCAGAACGCGCGGCCAAGCCCTCCTAGAGTTGGTTTTATAACTTCGGAAATTCTCGGGGAACTGCGAAACAACGATTCTCGGAATCGACCGTCCGAGCGATCTCCATTTTTGGAGGATATAAAAGATAATGCTCGGCGTGAGGCTGTAGAAGAGCAGATGAGGCGGGACGGTTTGGACCCGGAGCAGCAATACTTGGGACCGCCTAAGCCGCCCCAGAGTCCCATGACGCCGGAGCAGTGGCGTGATTACTTATCGAAAATCCGGATTGCGGAAGATTGCCAGGAGGTCTTGGATCCTCTGCGTGAGTACGGGAAAACACCTTGGAACAACTCACATCGTAAGCGGGGATGGAAAGAGAAGGGATATCCTGATGGCCAGGCTCCCAAAAGGGAGGTTATTGCTAGAGATCGGAAAACAGGTGACATAGAAGCACTTCTCGAGAGTAAAGAACTACACCATCGGAAGCCTCGACGTGACGGTGGAGGAAACGACAAGGAGAATCTGAGTGATGTCTGGCCATCCGAGCATGAAGAGATTGATCCACATCGACATCTCAGGTACGACGTGATATCAGAAATACCGGAACATGCATATAGTGACTAGCTACCCATGAAGCCATTCCTAGGCTGCAGCGCAACGATTACAATCGGGTGTCCTGTCTTTCATGAGAGCGATGCCCGTGGGCGGCCCTTTGGTGTCGTTTTTGAGGACGACGGCCGAACTGGATATTTTTACGCACGCGATTACATGTTTCCCAGAACTCCGTTTGTTGATGCTTTGCACATTTACACCGTTGACCAGGTTCCAAATGCAGGTGAGTGCTGTAAGCTTCGCATTCTTTGGACCCTTGATTGGTCCAAAGCAGCCTTGTTGATTAGTGATGAACCACACGCTATGTTTGATTTCTGCGCAAGGATAGGATTCTCCAGAGATGCCTTCCCTGATCCCGACCCAAACAGCGGATGGAGTAGAAAACCGTGGAGCACGGACCTAAAGTCATTCTTTTACAGTAGTGAATAACCACCCGAAACGGGAAGGTTCTTTTCCGGATCTTCGGGCCGTTTCTTTTTCGGATGACATGGCCGTTCCGTTGTCTATGCTCGTAGGAACCGATGTTTCGCTTCCTGGCCATCCTGGCGCTGTTGCTCGTTACCTTCGGCAGTGAAGGTTCCTTGCCGCGCCAAGCTGCCTTGAGCATTAGTCCTCAGGGAGCGGGCCTGCCGCGCCAAAGCGAAGCGACGGCGAGTGGCATCGGCGGACTTCTGGCTCGGACAGATCATGCATCTTCGAGTTCTTACTTTTATCATGCCGATGGTGCTGGGAACGTCACGGCCCTGAGTGATGGACAGGGACGGATTGCAGCACGCTACCTGTACAATCCCTTTGGGAGGTTGATCGCCAAATGGGGGCCGATGGCCGATGTGAACCGATACCAGTTCTCGTCCAAAGAGAGCGATTACCTCAGCGGCCTCTCTTACTACGGTTATCGGTTCTATGATCCCACGCTGCAACGCTGGCTAACCCGCGATCCACTCGGCGAAGCCGGTGGAATAAACCTGTATGGTTTTGTGGGGAATGATCCCCTGGACCAAGCGGATCCACTAGGACTGCGGTATGGCAATCCTGTCTCGGGTGCAACTGGTCCAGTTGGACCATCAGGTTCGTTTGATTCTGGTTTTGGGAACTATCCTAATGGGGTCAACTTCCCCCCCTATCCTTTCTTTCGGAAGCCGATGTATCCGAAGCCGACGAATCCGCCCCCTCATGCCGAGATGGAGTGGAATCAATATACCGGTGAGTGGGATGATGCCAGCGGGATTCAGACGGACGATGAACTCTTCATGCTGATGCTGCCATTGAAAGGGGGAAAGACATTCAAAATGAAGCCCTGCCCACCTTCCCCTCTGTTCAAAGCCGCAGAGGGAACAGAGGCCTCGAAACCCTTTGCAATGGGGTTGACGGATGAAGGGTTAGACGCGTTCGCTCAGGCTCGCGGAGCTACGACATGGAAACAGCTACCCGATCCAGCGAATTGGAAATCAGGGGTATTGGACAAACTCGCTGACCCGAATACGCCGGTGCATTTCAATCTGAACGGCGTGGACGTCTGGCCAGGTGTTCAGCGTGCGGCATCAGGCTTAGGCGGTCCAACAGACTGGGAGTTGCTACAAATTAAACAAAACCCTCAGTTCTGGGACAGTCTCCAGTTTTGGAAAGGCGGTCAACCTGCTCCAAATCCATTCAAATGAGAACGAACCTGGCATCTCAAAAGAGTGACCGCGTGTTCAAGGTCTGGGAATACCAGGTCAGTCACGGACAACTGTTGATCCGCAGTCCAAAAGCGCCTGCGACCGGAACGGCACCAGAACTTCTGACCAACGTTGACCTCGTCTGTCTTGGCGTGGATTACATGGCCGTTCCGCGTGCTCTTCACGGGCTTGAACTCTTGCCGCCTTCACCCGATGAAATCCGGCACTTGGAAGTTCTCCTAGGAAAAGCCGTTGCACCAGACAACATCAAAGTTTTGGCTTCGGGCGGAAAACGCTTTCCGGTTGTGGCCTCCAGCTTCTCGCTGTCTGAAAATGATTGGGACATCTTTGAATCTCCCTTTGAATTTCGGTCACAGTTTCGGGCCAAGCCTTGAAATAGAGTTGCTCCCAAAGCCCCAAAATCATTACAGGCGTCTCTCCTTGAACCAGGCCGCCCTTACCCCGGGGTAAGCAGCTGCCAGCTGGTAAAAACCCTCTGCCAGGCCCGCCTTACCCCGGGGTAGCCGCGTACAGCCGAAAAATCGGTCTGTCACGCGGTAGCCACCCCCCACGAGCCGCCTGCCCGAGCCGATTTCGACCAGTATAGTCCCGAACTTCTTTTCTCCAAGGAGTATAAGTCGCTTTACAGCAGATTTAGCGGATGTCCCGCAACTGCCCCGTCCTAAAATCAAGTAACTGCCTGCGCAAGCGAGTGTCAGTTCTCACTATTGACACAGCCGAACCGTCGGGCTCGGTAAAGACAACAGGGGAAACCTTCAACCTCCTCACCATTGGGCCTCAAGGTCTTTTCTTGGTTTCTTAGTTGTGAGAAATGTTCTTTTCCGGTTCTTCGGGCCGTTTCTTTTTCGGATGACATGGCCGTTCCGTTGTTTATGCTCCTGCAAACCGATGTTTCGTCTCCTGGCCATGCTGGCGGTGTTGCTCGTTACCTTCACCAGCGAAGGTTCCTTGCCGCGCCGGTCTGCCTTGATCCTTAGTCCTCAGGGAGCGGGCCTGCCGCGCCAAAGCGAAGCGACGGCGGGTGGCATCGGCGGTCTTCTGGCTCGCACCGATCATGCTTCTTCGAGTTCGCATTTCTATCATGCCGATGGTGCCGGGAACGTCACGGCCCTGAGTGATGGCCAGGGACGGATTGCGGCACGCTACCTGTACAATCCCTTTGGGAGGTTGATCGCCAAATGGGGGCCGATGGCCGATGTGAACCGATACCAGTTCTCATCCAAAGAGAGCGATTACCTCAGCGGCCTCTCCTACTACGGTTACCGATTCTATGATCCCACCCTGCAACGCTGGCTAACCCGCGATCCTGTCGATGAGGAGTATGATTTCAACCTTTACCGCTTTGTTTACAACTCGCCGTTTATTTACAGTGACCCGGACGGCCTATAGGGAGTCCAGTTTGGCGAGGATGGTCAGAACTGGGGCCAAGGTGAGCCATCGTTTGTCTTTAGCTCTGAGACATGGGATGATTTTGGCCAAGCCGCTCAAGCGACTCTGGACCGAATTATCCCTTTTGGAGACCCCTTCATGTACAATGGCGGTTATGATCCTTGCGATCGAGCGCTTGCTTGGAGTAGATACCTCGGAGAAGCGGCACGGGATCTTTACCTGGCTAAGGCTGCATTAAGGGGACAGGAACTGGACTTTGGACGGAACTTCCGAATCGCACCATTCGGAAATCGTACGGGCCACCCAGTTGGGAGGTTTCCTCATTATCATCGGCGATATAATGGGCCTGGGGGTGGTATGAAGTGGCATCGGCCATGGGAGAAAGGCTGGTAATGAATCTGCCTGCAAACCCAATCTTTGTATTCGATGTTAACGGAAATGACGTGGCAGCCTATTCTTCAGTGGCCGAAGCTGAGGATCACCTCGAAGCGATTGACGTTCGAAACGGCGAGTACGAGGCGTTTGATGCGGAAGGAAGGCTGCTCCACTTAACCGTGGAGAAGAGAAATGGGTTTTGGAGCTTAGGAGGGGAAGTTGTGCGAATCACTCCTGCTGAGACTGAACCGAACCATGTGGGTGACCTCTATAAAAAACTTTCCGCTTTTTTGAAGGCTACAAACGTACCGATACTTGGTCCTCCAGTTCCGCTCTCTGAGCTAGTCGAAGCGGTGCTTCGGATCACCTCACGATAGCTAAATCACATCTGTGCTGGTTCTGAAAGAAGCACCTGAGTTGTTACGAAACAGAGGAAAGCTTCGAGGTAGCGGCGGGTTGCCCGCGTCCCCCTCACAGATCCCGGCGGGCAGTTTTCCCGCAGAATGAAACGGCACTGCCTACGTGTTACGAGCTTTTTTTTGCCGTTTCTTTTTCGGCTGACAGGACCACCCGGTTGTTTATGCTCCTGCAAACCGATGATGCGTTTCCTGGCCATCCTGGCGCTGATGCTCGTGACCTTCACCAGCGAAGGTTCTTTGCCTCGCCAGCCTGCCTTGAGCCTTAGTCCTCAGGGAGCGGGACTGCCGCGCCATAGCGAAGCGACGGCGGGTGGCATCGGCGGTCAGTCAGATCATTCAACCCTCAACCTCCTTTCCCGCGACTGCGGTGATCAACCTTCAACGACTTACTACGGTTACCGGTTCTATGATCCCACGCTGCAACGCTGGCTAACCCGCGATCCACTTGGTGAAGCAGGCGGCATAAACCTGTATGGGTTTGTGGGGAATAATTCCATTAACCGTATCGACCCTCTGGGGCTTGCCAACGAGTATGGTTTGATGGGGATGGGTGGTGGGCAAGGAATGAGTCAATTTGCGAACCCCAGTGGTGTTCACGGGCTTGCTGAAGCAGGCAGCCTGGCCCAGCAAGCTGGTTACAGCGGGGACATTGCATCGGCTTCCGCAAATGAAATGTTTAATCAGGCCCTCCAGCAACAGGCTGACCAGGTCATGGAGTTCTATGAGAACCTGGTGCTTGGTGAACTTGGCGGTGGGGCAATCGGCGCTCTTGCACGACGCGCTTTTTGGCTCTTGTCAAAATGTGAGAGGTTTGCGCCTCTCCTTAAAGCCGGAAAGGGACTATCGAATGCAGAAGTCCGGGCTTGGTATAACGAGCAATTGGCGGCACTAGACACATCGGGGCCTGCAACTGAGGCTACAGCAGCCCGCGTCAACGAAGCTCGGAACGCTCTCAAGCAACAGGCACGGGATTTGATGGCCGACCGTGCTGCCGCTGAACAGCTTGCACAGGAGCGGCCTCTGCAACCTCTGCAGTATTATATCGAAAAGTATTCACAACAAGGGTACGAAGGGGAGGCCCTGTGGGACAAAATTATCGAGCGGTCCAATGTCCCTAACGAGGCCGTCAATAAGAAGTTTGGCATTCAATGAGACGACGATGAAGATTCGAAGAATCGAAGATCTACTAACAATGCCGATTGCGTGGCTCAAACACCCAGATATGCCACAATGGTCGGCACTGGTTTCTGATGAATTGTGCGAGCTGAGGATGAACGATTTTCCCGATGAGCCTCTTTACACAGTCACGTGGCGCGGTCAGACACTGGATATTGAGGAGACTCCCGCAAGGTGGACGATTCCTCACGGCTAACTATTGCCGCAAAGATGGGCGAGCACCCTTGAGGCGCGGATGACCTGGAAGTCCGGTTGTTTATCTCCTGCAAAAGCGATGATCCGGAACTGCATTTCGAACCGCTAATAGTGACCCAATCCGACGCTAATCCGGCACAGCGAACCGATAAGGCGTCGTAGCACGCCAGATCCTGCATGTTACGAACTTTTTTCCTGTCGTAGTTTTGGCCGTTTTGTCGTCGCAGGGTTATTCCAAAATAGCTGCGCTGACATCGTGTTTTGTAACCGAATAGCCATGAACTGGTCGTAGCCGTACGACACAGTTGGCCGGGTTGAGCTTGGGGTCTCAGGTTGGAGGAGTTTTCCCGCGATCGTATCGTACGTCGGTGGTCTGACGTCGAGGATAGCGTGATTTTGGGCCGAGCTGGCGTCGCAGCCCGGCCGGAGCGAGCAAGTCGGTCCTCAATATTGACACAGCCGAACCGTCGGGCTCGGTAAAGTTGGTCGCTACCATGGGTTAGGCCACGAAATGATCTGACCTCTTTTGTTCATTCGGTTTGGCGAGTAGCAAGCGCGCCAAACCGAATGAACAAAAGAGTAAGGGTTCTTATTGTTTTTACCCAGGGTGGCGGCCTGGCGGCCTTACCCCGGGCTACTCGCGTGCCGTCCTTTCAGGACTCCTGGCAGCTCGGATTGGCGTTCCATTAGCGGATTGGCGGTTGACTTGCCTGGCGGCACCCACGACCTCGCTTCGCCGAAGGGAACCTATTGCGTTGGACATACTCCTGGTCAGAACAGCCACATTTGTTGAACTCAATGGCATCGAGTTTACCGCAACTGAGGAATCCGTGGTTGAAATGACACTGGCGCTTGCCAGTGGGAGAGTGAAGCAAGCTGCCTACACCGAATGGCTGGGCAAGAACTCACGACGGGTCTGATCGGAACTTTGCACGCACGGCTGCCATCGGCGTTTAAATGGCGGGCTCAACATCGACGGCAACGTCACCTGTCGCGTTTGAGCAGGTAATCGGCGAGAGCCTCAAGCGCCTCGGCTTTGCCTTTGAAAGGTTTCAACGCCGCATAGGCTTTGTCTGTTAGCTGACTCGCGATCTTGCGGGAACGTTCCAGGCCAACAATGGACGGGTAGGTCGCTTTCTGTGCCTTGGTGTCTTTACCGGCGGTTTTGCCAAGCTTCTCGCTCGTCTGGGTGACGTCGAGGATGTCATCGATCACCTGGAAGGCGAGGCCGACATGGTATCCGAAACTGGTCAACGCCTTGAGCTGGGCCGGTGTGCAGTTGGCGCTCATGCCCCCGAGGCGCACCGAACAGCAGAGCAGGGCGGAGGTTTTGCGTTCATGAATGTAACGCAGTTCTGCCTGCGAGAGTTTTTTACCTTCCCCTTCGAGATCGGCGACCTGGCCGGCGATTAGCTGGAGCGAGCCTGATGCCGCCGCCAGTTCCAGAATGATCTGCTGGTGCGAATAGCGGGGCCAACCGTTGGACTGCGCGGCTAATTCGAAAGCCTGGGTGAGCAATGCGTCCCCGGCGAGCACGGCCACGCCTTCGCCAAAGACCTTGTGATTGGTGAGCTTGCCGCGCCGGTAATCGTCATTGTCCATGGCGGGCAAATCATCATGGATGAGAGAATAGGTGTGGATGCATTCCACCGCACAGGCCAGGGGAATGGCCTCCAGTTCAGAGCCTCCGCATGCGGAGGCGGCCGCCAGGCAAAGGGCAGGGCGCATGCGTTTGCCACCGGCGAAGAGCGAATAGCGCATGGCCTTATGAATCGTGGCTGGCTTGGCGGAGGCCTTTGGCAGCAGGCAATCGAGCGCCTCGTTCACGGCGGCGGTGCGAGAGGCAAGGAAATCAGCAAGATCAAAGGCCGATTTTATAGTTTTTTGAGATGACTGCTGCTTAGGCGGCATGCGACTTTTTGTAGGCAATGGCGACTGCGGGCGCAAGTCTTTTACTGATTTTAATGTTGCGTTGCCGAACTCAGGGGCTAAGCTATCCCGCTCTATTTGGGAGATTTTTTAGATCACCGTGAATGCCGAACTGACAAAGAAAGCACTGGAGAAGGTTGGTAACCCCAACGTTCTGGTTAATTTGATTTCTCGCCGGGTCCGGCAGCTTAACGCTGGCGCAGGTGCGATGAGCCGTCCGTTAGTGAACGCCTCAGCGAGCGTGGGCGTGGCGGATGTTGCCCTGATGGAGCTCATCGAAGACAAGATGGGATTCGAGCTGCCCGAGCCGGTGGAACTGACTCGCCCTTCGAACAAGAAGCGCAAGCGGCACTGAGATCCTCCGCCCGGCTGCACACTCTTTTTGATTTCAGCCATAGCCAGAAGGGGGACCTTCTGGCTATTGTGTTAACATGGCGGATATCTTAACCAATTCGAAAGCGCGCCGGGACTACCACGTTCTGGAGACGTTCGAAGCGGGCCTGGTGCTGCACGGGACCGAGGTCAAGGCGCTGAGGGCAGGGCGTGGGCAGATCAGCGATGCCTTTGCGAGGGTGGAGCGGGAGGAAGTCTGGCTATATAATTCGCACATTGACGAATATAGTTTTGGCAACCTGAATAACCATAAGCCGAAGGCTCCGCGGAAGCTGTTGCTGCACCGGAATGAGATCCGAAAGTTGCAGGGATTGGCGTTAGTAAAAGGTAACGCGCTCTTTCCGCTCGCTTTTTATTGGAAAAACGGCAAAGTGAAGGTGCTCCTGGGGGTGGGCAAGGGCAAAGCCGAGTACGACAAACGCGAGGATTTGAAGACGCGCGAGGCCGACCGGGAGCTTAAGCGCGCCACCATGAAGCGGGTAAAAGACGGGTGACGCCAGAGGGAACACCCGCAGTTTGGCGAGCGACATGCAATGAGATCAACTTGATTGCGTGGAAAAATGTCTTGCTTGCAGTTTGAGCGCTGCCTATATTACGCGCTCTTTTTGATTATAGAACTTAACGACTATGCGACGTCCAAAAGGCATTAAGACCAAGAAGTCCGTGGCCAAGCGTTTCAAAATTACGGCCACAGGCAAAGTCCTGCGAGCGAGCGCAGGCAAGCGCCACTTGGCGGAAACAAAGCGACCCAAGCGCCGGCGGAACCTGCGCGGAACCACCACCGTGCATAAAACGGACGAGTATCGCATTAAACAGAACCTGCCCTTCACACGCTGAGGCCGGACAAACTTCATTTGATTAATAAGGAATAGACCATGCGAGTTACAAACGCACCCGCCTCCCGCAAACGCAGAGCACGGATGATCCACGCCGCCAAAGGCTACCGGATGCGCCGTTCGAAGCTTTACCGTTACGCCTCTGACGCCGTTGATCACGGCCGCAAGTATGCCTATCGCGATCGCCGCGTTAAGAAGCGCACCTTCCGCTACCTGTGGCAGATCCGCATCAACGCTGCGGCCCGCGCAGCCGGAATCACCTACAGCCGCTTCATGGAAGGCCTCAAGGCCGCCAAAGTGGCCCTCGATCGCAAGGTGCTCGCCGACCTCGCTGCCACCGATGCCGCAGCTTTTACCGTCCTGGTTAAAATTGCCCAGGACGCTCTGAAAACCAAAGCCGCCAAGGCTTAAATTTCCCGCTGACTTAGGCCAGTGGAGAACGGGCGACCCTGACCGGTTCGCCCGTTTTTGTTTTTATCATCGAATTTTGTTCCTTTAAGTTTGTCATTGTTATGGCTGGATTGCTTGATCAAATCGAACCCGTGAAACAGGCCGCCCTGGCCGAGATCCAGAACGCCGGTGATTTGGCCGCGCTCGACCAGGCCCGCGTCGCTTCCCTCGGTTCAAACGGCAAGTTTACCGCGCTCCTGAAGGGGCTCGGTACCCTGCCTAAGGAAGAGAAACCGGCTGCCGGCAAAGCCATGAACCTGGCTAAAGTCGAAATAGAATCTGCCCTGTCCGCCCGCCGCACCGACCTTGAGCTTAAAGCCGCCCTGCCGTCAAACCCGACCGATTTTACCCTGCCAGGCCGGCGACGCTCCCTGGGCAAACTGCATCCCCTGACACAGGTCACTGAAGACATTGTCCGGAGTTTCCGCAAGATTGGGTTCGTGGTGGCCGATGGTCCCGAGGTGGAGGATGAGTATCATTGTTTTGATGCGCTTAACACCCCGGCTGACCACCCGGCACGCGATAGCCAGGATACGTTTTACATCGGCGGCACGCAGACTCTGCTCCGCACGCACACGTCCTCGGTTCAGATTCGGGTCATGAAGAAGCAGCCGCCACCGGTGCGAATCATCGTTCCGGGACGCGTCTATCGACGCGATAACGCGGATGCAACGCATAACCCAACCTTTCACCAGGTCGAGGGGCTCTATGTTGACCGCAAAGTCACGGTAGGCGACCTCAAGGGGACAGTGGAATTCGTTTTCAAAGAACTGATGGGATCTGAAATCAAGATCCGTTTTCGCCCGCATTACTTCAGCTATACTGAGCCCAGCTTCGAGATCGACTTCAGCAGCGCTCTGACCCGCAAAATGGGCAAAGAATGGCTGGAGATCGCCGGATGTGGCATGGTCCATCCGCAGGTGTTCGAGAACGTCGGCTACGACCCCGAAGAATGGACCGGATGGGCGTTTGGGTTTGGAATCGAACGCATCGCGATGATCCGATACGGCATCAATGACATCCGGTTGTTTTACGAAAACAACCTGCGATTCCTGAACCAGTTCTAACCGGTGACGACAAAGAATTCAGCCATTTCCCCCGCTCCATGAAAGTAACATTAAATTGGCTCAAACAATACGTTGACTTCGATTGGTCGCCCGAGCAGCTCTCCGAACGGCTGACGATGCTTGGCGTCGAGGTCGAAGGCGTCCATAAGATCGGCGGCGGCTTCGAAGGCGTGGTCGTCGCGCAGGTTATCACCCGCGATAAGCATCCCAATGCGGACAAGCTCTCCCTTTGCCGCGTCAATGACGGCAAGGGTGAACGTCAGATCGTTTGCGGCGCTCAGAATTTTAAAGCAGGGGACAAAGTTCCGCTGATCCTGCCCGGGGCTTCCCTGCCGGCTAAACCCGGCGAACCACCGTTTACAATTAAAGTGGGCAAAATCCGCGGTATAGAATCGCAAGGGATGATGTGCTCGCCGCAGGAATTGGGTCTGCCCGACCAGGTGGATGGCTTGTTGATCCTGCGCGAGGATGCGAAAGTGGGCCAGCCGTTCGGAGAATTTCTCGGAGCGAGTGAGACTGACTTTGTTTACGATCTGGAGGTCACGCCTAACCGGCCTGATCTCAACAGTGTCATTGGGATCGCGCGCGAAATCAGCGCATTGACGGGCAATCCACTGAAGATCCCCTCGGCGACGCTTCCCGAAACCGGGCAGGCGGTTGCGGAATTGGTTTCTGTTCGGCTGGATGATGCGGAGCTTTGTCCGCGTTATACGGCTCGGGTCGTGAAGGGTGTCAAAGTTGGGCCGAGCCCGGATTGGATGCGGAATACCCTTGAGAAGGTGGGCATTCGGAGCATCAGCAACGTGGTGGATGTAACCAACTACGTGATGCTTGAATTCGGGCAGCCCCTGCATGCTTTTGATTATCACCTGCTGGCCAAAGGCAGCCAGGGGGTTCCTACCATCGTGGTGCGCTGTGCTGCCGAGGGTGAAAAGTTCGTCACGCTCGATGGGCAGGAGCGCACGTTGACCAGCCAGAATCTTTTGATCGCGGACGAGCAGAAAGCGATCGCCCTCGCTGGTGTGATGGGTGGCCAGAACACCGAAATCAACGATCAGACCGTTGATGTTCTGATCGAAAGCGCCTATTTCAAACCGCAGAATATCCGGTTCACTTCAAAGAAACTGGGCTTGCGTACCGAGTCCTCGTACCGGTATGAGCGCGGCGGTGACATTGGAGTTTGTGAGGCGGCGAGCCGCCGAGCTGTGGAACTCATCCTTCAAACAGCCGGTGGCACACTTGCCGCGGGCATCGTGGATGCCTGTCCTGCACCAATCCAGCCGAAGCAGATCACGCTTCGCCATCAAAAGGTGGCGGACCTTCTGGGTGTTGAATTGCATCCGGCGCGTATTGAGGAATATCTCAGCCAGCTCGAGCTCAAAGTGGTCGGTCGCAAGCCGCAGCCCGTGGGTGAGGGTGCTGGCTCGGAGCCGGTCACCTTCCGCATTCCCACGTTCCGTGTCGATCTCAAGCGTGAAATCGATTTGATCGAAGAGGTGGCCCGGCTCTATGGGATCGATAAAATCCCCGCAACACCGCCTCGTGGTGCCATCGGCACAAACCCCTATGACGCGGTGCATGATCAATTAGCCGAGGCACGCCGAATTTTGGCGGGACTAGGCTTGTTTGAGGCCCAAGGGCAGACTCTCATTTCAGATACCAGCGCCAGGCTGGCGACCGCCGCGGCGCCTGTGCCACTGGCTAATCCGCTGAGCAGCGACATGAATGTCCTGCGCCCGAGTCTGCTGCCTGGGCTGCTTGACAGTCTTCGCAATAATCTGCGCCACAGGAATTCCGATGTCGCCCTGTTCGAAGTTGGCCGGGTGTTCCTGCCAGGCAACGGCGGCCAGGTGCAGGAGGAACGCCGAGTGGCCATCGCGCTGACGGGTCTGCGCAACCCTCTGTTCTGGAGCGGTGCTGAGCGTGATGCCAAGTACGATGTGTATGATCTCAAAGGGCTGCTGGAAGAGTTCCTTGAGCAGTTTGGCCTCCGCGGCCTGTCCTATAGCAGCCGCGAGCAAAGCACGGCTCTTTTCCTGGAGTCGGCCGGGATTCAACTCGGCAAACTGGCGATCGGTGAATTGGGTCAGCTCCTGCCTGTTCTCGCTAAACAATATGATTTGCGGGACGCGGTTCTGCTGGCTGAGTTGAACCTCGACCAATTGTTGGCGCGCCGGAATGCGGCAAAAACCTACAAGGCAGTGCCTGCCTTCCCGGCGATTCGCCGGGACCTGGCGCTCGTATTGGCGGAAACGGTTACGCACGATCAGGTGCTCCAGGTCGTGCGCCAAACCAAGCCTGCCAACCTGGAATCCGTGGAGCTTTTCGACATCTTCCGCGGCAAGAACGTGGCCGCCGGACAAAAGAGCGTGGCTTACGCCTTTACGTATCGCAGTGGAGAAAAAACCCTGACGGATAACGAAGTGAACGGTGCTCATGAGAAGCTGGTGAAAGATCTTACCAGCAAGCTCGGCGCAACGATCCGCGAATAAGCCGGCGTATCAGCAATTGGATTTGAAGCGGCCCTCCGACGCCAAATGTGTGGAGGGTCGGTGAGTCACGAATTCAGTTCTGCTTCAGTTCCAGGCCAGCGCGACGCTTGGGCTATGGCGCTCGTGGACCAAAGCGTGTAGGCGAGGGTATCGAGGCGACCCCGCCACTGTTCTTCGAAAATCGTTGGGTTTTGCGCTGTAAAAAAGGACTCTGGTCCATTAATGTGCCGCCCAGCACAATGAGTCACGCAGCGAATACGACGGCGGGCGCGAGTCAAAACAGCCCCGAACAGACCTCTAAATGGCCGCCCCAGGTCAAATTCATCGTCGGCAACGAAGCGTGCGAGCGCTTCAGCTATTATGGGATGAAGGGCATCCTCGCCCTTTATATCACCAATGTCCTGGTCAAAACCCAGGATGATGTCACCAACATCATCGCTCTGTTTAGCGCGGCTAATTATTTCATGCCGATGCTCGGCGCCTGGGTGTCGGATCGGTACTGGGGCCGCTATCGCACCATCCTTTGGATTTCCCTCTTTTATTGCATTGGACATGCCGTGCTGGCGGTTAGCGACTTCATTCCTAGTGTCGAAGGCAAGCTGTGGACGTTGTACATCGGTCTGGGGTTGATCGCGTTCGGCTCCGGCGGCATCAAGCCCTGTGTTTCGGCCTTCATGGGCGATCAGTTTAAGCCGGAGCAACGGCATCTATTACAGAAGGCCTATGCCGCGTTTTATTGGTCGATCAACCTGGGGTCATTCTTCGCTTTCCTGATCATTCCGGCGATACGCAAAACCTGGGGTTATAGTTGGGCGTTTGGTGTGCCTGGCATCTTTATGGCAGTTGCTACGCTGATTTTCTGGCTCGGAACTCGCCACTACGTGATGGTGCCCCCTACGAGGGTGACCAAGACTGCCGGCTTTTTCAAAGTGCTGTTCGCTGCATGGCGTAACCGGGGGCCGCGCCAGGCAGGAGCCTCTTTTTGGGATGCTGCTCGCGGTGCTTGCACAGCCAACGAAGTCGATGCTGCAAAGTCTGTAATGCCCATCCTGTCTATTTTCGCGCTGATCCCCGTGTTTTGGGCGCTATTTGATCAGACCTTTTCCACCTGGGTCATGCAGGGCCAAAAGATGACGGTGTTCAAGATCGGGTCATGGACCATCGGCCCCGAGGAAATGCTCTCCGCCAACCCTGCGTTTGTCATGATCCTGATTCCAATCATGACGTGGGGGCTCTATCCGATGCTTGGAAGGCTGGCTACACCGCTGCGGCGCATTTCGGCAGGAATGTTCCTGGCGGCGTTTTCCTACGTGATCGTGGCCATGCTGCAGTCCAGGATCGAGGCCGGCCACCAACTCAGCATCATGTGGCAAGCCGTGCCTTATGTCGTTCTCACCACTGCCGAGGTGCTGGTGTCAACGACAGGGTTGGAGTTCGCATTCCGCGAGGCCGCGCCCGAGATGAAAAGCATTATCATGGGGTTGTGGCAGTTGACGGTGGCTTTTGGTAATTTATTGGTGGTGTTGCTGACCCAGATGCTGAGTGGCCCCAGCGGGGGGGAGTCGGTGAGCACCGGTCGTTTCATGATGTATGCTGGATTAACCTTTGTTGTGGCCATCCTTTTCAGTGTTATTGCCGCACTGTATCGTTACCGCGACGCCTCGGCTGCTGTTGGCAGGTAACATCCCAGCGAGTGGAACTCGGTGGGTTCAGGGCTGCCGAGGACGCTGTGCTCGAAGTGCCCAACTATTGCCGGGTGACAAGGTCGTCAACCGCGCGGGCCAGTTCCTCCAGGTATTCATCGCCTTTGGGGTGCCTGGTCAGGGCTGCAATGATGTAATGGCGGTTCGGCCCCGTTACAACAGCGACGTCATGGAGCCAATCCTCCCATGAACCCCATTTCCTTATGATTTGCACATCCCGGTTGGCCAAGCCTTTTACGAATTTGATTTGGTCATGGGGGATGGCGGGGGAAGCAAAGATTTGCCGCATGGTCCGGGACGCTTCGGTAGAGACTAGCTTTTCCTGTTCGAGCAAGAGGAAATAGCGCAAAAGCTGCCTGATCGTGGCGCCATGCGAGTTGTCCCCCACCGGTGAGCCATAGCGTTCGCCGCTTTTACCATAGTGTTTTCCGACCCAAATGCCTCCGCCATGAGCGGCGTCATAGAAGCCCTGAGAATTGATCACCGTCTGCACCTGTTGGAGTCCCATTTCCTGGGAGAACCTTGCGGCTTCCTCGTTACTCGATGCCTTTGCCATTAATCCGAGTTGCTGCCGCGTCTCAGGTGGCAGGTTGGTGGCGGCCTGCGGATGGAGGACGAAATACGCGAGCAGAATGCCGATCTTGGGCACGCTGGCTGCGTATTCTTCGCGATCAGGATGAAGCATTGCCAGGCGCAGGCTGCGCAAATCCAGAACTCCCACTGCGGTTTGTCCCGCGGACATGCCGTACTTGGCGCGCAGAGTTGCATCGATACGCACTAGTTCAGATTGCCAGGCAGGGTCCGTTGGAGTGGAGTAGTCGAGCGTATATTGATGAAGAGAAGTTTTCATGGCGCGCGGTACGGTGGAGCAAGCGCTCAAGCCTAGTGCAATGGCCGAAAGGCAGGCCAGTATTGCATACCGGTTCATTCGGCAGGTGTTCTACGTCAAACGCGCCGAGGTGCAAGTTTAAACAACAAACTCGAGAAACCGTAGCAGCGCAGCGGTGGATCGGTATTTGCCTGTTGTTTCGCTTGGAAGCTGTGGTTAATCTGCATATTGAGTGTGGAAAGTGGCATGACAACGACGACCTTGCTCATTGTAGATGATGAGAAGACGACGCGCGAAGGGCTTCGCGCGGCGTTGGAGGATCGTTATGAAGTGTATTTGGCCGATGACGCAAAGACGGCCATGGAACTCCTCGAAGAGGAGAGCTTCGACGTTTTACTGACCGATTTCCGGCTGCCCAATGAAGACGGGATGAACCTCATCGCTCGTGCGAAATCCCTTCCGCACCCGCCTATCTGCATCCTCATGACAGCCTACGGCTCGGAAGAGCTTGCGGTGGATGCCATGAAACGCGGGGCGGACGATTACATCGCTAAAGGCCGTTTGCAAATCGATGAGCTGGAGATGCGCATCGCCCGTGCGGTGCGGCAACGTGGGCTGGAGGCCGAGAACACAGCGTTGCATCTGCAGCTCGATTCACGTTTCGGAATGCAGAACATCGTCGGGGAATCGCGCGCGATGCGCGAAGTCCTGGAGGTGGTACAGCAGGTGGCCCCGGCCAGGGCGACCGTGCTTTTGCTTGGCGAGAGCGGGACGGGAAAGGAGATGATCGCCAAAGCCATCCATCGCCTCAGCCCCCGAGCCCGGCAGCCCATGGTGACCGTTCACTGTGCCGCACTATCGGCTACCCTGCTGGAGAGCGAGCTCTTTGGTCACGAAAAAGGCGCATTCACCGGCGCTTACGAGCGGCGGATCGGGCGTTTTGAGCAGGCACAAGGCGGCACGTTGTTCCTGGATGAAATCGGGGAAATCGATTCATCCACCCAAGTGAAGTTGCTGCGCTTCCTGGGTGAGAGAACCTTCGAACGCGTGGGCTCAGGCAAGACGATTACTGCGGACGTGCGTCTCATTGCGGCGACGAACAAGAACCTGGAGGAGATGGTCAAAGCCGGCACGTTCCGAGAGGACCTCTTTTTCCGGTTGCGTGTGGTTGAAGTCCGGCTCCCGGGCCTCCGCGAGCGGCCGGAGGATATCCCGCTGCTGGCGCAGGCTTTTCTGCGGGAGTTCGCCGCCGAGAACGACAAGAAGGTCACCGGCTTTACTGCGGATGCTGTGGAAATGCTTGCCGGCTACTCGTGGCCGGGGAACGTTCGTGAACTGCGGACTTCGGTGGAGCATGCGGTGGTGCTTTGTCGTGGGGAGCGGATCAGCGCACGAGATCTTCCCCCCTCGGTGCGATCTGGGTCGCTCGCGGTGCGCGCTACTGAGGTGCTGGGGCCATCCCCTGAGGCGCCGTTATCCGTGCAGGAAAATGAACGCCAGCTCATCATCCGTGCATTAAAAGAAAGCGATGGAAGCCGCACTGAAGCTGCGAAGAAGCTTGGAATGAGCCGTCGCAGCCTTCACCGCAAACTGCACAAGTATCAGCTCGACAACCTTTGATCAACCATGAGAACCCAAGAACTTATTCATGCCCTGGAATCCGGACAGGTAGCCAAGCCGCTGCGTTTTGGGCTGCTCATCCTGATCGGGCTGCTGCTGACTCTCACCTACCAATGGCGCGGGTACCGAAACTTGGCCTCCCTGGAAGCGATGGACCAGGCGCAACTGGCGCGAAACATTGCCCAGGGCCGGGGCTACACGACTGATTTTATCCGACCGTTCTCGGTATTCCTTCTGCAGCAGCAAGACGCCAAGAAGCCGGCCAAGGAGTCTGTCCTGGCCAGTGATCCCGGGATGTTGAAGGCAGGGCATCCTGACCTGTCCAACGCTCCTTTTTATCCAGTATATTTGGCCGGATTGATGAAAGTGCTGCCCTTTGAATTTGACGTGAATCCGAGCGCGCCTCCGGAAGATGCCTACCAGCCGGACCGGTTGATCGCGCTCGGGAATCAGGTGCTTCTTTTGGTGGCCATGCTCCTGGTATTCCTGCTGGCCCGGCGGCTGTTTGATGAGATTGTCGCCTGGATTTCCACCTTTATTTTCCTGGGGACCGAGCTGTACTGGCGTTTTAGCGTGAGTGGGCTTTCCACAATGCTTTTGCTGGTGATTTTCCTGGGGCTGTGCTGGTGCCTGCTTGAGCTGGAGCAGGAGGGGCGCGAGCCCAAAGGAGGCAAGGGGCGCTACCTGCTCTTTGCCCTGCTGGCCGGGGTGTTCTTGGGTCTGGGATCGCTCACCCGGTATTCTTTCATAATAGTGGCCTTGCCGGTCCTCCTGTTTCTGATGATTTGGGGGGGCGCCCGGCGTTGGCAGAGCGCCGTGATAGCGATGGGTGTGTTTGCTGTGATTGTAAGCCCATGGATTACACGCAACCTCAAAGTCAGCGGTGCTCCGTTTGGCACCGCCACTTACTCATTAGTCGAGAATTACAAGTATTCCGAGTACCAGTTGCAGCGGAATTTCGCTCCCACCCTGGATGCGCGGGATGTTATCCCGGCGTTCTGGTCGAAACTGCTCCTTTATGGGCGCACGATTCTAACGCAGGAAGTGCCTCGGATCGGAGGTAACTGGGTGGGAGGCTTTTTCCTGGTGGGATTGCTTATGATCTTCAGGAATCCGGCGATCAATCGGTTCAGGCTTTTTGTGCTGGGGACCTTGGTCCTACTGATAATGACCCAGGCGGTGATTCGCACACACCAGTTCGCGGACAACCCGGAGATTAATCCCGAGAATCTGCTGGTCCTGGCCGGACCTCTCGTGCTGATTTTTGGTGTGGGCTTCTTCATGGTGCTGCTGGACAACCTGAGTTTGCCTGTGGCTGAGCTGCGCTACATGATCGTCGGGCTCTTTGGAGTGGTGATGTGTCTGCCGTTGATACTGTTTTTTCTGCCGCCGCGCCCTTATGCCAACGTCGCGTTCCCTCCGTACTATCCGCAAAGCATCCAGCGCACTGCGCGATTTCTCACCCCAAATGAAATGATGATGGCGGACATACCCTGGGCGACAGCGTGGTACGGACAGCGCCAATCCGTTTGGACGACGCAGACCATTGCTGACTTTTTTCGAATCAACGATACGTGGAAGCCGATCCAGGCGCTTTATCTGAGCCCTGTAACACTGGACGCAAAATTTGCGAGCAGTTTTGTGAACGGCAGCGAGAAAGTGTGGGCGAACACTTTTACTCAGGCTATTTTCGGTGCGGATTTACGGCAACGTGAATGGCCGCGGCGGATTTCTTTGCAGTTCACGGAAGGCGATAAGAAGCTGGTGATGCCGCTGTCGTATTGGCAGTCCGGGTGGCCCAATTTCTTCATCGTGACTTTTAGGCCGGAAGAATTATAATTTTTATTGAACACAGATTTGGTTGCCAACGTCAAAACACAAACTTGCGTTTTCCCACGGGGCAGTATTTACTCAGGGAGTTCCCTGGGAGCGAGGTGGGAAGATTTAATAAACAAATAGGGCGGTCGGTAGAAATTGCAAAATATTCTGTTGACAGTGTTTGCGTGGGCGCCTAAAAGGTGTTGGGTTAAAACAGGATAATCACCGATCTTGGGGTGTGTGACACTAAACGTACAACTTATGAAAAAAATTGTTGCTTCAGTTGGTTTGGTAGCGCTCGGCGCATCAGGACTACAAACTGTACAAGCTCAGGGCCTGTTGGGTCCGGATGACTCCAAACCTTGGAGTGTCGCTTTGACCTTGCGCGGTTTCTATGACGATAATGTAAGCTCGAGTTATAAGGACTTTCAGCAGGAGACTTTTGGCTACGAGGTTAGCCCCTCCTTCAAAGTCGGATGGACACTGCCGCAGAGCACCATCCTCTTTGGTTATACCTACTCTCTCAAACAATATGAAGAGCGTCCTCCGTTCCAGACGGACAAGACGGATCATACCCATAATTTCAACGCGGCGTTTGATCATCAGTTCAACGAACGCTTCAGCATGAAGCTGAGCGACTCTTTTGTTGTTGGTCAGGAGCCGGATTTGCTGCGCAGCGGTAACACTACGGTTGGGTTTCAGCGCGTTAGTGGCAACAACATCCGAAATTACGGTCGTATCGGCCTGACTGGCCAGATGACGCCGACCTTCGGCATCCAAGCCTCCTACGACAATGCCTACTATGACTATGACGATGAAGGCACAATAGGGAGCCTGTCAAGCCGCCTCGACCGCATGGAGCATGGAATCCCGGTGGAAGGCATCTTCCAACTGCAACCCCAGACGCAAGGCATCCTCGGCTATCGCTTCCGGCAGGTTAACTATACCGGGGATGATGAAATATCTGCTGGCACTGATAGCGACGTGCGCGATTCCCGCACCCACACGCTTTATGCCGGGCTCAACCACGACTTCAATCCTGGGTTGACCGGGTCAGTCCGCGCTGGTGCCCAGTACGCGGACTACTACGAAATGCCTGACGCAGACGGCGAATACAGCCCCTATGCGCAAGCGAACCTGCGCTGGACCTACTCTGAAGAGAGCTTCCTGGAAGCCGGTTTCACCTACGACTTAAGCGCCACGGATCTCATCGGCGATAACGGCACCTCGTTCACCACGGACTCTGAGGCCGCAGTATTGTATGGCAACTGGACGCACCGGTTGGCTCCCAAGTTGTTTGGTTCCCTGATGGCTTCCTTCCAGAACTCAACCCTGCAGGGTGGTGGTTATGACGACGAGAAGGAGCAGTTCTACACCGCTGGCTTGAACCTGGAATACCGTTTCAATCCGAACATCTCAGCGCATGTGGGCTATAACTTCGATAAGCTCGAATCCGATATCGCCGGACGCGATTTTGATCGGAATAGAGTTTACATGGGCGTGACAGCCCGCTATTAATTACCATAGACGTAATGACTCGGGGGCTGGGCCAATTATGACTAGCCCCCCTTTTTTTTGACTTTATGGATCCGTTAAAACCACAGGCGCCGCAGGAAGCGAAGCTACACTTCCTCGATTATTGGCGTATTATCCGCATACGCAAGACCGTCATACTGGCAGTCTTTTTGTTAGTCGTGATCACCGCTACGCTGGTGACATTCATCCTACCCGAATCGTACGCCAGCACGGCGCGCATTAAGGTGGAGCGCGATCAATCCGATATTCAGGGATTTGGTCAACAGCAGTTCAGTCAGTCCTTCGACCCTTATTTCATCCAAACCGAGTTCGAAGTCATCAAGTCCGAGTTGATCCTCGGTCGGGTAATTGATGCGCTGGATCTCAACCGCAAATGGGGCGCCAAGTACAATCAGGCGCAATTAAAGACTTTCGAGACCATGGCCCTCCTCCTGAAGGCTATTCAGCTCACCCCTGTCCGTAATACCAGCTTGATCGAGATCAAGGTTTTCAGTGAGGATAAGGAAGAAGCAGCTCGCATTGCCAATTCTGTGGCCGATCGTTACCGCGAGCATCGCCAGACCCAGCTTCGTGAACTGAGCATGGGCGGCATTGATGCTCTGGAAAAACGCTTTAAGGAGCAGGCCGCCAAGATGAAGGAGAAGAACGGCGAAATCGAGCGCCTGCGCGAGGAACTCCAAGTCCCCGACGCCATGGCAGGTGAATACGCTCCCCAAATGATGCTTAGCATGGAAGCGTTGCGTCAGTTGGAACAGCAGCGCATCCAAACCCAGGCGGAATTCGTGCGGCAAGATCAGTTGCTCAAGAACCTGAAGGCGCTTCCGATGGAAGAGTTGATTGAAGCCATCCCCACGGCCGTGCCTGACGAATTGCTTACCTCTTGGCTCGAGCAGTTGACCCTGGCCGAACAGCGCCTCATTATCGCTAAAAAGGATTACGGTCCGGAGCACGCGGAGGTTCTTAAGCTCACCGGCCAGGTGGAGGATCTCAATGCCAAGATCAAGAAGCGCGTCGGCGGCATCCTCACGGGGTTGCACTCCAAGGTCGCTTCCATGAAGCAGGGCCTGGATAACCTCCAGGAAGAGGTCGATAAAGCCAATCAAAAGGATATTGCGAACGCAAAGAAGTTCCGTCCGTATTTTGAAGCCAAGCGAGAGATGGATGAGATGCAGCGTTTCGGCACCTTGCTCAATCAAAAGATCGAACTGGAGCGCGCCGAGGTTGCCCTCCCTAAACTTAGCATGGTGGAGATCATCGATCGCGCGGTGGCCAGCATGCGCCCGCAAAAGCCCAACAAACCGTTGAATATCGCCTTGGGCGTTATCATCGGCTTGGTTGTCGGCGTGGGCCTGGCATTCTTTATCGAATACCTCGATACCAGCGTCAAGACCATCGACGATGTCGAACGTGCGCTCGGTTCACCGGTGCTGGGGGTTATTCCTCAGAACGTCGGCGTGCTGATCGACGAAGGCATCGACAGTCCACATGCGGAGGCTTACCGCGTGTTGCGCACGAACCTGCTGTTCTCGCGCAAGGACGACAAGCTCAATACAATTGCGGTGGTTAGCGCCGGCGCCGGCGAAGGCAAATCCACCACGGTATTCAACCTTGCGGCGATCTTCGCTCAGTGCGGGTCGCGCGTGTTGATCGTGGACTCCGATTTGCGCCGTCCTACCTTGCACAAGATGATGCGCGTGACCAACAACCTCGGCTTGACAAACTACCTGCTCAAGCAGAACAAGCTCGAGGAAGTGATTCAGCGCTCCAGCCTGCCAACCTTGGACTTCATGGCGTCCGGCAAGCTGCCGAGCAGCTCGCTTGGCATTCTGAGCTCTACCCAGATGCGCGAGCTGATCAATGAATTGAAGCAGCACTATGATTATGTGTTCTTCGATTCTCCCCCCGTTATGGGCGTCAGCGATGCATCAATTCTCGCCAGCGAAGTTGACATGACCGTGCAGGTCATTCAGTATCGCCGCTATCCGCAGCCGATGAACATTCGCGCCAAGCAAATGATCGAAAAGGTGGGCGGCAATCTGATGGGTATCGTGCTGAACAACATCAACATGTCCCAAGACGAGAGCTACTACTACTACAGCGGCTACTACCACGATTACTACTCACGCAACGAGGACCAGGAGCCTAAGGATGGCAAGGACGTTAAGGAATCTGGCGATCAGGCGAAGCTGGAAATCAAGAAGAAGTATTGATATAGATAGCTCATTAACGGGAACAAAGATGACGAGAATAGCAGAAATGTTAATGGACCGCTTCAAGGCGGTGGGTGGCCTCTTGTTGGTTGCGTTGCTGCTGGCAGGTTGCCAAAGCTCACGGCAGTCCTTTGCCGAGGTTGACGAGGGGAGCGAAGCGACCCCGACCAACTCAATTCCCACTGAGGGATACGACGGCTCTGCCGAGGTGCTTGGTCCCGGCATGCCGATCATCGTCACGTTCTCGGATCTGCCGAACCCTGTGCAGCCTTTCGAAGAGCGCGTGAAGGCAGATGGCAACATCACCCTGATCCACAACGAGTCCTTTGTGGCTGCAGGGAAGACAATAGGGCAACTGGAGAAAGAAGTTCGTGCCCGATACGTTCCCCGGTTCTATGTCAACATGACCGTCACGATCAAACCTCAGGAGAATACCCGATTTTACTTCGTCGGCGGTGAAGTAAAGCAACCCGGGCGACAGGTTTATCTAAGTCGGTTAACCGTGCTCAAAGCCATTCAGTCGGCTGGCGATTTCACCGATTTCGCCAAGAAGACCAGAGTGCAACTGACCCGTGCGAACGGCAGAACGTATGTCATCAACGCTGAAAAAGCGCTGAGCGATTCCAAGCTCGATCTCGAGGTTTATCCCGGCGACAAGATTGATGTCCCGCGCCGGATATTCTGGTGATCCTGCTTAAGGTATTATTAGGTATTCAGGCGGGCGCCGAATTGGTTGCCCGCCGTTTTCCTGTACACGTGGGGCGCCAGGCGGATGCGGACCTCCAAATCCAAGATCCTGGTGTGTGGGACGGTCATTTTCAGATCGTTCTGAAACGAGGTCAGGGTTTCTTGCTTAAAGCGCGCCCGGAGGCTCCGCTTCAGATCAACGGCGCTCCATGCGGTGGAAACGATATTTTACTCCGAAACGGCGACACCATAACTCTAGGATCAGCCAGAGTGCAGTTTTGGCTCAGCCCTGTTCAACAGCGATCACGCTCGCTGCTCGAGTATGCGATCTGGATCGGAATTGGCACAGTGACTCTTGCCCAAGTCGCGTTGATTTACTGGCTCATGACACTGGGTGGCTGAAGAGCGGAGGTCGCTGCTCTCTTCACCGCTCAGCCCACTTCGGCGTATGTCTGCCTCAGGACGAGTTTCAGGTAACACCGGTTCTTGAAGCGGGCGGACTGGCGTCGAACCGAGGTGTCGGCGAGTACATCAAAAATGCGTCCCCGGTTGAACCAGAGACGCATCGCAAAACTTACCCGAACGGTCTGACGGTTTAGAGCGTGCTTGCCACGAGATCACCCACCTGGCTGGTGGAATACCCCATCTTGCCTGCGGCAAGGCTCTTGATCTTCTCGCGTGTCACCTTGATCACCGCGGTTTCGATCGCTTTAGCAGCGGCGCTCTCACCCAGGAAATCCAGCATCATCTGACCGGCGCAGATCGCCGCCAGCGGGTTGATAACGCCTTGATTGGTGTATTTCGGCGCGCTTCCTCCGATTGGTTCGAACATGCTGGTGCCTTCCGGATTGATGTTGCCACCAGCCGCAATTCCCATTCCTCCCTGCACCATTGCACCCAGGTCGGTGATGATATCGCCGAACATGTTGTCGGTCACGATGACGTCAAACCATTCCGGGTTCTTGACGAACCACATGGTGGTGGCGTCCACGTGGGCGTAGTCACGCTTGATTTCAGGGAAATCTTTCTGGCCGATTTCATGGAAGGCCCGCTCCCAAAGATCGAATGCAAACGTGAGGACGTTCGTTTTTCCGGAAAGTGTGAGCTTCTTATCCTTGTTGCGCTTGCGGGTGTACTCGAACGCATAGCGGAGACAGCGCTCCACACCACGGCGGGTGTTGATGCTCTCCTGGACGGCGATTTCATGCGGAGTCCCCTTGAATACGAAACCACCGGAGCCCGTGTAGAGGCCTTCGTTGTTCTCGCGCACGACCACGAAATCGATATGCTCCGGCTTCTTGTCCTTGAGGGGGCAGAACCGCTCGTCATAAAGCTTCACCGGACGCAGGTTGATGTATTGCTCCAGCTCAAAGCGGGTGCGGAGCAGAATGCCCTTCTCCAGAATGCCGGGCTTCACATCAGGATGGCCGATCGCACCCAGCAGGATCGCCGGAAACTTGCGGAGCTCAGTCAGGGCGCTATCCGGAAGCACTTCGCCGGTGCGCAGGTAGCGCGCGCCACCGATATCGTAGTCGGTGTAGTTGAGCTTGATGTTGAACTTCGCGGCAGCCACATCCAGCACCTTTACCGCCTCACGGACGACTTCAGGGCCTGTGCCGTCGCCACCGATGACTGCAATATTATAACTTTTCATATTATTATGATCTAACCTGCGCGCGAGCAGGGAACGCGGATGCTAGACCCTTCCTGGCATCGGCGCAAAGATTTTTCGGGGATTTGACGCCATTTCTTCAGGTTTCCGCACATTTCTCCATCCATTTGGTGACGTGAGTCCCACATCAGGAGAATAAGGCAGACTGGCTGTTATGAGAGACCTGGGGTTACGCAAAAATGTTCAATTTAGAATTATTCCAAATATTGACAGATCCCAGTCCTGGGCTAAGTTCCGCCGTTCGAATGCGTCAGGAATCGACAAATAAGCAGGTCCATATCGCCTTGGACGAGCGCTTGGCAGTCGGCGGTTTTCGTTTTACGCCGCAACGCCAGCACGTCTATGCTGTCCTGCTCGAGACGCGCGATCACCCAACCGCAGAAGAGGTCTTTATTCGGGTCAAACGAGTGATGCCTGACATCTCGATGGCCACGGTTTATAATTGCCTGGACGCCCTGGTCAAGTGCGGGGTTGTGCGTCAGGTAATGGTGGATCGTGGTGCCGCGCGATTTTGCCCCAATATGCACGAGCATGGGCATTTCTACTGTGACGGGTGCGGCCGGGTGTTCGATCTGGACCTCCCCGAAGATGCGCCTTTTAAGCTGCCGCTCCCGCGTGGTTTTCAGGCCGAACGCATTGATTTAAGCGCCCACGGGCGCTGCCCGGCTTGCGCGCGTGCGCGCTCTGACGATTTTGTTGCCGTTGAAGGAAAAGAATGAGTACCGCTACCGAAACAATCGAAGGACTGGTAAAGCAGGAATACAAATACGGCTTTGTGACCGATGTCGAAGCCGAGTCCGCTCCCCCGGGGCTGAACGAGGATACCGTCCGGTTCATTTCTGCTAAAAAGAACGAGCCGGAGTTCATGCTGGAATGGCGCTTAAAGGCCTATCGCCACTGGCTGACTCTCAAAGAGCCCACTTGGCCACACGTGAAATACCCTCCGATTGATTACCAGGGTTCCGTGTACTTTTCGGCTCCCAAGAAGAAGGGGGACGGACCCAAAAGCCTGGACGAGGTTGATCCCAAGTTATTGGAGACATACGAGAAACTGGGCATACCCCTCAGAGAACGCGAGCGCCTGGCTGGAGTTGCTGTCGATGCGGTGTTTGATAGCGTATCGGTCGGAACGACCTTCAAAGACAAGCTTGCCGAGAAGGGCATCATTTTCTGCTCGTTCAGCGAGGCGGTTCAAGAGCATCCCGAGCTGATCAAAAAGTACCTGGGCACGGTTGTTCCCTATACCGACAACTACTTTGCCGCATTGAACTCGGCGGTTTTCAGCGATGGTTCATTCTGCTACATCCCGAAGGGAGTGAAATGCCCGATGGAGCTTTCCACTTACTTTCGGATTAATGCAGCGAACACCGGTCAGTTCGAGCGCACTCTGATCATTGCGGACGACGGTGGCTCGGTCAGTTACCTGGAGGGTTGCACCGCACCCATGCGAGATGAGCATCAGCTTCATGCAGCAGTGGTGGAATTGATCGCGCACGAAAACGCGACCATCAAGTATTCCACTGTCCAGAACTGGTATCCCGGGGACGAGCAGGGCCGGGGCGGCATTTACAACTTCGTCACGAAACGGGGTATATGCAAAGGCCGCGCTTCCAAGATTACGTGGACCCAGGTGGAAACGGGGTCCGCAATTACCTGGAAGTATCCGAGCTGCATTTTACAGGGGGATGATTCGGTCGGGGAGTTCTACTCGGTGGCCGTTGTGAACAACTATCAGCAAGCCGACACCGGCACGAAGATGGTGCACATCGGAAAGAACACGCGGAGCACGATTGTCTCCAAGGGCATCTCCGCAGGTCACGGGCAAAACAGCTATCGCGGGCTGGTGAAAATCCAGAAGAGCGCGGTGAATGCCCGGAATTTTTCCCAGTGCGATTCGCTGCTTTTGGGTAACAAATGCGGGGCTCATACTTTTCCTTATATCGAAGTGAAGAACACCACGGGACGTATCGAGCATGAGGCCTCAACCTCGAAGATAGGTGAGGACCAGATCTTCTACTGCAACCAGCGGGGGCTTTCCACGCAGGACGCGGTGAACATGATTGTGAACGGCTTCTGCAAGGAAGTGTTTCGCGAGCTTCCGATGGAGTTCGCCGTTGAAGCACAGAAGCTATTGGGTGTGAGTCTTGAGGGCAGCGTGGGTTGATATTTCAGACAGGCTATTTTCGCGAAAGGACCAAACAGATTGTGAGTAACCAGACTATTCTTGAAATAAAAGAACTGACCGCCGGGGTAGAGGGCAAACAGATCTTAAAAGGCATCAACCTGACCATTAACGCTGGTGAGGTGCATGCGATTATGGGGCCGAATGGCAGCGGCAAAAGCACGCTGGCTGCCGTCCTGGCAGGACGCGACGGTTACGAAGTTCTCGGCGGACAGGTGCTTTATAAGGGGCAGGATCTGCTCGACATGGATCCGGAGGAACGCGCGCGTGAGGGGCTGTTTCTCGCCTTTCAATACCCGGTGGAGATTCCGGGGGTGAACAGCACTTATTTTTTGAAAGCCGCGTTAAACGAAGTACGCAAGCACCAGGGGCTGCCCGAACTGGATGCCATGGAGTTTCTGACTCTAGTGCGCGAGAAAATGAAGATTCTCGAATTGAATGAGGATCTGCTGCGCCGCTCAGTGAACGAAGGCTTTTCAGGTGGCGAGAAGAAGCGGAACGAGATCTTCCAAATGGCGATTCTCGAGCCGACGCTCTCCATTCTAGACGAGACGGATTCCGGGCTTGATATCGACGCCCTAAGGATTGTTTCGAATGGCGTGAACAAGCTGCGCAGCGAATCCAGCGCGCAACTGCTCATCACGCATTATCAACGGCTGCTGAACTACATTGTCCCTGATTTTGTCCACGTTCTGTCGGACGGCAGGATTTTGCGCACGGGCGATAAGCAGCTCGCTCTCGAACTCGAAGAGAAGGGCTATGACTGGCTGATCAAACCGTCAGCCCTTGCCGTGGCCTGAGCTTCGTAATGATATTCATCTGAATCCGGCCGGTTGGAGACAATCGACCGGTTTAATATTGTACTCCTGGAAGCCGCCCACCGGCGGCCCCAGGTGGTGTTTCTTCAGGTGGGAAAAATGTCCCCTCAAACTCCAGGGATTTCCAACGGTTTACCGTTATCTGAGGGGCCAATCTTGAGCAGGAACGGCACCGCACGGCGTGCCCATTGCTCCGCAGATAGATAGTTCTGTGCGGACGGACCAAAGCAGCTCTGGAGCATTTCTGTGTTAATCGCACCCGGATTCAAGGATACAGCAGCCATCAGCGAAGGAAGCTCCTGGGAAAAGGCCTGAGTCAGACCTTCGATAGCCCACTTGCTCGCGCAATAAGGCGCAACTTCAGGGTCGGTCGAGCGACCCCACCCGGAGCTGAAATTGACGAAAACCCCGTGTTTGCGCTTCACCATTTCAGGAGCAAACCAGCGGATCACGTTAGCGGTGCCGCGCAAATTCACATCGATCACGTTCGTGAATTCGCGATCTGACACCTCCCAAAGTGACGCGTTCTTGTTGATTACCCCGGCGTTATTGATCACCAAGTCTGGTGCTCCATGGGTGTTGATCAGGAGACTCGCCCAGGACTTCACCGCCTCGTCTGAAGAGACGTCCACCATATAAAAGTCATGCGGTGTCGGGTATTGGGTGCGGATATCGTCGATGGCCTGTTTGGATCGTCCACAGCCGAGAACGGTATGACCGAGCCGGGCAAACTCATCCAGCATCGCGCGGCCTAAACCGCGTGTTACCCCCGTTATAAGTACAAGTTTGCCAGCCATGATCTAATCGTGCTCAGAAGGATATGCTGGATGGGTTTGGTACCTGAGGCAATCTCAAAATTCCACCCGAAGGGGTCAGTCCTGGGTCAGTCCTATATTCTTAGCGCGGATCGGTCGGACCGGTTAAGGGCGATGTTGGGGAGTTGCGGAAGCGGCAAAGGCAAAGATTATAGGACTGACCCCTTCGCGGTGATCCAGCCGCCGCCGAGCACCAGATTCTCCTGATAGAAGACCGCCGCCTGGCCGGGGGTTACAGCGCGTTGCGGTGTGTGCAACCGGATACGAGCCCGGCCTCCATCCTCAGGATAAATCGTGGCCGGTGTGCCGGGATGATTGTAACGGATCTTAACGGTCGCCTCGATCTCCGCGCCCGGGCGTTCAAAGGGAATCCAATTGCAGCGATCGACTTGAAACTCGGATCGATCCAGTGCCGTGTCATCCCCCACCACAACGCGGTTTTTCTCCGGATCGAGCTCAACAACATAGAGCGGCTTCGGCGAGGAAATCCCAAGGCCTTTGCGCTGGCCGATCGTATAGAACTCGATGCCGTCGTGATGTCCCAGCACCCGGCCGCTGAGATCAACGATCTCACCCCGGTGTTTCTGGACGAGGCTGGCCTGTTCGAGAAAACGTCCGTAATCATTGTCCGGGACGAAGCAAATCTCCATGCTCTCCTCTTTATCAGCGGTCTTGAGCTGGCAATGGCGCGCGACTTCCCGGGTGTCGCTCTTGGTCTTCTCACCGAGTGGGAACATGGCGCGCGCCAGTTGGTCCTGACGTAGCGAGAACAGGAAATAGCTTTGGTCTTTGCGCAAGTCTTTCCCCCGGTAGAGCAGGGTGCGCTGCCCATCCGGACTCTTTTCCACACGGGCAAAGTGGCCAGTGGCAATGAACTCGGCTCCGAGTTGGTTCGCGCGGTCGATGAGGCGCCCGAACTTGAGGTTCTGATTGCACATCACACAGGGGTTGGGAGTGCGCCCGGCCTTATACTCATCGGCGAAATAGCGAATCACCAGGGACTGAAATTGCGCTGATTCATCGATCAGATAATAGGGGATGCCCAGTTTATCGCAAACAGAGCGGGCGTCCATGACAGCTTGAGGGCCGCAGCATTTGTCTTCCGCGCGGGATACGCAGTCCTGCGGCCACAACTTCAGAGTGATTCCCACGACATCATAGCCTTGCTCAAGGAGTAAGGCGGCCGTGGCGGAGGAATCGACCCCTCCGCTCATACCGACGACTACACGTTGTTTATTCTCGACCAGCACAGGCAGGTAAGGTAACTGAAAAATTTTGCGTGCCAACCCCGGCTTTTCAGGGTATTGGCATAAACACATCAATTTAGTTTGCCGACACGGAGCTGAATCCGTGAATCTGAAGCAATGTTTGAGCTGATCAAAACTGACAATTCCTCGAAAGCACGTCTGGGCCGGCTAACCACGGCGCACGGAGTCATCGATACTCCGGTGTTTATGTCCGTGGGCACGCAGGGGAGTGTGAAGGCCATTGACCCGCGCGAGCTGCGGGAAATGGGGACCCAGATCATCCTGGGTAACACTTATCACCTGAACATCCGGCCGGGCATGGACATTATTCGCGCTGCCGGGGGGCTGCATCGGTTCATCAACTGGCCGCATCCGATCCTGACCGACAGCGGCGGGTTCCAGGTGTTCAGCCTGGCGACTATTCGAAAGATCCAGGCACATGGCGTGGAGTTCAGGTCGCACCTGGATGGATCGTTGCTTTTTCTTGGGCCGAAGGAAGCGATGGGGATACAACGAGAGCTCGGTTCGGATATAGCCATGGTTTTCGATGATTGCCCGGCGCACACCAGCACGCCTCGGGAGTTGCGCGCGGCGGTGGAGCGCACCATCCGTTGGGCGAGCGAATGCCGGGAACAACCCCGGGCCGAAGGGCAGAAGGTCTTCGGCATCGTTCAGGGAGGCATCAATGCTGCGATGCGCGAGGAGTGCGCCAAGGCACTCATCGCTTTGGATTTCGATGGCTATGCCATCGGCGGAGTGAGTGTGGGAGAGCCTGAGCCGGAAATGTTGAAAGCGGTGGAGATTTCTGAGCCGTGTCTGCCTGCAAACAAGCCCCGTTACGCGATGGGCCTGGGCACCCCAGCGCAACTGGTGGAACTCGTCGCACGGGGAGTGGATATGTTTGATTGTGTGCTGCCGACTCGCGTGGCACGCAATGGGACCGCATTCACACGCAAAGGCTCGATCAGTGTGAAGGGTGGATCGTATAAAGCAGACTTCCGGCCCATCGAAGAGGGTTGCGATTGCTATGCCTGCAAGAATTTCACACGCGCCTACTTGCGCCATTTGCTGAATGTGGGAGAGATACTCGGCTTGCGGATGCTGAGTGTTCATAACACCCGGATGTATCTGAAGGTCATGGAGGAAATCCGGGCCGCCATTGCCGCCGGGAGTTTTGCGGAGTATCGCCGGGAGTTTGCCGCCAACTACGTTCCGACTAAGAAAGTGCTGCTGGCGCGCGCCGCCGCGGCAGACCGTTAACTGGACAATCGACTATGTCATTACCTGCCATCATCAAACAATTGCGGCATCTGAATGAACCGGTGCCAAACCCATTGCGCCTGCCTACAGAAGCGGAAGTGGATGCGGCGGAGCAGGCGTTGGATTTCCATTTCCATGCGGATTACCGCTACTTCCTGCTGCATGCCAGCGACGTTACTTATGGCGCGGTAGCGCCCGCCATCGTGACTCCGGGCGCAGGGCATTTGGACTTGGTGCAAATGGCCCAGCTCGGCTGGGAGTTGGGCGTGCCCGACGACTTGCTCCCCTTCTGTGAGAACAATGGGGATTACTATTGTGTGGCGCAGGATGGCAGCGTCGTTTACTGGTCGCGTGATGGTGATGGAGAGGAGGGCTGGACCGACCTGGCCGAGTGGATCGAACAGGTCTGGATCGATGAAGGAGCCTTCGACGAGGACGACGAAGCCGACGAGAAGTAAACGCCGCGAAGTTGGGCACCTGCGGCTGAGTTTCTTGAGCAACGATTGGCCCAGGATTTCGGGCATTCACGATTCAGGTTTTCATGTTCAGAGTGATTTTCCATTTGGACATGGACGCCTTTTACGCGTCTGTAGAGCAACGGGACCGGCCCGAGTTGCGGGGGCGGCCCGTGATTGTCGGCAGTCCACCGACTCAGCGTGGAGTTGTCTGCGCGGCAAGTTATGAAGCCCGGAAGTTCGGGATACGTTCAGCCATGCCCAGCATCACCGCCGGACGCTTGTGTCCCAAGGGGGCCTTTGTTCCGCCGCGCATGGAAGTTTACAAAGCCGAATCGGCTGAAATCATGCGATTGATCTCTGTTCCCGGAATCATTGTGGAGCAGGTGAGCATTGATGAAGCCTACCTGGATGTGAGCGGTTGGGTGGATTCATTGTCCGAGGCGCCGCTGGATACGGATGAAGCTCTCGTGGCCGCGTTGCCACTGGCCCGTGAGCTAAAAGCGCGAATCCGGGGGGAGCGGCGGATCACCGCCACCATCGGAATTGCCGCAAACAAATTCCTGGCGAAGTTGGGCAGCGACTATCAGAAACCCGATGGGCTGACTCTGATCCCTGAACGCGACAAAGCTCAGTTCCTTCGCCCACTGCCAGTGCGCACCGTGCATGGCGTCGGCAGGGTGACTGATGAGGTGCTGCAGAAAGCAGGCATCAACACCATCGGCGACCTGCAGGATTATCCCGGTGACTTGCGGGCCCTCGTCGGTTCCTTCGCCGGACGTTTGAAGGAGTATGCGTTTGGCCAGGATGATCGCCCATTGGAGATAGATGACACCATTAAGAGCATCAGCAGCGAAGAAACTTTCCTGAAGGACACCGATGACCGGACCATTCTTAAGCGTTCGTTGCGCGAGCAAGCAGAGGAAGTTTCCGGCAAGCTGCGCCGCCGTCGGCTCGAAGCGCAAACGGTGCAAGTGAAGCTCAGGTATTCGGATTTCACCACCTTAAGCCGGCAAGTGACTTTGGAAGAACCGGTGGTTGAGTCCCGGGAAATCTACCGAACCGCCTGCTTTCTTCTGGCCCGGGAGCGGTTGGTTTCGCGTCCGTTGCGGCTGATCGGTTTGGGTGTGAGCAATCTCAATCCGCCAGCGGCACGGCAGTTATCATTTCAGTTTTCGTAGAGCGTTGCTTGCTGTTAACCTGGGGCGTATACCGCGTATACCGCATGCCAGGTCATTAACTATTTTGCTTGCCAGCTTTCCTCAGCCTGCTATTCGTCTGGAGTTCCCTCACCGTGGCTATGAAAAGGTCTCATGCCTTTACGTTGCTCGAATTACTGGTGGTGATTGCGATAATCGCCATCCTGGCCGCGCTGTTATTGCCCGCCCTGCACCGAGCCCGGGATTCCGCGCGCTCCGCTCCGTGTCTGAACAACCTTCGTCAGTGGGGCGTGGCTACGCACGTTTATGCGACTGATAATTCCGATTTCCTTCCTCCGGAAGGTTTTGCAAATCCGCTTCACAATCACACGAACACCGGCTGGTACGTGCAATTGCCGCGTGTGCTTGGGCTTCCGCGCTATCACGATATGCCGTGGCGCACCAATGCCAGCTCCGATCCGGGCAGAACGATCTGGCTTTGCCCCGTTAACACCCGCCGTAGTAATGGAAATAACCTTTTCCATTACTGCCTCAACCAGCATGTGGATGGGTTTGCTGACAAAGACCATCCGCGGCGCATGGGCACCCTCCTTCATACAGACGCGATTGTGTGGATATTCGATAGCAAGAACCTCCCAGCGATCGGCGGTTGGACCTTTGTTCACACGAACCTGCACAACCGCGGTGCCCAACTCAGCTTCGTGGATGGCCACGCGCGCCGATTCAGACTCGTCGATTATTGGGACACGGAAAGGCGACAGGCGCGTACAAACAATCCAGCGATTATCTGGCGCCCGTGATCATTTCAAAGGACGCGGCAGGCGCATCGTGCTCCAGGAGATGGGTCCCCTCATGGATTGTCTTCTGTATGGCACGCAGGTGTTTGCTGCGCTGCCCGCTTGATGCCACGCATTGAGCCGGATAAGATAAGATGGTTGGGCGCCGGGATGAGTCGGCGCTCGGATTGTTTCTTCGCACTGGAGTGACGGCCCGTATTTATGCCCATTTTTTATCAATGCCAGCGTTGCACCGCCTGTTGTCGCTGGCCTGGGCAGGTGAAACTAACCGATCACGATATCGCCGGGCTCGCCGCTCTAAAGCAGATGGGCGAGTTTGAGTTTATCCAAACCTTTACGCGTCTTAGAACAGATCGCCGGGGCCTCTCACTCATCGAGAAGCCCAACCACGAATGCATTTTCTTGGAAGGCAATGATTGCGTGGTTCAAACCGCGAAACCGCTACAGTGCAAAGAGTTCCCGAATGGCTGGAACTTCCCTGGATTCGAACAGGCTTGCCAGGCCATTCCGGTCCAAATGCCCGAGACAGCAGGAACGCCGCTTGGCGACTGTGTTGAAGGCAGGGCTCAGTAGCGGTGCCTTCGAAGTCGCCCGATCTACTTCTTGCTGGTGCTCCGCTCCTGCAACCACGCGACGTCCGGGTTATTGGGTGAGGCCACGTTGAGCGGAATAAGCCCATTTCGAGCGAGGGGCGGAACGGTGCGTGAATCGACCCACCGCTTAATCTCAGCGTGGCCATCCGCAAAGAGCACTCCAGCAGCGTTGCCGTGATAGCCCGCCGGGTAATCCACAATGCGCGCACTGGCACCCCGCAGCTTCATGTTAATCTGAAACAGGCCGTCATTAATGCTGTCCTCTCGTTCATCGATGAGCACCCATGCCATGGAAGGAGAGGGACGCAGTATCTCCGAATACTTGCGAAAAATCATGTATTCGTCCTGGCCGATATCCACATCAAACAGGTAATTCATCCAGGCGTTCATGGACACGCTGCGCACTCGTGGCAAACGCTGAGATCCGAAGGGAGCTGTGCTTTGATCGGCGGGACACCTGAAGACCCTTGGCGACTTCACATACGGTCCAATCTGGGCATAGCGAGGGTCGGTAAGAAACAGGATATTGGTGTTGTGAGTATTGTTATTGTTGAAATCGAGCCATCCGGACACCCATGTGTCATGGCTGGCATAGGAGCCGCCGCTCACGCCCGGCAATCGATCGTTGTTGTCCTGCACGTACATGAACCAGGATACTTGCAATTGGCGCAGGTTGTTCATGCAACTGATTCCATGCGCTTTGAGTTTCGCCCGGCTTAGGGAAGGCAACAGCATGGCCGCCAGAATGGCGATGATGGCAATAACGACAAGCAGTTCGATGAGGGTGAAACCGGCGACGGAACTCCTGGTTATGGTGAGATTCTTCTGAGCTAAACGCTGCCGCTTCATAGGTATACGTTGTACCCGGTTAAAAAGTTGACTGCGCAAGTGGTTTGTTTGGTTAATGATTGCTCAGAAAAGCAGGCGCGTAAAGCGAAATTACTCGACACCTCAGTGCCGTTTGCTTTTTCCCAGCCCTGAGCAACTGTTCCCTCCAACGGGCTGCAAGCCTGGCATTGACCAGGCCCGGCCAACGCGAATCATGGATACTGTTTATTTGTTTCCGTTTACCGAGTACTGGTGGCTCTACGCGGGGTTCTCAGTCTTTGTACTGGCCATGCTGGCACTCGATCTTGGCGTCTTTCATCGGCACGCACACGTCGTCTCTTTCAAAGAATCCGCCATCTGGAGCGTAGTCTGGGTGAGCCTGGCTTTGCTTTTTAACCTGCTGCTGTTCTGGTATGCAGGCTGGAAGTTTGAGCAGGACCCGCGGTTGCTCGCCATCCCAGGTTTCGATCCTGCCACTGCGGCCCGCAACACCGCCCTGGAGTTTCTCACGGGGTTCATTGTCGAGAAATCTTTGGCCGTAGATAACATCTTCGTATTCGTCGTGGTCTTCAGCTTCTTTGCCATTCCAGCGAAATATCAGCATCGGGTGCTCTTTTTCGGGATTGTTGGGGCACTGGTCTTTCGAGTGATCTTCATCGCGATAGGTTCGGTGCTGATGCAGTATAAATGGCTGGTCATACTGTTCGGTGTATTTCTCATTCTCACCGGCATCAAGATCCTGATCGCCGGAGATAAACCAGTTCAGCCGGACAAGAATCCGATCATGCGGCTTCTTACCCGCTGGTTGCGTGTGACCCCGGGAGTTGAGGGCCAGCAGATGTTTGTTCGCAGGAATGGATTGCTCTACGCCACACCGTTGTTTGTCGCGCTCATCTTCATTGAGATTTCTGATATCATCTTCGCTGTCGATTCTGTGCCGGCCATCTTCGCGATCACGAAGGAGCCTCTGCTTGTATTCACCTCAAACATCTTTGCCATCCTGGGATTGCGAGCGATGTACTTCATGCTGGCCGGTGTGGTCCATCGATTTGTGTACCTCAAGTATGGACTCGGTCTCGTGCTGGTGTTTGTTGGCTTAAAGATGGTTTGGTTGAACGAGGCGTTTGGCGGCAAGTTTCCAATCACATGGTCCTTGGGAATCATTGCCCTGATCATTGGCAGCTCGATCGCTATATCGCTCTGGCGCACCCCCAGCACAGCACCAGTCCCTGTCAAAAATGAATCGTGAATCGACTGGAAATGGCTTCGCGGTCCATGCCTGCGCGAGGATCTCATTTGACGCACAGGCGGGCAGTGTGTAGTCCTGCTTCATCAAATGAGCTCACGTTTCGACGAAGCGGCCCAGCAATGGGATAGTAATCCGGTGCGCGTGGCGCTTGCCCGCGGCATCGGGGAAGCCATCCAACGAACAGTTCCCATCCAGCCGAGTTGGCATGCGTTGGATTACGGGGCTGGAACCGGTTTGCTCACTCTTAGCCTGTTACCCAGAGTTGCCTCGGTGACGGCATTCGATTCTTCAAAAGGGATGCTGGAGCAACTCACGAAGAAAGTCGCTGATGCTCAGATCCCAAACGTGCAAACCCGGTTGTGGAACCTGGAAACCGAACCATACGCGGATCAACGGTTCGATCTAGTCGTGAGTTCCATGACGCTGCATCATTTGCGAGATGTTCCGCTTGTGTTTAAAAGACTGGCTGCGCTGTTGAACCCAGGCGGATGGCTGGCACTCGCCGACCTGGATACCGAAGACGGGAGCTTTCATGGCCCGGCAAACGATGTGTTTCATCATGGGTTCGACAGATCGGCCATAATTAAGTGGCTCACCGATAGCGGAGTCTCAGGCATCAGCGTGACGGACGCGTTTACGGTTTCGAAACCGTCCGCCACCGGTGAAATGCGCAACTACAGCGTTTTTCTGGCCGCCGGCCGGCTGTAGGTCTATTTCTGTTCGAGCCAGGTGTGAAGGTCGCTCCACGTGCCTGACATTGCCGGGCCTGTCTGCCGGAGCAACTGCCACGCCTGCCAGCCTTGCGCGCGCGCGGGGTGGATATCGTTATCAAGCCTGTCTCCAACCATGAGGGTCTGCGCCGGGGCGATGCCACGTTGTTCCAGGCGGGCGGAAATAATCCGAAATGCGTGCGGATCGGGTTTGCTGAAGCCATTCTCAAAAGACCAGAATTCCAGATCATTCTCGAACCAGAACAGGTCCGCACCAACCGGGGCCAGCGCATCGGTTAACTCGCGCAGTGTGTAGGCTTGCGAGTTTGAGATGATGCCGAGCAGGCAGCCACGCTCGCGCAGGTATCGCAGACATTCGACCGCGCCATCCGCGAGCCTGAGACTGCGGCCCAGTTGCATCTGCCGGATAATAAACTCAGCTTGCTGGTCTGACGCCAGGGTTTGGAGCTGGGGAATCACTTCGCGCACGATTGAGGGCCATTGAATCTCTGGCCAAGGAATGCCTTGCGTGCGGGTTTCGGCATGTAATCGGGAGATGACACGCCCCGTCGCAATCGCGAACTCAGATCGGGCAAGTGGCGGAGCGGCCTGAAGGAACTCCTGGCAAAGCCGTTGCCACCGGTCGTCGGCATCGCCGGGTGGGAGGCCGACTTCCAGCAAGGTCGCATACACATCAAAAATAGCAGCTTTCACGCTCATCAGCCTTTGGCCCATAAAAGTGGATAAAGGTTTGCGGGGGCAAGTTTCGCTGCCATGAACTCCCGTTGCGTCTGTTGCGGGACATCCGTTGCGTCCTTCCTCGGAGGGTTAGGCGCCATGGCTTTAAAGAATTGGGCTGCGTAGGCCTCGCCGCTGAGCCAATGCGATGCCGATTCCGGCCATTCAACTGGCTGCAAGCTCTGAGTAGAAGCTTCCTGCTTCCATCTTCGAAGAAAAGGGTTCAAGACTGCGCAGGCTTCCCAGCTTGTATTCAGCGGCTGCGCGAGGGTCTCCAATTGCGCGGTGAGTGTCAGGCGGCTGAAAGGTACTGGAGCAGGCGAACCGGCTGCGAGCAGGGCAGGTTTCAAATCCGAGGAATGAATGGAGCGGGGCAGGGTGGCGCGCCACTTGATCAGCAACCGTTGCTGACGTTGCCGTTCCGCCTGCCAATCGAACAGGTCAGGGGAAACAAGAATCTCGTCGTATTGCTGTGGAAAGCGGAACCCAAACGTATGCAGATCCGGCGCGATGTTGGGCAATCGTCTTGCGATGAGGGGACGCCGGGCTGCCGCAGCTTCGAGGTATGGCAGGCCGAATCCTTCCTGGATGGAAGTAAGCAGAACGGCCTCACTGGCGGCCAGGAGTTCAGCAACGCTCGGCTGGCCTTCCTCCTTCCCGGCGAGTGCGCCCAGGAAGAAGCGCCATTTATGCCGCCGCGCCGCTTGTGCCAGCGCGCGAGCATACGGAGTCTCGTCCGCCGAGCTTGGCCCGCCGGTGATCACCAGGAAGGCTTCCGGTCGAAGCCAGCGGGTGAGCAGCAAGGCCTCCGCGATGTTTTTGCGGCGCAATGTGCGGCATGGAAGCACCCATACAGGTGCCTTCCCGCTCCCGAGCTTCTCGCGCAGCCAGGTTCGAGCTCTCTTTGCCGCAGCGGGATTTATGGGCGGTGTCGCTGGTGATAGGTTTGGGATACAAGCCCCCGCTTCTCCAAAATTGCGTTTCAGGATTTCCGCGTCAGCTTGATTGATGGCGGCGTGTCGAATGTTGTTGGATACGGGAAACACTGCGCGTGCGGCCGATGCAAGCGTTCGGAACCCGGCTGCGCGCATTTCCGGCCAGCGCACCCATCGATTATCAAACCACCAATCATGATGATGTGCGAGCAGTGGTAAACCGTGGCGCGAGCAATAGCTTCCCAGTTCTTGCGCGAGAATGAGGTTGCGCGCCACACCCAGGTTGTGTGCCCAAACCAGCACCGACTCAGGGTTCTCTGCCGCGAAGAGCCGTTGAAGCCCGCGCATGATCCGCGCACGGATTCTTTTAGGGCCACCACGCTGTTCAGAAAGATATCGGAACGCTGGTTCTACGATGATCTGAAGCTTCGTTCCAGGCAATTGCTTTTCGAAATGGGCCTGCCACGTCGGATCGGGGGCCTCTCCCGTCGCCAGCACCACCCGTTCGATGGGGCGGGGCGCACAGCGCACCAGATAAGGGGCGGAGAGCTCGATCACCCGTCGAATGCCTCCCGGGCGGAGATGGTAATGAACGACAACCAAGGTCACGATCCCTCCAATGTGGCGAAGGAAGGGAATAGGTCAACGGTTTCTGCGCGGAGAATCTTCAAGAATTTGCTGAGACCGTGGTCAATAGCTTGCCGCAAACTAAATGACAAGCTACTGTGTTTAAATCTGGCAAAAGGGTCTGGAAGAGAGCTCTTTCAGAGGCATCCGGGTGGTCGGGCCGCCATCTACACCGCCTGCGGTCGCGCCAGGAATGCGACTTCAGGGCAATCTGGTCAGCAACCAACGTTACGTATGCCCGACTTTTTTCAAACTGGCGCGATCACAACCCTGCATCGTCTCGGCAAGCTGGATACCTCTCGACTTGAGAAGGACCTGGAAGATTTCTCGAAGGAAACGCCCATCGCCCTGGTCTTGCCCTGTCATGTGAGAGAATTGGGCAGCCCCGCATTGCGTAACATTATTCGTGAGCTGAAGAACGTTCGCTATATCAGCCAGGTTGTTGTGGGCATCGACGGCGCAAACGCGAAAGAATGGCGGCGGGCGCGACGGGTCTTTTCGCATCTGTCGCAGAACACGGTCCTCTTGTGGAACGACGGGCCGCGTGTGCAAAAGCTGCTCAAGCTGCTGGACGACGCGGACCTCGCGGCCGGGCCGATCGGCAAGGGGCGCAACGTGTGGCTGTGCTTTGGGTTTGTGCTGGCCAGCGCGCAAGCGCGCATGGTGGCCGTTCATGACTGCGATATTGTCACTTACTCCCGCGAATTGCTCGCGCGGCTCTGCTATCCAGTGGCGCATCCTGCTTTCGGGTTCGACTTCTGCAAGGGGTATTACGCTCGTGTAACAACGAAATTTAACGGCCGCGTGATGCGCCTCTTTCTCACGCCCTTGCTGCGCGCCCTTAAAAGCATCATCGGACCCCATCCCTTCCTCGTTTATCTCGATACATTCCGCTACGCACTCTCCGGCGAAATTGCACTGGATATCGACCTGGTCCGCCGCAACCGAATCCCCTACGACTGGGGCTTTGAGGTCGGCATGCTGGCAGAGGTGTTCCGAAACTCAGCGCCGCGCTCCATCTGCCAGGCTGAGCTCTGCCAAAATTACGACCATAAGCATCAGGAGCTTTCTGTGCGTGATGCCGAGAAGGGCCTGAACCGAATGGCCGTCGACATCATGCGTTCCATTTTCCGGCGCATGGCCAGCGAGGGCATCAAGCTCGATCAGGGTCTTTTCGAGACGCTGCAGTTTGCATACACCAGGCAAGCCGAGGATTCATTGCGCGCCTATGACACGGATGCGGCAATGAACGGCCTGAGCTTTGCACGCCACGAAGAGGAGAACGCCGTAGCCATGTTCGGCCGCTGCATTCGTGACGCCGCCAAGGCCCACGTCGAAGACCCGCTTTTCTGGCCTTTGATTCCAAATTGGAATCGCGTGGAGTCGGCGCTGCCCGATTTCCTTCCATCCATGTACAAAGCCGTGATGGAGGATTACGAAAAAACCGGAAAGCCTTAAGAATCCCAGCCGCTTCTAATCCTATGTTTTGGTGTCGGCCCGGACAGATTGTCATTTGACAGTTCAAAGAGCTGAACGATGTTTAGTTCAGGCCTTGAACTTCAACTTATGTACAACCATCAACTGGTTCAGCGGGTCAAAGAGTTGCTTCGGGCGTCAGTTGCCATTCGTCTCGGAATCTCCGCGGAACTCTACACGGAATCGGCCAGCTACCGTAGTGAGGTCAATCGGCAACTGACCAACATCATGGCTCTGGGTTATGCGAACGGGGACTTGGATGAAGTCGTAGCCGAGTTATGTTGGGCGCGGCACTTCGGCGAAGAGCACAATCCGACCATCGTGTTTCAGATGAGCAAGGAGCTCTCTGAAACCCAGCAAAAGTTCTCGGCGGAGATCGCTGCATTCAATCGCATGCACCGCCTTACTCTGTCGGGCGCATTACCGCTGGAGATCTGGATGCAAGTCAGAGGTTTGGTGGCGGTGGAACCCGAACGCGCGTTCGATTACCCTGAACCCGGCGAGCTTCCATTTTGTCTGGACCACGCTGCCCACGGATTAGCCTAGAGCTATCGACACGCGTCCACGACCTTGGCCTCCGAATCGCAATTCCGTAGCAATTGGGAGATGCGGCCTATCCGGATGGAAAGCTTCCGCGCCGGAGTCCCTGTGGCGCGCTGTGGAATAGGCTGAAATATCTTTTGCTATTTCCAGCCGATAGATTATCCTTATGGCCGTTCGTTAGAAAGCTTGTCCGTTTCAAGATCTGGTAAATCCTCAAGTGAACTCAGTTCGTTGATGGTTCGAAACCCGATGGTCGGGAACAGTTTTGAGCAAAGGGTTGATCTATAGAACATCACAAACATGAGTAATAAACTTTTTGTAGGAAACTTATCCTTCAATACCACTGAAAACGATCTCCAGGATCTGTTCGCCGCTCACGGCTCGGTGGTTGAAGCCAACCTGATGATGGATCGCGTCAGCGGTCGTCCGCGCGGTTTCGGCTTTGTAACCATGAGCACACCCGAAGAGGCTCAGGCCGCAATTGCCGCCCTCAACGAGAAGAGCGTTGATGGCCGGGCACTTACAGTGAACGTGGCCAAGCCGCGCGAAGAACGCACCGGTGGCGGTGGCGGCGGCCGTGGTAACGGTGGCGCAGGCGGTGGCGGTCGCCGGGAATACCGTGGCTCCTCGAGCCGCTACTAATAGCGAAGTTATTTCAGGAGCGGAGTGCGGAGAAATCCCGCTTCGCTCCTTTCTTTTCTCCGCTTTCGCCCTTCGTGTCTGAAAGGCGCAGCGGGATTTCGCAGCAGATGTTTCAGAGAAGGCAGAATGATTCAAACAAAAGAAGAGCATATTGAAGTTGAAGGCGTAGTGTCGGTTGTCCTCCCGGGCACGATGTTTCGCGTTCAGTTGGACAACAAGCACCTCGTGCTGGCGACCATTTGCGGCAAGATGCGCAAGCGTTGGGTGCGCCTGACCGTTGGGGACCGCGTCAAGATGGAGATGTCTCCTTACGACCTAAGCAAGGCGCGCATCACCTGGCGGCTCCGCTAGACTGTTCAATCGGATGTGACGGCTTTTTGTTTAAAGCTGTCAGGCGAAGAGTCGGTACAAAAGCGGCGCCTCGCGCTGCACCCGAAGACCGTTCCCCAAGGTCACGCGGACTGCGACAGCAAGTCTGCCTGTGAACTGACCTTTTTTGGTTTCCTCCATCCATCATCCCGCTTTTCTGGCCTTGGTGGCCGCACCTCAAGGTGCCTCCGCGTTCTCCTTAATCTCCAAGACTCCAAGACCACAGTCCGATTGACGTGTTAGCTGGGCCGTGGTCCAATCTGCGCGTGCAGATCACACCATGGTTTCGAACATCCAACAGCCACGTTTCTAACCGTTTTGTCACAGCTTTCACGGGAGCTCACTGTTTTTTGGTGATCGCAGCTCTCTTCTTGTTTCTGTTGCCGTCTGTTCTGGAGGCAGCCACCGCCTTGACGAACGTTCATATTCGCGATCCATTCGTCCTCCCGTTGAAACAAGAGGGGAACTATTATCTAGTTGCGTCCGCCGGCCGTTCAGTGACGGTCCGGCAGTCCAAGGATCTCATCGCCTGGGAAGAACCAAAGACCGTCTTTGCGATCCCGGAGAGCTTCTGGGGAACAGGGAGCATCTGGGCACCGGAGATTCACCAGTACCGCAACCGTTTTTTCCTGTTTGCCACATTCATGAATGATTTGCCCCTCGGCGAGCAATGGACCAACTGGCCTCCTCGGATTCATCGAGGCACCCAAGTGCTAGCAGCCGATTCGCCCCAGGGGCCTTTTAAACCATTCGCCAACCACTCCCACACACCCACCAACGAGATCGCTTTGGACGGGACCTTGTGGATTGAGAACGATGTTCCGTACATGGTTTACTGCCACGAGTGGGTCCAGGTCCGGGATGGCGGCATCAAGCTGATTCGATTGACCGATGATCTCTCAGCCACGACGGGTGAGCCGCAGCTACTGTTCAAAGGCGGCGATGCACCATGGGCCCCGCGCGGACAGGATCGCTATATCACCGATGGACCAGCGCTGCACCGCAGCAAATCCGGCAAGCTGTTCATGCTCTGGTCGGGCTTTTCGAAAGCCGGCTATACCACAGGTCTGGCGATCTCGGACTCCGGGAAGGTCGTTGGGCCCTGGCGTCAGCAACCTGATCCCTTTTTCTCCAAGGATGGTGGACATCCCATGATCTTCCGCCAGTTGGACGGCACACTGACCGTGGCCCTGCACAGCCCTAATAAAAGTCCGCTGGAAAGATGCCTGCTCATCGAGGTCGAAGACACCGGCGAAACGTTGCGGGTTAAGTGATGCGCGAACACTGAAGGCTTGGCAGATCGCTTGAATCTTGTGGCATTTCATTTCACACTCAATGGCAATGACAACCGGACAAAATCGACACTTGCTTGAGGCGCGTGCCGGACACGCACGACGCGTTGCTCGCTGGCCTCTATTCTACACGGCAGTTTTGATGGGGGCCATGGCGTGCTTGGCGGAGCCTGCGCAAACCGAATCAGCAGCGCCTGCTTCGGTCAAGGCTGGCAAAGCCGCCACCGTCCTGCCTTTGGAACAATCCGCCAGTCGCGGCATTGTCACTCGTGATCCTTCGAGTATCGTGAAATGCAAGGATGCTTACTGGATGTTCTACACGGGCAAAGGCGTGCCCTCCTATTATTCGAAAGACCTCGAGAAATGGGAACGTGGCCCAGCCGTCTTCAAATCCGCGCCGGAATGGACCGCCACAACCGTCCCAGAGAACCGCGACATGATCTATTGGGCGCCCGATGTCATCAAAGTGGGCGATCGGTATCTGCTTTACTATTCAGTTTCGTCGATGGGCAAGATGACCTCTGCCATTGGGCTGGCGACGAATCCCACGCTGGACCCGAACGACCCTGCTTATCAGTGGACCGATCAAGGTTACGTGGTGCGCACGAAGGATGGTGATGGGTATAACGCCATTGATCCGGCCATCTTCCAGGACACGGATGGAAGCCTGTGGATGACGTTCGGTTCCTATTGGACGGGCATCAAATTGATTCAACTCGATCCAAAGACCGGGAAACGCATTGCTCCGGATTCGAAACTGTCTTCTCTGGCGTATAACGAATCCATCGAAGCCGGTTATTTGTGCAAGAACGAGGACTATTATTATCTTTTCGTGAATTGGGGTTCCTGCTGCCGCGGGCCGGAGAGCACCTACAACATTCGCATCGGGCGCAGCAAGACAGTGACTGGCCCCTACGTGGATAAGGCCGGGGTGGACATGCTTAAAAGCGGCGGCAGCGTGTTCCTGGCCACCACAAACGGCCCATTGATCGGGCCCGGCCACGCGGGCACCCTCGACGCGAAGGGGAAGAAGTGGTTCACCTCAGATTTCGAAGGTGACCTGCGAATGGGCGGCAAGGCCACTCTCGCCATCATGCCCCTTCAGTGGAACGCCGACGGTTGGCCGGAAGCGACCGTCAATGATGTGAAGAGTGGAAAGAGGGATAACAGCAAGGAACCTGCAAAATAGCAGGTGCTCCCGGAGTCGTGGGTGAACCCATGAATTCGACCGGTGGCGCGGTAACGTGCCGCGACTTGGTCGTGATGAAAGAGGATGTGCGGAGCGACAACCGATTCATCCAACTCCTCAGCAGAGCGGCTATTGTTCATAGCACCTAACTTCGAAAAGGGCGGCGGGAACCATTCTACCAGGTCTTGTTAAGGTGATATAGAGACAGTCAGTGGTTACAGGGTCTTTAAGCCTAAACGATTGCCGAGATTGATGGTTGTCGTGACAAGACACCAGAACACTCCCCGCACCATTCGTGATTTGGTATTGCTCGACGCAAAAGGGCATCACGTTCTCAGGATGGCCCATCAGAACTGATTCCATGGGGTGGTCGTAGTCCGTATCGAATGCCAGTTCGATCCGTCCAATCAGACGTGGTGCTGGCCAAGTCAGCTTTAAACACGGTTGATCATCAGCAAACGAAGCCACCCAGGCGTTGGGCTGATTTGTTGGACGTGCGAAGCCATTTCTCAGATTAGCCGCACCAAACGCCTCAATGGGTGGGCGTATCTGTAAAGCGAAGTTTTTGCCTCCAGGCCGGCGCTGAGGAGTCCAGAATTCGAAGCATTCGATGCCTGCGTCTGGAGGGGGTTGCTGGCTTGCGGACTTGGCAACGGCGTGATTGACTTTATGCACGAGTGCTAAAACACCCGATAACCGCTGTTCGCTGAGGTGGACTGAGATCGATTCATTGGCGATCAGACAAACGAATGCATAACGCGGACGGTTGATAAGAGCGTCAAAGGAAAGCTCCACTCGCTGCTCCTGGCCGGCCGTGAGCGGGATATCCAGAGTGGCAATAGTGACATCTGGTGTGTGGTTGTCATGCTTGCTGCTAACCCGCAACTCGACTCGAAGTGTGGTGTTCCTTGCCACGTCAAGTATTACTTGCACAGACGGCATGGGCCCGTGCTTTATGGGAAGCATCATCGCCCAGGAGCATGATAGAGGAAGCGTTTCACCGTTCGGAATCAGCGCCGATAACCTTAACTCGCTGGAAGCGCTAAAGGTTGCCTCCCGCGCCAAATCGGCAGAGTCGTTCAGAGCCACACCGGGAATGTAGTTCCCCACCTTCAGCAGCGCGGTTTGAAGCTCCCGCATGTTCGATCTCTCACAAAGCTGCTCAGGCTTTAGGTTGCGATGAATACAAAGGGCAGCGGCCGTTCCGACAGCCTGGGCACCGCAAGCGCAAGTGGCCATGACCCGAGTTGAAGCGAAAGCCACATGGGAAGCGCTGATGTTCCTGCCGGCAAAGAAAAGATTGCCGATATTGCGACTCAAGTAGCATCGATAGGGGATTTGATAAACTCCTTTTGAATGCCACTGGGAACAGCCGGATTCCTTGTTAAATACTCCATCAGGGGGATGGACATCGATTGCCCAGCCGCCGAATGCCACAGCATCCTCATGGTGCCGCTGTTCGACCACATCCATTTGGGTGAGCATGTAAGGACCTTCAAACCTGCGGCTCTCCCGTTTTCCGGGAATGGCGCCAAACCATTCGAGCGAAAGAGTGGTGGCCTCGGGAAACTTCCCGGAGTTCTTTATGTAGTTCCACACTCCGTAGGCTACTTTCCACAACTCCCACTTAATGTCCTCACTCCCATGAACCGTATCGAGCGCTCCCCCCCATTCAATCCACCATAAACGGCATCCATGATCGCGCGCATTAAAGTTCCGGTATCGAGGGATCTGGGTGATATCCTTTAGAGCAAACTCAGGAGCTATGAACTTCACAGGCTTCCCTGTGTCCTTTGAATAGAAATAGATCGTATGCCCCAAAACGTCCGTGGTTGGGGTCTGAGGGGCGAACTTCTCACCAAGCTCAGAACGCGATTCGGCCCCAACCCTAAATGCTGCGCCTGCCAGATAGCCAGCGATACCATCGCCCGAAGAATCACAGAAGAGAGTAGCGGCGATATCATATAGCGTTGAGTTCTGCGGGCAGAAGGCCCGCACCAAGCTGATTGTGTCGAAATTGCTTTTTGAGAGTTCGAAAACAGCCGTGTTCAGGAGCAATGTTATGCCAGGTTCATTCCGAACCAACTCAATCAACAGAGCGTCGAGGATGAGAGGGTTTCCTTCAGGATTGCGATAAGTGTTCTCGACGAGAATCTCATCAATTACCCCCCCTTCTCGTGCCCACCGGTTGTTATTTCCCATGTGCGAGGTCGCACCTAGAATCCACAGGCGAACCTCACTTGATGCGTTGCCGCCGAGCACGGGGCGATCCTGAACCAGCACGACCTTAATGCCGGCCCGGGCCGCAGTGATTGCGCAGCACACTCCGCTCAACCCGCCTCCGATGATAGCGAGGTCAGCAGAGATGTGCTGAGCTTGTAGATTACGACTGCATTCTGGTTCAGACCTGATCATGTATATCTCGCCGTTTAGTAAGGCAGGTTTCCGGAGGAGAGGGGGCGAACGGGTTTGTCGAGCACCTCCTGCAGTGCAGCAAACCAGCGGTTCGCGATCTTCTCAGCACCTTGCGCATTGGGATGAACGCGATCATGTATTGTATCCGTGCGCCAGTCGAACCCGGCGGCCTGGTTGACGGCCATGACTCGCTGATCAGGAGTGTTCAGCCTGTCGGCCAGACGGGCTAATTGCTGATTTAGCTCCGGAATGTAGGCGTATTTTGGGAGCTTCCCGCTGGGAATCACCTGCGCCAGCAAGACACTCACCTTTGGATTGATTGATCGAAGCGTATGGATCATCGACTCCGTGGCCGTCAGAATATTGGCAACTGGATGCTGTTCGTTCGAATAGTTGTGGCCGCTATGGATCAGGACTATGTCAGCGGGGTGCTCCTGAAACCTGGCCTTAAGCCTTCTGGCCAAGTAATCGGTGTTCTTTCCGGGATACCCTTCGTGTCTCAAAGGGCCAATGGGTGACAGGTTTGTTTGAGAGCCGACAAACTCGACCGTGTAACCTGCGGCGGCAAGCTTCTTCCAAAGACGGTACCTGTAAGATTCGAAGTTGCTTCCACCAGCCGTGATGGAGTCCCCTAAAGGCATGACCCGGCACGCTCTATTGGTGGAGTTCATGCCGCTAAAGTCAAGATGCCCGGCGGCGGTGATATTAAAATCAAATCCGATCCACAAGTTTACAATAAGGCAGAAAAGTCCATGCACTGTAAATCGACACGAGGGCACTCGCATAACTGGGGCTCAGAATCACACAATGCACTGGTTTTTTATATGCAAAATACCGCATATATTGTAAGAATTCACGCCAAGCACTTTTATGCTTAACTCTCCAGCCAGGAAACGCCAGCGCGCTGGCAGAATGCCGCGTATCGCCATACTAGTGGATACTTCGACTACATGGGGAAGACGGATTGTCGCCGGTGTTAACAACTATGTTCGGAAGAACAGACCCTGGCAAATTTTCATTGAAGCCCGAGGAGTGGAAGAACGCATTAACCTTCCTCAGGGGTGGCATGGGGAAGGTGTCATAGCGCGAGTCGGAAGCGTGGCCATGGCGGATGCGCTATACGCCCACGGGATTCCCGTCGTGAATGTTTCCGGGATACAACTTTCGCATGACAGATTTCCACGCGTAACCACGGACATGCAGAAAACGGGGGAGCTTGCGGCCGAGCATTTCTTAAACCGCGGGTTTCGAAACTTTGGATACTTTAGCCTGCTCGGCCTCTCCTATGTTTCGGCCCAGCAGGATGCGTTTATAAGGGCTACCAAACGAGCCGGGTGCCGGTGCGCAATTTATGGGGTCCAGACACACGAGGGAGCCGAGCCGGATTGGAACCTTGACCTGAACAAGCTGGCCAAATGGCTGACAGACCTCCCGAAACCAACCGGCATCCTGACCTGGAACGCCGATAGCGGCCGGCAGATCATCTATGCATCGCATTTGGCTGGATTGCATGTCCCGGAGGAGATCGCGCTGTTGAGCGGCACGGACGACGATCTGTTATGCGAAGTCTCGCAAGTTCCGATTTCGGCAATACACGTCGCTGCTGAACAGATTGGCTACCGGGCCGCGGAGCTTCTGGAAGGTATGATGCGCAGGCGCACAGTGCCGAAGGTCCCTTGTCTATTTCCACCACTGGGGATTGTGACACGGCAATCAACGGACACCCTGGCGATCCGCGATAAGGCACTTGTCTCCGCATTGCTTTTCATACGCGATAGCGCCTCGAAGTTCATCCAGGTCACGGATGTTTCGAGACATGCTGGCGTGTCGCGACGCGTCTTGGAACGTCGTTTCATGGAGGTTCTCAAGCGGACAGTCGCAGAAGAAATCAGGAGAGTGCACCTCGAGCATGCCAAGAAGTTGCTTATCGAGACTGAGCTTTCCATTCCCGATGTGGCGGAAGGCGCTGGTTTCGGCTCACCGGAGTATCTGGCCTATATCTTCCGTGCTGAGCTGAATGACACACCGTTAAAGTTTCGCAAGCGAGCAAGGGGCCGATGACCTCCCGCGCCTGGAGGGGCCGCGATATGGGTGTAGCGGGTGCCCGCCAGGCGTGAACCACCAGATTGGCGGGCACTTCGGCAACTTACGCTTTCACTGCGAGACAGCCATGATGCGTTCGACCGCCAGTTTCATCCGCGACCTGCCCGCGTGCTTCGCGTCTAAGCATGCCGGCATCGATTAGTCCCTCCCGTGAAAGAAGATGGAGGCCCCCCCGACCGTTATCTTTGGGTTGGTGGCGAGTTTGTTGACAAACTTGGACGCTTTTGCCCATTGAACATGGCCGTCGATGAACCCTTCATTTGCACCCACCGGTGCGTCCCTCTCGAAGTGGTTCACACCTCTTGTTCTTGCGGTCGTCTCTTCTGCACGCATCCAATCATTATTATAACGCCTGACGATGTCGCTCCACATCACCTTAAAATATGCCTTGTCCGTTGTTTTCACGGCAAATGCAGGCATGTGCTCGCCAATGCTGGACCCATCCTCAAGCTGTCCATAGTTCGGCCAAATACCGCTAGCCGGACTGTTCCAGGAATCACGGCTGACATAATAGTTGTATCCGATGACACTTGGATTGGATTCAGTGACCCCGTCTGAAAAGTACCAGAAAGTGTTGTCCTTTTTGTCCCATTCCCCATTGCTGGGGCAATAGAAAGAGGGCCGCCTGATCTTGTAATTATTGAGAAAGGTGTCCCGAAAATCCTTGCCGATGCGATAAACCCTGGAATCCCCGCATGGCGCGAATCGTGACTGATTGTCGTCCGCATACAGAATGCTGGCCAGGGTTAACTGCCGTATGTTGTTTACACAGCTTGAGCGTTTCGCGCGCTCCTTCGCCCTGCTTAGCGCGGGCAACAACATCGAAGCCAAAATTGCGATGATTGCAATAACGACAAGCAACTCGATTAATGTGAATCCGGCAATGGAACCAGTTCGTTGATTAGCTTTCATAGGTCTGGAAGTATGAATTGATAATAAGCGGGAGCCCGTGCTTGCGGCCCCCCGCTCGAAAGAACCTCTCCGCCCTATTGTGAGACGAGACGAAAGAACACACTCGTGGCCTCGGTTCCAATAGGAACCACGATGGGACTCACTTGACCGTTGGGATAGTCAGCCCACTCCGCGCGAAGCCCCACGCTCAAGGCGTTTGTCTGGCTTTGCAACTTTGCAGTTCCTGTCCACGAGAGCTCCAAATCGGTCCCCTTGCGCACGAAGGTCAAAACGGGTGTTTCGAGATTCGCCAGGGTGAGATCGATGGACGAGCCTGAATCGGAGATCGCTCCCTGAATACCGGTGGGCAATACTCCAACCACGAACGACCCGGACCCGGTTTTGGTTGTGTAATCGATCAAAGTAATCTTGCCGATCGGGAGGTTGTCGCCGGTAATGTTCACGACGCAAGTGCCGTCTGCGTTAAGAAGGTTGGGGGTGAATACAGGAGCCGGCAGCCCAGACATGCCGCCGTAGTTCAGGTTTATGACGGCATTAGTTACGGACATTGAGGCTAACGACGCCCAGGTGCTGTTGGCAACTGCGACAGTTAGCTTTGCCCCATCTGATATGGCGAGCACTGGGCTGGACAACGGCAAGGTTACGGAAAGCTCACCGTTGTTAATGATTGTCGATCCAGTGTAGGTATGATTGTTGGCAAGCAACGTCTGCTTCCCGCTGCCCTCTTTCACTAAGTCGATGGGCCCCTCTATTGTCGCTTGGATGGAACGGGAGTCCGCTGTATCGATGGTCAGTGTGGATTTGCTGCCGCTGTTCATTATGATGCCCGGTCCAGACTGCTCGTGCAGCCCGGAGAACTTCTGATCGTGACCAGCCAGGTCAAAGGTCCCTTTTCCCAGGATAAAGAGTCCGGTTGACAGAGCATTGTTAGCACCGAGCTTGAGCAAGGAGGAGGACTCGCCAAGGAACCGAGTCTGCCCATAGGAGCAATAGGCACTGGACATAGTTATTACGCTGTTCTCATTTCCTCTGATGAACAGTTGGTAATTGTTGCCGTTGTCCGTGATGTCACCGGATACCGTCAAGTTCCCTCCGATGGTTGTGCCAATGCGTGCACCTGAGGAACCAATGATGATGGGACCTGCCCATTCATTACCCAACTCCATATTGCCGCCGCACAGTGCTCCGTAAACGCCGCTCAGGCCTGCGCCGTTGATTGTGATTGTTTCCCCCAACACCTTCGCGCTCCGGGTCCCCAGATTGACATCCCCAAGATAGAGAACATTCTGAGGTCCATTCACTATAGTTTGGCCACTTGTCGATCCGAGGGCCTTGGGGTGAAGCGCAAAGACCGCAGAGCCCGAACCACTGATTGTTACCTCCCCATCGAACTCGTTGGCAGTGGCAATCTTCAGCGCACTAGCGCCGGTTTTGCTAATCCCTGTCGCTCCGCTGATCGTTCCGTCCCCTGAAAAGTCGACCAGGCCCGCGGAGTTGCTCACTCTTATGGATTGAGGGCGAACCACACCCGAGATCGTAACGCTTGATGCACCGGCCGGGTTGGGGAACGTGACATGGTCGTTGAGACCGCTTGGATATTCGCTGTACACCGCCGTTCCGTTATTCCAAATGGCACCCCCGTTGATTTGCCATGTGCCGCTCGTCGCAGTCCAGGACAGATCCTGCACGGATGCGGTAGAAACATGCAGTACAAGTGACGAACCTGTGTCTTCAAGAGTGGCTTGTGATCCGAAAGGAATGTCTCCCAGGACAAAGGTGCCGGTGCCTGTCTTTTGGGTATAGGTCGCAAGGGTGAGGTCCCCTACAGGCAGCCCGCTCCCGATGACGTTAACAACGACAGCGCCCTCAACCCTCAGATCCTGAATCGCAACAACCGGAATAACAGATACTGAACTTCCGTAATCGAAACCCAAGCTGCTATTCGTAAGGGATAGGGACGGCAGGGACCAGGTGCTCTCTTTATCCGGAATGAGATCAATCCCAGCACCGCTGGATACCTGTAAAGTTGTGCTCGGCATCGGCACATACACCCCGAGGACACCCTCATTCACAATGGTGGGGCCTGTGTAGGTGTTCGCGCCTCTGAGTGAGACTGTCCCTGCTCCGTTCTTTGTCACGCCGCCGTCGATCGCGGAATCCCCGGAGATGGCCGAATGATGAAGGGGTTGATCAACTGAAACCCGATAGCCCGCCGAATCCAGGATGAGCCCGCCATCTCTTACATGACACAACGTATTGGTGGTCACGGTAGGAAAGAACACGGGGCAATCCCCTTTGGCTCGAAGAATGCCACCATTGAACTTGTAAACATTCGTATGGGTTGCGACTGTCGAACCCAGAACGATGTTGCTCACAGACAAGGTTCCCCCATCCAGACTGAGAGTAGCCGTCCGGGTGCTTCCCATGGTCAGCGTTTGCAGATCCGCTATGCCATTGCTGAGGATCAAAGTCCCCGTTCCCGCACCGAATCCAATGGCAGTCCCGGCCTGGGCTCCAACAAAATTGCCACCATCAAGTGTCAACGTGCCTACAGACGCATTGCCAATAAGGTCGGAGCCGGAGAGTGTTGGGAATGTCGAAAACGTACCGCCGGTGATCCTCATTTGCCCTCCTGTCCCGGACACCCCAATTACCAGCCCCCGGCCGCCTGCAGATAGATTCCCATACGTGGTGTCACCCGGAACTCCGTTGTAAATGAGCTCATTTGCGGTCCCGTTTTGCACATTCAACCTGGCATCGAAGATGCCGCCAGCAGGCCCAACCGGAGTTGATTTCCAATTGCCGGCAACAGTCCAATCACTGCTGGTGGCGCCGCCCCACGTGTATGTATCCGTAGCCCAAGCGCTCGAACCTGTTAGAAGAACGCATAGAAATGCTGATAGGCATTCTAATGTTATCGGACACGTGTATTTGGCTTTCATGCTTAATAGTGGGGTTAACATTTGGGTTTGAAGGTTAGTTCATTTTCTCTTTATCGGTACTGGTGTAAATGCGGTTAATGTAAGCGAGTTTTGGGGATTCCTGAACGCAAGATTGCGCTAAACTACTAAGAATTTGCGCCAATCTGATTGAATGAACTGAAATGAAGCGATGCCCAACTGAGGCTTGGGTCACTCGGTTACAAGGTCAAGCGCCACAACCTGTATTCCAAATTCGGGCATGGCGTAGTCGTCTCCCTGCTGTCTCTCGCCGCAACCGAGATCCCTCACTGACGCGATTCTAGATCCAGGCACGATTTTCTCAGGTCTGAATGTCGCGCGGAAAGCCGATTTGCTCGAACTGTTATTCAAGAATATCACGTATGCCCGATTGTGTGCCTTTGATACCGCCAGCACGTAATCAATGGCGGGATTGTCGGTTCGGACCGCCTCGTCACATATCCTCAACTCAGCTAAATCGCCGAAGACGATTCCAGGCGCAAAGCCATACGACTGGTGAGGTCCAACCTTTGGAGTGACAAATCCCCGTGGAAAGGAAACGCGTCCGTTTGAGCGCAGTTCGGCTTCTGAGAGCAGGTAGTCAGTAATCCATCCAACCTGCCACCAGGCATGATGCGGGTATTGACCGGGCCCTTTGTTCATCGCCTTCCAATAATAGGAAGCAACGCTCGTATCTGCGTCGATGAAGGCGTCTCGCCCAATGGCCGCAGCCCTGGCCATATCAATGAAGAGGCTTTCTCCTGTTAATTGATAGAGCCGAACGAACAACCCGGCGTGACTGCAAAGTAGAATCGGCCCAAAAGAATTGGCCGACCCAAAAACGCCACCATGCTCGAAACTCAAACCGCTCTGGGCTATTTCCCAATCCTCTCTATCGACGCCTTTAACGGTTTTTCTGACACGATTTGGAATGGGATGAGTGTAGATGGAAGCAACATAACTTTTGCCGGCTGCAATTGCCGCTTTCAAGTATCTGTCATCCTTTGTGATCTCATATAGATCAAGCAGTGCCTGTGCAGACTGTGCCGTCGCGAAATCCGGTGCATACCGCGCATCGCCACAAACACCGATGTAGGACCCGCTTCTCACGGCGTTCTCAATAAACCAGTCAGCGCCCTTCCTGGCGGCCGTCAAATACCTGGCATCTTTGAGAATCCGATGAGCAACGATGAGACCATAAAAGGTTGGACGCAAATCCTTGATATCTAAGAATAGTTCCTGCCCGGAGTGGCGATCATACGCCACCGCCCAACAGCCCTCGGGTTTTTGCCAGGATAACAGGCGTTCCGCACCGAGCCGAAGCCGGTCCCTCAGTTCCTGGTTTTCAGGACAAAACAGCAGCATGTTGCCAATATCAACCATCACATAATAGGTAAGGGCAATGGGCTCGACTATTTCACCCCACTCTTCAGAAAAAGTTTTGGTATTGGCCAGGTAGTACTGACCAGCCGCGGCACCTTGGAAAAACCCATCGTTTGTCTGTTGCTGCGCCAGTTTGAAATTCAGGCCCAATGGAAGAACTGTCTCCACCAGTTTAGGGTCCTTCGTGACAGTTCCGAGCATCCACATCGCGCCATAGTCAGAGTTCTTCATCGCGTCGTTCTTTGATCCAATCACCCCGCCCAGATACGACTGCGCACCGATCATTCGTCCTTGATGCTCCCGGACATTCCAGCGTGAAGTCTTAGGATCGCTGAGGTAGGTGTGCATTCTCTCGACTCGGCGGGAAAGCGATTGTTTACTCTCCCGGAGGGCCAAGCCTTCGCGGAACCGAAAGAGGTCGTAAATAGCGTGGTTTAGGGCCTTAAACCAATCGCCATTTATCGCACTGATCCGGAACGAATAGCTGAATGCCTGACCGATTTCCCGGTAGGAATTGATCTCCCCCAGGACCGGATAGTATAGCGTGGGAGAGAGCAGGCCCTGCCGGTTTTGATGCGATAACCCCAGGCACCACGCGCCGTGGGAGGCCTCGTCCTTTGCCCATGGGTCACGGGCCAGGCCGGGCTCTGGAATGACCGACAGGGTGATGCCACTCTTCGTGCTTACCAGCGGACACAACGTGCTGGCACAACGCTCACGAAACACGAAGGGACGTTTTGGAATGCCATGTCCGTACGCGTAAGCGAGCGCGTTGTTGGTCTGGAAGTTGCTCCCTTGAAAATAACCAGGAACCATGGCCCAACTCACCTTGCTTTCATCCGAATGGGCGACACTTGGTGTGGCGCAGGAGAAATAGCCTTTCTTCCTGGGCACAATGGTTATTCTGACAAAGATATCCCCTTGAGACTTTTCCTCCAAATGCCACTCCGATGCAATGGATGCGACCAGTGTATCCCCGTGGAAGCGAAGGTGGTTCCTGCCGAGAACCTCAAGCCGCTTTGGATAGCATTGATATGCCACGCCAGCGGTATTTAGCGCAACACCGGTCGTGCACTCCCGCCACTGCTTCTTTTGATATATGTAGTTTTCCTCCGGGAAAATCCCCCCGGTGACCTTTTCAAAGGTCTCTGCGGACTCTTCGGAAGGTTTTTCCTCTGAATACAAAAGGGTGTAATCGCCAAGGGGCGAAAGATCGGTATTCCAGGCGTTTCCTTGTCGTACTGCGAAGCTTTTAACTCTCCAGCCCTCGGATTCCTGGCTCCATCTGATTTGCAGGTGATCGTTCGTCAGTGCAGCTATGCCCGCAACGCTGGCTGTGAGGCTTGATGCCCATATAAAGAGAGCTAGTGCAGGCCTCATGCAAAAGTTTGTTTTAGATTGCTCTTCCATTCATCCTCGATCGGTCACTCGATATTCACCGCTTCGGCTGGAGATTAATCGGTTTTTACAGGCACGCATAAGGGTAAACGCGAATAATTTCTTCGATTTCCAGCCATGCCGTGGGTGTTGTGTAATGAGGGCTGGGTATTCTCAGGGTCGCTGACCGATTCATGTGTCGCAAAATCTCGAAACTGAGACGCGATTACGCCTATCGCCGGGCGATAGCAATTACTAAATTCTTACCCCGTATGCTATTCGATATTCCAGCGCGAAAGAACAATGCCCATCGGGAGTGCCCTCTGCCGGCTTCAGAACAAATTGCGAGGCGCACCTTTCTGAGGAGAATATCCACGGCTTCTGCATTGACCGTGTTTCCCTTGCTAACTTTTCGCACAAAAGGTGAAAATTCCGCAAAGAGCCGGCAGGCCACTCCCAGTGAAGAGGTGAATCTTGCTTGTATCGGAATCGGGAACAGAGGCGCTGAGGTTGTCACATCCCTGCACGATACAGGGTTGGCGAACATTGTAGCACTCTGTGACGTCGATATGGGCGGTCCGCAGACCTTGAAGATTCAGAAGAAGTTTCCGAGTGTTCCACAGTTCAAAGATTTCCGGGAAATGTTCGACAAGCTGGCAAACCGGATCGACGCCGTGAGCATAGCCGTTCCTGACTTCAGCCATTTTCCCATTTCGATGATGGCTATGTCACTGGGAAAGCACGTGTATGTCGAGAAGCCGATGGCCCGCACCTTTCAAGAGGTAGAGTTGATGATGCGCGCTGAAAGGAAATACAAGGTTGCGGCGCAAATGGGCAACCAGGGCCACTCTGGGGCCAACTATTTCCAATTCAAAGCCTGGACCGAGGCTGGGATTATAAAAGATGTAACTCGAATTACAGCTTTCATGAATGGCAGGAGGAGGTGGCATGGATGGCAGATCAGTGGGCTACCAGAGGGAGAGCCTGTTCCGGCCACACTCGATTGGGATAAGTGGCTGGCAACGGCGCAATTTCATAAGTTCAATCAAAAGTATGTGCAAGGCGACTGGAGGTGTTGGTACGATTTCGGAAACGGGGCGTTAGGAGACTGGGGGGCGCACATTCTTGATACGGCTCATCGGTTCCTGGATCTCGGGCTCCCCGCCGAAATAAATGCTGAAAAGCTGGATGGACACAATCCCTTTATCTTTCCCCAGGCTTCAACCCTCGCATTCAAGTTTCCGGCTCGAAAGGATATGCCGCCCGTCGAGATTATGTGGTACGATGGCCAGCAGAATCTTCCGCCGCTTCCGCCTGACTTTGGACAAGCTGTGGTCGCGGGTGATGTTCCTCCTCCGGGATCGGGTAAGCTGGATGCCAGGCTTGCCCCGGGCAAAGTGATCTATAGCAAAGATTTGGTGTTCAAGGGTGGCTCGCACAGCACAACACTGAAAATCATACCCGAATCAAAGATGAAGGACATGGAAGCGAAGCTTCCGCCGTTCGAACAAAAGCATTCAAACCACAGCCAAAACTTTCTGCTCGCCTGCAAAGGGCAGGAAAAATGCCGGTCATCGTTTGATATAGCAGGACCGTTGAGCCAGGTGTTGGTTCTTGGCGTACTGGCACAGCGCCTTAACACCAAGCTCGTCTTTGATCCTCAGACGAGGCAGATCACTAATAACAGCCTGGCGAACCAACTGTTGGCAGGACCACCGCCTCGAAAAGGTTGGGAGCAGTACTACAAGGTATAACCTCCTCATCCGCATGAAATATCTATTACTAATCGCGGTCGTTGCAGGAGCAGCATTCGGCTGTGTAACTCACGCTGAAAGCCCAACTGAAAAGCTTGGCTGGAATGTGGCCATTCATTCCTACACGTACAAAGCGTTTACGTTTGAAGAAGCTGTGGACAAAACAGCGTCACTCGGACTCCGCCACATGAGCATTTCGGGAAACATCAAGCTGAAGGGAAACAAACCAAAGCCAACCATGTCGATGTCGGAAGAGGAGATTACAGCCGTTAAAGAAAAGCTGTCTTCTGCCGGCATTGTTAAGTTGGTTAATCTGGGAGTGATTCAACTGTCAGCGGACGAGCCCGAATGCAGGAAGACGTTTGAGTGGGCAAAGAGGATGGGAATTGACACCTTGGTTGCAGAACCCAAGCACGACGCGCTCGATACCGTTGAGAAACTCTGCAAAGAGTACAACATAAAGGTGGCTATCCATAATCATCCCAAACCATCCATTTATTGGAATCCGGACACGGTGCTCGAAGCGGTCAAAGGGCGCTCTCCTTTAATGGGAGCTTGTGCTGATACGGGTCACTGGGTGCGTTCAGGCCTCGATCCCGTGGAATGTCTTAGGAAGCTCGAAGGTCGCATCATCACCCTGCACTTCAAGGATCTGTCCGCAAAATCGGAGACGGGTGCCAAGCCGCATGATGTGCCCTGGGGTACCGGGATTTCGAATGCGAGGGGCATGATGGCGGAGTTAAAACGGCAGAAGTTTCGGGGCTCGTTTTGCGTCGAATACGAGTACAACTGGGAAAACTCGACTCCTGAAATTGCGCAATGCGTTGATTTCTTCAATAACTCGTGTGCTGAGTTAGCAAGGTAGAAGCAACTGGCGCGGGTGTTGGTTACGCGCAGCCAGGTTTTTCACCATACTGAAACGAGGATGTCCTCGGCTCTCTGCCCTTCGGCTCCGATGTGAGACTGGAAACTCTGCCCATGAGTGAACAAACAGACGAATCAGCCCATACAGCTCTGAAAAAACGGTTTACCCTGCGGGGCCTTCGTTGGTGGATCGTGGCGCTGATCTTTGGAGCGGCGGTGCTCAACTATGTGGATCGCCAAACCCTTTCGGCACTCGCGCCGACGATCCAAAAAGATCTGGCGATGGACGACCGGGCCTACGCCAACGTCGTGAACATTTTCCTGGTCGCTTACACTATCGCGTATCTCATTTCCGGTCGGATTGCTGACCAGATGGGCACTCGCGCCAGCATGGTTCTGTTCGTCGCATGGTGGTCGGTGGCCAACATGCTCACGGCGGCTGCTCAGGGCTTTGCTTCGCTTGGGGCCTTTCGTTTTCTGCTCGGTCTTGGCGAGGCTGGGGTGTGGCCTGCCGCCTCCAAGGCCGTCAGTGAATGGTTTCCAGCAAGGGAGCGCGCGCTGGCCATAGGAGTCTACACAATGGGCGCCACTATTGGCGCAACCGTCGCGCCTTACATAATCATTCCTCTGTCTACCCATGCCTATCACGATACCATGCCAGCTATTGCCGGCTGGCTTGGACAGGGTACTGGTTGGCGGATCGCTTTCATTCTGACCGGTTTGGCTGGGTTAATCTGGATAATTCCCTGGCTCTGGTTCTACCGGTTGCCGCGTCAAAGCAAACTGATCTCTGTCTCCGAGCTGCGACTCATCGAGCAGTCGTCCTCGTCCGAAGACCAGGCCGGTTGCGGCAATCTCAGCGCATGGTCATGGAGGCAGGTCTTTCTTTTTCGTGGCACTTGGCTGCTGCTGATAGGCCGGCTCATCACGGACCCGGTCTGGTACTTTTATCAGTTCTGGTTTCCCAAGTACCTTGCGTCTGACCGCCACCTTTCTCAGGAACAGCTCAAGATTACTTGGATCGTTTATGCCGCAGCAGGCGTGGGCAGCTTGATGGGTGGTTGGATTTCCGGACGGCTTGTTAAGCGCGGCGTTGCTCCGGCATCAAGCCGTTTATGGGTTATGCTGGGGTGCGCCTGCCTCATGCCGCTCTCACCCTTCATCTCCAGGGCAACGGGCTTGAATCTCACGATGGCGCTCACGGTCTGCGCCGTCATTGCATCGCTAGCCTGGCTTATCAATATCAGTTCGCTGGTGCTGGATGTGGTGCCCAGGCATTCCCTTGGCACAGTCTTCAGCGTCGTGGCCACGGGCAGTACGATCGGGGGTATCATGATGAACATGATCGTGGCCACAATGATCTCTGGCTCTTCAACAAAATCCTCAGGTTTCCTTGACCACGCCATCCAAGCGGTGCTCGGCCCCGTGCTCGACTCGCTTCAAGGGCACGGATATGCACAATGGTTCTTGATCATGGCTTTTCTCCATCCTATCGCATGGCTCTTGCTCAAACTTGGAGGCGTTCACAAGCTTGCCCGAATCAATTAGAAGCTCGGTTGTCAGCGCACCTGCTGAACTGTCAGGCCACCAACAGTACGGAATGCCGGGCGGCTCAGTATTGGGTGTTGTTAATGGTGAGGGGCTACGAGGGAGCGCAAGCGCATCAGGCGAAATTCTAATCGCCAACTTATACGATTATGAGCCTCACCTACTTCTAATCACAAAAGCGGTGAACATTGACCTGGATCAAGAGGCTTCGGCTGCCAACCTGATAGGTTGGCCCCGTGAGCAACCCGTCTTTCTCCGGGGATACTTTGGATAAACGCGCAGCGGGCCCGACCGGGTGGCGTAGCGCGCGGGTGACTCGCCTGGCTGTCTGTGTGTCGTTGGTCTTTGCATCGGCACTGACCGGGGTTCTTCTGGCGAGAGCCGACAGCAGCCCTCAGGCGGCTGGAGCCACGATCACGCGGATTCAACAGCATCCGGTTATCGTCCGAAAGCCGGACGGCGTGCCTTCCGTAGCGACCGGGAAAACCAATTTTCTGGGTCAGCCGGTATTTGCCAGTTGCAGTTCCTGTCATACGACTACAAAACCCAACCCGGATCTGCGCGATAGCCGGGATCTCGACCAGTTTCATCAAGGCCTCAAGTATGCGCATGGCGAGTTGACCTGCCTGAGCTGTCACAACGCAAACAACTACGACACGCTGAGGATGGCTGATGGCCGTACCGTCGAGTTCTCCGATAGCATCACACTCTGCTCCCAATGCCACGGTCCACAGCGTCGGGATTACGATCAGGGTCTGCATGGCGGGATGCGTGGCCACTGGGACCTGTCCCGCGGCGGGCGCGAGCGCAATACCTGCGTGAATTGCCATGATCCTCATGCGCCAGCGTTCCCTATGGTGATGCCCGTGTTGCCGCCCAAAGACCGGATTTCAGTCCCGCGAGAGCCCTCCCACCCTGCCGCAAACGTTTTCCACTAATGAACAGCGAAGAACAGAACAGCATGGAGAGCTCGGGGATGTCTCGTCGAACGGTGCTTAAAGGAATGGGTGCGATGCTCGGCACAGCCGCCTTTGCCAAGGCTATCGCCCCGCTGACAGAGTGGACGAAAGATCTTTCGGCGGATGAGTTTCTTCAAAAGCATTACAAGGAACTTTCGCCTGTGGATATGCGGATGATCCTCGCCCGGTTGGAGCAGGATGCCAAAAAGGAATACGGCGTGGAGGTGACCATCGCTGATCCGAAGCCCCAGCCTGGAGTGAAGTTCGGTTATGGGTTGAACCTGAGCATCTGCATCGGTTGCAGGAAATGCGCGGAGGCCTGCCACATTGAGAACAATCACGACCGGGCCTCGCACCAGTCCTATATCCGGGTCTTTGAGATGTCCAAAGGCTCGCTGGATATGGCGCAAGGCAACGCCCATTACAACCATCCGGTCCCGCAAAAGGACAAGTTCTACATGCCGGTGCAGTGCCATCAGTGCGAACACCCGCCTTGCGTGGATGTGTGTCCTGTGGAAGCCACCTGGAAAGAACCCGATGGTATCGTTGTCGTGGATTATAACTGGTGCATTGGCTGCCGCTACTGCGAAGCCGCTTGCCCGTACCATGCCCGGCGTTTCAACTGGTCGAAGCCCGAGGTTCCCCCGGACCAGATCAACCCGGATCAATCCTACCTGAGCAACCGGATTCGCCCGCAAGGGGTGATGGAGAAATGTACATTCTGCCTGCACCGAACGCGCAATGGGCGGCTGCCGGCGTGCCTGGAGGCCTGTCCCACCGGTGCCAGGGTTTTCGGAAACCTGCTGGACCCCAATTCCGAAATACGGCAGGTGCTCGCGAACAAGCGCGTCTTCATTCTGAAAGAGGAGTTGGGCCTCAAACCGCAATTCTTTTACTTCTTTGATGTCTAATCCATGAGCCGCAATCCTTCAGAAACCCAGCGGTTGAGTCCTCCCCAGGCGCATTGGCGCAGCTATCCCAGGTTCATCGCCCAGGCGCTGTGGGATTCTCTAGAGGGTAATTGGGTATTTTACACGTGGATGACGGTGCTCACGGCTGTGTTCCTTGTTGGTGCAAACGCATGGGCTGTGCAGGTGCGCGACGGCATGCAGGTTACCAACATGAGCGATCACGTTTCCTGGGGGCTCTACATCGCGAATTTCACTTTCCTGGTCGGGCTCGCTGCCGGAGGGGTGATGATGGTGATCCCGGCCTACCTGTATCACGACGAAGAGATGCACGATCTGACCTTGATCGGGGAACTGCTCGCGATCGCTGCCTTAATCATGGCTTTGCTGTTTGTCGTTTGTGACCTCGGGCGTCCCGATCGCTTTTGGCATCTGCTGCCAGGCCTCGGCAAGTTCAACTGGCCGGTCTCCATGCTCACGTGGGACGTGATCGTGTTGAATGGCTACCTGCTGCTCAACATGCATATCTGCGGGTACCTCCTGTACATGCGTTTCCTGGGACGGAAGCCGAACCCCAAATGGTATGTGCCCTTTGTGTTGATCTCGATCGTATGGGCTATCTCGATTCACACAGTAACCGCGTTTCTTTACTGCGGGCTGGGGAGCCGCCCCTTCTGGAACACGGCGTTGCTGGCCCCACGCTTCCTCACGTCTGCGTTTGTGTCGGGACCTGCCTTCATCATTGTTGCTATCCATGTCCTTCGCCGCGCTTTGGGGACGGAGTTCGGTAACAGCCCGATCCGCACGCTCGTGAACATCATGCGCATCACGATCCTGATCAATCTGCTGATGTTGATCTCGGAAGTGTTTGTCGAGTTTTACACCGGCGGTTCCCACACCTCAGCCGCCAAGTACCTCTACTTCGGGTTGCACGGGCACAACGCGCTGGTGCCGTGGATCTGGAGCTCGGTTGGCATGACCGTTGCCGCAGCCATCCTGCTGCTCTGTCCGAAGGTCTTCGAACATCCCCCGATGCTCATTAGCGCCTGCGCTCTGGCATTCGCGGGGATCTGGATCGAGAAAGGCATGGGAATGGTCATTCCAGGTTTCGTTCCCTCCACGTTGCACGAGATGATTGAGTATGTCCCCAGCGCCATTGAATGGAAAGTGATGGCAGGGATCTGGGCCCTCGGCCTGATGATCTACACGATCTTGCTTAAGGTGGCCCGAAACGCCATTCGCCAATCCCACAAACCGGTAGCGAAGCCGAAGCCGCAGCCCAAAACCCTGATCCACGCCTGATATGATCACCAGCGCTCTCCTTATCACTCTATCCTCGGACCCGGCATTGGCTGCGGAAGGCAGGCAGGCGCTCCAAGCTCGGCCTGAGCTTACACTCGGCGAGTGCAACCTCCGCTGGCTACCCGTCGCTGCGGAAGCCGAGACACCACGGTCAAGCCTGGACCTGCACGACTGGATTCAAAGCGTTCCCGGGGTGGAGTTCATAGATGTCATACAGGTCAACTTTTTGGACACAGAAGATTTGGCAAGAACAGGCGAGGTGCTCTCATGAATATGGATCGAAGAGAATTTGTAAGACTTTCTGCCCTTGCAGCGGCAACAGCCGCCTGTGGGCTGCGTGCCGGGGCGGCTGCACCGTCAAAATCACCCGCCACTGAAGATGCCTCCGGAGTCCGTTGGGATAAAGCGCCCTGCCGCTTTTGCGGCACGGGCTGTCACGTGCGAGTGGGCGTGAAGGATGGCCGTGTGGTCGGCATCCAGGGGGATCAATTGGCCGAGGTTAACAAAGGCCTGCTCTGTGTCAAAGGCTACCACGTCGGCCTGGCTCTTTACGGGAAGGATCGTCTGACCACGCCTCTGCTGCGGCGCGACGGGAAGCTCGAACCGATCTCGTGGGAAGAGGCCATGGACATTTTTGCCAAACGCGTGATGGCAGCACCGGAGAGGTTTGCGTTCTACGGGTCGGGCCAATGGACCATTCCGGAAGGCTACGCCGCGCAGAAGTTCATGAAAGGTGGTTTGAGCAACAACCACATTGAACCGAACGCGCGTTTGTGCATGGCAAGCGCTGTCACCGGTTTCCTTTCCACCTACGGGGTGGATGAGCCTGCCGGGTGCTACGACGACCTGGACCGCTGCAATGTGCTGATCCTCTGGGGCAACAACATGGCTGAGATGCACCCGGTTTTGTTCTCCCGAGTGATCGACCGCCGGACACGAGGTGAGGATGTCACCATTATCGACATCGGCACACGGCGCACCCGCAGCACGGAGCATTGCCAGCACTTCCTGGAGTTCCGGCCACACACCGATCTCGCGATCGCCAATGGCATCGCTCACCTGTTGATCAGGAACAACACCTATGACGCCGAGTTCGTCAAACGCTACTGCAACTTCCGTCGCAATACTACGGTTCCCACGCTGGCCGGCGAACCGATGTCCTTCGAGGATTACAAGAAGGAGGTGGAACTGTACACACCCGAATACGTGGAAAAGCTGTCAGGTGTTCCTGCGGAAAAGATACGGTTGCTGGGCGATTTGTTCGGCAAGCGCGATCTACGCATCACGAGCGTCTGGTGCATGGGTTTCAACCAGCACAGCCGGGGGACAGATATCAACCGGTTGGTGCATGGAGTCCACCTGCTGAGCGGCCATTTCGGCCGTCCCGGGGATGCTCCAACTTCATTGACAGGACAACCAAGCGCGTGCGGTACGGCTCGCGAGGTTGGCACCATGTGCAACTTCCTGCCGGGTGGACGCCTCGTTACCAATCCTGAGCATCGGAAGGACAGCGAGGAGATCTGGAACGTGCCTGGCGGAAGGATCAGCGAAAGAGTGGGCCACCACACGGTCAAGATGTGGGAGAAGTTCTGCACGCCATCCGACAAGGGAGGCGATATCAGCACGATTTTCGTGCAAGTCACCAACCCGGGCCACACCCTGCCCAACCTGAATAAGCTGTTTCTCGCAAAGAAAGGTTTGGAGGACAAGTTCCTGATCGTTTCTGACATTTATCCCACGGCGACAACTGAACTGGCCGATCTCGTCCTGCCTGCGGCCATGTGGGTCGAGAAAAATGGGATGTATGGCAACTCGGAACGGAGAACGCAGCAATGGTTCAAGATGGTGAACCCTCCCGGCGAAGCCCGCGACGATTGCTGGATGACCATCGCGCTGGCGCACAAGTTGTATGAGTTGGGTCATCCGGGAATGAAGGACAAGGATGGCAACTTCCTTTTCACCATCAAGGATGGCAAAGGCAACACTGTGCCGGTCTGGGAATGGAAACGTTACTACGACGTCAATGTCGATGAAGTGCTGTTCGATGAGTACCGGAAGTTTAGCACTTACAAGCACAAGAATCTTGCGCCATACACGGAGTACGTCAAAGCGCGCGGCCTGCGCTGGCCTGTGGTGGAACAACCGGACGGTTCGTGGCGCGAAACGAAGTTTCGCTTTTCAGGTTTTGACGATCCTTTTGTGAAGAAAGGCACTGATATCCAGTTTTATCACTCGGTCACAAAGGATGACAGGGCGCTGATCTGGTTTGCGCCATACGTCAAAGCGGCCGAGGAGCCGGATAAAGATTACCCATTCTGGCTGTGCACGGGCCGTGTGTTGGAGCATTGGCATTCCGGCACCATGACCATGCGCATTCCGCAACTGAGCGGTTCCATGCCACACGCTTACGTTGAGATGCACCCTGAAGACGCGCGGGAACACGGGTTTGCCAATGGCGACACCGTGGTTGTGCGGACACGGCGCGGCGAGCTCGCATTGCCTGTTTGGATACAAGGCCGGAGCCGTCCCCCGCGCGGTTCTCTATTCATCCCGTTCTTTGATCAGCGGCTGATGGTCAATAACATCACCCTTGGAGACCCGGACCCGCTTTCCTTCCAGCCAGACTATAAGAAGTGCGCCGCAGCGGTTTCAAAGGTGAACCTGAAACGAGAAGAAAACTCGTGAAGCCAATCGACCCGGCAAAGTATCGGCGAGCAGCCGTGATCGTGGGCGTCGTTTGCGTGACGGCGGCGGTCAGCGGCTACTTCATGGGGTTGCAACAGACCAGCTCGCACTTGCGCTCGCAACCCACATCGCTGGCTCCCAGCGTGTTGATCTCGCACGATCAGGAGAACCAGGAAATCCTGCATGCCGCCACCGGCTATGCCGAACAGCGCCGTCTGCAGGATGGTCCGAACAAGGAGTGGGAGAGCCACATCTCCAAACTGGTCCAGCCTGTGGTGGACATCAAAACGCTGACAAATGTGACAGAGACGTCGCGCGCTGCTTCGATACACGAGCGTAAAAGCCGCCGGGCTTACGATGGCGCTCCTCCTGTGGTTCCGCACCCTATCGCGCAGGATTCCTCAGCTTCATGCCTTGCATGTCACAGCGAGGGATTGACGGTCAAGGACAAGGTGGCACCCAAGATGAGCCACGCCCAATACACCAGTTGCACCCAGTGTCACGTGCCCGCACTCGGTTCACGCATTCCTCTGATGGAGGCAAGCCTGCTTGAGCCTCTTTCGGCGAACACGTTTTCCGGCTTGGATGCACCGCTAAAGGGCAGCCGTGCGTGGGCCTTGGCGCCACCTACCATTCCGCATGGCACGATGATGCGCAGCGATTGCCTGAGCTGCCACGGTCCCCAAGGCCTCTTCGGCTTGCGCACGCCGCATCCAGATCGACGCTCCTGCCAGCAATGCCATGTTCCATCGGCTGAAATCGATCAGCGGCTTTACTTCCGTTCGTTTGCGCAGGAATCAATCGGGGATTTCAACCAGGTGAAGAGATGAAGTCACGTCTGACTCGGCGCGATGTGTTTTCGATGCTGGTGCGTCCGCTGCAAAGGCAGGGAAAGGAACAGATGCCTATAACGGCAGCCCAAGCCCAGATTGCTGTGATTCAAGGGCGCCATTGCCTCGCTCTAACCTCCTTTTGCGCGACCTGCTATGAACGGTGCCCGATACCCGGCGCCATAGAGCGAAATCAGGGCATGCCCATGGTGATGCCCAGCATTTGCACGGGGTGTGGCATCTGCCAGCAAGTGTGCCCTGCGCCGGTCAATGCAGTCCTTATGCTGCCGCGCCGCAACCGTATGCCGGTTCACAAAGAATTGATCCCATGACGTCACCTGAGCAATCCGATGAAAATTACAATCCCGCAATACAGCGGGCGCTGCCCGAGTTGCATGGAGCAACGTTGAGCATGGATCAGGTAGCAGCGCTGTTCGGAGACATCGCGGCTTGCGCGGAGTTGCTGGAGATTCTTCCAAAATACGCCGCTACAGAACGAGTTCCTGATCGCTCAGCGCTAACTCTCGACCAGGCTGCCGGACTGCTTCAGAGCCGTGTGGTGAGAGGTCTTCAACTGCGCTACCGGTATGAAGGTGCCGTCTGGTGCGACACACTGATGCAAGCGAGTGAAGGATATCGCATCGTCCGTATTCGCCACGATTTCTAGGATGCCTCCTCCGTGTTTTGCTTCCGTTTGTTGCCACAAAAACAATTCCCGGAATTATCCACGTCTTTGACCTGGATCAACGCGGCAAAAGTGCCCTCTGTTAGATTGTAACCGTGCTAGAACCCAGTTTCATTCAGCACCTGCTGCTGCCGATCTCCATCGGCGTGGTGGCCTTTCTTTACTCCTCGGTAGGACACGGCGGGGCCACAGGCTATCTTGCAGTGGCTGCATTGCTGGGGCTGAGCCCTGCTTTCGCACGGCCCGGGGCGCTCTGGATGAACATCGTGGTTGCTGGAATTTCTTTCCTGCGATTCAACAAACAAGGTTTCTTTAGCTCCAGGATCTTCTGGCCCTTTGCGGTCACCTCCATCCCTTGCGCATTCATTGGGAGCCAAATGCATCTCGAGGGGATGGCTTATGCTGTGGTGCTTGCCGTAGGGCTTTTGGCGGCTGGCTTGTGCCTGGTGCTGAGGCGGAATCAGTCTGAAGCCAACTCGATAACCGAACCGGGCTGGACTGTTTCTCTCTTCTGCGGCGCTGTGCTGGGGCTTCTGGCTGGAATGACTGGGATTGGCGGTGGCGTGTTCCTCACGCCCCTCCTAATCCTCATGCGCTGGTGCGGCCCGAAGGTTGCCGGCGGCATCTCTGCTCTGTTCATCGTGGTGAACTCTGTTGCCGGGCTCGTTGGCCTCGGCAGCAGCGCAATGGTTTGGGCGCCGCTTTGGACGGCCTCCCTTGCAACCGGCATTTTGGGAGCGGTGGCTGGCACCCATTTTGGCGTGAGTCGATGGAAGACCCCAGCATTCCATCGCGCGCTGACCCTGGTTCTGTGGATCGCGGCTGGAAAGCTCCTTTTGATGGGAAAGTAACGATATGAAAGTTCTGTTTTTTGCTCATGTGAAAGATGCCGTAGGGCAACGGGAAGTGAATCTCGACGCTGACGGCTTGGATACAGGCTCCCTGTGGGAGCTCCTAATCCACAGTTACCCTGTGCTCTCCGTTCATCGAAGCGTCGTGCGCCTGGCGAGAAACGGCGAGTTCGCCAGCGCGAGCGAAATCTTCAACAACAGCGATGAGGTCGCTCTCATACCACCGGTCTCGGGAGGTTAGACACGTCCAGTCATGCGCATTGAAGTCACAATAACCAGCACTGAGATTCCCGCCGCGATACCGGGTGCAGCAGAACCGCGGGTGGGCGCGTGGGTGGAGTTTCGGGGCCTCGTGCGAGATGAGGAAAACGGCGGGACCATCCTGGGACTGGAATACGAAGCCTATAGCCCGATGGCTGAGAACAAGGCACGCGAGATCCTGGCAGAGTTGGCCGTGGAGAATCCCTGCACCACCGCGATTGTCATACATCGCGTCGGTTTTGTGCCCGTGGGTGAAGCAGCCATTTATGTGGGCGTTGCAGCGAAACACCGCGCTGAAGCTTTCCGGATGCTGGCTGGCTTCATGGATCGGCTTAAGCAGGATGTCCCCATTTGGAAGACCCGTGCCATTCCGTCCTCGGAGACGCGTGAGACCGACCCGGCGCGCGCCCTTAATAAGCATCCTTCCGCCGAGGAAGTGCGGACTCTCATTTCGGGCTTATCCCAGACATTGCCTGCAGAGCGAGTGGAGCTCGATGCCGCGCATGGCCGAGTTCTGCGTCAGCCGGTAATGGCTCCGGAAGATCTGCCTGCATTCGATCGATCATCCGTGGACGGGTACCTCATACGAAAGAACGATTCATGCAGCCGATTCGTCGTCGTGGACGAAATCCGGGCCGGGGACTGGAGTTCTCGAAGCTTAGCCTCCGGGGAGGCGATGCGTATCTTAACCGGCGGCGCGGTACCGTCCCGCGACCTGGTCGTTGTAATGAAGGAGGATGTGCGAGTGGAGGACGGCTTCATTCAACTGCTCAGCAGAGACAGGCTGGATAACGTGCGGTTTCGTGGTGAAGATGCACAGGCCGGCAAAGAGTTGATTTCATCGGGGACCCTCCTCACCGCCGGGGCGTCGGCGTTGCTCGCGAGTGTCGGTGCGGTTGATCCGCTGGTCACGCGTCTCCCGCGTGTGGTTCACCTGGCCACCGGAAATGAACTGGTTGCCCCGGATCAGGTGCCGGCTGCGGGACAAATCCGCGATTCAAATTCCACGCTTGTTCGTCAGTTTCTGGCGCAATGGAGCATCCTTCCCGAACAGAAGCGTGTGAGGGAGGAGGAATCAGACCTTCGCGAAGCGCTCCAAAGCGTGTCGGATGACATTGACCTCGTGCTGATCTCGGGCGGCGCCAGTGTTGGGGAGCATGATTTCACCCGCCGGTTGCTCGAAGAGGCAGGGTTCAAAATCCAAGTGAGCAGAACCAATGCGCGTCCCGGCAAACCGCTTATCGTCGCTAATCGAGGGCATACCCTGGCGTTCGGGTTGCCTGGAAATCCTCTCGCTCATTTTGTCTGCTTGAACCTTTACGTGCGACAGGCGCTTGAGCGATGGTCAGGCGCCTTGGAAGGGACGGAGTTCTTAACCGGCACCCTCGCTGCGCCACTCTCATCAGGCTCCGGCCCCCACGAAACATTTTGGCCCGCCCGCTGGGCTTTGCCACATGGGACAATAACGATCACGCCTTTGCGCTGGAGCAGTTCTGGAGATCTGACGAGCCTGGCGGAAGCCAATTGCATTTTGTATTTGCCGACTAACTCCGCACCGCTCCCAGCCGGGGCCGCGGTTCAATCCCTAAGCACTGCCATATGCCGATGAAAACAAAGGCTTCTTTCTCTCACCTGAACAATGCTGGCCGTGTCAAAATGGTGGACGTAGGGCACAAGCCCGTTCAACAGCGAACGGCCCGGGCAACGGCCTCTCTTCTGTGCCAGCCATCGACAATCCGCGCTCTCAAACGCAGGGCGCTTCCAAAAGGAGATCTTTTAACCACCGCACAGATAGCGGGTATCCAGGCTGCCAAGCAGACAGCGGCGCTCATTCCGTTGTGCCATTCTCTCCCGCTAAGCCACTTGGAGATTTCCTTCGCGGTGAAAAGAGATCGCATCGTTGTGGAGTGCATCGCGCGGACCTCAGCTCAGACCGGCGTGGAAATGGAAGCACTCACAGGCGCCAGCGTGGCGGCATTAACCCTCTACGACATGTGCAAGGCCGTGGATAAGACCATGCACATCGAGAATGTTCGGCTGCCGGAGAAGGTGAAGTCATGAGGATCGCGCGGATTACCATCAGCGACCGCGCGAGCGCGGGTGTCTATGCAGACCTGAGCGGACCGGAAATCGAGTCCGCCTTGGTCGAACATTTTCCGGGCGCACAGTTCGAGGCTCAGATTGTGCCGGACGAGGTTTCAAATATTGCGGATGCACTGAAGCGGTTTGCGGAGGAAAAGTTTCCGTTGATCGTCACAACGGGCGGCACCGGAATTACCCTGCGCGATGTCACCCCTGAAGCCACACGCACGGTCCTTGAAAAGGAGCTTCCAGGATTCGGCGAAGCCATGCGAATGGGCTCTTTTGCGCGAGTGCGGACCTCGATTCTTTCGCGTGCCACAGCGGGAGTTCGTGGGAGCAGTCTTATCGTGAACCTGCCCGGCAAGCCGCGGGCGGTTCGTGAGTGCCTGGAGATCCTGGCGCCCGCCATCAAGGAAGCCCTCAGCCACCTCGCTGGAGAAGACCCGCATATTGCAGCCTCTACCCATCCTTCCCATGGATAAATTCGGACGCACCATCGATTACCTCCGGATATCGGTCACGGACCGATGCAACGAGCGTTGTCTCTACTGCATGCCCGAGGGCTATAAGGGTTGGGAGCAAAGACCCGAACACATGACTGCGGACGAGATCATTCGCGTCACCCGTGTGGCTGCGGGGATGGGATTCCGCAAGTTCCGTCTTACGGGCGGAGAGCCCCTCGTGCGGCGCGACCTTTCGGAAATAGTCCAGGGCATGAGTGAGCAGCCCGGTGTGGAACACATCGGCTTGAGCACGAATGGAACGAAGATGGCGGGCCAGGCACACGCCTTAAGACAGGCAGGTGTGCGCAGCGTGAACATAAGCCTGGATGCGCTCAATAAGGAGGTTTACCGGAAAATCACCGGTGGCAACGTGGAGGATGTGCTTGCAGGAATCCGTGCAGCCATCAATGCAGATTTCCAGTGTGTCAAACTCAACTGCGTTTTGATGCGCGGCGTGAATGAAAAAGAACTTTGGCCGTTGGTGCTGTTTGCTTCAGAGCACAACTTGCCTCTTCGGTTGATTGAACTCATGCCAATCACCTCCACGGACGTGCTCACCAGCAAGAACTTCATGGGTGTGGGCGAAGCAATGCGCCTGCTGCAACAGAAGGATGAACTCATCCCGCAGCCTGATTGGCGCCTGGGTTTCGGCCCTGCGAAATACTACAAGCTGAGGTCCCTCGGTGCGCGTGTCGGGTTCATCGGGGCCATGACCAACCTGCATTTTTGTGATAACTGCAATAAGATGCGGCTGACGGCTGATGGCAAGCTCCGCCCGTGCCTGGGAGACCACGGCGAGGTGGACCTTCGGTCGGCGTTGCGCGAGGCCCGCACTGATGAAGCGATTCGCTCCACCCTTCTTACCGCAATGGAGCGCAAGCCCGAGGAGCATTCCTTCCGGGGAACCTATCAACCCTGCCGCCCTATGACAGCCATCGGAGGTTAATATGAAAGTGGAACACCTTTTTATTTCACCCGGGCACAACTTCTTCGGACACCATGGAAAGCCGGCCTCGGAGCATCCGCTAGTTGAGGTGGACTCTATTGAGTGCGTGGCAGGCAGCGGTATTCGGGGTGACCGCTTCTTCGACTATAAGCCGGATTATAAGGGACAGATCACGTTCTTCTCGATGGAGGTATTTGATGCACTTAAACAGGAGCTGAACTTGCCGAATGCGCAACCGTCTGCCACCCGGCGCAACGTCATGGTGCGAGGCGCGGACCTGAACGATTTGATTGGCCGGGAATTCGAAGTGCAGGCGATTTGCTTTCTCGGCGTGGAAGAAAGCAGGCCCTGTTGCTGGATGAACTCGGCCATTGGGCCCGGAGCCGAGGAATGGTTGCGCGGACGCGGCGGATTGCGCTGCCGGATTCTAACCAGCGGATTCTTGAAGATCGTATGAATCTCAGCGCCGTCATTTTAGCCGGGGGCCAATCCAGAAGGATGGGCTGCGACAAGGCGTGGGTTGAATTCCAAGGGAAACCCTTCATCAAGGTGGCGCTTGAAAAGGTGCGCCGGCTCGGGGCCAGTGATGTGTTTATTTCCGGACGGCCGGGCGCAGACTACTCGAGCCTGCATGAAAGGATGCTGGTCGATCTGGAACCAGGGAATGGTCCATTGGGTGGCATCGAACGGGCCTTAAGGGAAGCCCTGCATCCCCTGGTGTTGGTGCTCCCCGTGGATCTCCCCCAGATGTCACTGGAGTTTCTTCAGAAACTCATCTCCCGCTGTGACCAGCATACGGGAGTCGTCCCCCGGCATTCTGGTGCGCTGGAGCCTTTAGTGGCGGTCTATCCAAGCCGCTGTCACAGCTACGCGGCCCACGCGCTGGCCTCCGGCCAGTTTGCCGTTCGCGATTTCGCAACTGCATGCCTCAAGGAACGCGCCGTCAGGCCCATGCACATTGAGTCGAACGAAACGCGATACTTCCACAACTGCAACACCCCCGCCGATCTGGCGCTGATCAGCAATGTGAGCAGGAATGTGTGAGGCGACCCTCCTTCCTTGGAACCGCCCTCCGGTTTGTGGTCGCAATGCGATTCGGTTCAGGAATTGGAGGCTTTCCACAGAACAGCAAACACCTCCTCTGATAGTCAATGACTTACGTGTTTGCTGGTCTGTGGTCACGATGCGATTCCTTTAGGAATTGGAGGCTACCAACAGTACTAAAGTGCAGTGGGAATCGTTGGTAATCCTTCGTCGCAGAGTGAGAACGCCTCCCAGAAAAGAGAATCAATCTCGACGACGCTCTCATTCGGTCTTTGTTGTGTTCACTCCCTTCTGTTCAGTCCCGGCTAGCGCCCTACAGCTTTCCGCCTACAGGCTTCTTAAGACTTGGCTCATCGAGGAAGGCGAGCTGTTGGCGGCCGGGCTGTCCGATCAACGCCACAGGCCGATCAGGAAACAAGCCCAGCAACTCTTCATCCGAAATGAATCGCACATTGGAATCAGCAGGCTGACTTTGGGCGAGGGGCAAATGGGCTGGGGTGGGAACCGACTTTGCAGTCTGCGCTGCCTTATCGTGAACGAGCAATAGCACGGCACCGACGAGCGGCAAGCTAGCGAAGATAGCCACTTTCGCAACCCGGCGACGGCGAGTCCGGCTTCGCATGGCCGTGCGAGCTGAGGCCAGAGAACGGGTCCTGAATATTGCCAAATCCTCGCCAGAGAGGATTTCACTCAACAGTTGATCCTGGTCCTGATCGTTCATAATTGTTTTAACTTCTTGAGGAGACATTCTCGGAGCTGGTGGCGAAGTCGGACAAGCCTCGATTCCACCGCCTTGTCGCTCAAACCCATTTCGGGTGCGATGGTCTTCACAGCCACACCTTGCAGGTACTTGGCTTCGATGAGATGGCGATCGTCCGCAGGCAACTCCTCCATGCTCTCCACCAGGAGCGAGCGCAACGTGTTCTCATCCGCAGCGGGATGGTCATCTCCGTTGCGATCAAGAGCGAAGCGCTCCAGCAGGACGAAGTAGCGGAATCTTTTCCGTCCTTCGTCCCGAGCCGCATTACGCGCGACCACCTTTAGCCAGCGCCAGAGGCCTTCTTCCTCGCAGAACACACGTGGGTGTCGCGCAACCCGAAGCAATGTTTCCTGGAGCGCCTCGCGTGCCTGCAATTCATTGCCGTGAGTGACCACCAGCAGAAACTGGTACAGCCGGTCGAAATAGCGCTTGTGAAACTCCTCGAATGCCTGCTCATCGCCGTGGACTATTGCCGCAGTGAGTACGGCGAGGCCCTCGGAAGCTGGGACTTCCCTTGCGGTTTCACTGCCGTTCATTTGCAGCGAGAGCAAGTTGTTCAATGCGCAGGTTCGCACGTTACCGGCCCGCAGCGCCCGGGAAACCGCCAAATGCGTCAGCGGGGTCTTCCGGCGAGCGCAGCGAGAAAATTACCGCATAATCAGTGACGGAGTACTTCAATGGATGGTCCGCCACCTTCACGATGGCGTCAAGCACATCGATCAACCGGACCTTTTCAAGCGCTGGAAGGATACGAATTGCGATAGCGTCGAGATCGACAGGCTCTGACTTTTGTGATTCCACGGGCAACCCCGTCGTGGGGTCCACTCTTACCACAATAGTGGCACCGGGCCCCGAGGCAGGCTGGTTCGGGTTGATGAGGAAGTTCACTCCGCGCTTCTCAGGATCCAGTGCTTTGGATTCTTTGACCAGCCACACCACCACCTCACCTAAGGGAAGGCCTTCAAGCCGCACCGAATTCATCTGAATGGATTCCAGTTTATTCATGATGGCGCGCCTTTGCTTGGTCATCGGAGCCGGTTTTGGGAAAAGTATGCCGCCACCAAGGCCACCACCGATGGCCGGCTGCCGCTGTAAGGCATTCACCACCTTTGTGGCTACCTCCAAGGCTTCAGGTTCACCGATCATGATCAACAGATTCGCACCGGAGTGAAACTGAAATGACGGCTGGGTCGTCTCCTTCGGATTCAGTTCGGCATATGTCTCCAGGATTAGTTCCCTCACCTGGTTGACGGCTGATGCAACCGATTTGTCATCCCTCTCTTCCAACCCTTGCAGGAACGTGGACAGGTTGAACACTTCAGTCTTTCGCGAGACCTGCTGTCGAACTGGAGCCAGCAGAAACGATGTCTGGCTGCCTCGCACGCTGAATTTCGCGCCGCTCGCGAGTTCCATCGCCTGCAACACATCATTCAATCGCATCGAGCTCAGACGCAGCTTTAGATCTCCAATTATCAGATTCTCCAGCCCTGGGGCGAGTGTGATGTTGAAATCCGGATATATGTCCCGCAGGACCTCGGTAACGTTTTGAAGAGTGGCTTCCACGTTCTTGGTGTGCTTGATCGGAGCCCCAGCCAGGTTTTCCAACAACAACTTGCCCTTGGAAATCTCGAACTCAAGCTGAGCCGATTTACCAGCCACGATCGGCGCACCTGTTTCTGATTGTGGCAGCTCCGACTGGCCGAACACCCCGGTGGTGAGGAGGCAAAGCAGGGTGACACAACAGGCGGGAAGAATAGTGCTTGGTTTCATAGTGATTCTGGTGCGATTGGCGGCTTCATCTATCTACATAACGTCCGTCGAGCACGGAATCCTTCAATCCATTCCCAAAAAACGGCACCAGAGCTGACAAGAGCCCCATTTCTCTTCCGGCATCCCGCTCTCACGCACCTTCATGGTTCATCTCTTGATGGTCGTCATACTACAGCAACTGCAATTTGTCGCCTGAGTGCTGGGAGTCAACCCGGTTTCTTAAATGGGACTAAGGAGCGGCCCGATTCGCAGTGCGCATGAGCACATCCCGAAGTAGCCTGCCCGCCCCATTATTCTGGATGACAATGCCAGGGATTTGGGAAAGACTGCGGCATGAAGACATTCCCCAGATCCTTCGGCCATAGCGTACGGATAGTGACGGGCTGCGTGTTGCTGGGGTTGGTGGCCGCCGGTGGGAGTGCTCGCGGCGAGGGGCTCCTGATTGGCTATACCAACTGCCAGGCGGTGGCCCAATACCCGGCGGCGCGGATGAATGAAATCGCCCAGTTCAAATGGTATTTCGCACATGCTTCAGTGGGAGGCAACCTGATGAGCGGCATTGCCGACCTTCGGGGGGCGAGCAGCACCTTTTACCCAATTCAGGCTGTTTACGACGATGCCAACCCACCTGCTACAACCCTGCCGGGGCGGGTTTACGAGGACAATCGCGGCAATCCCGGCTGGCAGGCAAAGGTCGATCTATTCAGCAGCAGCGTGAGCAACGGGTGGCGTTTTCCAAAGGTTAATTTTGCGGTCAACAAGCTGTGTTATATCGATGAAACCGCCAACCTGGCGTATTACCTGGATGCGATGAGCAAGCTGGAGGCGGCGTTCCCGGAAACCGTCTTTGTTTACATGACCATCCCACTGACGACGGACACCGATCATGCGAACTATTTGAGAAACGTGTTCAACGATGGGGTGCGGGATTGGGTGCGGGCGAACAACCGGGTGCTGTATGACATCGCTGATATCGAAGCGCATGACACCGCAGGCGCGGCGTGCACGTTTACTTATAGCAACCGGACCTGCCAGCGTCTGTACGACGGCTACACGGATGATGGCGGGCATCTGAACGTTACGGGCCGCCAGTTGGCTGCCAAAGGATTCTACGCGGTTGCGGCAGGGTTGCTCGGCACCGACCGGGATGGGGACGGCATGAACGATGGACCTGAGCTGATAGCCGGTACGAACCCGGCTGATGCCGGGAGCGTGTTTGGCCTGGCGGGCACTTTAGCGGAGAGCGGCGGGACTCTCACCCTGCGGTGGCCCAGCACCTCAGGCCGGGTTTACTCGCTGCAATCTGGCTCGCAACTCCAGCCGGGTGGTTTTACCAATTTCCTGACGAATATTGCATCTACGCCTCCCTGGAATACGCAGAGCGTCAACCTGCCGTCTGACCCGGTATTCTTTCGCCTGCTGGTCAGGCAGTAGGCCGCGCTCTTCGCCAGATTGCCTCTGCGCATAGCGCCAAGCGCGGTTTTCAGACTGGCATGTGAAGTTTACGGTGGGGCGTTCAACTCGGCTCCTGCCAACTGGTGTCTGTGAAATCGAGACCTGTTAGCAAATCTCCTTCATGACTTGTTCAAGGTTCGCGCCAAGCATGTAATCTGCGAGGGGGAGGTCGGGTAACGTCCTCACGGAGGCTGGGAGGCCAGTGCCTATTGGTGGGCCTCTTTCGGCAGGATTAGTCGAATCCCTCTGTCCTCCGCTTCAGTAGAGTCCATAAACGCGTTTGTGGAGTCCAACTCCATCCGGGCCCTGTCAAAACTTTTCCAATGGATTGATGCAGTGTATTTTTGCGCGAACTCCAGGACCTGAGCTATAGGAGAACTCTTCCCAGTTTGAGAGAGTGCCTTCAATGCACTGATGTAATTGTTCCTAAAGACGGTTGGAACGATCAATTTCTGTTCACCTTGCGCCTCCAGTTCAGAATTCATCATGATCCGGGCCAGACGACCATTGCCGTCCACGAACGGGTGAACCTCGCTCACGAGGAACATCATGAAAATGGCTCGGTGAAGAGCCATTTCGAGTCCCCAGTAAATCTCAAATCCCTTTTCCAGGGTCCCGATTACCAGGTCAGGCGAAACGAAGAACGTGCTGCCAGCCCGGTTTTCCTTCGCTTTAAACTGACCTGGCATCTTGTCAGGACGCATCTCCATCAATGCCGCATGCCGTTCTTTCAGCAAAGAGACAAGCCCCCCGAAGTCAGTCGGCGTTCGGGTCATCTGGGCTCTATTCGAAACGATTCGAAAGGTCCCTAAAATATCATGTGCATCCTCCGGACGTTCGCGCGGAATGACACCGTGGAAAACGATGTCCACGGCTTCCTCAATCGCGAATTCGGTGCCCTCGATGTAGTTGGAAAAATACGCCTCAAAGAATGCGAGATTGGTCCTCGCCGAATCTCCCATATGCCCGGTCGTGCGGGTGAACGGCGCTCTTCCGCGGAGCTCCTCAAAAAGCTTCTTGAAGAGCTCTACCCGATCGAGATCAAACGGCCGCCCCTTTTTCCGGGCGTGCGCCACAGGGGATTCAACCGTTGCCTGGCGAGTGCCCAGAAGAGTGCCGATAAGTTCATCAAGTCTCCGGAACTCTTCCACCACGCCAAGTTCACTACTGAGCTCACGCGCATCGTCGCGCAAGCGATTGAGCGCAGCCTTGCCACCTTGACGCAGAAGACTATCAAGGCGTTCCTCCAACTCCGGTCTTGCTAAAGTCCGAGATACCTCCGCGCCGCGCTTGCGCGAAGGGCGCATATTCTCAAGCCAGGCACGGGGTGCGGAGCAAAGCCGGATTCTCCCAAGAAACAGCGGGTCGCTCGGCAGCGGTGGGTGTCCTTTACGAGGACGAAAAGTGATTCCAGGCAAACGAAGTGGCCTTTGGGCTGACGAAATAACGAAAACCGATCCGTCAGGCGCTGGTCGGTTCTCGATCGCCGTTCGATCCGCAATCAAGGCATCCGGGAGATAGTCTTTTAGGAGAGCATGCCAGTTCCTCTTAACGATCAGAGGAGCCGGTTCTGTCATGTTCTTCGTGTAAAGACGAGAACCAAGTTTGCGAAGGCGTCCAGCCTGAACCGCTTTAGACACCGCAGAACTGATGTCCTTACTGGAAACGAATACTTCCGGCAGAGTCTCCAAGCTAAAGGAGGATTTTTTGGCGTTTGCGGTCACGGTAGACACACTTTGATCCACTTTTTGATGTTTAACAATAGACTAATTCCACTTTTTGATATTTAACTCAAGAAAGATTATACAGAGCGTCAGCCTGCCGTCTGGCCCGGCATGCTTTCGCCTGCTGGTCAGGCAGTAGACTGGTGGCCACTCTCACGGATGATGGAGTCGATAGAACTGATTGGTTCCGGTTGAGGGTTGGATGACTAAGACCTTGCCGGCGTTGCTCTGGTAAGGCGGAGGCAGTTGGCCCCAATGTTCCGTCTCCAGCAGATTGGTGTTGGCCTGCAACAGCCAGGTAGTATCGCTCTGAGGCCAGGACACCAGGGCCGTATTGGTCGCGGTGGCCAGGATGGATAGGGTAGGGCGAAGCGTCGCAGTGTTCGTGGCAATAAGCACCACGTCATTACCTGTGCCCCCCTCATAGGAGATTCGAAACTGACGGAGCCCCGCGGAAAGCGTCGCGCCTTCGGGTAATCCCGCGAATGTGCCACTCACGGCGTCCGTGTCGTCATTGGAAAGGATGGGAAACTGTTCACCCTCGGTGGGCAGCAGCCCAACCGCAGAGAGGACGAGGCTCGCGTTCGCGAGTCCCACCTTTCCGTGTACATTCAAGCGATCCGCCCCGGTCTCACCGAGCTCGATGCGCAACTCCGTCTCGGCATCAAAAAGTACGTTACTGCTGGTGAGCGTTCCGGCGCTGGAACCCGGTGAGACGACCCCGCTGGTTGATGTCACACGGCCGATCGTGCCCGTTCCACCCAGGGTGCCAAGATCAAGGACGTTGATATCACTCGCGGGTTGCGAGCCATTGACCAGCAGCGTGCCACCTTCGATTTGGGTTGTGCCGGTGTAGGTGTTGTCGCCGGTCAAGGTCCAGGCGCCGGTGCCCACTTTCCAGAGATAGCCGGTGCCGGAAACCACGCCGTCAAAAGCGAAGCTGCTGCCGTCGTGGCCGGCGATGAGGTGTCCCCCCGGGAGGCTGATCGCCCCGTTGCCGGTCACGGCATCCACACGGTCATAATGGCCGTTTAGGTTGAGAACGCCGGAACGTGCAACACTGATATCTGCCGTGTTCGCGATCTGGTTGGCGCGCAGCAGGCCAACGACGTCTGCCCCGGTTCCCCCCGAGCCATCTCCGATGATCAGATGGCCGGGCACAGCGCCATCAACGGGAATCTTGCTGAGCAGGAGCGTGCCTTCATTGACAGTGCTGTTTCCGGCAAAGGTGTTTGCCGTTGAACCAGAGAGAATCATAGTGCCGGGCTGCTTCTTGATAAACCCTGCAGGGCCGGTCAGCACGCCCACAAGGTTTAGATAACGATTTGTCTGCACCGAGATAACCGAATCGCTTGCCAGCGTGATCGTGCCGAACCAGGAGTTTGACCCGCCGATCGAAGCAAGTGCGCCTGAGATCCCATCCCCATTGCCGCTTAAAGAAAGGGGCTCGGCTCCGATATGGCGGTCGTTGGCCAGCACCAGCACGCCGCCACTGTTGACGACTGTTCCCCCGGCGGTGGTGCCGAGCGCGGTGTCATTGTAAAGGTAAACCAGACCATCGTTTATCGTGGCAGTGCCCGCGAAGCTGCTTCCGCCATAGAGCCCGAGGGCGCCAGGGCCGCTTTTGATAAACCCACCCGACCCTCTGATTGGAACGTCGATGCGCAAATCGGGCGAGAATGAGGAATTGGCGATGTTAAAGGGAACAGGGGTGTTCAATGCGAGACCACCTCCACCCGAAGCAAGGATTCTGGGCTGGCGAGTTGAGTTGTTGAGCACGGTCAGACTGCCCCCCAATGTCAAAACCCCAGTTTCGACGTTTACGTATCCGCCATTGAGAACCAGGTCCTGCAGCGTGTCGTCATGAATGTCCAGATCGAGCAAACCTGTCTGGTTGACCGTCACGGGAAGACTGCCGATCTGAGAGTCTGCCTCTTCGCGCACTACGGCAGCATCCGTTCCATCCGGGTCGCCAATAATGAGCTCGGCGCCGATGATAGCATTGCCTGAGCTTTTTCTGAGCAACAAGGTCCCCGAGCGCACGTAGGCTGTGCCAGTGTGGGTATTAGCCTGGCTGCCGGAAAGCAGTAAGGTTCCATCGTCACCGTATCCGCCTATCTCCAGTAATCCCTCGCCGCTGATGGGCCCCCGCACCTCGAGCGAATCTCCGGGATCGCGCGCCCGGAAGTGTGCCCTTATGCCCATATTGATGGGGCCCGCCCATCGGACCGCTCCGCTTGGATACACGACGTTCTCAAAAACTCCGTCAATGAAGGCCAATGTTTCGTTTGTCACCGAGGTGGAGAGAGTCATATAGCCTCCGGCCAACACGGTGCCGGCGTTGGTTTCGCCCAGCGCCAGGGGATGACGAACGACGGGGTTGATATTCGTGAAGAACAACAAGCTCGCGTGGGTGCTGGGGCCGCTTAAAAGGACACCCGGCACGAGGAACCCACCGCCTGATCCGGGAACAGGCAGCCCGACCCACTTGACCAGCACGCCGCTGCCGCCATCATGCAAGGTTGCCATGAGCTCCAATTCTGCGTTGGGACCTGTGCCATTGCCCTCTACGGTGAATACGCGGTTTGGACCCACAAGGCACAAATTGCCTGAAATCACTGCAGTAACGGCGTTCGATTGGACAAGGACATTGCCAGAGAGGGTGAGGAGCCCGCTGCCTGTCTGGACTGAGCCGCCGTTGAGTGTCAGAGCTCCCAGCGCTTCATTGTGATCATTCAGGTCGAGCAGTGCGTCCGTGTTGATGATCACATCGGTGCTGGAAGGCAATTGTGCACCAGCGAGCCAAAGTGTCCTTTCGCCGCCAAATTCATTGTTCCCGACAACCAGATCGCCGGTCATCGCGTTCACGCCGCCTGCTTTGTTCAGCTCGAGTGTGCCCACATTTACTCGTGTGGTTCCGGTGAAGGTATTGGCTGTCGCGCCGTAGAGTCGCAGAGCACCAGCGCCGAGCTTATACATGCCGCCCGTTCCAGTGATCGCCCCGCCAAAGAGCACGTTGCCGACCGCGTTAACAAACAGCGCGTGTTCGGTCAAAGCGATGTCGCCTTTAAGGTCGAGAATTGAACCAGCCGCTACGCATGAGAATATCTGCGCGTCAGCCAGAGCGATATCGAGTTCCACAGATGCATAGGACCCGGCGCTATAGTATGCCGTGATGCCGTTGGAGAGGGTCAATGAATTGCCGCGCAGCGCATAGCTGGCTCCATGGATGGCGATGGATTTGAACCGGCGTGTGCTGCTGAGATTGTTGGTGGTGGCCAGCCGCGTCGGGCCGTTTGGGAACACCAGTTCATCTCCGTCCATGGGGACGGTGCCATCGCTCCAGTTCGCCCCGGTGCCCCAATAGCCGCTCGAGCTTCCGTCCCACATCTTGGTTTCAGCCGCTGATTGCCAGGGGAGCAGCGCCAGTTCCAACACGAGGACGAGCAATAGACGACTAAGAATCAGGGGAATAAACGAACAAGTTACCGCGAGTATTCGATCTATTTTCATGAGGTGGGATGGGATGAAAGTTCACAGCTTGAAGTTCCTTGTCTTTGGAGGTGGTTGGTTGAAGATTCCTTGCCAGGACGGGAGCGCTCGTAAGGATGCAACCTGGCCATAACAATGCCCAAAAAGGCAGCCCGGACAACAAATCCAGGTGGGGGGTCATAATGCCTATTACTCCCTCCCAATGAGATCTGTCAATGGGTGAGGTGGACTAATCAAACAACGTTGGGGTAGGCTGCCAACAGCACCTGCATCTGGACGGGCTCGCCGATGTGTTTATAACTGGCGTTACGCTAAGCTGTTGCCTTGTTCCGCCCTTTCGTATTTGACACCTTGCGGCTGCTGCCAAACAATCCCGGCTTAGTCACACATTTATGAGCTGTGCCGTTGGCCGTCCTAACCACACCCTGCCTGATGGTGTGGCAAGTCCGTTGGCTTGGTTTGCCGACATGATCGACCATTGCTGCGATTACGCCGACACGGCGAAGGCCCAGGGACGCCCGATCGTGGGGATCATGTGTGAGTTCACCCCGCGGGAAATCATCCTGGCTGCAGGCGCAGTGCCGGTCTGTCTTTGCGGCGGCTCAGCGGCCACCATTCCTGCGGCTGAACAGGTGCTGCCTGCCAACCTCTGTCCGCTCATCAAGTCCACTTTCGGGTATCACGCCACGGGGAAGAATCCGTTTCTGAACCAGGCCGATCTGGTGGTCGCGGAAACGACTTGCGACGGCAAGAAGAAGATGTTCGAGCTGATGGGCTCCAGCAAACCGATGTATGTGCTCGAGCTGCCCCAAAAGTCTGGAGACGCCGACGCGCTCAAACGCTGGACCGAGGAGGTGCGCAAGTTCAAGGACCATCTGGAGCAGCGTTTTCAAAAGCGCATCACCGACGAGAAACTGCGTGAGGCGAGCCGGTTGATGAATCGCGAGCGCGGCTTGCGCCGGAAACTGGCCGATCTGATGACGCATGACCCACCGCCGCTCTCGGGCCGGCAGTTGCTCGAGTTCAAGAGCATTATTTCCGGTATCGAGGTGGATTTGCAGCAGTATGATCAGGCGCTGCAACTGTTTAGCCGCAGCCCCGGGTCACGGGTCCCCGGGCAAGAGAAGATTCGAGTGCTGCTCACCGGTGCGCCAATTGTCCACGGTGCAGAACGGGTCCTGGAGATCATCGAGGATGCCGACGCAGTTGTTGTCGCGATGGAGAACTGCACGGGTCTCAAGCCGATTCTGGATGATGTGGATGTGGCTGATACCGACCCGCTCGGGGCCATCGCCAGAAAGTACTACCATCTGCCGTGTTCAGTCATGACCCCGAATACCGCGCGCATGGAGACGCTCCGCGCACTGGCAACGAAATTCCGGCCGCACTGTGTCATTGAACTCGTCTGGCAGGCATGCCTGACCTACGACATCGAATCCGTTCGCGTCCGCAGATTCGCCGAGGATGAACTGAAGCTGCCCTATCTGAAGATCACAACCGATTATTCGCCCTCGGACTCGGCGCGCATCTCGGCGCGTGTTGAGGCCCTGTTTGAAACCATTCGCTCCAGGCAGTCCCAATGAAATCAGCTCCTCAGATATTTCTCTCCGATGTTCAAGCCGTTTACTCCGGGCCCGAACGCCAACTCTGGGAGTTGCTCATGGGCGAGCAGATTCACCTGGGCGGCTTCACATCCTCGATGGACCTCGCGCAACGCGCAGGCATTGCCGCCGGGTGGCGCGGCGTTGATCTCTGCTGCTGCACCGGCGCTGGAATGAGGTTTCTCAGCCGCTTCTTCAAGGTGGCGCACATGACCGGGGTGGACGCCACGCCCGCCGTGGTGGAGCTGGGGCGCCGACGCTGTGCTGAAGAAGGTCTTGCGGACAAATCATTCTTCGTTGAAGCCGATGCCTGCGCGACTGGCTTGCCGTCAGGGCAGTTCGATTTCGTATGGGGCGAGGACGCGTGGTGCTATGTGGAAGACAAGACGGAGTTGATTGCCGAAGCCGCCCGGTTGGTCAAACCGTCCGGCATAATCGCTTTTACCGACTGGATGGAAGGCCCAGCGGGATTAACGGAAGCCGAGGCGGTGCGTTTGCTCACGTTTATGAAGTTCCCGAATGTGCTTACGCTTGGGGAATACCAATCATTGTTGGAGCAGAACGGCTGCGTTGTCCACGTTGCGGCGGACACCGGGCGTTTCGCCACTTCGATGCCGCTGTATGTGGACATGATCGACAAACAACTCACCTACGATGCGCTGAAGATCATCGGCTTCGACGCGGCACTCGCGGCAACTGTGATTCGCGAGATGAAGTTTCTCCAGTCGCTGGCTCAAGCCGGGAAGGTCATTCAGGGAATCATTGTTGGAAAGGCTGAAGTCTAAAGGCTAAAGGTATGAATAAAAAAAATCAAAAATCATCAGACGCGAAGATGCAAAGATGGAAAAGCAGACCAAGGAGCCGGACGCCAGAGTCCGTTGACTCGCTCATGCGCGGGATGTGGCAGCACTTTAGATCAGTACTGTTGGTAGAAAAATCCGAAAGAAACATTATTCCTGGTTCATCGGGTTGGCGCCAGGGAGCGCCAACCCGATGAACCAGGGTGGAATCAAGAGGGGGGGCGGTGGCTACCAACAGTACTGAAGTGCGACGGGAGTCGGTTGCATCCAGCAGTCCAGAGCGAGAACCCAGACGGTGTGAGAACAACCTTTTCCACGGCCACTCAACCCCGCTTTCAGCCTTTAGCCCTTAGCCTTTAGCCTTTCTTCTAATGCGTGTGTTTCTTACCGGCCCGTGGATTCCCCCTGAATGGATTCGAGCACACGGGTTGCAACCGAATGGCATTTGGACGGAAGAGAATCTCCTCCATGGCGCAGCTTCGTTAACTGCAGGGCTCTGTGCCTTTGCGGAGGCTGCCGTCCAATTCGCTCAGGCAAATCCCACCTCAGCGGTGATCTTTACGACGGCCTGCGACCAGATGCGGCGCGGGTTTGATGCGGCGCTTCACTACGGAAATCAGCGCGCCTTTTTGTTCAACCTGCCTGCCACGTGGCAAACGCAGGTAGCCGGGCAACTCTTTCGATCTGAGCTCGAACGGCTCGGCCAATTTTTATTGGCGCTCGGCGGTGTGACACCCTCGGCTTCATGCCTGCGGCTGGAACTGGAGAAATCCAATGCAGCGCGACAGAGGTTGCTCGATCTCGCGCCGGTTAGTGCGGCGCGTGAGTTTGCAAAAGCATTGGACCAATTCCACCGGGACGGATCGGTGTTGCCTCTGCCTGAGAACGCGAAGGGCAACGAGGTCCCGCTGGCGTTGGTCGGTGGGCCGTTCCCCTCGATCCGCTGGAAACTGCTCGATGAGATCGAATTAGCCGGGGGACGTGTCGTGCTCAACGCCACCAAAACAGGGGAGCGCAGCCTATGTCCGGCATTTGAGCTTACTGCTGACTGCGACCCGTTTGCATCATTGGTTGATGGTTACTGCGATCACATTGCGGACGTATTTCAGCGGCCCAACACGCGGCTATATTCCTGGTTGAAGCCGCGGCTGGCGTCCCGCCATGTGCGCGGCATGGTGCTTTGGCATTTCACCGGGTGTGACCTTTGGCGTGCCGAGGCGGGGAGTTTGCGGGAAGCTTTCGGCCTGCCGGTTTTGCTGCTCGAAGCCGGGGGCGAAGCAGGCAACGCCGCGCGGGAACTGACCCGGCTGCAGGCTTTCGTAGAAACGCTCCAATGAATGTCCCGCCCCGAAAGCTAAGCCTGGACGAGTGGGACAACCGCTACGAACAACTGTGTCGGAGTGGCCTGCGCGAGCCCGGTTATGGCGGGCCGCTGCGGCGTCATGTCCTCCGCGAAAAGGATTTTCGGTTGCAACAATTGCAGTTCGACAACTCCCCCGCCGCGCTGCGTCTCTGGAATTTGTTGCTGACGGAGAACGAGCGCCTGCATCAGGCTCGGGCCAACGGGGATAAGATCGTCGGCACAATGAAGGACCTCGGCACCGTGCCGGTCATGGCTTATTCACTCCCAGGCCTTCGTGCGTTTTATCCCGATGGCGCGTGGTGGACCCCCTGCCTCATGGAATGCAGCGATAAACTGTTGCAGCAGGCGGAGGCGATGGGAATTGACGCTTCTTTCTGCCCGGTGCGTGCGATGCTGCCAGCTTTTGAAAACGGCGAGCATTTTCCGAAACCCGATTTGCTGATCTGCAGCACAGGCGCGGTCTGTGACGATTTCTCGGCCATTGCCCAACGGTTGGAACATCGCGGGCACCCCATTTTCTGGTGGGAAATACCACGCCGCCGGGAGCCTGCCACCCACGAAACCGCCTGCGAGTTGCCAGGGGATCTACTCGCGCCCCAATCCCAGGTGGACTGCGTGCGAACCGAATTGGAGCGGGTGCGCCAGACCCTCGGTGACTTGGATGGAAAAGCCTTGGACGACGAACGGCTGGCGGCGGGCATTCGCGCAGCGAACAAGGTTCGGCGTTTGCTGGGTTCACTGCGCCAGGCCGTCTATTCCGCTCCCGGCGCGCCTCTGCCTGCGCTGGAAATGCTGGTCGCAGAGATGCTCGCGATTCATTTCTGCTCTGACCGCGACGAAACCATCGCTGTGCTGGGCGGGTTGCTGGCAGAGGTACAGACACGCATCCAGCGAAACCAGTTTGTCGTTGGCCCCGACGCCGTGCGAATTTTTTGGGTGAATCCGGTTGCCGATTTGCGCGCAATGAACCTGCTGGAAACTCTGGGCGGTCGCATCTGCGGTTCGGATTACATGTTCACCCACGCGTTGGACCTGATTCCCGAGGATCTGCCGTCCATGGAAGCACTCGCCCGCACAGCGCTGGCCGATCCGATGGTTGGGCCGACATCCGACCGCGCCGCGCGCATCGTACGCGAATGCCGGTCCGTTGACGCGGAAGCGGTAGTGGTTTCGCGCATTCCCGGAGCAAGCCACTGTGCTCGCGAGGGAGAAATCATCCGTGAAACCGTGCGGCGTCAGCTTGGCATCCCCGTGATCGAGCTTGAAATCCCACCGGTTTCTGATGCCATGCTGCCGGCTCTTAGCTCGCGGTTGCAGGCTCTTGTAGAAACCGCGCGAGCCAGGAGAACTAAATGATTTGCGCCGGCATAGATGCGGGTTCGCGTTCCATTAAGGCCGTGTTGTATGACATGGCCCGTTCGGAGATTCTCGCCTTCGGCCTTGCCGATCAGGGCGTGGAGCAGGAACGGCTCGCCACCGAACTGTTTGAAAAACTTCTCAAGGCGGCGGGTTTGGAGCGCTCGCAAATCTCCGGCATCGTCGCCACCGGCTACGGGCGCAATGCCATCCGCTTCGCAGACACCACCATCACAGAGATCACCTGCCACGCCCGGGGCGTGCACCGGCAGGCACCGGACGCTCGAACGATTATCGAGATTGGCGGACAGGACAGCAAGGTCATCAGCCTCGAAGAAGGTGGACGCGTGAGGGATTTCGCAATGAACGACCGCTGCGCGGCGGGCACCGGCAGGTTTCTGGAAATGGTTTCGATGCGGTTGAACATGAGCTGGGAGCAGCTCTCTGAAATGGCCTGCCGAAGCACCAAGCCAGCGATCATCAGCAATATGTGCGTGGTGTTCGCCGAGACGGAGATCATTGGCCTGCTGGCCGAGGGCAAGCCCCTGCCGGATGTGGTGGCCGGCGTCCAAAACTCCATCGCGACCAGGGTCTCGGCGCTAGCCGGGCGGTGCGTTTCGCCGCCGGTCTATTTCACGGGCGGCGTCGCGCAGCAACCCGGAATGGCCCGTGCCCTTGAGGAAGTTTTGTCATTGCCGGTTCGTGTGGCACCGCAGCCGCAGCACACCGGGGCGTTGGGTGCGGCAGTGCTCGCTGGGGAACGTTTTAAATCTTTAGCCTTCAGCCCTTAGCCTTTAGCCTTTCCAAACTATGCCGGATCAAAAACAGGAATTGCTCCGAACGCTTCCAGCAATTACTGAATTGTTGAAAGCGGAAGTCGTCTCCGGCTGGCTCCAGCAACATCCTCAGCCGCTGGTTACGGAGTGTCTGCGCCGCGCGCTTTCCGGCCTGCGGCAGCAGATTCTTGATGGCGCACAGAGCATCAGCACTCAAACCTTGCTGGCCGAGGCGGAAGTTATGCTCCGGCTGGCCACCGAACCGCATGTTCGCGAAGCCATCAACGCGACGGGCATTATTCTGCATACGGGCCTGGGTCGCGCGGTGTTGCCGCCAACTGTGGTCGATTCCATGCTCGGCGAACTGAAAGGCTATTGCACGCTGGCCGTGGACCGGGAGTCCGGCGAGCGCGCCGAACGCGATGAGTTAGTGGAATACATTTTGACGGAGTTGACCGGCGCCGAGGCCGCCACCGTGGTCAACAACAACGCCGCAGCCACAATGCTGGTGCTGGCGGCGCTGGCAGCCCAAAAGGAAGTGATCGTATCACGCGGGCAGCTCATCGAGATAGGCGGCTCATTCCGGTTGCCGGAAGTGATGGACCAAAGCGGCGCACGGCTCGTGGAGGTCGGCGCGACCAACCGCACTCATCTTACGGACTACCAGAAGGCCATTACGGAGAATACGACCGCCATTCTGCGGGCGCATCCGAGCAATTACCGCATCGTCGGCTTTACCAGCGAAGTCGCATTGCACGATTTGGCCGATCTGGCCCACAGCCGCAATTTGCACTTGATTGACGACCTGGGCGCAGGCGCTCTCTTAAGCTTGAAGCAGTTTGGGCTGCCGCATGAGCCGACGGTTCGCGAATCCATCGAGGCTGGCGCCGATGTCGTCCTGTTCAGCGGCGACAAGCTTATCGGTGCTGGTCAATGCGGGATCATCGTCGGTAAGAAAACACTGATTGACAAACTGCGCAAGCATCCTCTAATGCGCGCGGTCCGCGTGGACAAGACTTGCCTGATGGCCCTGGAGCGGACACTGCAGCTCTTTCGCGACCCGGCCCGGCTGCAACGGGAGCATCCGACTTATCGCATGATCACCACGTCGATGGACACGCTGAAATCGCGCGCTGAAAAACTGGCGCAACGGATCGCCACCGGAGCACCCACGGCTAAAACAGAAATCATGGCCAGCCAAGCCTTCCTCGGCAGCGGTTCATTGCCGACGGAGGGAATTTCCAGCATGGTCGTGGCGGTTACTGCGTCAGAAGTGAGTGCCTCCGAACTTGCGCGCCGGCTTCGCGTGGACCGCGCCTGTGTTTTTGGGCGCATTGAAGACGGACGGGTTTGTTTGGATGTCCGCACTTTGACAGAGGAGCAAGTGCCGCTGGTCGCGGCTGCGGTGGGCCGTGCCATTGTATGAGTGCAACGCGTCGTAATATCATGCTCGGCACGGCGGGTCACGTGGACCACGGCAAGAGCGCGCTGGTAAAGCTGCTCACCGGGTGTGAGACCGATACACTGGCTGAGGAGAAGGAGCGCGGCCTTACGATTGACCTCGGTTTTGCGCGCTGCCAGCTAGCGGATAAACGCGTGGTCGGCGTTGTGGATGTGCCGGGGCACGTGGATTTCATCCGCAACATGGTTGCCGGTGCTCACGGCATTGACGTCGTGATTTTTGTGGTTGCTGCGGATGACGGGATCATGCCGCAAACGCACGAACACCTGCACATCCTCACCCTAATGGGTTTGCGGCACGGGCTGGTTGCGCTAACCAAGACGGATCTCGTGGACGACGCGCGCCGGGATTATGTTACACGCGATTTGCGTCGGCTGCTGGCGGAAACCTTTCTGGCCAATGCACCCATCTGTCCCATTTCAAACATTACCGGCGAAGGTTACGACGGTTTCTTTGATTCGCTGAATCAGACCGTGGAAGCGTGCGGTGACCGGTCGTGCACCGGGCCGTTCCGCCTGTGGGTGGAGGATTCGTTTACCATTCGCGGCGCTGGGACTGTCGTCACCGGCATTCCCACGCATGGGCGGATTCGCCCCGATGACGAACTGCGCCTGCTGCCTGCCGATCTGTCCGGCCACGTCCGCCGGATGCAGGTCTATGGCGAGAATGCGACGGAGGGGAATGCCGGAGAATGTGTAGCGCTGAACATTCCGGAACTTGATCCCGAAGCGGCGCGGCGCGGCACGGTGCTCTGTGGGGCAAACGGATTCGAGACAGTCGCGATGGCGGAAGCGGAACTCCAACTCCTGAAATCCATCCCTGGAAAAATCGAGGATAACTTCGAAGTGCAGTTTCATGTTGGAACGGCCTCGATTTCCGCCCGTCTGGCGATGCTGAATGAAACCACGATGACCGGCGGGCAAAGGCAGTTTGTTCAGCTCCGCCTCGCTTCGCCACTGCCGCTCGTGCCGGGTGAACGGTTCGTGGTCCGGGCCAATATCAGCGCCACCGGCAGCAGCGGTCTGACCACCATCGGTGGAGGGCAGATTCTCGGGCTGAGCAACACGCGTCTGCGTCGCAAAAAGCAGTGGACGCTCGACCTTCTTTCCGCCCGGCGCGATGCGATCGGCGATCCGTTGCGCTGGTGCGAACAGATGGTGAAAGAGAGCGAAGGGCCAGCCACCATTGCCAGTCTTCAAACGAAATGCTGGAGCCGCGCGGAGGAGATCACCGGGGCGCTGGAGAAACTGCGCGCGGAAAACCGCGTGGTCGCAGTGGGTGGCAGCGATGCTTCGTCGCAGTTACGCTGGATTCATCAGGAAACGATTCGAAACACGGCCGAACGTCTCCTTGCCACGGTTCAGGCGTTTCACACCGCCAACCCGCAACGCGCCGGGATCGGGCGCGACGAGCTGCTTGCGTTGCTCAAAGCGAATCCCGATATCCTGGAGGCCGCGGCGGATTCATTGCTTCAGTCGAAGCAGATCGAACGAAATGGTGCTTTGTTGGCGCAGGCCGGTTGGAACGCTCGGGTTCCGGACCGCGACCGAACTCTTTGCGAGCAGATCGCCATCAGGTTGCAGCAGGCCGGTTGGACGCCGCCGAACCTGGAAGAACTGGCCGTGGCCTTGAACGAGCCGCTTCCGCGCGTCGCCACGATGGCAAGACTGCTGTCAGAACGCGGCATGGTGATGAAACTCGACGACCGGATTTGGATGCACCGCGATGCCGTGGAAGCCGGCAAGCAGACTGCGTTGAAGTTATTCCGCCGCGCGCCGGCATTTTCCACCATGGACTTCCGCGATGCGCTCGGTGTCAGCAGGAAGTTCGCAGTGCCGCTGGTGGATTACCTCGACAAAATCCGTTTCACCGTGCGTTCCGGCAACAACCGCACACCGGGAGTGGAGGCCAGAAAACTCCTGGCTCCGTAGCAACCGAGACAACCCGATTTTACCTTCAATTTCAAACAAACCACGACAGTCCGCTACGAGGAACAAATGAAAATCGATGTGGTCAAACGCCGCCGGGTAATGGAACGATCGCAACAGCTCGGACATTGCATCTGCGACGTGCAGAGGCCGTGCCCGTGCGACGTCCTGAAGGAACAGAACATTTGCCCCTGTGCCGGTGAGCGTCCAGACCCTGTGGATGCTTCCCAGGTGAAATTGACGCAGCTTGTCCGCAACGCGGGCTGCGCTTCGAAAATTTCCCCAGCCGATTTGGACGCCGTGCTCGCGCGATTGCCAGCGGTGGAGGATCCGGCAGTGATTTCCGGCCTGGCCGCCGCAGATGACGCAGCCATTTACCGCATTTCAGACGACGTTCACCTCGTGCAGACCGTCGATGTGTTTACGCCATGCGTGGATGACCCGCGGATGTTCGGTAAGATCTGCGCGGCGAATTGCCTGTCCGACATTTATGCGATGGGCGGCACGCCGCGGACAGCCTTGAGCGTGCTGGCGTTTCCTTCCGAGAAGCTCTCGGGCGAGATCATTTTCCAAATGCTCGACGGCGCAATGGAAACTTTCAAGGAGGCGGGTGTGGCGCTGGTCGGCGGTCACAGCGTTAAGGACGACGAAATCAAACTCGGCTTCGCGATCACCGGTTTGATTGATCCCGCTGTAGCAGCATCGCTGGAGAACCCCCAGGTCGGCGATTTTCTGGTTCTAACCAAGCCCTTGGGCACCGGTGTGCTTGCGTTTGCGCGGCAGGTCGGTCGTGACCACCCGGAAGGCCTGGCCGCTGCGGAGCTTTCCATGGCCACATTGAACCGCGGGGCTTCGGAAGCGATGCGCGAAGCTGGTGCTTCTGCCTGTACCGACATTACGGGGTTTGGTTTGTTCGCGCACTTGCGGCGGATGTTGCGTGGGAAAGGCCTGGGTGCCGAGATCTTTTCGAACGCGTTGCCGGCTTTCCCAGGAGCATTGGAGGCGTTGCGGCAGGGGGTCATTCCAGGGGCCACCGAACGTAATCGCGAATACGTTGGGGACAACCTTCGCATTGAGCAGGGAGTGGATGAGGCGAGCGTGAATCTGGGCTTTGATGCCCAAACCTCCGGCGGGTTGCTCATCGCCATCCCGCCGATACGGCTGGCGAGTCTTCAGCAAGCTTTGACTAAGCGCGGTGTCGGGGCGCATGTCATCGGCATGGTTTCGAAGAATCCGGGCGAAATATCTCTTTTTTCGGTCAACCCAGCGGTCAACACCAAGCCGGTTATCATCCCCGTTCCGACGCCGGCCAAGGCTGAAGAAGCCGCACACGGCGATGGCTGTTGCGCCGATGTTTTTAAAGGCAGCGCAACCCTGGGCTCCGTTGCCGAATCGCAAAGGGCTTTTGGCGCGCTCATGAGGTCGGTTCAAGCCGCAGGTGTGCTTGATGACAAGACCAAGGAACTGGTCCTGTTCAGCCTGGTTGTCGGCACCCGTTGCCAGCCTTGTTTTGAAGCGCATTACCGGAGGGCGGTGAAGCTGGGCATCACTCAGCCGGAAATGGACGAGGCCGCGTGGTGCGCCATCGCCATGGGCGGCGCGCCGGTGAAGATGTTCTATCAGGACAACCTCGAAAGCTGCCAAAAGGGGGTATGAACAGAAGGGGAAGCCAAGAGAGCGAAGTGCCGAAGTAGTGGGTCGGTCTCATTGCACAGCGAGCGGTTGGATACCAGCGATGCTCATCGCATTTCGGTACTGTCGGTAGCACAAAGTCTTACAAAATACAGAACAGGTTTTTCGGGTTTGCGCTTTTTGGGCGCAAACCCGAAAAACCTGCGTGACATTAAAATGAACCCGAAACTACCAACAGTACCGATCCTAGTTCGGTGAGGAATGCTGGAATTGCATGGCACTGCCCCCTTTTGAAGTTGGTTCTGGCACCTCGTCCCCGGGGTGCTGAAGCGAGCGCCTGTTAACCGGAGGTCTCCGCTGCGCTGCGACGCTCCGACTACTCTCTGCCAAGCCTTCAGCTTGGACGCCTTACAACGAAAGCAGATACTCGAAAAGGTCGTCAATCTGCTCTTTCGACAGATTGGAAGTCACGCCATGCTGGTCGTCAGGGTTGTGGGTGGTCAACACCTCCCGCACTGTCGCAGCCGAACCATCGTGCAGATACGGTGCCGTGCGCCAGAGTTCGATCAGCGTCGGCGTGTCAAATTTATCGGAACGCTTATCGAAGACACCCCGCGTGCCGACATTATAGGAGTACAGATCAGTAAATAATACCGGTGGATGACATTCCGCACAGCCGGCTTCGTTGAAAACGGCTTTTCCTCGCTCCGCTTGCAGGGAAGGGCGGCCGTTTACCAGGTGCGGACTCGGCACCGGTTTGAGCGACGCTAGGTAGGCATCAATCGCCTTCGGAACATCCTCAGGTTGTTCCGAAAAGAGGGTTCCTTTGATCCCGGCCCTGACCGCCAACTCAGCGGTTGCCCGCACAGCCAGGCTCATTGCAGGTGGAGTTTGGTGGACGAGCAAGAGGCTTTTGTTGTTCTTTGGATTGCCGAGGCCATCGTTGATTAGGTCCCAATTGAGTCCGTCCGCCCGCCCCTCGCCCGGATGGCAACTGTAACAGCTCTGCCAGCCCTGCAAACAGATACCACCATCGTTGAAGGAAAACTCCCCCTTTCGGATCACGCTCATCTCTGGCTTCGGTCCCAGTGGCAGGGATACGGCTTCCAGCTTCCGCGCCGTGAGGTCAATGACCGACAGCGTGTCGGAAAAGTAATTGGCCACGTATAGCTTCTGGCCTGCGACAACGGCTGCGCGCGGGCCAAGATCTGTTTTGGGCAGCCACACGTGGCGGCGGGAATGCAAGATGAAGGGCAGTCTGTTGGTCAGCGCCGCCGGGAACTGGGTTGAATTGGTTGCTGGAGCGGTGCTGGACTTGCGGTATTGGCGGGACAGTTGATCCAGCAACCCCGGAAAACTGATCACATTGGCCATGTGGGCTCCGGCGTGCGTGACTGCGAGCGTGTGTCCGTCCGCTGACCACGCCAATCCCCATGGATTAGCCGCGCCTTTATCAGGATCATCCAGCAAAACGGCGCCGAAAAACTCCATCCGGCTAAGATCAAGGATGGACAGGGCGTTCCCGTTGATTTCACCCAAAAAAATGTTGGTCGTTGGTTGAAGAAATCGCGACACGATATGGATGACGGCGGCGTGTTTACCGTCTGGCGAAATGCGGATGCTCTTGACTGATGAACTGCCGTTTGGCAGCGCCACTTCCTTTACCACCCGTCCGGTCGCCAGATCAGCGACGCTTACCACAGCGGCCACGAAGTTCGTGTCCGCCCGGCCACTGGGTAGATGGTTGGCGACCAACAGAAATTTGCCGTCCGGCGTGATCGCCTGGGCAAACGGCTCGCGCTGGACGGGAATCCTTTTCCCTTCTTTCCCGATCCCGAGATCGATCACACTGATGTCGTTGTTGAAGCGGTTGCAGACATAAAGGATCTTTCCATCCGGTGCCAGCACAGGGTCCATCGCGGTATGGCCGGTTTGAATCGTTCGGACGATCACCCCCTTCGCAGTATCCACTACGCAAACCTTGCTGACGGGTGCCGCGCAGGCGACGAATAGCTCTGCCCCGTTCGATGAAAGCGTCAGGCCCATGGGTGGTTCGGGCATGGGAATCGACTTCAAAACAGTTCGCTGTGTGGTGTCGAAAAGCAGAACTTGATTGGCAGTGGCGCAGGCCACGTAGAGCACGTCGCCGTCCGGGGAAGCCGCCAGGGCGGTGGGTGACAGGGGCTCAGGAGCCGCCGCCAGCATGCTCATGGTCAGAAGAAAAAGGAATCCCGCAAGCCGATGCATGATGAAAGGGATGCTATACAACCAGTAAAGACAAGCAACCTAGAACCTGAGCTGAAATAACTTGTCATTTCACGCGAGTCCTATCACCTTACATCAATGCCTCACGCTCCCAACCAGCGGCTTTCCGCGGGCAAATGGATCTTGATCCTTGCTCTGCTAGCTTGTGGTTTGATCGGCACAGGCGTGGCCTTCCGCAATTCGGGCTCGGATGAAACCGGTCAGAACACGACTTTCAAACTTCACAAAGTCTCAGTTTTCGAGAAAGGCCACGATAACTTTCTCCGGGGGCAGATGTGCCGGTGCCAGGACAAGCCGTTTTCGGAAGTTAAGAGCTATCCGACGTTCGTTTCCAAAGTGCCGGTTTTTGGTGCGGTGGGATTTGGCGCATACTCAGACGACACAAACTCCGGCCACCTTTACCATTTTGTGCTGGATGAATCCCGCGGAACTGGCAATGGCTACGACCAACTCTATTTTGACTCCAACCGAGACCTTGATCTGCGCAATGACCAGGCTCTGAAAGTTCAGCGCACTCCGCCTGATCACGGTTACAAACCCAACTTTTCCGGGATCAAGGCGGTGGCGGTTTTTGATTTTTTGAGGTTGAACCTGAACACCAACTCTACCCCTACCAGCCTGGTTGAGATCATGCCGCGTTTGCTGCTCACCGGTGATGCCACGAATACCTACCGGTTTATGTTTTTCGTGCGTACGCATTCTTTTGAAGGCAGAATCAAAGTTGCTGGCGAAAGACTCGATGCCCAACTGGCCAACGATTATGTCATATCCAGATTCGATTTTCCATCCACCGCACTTCTCTTGCAGGGTGAGAGAACACGGTCTGACTGGTGGGGGGGCGACCGGTTGTCGGCCATGCATAAAGTGAACGGTCGTTTTTTCACATTTTCCTCCACCCCGGACGGCAATGAACTGACCGTGCATCCGTATTTGGGAGACTTGGGAACCTTTGAGGTTGGATCGGGCACGCGGAAGCTGACCAATGCCGACTTCAGTCTGACCGGATCGCTTCAAGCCCGGGATTGGGGCGTAGCGGTGGGCGGCGACATCAAAGCCGGCCAACCGGTCGAGGCAATTCGCTGCCAGGTTCCTGTTGGTGATTACCTGCCGGAGTTTCTCACACTGCGTTTTGGCCAGCTTCGAATTCAGCTTTCACAAAACTACCATTCGGAAGGCAAGCGCCAGGGCCGGGAAGGGCGGCCAAGCGTTTACGGGATTCAGATTCGCAAGGAACGACCGTACGCGTTCGATTTCTCCAATGAACCAGAGGTGATGTTTACGTCACTCACGAACCGCCAGCGGGTCAAAGCCGGCGAGGAAATCTTGGTTGCGGCCGTATTGGTGGATCCGAAGCTTGATATCATGATCCGCGGGCTGGAAGACACTTCCCGGAAGCAGACCAAAGATGCCGAGGGCAAAGCCTTGGGCCACGAACGAAACCTCTCACTCGATCCTACCGTGATCATCACGCGGACCAATGGCGAGAAAGTGGCTGAGGGCGTCATGCCCTTTGGCTGAGACGGCACTTGTGGGTATTCATGGCGAATACCAAAGAATCTTAAGCTGAACGGCAATGAAGAAACCTTCAATGTGCAGGTGCTGTACGATACGATGGAGCTTTACGGAAAGGTCAGCGCCAGCCGCTCTCTTGTCGTTTATCGTGAGTAGCGCGTACGGTGACCAATGCCCAAGCAGGGGCGGCGTGGGGTTCGTGAGCACGGACGGCACATGGACCCCGGACCGTGCACGGACGGCGGCACGGGAAACTAAAGAGTTGCGGTCGGCTGGGGTGCCGTGAAAGCAGGCTCCCAGCCGATGCCGTTCTACCAGGGTAACCCTTCTTTCCTCAGCTCTTCGTTTCCCTGGCGGCTTTCTGTTCACCCTGTCTTGCTGTTCGATCTTTTGGCAGGGCGAAGGCTGCTTCCAGCGCGCCGCAGGTGCTGCACTCGAGACAGCGGATGCAGCCGGTGACATTGACGTTTTGATCCACTTTCACACCCATCGAGCAGCGGCTGCGGCAGAGGTTGCATTCCACGCATTCCTTTGCGTTGAACCTGAGATGAAAAAGGCTGAACCGGTTGAAGAGCGCGAGCAGTCCACCGAGCGGACACAGCATGCGGCACCACGGTCGGTGAATGAACAGCGCAGCGCCTATAAACGCCAGCAGGATGCCGGTTTTCAAACCACTCATCATCCAGCCGTTGCCAGTCATCAGGCCTTGAACGGAGTAGGGGAGGCCGGCTTCCAATGCACCCGCCGGACAGAGTCGGCAGATGGATATTACCTGTTCCTCGAAGGGAATGCCTTTGAATCCGAGAATCATTGGCAGCAGCAGGACCAGGCCCACCAACACGACGTAGCGGAAGTGACCAACCCAACCGGGCAACGTGATCTTTTTTGGAACAATTTTGCCAAGCAAATCCTGCACAAATCCAAACGGACACGCCCAGCCGCAAACAAGGGAACCGCTGACCGCACCAACCAGCAGAAGAATTCCGATTAACAGGTACGGCACCTCGGCGACTACCGGCAGCAGCGCCGCGAAGTTGGCCATGACGCCGATCGGGCAGGCGAACGACGACAGCGGACACGAGTAGCAGTGGAACACGCAGCCTGGAATTCCGTGGAGCCATCGGCCTAGCGGCGCGAGCCACACGGCGAGAAAGCCAGTCTGCACCCACGGACGCAGGCGCGACAGCTTTCGACCGAGCGCTGCCGGTGGTCGTGCGGGACAATTGGGGACGGGACTCTCCATGATAGTGATCGGCCACGCCATGTGGCCTTGAAATCTACTTTATTCAGGTTGGACAGGCCGCCTGGGCGCCCAAATCCACGCGGATCTTCCACGCGGGCGGCTGGAAGTCAGCCTGCTGTTTCGCCCACCGCTCCAAGGCCGCGCCAGGATCAGCTACCCCCTCGAGATTCGGCGGTGGAGGTGGGGCTACTTGACCCGGATACTGCAGGCCACTGGAAGCAAAGGCCTTCACCAACTGGATCTCCGTTGCGGTATCCCCGTCCACGGTGTCCACGCTGGTCAAATGTCGCGCGCCGTAAACGGCCACGATCACGCCACCTAGCGCGACGATGAATCCAGGCCAGAAATCGTGGCCTTCCCGTGCGCGCAAGGCGGGATTCATCGGCGGTTGGGGAATGCGGAGCATGGGGAGAAAGGCTAAGGGCTAAAGGCTAAAGGCTGAAGCTTGGAATACATATGGATGATTCGAAGCGCAAATGCTTTCGTCCTTACCTTCAAATCCTGCGGCTCGTCATTCACAACAAAAGCCTTTTAGCCTTTAGCATTCAGCCTTTAGCCTTTCTAGTGTGGCGGAGGTGGATGGGAATCGAACCCACCTGGGACTTTGTTGAGCCCCACACTGGTTTTGAAGACCAGGAGCGCCACCAGGTCGCCCCACACCTCCATGACAAGTCGCCGCGTCGTTGGCCGATAGCCGGCTAACAAGGTTTTCGACTCGCTGAATCACACAGGCATTTGGACAGAACGGAAGTCAAACTTCAATCCAAATCCATCGCCACCGCGCTGTTTGCCATCACTTTGTCAGTTTCTTGACCTGCGCGTCCAGTTCACTGAACCCAAAACCTTCTGCGATCACACGATGACTGGCGTCGGTGAGGATGAACCACGGCAAAACTGAAACGGTGGAGGCCCATTTTGACTTGTCGGATTTCTCTGTCACCCGTCCGACGGGGAATGAAACCGAGCTGGCCCCTTTCCATTCGTTGAAAATCTCATCACTGATGATCATGGCCTGAATGCCGAGCACGCAAACATTCTGCACCCCCAGCGCAATGACCTGCTGTTCCAACTGCTTGACGATGTGCCGCGACGGGCGTTGGGCAGCGTCGAACAGGCACAGCAGCACCGGTTGGCCGGCGGGTGCGGCGTCGCTCGCGAGATTCACTGTGGCCAAGTCGGGAAGGGGACTGCCTTTCAGCGAAGCGCGTGAGGGTGCCTGGCGGATGTTTCCAGAATTGGAGACCAGGGCCATTACGATGTTGGTGTCGCCCGCTTCGACCGTGGCTTGGGCGTTGCCGTTGCCGTTTTGAGAATAGGCAAACAGACGAATCTGTCCTTTGCAGACTTTGAATTGGAACCGGCCTTTGCTGTCGGTGGTCATATGGCCATCGGGCTGGCCGTCCCCGTTCAGATTGACGTTCACACCGGCAGCCGGCTTGTCGTCATCCTTCAACACCTGTCCGGCAATGACGAAGTCGGCGGGCTTGAGGACGAACGTTGCGAGTTCCACACGGTTGGAGTCGTATTCGGGGTCAAGCTGCTGCTGGCTCTTGCCGAAACCCTTCGCGGTCGCATAGACCAGGTATTGAGCGTCCGGCGGGAGGCACGGGATTTCAAAGCGACCCTCCGCGTTGACGGGAACAGTGGACTGCTCATTTAACTGATCGTAACTATTGCCTGCTTTGAGCCACAAACCGACCTGTGCGTTCGTCATCGGCGCTCCTTCGGCATTCTTCACCTGCCCGGTAAAGGCCAGCGCGGGTTTTAACTTCACGTTCAGGTTCGTGGCCTCCTCCGATAGTTCCTCGGTGCCCGCAAGGTTGCGCACTTTATCCCGGAGGACGAGTGTTGCACCGCCGTTTTGCATCTGCCATGGCTGGAGTGACCAGGTGAGACTGTACTCGCCGTTGGTGCCGGTCTTGACCCAGCGCGCACCACTACTCGGGAACACTGCCACCTGCACACCCTGAATCGGCTTGCCCTCGGCATCCATCACGACGCCCGTTAGCTTGTGCGGTTTGGAGTCGGACCCAGAACCCATGGTCTGGCCGAGACGCATAACGACATTTGTGTCGCCGCCTTCAGCGGAGGTGTTGCCGTACGCTCGCTGGCTGTTGGCGGAAATGCGGATGGTTCCTTCGCAAACCTGCGCAAACGAGAAACGCCCCTCGCGATCTGTGCGCGTGTTGGCGCTGGGCTGGTCATCGCCACTGATATTCACATAGCAGCGCGCAACCGGCTTGTCGTCCGCGTCCAGCACCTGACCAGCGAGTTGGAGGTTGGCGAGTTTCAATTCCACGGTATCGAGCTCCTGCCGCCCGGGCTCGGCGGAGATCTCAAGCCCATGGTTTTGCTTCTGTCCGTACCCCGGAGCGGAGATGATGACGCCATATTTTCGGCCGGGCGGTAGTGCGGGAATTTCAAACTTTCCCGGCGTGTTGGTGCGCGCCAGTCCCTGCAACCACATGCCGCTGCGACCGGTCCAGAAGACCAACTGCGCTGTCGCGTTAGTGAGCGGCTTGCCGCTGGATTCCACCCGGCCCGACAGGGTGAGTCCCGGTGCGAGCCGCAAAACCAAATTAGTGGCATCCTCCTCCAGATCCTGTACCACAGCCAGGTTGCGCTCCGGGTCCCGGGCGAGAACGCACGCGGTCATGTCGCTTTGTCCGCCGAACTGGTGCGGGTTCCATTCCAGTTCAAATTTGCCGTTGGCGTCGGTCCTTCGATCTTTACCTCGCAGACCGGGGCTAATCAACTGGACAGAGGCTCCGACTGCGGGTTTTCCATCCGGCAGGTGGACGATCCCGGAAATTTTCTTCACCGGCTCGGAACCAACCCGCCCTGTGGCGGTTTCGGCCAGTTCAATTTCAACGCGGTTGGTTTTGCCCGCCTCCACCGTGGCGGAAGTCTGGCCTGAAGAACGCGGACGCAGAAATGCCGCAACCTGGTAGTCCCCCGGCAGCGCATACACTCTCGCCACGCCATTGCTGTCTGTGATGCCTTGAAACGGGGACTCGTCCTGGATAGCGGTCACGTTCACCCCGGGCTGTGGCTTGCGATTGGTCTGATTGAGCACCGTCACTTCCAGCAGCGTACCGCGAACCGCCTTGATCTGCACGCCGCGGGTCGTTTGCCCAGTGGTCACCGTGACCGGCACCGTTTCCGCCGCCCAGCCGGAATCGTTATTGGTTCCAAAAGAAGCCCGGATACTGTAGGAACCGGCGAGCACCCGGTCGAAACGGAATGTGCCGTTAGCGGTGGATTTTTCCGGCGCTCTGCCAGGCATAAAGCCTTGCTGCGAATCCGGAATCAGCATGAGCTTGGCCGCAGCTATTGGAAGGTTGTTCTCGCCTCCGATGACCTGGCCCTCAATACTGCCAGCGGGCTCGAGCACCAGTTTGATGTCCGGCTGGCCGACGCGGTACCCCGCCGATTCAAGACTGTGCGCTGCGTCCTCCGGCAGGCGCGATATTTTTCCAGGTGATTCGGCCGCGAGCATAGCCGTTGCGTTGGTTGGGAAATTCTCAATGCGAAAACGTCCGGCGGAATCGGTGCGCGCCGAGAAAAGATCGCGCGCCTGTTTGCCCAACAGGGCGTTCCAAGTCACCGCTCCGCCTTGCGATTGCTCGTCAAAGGCTATCAAGACAAAAGCTTCCGCACCCGCAACAGGTTTGTTGGATTCATCCACGACCGTGCCTTCCAGGATTCCGGGTGCCATCATTTCCAGTTTGCCTTCCGTTTCGCGCGCGGAGTCGGGGGTCTGGTTCAGAAGTTTCCAGGCCGGGGCAAGCCCCGCTTTTTTCGCCAGTATGGTTCCCACACTGAACGAAACCGGGAATGAGAACCTGCCATCGGCACCGGAAGTGACGGCATGTTTTTTTACAGCGGACGACTCCGGCAGGAAGGGATCTTCCAGCGCCTCGCTGTATTCCCAATACTCCACCGCGGCGCCGGCTACCGGTTTGCCGTCCGCACCGGTGATGGTGCCTCTAAAAGTGGTGCCGTTGGTGGCGGCCTGGGGCGTTTGGGCCTGGAGCTGCGCGCTGCCGCAGGCGAGCGCGGAGACGGCTGCAGCCAGGAACAGTAGTCGTGGCAGTTTCATTGATTGGTTTGGTTGGTTGCGGTGAAATGCATCGCAAACACGAGACCGCTCGCGCAGTCTCGGTTTGCTTCCATATTCGGTTGGGTTATTTCTTGGCCTCCAGCTTTACCGGCTCTGTCAGCACCTGGAAGGGGCTGAAGATTTGGACGCTGCCAGTCAACGGACGCTGCACTTTTTTGGGCTCCCGCCATGAGAGCGCGCAGGTGCCCCCTCAGCCAAACTCAAATGTGTTGGTATAACATAGCGTCCCGGCTGCATTGGCCAGCATGAGCTTCGGCCCCCGCGGATTTCGACCGTCGCACAGCAGTTCGATGGATTCCTTTTGCCGGCCCACGAACTGCAGATTGAAGGACATCACACGGTTGGTGTTCTCATTTATCTTGAGCACTGCAGAAGCTGGCTCGCCGATCTCCAACACCGCCGGTTTGTCCGCCGCGGCCATGAATCGGAATTCTTTCGGGAAATCGTTGCCGGACATTGTCCAGGGCAAGCCCTTCTCATCCTTGCGGTTGATTGTCCACCGATGGATCTGGTAGCTGCCCGACGGCAGGGTGAATTCGCCCTTGAGCGGCTTGCGCACGAAATGTCCGTTCTCTCCAAACGCGGCGAATTCCGAAATCGTCTCCGGCACGCGCACCGGGCCAAACGTGAGATTTTCCGCCTTTTGCACTTTCACAAACGCGCCGTCGCGCGCGACCTCTATATTGAAGAACTTCCCGTCCACTTCCACCATCCGGCCCAGGAAACGCTCTTTGACTTTATCGCGATCCACCTGGATGCGGTCGCAATCGTACGCGCTTGCCGCCATGTCGTTGAACGCACCGTTGACATTGGCATCAATGAGCTGGACGCGCTTCTTAGCGCCGGCGAAATCCACTTCGCCTTCATACCAACCGGCGGAAGACACCATCAAGTGAGCGGGGTTATTGTCGTACTTGTAGAATCGGAAAATAAGGTGGCAGGAAACTGGCCCGTCTTCACCCTTGAAAACAACGGGGACCGCCGGAAAGTAAGAGTTGTAGGAATCCAGCTTCGCGGAGACCTGAGTTTCGTCGTCCAACCGTCCGTTGCCGTTGCAGTCAACCCACATCCGGTCATACGGCCCGGACTTGCGTGTGCGGTCGAAACAAGCCCAGCGTCCGCCTGCAGTGTCCATGGGTGTCGTCCAGTGGGCAAAAAACGGTGGCGCGCTCATCGCAGGCAGCTTGATGCCGGGTGGCGCGTTGGTTGTGAGTTTCACCGAACGGTAACCCCGCCCTTCGGCGCCTGTATGGTACGAGAGCCATTGTTCGGGTTGCGCCAGCGCGGTGCTCGCAACCAGCATTCCGGCCAAAATCAATCTTCTGGAGAGTTTCATGACAGTTCCTGTGGTTGGCGGTCCGTTTGTAATTGAGTGTCTGTTCCGGCATTCGGCAAAGGTGGCGGCGCGTCTGGCACCACATGCAACAGCGCTTTGAGGCGTTCGCCGAAAAATGGGCTGGCCGATGACAAAATCAGGAAGGGCAGGAGCAACGCAAAATTGCCTGCCGCCACGGAGAGGATTGGGATGAAGAATTCGCTCCATGAAATCCGCCCGCCGGAGGAAAACAGCGCGAATATAAAAAACGGGGCGGCAATCGCCAGCCACGCGGTGGCCAGCAACAACGGCATCCACAGGTAAAGCCTGAGTGGACGATAGCTCTTTCTGCAAACCAGACCGGCCAGGCTTAAGGCGACCGCACTTGCCAGAACGCCCACGGCCAGGGTGACACCGATTTGAAGCGATTGCACTGTCAGCAAGCTCATGCCCTGTTTAAGCACCGCAGCCAGCGCGCTAAAACTGACCAATGCCAGCAGAACGCATAGGAAAGTGAGGAACCGGTGTTGCCGACGACAGTAACCAGCCACCAGCCAGATGGCGGCCAGCCCAAGACCCAGTGCAGCAATGACATCCAGGAAGAAGTTGGTTCCCCCGGGAAGGAAGGTCGGAGGCATGGCTGTGAGCGCAAGCACACAGCCGAGCGGCAGCCAGATCAGCCAGGCCGCCGCACACCGGTTGGGTTTCAAGGCGAGCAATCCTAGAACGATCAGCCACGGCAGGAGCACCGGAGCAACACTGGGAAGAACCCAGTCGTAAACGGTTGGCGAACCGTTTTTGGAACCGAGCCCGCCGAGATCGGATGAGGCGACGACGGTCAGTTTTCCGCTGGCAGTGAGAGGCACTCGCCATGAGTGCGAACACGTGCCCCCTCAACCAAACTCAAATTTGCCTGACGCAATTCTCTTGTCCGCCTTGAAAACGGCGAATTCCGGCGGATGGGATCTGTCCTGATTCGCCAACTCGTAAGCCAGGCCTCCAGCGCCAATCAGCCGGTAGTCCATGCTCAAATCCTGTCCGGTCCGGCTGATAATGACGGAATTGGTCAGCGGCCCGCCGATGGCCAATTCGGCGGGTTTTTTGGCATCTACAGAAACTCGCTGGCCAGTTGGGCTTCGGTCGGATTCATAAAAAGCCTCCGTGCCGCCTTGCTCCAGCCGAACGCTGAGCTGGGTGTAGTTGCCAACGGGAACTTTCACCGTGGCCGCTGGCTGATCCAAAATCACCAGGTAGGGTTGGCCCGGCATAACCAGGCGCTGGATGTACTTGCCGGTGATCCGCAATTCGCCGAGTTCGACGGTTTGCTCCGTAAACTGCATCACGGGTTGGACCTCGCTGTTTTGTGCGCTCGTAACCCAATCCAGTTGATACGCATGGCCGTCTAGAAAAAGCTTCCGGGTAGATGGAACGACGGCAACCGAGCCATTGTAACTGTTGAAACTTTGTTTTCGCTTTGCCCACGGCCGCAGCAGTAGTTCGCCTTTATCAAGTGAAATGCTTCTATTTCCGTGCTTTTCAACCGAAATGGCCGGAATCACACCTACCTGCCAATCCTTGCCATTCAGAGTCACTTTGCCCTGCCAGAAGGAACGCACAGTCAAATTGCAGCCCGGTCGCTGGCTGTAGTCCCAGAAATCGATATTGGCGAGCACCTGACACCGGCCCTGGTCAGTGTGGAGCGGCAGTCGGACCTTTGTGAATGACTGGTAACTACGCGATTTTGTTGGCGCCGAAAACACGCCACCGGGATCATCGGTCAGATCCTGATTGCGGTTCAGATCGAGAAAAAGCTTTCCGGCATCGCGTTGCCAGACGAAGGAAACGGCATTGTCGGCACTGCCTAAGCTCAAATTGCCCCGAATGACCTTCCCGTCCGCGGCCTGTTCCTTCTTAAAAGGCTCGGTTCGTGTCGTGAGAGAAACGCCCAAACTGGCAATGCCGTAGTCCGTTTCCTGATATTCCAGCGAGCTCGTGATTGGCGCTGGGGGCGGGGAAGTGGCGGCATCCGCTGCGTGAAGAATTTGTGCCGGAGAAGCCACCGTCAGCAGCGCCGAAACCAAGCGAGCCACCCCGACACATTTGAGTCGGATGCGCGGCCAGCCCGATGGCTTTGGCTTGGTCATTACAACTTAGTTACCAGACAGGGCTAAAACGTTCAATCTAAATCTTGACTCTCCTCACCGGGGGGGGGGATTTAATCAGAATCCGGAAGCTTTTAACTCAAAACCGAGAGATGGCGCACGTGCGCTGCCTTGTAGCCCCGAAGTGGGCGCTCGCAGATAGCCCAGCACGGCAGTGCTGGGGATAACCGTTCAAATGAGTCATCGAAGCCCTGCAGGGGCGACCGACCAGGGTTCATTGCGTTGTGCCAGAAGGTGTGTTACCCGACGGCCCTTTAGTTCTCAAGTTTCCGTGTCCTTTTGTTAGTAGTGTTTTGCCCTCCGTTGCTCCCTAGTTTTTAGGTTGGTTTTGGATGGCGTTAAGATAGTATGCCTGGGTCGCTGATCGGCAGGGGTGCACATCCAATTGAGCGGGAGAGTTTTTCCGTCTCAAGCTTTGAACCGGCAGAAACGTCTTTCCGGTGCGTGGCTGCATTCCCGGTGCGAGGGCGAGATTAGCATGCAGGAGTATCCAAAGCATTATTGCGGTGTTTTCGGCGTTTATGGGCATCCCAATGCCGCTGAACTGACCTACTACGGGCTCTACGCCCTCCAACATCGCGGGCAGGAAAGCGCCGGGATTGTGACCTCTGACGGCCAGAACTTTCATACTCACAAGGGTATGGGCCTGGTTTCGCAGGTCTTCAAAGGAGACGTCCTGCAGCAGCTCAAAGGCTCCATTGCGGTCGGCCACACGCGGTATTCTACCACCGGTTCCTCCCACCTCCGCAACGCGCAGCCCCTGACGGTTGACTGCGCCCGGGGGCAAATCGCCATCGCTCATAATGGTAATTTGACGAATGCCTCTCAATTGCGGCAGGAGCTTGAGGCTCGCGGGTCGATTTTCCAGACCACGGTTGATAGCGAGATCATTCTCCATTTGATGGCTCAGCCAGTCACGAACGGGGAGAGTTCCCTGGTCAACTCGATTCGCCGCATCGAGGGGGCATTTTCCCTCGTGATCATGACCGAGAACGAGCTCATTGGCGCCCGTGATCCTCACGGCTTCCGCCCACTCTGCATCGGGCGGAAGGACGATTCCTGGGTTCTGGCCAGCGAAACATGCGCCCTCGACCTGATCCACGCCAAGTTTGTTCGGGATGTCGAGCCCGGTGAAATTGTGGCAATCAACAAGGATGGTCTGAGCAGCGTGCAGGCTTTCCCAGCCCAACAGCGCCGCGCGTTTTGCATCTTCGAGTACGTTTACTTTGCCCGGCCGGACAGCACGATTGCTGATCGCAGCGTCTATAAGGTGCGTGTCGAGATGGGGCGCCAATTGGCCCGGGAATATCCGATCTCAGCGGATGTGGTGGTGCCGGTGCCTGACAGCGGCAACTGCGCGGGGTTGGGATACTCCCTGGAGTCCGGCATCCCTTACGAGATGGCATTTGTTCGAAACCACTATGTAGGACGCAGTTTTCTCCAGCCGTCCCAGTTGATTCGAGATTTCGACGTGCGAGTGAAGCTCAATTTGATCGAAGAGCTGGTTAAGGATAAGCGCGTTGTTGTGGTGGATGATTCAATCGTGCGCGGAACAACGTGCAAGGCCCGCGTGAACAATCTCAAAGAAGCCGGCGCCAAAGAGGTGCATGTTTTGGTGAGTTGTCCACCGCACATGCACCCTTGCGTGTATGGTATTGATTTTCCCGATCGCAGCAAATTGATGGCTGCCAACCATTCGCTGGAAGAGATCCGCAGGTATCTGAATGCAGATTCCCTTCATTATCTTTCGCAGGAGGGCTTGGTCAAATCCACGGGCTTGCCGAAGACTGCCTTCTGCATGGCCTGCTACGATGGAAATTATCCGGTGAAGTTTGATCCATCCATGGACAAGCACATTATTGAACGCCGGAACGGGCGCATGCCCACCCTGGCCGATGGCTTGAATAAGGAACGGGCACAGATCAAACTGATCTAGTGGATTTGGGATAAAAGACTTTCCAGAGGATCAACCCGTGAGCGGGGGCGCTCATGCCGCCCGCCCGGCGGTCCTTGCTCTTGAGCATGGACGCGACCTCTGATGCTGGAAATCTGCCCAAACCAACCTGCACAAGCGTGCCGGCTAGTCCGCGGCACATGCGATATAGAAAACCGTCTCCCTCAATAATGAAGGTAAGGAGCGGGCCTTTCTTTTGTATATCCAGCCGGGTCAAGGTGCGAACCGTTGACTCCCGAGCATAGCCGGAATTCGCGGCGAAGGATTGAAAATCGTGCTTGCCCAGCAGGGACTTCGCAGCCTCCCGCATCGCAGTCAGATTCAGCTTTCGCGGCACATGCCATGCCGTCAGGCGCAAAAGCGGATTCATAGCGGGATGATTCCACACCTGGTAGCGATACTGTTTTCCGAGAGCGTCGAAACGCGCGTGAAACGCGGATGGCACCCGCACGGTGCTGAGCACACGAATATCTTCAGGGAGCCATGCATTTAATGCCAGCAGCAGCTTTGGGCCGCTCATCCGGCGACCGCTTTTGCTGACTTCAAAATGCGCCACCATGCCCAAGGCATGCACTCCGGTATCCGTGCGGCTGGAACTGTGCAGTTGCGGTTTCTCCGGGAAAAGCTTCGCTAAAGCTGCCTCCACTTTCTCCTGCACACCTGTGCCGATCTTCTGCACCTGCCAGCCCTGATAGGCGGTGCCATCGTAGCTGATCACGAGCTTGAATTTCAGCTTGTCCATCGCAACGGATTCGTCGTTTCCCGAGGCGTCCACTTGATCAAGAGCCCCCCGCATCCAGGTAGCTCTGGAGAAGGATCGCCGCAGCCATTTTGTCCACCTTCTGTTTGCGATCTTCACGCCGAACGTTGGCTTGAATGAGCAGGCGGTTGGCTTGCACCGAGGTGAGCCGCTCGTCCCAGGCCTTGATGGGAACTGTGATGGCCCCACGCAGGGCGGCTATGAACTCCTGCACCTTGAGCGCTGCCGGTCCGTAACTGCCATCCATGTTTCTGGGCATGCCAATCAGGATCAGCTCCACTTCCTTTTCCCGGAGCAAATCTTTCAGGCGGGTAAGAAAGTCCGCGAACGGTTCCGCTGGCACAAACTCCAGTGGCTGCGCGATCATCTTCAGCTCATCGCTCACAGCGATGCCGATTCGTTTGGTTCCGTGGTCGAGGGCGAGAATGCGCATAGTTGAAATCAAAGAGTCTTGAGAACCTTGGCCGCCGCGCGCACTGTCTGCTCCAGATCAGCCTCTGAATGGGCGGTGGACAGGAACCCGGCCTCGAATTGGGATGGCGCGAGATATACGCTTTCAGCCAGCATGCCGTGGAAATACTTCTTGAACCGCTCCCGGTCGCTCTTCATCGCGTCATCCAGGTTCCACACGGGGTGCTCTGTGAAATAACCACAGAACATCGAGCCGCAGCGGTTGAACTGCATTGGGAGGCCTGCCGAGCGGGCTGCTTCCTTCAAGCCCGATTCGAGAAACGCACCGCTCTTTTCGAGCTTCGTGTACGCATCGCTGGATTCGAGTTGGCGCAACGCTTCAATCCCTGCCGCCATCGCCACTGGGTTGCCGCTCAACGTGCCTGCCTGATACACCGGGCCCACCGGAGCCAGGTAATCCATAATCTCAGCGCGTCCGCCAAAAGCCCCCACAGGCAATCCACCGCCGATGACCTTTCCGAAGCAACTCAGGTCGGGGGTGATGCCAAACCGTTCCTGTGCCCCACCCGGCGCGAGCCGGAAGCCCGTCATGACCTCATCGAAAATGAGCAACGCACCTTGTTCCTTGGTTATCTTGCTTAAACCTTCAAGGTATCCTGGTTTTGGCAGATACAGCCCCGCGTTGCCTGGGACCGGTTCAACAATGATGCCTGCGATCTGACCCGGGTTCGCCGCAAACGCGGCTGAGACGGCCTCGAGATCATTGTAGGGAAGGACGACCGTGTGCTGGGTGAAGGCTGCGGGCACCCCCGCGCTGTCTGGATTGCCGAATGTCAGTGCACCCGAACCGGCCCGGACCAATAGCGAATCCGCGTGCCCGTGGTAACAGCCATCGAACTTGATGATCTTATCCCGTTTAGTAAAGCCCCGGGCCAGACGGATGGCGGACATGGTGGCCTCCGTGCCGGAATTGCACATGCGGACCTTTTGCACGCTGGGCACGCGGCTGCAGATCAGCTTGGCCATCGTGACCTCGGCCGGATTCGGGATGCCGAAGCTCGTGCCATTCTCGGCGGCGGCCTGGACTGCTTTTATGATCGGCGGGAACGCGTGACCAAGGATAGCCGGTCCCCATGTGCCGACGTAATCAATGTAACGATTCTCATCCACATCCCAGACGTAAGCGCCTTTGGCTTTCTGAACAAAAAACGGATGGCCGCCTACCGCGCGGAAAGCGCGGACCGGTGAATTAACGCCGCCTGGCATTAAATTCAGGGCCTCGGCGAACAGCGCTTCAGATTTTTGGCGCGAAATCATAATGGAATTGTGCCGCTGTGTTTCTTACCTGTCGATGCCTTTGTTCCCGCGTCCCCCGGCTCGCTATCCCGTCATTTGGGTCTGGTCAGTCCGGTCCCAGAATAGAATCGCTCCCAGACGCTGGACCGGTTTAAAGTTTGCACGTAGCTATGCGAGTGCGCTTTCTAAACGAGTCTGAGCCTGTTTCTCCTGCCACCCCACGTCTTGCAGCCCGGCTCCCACTCCACCTGGTGTTGTTTTCTTTCCTATGGCTTGCGTGGGTCTGTTCAGGCGCGGAAATCGAGCTGATCCGTGATCCCCGCTTTCAGAGCGGGTTTTACCTTCTGAACCCCGAACTCGGGAAACGGACGGTTTACGGCGAGGTGCCTGGTCCAAATCCCGGAAAACCGGTGTGGGATCTGGCCCAATGGTCCAGCCGCTTTCCTTTAGGCTCAACCCAGGCGGTGGTCTTCTCACATGGGGCGATCTATACCAATGCAGCCAAAGCGGTGCGGGTGATGGGGAAGGGCTCAGGCGACCTCTCGCTAGGCGTGAATGCCAGCATCGAGTATCCTCGTGCCCGCAAATCGTTAGCCGAACCTTGGGTTCACTTGCTGGTGCAGCAGGATTTCGAGAGTGCTCAACCGTTGGGAGAGCTTAGCGAGCTCCTGTTCCAAATGGATGCCCTGCTTGCGCACTCCCACCTGGCGAGCACAAACGATTATTCCCCGGGACTCCTTGCCGCGCAGTTTCTGATTTATCTCACGATCGCCAATCGCAACCCGAATTCATCTGGCTACCAGGAATGCTTTTGGTTCGGCATTCCAATCTATGACAACCGGCATCCGACCGTTCCTCATTATCAGGCCCAGGATTTCGGGGAATCCAAGCTCTTCATCTTTACACCTTCGTCCGCCGAGTTTTCAAAACAGAGCACGCATTCACGGAAATGGGTCACATTCAAAAAGGATTTGCTGCCGCTGATCCGTCGCGGACTTGAACAAGCCCGTGCCACGGGTTTTATCAAAGGCTCGGGTGACCTCTCCGATTATCGACCGATGGGCATCTTTATCGGCTGGGAAGTTCCCGGACGATTTGATGTGGACCTCCAGATGCGAAAGCTGAGCCTGAAAGCCAGCAGCAAGTAAACCTGCGGTGGCTTGAGCAGGGCAGGGTGCGACGTCACGTAATTCTTACCCGAGGCTGATGCCGATCAGATGGCCGATGCCAAAAGTCAGGGCTGCGGCAAGCAGCCCGAACATCACCATCCGCAGACCTGAAAGGATCGCGTTGCGCCCGGTCATCAGAGTGATGATCGCGCCCATGGCAAACAAACCGGCTGCTGATGCTGTGGCGCTGGCGACGATTCCGGCTGTTCCGGTCCAGATGAGGTAGGGCAACACCGGGAGAATGCCGCCCACGGCAAACAACCCGAAGGACATGAGAGCCGCCTCCCATGCCGAACCGCCGAGTTCTTCAGGATCAATGTTTAGCTCTTCTCGGGCCAGTGTATCCAGGGCGGTCGCGGGATCGGCGATCAAGCGTTGAGCCAATTTTTGCGCCTCTTCGGGTGCGAGGCCCTTCGCCTGATAAATCAAAGCCAGCTCTTCCGCCTCGGCTTCCGGATTCGAATCGAGCTCGGCCTTTTCGATCTTGAGCTGATGTTCGTAGAGTTCGCGCGAGCTTTGCACCGAAATCCATTCACCCAATGCCATCGATAGAGCGCCTGCCATCAGGCCTGCGGCCCCAGTCAGCAGGATCTCACCGGATGGCCTGCCTGCGCCCGCAACTCCCATCACCAGGCTGAACACGGACAACAAACCATCATTGGCCCCGAGCACACCAGCGCGCAGAGCGTTGCCTCCGGCCGCTCTGTGGCGTCCCTCGAATCGCGCAATCGCGCTGCCTTCCATGCCTTTGGTAACTCCGGACAGGTAACGGAACACGCGGGCATGAGAACGCTCATCGCCGGGCATGCCCAGGGCAACGGCGTCTGATTGATGATCATAGCCGCGGCTTGCGCCTTGCTCGATGGCCGTAATCGTGGGAAGCACCAAACCATTGCCGAACCTTGAAGCCAGCCATCCTAAAGTGCGTGATCGCCAGCTCGCTCGATTCGGAGGAACCACCACCCCGGCCTCTTTGAGCTTCTCAGCCCAGACAGCCGCGTGGCGGGCCTCCGTCTCCGCCAAACGTGTATAAACTTTCGCCAGGTCCGCATTCGGCTCAGCCTTGGCCAATCGGGTGTAAAGGGCGATGGCGTCGTACTCAGCCTGCAAATTCTCGCGAAAGCGATCCACGTCGGTTGTGTTGGCCATAGGTTCCAATCTGAGGTATCCGGGTTACGGGACGATCCGCAACGAGCATACAAAGCAGCGCCAGGAAACAAAATACGATTCGAGGGAGCGGAGGGAACAGATGAGACCTACAGGACAGGCCGGAATGTGACAGAGAGGATCATCTTTGGATAGGGTAGCCTCTCCGCAGGCTGCCGAACTCAAAATATCATTGGGACTCTGAAGAGAGCTCAGACGGCGCGCGGGTGATCAGAGAGGCCAGTGCCTGCCAAAGCGGGATAGCGCAGAAAAGAATCGGAAGCTTCGAGTTGGAGGTGAGAAGGGAGCTTGCCGGGTAAACATCGAATACCATAATCGTGCCGTGATGCTTTAGATCCGTACTGTGGGTAGCCTCCAATTCCTAAAAGAAATCGCATCGTGACCACAGACCAGCAAACACGTAAGTCATTGGTTATCAAAGCAGGTGTTTGCTGTTCTGTGGAAAGAAAGGGTCCAAACAAAAAGTCACTCCTGGTTCATTGGGTTGGCTCTTCTTGGCGCCAACCCAATGAACCAGATTGGAATCAAGGGGGCGGGATGGCTACCCACAGTACCGATTTCGGTTCGGTCAGCATGCCTGCATTTGAACCGCCGACTCGCGAGGGCTGAGAGATGTCCTAAAACCTCCTGAAACTGACAAATGCTGATTGGGCCTTCGGTTTGACCTGGCGTTCTTTTCTTTTTACGGTTACCTGAAATTAGCCTATGCCCGCGAGTTTTTTAGGTGAGTTTCTTCTACAGCCAATCCTGGAGTTGGTATTCCACCTGGGCGGATACTACGTTGGCCGCATGGTCGTGCCGGTGATCTCTTTTGGGAAGTGGAAATGTGACCCGCTGTTGCGCGATATCCCGAATCGGAAGCTCAGATGGCAAGGCACTTACCATAAACGGGGACAACAGGTCTACTTGACCAATGAGACAACCGCAGCCATCGGGGTCCTGTTCGTGGTGCTGCTTGCCGGGTTGATCTTTCTTTGGTGGTATGTAAAGAAATGACGACACACCAACCTGCTAATTAGCGAACACATTAACAGCAATCATTATGGGAGCGGCCAATTACATAGTGCTCGAGAGGACCGTTGAAGGGCTTGATACGATGATGGACGGAAAGGGCCTGGCGCGCCATGGCGAGGAACTTGAGGCGGCTGCACAACGACTTGGCGTTCGGCCCTTGGTGGAATTCTTCAGCGCGGACCCAACCGAAGTGGCGGAGTTTATGGAAGGAGAGGGCGTGGAGATGGATGTTACAGAGTTGCCTCCCCTTCAGCATTTCTCCGCAGAGGAGGGTTTAGCGACGGTTCGAGCGCTGCTGACCCAGGCATCTCTTTGGGACGAGATGGTGATCCAGGATTTGAACGATTGCGAACGCATCCTGACAGTCGCGGCCAAGCACCAGGTCCGCTGGCACTTGGAGGGTGATTTTTGACCGCCCGATCAGTTCACCGAGCCCGATTCTGCAACCTCGGTTGACACAAAGGCGTCCAAAGAATCCTCACACCCCAAAAAGCGCGTCATGGAATTTTCGGTTATTGACCCCGAATAATGTTCAGCTAGGCTGCGTCTGATACTGGGCAGTGATAATGCCGTGTGAATGAACTTTGATTATGGAAAACCAACCTAAATCTCCTGGATCCGGGCTTCCGCGCCGTGATTTTATTCGAAAAACTGCCGTCGTAGCCGCTGCGGCAGCCGCCACCCCGTTCCTGCGGGTACCGGTGTATGGTCAGAATCAGGCCCCCTCAGCCAACGTTGCCGGTGCTAACAACCGCATTAATGTAGGCGTGATCGGTATGGGCACTGGTATCGGCCAGAACCATTTTCTTGGCATTCACCAGAAAGCCAACGAAAACAACACCAAGATCGTCGCCGCAGCGGACGTCTTCAACAAACGCCGCGACTGGGCGAAGGAAAAGGCCGGGCTGGCTGAAGCCGACGTCAATGTCGATTATCGTAAGATGCTGGAGCGCAAAGATCTGGATGCCGTGTTGGTCGCCACTCATGATCCAGTCCACGCGCAGATGACCATCGACTCGCTCCAAGCGGGCAAGCACGTTTACTGCGAGAAGCCGATGACCCGCTACCTCGACGAAGCATTCAAGGTTTATGATGTGGTCAAGAAGACGGGCAAAGTCTTCCAAGTCGGTTCCCAGGGCTGCTCAGCGGTAGGCTGGCACAAATGCGGAGAGATCATCAAAGCCGGCAAGATCGGCACCCTGGTCTGGGGCCAAGGCTACTACTGCCGTAACAGTGTTGGCGGCGAGTGGAACTACATGATCGACGGCGATTCCAAGGCCGAGAATATCGATTGGGAGAAGTGGCTCGGTCCCGTGAAGAAGCGCGTTCCGTTTAGCGCGGATCATTTCCATCGCTGGCGCAAGTACTACCCGTATTGCTCCGGTCTGCTCGGCGATCTCGTGCCGCATCGTTTGCACCCGCTAATGATCGCCTCCGGCAACCCGGAATTCCCGATCCGCGTGACCTCGATCGCCACCAAGAATGTATTGGCCGATAAGAACACGCCGGACACCCCGATCCGCGACGTGCCCGAGCACGTTCAACTCCTGGCCGAGTTCCCGAGCGGCTACATGATTACCGTCACCTGCAGCACGGTGAACGCCAAGAGCCCCGGCTTTGCCATCTACGGCCATAAAGCCACGATGAACATCGGCAGCAGCGGCGAACGTATCGAACTGGTGCCTGAACGGGAGTTTTCAGACGAGGTCGATCCCGAAACAATTACCGGCCTCCAACCCGAAGATATCCGGGTGCACGAAAAGAACTGGTTTGATTGTATCCGTTCCGGCGGTGCGCCGAATGCGAACATCGAGCTGGCTATCCGCGTGCAGACCGTCATCTCGCTCGCCGAAATGTCCGAGCGCATGAAGATGACTTGCTTGTTCGACGAGAAGAACCGCAAGGTCACAGACGGGTCCGGGAAAGAAATCCCGATCATGACCTACGGCAGCAACGCCGATACCTAATCTCTAATCCAGGTTTTGCAGGGCCCCGCAGGAGCATCCTGCGGGGCCCTTTTGCTTTATGGAAGTCGTCACAGTCGCTCGAAATGCCATGGCCACGCGATTTGAGATCGCGATGCACGGAGCTTCGCCCCGGCACTTGAGGGCTGCCGGCGAGGAAGCGCTGGATGAGATCGGGCATTGGGAGGCTCGCTTGAGCCTCTACGACTCCAGCAGCGAGATTGCACACGCCAACGCCCGGGCTGCTTTCGAACCCGTTCAACTTAGCCCGCCTGTTTTTTCCCTGCTGCAAAGGTGTGCTCAACTCCACCGCGAAACGGATGGCCTGTTCGATATCACCATCGCGCCGCTGGTGCGGTGTTGGGGGTTCATGGGCGGACACGGCCTCGGCCACGTGCCTGACCCCGAAGCCATGGAGAAGGCACGCCAATTGGTGGGTATGCACCAGGTGGAGCTTGATCCCAGGAATTTCACGGTGCGGTTTGCACGCCCGGGCGTCATGCTGGATCTGGGGGCGATCGGCAAGGGCTTTGCCATCGAGCAAGCCGCCAACTGCTTGCGCGAGGCTGAGATCACCTCTGCTCTCTTTCATGGCGGGACAAGCACCGTGCTTGCGATTGGCGCTCCACCCGATGCGCCTGGATGGAAGGTAGCGCTTGAAGGGGGACCCGCGGACCAAACACCTCCTGCAGCAGCTTTAGGCACCCTCTGCCTTAACGAGGCTGCACTTTCGGTTTCCGCCATTTGGGGCAGGTGTTTCAATCTCAACGGACGCCGCTACGGCCACCTCCTTGACCCACGAACAGGCCAGAGCGCGAGCACTGCGGTCTTATCGGTTGTGATCACCGATTCGGCTACTGAAACGGACGCGCTTTCCACTGCTTTATTAATTGGCGGAACGAATGCCTTCGTTGCCTTGTCCAATCTTCGGCCTGGCATGCGGACGTTACTGGCAACCGAATGCGATGGGCGTTTGGTTTATCAGGAGCATGGGCTGAGGCTGGTGGAATCGGTAACTCCGGCAGGATAATGCGCAATCGGGGAAATGGTTGTTTGAAGATTTAGCGTTTCGCGACTACTTTGAAATCGGTTCTGGTTATGTTGGACGATCGATATTACATGCGGGAGACCCCCTTTGATACAAGGCGGTCCATGACCCTGCTGCTGCTGGTGGCAAATCTGGCGGCTTTCCTGTTGCAGGCGTTTGTCGAGCGTTTCTCCGAGTTCAATGTGGGAAAGTATTTTGCATTGAGCCTGGACGGCCTGAGCCACGGGTACATTTGGCAGTTCTTCACGTTCCAATTTATGCACGCGGGTCTGCTGCATATCTTGTTCAATGCGTGGGCTATATACGTTTTCGGACGGGAGGTTGAGCAAGCCCTGGGGCAGAAGAGCTATCTCACCCTCTACCTGGTGAGCGGTGTGATCGGCGGGCTTTTCCATTGTCTCGCTGCATTGCTGCCGGGCAGTTTCGCCGTGCCGGTCGTGGGCGCCTCAGCAGGGGTGTTCGGGTTGTTGGCTGCGTTCGCCTTGCTATACCCGGAACGCATTCTGATGCTCTTCTTTGTGATCCCGATGAAAGCCAAATGGCTGCTCGCCATCAGCGGGTTCATCGCTGTCTATGGCGTGTTAGCGCCGTCCGGCAACGTGGCTCACGCCGCGCACCTGGGCGGTTTGATCGCTGGCATTTTCTTCGTCCGTTACGCGATTCATTGGCATTGGCAGTGGCCTAAACCCCGCCAAACCGCGCGTTCCGCCCCCCACTTGGTGCGTGTGCAATCCCCCAGTTCAGGCATCTGGTCGAAGCAAAAGAGTGTACCGGCAGAGGAGTTGCCGGCTGATGAATTCCTCAGCCGCGAGGTGGACCCCATCCTCGATAAGATCTCTGCGCACGGCATCCAAAGCCTCACCGATCGCGAGCGCCGGATACTCGAAGCCGCCCGCGACAAAATGAAACGGTAACGCCTCCCGTCTTTATCTGCTCGGCACTGTTCATCCCATCGAACCGGTAGTAGGATTGAGCCATGAACGTGATGATTGACTTGTGTGTGGTTCCAATTGGCGTGGGCGTTTCGCTATCGCCGTATGTGGCCGCATGCGAGAAGGTGCTGCAGCAATCCGGACTAAAGCACGTGCTGCACGCCTATGGAACGAACATCGAAGGCGAGTGGGATGCGGTATTTGCCGCCGTGAAGCGCTGTCACGAAGTCATTCATGAAATGGGTGCGCCGCGCGTTTCGACGATCATCAAGCTTGGCACGCGGATAGACCGCGATCAGACCCTCGAAGACAAGATCCGCAGCGTGCAGGACAAGTTGGCACGGTGATCCGGAAGTCACATTCCCATTGTTGTTGAGGAAATAGTTCGGCCAAGCGCACGGCTGGAATCACTTGACTTCGCAAAGGTTTGGTGTGTTTGATCCAGCAACACCATCACATCAACCTTATGAATGCGCCCGGAATCAGGCTTTCGTTTGGATTAGTTCTCTCTCGTGTAAAATCAGTGCTCGCCGTGCTGCTGGCTTTTCAGGCGCTGGGAGCCGAAAGTAACCCTCTGCCGAAATTGGCTGCCGCTAACAACGCGTTCGCCTTCAAGCTGCTTAAGCAAGTCGCCGCACAGAACCAGTCTGATAATTTGTTCATTTCACCTTACAGCGCCGCAACAGTCTTGCAGATGGCAGTAAACGGCGCGGCAGGACAGACCAAGACCGAGATGCAGCAGGTTTTGGAAGTAACCGGATTGACGGTCGACGAGCTAAACCTCGCGTGCAAAGCCGCTGCCGAGCGGCTCCACTCAGCAGAAACGAACGTGACTCTCACAACTGCCAACGCGCTCTGGTATCGCGATGGCGCCTTGATCAAGAATGAGTTCCTGGAGGCTAACAGAGCCTTCTTCTCTTCAGCGATCAAACCGCTTGATTTCAGAAACGTACCTGTGGCGGAGAAGGAAATAAACCAATGGGCAAAAGACCAAACCCACGGGCGCATTACCGGAATCGCCGATAGAATGATCCACCCGATCAACACTGACCTGGTTCTGGCAAATGCCATTTATTTCAAAGGGAGGTGGCGCGCTCCGTTTGACGAAAAGCTCACAAAAGAGCGGATCTTTCATCCCCAAACCGGCGCGATAAAGGGAGTTCTGATGATGGAAAAGTCAAAAGAGTTCGATTACCGCGAAGGCAAGGGCTACCAAGCCGTCCGTTTGCCCTACAGGGGGCGCAATGTAGCCATGTATATCTTCCTTCCAGTTCCGGGTTCCAGCCCAACCGAACTCATGGAGAATATGAATGGCGACAACTGGCGGCGGATCACCATGCCGGGGTTCAGTGCACGTGAGGGCTGGCTTGTCCTGCCAAAATTCAAAGTAGAAGCAACGACGGAGCTCGTTCCGGTCCTCAAGAAAATGGGGATGAGATCGGCCTTCAATAACCAGAACTCAAAGCCTGCTGCCGATTTCTCTCGAATGTTCAGTGATTCGCATTACATCTCTGACTTTCGGCAAAAGGCATTCATCGAAGTGAACGAGAAAGGCACCGAGGCAGCAGCAGTCTCTATGATGGCGCAATCCTACGGCATCAGCCCAGACCCACCAAAGCCGTTTGAGATGATTGTGGATCGTCCTTTCTTGTTCGCCATTGTGGATGCCCGCAGCGAACTGATCCTGTTCCTCGGCATAGTCAGAAACCTGTAAGCCCGTCAGCATTGTGTTGTGCGCTGTACTATGGCTATTTAGGTCATTACCGGTGTGGGACCGGCCCCAAGAATATCCTCTAAAGGTTTTCGACTTCCCGGTCGATAATAAGAATGACGGGCCAGACAATTTAGGGGTTAAAGCTTGCCGGCGAGCAGCCACCCCGAGTCGATTTCCTCACCTACCTTGGCCCTGTGGGCCGCGTCTCCTGACGCGGCGGGGCCTTCCGGTGAGGCACAGGGTAGGACGTTGTAAGGATAATTGCAGTCACCATCCATTTCCTTCCGAAAAGCTGTAGAGGACTAGAGGACTACAGCAGTCCAAGACGCAAGCGACTCGACTAAGTTGGCATTCCCTTGGTCGTTCAGCCTTTAGCATTTAGCCTTTCTCCCAACGGGCCGCATTGCCAAGGCCGCCGGTCTCCGAACACCACAAATGATTCAATGAAGCCTGAGACGGCGCTCTGCGGCGAGAGCGGCCCTACCACAAAAAGCGTGTCCCTGTTCGGCTACAACTTCTATCCGAGTTCCCTGAAGGGGGACCAGATCCCGGTCGCTCCAGTCACAAATCAAAATTTGCTGCACGTCGGCATTCAGCCGTCCTACAATGGCCGGATGAAGGCAACGCCTGTTTGGCAGTGGAACGAGTTTCAGCAGGTTGGCGTTGATTACGCCAATGAGGCTGAGGTGGAGCGCTACGAAAAACGGATGGGCGAGTTGCGCGACCTGGCTGCGGAAGATGCTGCCATCCTGCAACAACTCGACCTGCACCCCGCTTCACGCATTCTGGAGATCGGCACAGGGTCAGGTCACTTCGCCCGTGCGGCAGCACACGCTGGACATCAGGTGACCGCAATCGACATCTCGGAGGCGATGCTCCGTTATGCCGAGTCGCGCGCGAAATCCGAAGGGCTCACCGGCATGCAATTCGGCCACGCAGGTTTCCTCACTTTTGACGTGCAACCAGCTTCCTTCGATGCCGTCGTGTCTGTGGCAGTGCTGCACCATTTGCCTGATGTCTGGAAGGCAGTTGCATTGCGGAAGGTTTACAACGCTCTGAAACCGGGAGGCGTCTTCCTGTTGGGAGACGTTGTGTTCTCATGGAAAGGCGAGGACCACGCGTCGTGCTTTGAAGGCTTTATAGGGGCCTGTCCCGAGGCTGTCCGCCAGGGAGCCATTGGCCATGCGTCTAAAGAATACAGCACCTTGGATTGGATCATGGCGGGGATTATCGAGCGTGCAGGGTTCCAGATTCTAAAAGCGACTCCCGGCAAAGCGTCCTTTGTGCAGTACCTCTGCAAACGCGCCGGTTGACCGATTCTCCCGAAGCGGCAGGTAGGGCGGCATTGCCAAGGCCGCCGGTCCCCGAGTACCACAGACGATTCGATGAAGACGTTGGTTTCCGGTTCTTCCCTGATTGATTACCTCGCGACCGGGAATCTGCGACCCCTAATCGGGGTCGTTTCCATTTCGTTCCGTTTCCAGGGGTGGCGCTCGTTCCTCGCGCAACCCCTGGCTAATGGCTGGCATTCCTTCGGAATGCGTCCCTTTGTAGCGCGGTCGTCTCGACTGCGAGTACGCGCACCGTCCCGGTGCGCCTTTGTTTGCGGTGAATGAAGTAAAAACTGGGACCCGCCCGGTGGGGGGAAAGGCTGAAGGTTGCGGAGGCTTGGGTGGCTTCAGCCTGTGGGGGCTCACGGCAGATGTTCGGGTTAGTCGGAACGCACCAGATAGCCTCGTCCGGTGCGGGCACCGGTTCCGCCTACGCATTTCACCGGTCTCTATCGCTACTTCGAAGCGTTCTTCTTCGCGGTCAACCGCTTGTATGCGGCCATTTGTTCTGGGGTTCGTATGTAAGGGACCACCTCGTCTATGTTGAGGGATTTTCTATTGTTGATGTGAGGTGTAGCCTCGTAAAGAGCCTGAAGAGCTGGCGCTAGAATGGACATGTCATCGGGAGAATGGAAGCTCGCGAAGCCGTTTGTTCCCACCATGGACATCCCATCTGGATCGGGGAACTTGGCCATGATAACCAGGTTCTTGGTGGCAGGAACGTTATTGGCAAAGATGTTATTGGCATAGATACTATTGTCAGTCCTGACCTCATACCTGCTGAGAATTTCGTTTCCCGGAGGTGGAACCTCGAAATAGGGTGCAAGCTGTGAAACCTCTTTCGGAAACTCCTGGTTGTTCTCCTGAAGGTACTTGCGCAATGCAGGCTCAGCGAGGCGAAGGAACCCGGCCTCTGCATTTTGGCGCAGCCGTTTCAACGCCGCATTAAAGTCCTCTGGTGTTTCAAGCTTGGCTTCTGCGACATTGAGCCAGTCCCAAACGTTCAAATACTTCATCTCAGGAACTTCCGCCCCTGGTGTTCGCTTTACCCATTGCTTCAATTGGATAATCCGCTCAAACCAGGCCTTATAATCCGAACCCTCGAATTCGCCCGATACGTCGGATGCTAACTGGGCCCGTTCCTGTGCCTCGCGGCGCAACCTGCTGACTTCTCCCCGAAGAGAGAGCAGTTCTCCTTCATTCCTGCGGGACATTGCCACGGTTTCCGCCAAACCTGCCAGCCGATTCGTTGCGTCAGTGAGTTGTTGCTGCAACCGCTGAATTGTCTCTTCCAGGGGAGCCTGCTTCTGTTTTTGTGATCGGGCTTCTGCCCGCGCCAGGCTGGTTTGATGAGTCTGGTAAACCCCGATCCCGAGTGCGATCGCGCAGCCAGCTCCGATAAATGTTTTGTGAAGTGTGCTCATAGCTACGGTTTTCGTGACAGCAATAGCTGTTGCGGTGGTCAGAGTTGTTCCAGCAACCACGGATGCAACCGTGGTTGCCAATCCTGCTGGTGCAGCTTGAACCGACTGTGCAGCCAACGTCCCGGCGATGGTTGTTGCTGACAAGGCCACGCCCTGCTTTGCGAAGATTTCACGGAGTTTTTCAATCCCACGATTCACCCGCATTCGAGCTGCATCTTCGCCGATCCCCATGGCGGCTCCTACTTCCCGCAGGTCTTTGCCTTCAAAGAAACGCAGGGCGATGGCGTCCTGTTCCTTCTCTCCCAGGAGCTCAAGTGCCTCATCCAGCAGCGGTGCTATTTGTTCCCAAGAGCCAGTCCCAGGCTCGTTCAAGATGGCTTGCATCTGCGACTCTTTCTCCCTCTCTTGGCGGCGCCGCCGCGTTTTGAGCGCGTCTGCGGAAACATATCGGGTTGTGCGGCAGAGCCAGCCGGAAAGGATGGTTTGCGGGCCCAGGACCTTTGCCTTCTGCGCTAGAAGTACAAAGACATTTTGAGTGATTTCTTCTGCCAGTTGAGAATCCTGAACCTGCCGCTTTGCGATCGAGTAAACCAGGTTGATGTGGCGCGACACCAGGGTGGCGAATGCGGCTTCGGAACCGTGTTGGACATAGTCCCTCAGCAGCGCCATGTCTTCGCCAGCCAGATTGTCACCGCTCATGTTCATACCACACATATATGGACGCCGAAGCCAAAAACCGAACAAGATTTTTGCGGGTCTCTAGCGTGAAAGGCCGCGTGACCTGACGCGGCGGCACCTTGCGGTGCGGCCACCCGCGAGGAATCCCAGGGTTTCCGGTTCTTCCCTGATTGATTACCTCGCGACCGGGAATCTGCGACCCCTGACCGGGGTCGTTTCCATTTCGTTCCGTCACCAGGGGTGGCGCTCGTTCCTCGCGCAACCCCTGGCTAATGGCTGGCATTCCTTCGGAATGCGTTCCTTTGTAGCGCGGTCGTCTCGGAATCCCGCAGTCGTGATCCGTTTCCTTGGAAAAGCTGTAGAGGACTACAGCAGTCCAAGACGCAAGCGACTGGACTGAGTGGGCATTCCCTTCGGAATGCACGTCCCTTTGTAGCGCGGTCGTCTCGACTGCGAGTACGCGCACCGTCCCGGTGCGCCTTTGTTTGCGGTGAATGAAATGAAAATGAGACCCGCCCGGTGTAGGGAAAGGCTGAAGGCTAAACGCTAAATGCTGAAGGTTCCTGAGGCTTGGGTAGCTTCAGCCTGTGGGGGCTGACGAGTTACTGCGCCGATGGCGCGCGGGTGGGTGGTCTTACGCCGCAGGATTGCCCAGGACGGGGATTTGCTGCATGCCCGCAGTTCTGTAGGCCGCGTCTCCTGACGCGGCGGGACTTTCCGGTGAGGCACAGGGTGGGGCGTAAAGATAATCGCAGTCACCATCCACATCTTTCGAAAAGCTGTAGAGGACTACAGCAGTCCAAGACGCAAGCGACTGGACTGAGTGGGCATTCCCTTCGGGATGCGTCCTTCGGCCTTTAGCCTTTCTCCAAACGGAGCGGCATTGCCAAGGCCGCCAATCCCCGAACACCGCAAACTCTTCAATGAATCCTGAGAAGGCGCTCTACGGCGAGAGCGCCCCACCACTGACATGACGTCACCTAATTTAATCAAGGGTAAACATTTTTTGTCGTGAGGCTCGCCAATACGGCAAAAAAAGCTCAACATTTGGCAAGGGATGTGAAGTTTCCAACACAAAATTTTATATCCTGAATTACGGCTGGTTCGAGTAACCCGGGCTGATAGATCGAATAAAACCGGGCAATGTTGTCCCAGCTATGAGAATCCTGGATTAGATTATTCCCCGGCTTCGCGCCGGATTAAAGATGGCTTTGATGAACGTTCCTGAACCATTTCGACTGGGCCTTTTTTTATTAGGCCTTTTGTCGTTTGTCGGTGCAAACGCCGCCTACCTCGTGTGGGTAGAGCGCAAGGGCGCCGGTCGTTTCCAACGCCGCCCGGGCCCCAACGAGGCCGGATGGGCCGGGCTTCTCCAGCCTATCGCTGATGCCGCAAAGCTGCTTTCCAAGCAATTAATTGTTCCCGCCGGGGTGGATCGCACCCTGTTCCGCGCCGCCCCTCTAATGGTGATGGTTCCTGCGATGATCGGCCTGGCTGTGGTGCCTTTCAGTGATGTGCTTACTGGGCGCAGCATCAACCTGGGGCTGCTGGTCATCTTCGCGCTCGGCTCGATTAACGTCATGGCCGTGATGCTGGGCGGTTGGGCTTCCCGAAATAAATACGCAATCATTTCAGCCGCACGCGTTGTCTCCCAAAATGTGGCTTATGAAATCCCCATGCTGCTGGTGGTCATTACGATCATCATGGTGACAGGGACGATGAATTTGAATGAGATCGTGGAGCAGCAGGCCGGGGGCTTTTGGAGGTGGAACGTCTTTAGAGTGGATTTAAATCCTTTAATGCCAGTCACTTTCCTAATTTTCTTCATCTGCATGCTGGCGGAGACCAACCGGGCTCCGTTTGACATGGCTGAAGCCGAGAGTGAGTTGGTTGCTGGCGCTTACACCGAATATTCCGGAATGGGTTTTGGTGTATTCTTCATGGCTGAATACGCGAACATCCTCCTGGGTTGCAGCGTGGCGACGGTCCTGTTCCTGGGCGGCTGGCAAAGCCCCATCGGCATTTTTTCGGGCGTCTTATGGTTCCTGCTTAAAATGTATTTCCTGGTGTTCACCGTGGTTTGGATTCGGTGGACGTTCCCCCGGACCCAGTTCTACGGGCTGTTGAATCTTTCCTGGAAGATTCTGATCCCGGTCTCCTTGTTAACCCTGGTGCTCTCCAGCGCCATGATTAAACTCTTTGGACCCCGGTTATGATAAAAGCCTTAAAAGAGATCGTTGGCGGCCTCAACAGCCTGGTGACCGGGATGCGGATCACCATCGGCCAGTTTTTCAAGCCGACGGTGACAGTGCAGTACCCGCACGAATCGTTGAAGATGCCGGCGCGTTTCCGCGGGCACATTGAGCTCGTGCGCGATCCAGAGACAGGCAAAGCGGTCTGTTTTGCCTGCAAATTGTGCGAACGTGCCTGCCCGAGCGATTGCATCATTGTGGATGGCGCGAAGCTCGACGGCGCCAAAAAGAAATCGGTCACCAAGTACGTGCTCGATTTCACGAAGTGCAGCCTGTGCGGGTCTTGTGTTGAAGCCTGCCGGGACGGCGCGATTCGGTTTTCCCGCGAATTCAACCTGGCTGGAACGAACAAAGACGATTTCGTGATGGATTTGTTTAAGCGCCTGCAGGACGAGGCAGCGCGCAATCCCATCACACCTGCTCCCGTGCCGGAGGTTCCGGCTGCACCCACGGCACCCGCATCCCCGGTCGTCTCCGTTGCCCCAGTTGCTGCGCCATCTCCGACCCCAGCCCCAGCCGCTACCCCAGAAGTTTCCAAACCTGCTGCCATGCCTACTACACCCGCACCCTCAGCCCAACCTGCTGAGCAGTCCAAACCGGAGGCCAAATGAGCGAGTTTCCGGCCGCTGGTTATATTCTTAATGTCATTTTCCTGCTCTGCCTGGCTACGACACTGATCGGCGCGCTGATCGCTGTCATCAGTCACCGGATCATCCGCAGCGTTTGTGGATTGGCCATCTCCTGCCTGGGCTTGGCTGGGCTTTACTATTTCCTTCATAGCCCGTTCCTGGCACTGATGGAAATCCTCATCTATATCGGTGCGGTCTGCGTGACGATCGTGTTCGCGATCATGCTGGCTGAACCCGACGAGCCAGCCCCGCTGCAACGAACCGCGCGCGACTGGTTTTTGGCTGGCGGTGCGTTGGTCGTATGCGGAGCCATTTTCTTTGGGCTCTGGCGTCTGGGCAGCGGACTGGATTGGACGCCCCCGGCCACGCTCGTCAACAAGGGCACTGTTAAAGACATCGGTATTTCTCTCCTGACCACTTACAGCGTGGCGTTTGAACTGATCTCAGTGGCGTTGCTGGTGGCGATTTTGGGCGCGCTAGCGATCGCCCGCGGCGGGAGGGATAAATCATGAACCTACTTTACGAACGACCCGACTTCTACCTGATCACCGCCGCCCTGTTGCTGGCGATTGGTGTTTTTGGCCTGGTGCGCCGACGCACTCTGATCGGCATGCTGATTTCCGGTGAACTCATCTTTTCAGCGGCGGCCCTCAATTTCATGGCCTTTAACCGGTTCAAGGCTGCGGACCCCACGACGGGACAGATCTTTGTCCTGTTCATCATGGGTTTGGCCGCAGCAGAAGTGGCCATCGCCCTCAGCATCGTGATTGCCGTGTATCGCAACTACCGCTCCGTCAAGACCAAGGAGCTCTCCGAACTGAATGGATAGCCCCATGGAAGCGACCCAATCTTTGCCTGTTACAGAAATCAAGTTATTGCTGGCCATCCTGGCTCCGCTGATAGGCGCGGTGCTGATCATGGCCACCGGCAAGCGGCCGAACGTTCGCGAGACCTGTTCGTTCCTCTCAGCGGCGGTCATGTTCGGGATCATCGCCAGCCTTATACCAGACGTCCTCTCGGGTAAGACACTGCATTTTACAGTATTCAACCTCCTGCCCGGGCTAAGCATCAGCTTGCGGGCGGACGCCCTCTCAATGGTCTTTGCCGTAGCGGCATCCTTCTTGTGGGTGGTGACGGTGTTCTACGCAGCGGGTTACATGCGCGGGTTGCATGAGCATGCGCAAACGCGGTTTGCCACTTGCTTTGCGCTGGCTTTGTTCGGGGCGATCGGCTGTGCCTTCTCGGACAACATGCTTACCCTTTACTTCTTTTATGAAGTGGTCAGCGTGTGCACCTACCCGCTCGTGGCGCATCATCAGGATGAGGAGAGTTATGAAGGCGCCAAGAAGTACATGGTGTATTTGACTGCCACCGCCAAAGGGCTGGTGCTCCCGGCGATGGTCATGATTTATGTGCTCTCGGGCACGCTCGATTTTGCAACGAACATCAGCACAGGCATCCTGCCTGATGACGCTAATCGCTGGGTGGTCACCGGCCTTTATGCGTGCTGCATCCTCGGTTTTGCCAAAAACGGTGTCATGCCGTTCCACAACTGGCTGCCCAGCGCGATGGTGGCACCGACACCCGTCAGCGCCTTGCTGCACGCTGTGGCTGTCGTGAAGGTAGGCGTGTTTGCAACGGTGCGTGTCATGCTCTACGTGTTCGGCATCGACACAATGGATGCTTTGAACCTGGGCATGCCAACCGCTTACTTCGTCTCAATCACCATTATCGTGGGATCGATCATCGCGTTGTCGAAGGACAACCTGAAAGCCCGGCTGGCGTATTCAACGGTTAGCCAGCTCTCGTATGTGATCCTCGGTGTGGCACTGTTGAGTCGGCCTGGTGTGGAAGGTGGGTTGATTCACATCGCCAACCACGCGTTCTCGAAGATCACCTTGTTCTTCTGTGCGGGTGCCATCTACGTAGCCACCCATAAGAAGAACATTTCTGAAATGCACGGGTTGGGCCGCGCGATGCCGATCACATTCGCCGCTTTCGGCTTGGCTTCCCTAAGCATGATCGGCGCACCGCCCGTGGCTGGGTTCGTCACCAAATGGTATCTGCTCAACGGCGCTTTTAGCGCAGGATCAATCGGCATTATCCTGGTGTTGCTGGCCAGCACGCTGTTGAATGCAGCCTACTTCGCACCTGTCGTTTACCACGCGTTTTTCAGCCCGGCACCCGCGGGAGATGCGCATCATCCGCATAAGGAAGCGCATCCGGCCCTGCTCATTCCGCTATGCGTGACGGCGGTGATTTCCGTGTTAATCGGGCTGTATCCCAACTTTTTTATGCGCTTTGTACAGGCGCTCATCTGATTGGATTTCATGAAACTGGTTCGACTTATAGAGTGGCTGCGAAACCGGCTTAAGACGCTGAAGATCCTGTCTTGTGTCGTCCTCGGGTTGCTGATCGTGATCGACTGGATCCCGGCGCTGGTGGACAAGAAGGACAAGACCCATATTTCGCTCGAGGAGTATGGTGGATTCTGGTCCGTTTACGGCTTGGCCGCTTGCGTGATTATCATTCTTGCCTCAAAGGCGTTCGGACATGCGGGCATTATGAAACGGGAGGATTACTACGATGAATAGTTGGATTCATCCCGCGCTCATCCTGCTCCTCGGCAGCGTGCTGCTGCCCTGGATACCCGCCCGCATCAAGAAGGGCTACCTGGTAGGCGTGCCGATCCTGGTGTTTCTCTCCGTGTTGCGCATGCAGCACGGCACTTACGGCACATTCGAGTTCATGCAGGTGCCGATGGTGTTCGGTCGAGTGGACCGCCTGAGCATGGTTTTCGGCCACATCATGGCGCTGATGTGCATTATCGGTTCGCTCTACGGTGCGCACGTCAAGGAGAACGCCCAGCATGTCGCCGCATGGATTTATGTAGCAGGTTCGCTCGGTGTGATCTATGCCGGCGATTACCTCACCCTGTTCCTGTTCTGGGAAGTGATGGCTTTCTCGTCTGTGTTCCTTATTTGGTTCCGTCGCCGCAAAGAGTCAACGAAGGCTGGCTACCGTTACTTGCTGGTGCACGTGGCGGGTGGTCTGGCTCTCCTGGGTGGAATCATCCTGCACTGCAACGCCCCCGGCAGCAGCTTTGCCTTCGGCCAGGTGGATGTGCACAACCCAACGCCCGGCATCTGGCTGATCATGATCGGGTTTGTTCTGAATGCGGCTGTTCCGCCGCTGCACGCCTGGCTGCCGGATGCTTACGGTGAAGCCACTTTCAACGGCTCCGTGTTCATGTGCGCGTTTACGACCAAGACGGCCGTTTACGCCCTGTGCCGTGGATTTGCCGGTATGGAAATCCTCGTGCCCCTCGGTGTGATCATGGCGCTGTATGGTGTCGTTTACGCTGTGTTGGAGAACGACTGTCGCCGATTGCTCGCTTACCACATCATCAGCCAGGTCGGCTACATGGTGGCTGGCGTGGGGCTCGGCACCGAGTTGGCTATCAACGGCGCTTGTGCTCATGCCTTTGCTCACATCCTTTACAAGGGTCTCCTGTTTATGGGTTGCGGTGCGGTGCTTCACATGACCGGCGAGAGCCGCTTTACCGAATTGGGCGGGCTTTGGCGCAAGATGCCTTGGACCTTTGCTTTCACTTTGATCGGTGGCTTATCGATCTCCGCCTTCCCGTTCTTTAGCGGGTTTGTCAGCAAATCAATGATCGTGGCGGCTGGATTCCATGAGCATAAGCTCTGGGTCGGCTTTCTGTTGATGCTGGCTTCCGCCGGAACGTTCCTGCATACCGGATTAAAGGTGCCTTATTTCATTTGGTTCGGTAACAACAAGCCTCGGCCCGAAGTGGAAAAGCGCGCGGGGGACCCGCCGTGGAACATGAACCTGGCGATGGCGATCGCTGCGTTCCTCTGCATCTTCATCGGCTGCTACACGCCTTATCTGTATAAGATGCTGCCTCACCCGGAAGTGGTCTATCAGCCCTACACCTCGTATCACATTTCCGAAACGATGCAGATCCTGCTGTTTACGGCCCTCGGGTTTTATCTGCTCATCAACAAACTCAAGCCCGAGAAGACCATCAGCATGGATTTGGATTGGTTTTACCGGAAGGGTGGGCGGGCTTTCCTATGGCTTGCACGCAAACCTATCCAGGCTCTCGATACCGGCATCGGCGAGCTCTATCGCGTAGCCGGCCTTGTGCCGCTGATGGTCAGCGCCCGGGTTTCCGCACTGTTTGATAACAAAGTAATCGATGGCGCGGTGGATGGGATTGCCATCAGCGTCCGCGCCCTGGGCCGCCGGTTGCGCGGTCTGCAAAGCGGTCAGATGCAGGAGAACCTCGCGTTCACCTTTGCCATGGCCGCCGTGCTTATCATTGTTTTCCTGATTTTCAACCGATGACAACTCCCGCATCCAACGGCTCCTTCCCGATTCTCAGCTTGCTGGTCTTCAGCCCGCTGATCGCCGCGGCCATTGCCGCATTCATGCGCGATGAACGCCTCGTGCGCTGGTGGACTCTGCTGTTCACCTTAGGCGCAGCCGTAGCATCGGTTCCGCTGTACACCAGTTTTGACCTCGGCAGGACAGGTTTCCAATTCGTCGAGGACATGTCCTGGATCTCCCTCCTGAAGATCCGCTACACCTTAGGCATCGATGGCATCAGCATCCTGATGGTCCTGCTCACGACTTTCATTATGCCGCTCTGCGTGCTGGCGTCGTGGCAATACATCAAAGTCCGCGTGAAAGAGTTCCTGATCTGCATGCTGATTATGGAAGCGGCCATGATCGGTGTGTTTTGCGCGCTCGACTTCGTTCTGTTCTACGTGTTCTGGGAAGCCATGCTGATCCCGATGGCGCTGTTGATCGGTATTTGGGGCGGTCCTCGAAAGGTGTATGCCGCGCTCAAGTTCTTCATCTATACGATGGCGGGCTCGGTTCTGCTGCTGGTTGCGATTATCGCGCTGCGGCTGCAGGTCGGCAGCTTCAGCATCCCCGAAATGATGGGGCACCCCTATTCGCATACGTTTCAAACCTGGGTGTTCCTGGCATTCTTCATCTCCTTTGCGATCAAGGTTCCGATGTTTCCGTTTCATACCTGGTTGCCCGCTGCGCACGTCGAAGCCCCTACCGCGGGCAGCGTGATCCTTGCGAGCATCCTGCTGAAGATGGGCACGTACGGTTTCCTGCGGTTCTCGCTGCCAATCACCCCATGGGCTGCAGTGGAATACGCGCCCTACATCATGGCGCTCTCCGTGGTGGCGATTGTCTATGGCGGCCTCACGGCATTGGCGCAAACGGATCTTAAGAAACTGGTGGCCTACTCAAGCGTGGCGCACATGGGCTTTGCTACTTTGGGTATCTTCGCCCTGAACAAGGATGGAATTGAAGGCGCGATCCTCGTGATGCTGAATCACGGCGTAACGACTGGAGCTTTGTTCATTACGGTCGGTATCATCTATGAGCGTCTGCATACCCGCGAGTTGGGACAAGCAGCCGGTCTCGGCAAGTACATGCCCGTCATGGCGGCGTTTGCTGGTGTGTTTTCATTGTCATCTCTTGCATTCCCCGGCACCAACAGTTTCATCGGTGAGTTGCTGGTCATGAGCGGCGGGTTCCAGGTGGTTTCCACCCGTTACTTTGTCATACCCGGTGTGATGATCGGGGTGGTGCTGGCGGCGGCTTACATGCTACGCATGTTGCAGCGCCTGGCTTATGGCGGCACAAAGAACCCGGATCATTCGAAGCAGCCGGATCTCAATTTTCGTGAGATTATCACGCTCGTGCCCCTGCTGGTTTTCGTGTTTTGGATCGGGTTGCACCCAGCGCCATTTACTGACGTGATGCACACGACCGTTAAGAATTTGATTCAGCAAGCTGCCCCGGCCGCGCAGACGCCGAGCCTGGCTGTGGCGCCCTAACCTTGGAAATGGAATGACGATGCAGAATTTCATGGCTTATTTGCCCGAACTGGTGTTGCTGGCTGGCGCGCTGGTGCTCTTCGTAATTACGCTGGGAGAGAATCAGGGCCGCCTGGCCCGGATGGCGTCACTCGGTGTGGCACTAGCCGTCATCGGTGCGTGCGCGCTCTCGTTTTGCCAGGAAGCCACTCTTTTTAGCGGCGCATACCGGGTGGATGGCTTTTCCCAGATGCTCAAGCTGGTCTTCGCCTGTGGTTTCTTCCTGGTGCTCCTGCTGAGCGGGTCGTTGGGTGATATTCGCGAGGAAGTTAAGCCCGAGTACTACCTGTTTCTTTCGATCAGCGTTTTCGGATTGATCACAATGGTGAGTTGCCTGGACCTCATCGCGATGGTCGTGGCGCTGGAAGTTTCCTCTTATCCGCTTTACCTGATGGTGCCAATGCGCCGCGAAGGCACAGGCCACCGGGTGCAAATGGAGGCAGCCATTAAATACATGATGTTCGGCGTCGCCGCCAACGGCATCATGTTCTTTGGCATGAGTTATCTCTACGGGTTGACCGGCACCACCCTGCTGAACGAGATGTTGCCACGTCTCCAGCCGGTCATGAACTCACCGCTGGCGATTGCAGGCTTGGCCATGGCGCTGGGCGGGTTCTACTACAAACTCGCAGTTTTCCCGTTCCACTTCTGGACTCCTGATGTTTACCAGGGTGCCTCTAATGAGACAGCCAGCTTGATCGCGTCGCTCCCGAAGATTGGTGCCGTCGCCGTGCTGGTTCGGCTCGTCTCATTGAGCATGCCCGATAACCACACCTTCGCCTCGCTGCTCGCAATTCTCGCAGTAGGCTCCATGTTATACGGTAATTTGATTGCGCTGAATCAAAGCGATTTCAAACGGCTGCTCGGGTTTTCCGGCATCGCGCACGCGGGTTACGCCATGATGGGTTTCGTGGCGTTAAGCCAGGCTGGGTTTACGGCCGCCGTCTATTACATCGTAGGTTACCTGTTCATGGTGCTCGCCTGTTTCGTTGTGATCTGCAAGGTCTCCAAAGACGGATTGAACCTGAGCATCGAAGAGCTGGCTGGCCTCCACAAGCGCTCGCCACTTTTGGCTGTCACTCTGGCCGTAGGTGTGTTTGGGCTGGCGGGCATCCCGCCCTTTGTGGGTTTCATGGGTAAACTCAGCCTGCTTTCAGCCGCCCTGAGCAAAGGTTACCTGGCCTTGGTGATCATTGCGGTGATCAACACTGCCATCGCGATTTACTATTACCTCTGCGTTGTCCGTGAAGCCTGGTTCCGCGATGCGGGGGAGCGTCCGTTGATTCGCCTCGATTTCTCCACCCGGCTGCTTTGCGTCCTGTTGATGGCCGCGATCATCGGCATGGGTGTGGCCCCGGCGAAGTTCCTCAATTCAATTTCTGCTTCCATCGACAAGGCCACCACGCAGCCAGCGGGCAAGCCTGTGCCTGCTCTGGCGCAAGGCAAGTAGGATAGCCTCAGGATTCAGGTTTAAGCGAGGCCCGGCTTTGTGCCGGCGTGCCGTCCGGTCCAAAGCTCTGTCCTCACCTTTCCAGCAAGGAAGCTTGTGCCCCAGTTGATTTTCGTGGACTTTGGCTTAACAGTACACCAGGACGATCAACAAAGGCCCAAGATTTACAGCGTGGATTGGTTATGGAAGTTTATTACAAAGATCTGATCTCGAAGGAAGGCTCGCTCGACGCACTAGTGGACGACCTTACCATGGTAGTTCAGGGAGTGGATGATTTCGCTGCGGCTGCAGGCAAATCCATTCCAGCCGATGAATTGCATCCACGCCTGGAGCGCCTGAAGGAGAGTTGCCGTAAGATACGTTCGCAGATCGTGGCTGGATCAGTCGCCACCGATAAAGCGATGCGGCGCAATCCTTACTCTACCGCCGGTTTAGCATTCGGCGCGGGCCTACTGCTGGGCGTGTTGCTCTGCCGAAGCCGCAAGCGGGATTAACCGGGTTAGCTGTTTGCGGAAGCCATTCCGGAGATCGACCCGCTGGTTTTGATCGTACCCGGCCACCCGGCAGTGATCTCAGCCGCGCGCACTGCCAGGCTTTCCGCGCTATTCACCCAGGCCTTGAAATCGAATTCCAGCTTCGTTGGATTTGGCTTAAGCAAACGTTCCAGCCGATAATGGTTGTCCCTCATGCCCAAACCGCAGAGCTCCGCATCGGTTGAATTGACGTGCTGTTCAGGATGATTTTCCACCGGGATCATCAAGAGCGGTTTGCCTAGATATGCCGCTTCGCTGATGGATTCAAAGCCGGCTGTGCAAACCACTCCGCCGGAGGACGCCATCATTCTTAGATACTTCTCACCATGAAGCGCGTGGAACGTGAGGTTCGGACGCCGCTGCTCTTCGGCGGGCGCACCCGGTTTATCGTAGAAACAATGCACGGGCACTTCCGGATGGCTCGCGTGCCACTGTTCGACCTCCGTCTCGTAGCCGTGATTGAGCAGATAGACCAGTAGATGCTTGCCATTCGGATCTGCGCTGAGTTGAAAGAGCTGACGCCGGAGGATGGGCGGGCAAACAAACAGCCTTTTTTGCGGCAGATCATCCGCCGGATAAAATGAGAGCCCGAGACGGTGCGCATTCGCAGCGGTCAGGTTTACGTAACGCTTCATCCCGATCCGTTGGAATGGGAACCCGCCAATGCGCGGGTAGCGCGGATGTTCGAACATGAAATGATGCGCCACGGCGAGCATCGGCACTGGGGATCGGCGGCGCAGATAAAAATATCCGACCAATGGCTCGAGAAAATTGATGACCAAATCCGGTTTCGTCTCGCGGATGGCTTCTCCGACGAGATCCAGGCTGCGGCTGTAGGTGGGCAGATTCCGGAACAGGTGTATGGCAGAGCGCACTGTTGAGATGGAGCGCCCTTGCTTCATTGAAAAGCCTGGGCTTTCGAACGTGCGCACGGGAACGGTGAAGGCGTTCAGGAAGAACGAAGGCAGTTGACGGCTTTGATTCGTGCCGGCCAGGACTCCAACGACTTTATGCCCGTGATTCGCGAGCATCTCGCCATACGCGATCGCCTGGGTCATATGCCCGCGTCCGTCGCCTTGTACTGCAAATAAAACGTTCATCAATGGAGTCTTACAAGAACCGTTACCACGCTCTTCAACCCGGACAGCCATCCCATAAACCGCTTCAGGCCTCGTGGCGAAGAAAGGTTAATCTAAGATGTATAACTGACAATCCCTGGTTTTGCCCGGGCAGGCGGGATGGAGAAAACGGGCGTTATGACAGGCTGAGGCCAAGGAGCCTAATGAAAAGGCAGACCAGTGGTTGGGTTTCGCCTCCTTCTTGACTTTAGCTGGGTTTGAGGTTCACTGCGGGAATGGCCAGACTGGATCAGCTTACGATTCCGATTCGTTGGGTAGTGTGCTGCTTTGTTGGATGTGTTTGTTGGAGTCTGAATGCCGCAGCGCAGTACGAGTACGCGGTGTCTGGCAAGATTGCAACCGAGTATGGTCCGGGGATTGGCTCCGGCAGAACGTCCCCTGTCTATGATTTCGATGTCGAGGTGAAAGGAAAGAAGTGGTATATGAAACTCGTGCCAGATGGCACCGTTCAGCCCACGGAGGCCGTAAGGCCACAAGATGATTACTCTTTTCCCGACTCCGTGGAAGCCTCATCGGATGGGAGTTACTTTTACACAGTTAACAACACAAGTTCGCAGAAAGCTAAGCACCCAAAGGTGGCCAACCGGGGTGAAGCTGGCAGAGGAATTGGAAGCGTCCCTTTTGCAGGCGGCCCCTCCGAAATCATGGTCCTGTGGTATGCCTACGCATCACATCACTATTTTCAATCCGTCACAGGGTTGAGTATCTACCCAATAAGGGCGATTGCCACCGGAGCGGAGCTTCCCCCGTACCCCCGGTTCGGTCAGTGGACCTTGTCGCAAGAGCCCCCTTTTCTACCTTCGACCATTACGGTTTTCGAAAACCGGCGTGGGCTGGGAACGAACGGTGCCATGCCGGACCTCTTTACGAATATCGTCTTTACAGCGACAGGTATCACAAATATTTCGGGCATGACTCTCCCGTCTCGCGTGGAGGTTTCATACTACTATTGCTGGCCTGCCTCCGTGTCATCCCCTCCGAGGTTGCACTCCCGCACTAAAGTCGTCGTTACCCGGTTCTCAAGCAAGGTGAGCGATGAGGTTTCTTTCATACCCGAGTTACCCGGACCTTCGGTCGTCCGCGATTTCAGGCACCTGACCAACTCAAGTCCACGCACGGTTAGTGTGATGGCGACGCAGTGGCCGAGCGACGCCCAGGTCCTGAGGCGCTACAATGAGGTTGTTGGAATCGAACACCGGCGCCAGCCAACGGACGTTAAGAAAAAGGGTTACGTGCGATATGTCCTCAGCGTCCTTATTCTCGTCCCGCTCGCCTGGTTCTGCATCTCAGCCAGTAGAAAGTGACTTCTACGCGAGGTAGGGCAATACCTCAGAGCTGATACCACGAGAACGAACGCAACGAGGCCAGAAAAGCGAGGAAGAGGTTCGGCCTCATTGCACCAGCGAGCGGCCGGACACCCAGCGATGTTCATTGCACTTCAGTACTGTCGGTAGCACAAAGTCCTACAACATACAGAACCGGTTTTTCGGGTTTGCGCTTTTGAGCTGCAACCCCAAAAAACCTAGGTGACATAAAAAAGAACGCGAATTACCAACAGTAAGGATTCCGGTGCGGACAGCATGCCTGCAATCGAATGGCAGCACCCGTGAGCTAGCCGGATGACTCGCTGACAGTGGCAATTTATCGGGACCTGTCCTTGTATATGACTTCTCGCCTGAACCGCCGCTTTCCATGAAACACGGCGTGGAGCGCAGCTCTGAAACGGGGAATTGTCACGCCAAGAAGCCAGGACGCAAAGTTCTAGGAACCGGATCGGAGGTGTGCCATTTTCTTGGTTTTTTGCGGATAATCCTGGCGTCTTCGAGTGAAACAGTCTTAGGCTGCGCAAAAGGTCGCGTGCTCCGCATGCGCGTTACTCGGGGCAGGGGCGTAAACCGAGATTTGGAGGTCTTGGCGGCTTGAGCAGCGGAGCGATTGACGCTCCATGACATACACACCGGTCCTGGGGCCCCTGGTTCACTTTCGAGGGCCGAATCGGGGCCACAACCAGAATGGTTGTCAGATGGTAGCCGGAGCGTCGTAGCGTAGCGGAGACCTCCGGTTCAGTCGCAGACTGGAATGGCACCCCGGAACCGGGGTGCCAGAAACAACCGACCAACCGAGTGACTATACAGAGGAGCTGATACCACGAGAACGACCGCCACGAGGCCAGAAAAGCGAGGGAGAGGTTCGGCCTCATTGCACAGCGAGCGGTCGGACACCAGCGATGTTCATTGCACTTCAGTACTGTCGGTAGCCCAAAGTCCTACAACATACAGTCCCGGTTTTTCGGGTTTGCCGCTTTTGAGCTGCAAACCCGAAAAACAGGGTGGACATAAAAAGAGACGCGAGACTTTCCATGGACCTGCCTAACGACGGCAGGATTTTTGGGAGGGCAAAGCTAGGTTTTCATAGGGTTTTGCATAGGGGCTAGTGTTAGTCCAAGTCTCCTGGCCCGGCGGGCTAATGTCGTATGTTCTGTCTGCAGTACTTTTTCCTCATACTTGGCCAGACCATGCTCCACGTAAGCTAATCCGTGGACCATCACTCTCCAGAACATTGCTCCAAGCTTGCGAGCCAGTGCCCTGCTTGCTACCAGGCCGCCGCTGCGGCTTCGGATTCTTCGATAGAACCCTCCCAAGGCTCGATCATTTGTCTTGCCCACCGCTCGGGCAATCACACATAAGAGTCGGCCTGCTTTGTTGGTTGATCGCTTCTCCGATCTGCGCCGCTTGCCGCTCTGATGGGTCCCGGGAGCCAGCCCCAGCCACGAGGTAAACCTCTTTTCGTTCTCCCAATGGGCTTTGAGGTCGGTTCCAACCTCCGAAACCAACCGTAGCAGTGTGTGCTCAGTTATCCCGGGCAGCCTTGTCGCATCCTTGCCGTCACAGAGTTTCCAGAGCAACTTCAGCAACCCATCTATCTGCGGAGTGTTGCTCTTGTTCTTTCGGTCCGACTTGGGCAACTCCCCAGGGGGATCGGCCTTGTGCTCCGTCATTTTCTTGAGCACCTCTTCCAGAGCCTGATCGCATTCGGCAATCCGGGCGCGATAAAACTCCCAGGCTGCCAAGGCTTGGCGCAGGGCAAAGAGGTGCTCTTGCTTCCACGTCCCTCGCAGCGCTTCGCACACACGCTTGGCTTTCTTCTTCTGGATCGTCGGGTCGCACAATGCCAGCAGTTTCTCCGGATCGCGCTCTCCCTCAAGAATAGCTCTCACCATCTTTAATCCACTCACTCCGGTCAGATCGCTGATCACATCATGAATCTTGATGTTCATTCGCTCCAGTGCTTTCTGCATATGCTGCTCGCTCGTGGCGCAACTGGAGATGTGATCGGCGCGCAAACGCAAATAATCCTGCAAACGCCGGATATGATCGGGCGGAACAAACCCCGCCCTGAGCAACCCGTGCGCATGCAAGGTCGCCTGCCATTGACAATCGCTCATGTCGGTCTTGCGGCCTGGCAGGTTGCGAACGTACTTCCCGTTCACCATGATCGGATTGAGACCGGCTTTTTCCAGCACCTCATACGGACAAAGCCAATAAATTCCGGTCGCTTCCATCGCCACTGTGTTGACCCCTTGTTCCAGCAGGTAGTCGCGCAATGCGTGCAACTCGGTGGTGGTCGAGCCAAACACCTTGGGCGGCCCGCCAGCAACTGACACATGCATTTGCTCACTGCCCACGTCAATAGCAGCGGCTTTCGGATTGAGAACAGGAAGACTATTCATGCTTTACCTTTGGTTTGCATGCCCACACCTCCGTGCCTGTTGGTTGGATACAACACGAATCTTTCCAGCGGGAAACCCGCCCAACCTCCGCAATGCGAAAGTCAGGCTAAGCTCTCCAAACGATACGCACGTCACCAACAGGAGCCAGTCTACCGAACGAGCAGCCTTGCGGCGCATCAAATTAAGCACGGCCATGCTGCACGGCGGTATGGACATACGAATACCCTATAAGGTCCATGGTCACGATGCGATTCCTTTTCGGAATTGGAGGCTACCAACAGTACCGATTTCAGTTCGGACAGCATGCCTGCAATCGAATGGCAGCACCCGTGAGCTAGCCGGATGCGTAAGTCACATCCAAACACAGGAGCAACACCACGCTCACACTCCCTTTATCGAGGAGTCAAAGGGCTGCTCGAAAAGAACGGTGTTTCATACGACCCGGGGTAAGTGGAATGAACCCTCATGGTTCTGGCACCCCGGCCCCGGGGTGCTTAGGAGAGCGTCTGTTAACCGGAGGTCTCCGCTACGCTACGACGCTCCGGCTACTATCTGCAAAGCCTTCGGCTTGAATCTGGCGCGCCAGACAGGATGAAAAAAAGAGGGAAGGTTTTTATGGGCGTCACCCAGGACTGCGAAGGAAAAAGGTCTTTTTATGCTGTCCTAAAACGGAGCAGTGTATGTCCTCAAAACGTGGCGGAAGGACCCGCGCAAGTGATGGAAGCGGTCTGCGGATGCGCAGGAATCGGGACGGATTTCGGCACATGTCTGATCATGACAGTTTGCGCTGACTGCGACTGAGGCTGCGTCTGCACCGGAATGCGTCGGGTGAAGAAACACTGCTTGACCCGGGATGCATCGAACGCCGCGGAAAACGAACCGAGCGCGACGCGGCGTGGAGCGGGAATGCGATTTGCGAAATCCGCAAGTGAAGCCACTGCGGGATTCATTCTGTTTCTGCTCATGCGCGATGCCATACGAGAAAAAAGAAGGGCAGATGTCATGCCACGATAAGCCGTTGGGCTGATCACATTTCCTGCATCGGGCGCATCATTGGTCTCATCATGAGCTTGTACGCTAAAAAAATCGCAACTTCACTCGCGTGCACCTCAAGTCTATAGTGGAGCCATGTTGCGGCAGCCATTCAACTCCATCTACGCGCACGGATTCGTTCGCGCGGCTGTGGGCGTTCCGGAAGTCAAAGTAGCCGACCCGGTTTTCAACGTGGAGCGCACGCTTGAGCTGGCCAGGAAGGCCGCCGATCATAACGCCACCGTCGTTCTCTTCCCAGAGCTCGGAGTCTCCGCCTATTCCAACGAAGACCTGTTTCACCAGGACGCTCTGCTGGAGGCCGTTCGCGACGGCATCGCCCGGTTGCTCCAAGAGAGCCGCTCCCTGAATCTGATCCTGATTGTCGGCGCACCTTTGCGATTTGACGGACGTCTCTTCAATTGCGCTGTGGTCATGCATCGGGGGAAGATACTTGGTGTAGTGCCTAAGACCTTTCTGCCCAATTACCGCGAGTATTACGAAAAGCGGCAGTTCACCTCCGGGCGTCACGCCGTGCGGTCCGATGTGGAACTGCTGGGGGAGACGGTGCCTTTCGGCAGCAACTTGCTCTTCTTCCCAAGAACCCTGCCCGGGCTGGTTTTGCACGTGGAGATTTGTGAGGATGTTTGGGCCCCCATCCCGCCCAGCACATTGGCTGCGTTAGCGGGTGCTACGGTGATCGCGAACCTTTCGGCCAGCAACATCACGATTGGGAAAGCCGAATACCGGCGCAGCTTATGCATGTCGCAATCGGCGAAGTGCATTGCCGGTTACCTGTACTCGGCGGCGGGTCCGGGAGAATCAACGACTGACCTCGCGTGGGACGGCCATGCGCTGGCTTGTGAGAACGGCGAGTTGCTCGCCGAATCAGAGCGGTTTGCAAATTACGAGCAGCTTCTCATAGCAGATATCGATGTTGAGCGGCTGCAACAGGATCGCATGCGCACCTCGCCGTTTAGCGACAGCGTGGATGATTATCGGGAGCGCATCATGGCCATGAGACGGGTGGGTTTTGATTTTCAGGTGCCGGAAATGGAGATTCCGCTTCATCGAGAGTATAACCGGTTTCCCTTCGTTCCGAATGCCTCCAGCGAGCGCAACTTGCGCTGCTATGAGGCTTACAACATCCAGGTGCACAGCCTCATGAAACGCTTGGTCAGCAGCGGCATCAAGAACCTGGTGATTGGTGTCTCAGGCGGTTTGGATTCAACTCAGGCCTTGATCGTTGCGGCCAAAACCATGGATCGGCTGGGGTGGTCGCGGAAGAACATTTTTGCATACACAATGCCCGGGTTTGCCACGAGTAAGCTCACACGCACCAACGCCCACCAGTTGATGAATGCCTTGGGCGTGACCGCAGCGGAGATCGATATCCGTCCGTCCTGCGAACAGATGTTCCGGGACATCAACCATCCTTTCGCCAAAGGTCAGCCCGTTTACGATGTCACTTTTGAGAACGTGCAGGCAGGGGAGCGCACCTCCCACCTGTTCCGACTGGCGGGCATTAACCAGGCCCTGGTACTTGGCACCGGGGACCTCAGCGAGCTGGCGCTCGGCTGGATGACCTACGGCGTGGGTGACCATATGTCCCACTACAACGTGAACGTCTCCGTGCCAAAGACGCTCATCCAATACCTGCTGCGGTGGGTGATTGCTTCCGGTCAGTTCGACCCGGCTACGAACACAACAATCCAGGCGATCATCGATACGGAGATTTCACCTGAGTTGGTGCCGCACGCCTCGGGGGATTCCGAACGTCCGGCCCAGCGCACAGCCGACAAGATCGGGCCTTACGAGCTGCAGGATTTCAACCTGTACTACATCACCCGCCATGGATTCCGCCCGAGCAAGGTGGCATTTTTATCCTGGAACGCCTGGAGCGACAAGAATCGCGGGCAATGGCCTGATCTCCTCCCGGAGGACAAGCGGAACCAATACAGCCTGGAGGAAATCAAACGCTGGCTGGAGGTCTTCGTTTTGCGTTTCTTCCAGCAGAGCCAGTTCAAGCGGTCGGCAATTCCCAACGGCCCCAAGGTCGGTTCCGGCGGTTCACTCTCGCCGCGCGGCGATTGGCGTGCGCCCAGCGATGCCGTGGCAGAGGCATGGCTGCGCGAATTGCGCTCGGGTGTGCCTGGTGCCTAGACTGTTCGCCCTTCGACAGCCCGCTCATGACAGGCTCACGCCTGTTTCAGTGTCTTCGAAACCTCCCGAAGGCAGTTTAGAAACTCGCTCGCTGCACGCCCGGGCGGGCGTTCCTTCAACCATACCGCCACGATGGTCCGTTCAGGGCAAGGTTTATGGAGCGAACGATACTCGGGTTGCGGACCCCGCCCCAACTCGCGGGCCATGGCCGGAATCAGAGAAATTCCCATCCCGGCTTCTACTAGCGCTCGGATCGTCTCCATTTGCGCGCTTCGGCATGAGATGCGCGGGTGGAAATCACGTCGCGCGCAGAAGTTGAGAATCTGATCCCCCAGACAGTGCCCCTCCTTCATTAGGATAAAGCGCTCGGATTCCAGATCAGAGGGCTTGAGCTCCCGTTTTTTGGTCAACGGATGCCTGGCGGGCAGCGCCACGAACAGTTCCTCGGTGAAGAGGTTCTCCATCTCGATCCGTTCGTCCCGCAGGGGCAGGCTGGCAATCCCTAGATCCACCTCGCGCGCGGCCAGAAGATTCAGCAACTGATAGGTCGTTTCTTCCTGGACGATTATTTCAATCCCCGGATAAGCCTTCGAAAAGCGAGGGAGCACCTGCGGCAGCAGGTAGGGCGCGATTGTTGGCAGCACGCCCACAGCCACCTGGCCCCGGGTTAACGCACAGGCTTCCGTGGCCTCACGTTTGGCGGCCTCGACCTCTGCCAGGACCCGCACAGCGCGTTCATGCAACGCGATTCCGGCTGGGGTCAGTCGCGCCGCGGTCTTTAAGCGATCGAAGAGCCGTTCACCCAATTCATCTTCCAGCTTCTGAATCTGCTGACTTAAGGAAGGTTGAGAAACGTGGCACTGAGCTGCGGCACGTGAGAAATTCCCGGTTCGAGCCACGGCGACTACATAGCGGAGTTGGTGGAGTTCCATAGTCAGAGCCTATAGTGAGCTTAGGAAACAAGTATTTCAACTCCAGGGGTGAAACCAAGTATTGTCCACGCACCAGATTAATTATGAGTGACAACACCAACCTCCTTACGACGACCGGCGGCAACCCGATCGCCGATAACCAGAACTCATTGTCCGCCGGGGCCCGCGGCCCCCTCTTGCTTCAAGATTACCAACTGCTTGAGAAACTGGCCCACCAGAACCGGGAACGCATTCCCGAACGCGTGGTGCACGCCAAAGGTTCCGCCGCTTACGGGACGCTGACCATTACTCATGACATCACCAGGTACAGCAAGGCGTCAGTCTTTGCCACCGTTGGCAAGAAAACCGAGTGTTTGCTCCGCTTTTCCACTGTGGCTGGCGAGCGTGGCGCCGCAGACGCCGAGCGGGATGTGCGTGGGTTTGCATTAAAGTTCTACACAGACGAGGGGAACTGGGACCTCGTAGGAAATAATACCCCGGTGTTTTTCATTCGTGATCCGCTAAAATTTCCGGACTTCATCCATACCCAGAAGCGGCATCCGCGGACCAATATGCGGAGCAACACCGCTGCGTGGGATTTTTGGTCGCTCTCTCCTGAGTCGCTGCACCAGGTGACGATCTTGATGTCGGACCGTGGATTGCCGCGCGGCTATCGGAACGTGAACGGCTACGGCAGCCATACCTATAGTTTCATTAACGCGCAGAACGAGCGGTTCTGGGTAAAGTTCCATTTCAAGAATTTGCAGGGGCATCAACATTGGACGAATGAAGAAGCCGAGCAGATCGTGGCGAAAGATCGTGAGAGCTCGCAACGTGACCTGTTCGAGGCCATTGAGCGCAAAGAATTCCCAAAATGGCGTTTTTGCGTGCAAATCATGCCGGAGAAGGATGCCGAAACTTATCGATGGAACCCGTTCGATCTGACCAAAGTGTGGCCTCATGCCGATTACCCGTTGATCGACGTCGGTGTTTTGGAGTTGAACCGAAATCCGGAGCACTATTTCGCCGAGGTTGAACAGGCCTCGTTCAGTCCGTCGAACATTGTACCTGGGATTGGTTTTTCCCCCGACAAAATGTTGCAGGCACGGATCTTCTCCTATGCCGATGCTCATCGGTATCGCGTGGGGACGCATTACGAGTTGTTGCCCGTGAATCGTCCGAAGGTCCAGGTGCGTCATTATCATGCAGACGGTCCGATGCGCTTCGACAGCCCGAAAGGCACAGACGCGTATTACGAGCCGAACAGTTTTGGTGGTCCGGTTCAGGATGCCCGGTACAGCGAACCGCCCCTGAAAATTTCCGGTGATGCCGATCATTATGATCACCGCGCTGGCAATGATGATTACACGCAGCCTGGAAACTTGTTCCGGATGTTCACCCCGGAACAACAGGAGCGATTGTTCAAGAACATCGCTGCTGCCATGAACGGTGTGCCCGAAGCCATTATCCAGCGGCAACTGGTCCATTTTCACCGGGCAGATCCGCGGTACGCGGAAGGCGTGGCCAAGGCCTTGGGGATTGTCAACCTGGCAGCGCGCGCCAACGTGCCTGTCTCTGCGACGTCTCCCATAGGCATTTAGCACGCCCTGACAGCGGGGCAGGGGAGTCCCTGCCTCGCAGTTCCCAACATGCAAACAATCATCACTGAGGCTGAAGAGCGGCGGTACGAAGAATTACAGCAAATGGCCCTGGATTTCGCCCGCCAAGGCGAGACGGAGTCCTTAGCTGCCATGCTGGACCACGGATTGCCGGTCAATCTTGCCGATCACAAAGGAAATTCTTTGCTGATGCTGGCCAGTTACCACGGCCACTTGGAGGCCACACGAATTCTCCTGGAGCATGGGGCTGAGGTGGATCGGCGCAATGCTCATTGTCAAACACCACTTGGCGGGGCAGCCTTCAAGGGTTACCTGGAGATTGTTGATCTTTTGCTGGAGTCCGGAGCGGATATCGAGGCGGATAATGGTGTTGGAATGACGCCCATCATGTTTGCGGCCATGTTTGGTCGAACAGAAGTTGTCCATCGACTAAAGGCACGCGGCGCGTCGTTGAAGCAGCGCAGCCGGTTCGGAGTCTCTGCGCAATGGTTTGTGGCATTTTCGAGGTTTGCCCGAGGGTTTCAGCGACTATTTGCATCGCTGTGCCCGATCGGAGCACGTTCTTAACATAGTTCCGCAACTATTCGAAACGCCTGGTTTAGTAAGGAGCGTGGGAATGGGTTAAGGCGCGCGGGCTCTTGAGGGGAGCCCGGCGCCTTTTTAGTTCGTCGCAGGCAACGGGCAAGCCCCAGCCAGCCTGTAACGATTCCGAGCAAAGGTCCGATATCCCCAATTGAAGACTTGGCGCACTCCAGGAAGCAATGTCAGCAGGTAAACGGGGTAAGCCAGCCACGAGAGCCGGAGGAAGTGCCGAAAAACATCTGCACCACGAATTTGCCGACCATTAGCAAGGACAAGGGTCATCTCGCGCAGCAGGTCCTCTTCATTCAGTGCGAACCTGGTTTGCAAAGCACGATCCTGTAGCGGCACGACCGCGTAACCGTGCTTCCGCACATAACCGCTCCAGAATGGAACCCAACGGCTGCAAAAACCGCAGGCGCCATCATATAGCAGCCAGCCGCGTGGTTCAGTTCGTTTGAGCTCAAGAGCAGGTACATCCTCGCCCATATCATACAATAGCACATAAGCCAGAGGTTGAAGGTTGAAGGTTGAAGGTTGAGCCGTTGGCGCGGGAGGCGGTGTTTAGCCGTCCGATGACCCCAGCATCTGGCACATGCCTTCGATCCTGTAGGCCGCGTCTCCTGACGCGGCGGGCCTGTGTAGCGCGGTCGTCTCGACTGCGAGTACGCGCACCGTCTCGGTGCGCCTTTGTTCGAGTGAATGCGATAAGAACATGGGACCCGCCCGGTGCGAAGACCGGGCCTTCAACACGAAGGTTGAGCGTGTCCTGCTCGGCTCATGGTCGATGTGCTGATCACATGGAGCCCACGAGACCTTGAAGACAGAGGTGGCTTCCCCTCCTGAGCGCATGGGACAAGTCCTGATATAAATCTGTCACTTTTGAAAAATGTTTCAGCACTCTTGAGGGGTTTGCGATTCAAACGCGGGCATGCCGTCCGAACCGATATCCGTGCTGTTTGTAGCTACCGCCCCCCTGTTGATTCCACCCTGGTTCATCGGGTTGGCGCCAGGGAGCGCCAACCCGATGAACCAGGAATAATATTTCTTTCGAATTTTTTCTACCAACAGTACTGATCTAAAGTGCTGCTACATCCCGCACATGAGCGAGTCAACGGACTCTGAAGTCCGGCGTTCTCCTTAACTTTAGCCTTTAGCCTTTAGCTTTCAGCCTTTAGCCTTTCCTAGCGGCCTTTCCTGTCGGCTCGCACGAGTGAGGGTTATGCGCTATGGTGTGCCCGATGCTGGACACAAGTCAGAAGGCGTTACGCATCAACCTGGATGCGAACCGCTATGGCACCTTCGCCGAGATTGGCGCAGGGCAGGAGGTCGCGCGCTGGTTCTTTCGAGTGGGCGGTGCGGCAGGCACCGTCGCAAAAACTATTTCCGCCTATGACATGGCCGTAAGCGACGCCATCTACGGCCCCACGGATCGTTATGTCAGTCGCCGACGGTTGTGCGCCATGCTAGATCATGAATATGGACTGATGCTGGAGCGCCTGGAGACTAAGCGCGGCGGCAAGACCGCTTTCTTCGCGTTTGCCAATACCGTGGCCACCCGCAAGGAATCCGGGGATGGCTGGATGGGTATTCGCTTTCAATATACTCCGGGATCTGAGCCTTCGGACATCCTCATCCATGTGCGGATGTTGGATAAAGAGAGTGTGCGGCAGCAGGAGGCTTTGGGCGTGATCGGCGTGAACTTGATTCACGGCACGTTCTATTTCCATCACGAGCCGGAAACGCTTATCAAATCCCTTCTGGACGACCTGACTTGGGAACGGGTGGAGGTGGACATGATCCGGTTCAGCGGGCCGGCCTTTGAGGGGGTGGATAACCGGCTGATGGCATTGGCGCTGGTCCAACAGGGTTTGACTGAGGCCGCGATGTTCACGGCACATGGCGAGGCCGTGCAGTGGGCTGAAGTGTTGTACAAAAAGCCGGTGCTGGTCCAGCGCGGCAGCTTCCGGCCCGTTACAAAGGCTACGCTCGATGTGCTGGAGAGAGGGCTTGAGCAGTTCCTTCAGGAACCGGGATTGAATGGTGAGCACCCCATCGTGTTAATGGAAATGACGCTGCGCCACCTGACCACCGGCGACATCATTGATGCCCTCGATTTCCTGCAACGCGCCGACACTTTGAGTGCTTTGGGGAAGACCGTTCTGATCTCAAATTTTCGGCGGTATCACCGGCTGGCTGCCTACCTTTACCGATACACGAACCGGCCGCTCGGATTGGCGCTGGGCGCCGGTGCGTTGAGGGAGATCTTCGACGAAAGCTTCTATAACGAGAACGAAGGCGGCCTGCTGGGCGGTTTGGGTCAACTCTTCAAGAACCCAACCCACATATACGTCTATCCTCATTTGGACCTCGGGACCGGCGAGCTCTTAACAGTCGAGAACTTCACACCGCCCCCGCACCTGCGGCATTTATACGCCTATTGCGTGCAGAACCGGTCGATTCAGCCCGTGCGGAACTTCACGCAGCAGCTCTTGCCAATCCGCCGACTGGATGTCCTGGACCGGATAAACGCAGGGGATCAGACATGGGAAAGCATGGTGCCTGCGCAAATCGTGGAGGTGATTAAACGGAACCGGCTTTTTGGGTATCAGGGGGAGAAGAAGGAGAAGGCTATCGTTTCGCAATAAAACAGCGGAAAGGTGAGCCACAACACGATGCCACCCATTCAGGCTGCTCGTGGGCTTTCTTTGAAGACGTTTGTGATTTTTTGCCCCTGGCCCGCGGAGGAACCGCGCGTTCCTTGTGCTTCCTTCGTTTCCGGAGAAACGCTGTTCCTGTGCTCATACGACGCATTACTTTTACAAATGAAGTGCAACCTATTCCGATTTTGAAACTTGTCAACCGTTCCACCCTGGTAAATCTCCGGAGAACGCGGAAAGAAGGGAAGAGCCGAGCCGGAGGCGGCGTTGATTTGGTAGGGCAGCATCGCCGAAGATGTGAAAAATCTAGGATCGGACACCGGAGTAAAGCATTCATCGTCGCATTACGAACGGTCGGATACCAGCGATGTTCATTGCACTTCCGTACTGTTGGTAGCACAAAATCTAACAAAATAAATCCCTGTTTTCTCGGGCTTGCCTCCCAGGGGCAGACCCGAAAAAACAGGGTGGACATAAAGGGAGGCGCGAGACTTGCCAACAGCACGAAACTAGATGCGATGGGCCATTTCCAATCGAATGGCAGCATTCGCGAGGAACATGAAAGGCCTGAGTTTAGGGGTTTACTTTTGGTGCGGAGAGGTGAGAGAATCCGAAGACTATGAACTCAAGAATTTGGCAGGTCTTGTTGCTTTTAGGCATCGCTTCTGTCTCTCTGATTGCAGCGGACGGTTCTGGTTTCTCTGGTGTTGAGAAGTTTGTTGAAGCCGGGAGTGCTGCCAAACCGCGTGCAGTTTGCCTGGTAATCCCTGCTGAGTACGTTTCTTTCACTGTCCGTATTGTCAATGAGCAGAAGGGCGGTGCCTCGTCATCTGAAGAGACGCAGCAGGCTATAAACCTCCTCAGGTCAAAGGCCAGAGACAAGTACGAAGTGACGATCGGAATTGACGTTCTTCGACCTGACCAGGGCTACAACTCCTCATTCTGGAGTTCCTCATCGTCGCGTTCTTCCACCGAGATCTACTTGCTTGCACCGGTTGGTACGAATGCATGGAGCATCTTTGAAATGGGGGCCGGGGCTTCACTCTTTCTGAATTCCCTCAATCCGGCGGGGAAGATCCGGTTCGATCTTGTAAGGGCACGGCTGGCTGTTTCTAATCCCGAGAAGCATCGAAGGAGGCTGTTGCAGATGATTTCTGACGAGGTCAGGAGAACTCGCGAGAGCTTAGCGCCAAATGGCGGAATGAGGATATCGGGCCTTGAAAGTCCCGTTCAGGTTGCGCAGCTCGATGACAAGAATGTCGCTTTATTTCTGGAGTATTCACTTTCGGTATCGGAAGGTGAGCAGCAAGGCCATTAAAGGATGCAAAGCACGACGCCCGATCAAACGAATACGAACGGAACCCCCGGCCAACTCTGGGTTGAGCCGGTTGGAAACATCATTGTCGCGCGAATCCGCGGGACTCCGACGGATGAACTGCTTTGTGAGTGTCAAAGCCGGGTGATCGCTCTTCAGCGCGACACGAAGTGTGACCACATCCTATACGACGCGTTGGAATTGGAGCGGCCGCCGATCGAGTCCGTTCTGACTCAGCAGGCGCTTACCGACGAGCTGAAGCGTGCGCATGTGAAGATTGCTATTGTCGTTCCGAACACGGGAATTGCTTACCTGGCCAGGCTGGCATTTGGTCAGGCAAATCATCGCGTGTTCTACAATGACTTCACCTCGGCAATTTTCTGGCTCAAAGGGATTGAAGAGCCAAGTCCCGAGTAGGCACCCTTGGAAGGCAGAGGACGGAGGGTCAGAGGTCTGATCTCCAGACGGCCACCCTGGCCCAAGATCTGCCGCATGAGCCTGGTTCTGCAGGCCGCGTGTCCGCACGCGGCTGAAATGTGTGAATCCTGCGCTGCTCCTTTAGATCAGTACTGTTGGTAGCCTCCGGCCCCTTTTTTGATTCTACGCTGTTTCACCGGGTTGGCGCTGCTTGGCGCCAACCCGGTGAAACAGGAGTGGTTCTTTTTTTGATCGCCTCTACATACAGTACGGATCTGAAGCGTCACGACACCATCAGGGCAATTCGGTATTCACCAGCTCCTCTGCGCCGCATTCTGCCGTCCAAGAATGGTGAATGACCGTGGCACCGGATTCCGGCTTACGGTTTGCCTCCCCATTCGCGGTCCGCCACTCAAACCGCGTTCACGTCTTACGTTTTACGTTTCACGTCACCGTCCCCAGGCTAGAGTCGCTACGCCTTCGCCGTCCGCCTTCAGCCTTTCCTTCGGGCGCGCACTGCGGCGAGAGCGCGGCTACCACCGGCACTGCATTGACGGTTCTATGTGTAAACGGTAAGCTTAAGTAGATGACCAGTTTGGCTGATATCCAGGTTGACCGATTCCCGATCCGCAAGCCGCTGCCCAAAGCGGAGGCTGATTCGCTGACGCGTGAGATCCTGACGTACAAGAAGCAGTTGAATGCCGTGATCCTGGCCCATAATTACCAGGTGCCGGAGATTCAGGATGTGGCGGATTTCGTGGGAGATTCCCTGGGGCTGGCTCAGCAAGCAGCCGCCACGCAGGCTGATGTCATTGTGTTTTGCGGGGTTCATTTCATGGCGGAAACAGCCAAGATTCTTAATCCCGACAAAATTGTAATCCTGCCAGATAAGGACGCCGGCTGTTCGCTCGAGGCGAGTTGCCCGGCGGATAAGCTCCGTGAATTGCAGGCTAGCAACCCTCGGTTTTATACGATTTCTTACATCAATTGCAGTGCAGAGGTCAAAGCGCTGAGTGATGTGATCTGCACCAGCGGCAACGCGGTGAAGATCGTTCAAGCGGCTCCTGCCGATCGGGACCTTTTGTTTGTTCCGGACGAGAATCTCGGAGCTTGGGTCATGGAACAAACCGGGCGTCCAATGACCTTGTGGCAGGGCAACTGTTACGCGCACGTGGAATTTCGCCGGGATGCTTTGCTGAAACTTCGCGAGAAATTTCCCGAGGCCCAAATCATCGTTCACCCGGAAAGCCTGCGCGAGGTGCGCGACATGGCGGACGCAGTGTGTTCAACGGAGAAGATGATTACGTATTGCCGGACGAGTCCCGCCCATCAGTTCGTGATTGTGACCGAGTCAGGAATTATCCATCGAATGCAGAAGGAGTGTCCTGGCAAAGAGTTTATCTGTGCACCGAGCTTTGATGCGATGCGCGCGCCGACAGATCCCTGTCGCTGCAGTGAGTGCAAATACATGAAGATGAATACGCTGGCCAAGGTGCGGGATTGCATGAAGAACCTCGCGCCCCGGCTGGAATTAAGCCCGGAAATTCTGGAGCGCGCCCGGCTCCCGATTGAACGGATGTTAGAAATTTCCAGAGCTTAGCGCCAGACGATCTCGTCCGGCGGTTTAGAGGAAGAGCGGTTTGATGTGCCGCTCGAATAGGTTGTGAGTCACGTTACGCGCGACTGTTGCCTTATGAGCCGTTAGTGCATCCAAAAACCGGTCCCCCTTCCGCGCTGCGATTTTATAGCCCACATGCACTAGTTGACGCAGGTGCGGATTGAACAGCGGGTTTTGGGGTTCATGCCGTAGCGCGCCTGTGAATTGTTCGGCAGTCCATTTGTCCACAACCGCCGCGGATGGCAGGCGTGACCGGTCGATATCAATGACAGTGGCGTAAGGCGCGCAGAGTTCATCCGCATGTCCCAGGGCGTCGGCGTAAATCTCCTTGGCGAGTTCCAATCCATCACCGCCGCTTTCGGCTAATCCGATGACCTCTTCCAGCCACGTGGTGCCAGCCGTCTTTAGATGCAGTCCAGCATCATGTCGTTTCAAAAGGCGGCGGATCGGTCCATAGATGGAAAACTTGTCACTACCCGAATGGACGCTGAGCTTAAGATTCGGCGGCAAGCCATAGTGATCAATGGCGAAGCGCACCACCGCAAGATCATCGCTGAACTCTGTTTCAAACTGCTCAATGTTGCCCACGTAATCGACGCCTTTGTTGAAGCGCCCGGTGAATTTGGGCGCAATGGTTTGCAGCGGAATGTTCTCCGCCGCCAGGGCAGCCAGGATGATCAGAAGCTCGGGAGGTGTCTGGGGCAAATCGGTTTCATCCATGGAGACTTCAGTGATGAACTCGGGGCCTTTTGTGAGAGCGATGTGACGGTAGATGCGTCCGGCATCCTGAACGGCCAGGAGGTATTTGGAAACGATCTGTTCCAGTTCCACGCCATTAAGGAGCAGCGGCCGCGCAATCCCCGGTACCTCGATGGGCCGCGCCAGCTCAGGATGCTGCCGAATAAAGCTCTGGATCGATTCAGAGCTCGCCGGTTTGCCGATGGAATCGGCGACATCGATGGTATAGAAATCGCAGAATGGCAGGAAACGATCGACCGTTTCGAGCCGGATATGATCGGCATCCAAGTGATATGGATGTTGCCAACCGAGCGCTTTGACGGCTTGATCGGCCGCAGAGCGTGTAGTGGACGGTTCTGAACCGATCGTGATGTGTTCACGATTGGACTTGTTCCAAACGGGTGTGACGCGCACGCCGGCAGCCTCAGCTTGCATGCAGGCACGGAGTTGGGCCTGGGCTTGATGAGCAAAGCGATCGCCGACACCGAGCGAATACTTTTCCAATTCCAGATACGCGGGCATGGGTTGGAGTGTAGCGCGAAACTAGAGACTGGGGGAGTATTTTTGTGAGGTTAGCAAAGATTGACACGCATGCCGGTCGATTTGAGAAACTCGAGTATGAGCCCATGTAGGGCATGCCAGAGAGCCAACGGCGTGGCGGTTGCTGTTTCCGGTAAGAATGACGTCGAATCGGTCGCCCCTGTTCAGGGGCTTCGAAGGACGAACTCGGTTACCTGTCCGACACCGGACAGAACTCAGCATTCCCTCACCCACTTTTAACCACACCCGGAGGCCGGGTGGCCTGGGAGCGTCAAGGCAACTCGTGACAAAAAGGCCGAGTTGTGCTACAAGTCCAGCTACTGCTGGCTGAACCAGCCGGCAAACTATTCAGTAATAAAACTATGAAAAAACTAATTCTAACGATCACGATGGTCGCTGGCCTTGCTCTAGTGGGACTGACGGGCTGCAAGAAGAGCGAAGCCCCGGAGACCCAGACGGTGGATACAACTCAGGTTGAAGCCGCATTCGCCTCATCGAGCGGCGGTGAAAAAACGCAGGTGGATAAAGCCGTGGCCGCAATCAAAGCCGGAGATTATCCGACGGCGATCACCTCACTTAAAGCCGTGATGGCCAGCGCTAAGATCACCCCTGAACAGCAGGACGTGCTCAACGGCGTCGTTAAGCGGTTGGAAGCGAAGATCAACGAGGCCCTCGGTGACGCAGGCAAAGCAGCCGAGAAGGCTGGGAACGATCTGAAGAACGCTATTCCCAAGTAGGGTTTTCAGTCAGTGGTAGGGCGCTCTCGCTGAGAGCGCCTCGGGGAGACGTCATTGGTGTTTGGATACCGGCGGCCTCTGGCGATGCCGCCCTAGGGCGCCGGGCAGGGCACCAAACTAATCATCTGAAAAGTGATGATCGAAGCTAACAGTGGCAATCGTAGTCAACGGCAAGGTGGACCTCGTGAGGGGGCCGCTGGCAGGAAGCCTGAGACAAACCGACGACCTTACGAACAGAAACGGACAGTGAGGCCGGACATGGGAGATAAGAGGGCTAGGAGCGTCGAAATCCAACAACTGTGCAAGCCATGTCAGGTAGAGTCCGAAGGCACGGCGGGAAAGTTTGGTGTCTTACCCCGGGAGACCTCCTCCGAGGCAGGTGCTTCAGGGGAGGAGTCAGCAGAGGTCGTAGTAGGCGGATGGAAGTTCCTAGGCAAAGACCTTCAAGAAATGGAACAAATCCGAGCCGCCGAAGGACTAAAGAGCAAAGGCGATGACCTTAATCCCAACTCCCTATCCAGTGCGCAAGAAGGAACACGCGCCGGGGGGCCAGGCAAACAGAAGTGGCTCTCCGGGATGTGGCTGCCCCACGGTGCAACCGGTCAAGCAGTCGCAGCGGATTCCGAGTCTGGAGAGGGGCGGAAGGAGGAAAGAAAGGAACAAGCGCCAGATCTGATAGAGAAGATCGTCAGCGATGAGAATGCCGCGCTGGCCTTACTGGCTGTAGAGAAGAACAGAGGGGCAGCAGGCATCGACGGGATGGGAACGGAGCAGTTACGGCCCCACCTGGAAAAGCATTGGCCGACGATACGAAGGAAATTGCTGGAAGGAACCTATGTGCCCAGCCCCGTCAAACGGGTCTGGCTGCCTAAACCAAACGGAGGGAAGCGCCCGCTGGGAATACCCACGGTGCTCGACCGGTTCATTCAGCAATTGATCCTTGGAGAACTGCAGCCCCTGTTCGAGCCGATCTTCAGCGAGCATAGCTGGGGGTTCCGGCCTGGAAGGGGAGCCCATGACGCGGTCCGGTCCGCACAGCGGATCATGACCGAAGAAGGCAAGAGTTGGGTAGTGGACATGGACATCAAAGGTTTCTTTGACAACGTGGACCACGACATACTGATGCGGCTCATTGGCCTGCAAATCCGGGACAAACAGGTGCTCAAGGTAATTGGGCGCATTTTGCGAGCCGGAGTGTGGGAAGAGGGACGCATCACAAAGCCGGAAGGCAAGGGCACGCCACAGGGCGGCCCGCTTTCACCCTTGCTGGCCAACATCTATTTGGATGTGCTGGACAAGGAGCTGGAACAGCGCGGGTTGAGCTTCAGCCGCTATGCGGATGACTGCAATATCTACGTCAGCAGCGAGAAAGCCGCCCAACGGGTTCTGGAGAAGGTAACCAAGTTTGTTGCCCAGAAACTCAAGCTGGAAGTCAGTGCCAGCAAGAGTGGGGTGGACCGGCCCTGGAAGCGCAAGTTTCTAGGATTCCGACTCAGCCCCCAGGGAGTCATCGAAGCGAGCGATAAAGCCATCGAGCGACTCCGGGACAAGGTGCGCGAACTGTGGCGAAGCTGCCAGAGTCAAACCAGCACCCAAATGCGCGATCAGTGGAAGCGGTACCTGCGGGGATGGTGGGAATACTACCGTCTGAGCGGCAACACCAGGCAGTTCACAGCGCAGGACGGGTGGATACGCCTAAGCACGTCAGGAAGTATTTCTGGCTGCGCTGGCACAACTCAACAGGACGGATCAACGCCCTGCGCAAACTCGGGGTCACCTACCCGCTGCTGCGGTCCGCCAAAAGTGGACGCGGCGCGTGGAGGATGGCTAAACACCCCGTGATGCAGACAGGCTTGAATAACCGGCGTCTTCGCCGCCACGGATTCCTAAGCTTTGCAGATCTGATCAGCCAAACCTGAATGAGCTCAACCGCCGGATGCGTGAAAACCGCTTGTCCGGTGGTGTGGGAGGGATGACGGGTAACTCCCGTCATCCCGACCCGATCCCATGCTGCGCCGCACCTTACCGTGCGGCCAGATCCAAACAAACCATCCGCTGCAGGTCGCGGGCGAGAAGACGTCCACCGGCGATTGCCAGTGGTCCCCAGCTTTCACGTCCTTTCAGAATCTGGGCTTGCCCAAGCAGACGGTACTTTTCCGGGCTGGCCTCGATCATGCGGAGCAGCCCGGAATCGTTGACCGCCAGAAATTTTCCATCAACCAGAACGAACGGGCCTAATCCGAACTGCTGGCCGGAATCGCTCTGCCACACCATCTTCCCCGCCAAGTTAAGGCATGTGAATTTGCCATCTGGCCTGACGCCGTAGATGTGGTCATTATACAAAATGGGGCTCTGTTGAGTGGCGCCGAAGACATCTGGATCGAGCGAGAACAGCGTTTCTACAGTGAACTTGCCATCGACCACTTTGAGTTGCAGCATGCGGCTTCCGGCATTGTAGCCGCCTGAGAGGAAGATGCGTCCGCCAGGGATAGCCAACGGTGAGGCAACGGTAGCGATGCTGATCTTCCATTCAGTCGTATCCCAAAGCAGCTCGCCTGTATCGGCCGCTATACCAGCCACACCACCATGCCCGCAATAGATATACATGCGCCGTCCGCCAAACTCGAGAGGCGTGATCGATGCATGCGTCATGTTCCACCCGCGCGGATTGGGTGTTTGCCAGAGAATGCGACCGGAATCCGCTTCGGCTGCAAACATGAGCACATCCTTCCCCGCCGGGGCAATGATGAGCCGGTTGCTTTCGATCAGCGGACATTGTCCCGCATACCAGGGAGGGATAGTTGTGCCGAATTGGCGGACCAGATCCAGGCCCCACTTGAGTTCGCCGGAGTTCGCGTCCACTACCGAGAGATGACACTTGGGTCCGAGGCTCGCCACTAGTGTGTCGGTCACGGCGGGGACCGTGCGGCTCATTCCATGGTTCCGCTTTACCGATATGGGGTAGGCGAAGCGCCAAATCTCCTGGCCATCTGCAAGCGACAGGCAGCGGAGGGCGTCTGACTTTTGTTCCCGGTCATAATCCATGATATAGACGCGGCCCTTGGCGATAGCGGCTCCAGCGTAGCCTTCGCCTAAATCGATTCCCCAAAGTTCACGCGGTTCCCCCGCAGCCCATGACGCTTTCAGGGGTGTTGGATCGGAGCTAATCCCATCGCGTGCTGGGCCTCGAAACTCGGGCCATGCACCTGGGAGGTCGGCGGGCTTGCCCGGGCCCCGGGTGGTTTTCCCACTTAAAACGGCATTCGTGCCGGAGGAGCCGGCACCGCCGGGGGCATGGTCGGTGCCCGGCACTCGCAAGGCCAGAGGCTTGCCCGAGCCATGCATGAACCATAGCACCAGCGCAATGAGTGCGGCCCCGGCCACTACCGGGACGAGCCACTTCAAGCGCTTGAATGGTTGCTCATTCATCAGGCTCAAGGATCTTAAAGCAGAGAGGGTTTGGTAAAGGCGGAAAAGGGGCAGTTGCGAGGATTCCGCTTTGGGTTACGATGAGACGCCATGCATCAACGGGATTTGTCGAGGTGGAAACACACCCACCAATTTGCCGAAGACACTGCCGCGGCGGAACGCCGGACGCGCATCGTTATCGGCATTACGGCGGCGATGATGGTAGTTGAGATTGCGGCCGGGCTGACGTTTAAATCGATGGCGTTGCTGGCGGACGGCTGGCACATGAGCACGCACGTGGCGGCGTTCTTGATCACGGCAGCAGCTTACCATTTCAGCCGCCGTCACGCCCAGGATTGGCGTTACAGCTTCGGAACCGGCAAGATGGGAGTGCTGGGCGGTTTTGCCAGCGCAGTGTTGCTGGCAGTCATTGCTTTGTTTATGGCGGGCGAGTCCGTGCACCGCTTTTTTGAGCCACAACAAATTCGCTTTAACCAGGCGATTGGCGTGGCCGTCATCGGCCTGTTGGTAAACCTCATTTGTGCGTTGCTGCTCAAGGATGAACATCACCACCACCATGGCCATAGCCATGGGCACCACGACCATGGGCATGGCGAGGATGGACATAAGGCCGGCGACCTGAACTTGCGCTCTGCTTACATACATGTGGTGGCCGATGCTCTGACGTCCGTGACTGCCATCGTGGCACTGGTGTCGGGCAAGTATTTTGGCTGGCACTGGCTCGACCCGGTGATGGGAATCGTCGGCAGTGTGGTGGTTGGCGTGTGGGCCTATGGGTTGGTGCGCGATACTGGAGGCATCTTGCTGGATCGAACACCTGAGGAATGTGATCTGCCAGATGAGATCAAACGAGCCATTGAGGCTGATGGAGACGCCTGCATCTGCGATTTGCATGTCTGGCAGGTGGCTTCGGGCAAATACGCAGCAATCGTTTCGATTGTGGCTCACGCACCTAAGAGCATAGAAGAGTATCGAGCGTTACTCAGTGAACATGAAGAACTTGTCCACCTCAACATCGAGGTGCGGGAATGCAACGGGGTGCCATTGGCGTGCCCTGCATGAGCCGATTCTAATCTCGGCTGAGGGCGGCGAACAACTGTTCGCGCGTCACCCCGAGTGCAGCCAGCAATTCGGGTTCAATCACGCTATCGGCGGGTTTTAGACCGTTGATGCGATTAGCGATCTGCAGTGCGAGCGCCACTTTCGAAGTGAGCAAACGGGGTTCCTCTGAGGGAGTCATATGATGCCAGCCCACCGCATCGGCGATGGCGTCATCCACATTCCAAAGCCGAAGCAGGAAGGCAGCGGTCTCGGCATGGGTGATGCCGTAGTATTGCCTCTCGGCCTGGTGCAGGGGGATAGCCTGATCCTCGCTCATTCTCTGGTAACCTTTGGGATCATGCTCCAGGAACATGAGCTTGCCCAGGTCATGGACCATGCCGGAGAAGAACGCCTGATAACTCTCATCGGAACTGGCTAGGGAACAGATCCGTCCCGCCCAGGCTGCCACTTCCGTGCTGTGTCCCCAGACGGTCTGGAGAAGTTTGGAAGTGCGAGCTTTGCCAAACACCTTCAAAACCTCAAGCGAGAGGACGATGGGCCTGAGATTCTCCGTGCCTAAGCGGACAACGGCGTCCTCGGCGGTGGTGATGACTTCTTCCCCGCGAAACAGTGGAGTGTTGGCCAACTGAATGATGCGGGTGGTGCAGCCACCGTCCTTTGAGAGCAGACTAGCCAGGCTATCAACTGTCCAATCATCTGAATCGAGATGCTTAACCATCTGGTTGTAGAGCCCAGGCAGCACCGGGAAAGAGCGCATGGACCCAATAGCCTTGCTGATGTCCAGGCTTAACGAATCGCGGGCGGTGATTGCCTGCCGAATGGTTTGAACCAAATCGAAATAGCTGACTGGTTTGGCCAGGCATTGCTGGGCCGCACCAATATTGTCGAGACCTTGAATGTAGCCCGAAAGCAGAATCCGGATGGTGGCCGGTGATATCTGGCGGATCTGCTCCAGCAACTGAGTGCCGTTCATCTCCGGCATTTGGTGATCGGAAATGATCACGTCCGGCGGGCACCGCCGCACAGCCTCCAACGCCTGGTCCGCCCGCAGGAAGGTCTGCAAGCCAAGCCCCGGGTCCACTTCCTTCAGAAATGACGAAAAGATCTCAAGGATCGCTGCGTCGTCATCTACATAGTAAATGAGTTTGGAGGGCTGCATTGTCAAAAGTTAATAGACTTCGGGGGGATTATAGCCATATCCGGTGAATCTGCCTAACAAGAATTTGGACGATGCAGCAAGTGTTGCGTTTCGCGCAGGCGGCGCGGCAGAAACCTGAGGGACGGCGGGCGTGAAAGGGTGAAGGTGTGTCCTGGGCACATCCCGAACCCGAACTTACGCACAGGCTTCGGTTGCCGAAATCTCTTGCAGGCTGGGCACGGCCCAGGTGGGTTGATGCAATTGCAGTGCCTCCAGCGTCGCTCCGCCTGTAGCCACCGCGAGTGTCTTTGCCTCGATGGCTCGGCCACAGCGGATGTCAAAAGGGGTATCCCCAATAACCAGGACCTCCGAACCGGCTAGTTCTCTGCCGAAATATCGGGACCCCCGATCCTTCGCCTTTACAGCGATTAGGTTGCGGTCCTCCTGGTCATCGGCAAACCCTCCCAGCGTAAAGCGTTCCCACAGCCCGAAGTAGCGCAGTTTGATCTCGGCTCCAAGCTGGATGTTGCCGGTAAGAAGGCCGATAACTGGTGGCTGCGGAAGGGCGGCGAGCGCATCCAGAAATTCCACGACTCCCGGGCAGAGCGTCTTCGCCGTGTTCTCGTAATGGAGAATGTGATCCAGCCAGAACACGTATTGTTCGAAGAACTTCTCGAAGTTGTCCGGTGTGGCGGGTACCTGGTGCAGGCTGAAGAACTCGCGCACGAGGCTCACATCGGTGCGCCCGGCAAATTTCAGCTTTTCAAAACCGTCCGTCGCTCCGAATGCCGTCGCGAAAACCTTTGCAAAAGCTTTGACCCCGGCCCCGCCCGTATGAATGAGCGTGCCGTCTATGTCGAATAAAACCAGACGCACCATGCGCGCATACAATAGGTGCGGATGAGTATTGAGGCAAAGAGATCTTGCACAATGGACGCATGGCTGGCCTTACTGCGATGGAGTTATTAGGAGTGATTTTCGCCTTGGTTCAGGATTCAAGATTTTGATAGGTTGCCAGTCATGGAAATTTTTCATCGGATTCTGAAGACGGCCGTGGAAGGTGGAGCTTCGGACGTTCATGTCAAGATCGGCACCGCGGTTGTTTTCCGCATCAACCGCCAGCTCATCGCGATCGAATGCCCTTATCCGACTGAGCAATGGATGAATGCGGTGGTAGAGACCGTCACCCCGGTTCACCTCAAGAAACGGCTTGAACAGGAGCGCGAGATCGATTTTTCCTACTATTTGCCGGGCATAGGACGCTTCCGTACGAATCTTTTCCAGCAGCGCGGTCATTGGTGTCTGGCCATGCGTTATGTGAAAACCGTGGTGCCCAGCTTCGAGGAGTTGGGGTTGCTCGAGCAGATCAAGCGGATCGCCGAGTCACCGCGCGGGATCGTGCTGGTAGCAGGATCAACCGGTTCCGGCAAATCGACGACCCTGGCTGCGATGATCGAGCACATCAACGCGAACTTCAAAAAGCATCTGATCACAATGGAGGACCCGATTGAGTTCGTATTTGAGGATAACCAATGTGTTATCGAGCAACGAGAAGTCGGCTTGGATACCCTCTCCTTCCATCACGCCTTGAAGCACGTGCTGCGGCAGGACCCTGACATCATCATGATCGGTGAAATGCGTGATTCAACGAGCTTCACGGCAGCCATGAGTGCTGCGGACACCGGGCACCTGGTGTTATCCACGCTGCATACGACAAATGCCGCACAATCGGTTAACCGTATTCTGGATTTCTTCAAAGCGGATGAACGCGAGCAGGTTCGCCGTCAGTTGGCCGGCACGTTGCAGGCTGTGGTCTGTCAGCGCATGGTTGGAACCGTAGCGGCGGGAATGACGCCCGCGCTGGAGATCATGATCAACACTCCTACGGTGCGCAAACTGATCGAGGAGAACCGGCTCGACAAACTCCCGGCTGCAATCGAAACCGGCAGCGATGATGGCATGATCAACTTCAACCAGGCATTGTTCAACCTGGTCAAAGCCGGCAAGGTGTCAGAGAAGGAAGCGTTGTCCAAGGCCACCAACCCGCAAGCTCTGGAGATGAACTTCAAAGGCATTTTCCTCGACGAAGGCAAACGCATCCTGCAGTAAGCCAAGGACAGGATCTTTTTGGTCCTCACTGGCGGCTTGCAAATTCAAAACCCCTTTCCGGTTTCCCGGAAAGGGGTTTGTGTTTCTTGAAAAGTGATGGCCTGGTTTTTCGCTCAGATCAGACCGTTGACTTCCCAGCCCGCCCGGTATTGGCGCTTAATGAATTTATTGGGCTCGGCTTCCTCAAACTTGAGAGCGCTGCTGTCCCAATGCAGGGTGGTGCGCGGGAACCGGGAGGCTACGCCACCCAGAAGGACCGCTTCTGTGAGCGGGCCGGAATAGCTGAACCCAGCGGTTGTGCGGGCCTTCCCGAGGCACGCATCGACAAACGTGAGCCAGTGGTCTCCCGCTTCAACCTCGGGCATCTGGAACGTGGCAAACTTCTTGTCCGGATACAGGATTGGCCGGGATACGTGCGGGAGCAGCATGGAGCCGTGAGTGCCGATGAAGACTGAGCCCGTGTTGGCGGGTTCGTCACCTTCAAGGGCGCTGATCACCGTGTCTGGGAGCTTCTGCTCGCCATCATACCAGTGGACCTGGATGGTTTTCTCGGCCGTGAACGGGGTTCCGGCAAAGGTGTAGTTGATCCTCGAATCCAGAGCCCAGTTCCATTTGCTCGGCGGGGAGCCTTCGGAGCGGATGGCGATCGGAGCTTTCAATTCAAGTGCACTGAACACGGGATCGAAAATATGGCAGCCCATATCCCCGAAGGTGCCGGTGCCGAAGTCCAGGCGTTTCCGCCAGTTGTTCGGATGATAATAGCTGTTACCGATGTAGGGCCGCTCGTCGGCAACGCCAAGCCAAAGGTCCCAATCCAGGCCGCTGGGGATGGGATCGCTGCCAGTGGGTGGAGGAGTGGCGTCGCCACCCCAGGATTTCGGGCACCAGGAATGGACTTCCTTAATCTTGCCGATGGTTCCGGCCTGGATGAGCAGCACCCCGAGGCGGTAAACCGCCGTGGAATGAATCTGAATACCCATCTGGGTGACCTGCGAGGGCCTCAATGCTGCGGCTTTAGCGAGTTGGCGCACCTCAAACAGATCATGTGCCAGCGGCTTTTGGCAGTAAACGTGTTTACCCAGTTGCAGCGCGCTCATCGCGATGGCCGCATGCATATGGTCGGGCGTGGAAACATTAACTGAATCAATGTTACCACTCTCTTTTTCAAGCAGTTCGCGCCAATCCTGGTAAATGCGGGCGCCAGGGAATTGCTTGCGCACGCTGGCTGTCTTGGTGAGATCCACATCCGCGACGGCGGTGAGTTCAAATTTAGGATGCTTGGAGAGAGATTGAATATCAGACCAAGCCATGCCTGAAGCGCCAATGCTGGCGTGGCGCAGGACTGTTGAGGGTGGGCGGGCGGCCCAACCGGTGCTGATGAAAGGAGCGGCGAGGCTTGCGCCTGCCAGGGCCTTGATGAAAGACCTTCGTGAAAAATGCGTTTTGGACTGCATGCGTTAGACAGGAATAGGCGAAGCCGTGCAGGGGTCAAGTTAAAATACGGCCTTCATTCTTTTTGCCCCAAATGCCTCAACCCCATAGATCCCCCATCCACCGCCAACGTGGCTTGATCTGATTCCGCCCGCCCTACCTCGGCGAACTCATAATCGCCCCCAGCAGATCTGCTATTTGTTGATCGTTTAATCCGTTCAACAGGCCTTCCGGCATGATCGACCATGGCTGCGGCTGTACGAGTTGCACATTCGGCCGGCCCCAGACAAGCCGTCCGCCTCCCGGTTGCGCAATGCTCACGGATTCCGGCGTCTCGTGCTCCAGGATGCCTATTGCATTTTCTCCCACACCGTTTTCCACCACAACCGCCGCGTAGCCAGGACGGATCGTCATGTTCGGCTCAGCGATCGCCTGCAGCAGCGCCTCCTTGCCCAGGACTTTCAATCCAGCCAGGTCCGGCCCCACATCACGACCTTCCCCGTTGAGCCGGTGACAGTCGGCACAACGATCCCGGAACACGTCGCGCCCCCGCCCGGGGTTTGGTGTGAGCTTCAACGCCGTGCTGTGGCGCTGAATGTTCTCAAGCTTCGGATTATAACTGCCAAAAATCCTGAGTGCCTGCTGGGAGACCGCTGTGTCGCGGTGAGTTCGTAGAAAATGGATGCGGAGTGGTGAGAAATCCGAGGCGGAGATTATCCGATCCTGCAAAGCACCCATCACGATCGGGACGCGTTCGGCACGTGACAATAGAGCGCTGGTGGCCAGTGTGCGAATGTCGGCGCTGAGCGTATCCCATCGCGAAAACAGGTTGGTGGTTACCCGCGGATCATTGAACCTGCCCAGAGACGCGACCGACGCTGCCTGAATACCGTAAGGTTGACCGGTGCCGATTTGAAGCAGGAGCAGGTCCCCGACCTCCTGGTAGGTGAGGGTTCCAACGCCAATAACTTGAATGGCCTCCCACCGGAGCCCCTGCGCCAGCCTATCGTCGAGAAGAACGGTGAGAGCCCGCTCAAACACCGGCTTGAGGCGGTTCCTTTCATCCACCAGTGCCAGGGAGCTTCGCGTGCGATTCAGACCATCTCCCAAGCTGCGCAGGCAGGCGTAAGAACCTACGTCGCTCAACCGGCCTGAGACGAGGACGTCGATGAGCTGATTGACTTCGTCCGCCTGGCCACTTACTCCAACCTGCGCGGCGAGGCGGGAAAGGAGCACCTGGCCCGCAAGGCTGTTGCGAAAGGCCGGGTCATTGGCCAGGCTGGCGAAGAGAAGCGAGGCGCCCTGATGGACTGAGGAGAGCGCCGCCGTTGCGATCCAGCCAGCAGGATCGCGACGTGCAATAGTTGCAAGCACTCCAATGCGGTCCGCGCGTTTGACTTGTCCTGCTGTAAGGGCCAGTTGAAAGCGGACGCGCAACGAATTATCAGAAGCCAGGGCCCGCACCTGGGTCCAAATCGCGTCCGGCATCACCCCATTGGTGATGGTGGTTTCAGTCAGACGCAGGCTTTGTTCCCGGATGACAGGAGAAGCATCCCGCAACCCCGTAAGGAGGTTGCTTGATGCAATCGGCCCCAGACCCGCCAATGCTGAAAGGATATGGAAACGTGTGAGTTCGGAGCGAGATCTGCTGAGCATGCCGGAGAGCAAGTTGACCGCCGCGGGGGATTTACGCTCCATCAACAGGCGCGCAGCGGTATCCCGGTGCCAGCCGTTAGCATGCCCGAGGAGGCCGGCCAGTTCGAAATCACCAAGGTTTTGAAAGTTAATCCGCTTTGGCCGCTTAAATCCAGCGGGCGCTAAACGGTAAATGCGCCCGGCATCACTGCCCTCCCGGAAATCGGCGATGTAAAGGCAGCCATCGGGACCGTTGATCACCTGCGTGGGGTGGAATTGTGGATCAGTGGACGATAGGAATTCCGAAGTGGTCTCATCGGCGGGACGCTCAGAATAAAACTCGAGCCCGTAATCCCTCATCAGTTCACGGTGAATCACTCCTGCCTCCCGGTCGGGCACGAACACGTTTCCAACGTAATTGGTAGCAAAGGCGGTTCCACGGTAGATGGTCAATCCATTCGCTCGGCGCATCCACCCGGCCGTTGCGGCGTTCGTCTTTTCGGCTGCGCGATAAATAGCGGTAGCCGGCAAAGCCACGTCGTGCACAGTGGTGCCGTAGTCCAGGAACGGATTTCTATCCAGGTAATGCCGCGGTAATACCGGCTGGCGCACTGGTCGCGAAGAGTCGGAGACAAACTTGCGCCCGAAATTATCAAAGGTCAGTCCGGACCTGCCATTGCCTGTTTCACGGCGCAGATCCAGGGTGCGCGGGTTGAATGAGAAATCCGCGCCCGCCAAAGACAGCGGTTGAGGAAGCGTCCCGCCGGTGATGTTTCCTTCCAGCCCGGCAGCAACGCCATGGATGCGATTGTCGGGGCCCCAGGCCAGGTTGTTAATGTACTGGTCATCAGTCGCCTGGGGAGGGCGCACAAACCCGCTGAAGACTACCCGGCGAAGGTCCGCACGATGATCGCCATCCGTGTCCTTCAAATACAGGATTTCCGGCGTGGCAGCCACGAATATGCCGCCGTCGTAACAGACAATTCCCGCAGGAAGCGCCAGGTCTTGAGCAAAGAGGTAATTCGTAGTGAACACCCCTGTGTCATCAGGGTCCTCCAGCAATCGAATGCGTCCCAGGTGCGGTCGGACACTGGTTCGATCCGGGTAATCCCGCATCTCAGCCACATAAAGGCGTCCCTGGTCATCGAAGGCCATTGCGGCTGGAGAGGCGACGAGGGGATCGGAGGCTACGGTTTTGAGAGTGAACCCACGTTTAAGGCGAAACGAGGCAAGGGCAGGCTCGGGTTGGGTGTCGGTGAGCTTGGAGATTGAGCCGTTCGTGCCGCTGTCTGGCGAGTTTGTTGAGGTCAGCTTCGATTGCGGAGGTGTGTTGGTTTGTCCCTCATCTTGTGAATCCGCAGGCGTGGTTTTGGCGGCAATCGGAGTGGGGACGTTGTCATTGGTTTGGGCAACGGTCGCGGGGTTGGCTGGCGCGGTTGTATCGTTAGTGCTTTGGGATAGGGCTGCGGAGCCATTACCAAGCAAAATCGCGCAGGTGCAGAGGAGAACCGCTCTAAAGTTGTGCCGAATCTGGTCGTTGGCCATGAGCTTAAGGTTGCCGAAATGGCCCCATCCGGAAAGGGGGAAAAATCCCGATGGCTGGGGCTGAGCGGGCCTGAGCAGGGGTTGACGAGGGTGTGGGGACGAAAAGATCTACGAAGAGCAAAATGACTCAAACAGCAGCATAATCGCTGAATAATGAAGGTTGCGTGGCAAAGGAATGCGATTTTATCCAAAAAGGCTGTTGACTTGGGGCCTTGGTTTGCTACTTTCCCATCTCCTTTTATCGGGATTTTGAGATGAAAACGCATTTGCCGAAAGTGAATTTAGATCAGCGCAAGTGGCATGTGATTGATGCCAACGGCGCGGTACTGGGCCGTTTGGCGGTCCAGGTGGCTGACATTTTACGCGGGAAGGACAAGCCTGTTTATACTCCCCACCTCGATGCAGGTGACTTTGTTGTCGTGATCAACGCCGAAAAGGTGAAGCTCACTGGCAAGAAAGAAACCGACAAAGAGTTCATGACCTACTCCGGTTGGAAGGGTGGCGAAAAGTTCACCACCGTTGAGCAAATGCGGGCCAAAGCTCCGGAGCGGTTGATCACCCACGCGGTGAAGGGAATGATTCCCAAGAACCGCCTTGGCCGGGTGCTCCTGACCAAGCTCAAAGTTTACAAAGGTGACAAGCATCCGCACGAGGCACAAACGCCGGATGTCCTCGCCCCAGCGAAATAACTGAATCTTTTCTGGTATGTCTGACATTAAAATTCCCGAGAACAAGACCGCGGCCAACCTGGGCACTGGGCGCCGCAAAACCGCTGTCGCCCGTGTTCGCCTTTCGGTTGGCACTGGCAAGATCGTGGTGAATGGCCGCGCTTTTGAAAAGTATTTCCCGGTTGAGTCCCAACGCGCCACCGCGATGGCGCCCCTGACCGTCACTGGCATGGGCGATAAGTATGACGCACTGGTCAATGTGCGTGGTGGCGGTCCATTCGGCCAAGCCGATGCCGTCCGGCACGGCATTGCTCGGGCCCTGCTCACTGTGGACGCCAATTTCCGTCCGGTCCTCAAAGCCGAGGGATTGCTCACCCGCGATCCCCGTATGCGTGAACGCAAGAAGTACGGCCAGCCGGGCGCACGCAAGCGGTTCCAATTCAGCAAACGTTAATCGCTCGCAAAGTTTCCAAGCCCCGCTGGCAAAGTCCCGGCGGGGTTTTTTGCTTTTACACCGTTCGATGTGGTTCTACTTTCCCTTTGCTATTGGTCGGAATGAATTTGTGGCTTTACTATGAATAAGAAACGAGTTGGTGTTGTCGGCGCCTCCGGTTATTCCGGTGAGGAGCTGGTCCGCCTGTTGCTCTCCCACCCGTGCGCGGAACTCACAGCGGTCACTTCCCGCCAATACGCCGGGCAGTCACTGGCCCAGATCTTCCCTAAGTTCGCGCATCACCCGGGCGCCAAGGCTCTTCGTTTCAGTGAGCCCAACGCCGAACTCCTGGCCAAACAGGCTGATGTTGTCTTCCTGGCCCTGCCTCATGGTGTGGCTGCGGAATATGCTCAACCGCTCGTGGCAGCCGGCTGTTCCGTTATCGATCTCAGCGCGGATTTCAGGGTGCGCAACCCAGAGGTTTACAAGGAATTCTATGCCCATGAGCATCCCGCGCCTCAATTGCTAACGCAGGCCGTCTATGGTTTGCCGGAAGTTTACCGGGATCAAATCAGGAAGGCTGCACTAGTGGCCTCGCCTGGGTGTTATCCCACGAGCATTTTGCTGCCAACTCTTCCCTTATTGCGCGCAGGCCTGGTGAAGCCGGAAGGAATCATTGCCGACTCCTTAAGCGGTGTCAGTGGTGCGGGCCGCAAGGCTGAACTGGACTACTTGTTTGTCGAATGCAACGAAAGTGTCCGGCCTTACGGGCTGCCGAAACATCGGCACCTCTCGGAGATTGAGCAGGAATTGTCCGTGGCGGCCGGGCAACCGGTGACACTACAATTCACTCCTCACCTTATTCCGGTGAATCGGGGAATTCTCACGACGCTTTACCTGCAACCTGCGACAGATATTCGCCAACCGGGCGCGCTCGCCAGCTACGGTGAAAAACTGGCAGCGTGTTACAAGGCGGCCTACGCCGAGGAGCCTTTTGTGCGGTTGTTAGAGGGAAAAGCGCTCCCCGACACAAAGAACGTGGTTGGTACCAACGTACTGGAACTTGCCTGGCGGCTTGATCCACGCACCGGACGCCTCATCGTGATGTCTGCTGAAGATAATCTCGTTAAAGGCGCCAGCGGCCAGGCGGTGCAAAGCCTCAACCTGATGTGCGGCTTTCCGGAAACGGCTGGGCTGATTTAATCCTAAAACTATGAAGAAACTGTTTCGTGACGTGCCGGGGGCGATCTTGGCCGCGCAAGGCTTCCAGGCGGCTGGTGTATTTTGTGATATCAAGCGCCTGGGGACAGGCAAGGGCTCGGATAAAGGGAAGAAGCGCGATCTGGCGCTGCTGGTTTCCCAGGTGCCTGCGGCTGTCGCTGGAATGTTCACCACAAACCAAACGTGCGCAGCGCCGGTGAAAGTGTGCGTCAGCCGTGTGAAAAAGGGCTGGGCACAAGCCGTGGTGATCAACAGCGGGAATGCTAATGCCTGCACCGGCAAGCAGGGCATGGCTGATGCCCTCGAAATGGTTAATTTCACAGAGGCGGCCCTGGATCTTACACATGGTCTCGGTTTTGTGGGCAGCACCGGGCGAATCGGTGTCACCATGCCGATGGATAACGTGCGGGCTGGAATCGTGGAGGCTGCCGCGTTGCTGGGGAACACCCCTGAGCACGCGAACCAGGCAGTCGAAGCGATCATGACCAGCGACACGCGCCCAAAACAAGTGTCGGTGGAGTTCAAGCTGGGCGGCAAGAAAGTGCGGCTCGGTGGCATGTGCAAGGGCGCAGGAATGATTCAACCCGGGATGAGCGCGACTGGGAAGCGCCCGGCGGCTATGCCATTACACGCCACGATGCTTTGCTTCATCACGACGGATGCTGCCGTCGCTCCTGGCGCTCTGCAGAAGGCGCTCAAGGAGGCCGTGGCGCAAAGTTTCAACCGGATCACGGTGGACGGAGATATGAGCACCAATGATACCGTGCTGGTGCTGGCGAACGGGTTGGCCGGGAATAATATGGCCGCCGTTGGGAAAGCCGGGTCATCCGATGCCGCCGTTTTCCAAGGTGCTTTGAATCATGTTTGCCTGGAATTGGCCAAAATGATCGTGCGTGACGGGGAAGGGGTTTCCCGGTTCGTCACGGTGCGCGTTTCAGGCGCTCGCAATTTCAAGGATGCCGATGCCGCGGCCCGCGCGGTGGCGAACAGCGCCCTGGTTAAAACAAGCTGGCATGGCGGCGACCCGAACTGGGGCCGGATTATTGACGCGGTCGGATATAGTGCAGCAAAGGTCGTGGAAGAGAAGGTAGATATCGGGTATAGCGCTCCCGGCGTCAGCAAGGTGCTCTGGAGTTTGAAGAAAGGGCAGCCGACGAAGGCCACCTTCAAGGAGCTATGCGCGGCGGTCGCTCCGCGGGAGTTTGACCTGCATATCAACCTGAACCTCGGCGATGCATCTGCGCTCATGTACGCGGCGGATCTGACCGAAGAGTATGTGGATTTTAATAAAGGCAATGTGACCGATCCGGGCTCGCTCGGCGGCTAGTTCATTTTCAACATGCAAAACCTAATTGCTAAAACGAACACCCTGCTGGAGGCCCTCCCGTACATCCAGAAGTTCAGCGGGGCAACCTTTGTCGTTAAGTATGGCGGTAGTTTCATGGATTCGCCCGACCCCACGGTGCGCAAAGGGGTGGCCCGCGACATCGTGTTTTTAGAAGCGGTCGAGATCAATCCCATCGTGGTGCACGGCGGTGGAAAAGCCATCACACGCGCCATGGAAAAAGCGGGACTTAAGGCCAATTTCATCCAGGGCCAGCGCGTGACAGATGCCGCCACGGTCGAGATCGTGGATAACGTGCTTTCGCGGGAGATCAACCCGGAAGTGGTCGCGGCCATCAACGCATTTGGCGGCGTGGCCAAAGGCTTTGCTGGTCCGGACATCTTTACGTGCCGCAAGGCGCAGCCGAAGGGGCCGGATGGCCAGGTAATCGATCTTGGTTTTGTGGGCGAGGTGATCTCGGTGAATACTGCGCCCCTAATCGAATGCATTCAGAAGGGCATCACCCCGGTGATTAGCCCCACCGCAAAAGGCGAGGACGGCCTAATCTACAATTGCAACGCCGACGTGGCAGCCGCGCAAGTTGCGATCGCTTTGACAGCACGGCGCCTGTTCTTCATGAGCGATGTGCCCGGCCTGCTCCAGAACCCACAGAACCCGGATTCGGTTATTTCGAACCTGGCAGTCAGCGAGGTCGAGAAGCTCAAACAAACCGGGGTGGTGGATAAGGGCATGATCCCGAAAGTGGACAGCGCAGTGGCTGCCATCAAGAGCGGGGTGGAGAAGGTCGCGTTCATTGACGGACGGGTTTCCCACTCATTGCTTCTGGAAATTTTCACCGACGAAGGGGTCGGTACTGAAGTAGTGCTATAAAAAACACTTCACACAGCGTTGCGATTGGATAAGGATTAGATTTTTCTTTACGACAACAAGATGAAAGAAATAGTGCCAGCGCCTCCGCCTTTGGTGCGGAATGACACCGCGTCCGTGCAGGCTTTGTTTGCCGAGAACGTGGTGCCCAGCTACGGCCGGTTTGACTTGGTGTTAAGCCATGGTTCCGGAAGTTACGTATGGGATATGGCCGGGAAACGCTACCTGGACATGGGTGGCGGAATCGCCGTTTGTGCTTTGGGACATTCCCCCGCTGCGATCACCGAGGCGATGATTGAGCAATCCCGCAAGCTGGTGCACGTCTCCAATCTCTATTATAACGAACCGCAAGGCCGCCTGGCTCAGCGACTGGTCTCATTGATCGCCCCAGGAAAAGTGTTCTTCTGCAACAGCGGTGCGGAAGCCAATGAGGGCTTGTATAAACTGGCCAGGAAGTTTGGACATGACGAGGGCAGGTTCGAAGTGCTCACTGCTTTCAATTCGTTTCATGGCCGGACGTTGGCAGGCATCGCTGCCACGGGTCAGGAAAAAGTGCGGAAAGGGTTTGAGCCGCTGGTACCGGGCTTTCGCCAAGTTCCGTATAACGACTTGGCGGCCGTGGAACAAGCCATTTCGCCGGCAACTGCCGCGATTTTGATCGAGGGTATCCAGGGTGAGGGTGGGGTGACCCCCGCCGAGGTTGAATATTTGCTCGGGCTCCGCAAGCTGTGCAATGAACGGAAAATGCTCCTGCTGATGGACGCCGTTCAGGACGGTCACTTCCGGACCGGCCGTTTTCAAGCGTTCCAGCGGATTCTGGAGGGCGTTCCAGGTGCAGCCGATTTTCTGCCGGACGGCATTTCGATGGCGAAATCGCTTGGGGGCGGTTTTCCCATGGGCGCTTTTTGGATACGGAAGCCTTATGGGGATCTGCTCGGCGCCGGCACTCACGGAACGACATTCGGCGGCACGCCCCTGGCATGCACTGTCGCACTGAAGGTTCTGGAAGTGATCGAGCAGGAAAAGTTGCAGGACAACGCCCGGAAACTGGGCGAGTCACTCAAGCAAGGTTTTCTTAAGCTAAGAGAGAAGTACCCGACACTCATTAAAGACGTGCGGGGGCTTGGCTTGATGCTGGGTGTTGAACTCCAGCCGGAGATCAAGAACCTGCCTGGTGATCCTGCCAAGATGCAGGCTATACGGATGACTGTGCAACTCCAGCACGCCGGAATGCTCACAGTGCCTTCGGGCGCCCAGGTGATCCGCTTCCTGCCGCCGCTGAATCTGCAGCCCACACAAGCCCAGGAGGCCTTGGACATATTCGATAAGGTGCTGGGTCCTCTGGCCAGCGCGCACTAACGCTTTTACCGGCCCTGCCTGAATAACTACCATGAAACACCTGCTAAGTATCGAAGCATTGGGGATCGAGGACATCAAAGCTATCCTTCGGGACAGCAAACAGATCAAGGCTCAACGCGGGCATCATCCCGTTAAGCCGCTGACCGGTCAGACCTGGGCCATGGTGTTCTCCAAAGCTTCCACACGCACACGGGTGTCATTTGAAGTCGGTATTCGGGAGTTGGGAGGCGAATCTTTGTTCCTGCCTGCCTCGGAGATTCAATTAGGCCGCGGCGAACCGATCAAGGACACCGCCCGGGTTCTCGGTCGGATGGTCCATGGTGTTGTGTTTCGCACGTTTGGTCAGGCTGAAGTCGAAGAGTTTGCCCGGTTTGGCAAAATACCGACCATTAACGCCCTGACGGATGAGGAGCATCCATGCCAGATCCTCGCGGATCTGTTCACCATCCAGGAGAAGCTGGGAAGGGTGGAAGACAAGGTGATCACATTCATTGGAGATGGCGCGTGTAACGTGGCCAACTCCTGGGTGTTCGCCGCCGCAAAGCTTGGATTTGAATTGCGCATCGCCGCTCCAGATGGGTTTCACCCGGACGCCAGCCTATTAAAGCGGGCAGGGGGTCACGTGCGCTGCCTCCGCGATGTGTCCGAGGCCGTCAGTGGATCAGATGTTCTCTACACAGACGTGTGGGTATCCATGGGCAAGGAAGCAGAATCGGCCGAACGGTTGAGCAAGCTCAAGGGCTACCAGGTGAATGGGGATATGGTGAAGCGCGCGAATCCCGGCGCCCTGGTGATGCATTGCCTGCCGGCTTACCGGGGAAAAGAGATCGATGAGGCAACGTTCGAAGCCCATGCGCAGACCATCTTTGATCAGGCGGAGAACCGGTTGCACGTGCAGAAGTCCATCCTGAGCTGGATCGTAAGCTAGGGCGGTGTCACGCTCAGGCTTTGTTGTGAGATCCTATTTAGCCGGCCTGGCGATGGTGTGCGGGAGCGTCCAACTCCTGGCTGCCCCATTGGTTGTTGAGAACTTCGATTACTCGGACGGCCCACTCGTGGGTGCGCCCGCCTCGGAATGGTGGACTCATAGCGGCACGACCGGCCAGGTTCAAATCGTTGGCGGTCGGGCTTTCATCTCCCAGAGCAGCACAGAAGACATCTCTCTGAACCTGCCTGGCGGCCCCTACCTGGCGGCCACCAACATCGATCTCTACACCGGGCTCATTCTCCACGCAAAGCGGCTCCCAACTGGGACAGGAGAATACCTGGCCCATTTCAAAGGCGCAGGAACATCGGGTTACGCGGGGAAACTGTTTGCCTCTACGAACGGAGCGGCACCGGGCTTTTTTCGCTTGGGCATCGCGGAGACGTCAAATACTGGCACCTACGCAACCAACCAACTCAGCATCAATGCCGACTACCTGGTCGTGCTGCGTTACGCACTCAACAACGCGAATACTACGCTTTGGATTGAACCAGCGAGCGAGGGTAGCCCAAGTATCAGCGCCGCTGACTTCGGAACGCCTGGAACCGTCCTATGTTTTGCACTGCGCGAGTCCGCCTCCATGGGCGCTTACGAGATCGATCTGCTGCGGGTTGGCACCAATTTCAGCGATGTCTTGCCGGGGAGTGCCCGGCTTGATTCGCCCAGGATTGTTGAGCAGCCCCAAAGCCGGATCGTTTCTGAAGGGGACCCCGTACATCTGCAGGCAAGTGCGTTAGGCTCACTACCTTTGTATTACCAGTGGCAACAGAACGGAACCAACCTTCTGGGGGCAAGCACATCGACATTAAACTGGGAGAGCATCACCCGTTATCAAGGTGGCCAGTATGTAATGATAGCGAGCAATCGCGCAGGAGTTGTTGCAAGTCAACCGGCCTTGATCACTGTCAACGCTGCGCCGCGTCCCGACGAAACCCTGACAATTGTTTCGTACAATCTGAAGGGAAATGGCGCGACGGACTGGAGCACGAACTCAGCGCAGGTTCAGGCTATCGGCCGTACCATGGCTTTCCTGAAGCCCGACCTGCTGGCCTTCAACGAGTTGCCTTACAACCAATGGTGGCAGATGACCAATTTCATCCATGTCTGGTTGCCGGGGTATCATCTAGCAGGAAATTCGGGTACGGACGGCTACACCCGCAGCGTGATTCTGAGCCGCTGGCCTATTCTCTTTTCACGCAGTTGGCTGGACGGAATCTCTCTCCAACCTTTTGGCTCCACGAACCACTTCGCTCGCGACTTGTTTCATGCGCAGGTGGCCGTGCCTTTTTTTCCGCAGCCGTTTAACGTGTTCTTGACCCACCTAAAGGCGACCACCGACAGCCCGGAGAATGATGCGTTGCGACGCGGGGCCGAGGCTGCCGCCATCTCCAACTTTTTGACCACGGCATGGCTGCCCACCAATCACCTTCAAGGCTACGTGTTGTGCGGTGACCTGAATGAAGATATCAATCGGCCAGACACGAATCGATACACCACCCGGTTTCCGATCCAAACCCTGACAAGTTTGCCTACCGGCCTGCGCCTGACCACCCCTGCCAACCCATACTCCGGCAGCGACCTGACCTTGTCTATCCAAACGAAAATGACTGTCCGTTTTGATTACGTGCTTCCGTGCGCACTGCTGTGGTCAAACGTGATCGGTAGTCAGGTGTTTCGTTCGGATCTTTTGCCCAATCCCCCTCCGCCGCTGCTTTCGGGAGATTCCGCGACAGCATCGGACCATCTTCCTGTGCTGGTTACTTTTGCAAACCCCTACGCCAAGCCCTTTAGGTTGTTGAGCTTGGACCGCAACCAAGAGGCCATTGCCATCCGGTGGGAAGCGGTACCTGGCAATGTGTACCGAGTCGAACATTCCTACGATCTGAAGGATTGGGCAGTGTTGTCAGCGAGCAACTTGGCTACAGGGTACTGGACAATGTTGGCAACAAATCAAAGCAGTCCTGGTGGTTTCTTCCGAGTCCATCGCCAGTCGCCGCTGGCCCCCTAAACAAAAAAACCAGCGCTCTACAAGCCGCTGGTTCCAGGGTTAGTATAACAGAAAGTTTTGCAGCTCAACAGCTCCCGGATGGCTGTTCAGCGATGTCATCATGATCTGCCCCCGCCCCTAACACAATCAGTTTTTTTACGGATGGGCCGGGAGTGCTTGGAGCAAGGGGCGCATCCAAACGGAGTTATGCCTCGGTCTGTACGGAAAACCCTACATCTCATGTCAGGTTTTCCCGACGGGTTGTAAGGTTCTCTTTTCTTAACTGAACCTGATGACAGCCGATACTCAGCATTAGACTAGAACTATGAAACTGGGAACTAAGATTCTGCTGGGCTTTGGGTGTTTGATTGGTATTTGCGTGCTGCTGGGATCAACAGCCGTTTGGCGAATGTCCGATGTAAAGAAAGACACCTCAGTCCTGGCCCAGGAGAGCATGCCTGCCGCTGCGATTGCAAACAAAGTGGAGCGCGAGTTTGCCCGCACGATGTATGAAATGCGTGGGTATTCCTATAGCGAGGAAACGAACTACCTGACGCGAGCCCGCACGAGCATGGCACAACTCGCCAAGTCTCTTGAGTCGGCGCGAGACATGGCTTCCAAACCAGGGGTTAAAACTCTGGGTTCTCTAAAGGAAGCGGCTGACCTTGCGGCTGCAAAAGCGGCGGAGTATGAAAAGCTTTCCCAGGATACCTTGGGCATTATTGAGGGATTAAACAGAGACCGCCAGTTAATGGATGAAGCGGCCCAGGCGTACATGAAACAGGCCAGCGATTTCCTGGGCATCCAGAATGAAACCCTCAAGGAACATCTGCGTACCAATCAAAGCGCAAGCGTATCGGTTCTGGAAGACCGCGTGCTCAAGATTAACCTGGTTTACGACGTTCTGATGCTCGGACAGGAGATTCGGATCGGGAACTTCAAGGCGCAATCCACACGGAATTTGAATCACTTACAGGAAGCCCAGCAGAAGTTCGCGCAAGTCTATCAAAAGCTCAATGAGCTTAAGGCGATCACACGTCAGGAAACCAATTTGAAGCAAATCGAGGAGTGCCGAGCTGCTGGTCAACGCTATTCCAATGCGATGGCGAGCCTGCTTGCTCATTGGCAGGAGCGGGACCAGATAAACCAGAGGCGCGTGGCGGTCGGCGATGCCGGATTGCAGCAGGCCCAGCAAGCGGCAAGCAACAGTATGGAATCCTCTGCCAAGGTGTCTTCAGATGCGGCCGGTTTGCTCGCCAGCGCATCGCGTGTGGTCATTATTGGATTAGTTATTGCTCTCCTGGTTGGTGCGGGCCTTGCCTTGGTTATCACCCGCTCGATCACTCGTCCGGTTCGCCGCGTTGCTGAGCAACTTTCAAGCGGGGCGGAACAGACCGTGAGTGCCGCCGAACAGGTATCTTCCTCCAGTCAGTCCCTGGCAGAAGGCGCGAGTGAGCAAGCCGCTTCGTTGGAGGAAACCAGTTCATCACTCGAAGAGATGGCGTCGATGACGCAACGGAACGGAGAGAACACCCAGCGCTCCAACGACCTCGCGAAAGAAGCGCGGTTGGCCGCCGAGCGTGGAGTCAGCGATATGCAAACCATGAGCACTGCCATGGATGCGATCAAAGCCAGCAGTGATGAAATCGCCAAAATCATTAGAACGATCGATGAGATTGCCTTTCAGACGAACCTGCTGGCGCTCAATGCAGCAGTAGAGGCGGCAAGGGCGGGGGAAGCGGGGATGGGGTTTGCCGTCGTTGCTGAGGAGGTTCGAAACCTCGCTCAACGCAGCGCGGTCGCCGCGAAGGAGACTTCTCAGAAGATCGAAGGAGCCATCCAGAAGAGCGCTCTGGGAGTCGAAATCAGTGCGCGCGTCGCTTCAGCACTCAATGATATCGTCGCCAAGGTACGGCAGGTTGACGCAATCGCCTCAGAGGTGGCGGGTGCTTCGAGGGAGCAGAGCCAGGGAATCAGCCAAATCAATACCGCGGTAAGCCAGATGGACAAGGTTACTCAAGCCAACGCCGCTAATGCAGAGGAAAGCGCTGCGGCTGCTGAGGAACTGAATGCCCAGGCCCAGTCCATGAAAGAGGCTGTCGTTGATCTGCTTCAACTGGTGGACGGCCAGACGGCCAAGACTAAGTCATCCAGCATCGATCGATCCCTTCCGAGCCGTGCCACACGTCCGGTTAACTCAGGCTCCCCATTCCAAGGCAACGGGCATTCCGTTAAAGCCCGGGCTGGCGTTTCGAAACCCACCTTGATCACAAGCAATAGGCGCGTAGACACCGCGCTTGAGGACAGTTTTACAGAAATGTAAGAGTCAGGCACCATGACAACTGCATCTCAAAGCCTGCCTCTGGTCGATGAAACCACCGTCACAAGGTTGTTAAACGACGCCGATGAGTTTGCGCTGGAGGCGTTGGCTTCCGGCTCCCCCAAGACTCTGCAACACGCAGCATGGGCGTTGAATGAGCCTCCTGAGCAGCAGCGGATCGTCTTGCGCACCGCGTTTCTGTTTCCGGAACTTCCTCGCTGGCAGCAAGCACTCCTGGTTACGGTCTATTGGCACCGGCAAATGCTCTTAGCACTGTTGAAGCTAAACCAGAATGGGTGTCCTACCCCCCCCCTCACAACTCTGTTGAGAGGATGGTTGGCCAGGCTGAACAAGCGTTTATGCACCTTAAAACACAGGCGCTGGAAATTCGGCGACAGTCCGGTTTGTCGCCCATTCAGCGGAGAGTGTTGGATCAGGAGTATCTACAAATTCAGTTCGATTAGGCTGGTGAGCCCTTGGGAACTTGATCTGAATTTTACATCAGCTCCGGGTGCTTAGGCCATACTGCACGGTGCGTCCCACAAGCTGTTACTTTCTCATCTCCAAACTACAACGCCGGATCTCTCGTTTTTCGGTTTTTCGGGCGTGACATTATTTTGACGTTCTGAGAAAGTTTGGCCGCCTCAAGCCTTGGGTTGGATTGTGTCTTTGAGCAGAAGCGCACTTTTGCAGGGGAACCACGGAGGTGGCTTGAGGTGAGTTGGGCACCAGTGGCTAGGAACCTGACCATTTTGTTACAGGGGCATAGGGTGCGCGCCTGCTTTCCTATCGAGGTGAGTCTGGGCAGCGCAAATGGGGGTGCCTTATGATAGAAAACACCCTTCTCAGCTTGCTTCACAACGCCTCCCTGTTGCTGGCAATGATTCTGGTGTTTGATCTCACGACTAGCCGTGTGCGTTTAGACAACCAATTGCTGCGGCAGCTCCTGATCGGAACCGTGATCGGCGGGTTGGGTGTCGCGCTTATCCTGAGCTGCTTCCGCTTAGATTCCCACGTGGTATTCGATACCCGATCCGTTTTACTGAGCATTTCAGGCCTATTCCTGGGAACAATCCCGACGGTGGTGGCCATGGCCATCACCGCTCTTTTTCGTATATCCCAAGGGGGCGCCGCGTTGACGGGGACACTTGTAATTGTGGCAACGGGCACAATGGGAATCCTCTGGCGGCGGTATCGCCGCGGAGCCATCGAATCGATATCGGCAACGGAGTTGCTGGTGTTTGGCGTCGCCACCCACATGGTGATGCTCGCATTGATGTTCACGCTGCCGTGGGATGTCGCACGTCAGGTTATGACAGTCGTCGCGGCCCCAGTGATGCTCGTGTATCCCCTGGCCACGATGGCCATGGGGCTCCTTATGGCCAACCGCATTCGGCGTGAGAATGTGAATGCTGCTTTGGCTGAGAGTGAGGAACGATACCGAAACCTGTTTGAAAATAACCATGCCACGATGCTTGTCGTCGATCCAAGTGATGGCAGGATTGTGGATGCCAATCCTGCGGCCTGCCGTTTCTACGGGTGGCCTCGGGAACAGCTCCGGGGGATGCACCTGCATGAGATCAACACGCTTCCCCGGGAGCGGCTCATGGCGGAGATGGGCCAGGCGAGTGCAGCGACCCAGCATTTGTATTTTGAATTCGCTCACCGCCGCGCGGACGGATCAATCAGGAACGTGGAGGTCTTCAGCGGTCCGATTAACATGGGCGGCAAGCACTTGCTCCATTCTATCATCCACGACATCACGGATCGCAAGCGAGCCGAGCAGGCTCTCAAAGAAAGCCACGACATGGTGTTGAAACTCACCGCACAGGTCCCTGGTGTGGTTTATCAATACCGCTGGTTCCCTGATGGGCGCTCTAGTTTTCCGTTCTCCACCCCGGGGATGAATACCATTTATGAAGTAACCCCGGAGGCTGTGCGCGAGGATGCCACCCCTGTGTTTGGACGATTGCATCCGGAAGACCGTGACCGCGTCACGCAGGACATTCTCGAATCCGCCCGCACTCTTAAGCCCTTCCATTCTGAGTTCCGCGTCATCCTTCCCCGCCAGGGGCTGCGCTGGCGGCTTTCAAATGCACAGCCCGAGCGACTGGAAGACGGCAGCACCTTGTGGCACGGCATTATTCTGGACGACACGGACAGGAAGCTGGCTGAACGAGCCTTGCAAGAGAGGAATGAGGAGTTAGTGCGTTTCGTCTATACCGTTTCGCACGATCTGAAAAGCCCTCTTGTGACCATCCAGACTTTCCTCGGATATCTGGAGAAGGATATGCAGACTGGAGACGCCACTCGCATAAAATCAGATATGGAGTACATCCGGCTGGCGGCTTCCCGGATGCTTCAACTATTGGATGAGCTTTTAGAACTTTCTCGTATTGGACGCAAGGTGAACACCTCGGAGGATGTAACATTGCAGCAGATCGCTCAGGCGGCCCAGGAACAAGTGGCCGGCCAAGTTGCCGAGCGTCAGGTTAAGGTGCGGGTAACCGAGGTTCCCGTCATGCTCCACGGAGATCGGCAGCGCCTCATGGAGCTGTTTCAGAACCTCCTCGATAACGCAGTCAAGTTCATGGGTGACCAGGCTTCGCCGTTAATCGAGATCGGAGTGGAACAGGACGAGATGCAAATCGTCCTGTTCGTAAAGGACAACGGCTCCGGGATCGACCCGCGGCACCAGGGAAAGTTGTTCGGACTATTTGAGAAGCTGCATCCCGGAACCCCTGGCTCTGGCATCGGACTCGCACTTGTCAAACGGATCGTTGAGGTTCATGGCGGGCGAATCTGGGCCGAATCCGCCGGCCCGGGAAGCGGAGCAACCTTTCGGTTTACCCTGACCGGCACACGTCTCTTGTGACTTTAAAAAAATGGACTTATGAAAACCCGCCATCCTGTGAATCTCCTGCTGGTGGAGGATGATCCTGCCCATGCCGAGATCGTCAAACGGAACCTGGCCGACTTCCAAGTTCCCAACCGGCTGATTCATGTGACTGATGGCCAGGCAGCACTCGATTATCTTGATGTGAGAGTGGAACAAGGGGGCAATCCGGAGCAACCGCGTCCCGACCTGATCCTCCTCGATCTGCGTTTGCCTAAAGTAGATGGGCTGGAAGTGCTGGCTCACCTCAAAGCCAATCCTGAATTACGCGACATTCCCGCTATCATCCTCAGCACCTCCTCAGCCGAAGCCGACATGGTCAAAGCCTATGCAAAAGGTGCCAGCAGTTACTTGGTCAAACCCGTCGATTTCGATAAGTTCAAGACGCTCATGGAAGCCTTTGGATTCTATTGGCTGACGTGGAATCGATACCCTGACTCGCACAGCTTCGTTGACCAGCCCCATCGCAGTTCCTGAGTTGGATCGCAGTTGATCTCCCCTCTTTATGCTGAGCACCCAACCCACCAAGATCCTCATTCTTGAGGATGAACCGGCACATGCGGAAGCAATACGACGGGCCTTAGCGGGATCTGGAGGTCAATGTGAGATCCGTGCGGTGTCGAGCCTGCGCGCATATCACGTGCTGGTGCCAGGCTGGTTGCCAGACATCGCTTTGCTGGATCTTATGGTGGAGGATGGAAAATCGGACTCCCTCCTGACCAGCCCTCCCGAGGCCGGACCGTTTCCCATGCTGGTCATGACAAGCCACGGCGATGAGCAGGTGGCGGCTGACGCGATGCGGCGCGGTGCCCTCGATTACATTGTTAAGTCGCCTGGAACTTTTGCGGAGATGCCGCATATCGTGGAGCGTGCTCTGCGAGCGTGGCGGGTTCTACTCGAACGCCGCCATACCCGCGAGGCTCTTGAGGCGAGCGAGGATCGCTATCGCAAGTTGTTCCAGAACATCGCAGATGCGATTTTCGTGCACGACATGGAGGGGAAGATACTGGCTGCGAACGCCGCCGCGGGTGAGTTGTACGGATATACCGCTTCGGAGTTCGCAGGGATGAATATTCTCGGTGTGAGCACTTCAGGCCCTGCGAGTTCTTTTTTGCGAGAATTGGCATGCGTGCCTGATGAGGGTACTTTTCAGTTTGCCACACGGCATCGTTGCAAGGATGGACGCATTATCTCCGTTGAAGTAAACGCCCGGCGGATTACCTGGGCAACTCAACCAGCGGCCATGAGCATCTGCCGCGATGTGACAGCGCGGGAGCAGGCTCAACAGCAGTTGCGCCAGCTCTCCCGAGCAGTAGAACAAAGCCCAGCCAGCATCGTCATCACCGATATCAAGGGCTTGATAGAATACGTGAACCCGAAGTTCACGCACGCAAGTGGATACACCCTGGAGGAACTGCGGGGGCACACTTCGCGTATCTTGAAATCCGGCGAGACATCCATCGCAGATTATAAGCAGCTCTGGCAAACCATCACTCGCGGCAAAGAGTGGCGGGGCGTCTTCCACAATCGGAGAAAAAATGGCGAGCTCTTCTGGGAACACGCCGCCATTTCTCCGATAACCGATGACTCTGGACGAATTACCCACTATCTCGGTGTGAAGGAGGATATCACCGAGCATAAACGTGTGGAGGCCGCTTTGCGGGAGAGCGAAGAAGGTTTTCGCACGCTTGTTGAGAACGCTCCCGCAGGGATTTTCGTGCAGCAGGAAAGCCGGTTTACCTATGTCAACCAAACCGCTGCCCAGGCTTTCGGCTATTCCACTTCTGATGCGTTGATCGGGCAATCAGTGCTTGAGCGCTTTCATCCGGATTTTCGAGAGCAGGTCGAGAACAGGATACGAATCCTCAAGGAGGGCCGCCACGTGGCGCTGGCGGAGGAACACTGTCTTCGACAGGATGGATCCTGTTTCGAGGCCGAATTCACTGCGGTGCCATTCACTTATAAAGGCAAGCGCGGAGGGTTGGTGTTCTTCCAGGATGTTACCGAGCGCAAGCGCCTCGAAAGCCGTCTGCGCCAGTCACAAAAGCTCGAGGCCATTGGTCAGCTTGCCGGAGGCGTCGCCCACGATTTCAACAATATCCTGGCCGCCATCATGATGCACCTGGGTTTGCTGCAGATGCACCCCATGCTCGGTGAGGATATGCGAGCATCGTTGCAGGATCTCGATGCGGAGGCGCGGCGAGCCGCCACTCTCACCCGGCAGTTGCTCATGTTCAGCCGGCGGTCTGTCCTGGAAATTAAACCAGTGGACGTGAACGATGTGGTTGCAAACCTCCTTAAGATGCTTGGCCGCCTCATTGGTGAGCAGATCGATCTGCGGTTTCATCCACGAACAGGGTTGCCGAGCCTTGCCGCTGACCCGGGAATGCTGGAGCAGGTTCTCATGAACCTGGTAGTGAACGCCCGTGATGCCATGCCCCATGGCGGTCGCATTACCATCAGCACCTCCATCGTTGATTTTGAGGCCGGCGAGACATTTGTTTACCCGGAGCGGAGGCCTGGACGATTTGTTTGCCTTTCTGTAGCAGATACCGGTTGCGGCATGGATGCAGAAACACAACGACATGTCTTTGAACCGTTTTTCACCACGAAGGAAGTCGGAAAAGGCACAGGTCTGGGTTTGTCCATCGTGCACGGAATCACTGCCCAACACCGGGGCTGGATTGAGCTTGAAAGTGCGTTGGGGCAGGGGACCACATTCAGGGTTCTACTGCCGGCTGCGGAGGAGGGCGCCTCGGTTGCGTCCGCCGCGATGGTGTCCGATACCGTGCGAGGTGGACGGGAGACGATCCTGCTGGTTGAGGATGATGCGCGAGTTCGCGTGTCTGTGGCGCAGGCTCTGCGCGTGCTGGGCTACCGTGTGCACGAGGCTGCCAATGGACAGGTGGCAATGAAGTTCTGGCAAACGCACCACGAACAGATCGACCTGGTGCTAACAGATATGGTTATGCCCGAAGGAATGACTGGCCTGGAGTTGATCGAGCGTTTGCAAACGCAAAGGCCCGGACTAAAATCCATCATATCCAGCGGTTACAGTACCGACATCGTGGAAGCCGGTGTGCCAGGCAGACTAGACCTTGTCTATTTGCCTAAGCCCTATGAGACCCGAACGCTTGCAAAAGTGGTGAGACAATGTTTGGATGCAAAAGCCCAGGAATAGCAATGAGCAGTGGTGTAATAAAAATCCTTTTGGTGGACGATCATCAGATGATGCGGGCCGGTTTGCGCCGCGTGCTCGCCGAGCAACCCGATTTTAAGATCGTTGGTGAAATGGCTGGAGGTTCTGAAGTGGCCGGGCAGGTTAAGCAAACCCTGCCACAGGTGATCATTATGGATGTTCACATGCCCGAGAAAAGTGGCATCGAAATCGCCGCCAGCCTTCTAGGGGAATTCCCACAGGTGAAAATCATCATGCTATCTGCGGATGCCGAACTCACGACCGTTCGCAATGCGCTGCAAATAGGCGTTTCAGGATACGTCACCAAGAACTCATCTCCCTCCGAGATTGTTCAAGCCATACGCGAGTCCATGGACAACCGCGTGCACCTCTGTCGGGAGGTCGCTTCCGTAGTTGTGCAGGATTACATGAAGGTTGTGATTGAAGGGAAGTCGAATAAACCCTCGATCAGCGAGCGCGAGCGCGCGCTCCTCAAGATGGTGGCGCATGGCAAGCGCAACAAAGAGATCGCACAGGTCATGCAGATCGGTGTGAAATCGGTCGAAACCTACCGGGCTCGTTTGATGCGCAAGCTGAACTGTGGCAGTGCGGCCGAGTTGACACGCTACGCCATCAAAGAGGGCTTGGTCTCTCTTTAGGGCTCTTCCAATCCGAACAAAGTCTGGCCTCCAGCAGCCAGGCCGCGCCTATTTTCCAGAGTTCTCCAGGCGATAAAATCGGACGTTATTCGTCAGTCGTTCAAATACCACCCGCTGCCCTTCGTTAGTCACTGGTACGGTTGTCGTATTTGACCAAAACGTTCCCGCGTTGAGGTCTGGACGCCATTGGAGCGTGTAGTTTGTTAGCAGCAGCGGCCAGGCGACCCTGACTCGATTCGTAGCCATGCGAATGTCAAGTAGAGCCACGGGTTGAACGAAGGTCTCGATTCTAACGGAGTCGTTTGTTGAGTAGGGATCAGTGTAATCGCTGGTCACCCACGCTTCAAACGTCGCAATCCCGGGCTCGGCTGGCACCACGGTAAACACCAGGTTCACCCACTGAGAATTCTGCAGTGTGCCCACAGATGCTGTCAGCACACCGTCATTTGTTGTCCAAATCGTTCCTTGCCGGCTTGAATAGGCGGCTTTGAGCAGGGCGTTTGTCGGAAACCGATTTGCAATCATGGTATTGCGGGCCTCGTGGGGACCGTAATTTGTCACTGATACCGTGTAGATCAGGTTGCTTCCGAACCAAACGGGATCTGGGTTGTCGGTGGCTCTGATTGAAAGATCACTGGCATAATCGAGCACGAAAACCGCGCTGCTGGTATTGGTGCCGCCCGGGGCCCCGATGGTAATCGGCCCGGTTTGGGCTCCGGCTGGAACGATCGCGGTAAGGAACTCGTTACTGGATACGACGAAAGTCGCACTGGTGCCATTGAAGCCTACATAAGTGGCATCCAAAAAGTTCTTTCCGTAGATGGCCACACTCGTTCCAGGCAACCCGTGGGTCGGACTGAACAGGCTAATCGAAGGCGGTGCATGGAAATTACCAGGGCTGCTCGCTGTTCCGCCTGGGGTGGTCACAGTGATCTTGCCGCTGCTGACTTCTGCCGAGGCGACCGCGTAAATGGCAACGTTGTTACTGACAGTGAAAGCCTGGGCGGGTTGGCCACCGAAGCTTACTGCTGTCGCGTTGGTAAGGTTCTTCCCTGTGATCAGCACGACGGTGCCCGGCTCACCTCGTGTCGGCGTAACGCCAGTGATGGTTGGGGGAAGATAGAAAAGCATAGCGCTTTCGTGCGAGCCGTTGGTCGTCGTGATTGTCAGCGGGCCGGTCGTGGCCCCGACCGGAACCTTTGCTGTGAGCTTGCCGAAGGTTACATCGGTGGGAGTCGCTGCCTGAACCCCATTGAAGTAAACCTTTGGCGTGCCGGCCAGAAAGTTGGCTCCGGTGATGACGATGCTGGAATTTTCCGGGCCGAACCCTGGAGTGAATCCAAAGATGGTAGGCGGCACGGTAAATTGCGTCGCCGTTTCAGCCGATCCCCCGGGGGTGTTCACCCGGATCTTCCCATTAGTCGTGTCCGACGGCACGGTGACCCTGATGCCTTGATTGCTGAGAACGTTGAAATCCGTTGCGTTGAGCCCGCCGAATTGGACACTGAGCGCGCCAAGCAGGTTATTGCCTTTAATAATGACATTCGTCCCAGCCCGTCCTGACATGGGTGTTGCAGAGGACAAAGATGGCGTGGCGAAAAAATTCGAACTGGTTGTGAAGGTGCCCATGGAGGTCGTAACGCTGATGGGACCGGTCGTCACGTCGTCCGGTGGCGTGGCCTGCAACTCGAGATCATTCGCGATAAAGAACGACTTGGCGTTCTTTCCGTTAAAGGTCACTTTAGTCACCGGGTCCGGATCGAGGAATCGTTTTCCTTTCAGCAGAACATAGCCACCGACGCGACTAAACGAGTTTACGTACGGCCCGGGGCCAATCACCGTGAAGTCTTGCAAGCTGGAAGCCGACGTCCCGTATTCGACGGTGATCGGTCCCGTCGTCGCCCCCGCTGGAACAGCCACTTCAATCTCGGTGAAAGGAACAGTGACGTAGGGTGCTAGAGCCTTCGTCCCGTTGAATTTAACGACCAGGAGGGTCGTTTGATCTAACGGGAACCCGCTGCCTTGGATGCGCACGTAATCCCCGGCGACGCCAAACTGGGGAGTAAACCCCGAGATGTTAACCTCGGCCGAAGCGCAGACGGCCAGCGCAGTCACACAAACGCTCAAAAGAGCCTTCAAAATGTTTCTCATGGTATAACTCCGCCATCCGGAACGGCACGACGGCAATCGTCATAATAATTGGGTTCCGCGCGAGAAAGTCGAGCCATTTTCATACGAAAAATAAGTATAGGTTGTGTTTCGCGGTGTCCTCACCTATTTTAGCCCTGTCCATCCATTCTCGTTGGGTTTCGCGATGCCATTTGGCTTGCGACAACAATGCAGGCAGACCTCACAATCTCTCCTCAGGGCCAAAGTGCCTCCGGCCTTCTCATCCAAAGCACGACAAAGACCGGTGGAGGTGGACTTTTCCCTACACGAACAAACATTGACGCCTGGGGTCGCTGTCTTTAAATAAGGCCTCGCAGATTTCTGTATTTTATGCGCATTTCACAGCGAACCTCAGGGTGGACGACATTGCTTGGTTTGACAGGCGCACTGGCGCTTTTGGCCATCGGCTGCCGGACACCGGACCGTCAGGCCGCGCCGACCATCAAAGTCATGTCCTATAACATCCGCATCGGTGCAGGCGGGGGCGACTGGCCGTCCGACCCGAAGGTGTTTAGCCTGGAACCGGCTGCGGTGGTGATCGCGTCCCGGCAGCCTGACCTGGCCGGCTTGCAGGAGGTGGATCGGTTTCGTCCACGTTCGGCGAAGATGGATCAGCCTGAGTTGCTCAAGGAGAAGTTAAAAATGAATGCGGCTTTTGCACCGGCTTATACGGTGCCTGTGGAAGGAGCGCCCGCAGAGGAATATGGTGTCGCCCTGCTGAGCCGACACTCGGTGCTCGCGATGAGGCGGTTTCCGTTGTACAAGCCTGACTATCGCCAAAGCCATCCCGAATACCCCGATTACTACAGCGAACAACGTGTGCTGCTATACGCGCCTGTGTTCATCCAAGGCCGTGCTGTTCATGTTTTTGTCACGCACCTGGGATTAACGGAAGACCAGAGGGAACGACAGATCGCCCAGATCGCCGAAATTACCGCCGGTTATCAGGGTCCTAAGATCCTGATGGGCGATTTCAACGCGGAACCGAGCGAAGCTGCCGTGGGCCAGTTGCGGAAGCAATTCCAGGACACGCTCGATGTGGTTGGAACGAGCCCCGAGATGCGCAAGAGTTTCCCGGGTGGTCCTAATCCGCGCATTGCGATTGATTACATCTTCGTCTCTTCTGAGTTTGAGGTTGTATCGGCGCAAGTCCTGCGTGATGCCTCAATCGCCTCGGATCACAATCCCGTAATTGCCGAATTGCGGTTGAAATAGTAGCTGGCTGGCGTCCTAGGGCTTCTTTGTGATCAGGACCTTGTCGATCCGCAGTTGGTCCATGTCGATGACCTCAAAGCGGAACCCATTCCAGTCCAGCGCTTCGTTTTCAGCCGGGACACGGGAGAATTGTGCCAGCAGGAAGCCGCCGAGAGTCTGATATTGCGCTGCTTCTGCCCGGGGGAACCGCAAGCCGGGTATCTTCCGCTCCAGTGCTTCGATTTCCATCAAACCATCGACCAGCCAGGAGCCATCCTCCCTGTGGCGCACGCGCGGTTTGCTGCGCTCTTCGCGCGAGGGTATTTCGCCAGTGATCGCTTCCAGCACATCGTGCATAGTAACCAGGCCCACGATTGCGCCGAATTCGTCAGCAACCAGAGCGATGGTCTTGCGGGATTGGCGGAAGCTTTCCAACAGGCGCAGGACTGGTTGAACGCTTGGGACCACGAGCGGGGTCTCGGCCAGATCCGTCAGCCGCACCGGGATGCCCGCTGCCAGGTGCGCATAGATCGCCTTGACCGATACGATGCCCAAAATGTGATCGCGATTGGCATCGCACAATGGGAATTCGGAATGGCCGCTGACCACGATCTTATGCCAGACATACTCATGCGCATCATCCTTGCGCAACAGCATGATCTTCGCACGTGGAGTCATGATGTCTCGCACGGGCAGGTGATCCAGCGCCAGCACGCTTTCAACCATGCGCGACTCGACATTATTCAGCACCCCGGCTTTGACTCCTTCTTGCACCAGCCCTTTGATTTCCTCTTCCGAGACCGTTGCTCCCTGGTTTGGCCGGACACGCAGGATTCGCAACACCGTCTCTGTGGAGAAGCTCAACAGCCGCACCACGGGGCTGGCCAACTGTGAAAGCCGGAGCATGGGGCGCGCCATGAAGCGCGCAATGGCTTCGGGATTGGTCATCGCCAAACGTTTGGGAACCAGCTCACCAATGATCAGGGAGAAGTACGTGATCATCACCACTACCAAACCGATTGCCAGGAAATCGGCATACGGCGCCAGCAGCGGGAACTGCTTGAGTCCGCCGCTGACCACTCGGGCAACCGTTGCACCGCCAAAGGCACCCGCCAGCACACCGACCAGCGTGATTCCTACCTGCACGGTCGAGAAGAACCGGTTGGGCGACTCCAGCAATTCCAGAGCCGCTTGCGCGCGGCGATCTCCGGCGTCAGCCAGGCTGCGCAGCCGCCCTTTGCGAGCTGTAACTACTGCGATTTCAGTCATCGCGAAAACGCCGTTGCCCAGAAGCAGCACGGTGATAATGAAAATCTCCAGGAGTACGGCATTCATCCCACGCAAAGTTAGCAGACAGTTCGACGACAGCAATCCTTGCCGGTTGAAATCACCTCGTAGCCAGCTTAGTATAGCGCGCGATGATCATTAGCCGCGGGCACACACGTAACATGTTTCTATGAATCAGCCTGGACGCCGTATTCAATGGATGATCTGGCTGGGCCTGGGCATCACTGTGCTTTTGCTGGTAATGGCCTTCCTGCTCGTCGGTTTGCAGCGCAACCCGGCGGCAGGCCGGCTCCCCGTTTATGGAACCGTAGCGGGCTTCACCCTGACCAACCAGTTCGGGAAGCCCTCCGGTTTGGGTGATCTAAAAGGCAACGTTTGGATTGCGGACATCATTTTTACCCGATGCGCCGGACCTTGCCCTTTCATGACGCGGAACATGAAGTCTTTGCAGGACCAGTTGGCCGGTACGGACATCAAGCTGGTGACCCTGACAACCGATCCAGAGTTTGACACGCCGGAGGTGCTGGCGCGTTATGCCGAGCGTTTTAAAGCCGACCCCGCACGCTGGGTGTTCCTAACTGGCAGCAAGCGGCAAATCGCGGCTCTAGCTGTGGATTCCCTGAAGTTCACCGCCATCGAGAAGAAAGCTGGCGAACGGACAGCGCCCGAAGATCTGTTCATTCACAGCACGATATTCATTCTGGTGGATAAGCAGGCGCGCATTCGGGGAGTGTTCGAAACCACCGGTGATAATGTCAGCACGCCGGATGTGATGCGGAAACTACTGGCCAGCGCCAGAAAACTGGAGCGTGAGCGATGAGCGTGATGGATTTGCCAGCGGTCAATGCCTCGCTGAACGGGCTATGCACATTGTTCCTGCTGGCGGGCTATTATTTCATCAAAAGAAAGAACACAGAAGCTCACCGGCGCTGCATGGTTGCCGCTTTCTGCACTTCGGCTCTGTTCCTGGTCTGCTACCTCACTTACCACACCTATGTGGGCTATGTGCTCAAACAAGGGCCTACGGTGTTTCGAGAGCCAGCATCGTTCCGGCCGTATTATCTGGCCCTTCTCCTGTCCCACACCGTCCTGGCGGCAGCCATTGTTCCCCTGGTGCTCATGACAATCTGGCGCGCTATCAAAGGCCGGTGGGAATCCCATCGCAAAATCGCACGCTGGACCTGGCCCCTGTGGATTTATGTGTCGATCACCGGTGTGTTGATCTACCTGCTGCTCTACCAGATTTATCCCCAAAAATAAACCCGGGTATTCAGTCTCCTGAGGGCAATGCCTTGAGTTGGTCACGCACGCGCGCGGCTTTCTCGTAGTCCTCGCTTTTTACCGCTTCCTGCAAGGCACGCTCAAGCTGCTCACGCTTGGAAAGCGGGCGTTGATCGCGGATTTCTACCAGCCAGGTTTCCAGGGACTGAATCTCACCGCTTTGCTCGGCTGCCTCGGGACGCGGGCTCTCACGGAAGAACTGGCGAATGCGATCCACGCCATCCTCGACCAGTTGAATGGCCAGGGAATAATCTGACCGCTCCAAGGCCTCGGAGGCTCGCGCGCGGACCAAAATCATGAGCAACTGCGGCTCAAATTGCCGGAGCGCCCAAGCGACTTCCTCGGACTCCGCGTATTTCGCCACAAAATTGAACACCGCCAGGTTGCGCTCAGCATCGCGTACAACCAGCGGGTAATCCTCCAATTGGAGCAGGCAAATATAACGGTGGTGAAACTGCAGCGCTTCGATCTGCAACTTGGCGCAGTCCTCACCCGTCAGTTTAAAACCTTCATCGCTGCCGCCGTGCTCGGTGATATAGCGCAGGAGCCGGCCCTGATAATAATCAAACAGCGATTCATGACCAAATGGCCGCTTTCCGTCCGGGCGGCCTTCCACATTCATTTGCAGCAGACCTAGATCCACGCGCAACTGCAGCTTTTCCTGGCCATCTTTGCCCATGAACTTCCGGACAACGACCTGCCCCGGCTGGTATTCCCAGTCGTCCAGTAACTTCGAAATGTCGTTATCCATGCGCGAAATATGAAGCCGCCACGGAGCTAAGTCAATTCAGGCCGGGCACGGAACCAACGGATAATTTACCAAGCTCTCCATGCCAGGCTCATGCGGCACTACGAGCACGATACCATGGCCTCGGTGTTGTAGGCCCGGTGTCCCCACCGGGCGCGTCCCATTTTGTCATCCCAAGCGCTGAAACAGCGATGAGCCGGAAAGAGTTGAAGGTTTCGTGTTGAAGGTTGAAGGATGGGGCCGGAGACCGGAGGTCGGCGTCCCAGGAAGTCACGCGGAGGTTCGAGGACCGCGAGTCTAGGTGTTCCTCATTCCTCAATCCCAACGGGATTGTGCCCCAAAGCCCCGGGTTGCGACGCAGTCGCTACCCGGGGGGCGCACCAAATAATTCCTCCTCATTCTCCTCTTGGTTTGGCGCCTCTGAAGCGCCAAACCAAGAGGAGAATGAGGTTCTTCCTCTACGTCTTCTCTACCCAGGGCGGCGGCCTTGCGGCCTGTCCCTGGGCTTATGGGTTGCCGCTCCTTCAGAGCTCGGGAATAGGATGTTCCGCAGAATTGGCCGTCGTCCCCCAAGGGCGCGAAGGCAACGAAGTTTCTGGCACCCCTCGTTGGGGTGCTATTTCCTCCGGACCTGACCGGAGGTCTCCACTTTGTTCCGACCTCCGGCTACTATTTGGCAACCATTCTGGTTGCGCGATCTCCCGCAGCTAAAGAGATGCGATCAACTCCTGCCAGAGTTCGGCGCCCGCTTCGCCGTTTGTCATGATGACGATTCCAGAGCCACGTTGCGGGTCAAACTCACAGTAGCAGCGGAAACCTCTGTTCGAGCCGCTGTGGAAAATCTTGTCGCCTGAAGCCGTCGAGTCGAGCGCCCAACCCAGCCCGTAATAGGTCGGCCCGGTGGGTAGTTGGCCACCACGAGAGATGGGCTTGCGGCCCACCGCCTCTGTCGTGCGCCTGAGCATGGCCTCAATGGACGTTGCCGACAGTGACTGCGGAGCGGAGCGGTCCGATCGGAGCATCTCTTCCAGAAACAGTGCGTATTCCATAGGGGAGCAATATAAGGAATACGCTGTGTTGGCTCTGGTGTAGAGGCTCCGATTTTCAACGAGCTTGCCGCTGGCGTCATGTCCAAAGGCGGCCATTTTCTCGAAATCGTTTTGCCAGGTGTAGCTGCCGGCGGTAATTCCCAGCGGTTCGAAAAGGGTTCGTCTTACGTAGCGCTCAAAGGACTCGCCGGTGATATGTTCAATGACCCGCTGCAAGTAAGTGAAGCCCTCGCCGGAGTAGCTGAATTTCGTGCCGGGCTCCGCCAGCACAGTCAGCGGACCGCCTTTGAGCCAACCGTCCTTTCGCCAGTTGGGAAATCCCGTGGTGTGGGACAGAACCATGCGCGCGGTGATCCTGAGGTGCAAGGGTTCGTTGGTCAGGTAGGGCTCATCGAGGTATTGATACAAGGGACGGTCCAGATCGAGTTTCCCTTGTTCAACCAGCTTCAATGCCAGGTAGCTCGCGGGCAGCTTGCTCATGGAGGCGGCCTCAAAGATTGTCCGGGTGTTCACGCGCTGCGGCGCGCCCGCCCGGCAAACGCCATACTGGCGTTCCCATGCGATGCGACGATTTTCCAGTCCCACGATCGATACCCCCGGAACGTGGTGTTTCTTCATCAGGGAGGGGACGAGCGTATCGAGACTTTGCGGCAGGGAAAGAGCTCGAGAGTGGGCTTGATCCGGCTTTGCCCCGGTCGGCATCGCTTCGAGGATGAGTTTTACCAAGGTTCCAAACTGCCTATTGTCCACCCTGGGGCCGTTCCTCTTGTCGGTATCGACGCGATGCACGATGACAAGGTCCCGCGACGGCACCACCAGGATGAAGTGCCCTCCGGCGCCACGCCCGGAAAAGCTGCCTTTTGGAAGGTCCACATTCTCAAGATGCCGTCCGTAAACTTCAGTCCACCATAGATAACCGTAGCCGGTGGTTCCTGCAGGGGCAGGGGAGTAAGTGGTGGTGCTCGCGGCGACCCAGTCGGAGGGAATGATCTGCTTTCCGCGCCACTGCCCCTCGCGCGCGACGAGCAACCCGAACCGCGCCATGTCACGGGCCGTCATCCGAAAGGGGTAGGCCGGGTGAATCGAATCTTCACCGCGCACATACCCGGTGTCTTCAAGCCGGAAATCCTCCATGCCAATCGGCAATGCAATCCGCTGTTGGAACGCCTTGAACACGCTCTGGCCCGTGCGTTTTTCAAGTGCGGTGCCCAGCACATTGAAGTCCCAGTTATTGTAATACCAGAAGGTGCGAGGAGGGTGGCTGCCGCGGAGCGGCCGGGTCTTCTTCATCCCCTCCGTTTCGTAAAGTGCCGGGTGATAAACTCCCGAGCGCGCTTTGAGCAGGTCCAGCACAGTGGCCTGCTTCTCCACGACGGTCAGACGGGGTTCGTTATCATCGATTTCCAGCTCGGCCATTGTGGCGTTCAGGTCGATCTTTCCCTCGCTCACGAAAATTCCGTACAACGCGCTGATGAAGCTTTTGCGGATGGAATGCACGTTGAACCGTTCTGCTGTTTCCCCCCACTCTGAAACGATTTGTCCGTGGTTTACAATAACCACTGCGACCGACCCGATTTCGTTCCCGTAGTTTTGCGCAAGGGCGAGTTTTGTAGACGACCAGCCCGCGTCCTCCGGTTGGGCAACTTTACCCCAGTGCGCCCCGGGAAATGTATTGGTACTCGCCTGAACCGCCGGGAGGGCAGGCGAATGATGAGGTTCGGTCGAGGCGACCGCATGCTCGCACAGGCACGCTACGGCTATCAGCACGCCTATCAGGGACAGGTGTTTAACTTTCCGAATGCGGATTTTCTGAGCGCCGATGTCGTGACCGGGGAACATGTGAGCGACTTTCATTCATTCCTGCCGATAGCGCAAGGAAACCTTAATCCTCTTTCTCCGCGAGGTGCGGAGGTGTAACCTCAAGGCATGTGTTTGGCAGTTCCAGGCAGAATCGCCAGCCTCACTGGTGAGGACCCCATCACTCGCACCGGCAAGATCGACTTCGGCGGGGTGCTCAAAGAGGTCAGCCTGGCTTACGTGCCCGAAGCCAATCTTGGAGATTACGTCATCGTTCATGCTGGGTTTGCCCTGAGCCGGGTTGACGAAGCTGAGGCACAGGAGGTATTCGAGTACCTCAGGAAGATGCAGGAACTCGATGACCTGAACCCAGGTGATTCTTCGACGCCGACACCCCCCGCGACCCAACGGCCGTTATGAGGTTCGTGGATGAATATCGTCACGCCGGACTCACCCGCCAATTGGCAGGCGAACTGGCACGGATCACGACGAAACCGTGGACTCTCATGGAAGTGTGCGGGGGGCAAACGCATGCCATCGTCAAATTTGGTCTCGATACTCTGCTTCCTCCCGATATCACCCTCATTCACGGTCCCGGCTGTCCGGTTTGCGTTACACCGGTGGAACTCATCGATAAGGCGCTGGAGATCGCACGGCGCAAAGAGGTCATTTTCTGCTCATTCGGCGACATGCTGCGGGTGCCCGGCAGCGCCCAGGACCTTCTATCTGTTAACGCCGCTGGCGGGGATGTGCGAATACTCTATTCACCTCTGGATGCACTGAAGATTGCGATTCAGAACCCTGGGCGCGAGGTGGTGTTCTTTGCCGTTGGTTTCGAGACGACGGCACCCGCCACAGCGATGCTGGCTTACCAAGCGGCTCAGCGAGGAGTGAAGAATCTTTCGCTTCTCGTTTCTCATGTGCTGGTGCCCCCGGCGATCGAGGCAATCCTCAGCGCGCCTGAAACACGGGTGCAGGCGTTTCTGGCAGCAGGCCATGTCTGCGCCATCATGGGATATGAAGAGTATATACCTATAAGCATCAAGTACCGCGTGCCCATAGTCGTTACGGGATTTGAGCCTGTGGACATCCTGCAGGGCATCCTGATGTGCGTTCGTCAATTAGAGAGCGGTCGTGCCGAGGTCGAGAACCAGTATCAACGTTCCGTGCGGCGCCTGGGCAACCCCACGGCGCAACGCATGATGCGTGAGGTTTTCCAAATTGTGTCCCGCAAATGGCGCGGCATCGGAGAGATCCCAGGCAGCGGTCTGGGACTTAGCGCTCCCTACCAGGCATACGATGCAGAACGGAAGTTTGGTTTAACGGATATGGTGGTTGAAGAACCCACCGCATGTCGGAGCGGCTTGGTTCTGCAAGGCAAGCTACGCCCAAACCAATGTACCGAGTTCGGAGCCCGCTGCACTCCCGACCATCCGCTCGGTGCACCTATGGTTTCCGCTGAGGGAGCTTGTGCCGCTTATTATAATTATCGCCGACAACCCTCCTGATCATTCATGAGTGACACGACTCGATTCACCCCGTCCTGCTCGTTTCCAATCCAGGATTACCCACGCGTTTTGCTGGCGCACGGGGGCGGGGGCAGACTCATGCACGACCTGATCAGCAAGCTCATCGTGCCGACGTTCGCTAATCCACTCCTCGATGGCCAGCACGATGCCGCTGTCATGGAAATAGGGGCTCAGCGAATCGCTTTCACCACGGATTCTTTCGTCGTGCGTCCTTTGAAGTTCCCCGGCGGTGACATCGGTTCGCTTGCGGTTCATGGCACTGTCAATGATCTGGCGATGGCTGGAGCCCGCCCGCTTTATCTCAGCGTGGCATTCATCATTGAGGAGGGATTGCCTATGGCGACCCTTTGCGAGATGACGGCCTCAATGCAAGCTGCGGCTGAGGCTGCCGGTGTGCGGATCATCACCGGTGACACGAAGGTCGTTGATAAAGGGAAGGGGGACGGTTTGTTCATTAACACCGCCGGGATCGGGGTGATAGAACACAAGTTGAAGCTTGGCCCCGGGAGCGTGCAACCCGGGGATGTGATTCTGGTTAGCGGCGATGTGGGGAGACACGGCATGGCGATCATGGCGGTCCGAGAGGGACTCGAATTTGAAAGCCAGATTAGCAGCGATTCCGCGCCCCTGGCCGGAGCGGTGGCTGCGCTGATCGCATCCGGGGTGGAACTACACTGTTTGCGAGACATCACCCGGGGAGGTCTGACCAGTGTGCTGAATGAGATCGCGGAGGCGCGCGGGTTGACGCTGCGCCTGGACGAAAGCCAGGTGCCTGTCCGGGAGGACGTGCGGGCCGCTTGTGAGATCCTGGGTTTCGATCCCATGCAGGTTGCCTGCGAGGGGCGGTTCGTCATCATCCTGCCCGCGAGGGACGTGGAAGCAGCATTGGCCGCATTACGGTTACGACCGGAGTGCCCTGGCGTAAGCGTCGTTGGCAAAGTTACAGATCGAGCACCCGGTCAGGTCTTGTTACGCAGCACTATAGGGGTGGACCGAATTTTGAGCATGCCATCCGGGGAGCAGCTTCCGCGCATTTGCTAAAGAGAAAACCGGCGCGGGGATACCGCGCCGGCGTAAAGCGATAACCTTTTACTTGGGGTCGATCTGGGAGAAAGGATTGTTAGTGAAACCGCCCTCGGAAGGCTGCTTCTCATCCTCGCCACCACGATTGATGGCTACGGGTTTATTTGAATCGGCGGAAGACTCGTCCTGGGATTCATCGTCATCGTCGTCATCACCCGGGTCCTCATTATCGACCATTTCCGGAAGAATCTCGTTCTCGTAAGGATTCTTCGCCCGCTTATTGCGTGGCAGTGGACTGATCATGACAGTGATTCCGCGCCCGATCAGTTTGGGCGGAAAATCTTCGTGCCCATAAGGGGCGATTTCCTGGAGATATTTGCGAATCACCTGGAACCCAAACTCCGTGTGGGCCATTTCGCGTCCGCGGAACTTGAGGGCGATTTTCACCTTCATGTCCTCGCAGAGGAAGCCGATTCCGTGTTGGATTTTAACGGAGAGATCGTGCGGATCAATCTTGGGACTGAGCTGCACCTCTTTGACTCGGGTCGAATGCTGGTGTTTCTTGGATTCCTTGTCTTTCTTGGCCTGTTCGTAGCGGAACTTGCCAAAATCGACCAGTCGGCAAACTGGCGGAGTCGCATTTGGGGCGATCTCGACCAAGTCTACTCCCAAGTTCCGCCCCATTGTGAGCGCGTCACCTAGCGACATGATCCCAAGCTGTTTACTCTCCGGGCCGATTACTCGGACCTCCCGGGCGCGTATTTTCCCATTAACCCGGACGAAGGACATCGGAGAAGCCGAACGTGGAGGATAGGGGCGACTCAAGACGCCCTCACCGGTTGAAGCTTATTCATGCAGTAATCGATCAAGCATACAGGCACACGGTGCCTAAAACGTATTTGTTCCCGGAACATGAGCCATTACCCCGCCGGTTGCAAGCAAATTATTACAACGATTCACGAGGTGAAATGGGGGGCAGAACCCACTCCGGATGGGTAAAACCCAGCCGGATGTTCCGGTTGAACTGCCAAGCATCCCGCGCTCGTTGCCAATGGTTCCCACTCAGGCGGCGGCGGCAGCGGCGGCTTCGCGTTTCGCCATGATGGCGGCAACGATTTTCTGGGCCAGCTCAGGCGTCTCCGTCAGAGCCTTTTGGGCCGCATCCTTACCTTGGCCAATCAGCTCGCCGTTGAACTGGAGCCACGCTCCCTTTTTGTCCACGACGCCCGAATCGACCGCAACTTCCAAAATGCTTCCCTCTTTGTTGATGCCGTGGTTATAAAGAATGTCGAATTCGGCCTCACAGAAGGGCGGTGCGACCTTGTTTTTAACAATTTTAACCTTAACGTGGTTGCCAATAGCGTTACCGGCCGCGTCTTTCAGTGTTTCCTTGCGGCGAATATCTATGCGCACGCTGGCGTAGAACTTCAGCGCCTTGCCTCCAGGCGTGGTTTCGGGATTGCCGAACATGACGCCGACCTTTTCGCGCATTTGGTTGGTGAAAATGCAGGTGGTGCGGGCTTTAGCCAGGATGGCTGTGAGCTTACGTAGGGCCTGGCTCATCAGCCGGGCCTGCATGCCCATCGTTGCCATGCCCATCTCACCTTCAAGTTCGGCTTTAGGGACCAGCGCCGCCACGGAATCGACGACAATGACGTCCAAAGCATTCGAGCGAGCAAGCATTTCGCAGATGGATAGTGCTTCTTCACCGCTATCCGGCTGAGAAACAAGCAGATCCTGCAGGTTCACGCCCAGGCGTTTGGCATAGGCAGGATCGAGCGCATGCTCGGCATCGATAAAGGCAGCCAAACCGCCAGCCTTTTGCGCGTTGGCGATTACGTGGAGCATCAGCGTGGTTTTGCCGGAACTTTCCGGGCCGAAAATCTCGATCACGCGGCCGCGGGGCACGCCGCCGACCCCAAGCGCCAGATCCACGGCCAGGGCGCCTGTGGGAATGACCTCGATCTTGCGGAGTGCGTGGGCATCCCCAAGACGCATGATGCTGCCTTCACCGTAGGTTTTGGTGATGGTCGAGATGGCTGATTCAAGCTCGCGCGCACGTGTGGCGGCCACTTTTGCCGCCTCTGCGTTCTTGGCTTCGACGTTTTTATCAACAACCTTCTCCGGCGCGGCTTTCTCGGCCGGCTTCTCAGTTTTTTCGCTTTTCGGTGCCATTTTAGATTGCTCCAAACAGGTTCAGGGTTCCGTAGGACATCGGCAAGCTAACAGTTTTGACAATGGCAAAAAAGCTTTGTTTGGTGGCTTTCCGCCGCTTGCGCCAGACTCCCGGTTTCACCCACGCCCGTGACTCTAGCACCATTCGTCAGACAAAGGGTGTCCGACCTCACATATCTCACAAAGGATTTGCTGCGAGCAGCGCCCGAATCGGGTAACATGCTGATGTAGCAAACAACCCCTATGCTAACAGAAATAGAGTTGATACATCTGATGACGGATTTGGAATCTGATCGGGTGGAGCGCACCGAGTCGATTGACGATCTGGAGAAGTATTGCATCGCTACATGCGCCTTTTCGAACGATTTCCCTGGTCATAGACTACCTGGGTATTTGCTAATAGGGGTGGACAACAAGGGCAATCCCAAAGGACTGAAGGCTACAGATCGACTTTTGCTGAGGCTTGGTGAGATTCGAGCGAACGGCAATGTTCTCCCAATCCCTGCGCTCAATATTTACAAGATCGCACTTTCAGATGGTTCCGGCGAGGTCGCGATTGTGGAAGTGTTGCCCTCGGACCTGCCGCCCGTACGCTACAAGGGCCAGGTATGGATCAGGGTGGGGCCCCGAAGGGCTATTGCGACGGAGACGGAGGAACGAAGGCTTACTGAACGCAGGATATCCCATGCCAAAACATTCGACCTTCGCCCTTGCCTGGGTAGCACAGTTGCAGATTTGGCTGCGGACCTTTTTCTAAACACCTACCGGCAGCATGCCATTTCTCAGGACGTGATAGAGGCGAACAATCGCGGAATCACTCAGCAGTTGGCAGCCCTTCGCTTCTATGATCCAAAGAACGATTGCCCAACAAATGCTGGAATTCTCCTATTTGCAAAGGACCCCCGGGGATGGCTCCCAGGTTGTTATCTGCAATTCCTTCGCCTCTCGGGCGAACTCCTGCGTCCGGAGGAGGTCTTAATGGAAAAGGAACTTCAGGGCGATTTGTTAACCGTGCTGCGAGAGCTTGAAATGGTGATTGATACACAACTGGCGGCACGACCCGTTCCGCAGACGACTCTACGGGAGCAAGCGGTGCTCGACTACCCTCGTTACGCGCTCCGCGAGTTCTTGATGAACTCGGTTATGCATCGTGACTACGAGGCGACAGGCCCCATCCGTTTCTACTGGTTTTCAGATCGCATCGAGATTCAGAATCCAGGCTCTCTGTATGGTGAGGCTTCCCCCGAGAATTTCCCCAGGCAGAACGCTTATCGCAACCCCGTGCTCGCCGAGGCGATGAAAACACTTGGCTTCGTAAACCGCTATGGTTCCGGGGTCGAGCGGGCCCAGCACGCCCTTTTGGAGAATGGGAACCCTCCTGCGGAATTCGCATTCGATGCGGGTTACTTCCTGGTGACGCTCAAAGCACGCACATGAAAATCCTTACTCTGTTCAACAATAAGGGCGGTGTAGGCAAGACTTCCCTTGTGTATCACCTATCGTGGATGTACGCCCACTTGAATTATAAAGTGCTTGCCGTCGATTTGGACCCTCAGGCGAATCTGAGTTCGATGTTCTTAAACGAGGACGCTTTGGAAGAGCTTTGGCCTGAGGGCGAGCATCCCAAAACTCTTCTTGGCAGTCTTCGTCCGATTATTCGCGGCATTGGCGATTTTGCAGAGCCACATCTTGTTCCTCTCGACGAGACGGACCTTTTCATGTCCTCCCGCATCCACCTCCTCGTAGGAGACCTGGGCCTGTCATCATTCGAGGACAAGCTAAGCTCAAGCTGGCCGTTGTGTAATGATCGCGATGAGAGTGCATTCAGGATCATATCTGCCTTCTATCGGATCATTCTAAACGCGGCTGATCGATGCGAAGCGGATGTTGTCCTGGTGGATGTTGGTCCCAACCTTGGGGCAATAAACCGAGCGGTTCTGATCGCGGCGGATGCTGTGGTTATCCCTTTAGCCCCCGATTTGTTTTCTATGCAAGGCCTGAGAAATCTAGGCCCCACGCTCCGGCGCTGGCGAATAGAATGGCATGAGCGGCTTCTTAAAAACCCAGAGCCAGAGCTGCTGCTGCCTCCAGGGGATATGAAACCGGCAGGGTACGTGTTCATGCAGCATTTTTCCAGGGATGGACGACCCGTTAAGGCATTTGATAAATGGATGCAACGCATGCCTGGTGAGTATCGAGGTTCGGTGCTCGGACAAGCACCTGGTTCCGATGAGGGGCTCGACTCAGATCCAAACTGCCTTGCCAGGATGAAGCATTACAGAAGCCTCATGCCAATGGCCATGGAAGCGAGGAAGCCGATTTTTATGTTGAAGCCTGCTGATGGCGCCATCGGTGCGCATACCTACGCCGTGAAGGAATGCCGCCAGGATTTTGAACACCTGGCCGTAAGAATCGCGAGTGCAGCAGGAATCACGGCTTCCAAGATTCCTGCCCCGGCCTGATCCAGCCTGGCGGTTCAAGCCCTCACAGCGCGTAGGCGGGATGCTGGGGAAGTTGGGGCGTTTCGGAAACGATTGGCAGAGATGGAGTGATCTGTGACCTGTGGGCACGGCAGAGCTTGTTGCTTCGTCTTGCATTCGGAACCTGCAAGGTCCGAGAGCTCCTGGACAGCCTCGGTGAACATCAAGGTCTGAGCATTGAGTTCCTCCGCAGCGCTGGCTGTTTCTTCCGCATTGGCTGCGTTGGACTGGGTCGCCTGTTCCATTTGGGCCACCGTCGTGTTCAATTGGTTAACCCCCTGGGCCTGTTCTTTAAGCGCCTGGGCTACGCGGTTGATTAGGCCATCCACATCGCTGGTTTTCGAAGCGATGGTTTTAAGGTGCTCATCCACTTCGAGACTGATCTGGATGCCGTAAGCGCTTTTCGCGACAGAATCCTCGATCTTCTCGGCTGTCTCCCTTGCGGCTTGAGCGCTACGTTGGGCCAGCGCCCGCACCTCGTTAGCTACGACGGCAAATCCCCGGCCAGCCTCGCCGGCACGAGCAGCTTCGACAGAGGCGTTTAAGGCCAGCAGGTTGGTCTGGAATGCAATCTCATCGATGGTTTTTACAATCCGGCTGACGTTCTCACTCGATCCACCGATCGCCGACATGGCCTCGGACATTTTTCGCATGCCATTGGCTCCTTCCAGGGCTGCCGCGTTTGCAGCGGACGATTGTTCCCTGGCGGCTTGCGCATGTTCGGAGCTCTGGCGGATCATGGACGCCATTTCTTCCAGGCAGGAGCTGGTTTCTTGAAGGGAAGCCGCTTCCTGGCTGGCGCTCTGTGCCAGGGAGTTGCTGGATTCGGAGAGTTGGGTGGAAGCCACAGCTACCTGTTGGGCGCCTTCCTCCAGGCGTTGAGTTACAGCGGCGAGATGTCCCTTCGTGTTGCGTGTGAGCCACCAGGCCATGACCACACCCGCTAAAAAGGCGACAGTCAAACCACCGGTCAGCAATCTAGAACCGCGTGTGAGCCGGTTGCTTGTTTCATCAGCGGCCAGCAATGTCTGGGAGAGGCTTTGGGTGACGGCTTGGTCCACCAGGGTTTCCATGGCGTCTGCCGTCTGAGTCCGTTTGGATGCGAGCTTGCCCAATTCCTGCTGAGCCACCTGGATCTGGGTCATCGCCAGGCCATACTCCCCAGCGGCATCTGCCACATCCTTTAGCTCGCGCAAGTGCTCCGGGTCGGTTTCCAGAGGGAACAGTTCGTTCAGGTGGGCCTGGAGTTTTTCGAACTGAGTGACGCCAGCGTTCAGGAGGTCGGGTTGACGCAGTGCCAGTGATTTGAAAATCGCCACACGTGCGGCGTTACCGGCTACGCGAATTTCGGAAGCCAGGCTGATGCGGGTTGCGTGCTTCTTGAGCACCTCGACGGATGCGCCCGCCTGGATGTCTCGTGTTAGCGTATCCTCAAGATCACCCACGTACATTTCGATGTTGTAGATGAAAACCTCTGCTTTCTCCTCAAGCTGATTACGGAGTTCGACCATGCGGCGGTTCTGGGCAGCGGTGGCTTCCAGATCCGATTGGGCACTGGCCAGCAAGGGTTCCAGGCTCGCGACCTGCCCGCCGAGTTGAATGAGGCAGGTTTGGGTTTGAGCCAGGTTCTTCGCTGAATTCAACGCGGCACGCAAGGCGGCCAGTTGTTGGGAAGCATTGAGATGAAAATTAGTTTCGGCAGTGTAGCCGAAGCTGGTCGCTGCGAGCTGGGCTTCGGAAGCAGCTTCTCCGAGTTCGCCGCCCAGGGTAGCTTGCGGAACGTAGGCTCCTGCGAGAGTTCGCGCGGCCCGGCTGGAGCGGTCCATGTTCACCACGGCCAAGCCACCGATCAGCCCCATGAGGGTCAGGATTGAGCCTAGACCCCAACCGATTCGTTTTCCAAGTGTCATAAGGACTTTGCTGGAAGGCAACCCCCACCGAAAGCCCCGCCGACCCTTTTGAAGATTATGCTTCCGCGATGCAGGCGGCTTCCGTGAGCTTTTCAAGCGCAGCGGCCGCGAGCACTCGATCGATATCAAGCAGGGAGGCCACTTTGCCCTTCACTTTGGCCATGCCCAGCAGATAGCTGGTATCGAGCTTGGCGCCGAAATCCGGGGTTTCCTCGATCTCTTCGTTAGCGATGTTGAGCACTTCCTCTACTTGATCCACGACCAGGCCCATGAGCATGCTGGATTTATCAGCCGTGTCCACCTGGACCACTATGATGCAGGTGCGTTCGGCGGTCTCGGCACAGCTCAGGCCGAACTTGACGCGCAGATCCACCACGGGGATGATCTTGCCACGCAAATTGATCACGCCGCGGATATAATTAGGCATTTGCGGAACCAGCGTGATATCCACCATGCGGATGATCTCGCGGATCTTTAGCACCTCGATGCCATAGGTTTCCCTGCCCAGAATGAAGGTCAAATACTTGCCTGCGCCCGAGTGGGTCTGGGTCCTAGCAGGATTCGATTGAATGAGATTGGCTGCCATAATTTTGCGCTTAAGTTCAAACCTCCACCGAGGGAGGCTTGTAGTTTTTTATCGGCTGATCGGGACGGTTACTTTAGAGATTTTAACCCGCCAATGCCTGTAAAGGCGTGCTGCTGACCAGCGAAATGACATCCAGGATGAGGCTCACACGGCCATCGCCCAGGATGGCGGCCCCAGCCAGGTAGCGGTTGTCCTGGAAAGTGGGTCCCAGGCCTTTGATCACGATCTCCTGTTTCCCCAGAAGCCGATCGACCATGAGGCAGTGATCACGCCCTTCGGCTTCCACCACAACGATGATGGACTTGAGGGGGTCGCGCGATTCAGGCTCGATGTTGAAATGCTCATGCAAACGCAACAGCGGCAGGATTTGTCCGCGCACGTTCACTGTCTCAGCCCGCTCATGAATACTGTTGAGCATGTCGGCCGTCGGTCGGAAGGATTCGCGCACCGACAAGGTCGGGAGCAGGAACCGCTCCTGGCCAACGCTCACGGCCAGGCCGTCTATGATCGCCAAAGTCAAAGGCAGGAAGATGGAGAACGTGGAGCCTTTGCCGTGCTCCGATTCAATCTCGATCTTGCCATGCAAACGGTTGATATTCCGCCGCACAACGTCCATGCCAACGCCGCGTCCGGATATTTCGGTGACTTGCTGGGCCGTGGAGAAACCGGGCTGGAAGATTAGGCCGAAGATGTCACGCTCGGCAAGCTGCTGGCCTTCCTGCACCAGGCCGCGTTCGATTCCTTTGCTCAAGATCCGCTCGCGGTCCAGGCCCGCGCCGTCATCGGCTATTTCGATAACCACGCTGCCTCCCTGGTGAAACGCGCGCAACCAGATGGTGCCCTTGGGATGCTTGCCCTTGGCGGTGCGCGCTTCCGGGGTTTCCAAGCCGTGATCCACGGCGTTGCGGATCATATGGACCAGGGGACTGTTGATTTCCTCGATGATATTGCGGTCCAGTTCGGTATCCGCACCGGTGATTTGGAGCTCGACCATCTTGCCGGCCTTCGCCGAGAGATCGCGCACCAGGCGAGTCATCTTCTGGAACGTTCCTCGGATGGGCACCATGCGCAGAGACATGGCTGTGCGCTGCAATTCATTCGTAATCCGGCGCAGTTGGGCCAGGTTTCGCATGAGTTGTTGGTTTTGCATCGCCACCGAATCCACATTCTGGGCGACTTGCGATTGGGCCACTACCATTTCGCCGACCAGATCCATCAAACCATCGAGCTTGCTCGTGTCCACTTTGACGATGCCGCTGTTGGATTTGGATTGGGCTTCAGCTTTGGCCGATGCGGATTCCTCTGCCTTCGGGTTGGCTACAATGGTGGGAGTAAACGCGGCGGGCTCTTCTCGATCTGCACTCTCAGTCTCGCCGTTCAGGCAGGCCTTGACGGCTGCCTGAACCCGCTCAATCCAAGGCTGGATCGAAGTGGGGATCGGTTGCTGGGGATCAGCGCCAGTGACCTGGCGTTGCACGGCTTCCACCATGGCTTTGAGTATATCGGCCCCTCCGAGCACCAGGTTGATGCTGTTGCCTTCGAGACGGAGTTGATGCTGCCGCGCGAGTTCGAGCAGGGATTCCAGCTCGTGAGCCAGGCGATTGATCGGGCCAAGGTTCAGGAATCCTGAACCACCTTTTAAAGTATGAAACGCACGGAAAATCGCATTCAGCGATTCTTCGTCTTCCGGGTTCTCTTCGAGCGCGAGGACGCCGAGTTCGATTTCCTGCAGGTGTTCTTTTGATTCCTCAATGAACTCCCGTAGCAAGTCTTCGTTTTCCTTGAGATTAAGGACCATTTCCTCGACTATCGTGGCGGCTGCCGTGGGTCCTGCGGAGACAGTAGCCGGGCTGGCTCCAGCGCTCACTCCGGAACCTCGCGGCACTTCCGGGATTGAACCACTTTGTTCCCAGGCCCGCAAAGCAACCGGGAGCCATGACACCAGGGCGGAGAGCCGCTCCAGCAGATGGGGAGTAAAGCCGCCGGCGACCAGTGCATCGTCCACGCATTCGCGTGCGATCGTCAACCCCTGCCGGATGGGGTCTGGCACCGCTGGTTCCGATGCGACCAGTTCACTGAGGTCGCTGAGCAGGCTGTTGACGGGCAGGAGTCCTTCGTCGCGCCCGGGTTGGGCAAAGACCAGCTCCAAAGCGATCTTTTCGGCGAGTTGGAGAGCGTTGGAATAGTTCATATCGCGGATTGGGTTTGCTGAGCTTGAAATTGACCGGGAACGCGGGTTTGTATGGCGCGGCAATGATGCTCAATTGCCTTTGGCATGTCGGTCAGCGACACGACTTGTTGCACCGCCCCCATTCGGGCTGCTTCTTTGGGCATCCCGTAAACAACGCAACTGGCCTCGTCCTGCGCGAGGGTAACGGCCCCGGCTTTGCGCAAGCCGAGCATGCCGGCGGCGCCATCGGCTCCCATGCCCGTCAGGAGGACAGCCAGGCAGTGGGGCGCGGCACCGAGTTTTTCGGCTGAGTTATAGAGAACATCCACAGCAGGACGCTGGTAATGCACGCGCGGACCTTCGTTAAGGATGACCCCGTAACCGGCGCCTTTCCGTTGAAGGAGAAGATGACTCCCACCGGGAGCTACCAGAGCCAAGCCTGGTTCCACCGTATCGCCCGAGCGCGCCTCGCGCACTTCCATCTGGCATACCTCGTTCAAACGTTGCGCAAACGCAGCCGAGAACTGGGCTGGGATGTGTTGCACAATACAGATGCCCGGCAAATCGCCTGGCAATTGCGTCAGCACCTTGCGCAAGGCTTCCGTGCCACCGGTTGAGGCACCCATCAGAATGAGTTGGCGCGGATTATAGTTCCGCCGTGCCGATTCGGAAAGCGGTCGATGCTGAATGGCCACTGCGGACTCCGGCTCAGGTTCAGGAACCGGCGGACGGGATCGGGCTGCTGCGCGAATAACCTCCGCAAGCCTTTCGTTGTCTTCGAAGACAGACATTGAGCCGCGGGGCTTCTCCAAAACCTCGATGGCTCCTGAGCGCAGCGCTTCCAAGGCCTTGCTCGACCCGGCGGCAGTCAGGGAACTCATGATGATTACCGGCATCGGTCGATGCTTCATGAGCAAGCGCAGGAAGGTGATCCCATCCATTCGTGGCATCTCGATGTCCAGCGTGATAACGTCCGGCTCAAGTTGCAGAATTTTGTCTCGGGCCACGTAAGGGTCCATGGCGGTGCCGATGACCTCGATATCCGCGAAGTGCGAGAGCGAGCGAGAGAGCACCTGGCGGACCAGAGCCGAGTCGTCAACGATCAATACGCGAATGGGCTTCGACATAAGTCAACTTCCCAAATAGACAAGCCCGTTGAGCTTCTCGAGGGACTCGAAAGTGTTTAACATGTGACGCGGCAAGTCATGTGTCGTGATGCCGGCCAGTTCAAGGGCTTCCTCCCGTCCACGCATCGCAAAGGGCATGTGACCGTAACCGTGTCCCATGAAATGTGCGATCATGTTGGCCAGGTACACGTGAGACGCGATGCGCGCGTGAGGTTTAGCCAGCGCGGGATCATGATGAAACCAGACGGCCGCGACTGTGACGGCTGAGAAATGCCAGCGGGCCAGGACCCTGCCGCCGAGTTCGGCGTGCTGAACCCCCAGGAGGTTTTTCTCGGCTTCAAGCAGCGAATGCTGATGTTCGGTGATTTCCGCCAGCAAAGCTGTGTATTTGGATTCCAGGGTATGTGCGAGAACCACCTTGCCGATGTCGTGCAAGAGGCCGGCTGTGAAGAGCAGGCTGGCATCCTCCCCGGTTTGTTCCGCAAGCGATTTGGCCGCGAGCGCGGTGGCTACCGAGTGCTGCCAAAGCTCTGTGGCATCCAGGCCATAACCCTTTTGAGCGGGCATGAGCACTTTGGCGCTGCTCAAGGCCACCACGAGTTGGTAAACCTCGGAGAACCCCAGGCGCAGAACGGCTTCGTGCAAATCAGTTGCCGGCGAGCCACCCATCATCGCGCTATTGCACAGCCGCATCACGTTGGCGGTGAGGGAAGGGTCAAAGGCAATCAGGTTCACCACCTCGTCCGCATCCACTTCCTCTTTGTTGAGCAAATCCAGGAGTTGGGGAACATTTCTTGGAAACGCGGGCAGATAGGTAGCCTTGTCGATGATTTCGTCCAAAAGATTCATAACGGAACTTCAGTTTGCTGACCGGACATTTTCAAGGTTACCTGGCCTGTGTTGAGACGGAAAAAAACGGTGCGGTTTTGCAAACCGCCGATCTCCTTGGCGGTGACAGCCAACTGGTGCTGCGCAAGCAAAGCGTCCAGCGCTTCGCAATTGCGCTTCCCAATGTTAAAGAAACCGCTGTTATCCATAATCTGCGCCCCGCCGATTACATAAATGCGCACCCGCCGTTTGTCGGCTCGAAGCTGGTAGGCCGCGCGAAATAGCGCCGGCACCCCCGTGTCGACAAACATTCCCGGTCGCGCTTCGGCTTTCGCCGTATCGATGGTTGAATCCGGCAGCATAACATGCAGCAGACCACCCACCCGCGCCACTGGGTCAAAAATCACTATCCCCAGGCAGGACCCCAGGGAATACGTCACTAATGTCAGGTCCGGGTTATTGGACACCGCCATATCCCCCACACCTACCACCACTTTATGTTCGAACCCGGTTAAACTAGGGGCTGGCATGGTTTACGTCTTCTGAAAGAAACTGGGCCGCAGACAGCGCAAGGGCGCGGTCACACCTGTCAGGCTCTCCGAATGGCCTATCAGCAGGTATCCCTCAGGAGCTAGGTACCGGCACAAATGGTTCACCAGCTTATGCTGAGTTTGACGATCAAAGTAGATCATCACGTTACGGCAGAAAATCACATCAAACTGGTCGCTGCCCGGATGCTCGCCTGTCAGGTTTTCCTGGCGGAAATGGATGCGCTCGCGCAGATAGGGTTTCACCCGGAACAGGCCCTCAGAGGCGCCGTGCCCCTTTTGAAAGTATTTACGCACCCACGAGTCCGACAGGCTTTTCAGTTTTTCGGCGGCGTACACGCCGCTTTCCGCTGTTTTTAAAGCCCGCGTGGAGATGTCAGTGGCCAGGATGTTCCAATTCCAGCCCTGGCTGAGAGGAAAGAACTCATCCAGGAAAAAAGTCATGCTGTAAGGCTCTTCCCCGGTGGCGCACCCGGCGCTCCAGATGCTGAATTTTCGCGACGCAGCCCCCGGGCGGCTCGGCAGTGCTTTCTCAACCAGAAACCGGAGCTGATCCTCTTCTCGCAGGAAGTGTGTGAAATTCGTGGTGAGAGCGTCCACGACGTGGCCGATTTCGTCTTCATCGGCGCCGTGTTGCAGGAAAGCGCAGTATTCTCCCAGACTCGCATAGCCATGCAAGCGCATGCGTTTGCCCAGACGTGCCCTGATTAAAGGCTCCTTCCCCTCGTGGAGTCGGATGCGTGAACGTTCGTATATTAGATCAATAATATACTGTATTGCTGATTGATCATCACTGACGGTACGCATGTTGCCTCAATTTAAACTTCACTAAACCCGCGGCGCTTATACCAGCCCTTCAAGTATGGCTGGCAGCCGCTCCAGACTCCGATCCAGGTTCGCCTGTGCCATGGCACGCTCCTGCTCGGTATTCTGGGGAAATAGTATTTTCCAGCCGCTCGCAGCGCTGGAGTTTTCTTCACCCTCACAAATGGGGTTGCCACTGTCGCCAATTCCGGCCTGGCGGACCAGCAGGTCTGCAATCTGCACCGCTGCCACGTAGCGACGCTGTTCACCGGCCAATTCCGGCTGATGATGATACTGCGCGACTTTTATGGTCACGGTGGGCAGATGGTGGTTGCGCAGGTACATCGCACCCAAATCGCAATGATTCATTCCCAGGACATCTGACTCGATCTCCAGCAGGCAGCGGCGGCTGGATTCGACCGCTTCCCGGATTTCGCCGAAGTGCTGTGGAAAAATGGCGCCCATGACGATCTTACCCACGTCGTGTAGCAGGCCTGAGACATAATCCGTCTCGTCAGTTGAGCTTTGCACATCCCCGAGGATTTCGGGGGTCAGAATCGCTACCCCGACACAGTGCTGCCAGAAGGCATGCCATGTGAATTGAGGCCCACATCCCAGTTTTTGAAGATCTTCGATGACTGGGGTCACCATCGCGAGCTGCCGGACCTGCCGGACGCCGAGATAGAAAACCGCATCTTCAATGCTGCTAACCGGCACAGCCAGTCCAAAGTAAACAGAGTTGACCAGGCGGAGCAGCCGGGTGGTCATACTCGGATCACGACGGATAACGTCGGCTACCTGGGAGGTGAAGCATTGCTCGGCGTTAACCAACTCGCGTAAAACACGGTCGATGCTCCCCAGTGAGGGGAGCCTGGCACAACCCTGCAAACGATCGGCAATGATCCCGTGCTCTAACGGTTTGCATTGCCAAGTTTTGACCAAAATGTCCATAGGTTGCTTGGATATCGACAGAATGGCACCCGGCTTAACTTTTTTTTGCCACCGCGAGGTCTGTTAAGGGAGAAATGTTTGCCCAGCCCGTTTTTTTGCTTAAGTCAGCCAAAGTTCCAGCCGATGAACCATGCGCAATGTTCCAGGACATAGATGCTTTGGTGAATTCAGCCGTAACAGAAGTGTTCGGCACGATGCTCAATATGAACTTGAGCTGTGGTTCTGTGGCGGATGGAGATCACCGCAACGGAGAAACCCACGTGGCTGGCGCCGTTGGCTTTATCGGCCAGATCGCCGGTGTCGTTTATATCCATGTGCCGGAGCCTTTTGCTAAACATATCACTGCCCAGTTGCTCGGCTTGCCTGAGAGCGAGATCGAAGGCCACGAAATGGTCAACGATGCCATGGGCGAAATGGCGAACATGATTGTTGGCCATATGAAATCGCGCTTTTCTGATCGCGGCGTTCCCTGTGTGCTCACCATTCCTTCAGTGGTGCGCGGCTGTAATTTCTCTATTGAGGCGGTCAGCTCAACAGAAAGTCGGCTGTATGCCTATCAATTCCAGAACCGGCGGCTCATTGTGGAACTGCTCGTCAAAAGCAATTCCACCCATTAACACCCAGTATTCCCTTTGTTTCTATGGGACCTAAGATTCTTACCGTTGATGACAGCAAGACGATCCGAATGATCGTCGCCCGCGCTTTCAAGCCGTTTGCTTGTGAGATCCTGGAAGCCGCCGACGGCGTCGAAGGCCTCGCGATTGTTAAACGGGAAAAGCCGGACATTATCATTCTCGACTACACGATGCCTGTAATGGATGGCGCGGAGATGCTGACCAAGCTCAAGAGTGAGCCAGATTTCCGCAGCATCCCTGTCGTCATGCTCACGGCTGAATCCGGCCGCGAGAATGTGCTGCGCATCGCCAAACTCGGTGTGCGCGACTATCTCATCAAGCCTTTCAAGGAGGAGATTATCATCGAGCGGGTTGGCCGCATTATTGATCTCAAGGCGAAGAACGAGGCTGTGGTTAAGGCACGCCGTTTTGACGATCCTCTCCACATCCTGGTGGTGGATGATAAGCCGGTGATTCTCGATCAAATCTCTTCAGGATTTGCTGAGACGCCCTGGAGTGTTCATGGTCTCTCCCAGGCTGGCCAAGCCGTGGATCATTGCAGCCAGCGCTTGCCGGACGTCATTCTCGTCAGTCTATCTCTGCCGGAGAGCGCTGGTTTTATGCTCTACCAGATGTTCCGCGCGAGCGTGAAGACCAAGAGCATACCCATTTTGGCAATGAGCGTGAAAACAGCCACGGATGAACAGGCGCGGGCTCAGCAGCTCGGTTTCACGGGAATTGTCACTAAGCCCATCGATATGGAGGATCTTAAGCTTAAGATCACCCGTGCCCTGAATCTGGACACTTCTTATAAGTACTTCCAGCGCCAGGAAAACTGCCTGGTTATGCGGTTGCCTGCCAACTTCGGTCCGACGGTTGCCAACGATGTATCGATCAACCTGCGGGCGAAGGTGTGCGAGGCAGTCGATTCCGGGCTGTCCAAGTTAGTGCTGGATTTAAGCCAGCTAAAATCTGCGGATGTCACCTTGATCAAACTGGGTCTCAGTACGATACAGTTGTGCCAAGAATTGGACATTCGCTGCGCCATGATCGGCTCAGAGGCCGTCTGTCGCGAGTGCAAAAACTACGAAGAGACCAAGGATTGGCAGTTCGTTAGCACGATCGCGGATGCCTTGGACAATTTAAATGGCAAAAACTTGGCACCAGCTTGAAATTGAGAGACTTACGTGCGTTGCTCTGCTCGTGGTGGCTACCCTGGATTGCCAGGCAGGCTCCAGGCCATATCTCACTGTAGGTGAACCGGCTTCATTGCGTTTCCGTGCGCCTCTGCAATCGGCCTCCCCAGCCCTGCTTGCCGCGCTAACTCTGCCTTCTCCGGCGCTTACTGCGTCCGCAGTCATAGACAACGCCAATACCCAGTCGTCTGTCCAGGAATTGGCCAGCGCTCCAGCAGACCCTTCCCCGGGTCAAATTGGGCCGAACCCCACAGAGACCCAGCCGTTGGATTTGGATGGACAGAATTGGGATTCAGCACTTTTTGGCACCAACACTGCTGCTCAGGTTAGTCAACCGACAATAACGGCGCAAATGCTCCTCGATTTACTCAGAAACGGTTCGAGCGCAGGCCCTAAAGCTACTAATAGCCTGGGAGCTCCTGCCTTTATGCCGCCGTTGCCCCCGGTCCGGTCGGGTAGTCGGGCAACCTATCGTTTAATCGATCCATGATGATGTACCATCCAGGTGAAAACCTGGGCAAAGCTAAGTTGCTTTTGCTCATTGCTTTACTCGCTACGGCGGTTAGTGCTGCCGTGGCCGGTGAGGCTGTGGCATTCGCTACTCCTGCTCTGGGTGTGAAGACACCCGTCGCCTCCCGCCATCCAACGTTGGAGGCGTCCTCTTCGTCTTTCAATTCCTCCAACCTCTTGGCACCAGAAGTTCCGAGTGCTCAGCGCAGCCCAGAGGAAATGGCCCAGATCCAGTTGGATCTGGCCCGTAAACAGCGTCTGGATAAGCAGAATAAGGAAGCGAAACGCGGTTTCATTGGGCTCCTGGAGATGGGAGTTCCTGAAGCCATGCAGAAAACCGCCCTGCTTGAGTTGGCGCTTATTGCTCTGGACGAGAAAGATTTTCCCCGATGCCAGCAGATTTACGCCCAGTACGTAGCCAAGTGGCCCCAGGATGCGGACGTTCCGGAGATTCTTTTTCGCCAGGGTATGCTCTATCGGGAGATGGGCCTCTTCCAGATGGCTCTCACCAAATTCTACGCGGTGATGACCACTTCCCTGGTCATCAAAAACGATCGATTCGATTTTTACCAAAGACTGGTGCTCCAAGCACAAACGGAAATCGCTGATACTCAGATCATTCAAGGGAAAACAGGTGAGGCCGAGCAGTCCCTCGCCAAGCTGCTTAAGTCCGACTCCAAATCGCTTAACCGGCCCCGGGTTTTGATGAAGCTGGTGCAAGCCCTTGCCGCCCAAGGGCGCTATCAAGACGTGACCGCTCGTGCCCAGGAGTTCTTCAACCTGTATCCCGAAGCGCCCGAGTTGCCGGAATTGCGGTTCCTAACCGCCTCAGCTTATAAACAGTTGGGACGCAACGACGAATCGCTTGAGCAGGTATTGCTGCTCCTGAAGCAACAACAGACCAGCGACCGGGCCACTTTGGTCTATTGGCAGCAGAAAACGGGTAATGATATTGGTAACCAGTTGTATCGCGAAGGTGATTTCCTTAAGGCCCTGGATGTGTTTCAAACACTCGCCGCCCTCGATAAGAGTGTGACGTGGCAAATCCCTGTGCTTTATCAGGTTGGCCTGATCTATGAGCATCTGGATCAGCCTGTTAACGCAGCCGACTACTATAAAAAGGTTCTGGAACGCAGCAATGAGGTGCCAAACCCGGCCACCCCCAGCCTAAAAGCGGTCTTGGAGATGGCGAAATGGCGTAAAGAACACCTCCAATGGAAAGTCGGCTTGGAAGCTGCCAGCACCGAGTTGCGTCGCGCCAGCCTGAACCGGACTCATGCGCCCGAGTTAACATCCGTTCAACAATGAATCCTCCCACCTCTACATCCGACGCGTTGCGCCACGTCCTGCTGCAACATTATCGTGCTTGCGAAGGCATGTTGCAGACTGTGACCCAGGAAAATGAGCGGCTGCAGAGTGAAGCGGAGATCTCGCCGAAGGAAGTGCAGGAGTCCCGGCGGAGATTTCTGACCAATTTAAACGAGTTTTTGAAGGTCATCGCCCCCCACCGGGCGGCTTGGCAGCAAATGACGCCTGCCCAACGATCTGCCGAAAGTGGAATTTCAGATTTGATCCAGAGCCTGCTGAACCTCACAATGAAAGTCATCATGTTGGATCGCGACAACGAACAGTTGCTGGCGCGCCGTGGCTTTCTGCCGGTTCGGCACCTATCGCCCCCGCAGGCGCAGCAGCCCCATTTCGTGAGCGGTCTGTACCTCCGGCATGCGACCGGTTAGCTCCGATGCCCATTGAAAAAATTATCGTCCTGGAAGATGAACTGATCGCCCGAAAAAGCTTGGAGCAACACCTCCGGGCTCGCCGCTATGACGTCGCGGCGGTCAGTACCCTTGCTGCTGCCGAGGAATACCTCGCTAAAGACAACTTCGACCTTGTCTTTCTCGACGTGCGCCTGCCCGATGGCGAAGGAACCGATCTCCTCAAAGCGCTGCAAAGTCGACCGCAACGCCCACTCGCCGTCATTACCACAGGTTTCGGCTCGGTTGAATCAGCCGTGGAATGCATGCGCAATGGTGCGTTCGACTACCTGATCAAGCCGTTCTCAATCGATCAGCTCGATATCGTTCTGAAGAAAGCCGAGAACTTCACCCAAATCCTGCGGGTGAACCAATACCTGAGTCGCGAAGACGAAGACTCTGGTTATGAGTTGCTCGGGGATAGCCCCGCTATGGAACAGTTGCGGCAGCTCATTCGCAAAGTCGGCCGCACACAAGCCACTGCTTTGATCCAGGGCGAAAGCGGAACCGGCAAAGAATTAGTCGCCCGCGCCCTGTATAATGAGAGCCCGCGCGCCAATGCTCCTTTCATTAAGATTAACTGCGCGGCCATCCCTGAAAACCTGATCGAAAGTGAATTCTTCGGTCACGAGCGCGGCGCTTTCACGGGTGCCTTGAACAAACGTGAGGGCCGGTTTGAGCTCGCTCATGGAGGTACCATCCTGCTGGACGAAATCAGCGAGATTTCCCCGCAGGTGCAGGCCAAGTTGCTGCGCGTCCTGCAGGAACGCGAGTTCGAACGCGTGGGCGGCAATCGCACCATCAAGGTGGATGTCCGCGTGCTGGCTACGACGAACCGGCATCTTGAGCAGAGCGTCGAGCGCAAGGAATTCCGGCAGGACTTGTTTTTCCGGCTAAACGTGGTTCCGATTCAGGTGCCGCCTTTACGCGAGCGCCGTGAGGATATCCCCGTTTTGGCCAGCCGCTTCCTCCAGCGCTTCTCTCGTAAACACGGTGTCGGTGCGCGCGCAATCTCGGATACCTGCCTGGCCACCTTGCGCAATCATTCATGGCCGGGCAATGTGCGTGAGTTGCAGAACGTCATTGAACGCGCCGTGATTCTGTGCGGCGATGGGCACGTGGTGGAAGGAGAGCATCTCGGTCTGACCACTATTCTTGCGCCTGTCATTCCCCGCGAGGTACAGCCTCTGACACCTCAGCCTGCGTCCGCGGTTCCGCAAACCAGCGCTCCTGCAGCAGCACCTGCTGCACCCGAGCCCTCGGCGGCTCCCGCACCCGCGCAGAACTTCCTAACCTTGGCGGAGCTTGAAAAGCAGCACATCATTTCCGCGCTAGCCCGCTGCAACAATAACCGCACCCAGGCAGCGCGGGTTCTGGAAATCAGTGTCCGCACTTTGCGTAACAAGTTGAATGAGTACGCAGGAGGAAGCGCCACTGAGGAGCCTGCCGAGACAGAGCCGGAAGAATCGGCAGCGCCTCCGGCAGCCTAGCTAACGGTGTGGTGCTTACGGGATGTTTGAATCGTGGGGGGGTGGCACTTTAGATCAGTACTGTTGGAAAGGATCCGAAACAAGAACTACTCCTGGTTCATCGGGTTGGCGCCAGAGAGCGCCAACCCGATGAACCAGGATGAAATTAAAGGGGCGTGGAGGCTTCCGACAGTGCGGATTTCGATACGTGCCGGCATGGGTAAATCCTGCTTCCAACAACAATCCTGAGTCATGCATTACCATCCCGGTCTGTCCTGAATTCAACGAGATGTTCAAGGGCCATTTCGAGGAGTGGATCAGAGTGTGGAGCGCGATTTGCACCTTTCCTGTCATCACGCGCCTTTCATCCAAGTTGTCAGCGAAGGACTTTCAAAAGACCAGAGACAGCCCTTCAGCCGCCTTGCCGTACGGGGTGTTTGCCGCATAATGGCTTCATTATGCGCGCTGCTATTCGGGTTAGCACTTCCGTTTGCCTGGGCATTTTGTTCATCGCCTTCGTTTCGAATGCCGCTCCGCTTGCTCCCATCAACCTATGGCCGGGACAACCTCCTGGAGATAAAGCCGAGCTCCCACCTGAACAAGACACAACAGGTGCTGATGGCCGGGCAGTCGGCGGAAAATCAGTTGTGCGTCTGGGGAATGTCTCAAAACCCACACTTACCATTTACCCGGCCGCTGCGGAAAAGGCCACTGGCGCTGCGGTGATAATCTGTCCGGGTGGCGGCTACAATATCCTGGCATACGACCTGGAAGGTGAGGAAGTCGCACAATGGCTCAACTCCATCGGTGTGACCGCCGGGTTGCTCAAGTATCGCGTGCCAAAGCGGCCCGATCGTGAACGTTACGACGCGCCCCTGCAAGATGCACAACGCGCGCTCGGATTGTTGCGCAGCCGTGCGGGCGATCTCAAGCTCAATGCCAAACGCATCGGGATTATGGGATTCTCCGCAGGCGGACACCTGAGCGCCGTGGCATGCGCCGCCGGATCGAAGCGCACTTATGAGAAGATCGACGCAGCAGACGAAACGAGCTGCCGCCCCGATTTCCTAATGCTCATTTACCCGGCGTATCTTGTTAAGACAGATTTCCCTGTGCTCGCCCCTGAAGTAATGGTCGGGCCAGAATCGCCACCCGCTTTTCTGGTGCATGCCGGAAACGACCCAATTCCCGTCGCTGGCACAGTCAATTATTACCTGGCCTTGCAACAGGCCAAAGTGTCAGCGGAACTGCATGTGTACGCCGAAGGAGGGCACGGTTACGGGTTGCGCCGCACGGCGGATCCAATCACTGGCTGGCCCGAACTGGCGGAGAAGTGGCTGCGCGGATTAAAGCTGCTCGACCGGTAAATTTCGACCACCGCCGTCGCCTCCTGGCGCTTTGCCATCAAAACCCACCGCAAGCTTTGCTCCGACGCCGCCAGCCATCGTGCCCAAAAAAGCGCCGACGACGGCTCCCAAAACCAAATTGAGAGCCACGTTTGGACGCGCTGGTTTTGTCGGAGGTAACGCTCTTTCTATAAGGCGCGCGAAACCTGACGGGCTTTTTAGTCCAGGCGCCCGTTCTGCTACCGCGTTTGCCAATTCCGCACAATCTTTCGGTGTCCGGCCATACGCTCGGATTTCCAGCACAGCTCCGCGGCTGGGCGGACGCAGTTGAACGGTCCGGCGCAGCAAATTCAGCACCCGTTCTTCATTTATTTGGGTTTCCTCACCGTAATCCTGGGCTAAACGATTAGGCAGATCCAGATCCTGAGAGACATGTTTCAGCACTTCCGTCGAAATAAAGTAGTCGGCTGCGGAGGAGTCGCTGGTTGGAAGCAGCACCCGTGCGGATGCCATGAAGGTCTGCGGCTGTGTAAAGGTGATCACAGCGCTTATGAGAAGAATTAGAAGAAACACAGCCATGAACACGGTCGCAAAAGCCCGAACAGGGCTCATTTTCGGCAGCTTGGCCACCCAGGGCGCATGATGACTTGTGTTGTCCAATTTGCTCACACCTAAACCAGAGTTGAGTAATCGTCAAACCGGCATCCCGGGTAAAAGACCCACTTGCCCACTTTCCACCCCGTAAAACTGCCGAATGACAAATCGATGTTTACGCGCTATCTTTGGGGTGATCGACACACGATGAAAAGTAAAGAGCGTAAGATTTTCGAACTCGAAGCAGAGCTTTTAAAACTCAATTCCCTGGTTCGTGCCCGCCGGCAAACCCTCGCCCGGCTGGCCGCTTGCCCCAACAAAAACTGTGAATGCCGCGCCATTTGGCGTGAGCACACAGAGAAAACCCTGGCCAGCCAGGTGGGCAAAGTCAGCTCCCGGGTTGCCAAAGGAAAAAGCAAAGCGGCTTCAAACAACAAACTGGCCTCGAATGGGAAGGCCAAAACGCCAAAACTGGCCAAGACCAAGCTGAAAGTTGCCAAGAAGCGGTAGCGCGAACCGCCAAACCGCCCGAAGGTCCCTCTACCAGGGATCAAACCATCGAACGGAGCTTCGCCACTCAAACCTCGACACCAGACGTTTTTTCAGGCTTACTTTGCCCCGTTTTGTTGCGACCCGAATGAACGCTGAAAAGTTAGCCAAAGCCAAATCCCTGGGTTTCTCCGACCGCCAGATCGCACATCTGACCGGCCAGACGGAAGACCAGATCCGTGCCGAGCGGAAGCGCCTCGGTCTCGTGCCCAGCTATCGCCTGGTTGATACCTGTGCGGCTGAGTTTGAGGCATATACCCCTTACTTCTACTCCACTTACGACCGTGGGGATGACGAAGTGCGTGTCACGGATACCAAGAAGGTGATGATCCTGGGTGGCGGGCCCAACCGAATCGGGCAGGGCATCGAGTTCGACTATTGTTGCGTGCATGCCGCTTTCGCCCTCAAGGAGGACGGCTTTGAGACGCTGATGGTCAACTCCAACCCGGAGACTGTTTCTACCGACTACGATACCAGCGACAAACTGTTTTTCGAACCACTCACACTCGAAGATGTGCTCCATATCTATGAGCGTGAGAAGTGCTGGGGGGCGATCGCTCAGTTTGGCGGGCAGACCCCGCTTAACCTGGCGCTTGGTCTTCAGAAGAACGGCGTTAATATCATCGGAACCTCACCGCAAAGCATCGAGGTAGCCGAAGATCGCAAGCTGTTTGCCGCGATGCTGCGGAAGCTCGATATCCCGCAACCGCCAAACGGCATTGCGACAAATGAGGCCGAGGCTCTGGAGGCAGCTCACAAGCTCACCTACCCGGTGCTCGTTCGCCCGAGCTTCGTTCTGGGTGGGCGGGCCATGCAAATTGTTTATTCAGACGCCGAACTGCAGCATTACATGCGGTTCGCCGTTGAGGCTTCGCCCGAGCGCCCTGTGCTGGTGGATAAGTTCCTTGAAGACGCCACCGAAGTGGACGTGGATTGCATCTCCGATGTCGGACATTTTGATGACCCGTCTCAAGGCACCAATGTGATTGGCGGGATGCTGGAGCACGTGGAATTTGCGGGGGTCCATTCCGGCGACGCCGCGATGGTTTTGCCGGCGCACACTCTTTCCAAGGAAATCATCCAGGTCATCCGGGAGTACACCCACGCGATGGCCCGGGAACTCAGGGTGATCGGCTTGATGAACGTGCAGTATGCCGTCAAAGGCAGCACGGTGTATGTATTGGAAGTCAATCCGCGTGCTTCGCGCACGGTTCCGTTTGTGAGCAAGGCCATCGGCGTGCCTCTGGCCAAATTGGCCGCGAAGGTCATGGCCGGCAAGACCCTCAAGGAACTCGGGTTTACTCAGGAAATCTGGCCCAAGTATTGGGCCGTGAAAGAGTCGGTGTTTCCGTTCAACCGATTTCATGGACAGGATATCCTGCTCTCCCCGGAGATGCGTTCGACCGGAGAAGTGATGGGGCTGGATGCCGATTTGGGCATCGCCTATTCCAAATCGCAAATGGCGGCCGGTTCTCCGCCCCCCTTGAGCGGCAGAGTCTTCATCAGTGTGAGCGATGCACATAAGGATGAGCTGCCGGAGATTGGCACGCTGTTCAACGATCTCGGTTTCGAGTTAGTGGCGACCTCCGGAACGGCGGCTGCCCTCGAAAAAGCCGGGCTAAAGGTGCGTCGCGTGTGCAAGCTTTCGGAAGGCCGTCCCAATCCAATCGACCTGCTCAAGAACCGCGAGATCCAGCTCGTGATCAACACGCCCACAGGTCAAACACCGCGGGCGGATGAAGTGAAGATCCGCACCACCGCCGTTTACACCGGCACCCCTATCATGACCACAATGAGCGGCGCCCGTGCAATGGCATTAGGCATCGCTGCATTGCGCCAAAACGGCTATGCCGTAAAGACGCTGCAGGAGTATCATTAACAGTACACCGCGGATGCTGAGATGGGGCAAACGTTTTTTGCCGATTGCTCGTTTTTTACATTGTTAAACGCACATGGACCAAAACCAGATTGTTGATGGCTTGATTCTATTCCTGGGCCTGGTCGTGCTGCTCACTTTTCACGAGTTCGGCCACGCGTGGATGGCATCCAGGTGCGGTGATGACACCGCTCGTCTTCAGGGGCGTGTGAGTTTGAATCCACTGGTCCACATTGACCTGCTCGGGACAATAATTCTGCCGCTGGTGATGATTTTCTTCTCGCCGGTGGGTCAGTTTCTGGTGGGTTGGGCCAAGCCCGTGCCGGTCAATCCGCTTAATCTCCGTCACAAAACCCGTGATGACATCCTGGTAACATTAGCTGGTCCTGGCATGAACCTTATCCTGGGATTCGGGCTGCTGGTTTTAGCTCGGATTGGCATGCTGGCGGGCTCTGAGCCAGCCGTTAATTTGTTTGCCGACATCGCTCGGTTGAGCCTCCTACTCTGTTTTTTCAACCTGCTGCCTATCCCGCCGCTGGACGGTTCACAGGTTGCCCGCGCTGCCTTCAACATCAGCTATGAGACCTATCACCGCGTCGCTCAATACGGTTTCTTTATCCTGATCGTCGCCCTGCAAATACCCCAGATTCGCATGATCATCGGTGTCGCTACCGGGGTAACTTACTTTGCGATGGGACGGTTGGTTGGTTTGCCCATAGGTTAAAGCAAACGGTTATTTGTGGGCGGCTTTTAGCTTAACGAGCACGACGCCGTGCCGCGGCACCTCAGCCGAAAACTCCCGTTGAAAGATGCCCAGATCCTCTTGCCGCCAAAGATCGCGCGCCTTTTGGGGACCAGGAACTCCCAGCACAGTCCAGGGCGCAGTCACCTTTTGTTTGAACTCACCTCTGTTGAAAAGCCCCACCGCTTTGCTGCCGTCCTCCAGGTCCTTTACCATGAGGAACGTATCTTCATTGAGGAATGATACGGCACCCGATTGCCCAAGCGCATCCTGATTCACGTCTATCACCTCCGGGTTGGAGAGCACGTTCAGTGTGAATTCGTCCAGGCGCGTCATGTCGCCGCTGAAGAAGATGGGCGATGCCATCAAGGCCCAGAGCGACATGTAGGCATACTGTTCGTTGCCGGTGATCGGACACGGCTCAGGCAAACCACCGCGATGGGCGCTTCCGATCCAGCCAATCTGGATGTAATCAGGGTCATTCCATGCACCCGGACGCGACCACGCACGATGCTCGGCATTCTTCAATGCCACATCAAAGATCCGATCCAGTTCGAAACCGAGATCACCCGCAGTGCGCCAGCAATGCGCGCCCACCGTTTCTCCCCATTCCCAGACGTTTCCCATGCCGTATTGGCAAAGGTTATAAACGATGTCACGGGGTTGCCGCTTGAGGAGTTCCCCCATCACCTGGTATGGATACTGATACACGGAGAGATCGCGTGTTTTTCCCTCGCCCCAGGTTGGAATATTCGTGGAAGGCATCCGACCGGAGGCAACGCGTTCATAGGTGCACCAATCGTGCTTAAGGAAATCGTAACCCCAATCGGCGAACGTTTGTGCATCCATCTCTTCGTAGCCGAATGCCCCGGTGAACCCGGCGCAGGTCAACGGCCCCGGGGATGTGTAGAGGCCGGCCTTCAATCCCTTGGAGTGAATGTAATCAGCCAGGCCGCGCATATCTGGAAAATAGGAGTTGGGCAGAATGCGCCCCTGTGCGTCACGCGCGGGCCCTACGCGTTTTGGGTCCTCATGCTTGGGCGCATTCATCCAGCAATCGTCAATGTTGACGTACTGGTAACCCACATCTGCCATCCCGCTGGAGATCATTAAATCAGCCGCTTGGCGCATCATCTCATCAGTGACGCGGTTGTAATGCGCGTACCAATGGTTCCATCCCATAGGCGGAGTCAGGGCTAGTGTGTCACCCGAGCGAATGCGGAAAAGGCGGGAATCCTTACCGTGCCTGTTTGATGCGTGTAGCGTGACACGATATTCGCCGCTGGCCGGAGTGGTGCCTGAGATGATGCCGGTGCTCTTCTCCAGTGTTAGACCGTCGGGCAGGCCTTTGGCGGAAAAACGCATCGGCCGCGCGCCTTGCGCGGGGATGCGATATAGGAACGGGTTTCCAGGGCGAGCACCGTATATAGTTGGGCCATTGATTCGGGGCGCAGGGCCTGGCTTCGGCGTTAGAACAACTTTTTCCTCAGGTGGCACCTGAATGGTTGCAGGCGCCGAACCGCTCACCAGAAACTTTGCGTCCGCCCAATTCGCGTGGTCAAACGCCACCCCGTCCCCGGCATCGAGCACTTGCAGCAGGAGTTGTTGGCGGCCCGTTAGGTCAACGTCCACAGTCTCAGCCTTTGCACCCGGCTTCATCACTCCAGAATCGAACAACCGGCGCCCATCAGCCGTAACGCGGAAGATGACGGTGCCTGCGCCATTAGCTGCATCGTCCACACCCACCTTCGCCTGGAAACGCTCGCAGCCGCCGCGCAAGTCAATCCAGAGAAAACTCGCCGCGTGTGTCCCCACGCCGCGCTCGAACTTATCGCCAGCAATCGCCAGTGGCGTTTCACGTATCGAACGCTTCACCTGGGGCTCGCCCCAGCCCTGCCGCATCTCCGAAAGATCCAGGGAATCCAGATAAACCGTTTCGGCCGCCAAAACGACAGACGTGCCCAGCGCGAGACAGAGCAGGGTGAGTTTCATGACCACGGTTATAGTGGATAATGGACAATTGCCAAGGAGAAGATGGGGAAGAGCCTTCCCGGCTCCTCCGACAAGTCTTGATATAAATTTCTGTCAATTGCTATCGAGAGTCTCGCGCACGGCTCGGGCCAGGCGCGGCAGCGTATATGGTTTCTGAAGGTATTGGGCCCGCAGTTCACTCAACAGTTCCGCCTGCATTTCTTCCAGAGCGTGGCCGCTGGTGAAAAGGATGCGAGCCGCCGGATGACTGGCGCGCACGCGCCGTGCCAGGTCCAGGCCCGACACCCCGCCTGGCATGACAATATCCGTCAGCAGCAGGTCGAAGCCTTGATCATTGCGGTCCCAGGCTTCCAAACCTTCAAGTCCGCACCCGGCGGTGCAAACCTCGTAGCCGCATTCCTCAAGCATGAAGCGCGCGATCTCCTGGAGGGCAGGTTCGTCCTCAACCACCAGCACGCGTTCGAACCCGCGTGGCATCTCACCTGAGGTGCTTGCGCTGGCAGCCTCGGGTTCCGGTACCCTGTCGCTGGCAGGAAAGTACACCTCGAAGCAGGTCCCTTTGCCGGGCTCGCTCGTGACATTAATCCATCCCTCGTGCTGTTTGACTATTCCATACACCGTAGCCAGGCCGAGCCCTGTCCCTTTGCCGGGTTGCTTGGTCGTGAAAAACGGTTCAAAAATCCGGGACACCGTTGCCTCGTCCATTCCGCATCCCGTATCCGTTACCGTGAGGCGAACAAATCGTCCGGGCCGCACCTCTGGCCGGGCCGATTCTTCATCGGCACTGACGGAAATCTCTGAGAGGCCGATAGTCAATTTGCCCCCATCGGGCATGGCATCGCGCGCGTTTACGGCCAGATTCATGAGCACCTGCTCAAGCATTCCCACGTTGGCTTCGACCAACGCAAGATCCTCCGGCGGGGTGAATTCCAGGATGAAGTTCTTCCCCAGCAACCGGCGGAGCATGCGAACGATCTGCTCCACGACTCGCGTCAGATCGACCATGCTTCGCTCGATGACTGTTTTACGGCTGAAAGTTAACAATTGGCGCGTCAGATCTGCTGCGCGTTCAGATGCCAGTAGAATGGTCTGGGCCGATTCTCTTTGCCCTGGCGGGAGATTATTTGCTGATAGTAGCATGCCGGAATGTCCTTGTATGACGGTTAGTAGATTGTTGAAATCATGCGCCACCCCGGCTGCAAGTTGCCCGACCGATTCCATCTTCTGTGATTGTCTTAACTGAGCCTCCAGGTTGATTTTTTCCGTGGTATCTTCAACGAAGCCGTGAACGATTTGAGTGGCCAGGATCGGATGCAACACCCAGGACAGGGTGCGTGATCCGGCCCGGGTCTGCAGCCCGCGCACGTCCCTGCCCGTTTCCAGGCAATGCGCCGCATTGCGCGCTACATCCGCAGTTAGCAGGCCTGTTACCTCGGCATGACCAACTTGCAAAGCCAGCGCCTGCGCTGCCTCATTGAAATAGGCGACCTCACCCGTGCTCGTGATTTCCAGGGTAGGGGTCGGGTTCAATCGTGTTATATCCGCAAGCTTGAGAAGTTGCCGTTCATTGCGCGTCCGCTCGAGCACCATCGCGGCCAGGCTGCCAACCGTGAGGAGAAAATGCGCCTCGTGTTCGGTAAAGCGCCTCGGCTTGACGCTATAGGCGCCGAGGATGCCAAAGGTGCGCTCCCCGCTGGCAACCACTACACTGATTCCGCTCACTACCCCATGCTCCCGCAGAAGGGCGCAACCGCGAAATCGCGTTTCATTGTCCAACCGTTCAAAAGCGACAGGCCCTCCCGAGTCCAATGTAAACGCGAGGTCTTCGCCGGGCTCCAGGGGCACCGTCAACTCTCCCCGAAAAGGGTGTTTCCATCCCACTCCCTCCCGCAGGCGTAAATCCCGGCTGCCAGGTATCACCTCGAACATGGCACAATACTCAAGATGCAAGGTCTGCCCTGCCAGCAGAACCGCCTGGTTCAACAAAGACGAGGCATCCCCGTTCATGTTGGCAAACGTGCCGAGTGCACTCACAACCGTCTGGCGCAAGTTGCGATCAAGAGCTATAGCTTCAGCCTCCGATCGGGCGTGCAGACCACGCTCTATCTTCTGAGCGAGCAGGTTGAAGCTCCGGGCCAGGTCCCCCATGATCCCGGATTCCTCTTCGATCGGCGCCTGCACGGTGAAATCTCCCTGCGCAACACGTTCGGCAGCCCGCACCAGCCGACGTGCACGGCGCAGGAACACATAACGCCCCACGAGCCAGGTTCCCCCGAAACCCACCAGGGCGGTTATCAGGCTGAACCAGGCCGGCACTCCCATGCTAAGGTTAATCAAGCCGAAGGACATCTCCTCGAATCAGGCTCCATTCCTCCAGGTCGCGCCACCTCGCAGGTCTTAAACTGCCAGGGTGATGATCTGTCTTTAGTGCGGCCCACAAGATTCGGGATGCACCAAGTGTGCCAATTCGGACGATTGTGGCTTTTTGCCGGTTTAAAACGCCGAACCGATGGTTGGTGAGATGAGTGGCTGCTCCAAGTGTGCGCTATCGCACACCCATGACCGGGATCGCACACTGCTGTGCGCGAGTAGACACCCACCTTCTCTCTCCCCGGTCCTTGCTGCCCTTAAACCGGCTCTGATGCCGATTTAGGACGCTTGGCCTCATACTTTTGCAGTCGGCGGTGCAGTGCTGTTCTGGATAGCCCGAGCATCTCGGCCGCCCGAGTCTTGTTGCCTTCAGCGAGCGCCAGCGCCTCGAGAATCTTGCTCTCCTCCAGATCAGCCAGTCTCATAGCACCGGCGGGCGTTGCTACTGAAGCTTGTGGAGGGGCCGGTTCAGGTTCCGCGGCTGGGGATGCGAAGGAGGGCGGTCTTAAAGAAACCAGGTGGGAGAAATTGATCATAGGCAGATCAGCCCGCATGACCGCGCGTTCAACCATGTTTCTCAGCTCCCGTACATTTCCCGGGAAATCGCAGTTCTGTAGAAACTCCAGGGCCTCAGGATCAAACCCATGAATCGCTTTTTGGTAATGCGTCGCAAAATAGGTCAGAAAATGATTCGCTAAAATGGTGATGTCCCCACGGCGTTCACGCAACGGGGGCATCCACAGCTCAAAAACGTTCAACCGGAAATAGAGGTCCTCCCGGAACTTCCCCGCCTCTACCAACCCGGGCAGATTCCGATTTGTCGCCGCTATGATCCGGGCCTGCATCGGCAGGACTGCATGTCCGCCTACCCGCTTGAATTGTCTCGCTTCAAGCACCCTTAAAAACTTTGCCTGCAGCGAAAAATCCAGCTCGCCGATCTCATCCAGAAACGCTGTGCCATTCCCTGCCGCTTCGAACAATCCTGGTTTGGCGCGGTGCGCACCGGTGAACGCTCCCTTTTCGTGGCCGAAGAGCTCGCTTTCACATAATTCTCGCGGAATCGTGGAACAGTCGATTTCCACAAAAGGCGCTCCGTTCTTTCCCCAAGTCAGTTCGTGGATGCGGCGCGCCACCGCGCTTTTGCCGGTGCCCGTTGGGCCCGTGATCAGGACGGTTGTATCCGCATAGCGCGGCAGATTTTTGATCTGGGCGTCAATTGCCCTCATGGTCTCCGTCGTGCCGAAGATATAGCCACCGGGCGTCCAACCGACGCCCGCTTTATGTGCATTAATACCTGCTGGTTTGCCGCGTTTGCCGGATTCTTCGAGGGTGATCTGAATACGCTCCGCCAATTCTTGGAGGCTAAACGGTTTAGTCAAGTAATCCCGAACCCCGCTTTTCATCAAACTGACCGCCGTCTCCAGGTTTGAATGCGCTGTCAGGAATACCACGGGCAAATCCGGTCGTACCGCCCTCAACTGCTGATACAAATCCGCACCGCACATGTCTGGAAGCGAATAGTCAAGTATCGCAAGATCAACCGGATTATTCTTGAGCACGACGATGGCTTCGCGACCAGACTCAACACAGTGGACTGTATACCCCTGCGGCTCAAGCCCGCCCCTAATAATACTCAACGTAATCGGTTCGTCGTCAACCACGAGTAAATTCATGGTTATTACATGATTATGTATTCTTAAGGCTTTGGCTATCTTTCTACGGCATCACTTCATGCAAGCGCCCTAGCGTCAAGTAGATAAAATTAACGACACGCCTCTCTGTAAACGCTTACATGGTTTCAAATGCCTGCGTTTCAAAACCGGCAGGACTACCTAAGTCCCGCTTTTTCATACGCTTAGAATGATTCCAAGCAAAGTCACCTAACATAGGTTGCGCTCCTCACCCCAAAACCCATAGAATGCACCCCAACATAATGAACCATGCCCCTTCTCGCACTCATCGGCACCCTTTGAGATTGATGTTCTTGGGCTCGGCGATGGTCGGTCTGACGTTGCTGGTGTTCTTCCTCCTTCTGCGCGGCAACGGAGGCTTCACTGATTCAGGGTCTTTCATGCGCATGGCCATTGTTTCAGGCGCCTTGTTCGTTTTGGGTTCTTTGGCTTGGGTGATCTCGCTGATTCCAACGGTGTGCCACCTCCTCACGTCCAGTTGGCGCGGGCCAGCTTTCCTCGTGTTAGGCGTCGCTGCCATAATACTCCTGTTTTACGGAGTTGAAAACTGGCGAGGTGGTCGTGCCTGGCAAAATTATAAGCAGGCAAGAGAAGCTAAAGGTGAGCAATTCGATCTGGCTTACTACGTTCCGCCCGCGGTTCCCAGCAACCGAAACTTTTTTGAAACTCCGTTATGGGAATCCCTCCGTTTCACTCAGCCCTACAACGAGGCTGATGGTTCGTATCAGCCCGTGTGGCAGGATAAGGACTGGGGAACCCGCCCCGATTTCGCAGAGTATACACCGCGTCAAAGCGAGTTGCCCCCGCAAACCACATGGGCTTTGGGGAAGCGAATCGATCTTGTTGGATGGCAGGCGTACTACCGGGGGAGCAACAATGTCTTCGCATCTGAGGCAGGTCAGGTGACCAACTACTTCCCGGTGGCGGCCAAGCCCCAGACACCCGCTAAGGATGTTCTCCTGGCACTCAGCAGAATTGATGACGACCGCAGGCTGCTGATCGATGCATTGAGCCGCCCCGAAGCCCGATTCTGGATCGAATACAACGCCGGGTTTGAGGCAGCGGCGCCACACCTTTCTCGATTGAAGAATACTGTCAGGTATCTGAGCTTGCATGCCGAGGCCGCCCGGATCGCAGGGGACAAGCAAACGGCCCTGGCCGACATTCGAATGGGATTTCGCCTCCTGAATACCATTAGAACGGAGCCATTCGTTATCTCTCATAGAGTCAGAATCGCTATGCTGCAGATAGCCCTGCAGCCGATCTGGGGCGGTCTTGCGGATCAGCAATGGACAGCAGAGGATCTGGAGGGTTTTGAAAAGGAACTCCGTGAGCTGGACTTCCTGGCTGATTTCCAATTTGCGATGCGTGGCGAACGCGCGTTCGTCCTGGCCCTCATAGATCAGGCACGGAAGGACAGCAAGCGAGTCTCAAACGGAATAGCGTCAACATATCAGTTCATATATCGCGAACAGAAAGCAACTAACATCCCGGTATGCGTGATGCTTGCGAAGGCATTTGGTAGGGCACCCCTTGACTTTGCGCCTCAAGGGTGGTTTGATCAAAACAAACGATCGATCTCCGAAACTCAGGAAAGGTTTCTGTTCTCGGTTGTTGATACCACAAATCGAGTCGTATCTCCCTCCGCTGCTCGGAAAGGTGCAACCGATCTCAACCCACGACGGATCGGGATGTACAACGCCATCTTCACCCTTCTACCCCCCGACTATCCCGACATGCCAAAGACTTTCGCACATGCGCAGGCGCTGGTGGATTTAGCCCGAGTCGCCTGTGCGCTGGAAAAGTTCCGGCTGGCTCACGGCAAACTCCCCGGCAAATTGGATAACCTTGTGCCTGATTTCATGGAACGTTTGCCGCACGACATCATCAATGGCCAGCCGCTCACCTACCGGGTGAAAGGTCGGGACCAATTCCTCTTGTATTCGGTGGGCTGGAATGAACTCGACGATGCTGGCGAGGCTTCAGATGGCGTAGGCAAAGCCGAGAAGCTGGCATCGGGAGATTGGGTCTGGAAGTACCCTCCAGCAGCGCGCTGAGTCAAGGCGCCAGACTCCGAAGCTTCCATTGGCGTTAAGCTCATGAGTGTGCAATTAGTAAGCAGAAATCATAGCGAACGTAAAAGCCTCATGACTAAGAACGATAAAAAGGAGTTGGCTCCTAAACAACGCGAAGAGCTGCTTGCAACGTTAAAAGCCCGGTTTGAAAAGAACCTGAAAAGGCACAAGGGGCTCGTTTGGGCCGATGTGCTGGCGCGGCTGGAGAAGAGCCCTGACAAACTGTGGTCTCTCCAGGAGATGGAAAGAACGGGCGGTGAGCCGGACGTGGTGGGATTTGATAAGAAAGCTGGCGAATACATTTTCTTTGATTGTTCGCCCGAGAGTCCGAAGGGGCGCGTCAGTGTTTGTTACGATCGTGAAGGGCTTGAGTCCCGAAAGGAACATAGGCCAGCGAACACCGCAATGGATATGGCAAACGCCATGGGTGTAGAACTCCTAACCGAGGAACAATCCCTGGAGTTGCAGAACCTGGCAGAGTTCGACCTGAAAACGTCAAGCTGGATCAAGACGCCTCCCGAAATCAGGGAGCTGGGAGGCGCGCTTTACTGTGAGCGCCGTTATGGTCGTGTTTTTATCGGCCACAACGGCGCACAGTCTTACTATAGCGCCCGGGGCTTCCGAGGGTGCCTAGGCGTTTAGTGCCTCGACGAATTCCGCAAAACGCTATCAGGCCAGGACTGCATGTTCATCACCACTCATGAAAGCGATACACGGTTACCATCTGATTGAGCCAAAGAATCTCTCCTGGCGTCCGTCAAACTTGATGCAGATTCCGAACGCGGATTATCTCGAACGCACTGGCAGTGAGAACATTGGTGCGCGTCTTTGGCGCTTGCCGCCGAACAGCGCGAACACTCTGCATAAACACATTCGGGCGGAGGAGTTCTATTTCGTTCTTGAAGGGGTGGGCCGGATGCGGGTGGGCGAGGAGACACTAACCGTTCCGAAGTATGGCGGTGTGCTGGTCGGACCGGAAGAGTTGCGTCAGGTTTTCAACGACACAGATAGAGAGGTGCTTTGGCTCATCATAGGTGCGCCGGAGGAACTCGAATTCTTGCAAGGCTCGAAATCCAAGATGGACCTCTCGCTCATTTATCCGGTGGATCCCAAGCAATTGCCTAACGAACTTGCTGGAGTGGACTGGCCGCCAAAGGGCGTTACCCCAAATCCGGGCTGAGCAGAGGTCGGGGGTTACACTGGATGTCACCGTGGCTGTTGACATACCTAGCAGTGCTATGGTAGGCTCAGTGCATGCTTACAAAAGAGCTCGTGGCCGCCAGCACCGTTCCCCTGGTCCTTTCCATCCTCACCGAGGGGGAAAATTACGGCTACGCCATCATCCAACGTGTTCGCGAACTCTCCGGCGGCCATATCGAGTGGACTGAAGGCATGCTCTATCCCGTGCTCCACTGGATGCAAGAGCAAGGCCTTATCGAATCGGAGTGGAAGCAGGCCGAGACGGGGAGGAAGCGCAAGTACTACAGACTTCGCAAGCAAGGGTTGAAGGCGCTTGCCGCAGAGAAACAACAGTGGCTCACCGTACATGAAACACTTACAAAACTATGGAAACAGCAGCCCAGTTTGACCTAAACAAAGCGATTAGCAATTGGCGTGAAACCCTGGCCGGGTCCCCAGCCATGAATACGGGGGACCTGGACGAGCTAGAAACACACTTGCGTGATTCGATAATCGCCCTGGAGGGCAAGGGGCTTGCGGCTCATGAAGCCTTTTGGGTCGCGCGGAGCCGGATGGGAGAGGCATCTGCTCTGAAGGCAGAGTATCAGAAGATCCATATTGAACAGGTGTGGTATGATCGGCTCTTGTGGATGCTGGCTGGATCCGTGGTTTTCGGCCTTATCGTCAGCCTGGTTGCGAATCTGGCATGGGCTGCAATGGCTGCGCTCTATACACTGACCAAGAGCTCGTCCCTTCTGGGGGCTTTGAGCTTGACACTCCCCTTGGCAGGGCTCGTCACCATCTCATTACTGTTGAGGAAATCCGGACGCAACGAAAACGGATTGGTATGGCGAGCCGCTCGTTTTGTGAAGGCGAGACCCAAGACCACAGCTTTGATGGTCATCATATCCCCTCTCTTCATACAGGCGTTTGGCATTGGCGTACACACGCTCGCAACCCGGGCGATGTCACCTTCGGCCCATGGGGAGTTGATGCAATGGAGTCTTGGGCCAGGTCTCCTGCCGTCTCTGTTCCTGCCACTGGCTTTTAGCTGGCTGCTCTTGCGCCGAAAGAAATTCATCACGCAATGACCCGGACGGGGAGAACGCACCTGTCGGAACCGGTGGGACACCGACCAGACTACGCTGAAGCATTGGCCGCAACCAGAAGGGTTGCCAAATAGTAGCCGGAGGTCGGAACGAAGTGGAGACCTCCGGTGAAGTCGCAGATTGGAATAGCACCCGGAACCGGGGTGCAAGAAACAACCAGCAGCCGAGTGACTATTCGGAGGGGTTGACACCAGGAGAACGAACGCGACTGTCATTCGTAAGTGTCGATTTGCGGATGAGTTGCCGAACATCACAAGCAATTGGCGGGCTATCATTCTAGCCTCGTCGTGAACTAGCTTTCGGGAGCCCTGCAATCCGCCTGCCTCGACCGGGGGCAGGTGGAGGAGGCGGGTTTGAGGCGGGCGCGGGCTTCTTTTCGACCCTGGCGAAAACAGACGCGAGAAACTGATCCGCCTTCTCGTTGTCAATCAGCCCGTATTGTCGCAGGGTTTCCTTCCCAACAGCCCGGCCCGCTAGCTCGGTGACTGGCAGGAAGTGGTTGATGTGTTGCAGAACTTGGGCGTAGTCGATCTCCTCGAGACCTACGTCGCCACCCTCCAGGTTTCCTCTCCAATCCTCGCCGTCACCCGTATTGTCCTCATACGGCTTGCGGAAGAACAAGCGAGCGTCGTCCTGAATCAACCGCGTGTCCCCCATTAACCACACCAGGACGGCACCCCCTTGAAGACTGGAGCGTGCGTTGGTGATTAAGTGCGTCTTCGGCGAGCGGTTCGCCAGAACTGACCGCGCCAACAGGGCGATGTCAGGTGAGAGATCTTCTGCCCCGATCAAGTCGAGCTGCAGCTTCTGCGGTTTGCGAACCAGGGCTTCTTCGAGCTGATCGATTTGTTCTACGTGATCGCAAAAGAATCTGATTTTGAACACCACGCGGGGCGTGGCTTTAGTTGAACATGATTTCATAACTTTTTTGGGTACGATTCTGATTCTTCCTGGTTGAGGGTGATCCTACGTCCTGTCGGTCCACCCGGACTATTACAATAGGCCGCGTCGATTGGAACCGGTTAGGGTATATCCTTGGCTTTGCATTTATAAGTGAGCAGCGGTCGGAACGTCGCAATGACTGAAGCGACACCGGCATCTACGAGGTCTTGAATGACTGCCTCGATGTTTTTGTAGGCTGCTGGTGCCTCTTTATAGAGAAGATCCCGCTCACCGCAGATGACTCGTCCGCCGAGCGCTGTCTGCAGGAGCTGTTCTCTTCTAAAGCGCTCCCGCATGCGCAACCGGGCCTCGCTTCGCGACCATTTGCGTCCGGCGCCGTGAGCGAGCGACCATGCTCGGTTTTGGCCATCGCCCAAAGGTTTGACCAGATAGCTGAGCGTCCCGCGTGATCCGGGAATCATCACTGGCTCAGTTTCGGCTGCCACGGCTCCTTTCCGGTGAATCCAAATGGTCTCACCAGTGTCCAGTTGCCGGGGTGTAACGCTGTTGTGGCAGCCATCCCACAGGGGTTCGGCCTCTGCGCCGAGCGAGTGAGCAAAGCGCTCAGCCAGGAGCTTTCGGTTCACCTTGGCCCAATGCACCGCCAAGTCATGGCTTTGCAGGTAGGCTGCCGCCGCAAACGACTCTGCATCCGAGCCGCTGGCCTGATGCTCAGTCACGTAATCACGCAGGACGGATTCGCCCAGCCCGCGTGAACCGCTGTGCACGAGCGCTACCAGTTGCTGCTTGCCCAACGCGAGGCTCTTGAACTCGCGCGGGTTGAGGATTTCCTCAACCGACTGGAGCTCGGCGAAGTGATTCCCACCTCCCAGAGTGCCAAGGGCGCTGTCGTAGCTGGTGGATTCGAGCTGTTCTTTTGCGAGGACTGCGTTCATGTCATCGGTCCAGGCATGTTCAAGATCGAACGGGAGCTTTGTCCAACGATCAAGTTTTACATCGCGTCGAACCAGGTCGGTCTTGAACAGAGCCATGCCGCAGCCGATGTCCCCGCCGATCAGGTAGGGATAGATGAAGGTGTCGGTTGTGAACGCGGCACCGACAGCGCCGCCTTTGCCCGGATGCAGATCCGGGAAACCGACCGCTAAACGCATGCCTTCCAGCTTGGAGGTTGCATAGAGCTGGCGGAGAGCTTCTCCCTCAATCCAGCTCTTGGGCGAAGCCAAGAGACGAACTGCCGGGGTGCTTTGAGTTGGGAGTGTTGAGTACATAGGATTTGGGATTGAGAATCGATTGTTTGGGAGTGGATGCCCGTTAACCGGGCATTTCATGGGTTCTTGTTTCAAGTTGAATCGGTTTCCAGGATGTGGATTTCCGGCTTCACGCCAAAGCGGACTGGCCGGAAAACGAACTGCAGTTTGATGGGTTTAATCCGGAGGACGCGTCCCTGTTTGGAACGCCCTCGGAACATGGTTACAGTCGGGGTGCGATAACGAACGACAGGTTTCATTGGATATTTCCTTTCTACTTACTGGGGGTTGTTGGCACGGCCGGGCTTTGGCGCCCAGGGCTCGTATGTTTCTTACAGACGCCAGAGCATCTCGATTCCTCGATACAGATACTCATCGGTAGGATTTACCGGTGGCTCTGGGTTTGGCAGCACTGGCAAAGGCTGCCGCTCCTTCTTGCTGGCCACTGATGGTTTTTGCTGGGCTGGCCGTATTAGTCTCGCCCGCAGCCACGGCGGTATGATGTGGATTATGGATTGCATAGGGGGTTTCTTGTTGATGGTTAAAAAATGGGGGCTGGGATCGGGTCGGGATGACGGGAGTTACCCGTCATCCCTCCCACACCACCGGACAAGCGGTTTTCACGCATCCGGCGGTTGAGCTCATTCAGGTTTGGCTGATCAGATCTGCAAAGCTTAGGAATCCGTGGCGGCGAAGACGCCGGTTATTCAAGCCTGTCTGCATCACGGGGTGTTTAGCCATCCTCCACGCGCCGCGTCCACTTTTGGCGGACCGCAGCAGCGGGTAGGTGACCCCGAGTTTGCGCAGGGCGTTGATCCGTCCTGTTGAGTTGTGCCAGCGCAGCCAGAAATACTTCCTGACGTGCCGGCGTATCCACCCGTCCTGCGCTGTGAACTGCCTGGTGTTGCCGCTCAGACGGTAGTATTCCCACCATCCCCGCAGGTACCGCTTCCACTGATCGCGCATTTGGGTGCTGGTTTGACTCTGGCAGCTTCGCCACAGTTCGCGCACCTTGTCCCGGAGTCGCTCGATGGCTTTATCGCTCGCTTCGATGACTCCCTGGGGGCTGAGTCGGAATCCTAGAAACTTGCGCTTCCAGGGCCGGTCCACCCCACTCTTGCTGGCACTGACTTCCAGCTTGAGTTTCTGGGCAACAAACTTGGTTACCTTCTCCAGAACCCGTTGGGCGGCTTTCTCGCTGCTGACGTAGATATTGCAGTCATCCGCATAGCGGCTGAAGCTCAACCCGCGCTGTTCCAGCTCCTTGTCCAGCACATCCAAATAGATGTTGGCCAGCAAGGGTGAAAGCGGGCCGCCCTGTGGCGTGCCCTTGCCTTCCGGCTTTGTGATGCGTCCCTCTTCCCACACTCCGGCTCGCAAAATGCGCCCAATTACCTTGAGCACCTGTTTGTCCCGGATTTGCAGGCCAATGAGCCGCATCAGTATGTCGTGGTCCACGTTGTCAAAGAAACCTTTGATGTCCATGTCCACTACCCAACTCTTGCCTTCTTCGGTCATGATCCGCTGTGCGGACCGGACCGCGTCATGGGCTCCCCTTCCAGGCCGGAACCCCCAGCTATGCTCGCTGAAGATCGGCTCGAACAGGGGCTGCAGTTCTCCAAGGATCAATTGCTGAATGAACCGGTCGAGCACCGTGGGTATTCCCAGCGGGCGCTTCCCTCCGTTTGGTTTAGGCAGCCAGACCCGTTTGACGGGGCTGGGCACATAGGTTCCTTCCAGCAATTTCCTTCGTATCGTCGGCCAATGCTTTTCCAGGTGGGGCCGTAACTGCTCCGTTCCCATCCCGTCGATGCCTGCTGCCCCTCTGTTCTTCTCTACAGCCAGTAAGGCCAGCGCGGCATTCTCATCGCTGACGATCTTCTCTATCAGATCTGGCGCTTGTTCCTTTCTTTCCTCCTTCCGCCCCTCTCCAGACTCGGAATCCGCTGCGACTGCTTGACCGGTTGCACCGTGGGGCAGCCACATCCCGGAGAGCCACTTCTGTTTGCCTGGCCCCCCGGCGCGTGTTCCTTCTTGCGCACTGGATAGGGAGTTGGGATTAAGGTCATCGCCTTTGCTCTTTAGTCCTTCGGCGGCTCGGATTTGTTCCATTTCTTGAAGGTCTTTGCCTAGGAACTTCCATCCGCCTACTACGACCTCTGCTGACTCCTCCCCTGAAGCACCTGCCTCGGAGGAGGTCTCCCGGGGTAAGACACCAAACTTTCCCGCCGTGCCTTCGGACTCTACCTGACATGGCTTGCACAGTTGTTGGATTTCGACGCTCCTAGCCCTCTTATCTCCCATGTCCGGCCTCACTGTCCGTTTCTGTTCGTAAGGTCGTCGGTTTGTCTCAGGCTTCCTGCCAGCGGCCCCCTCACGAGGTCCACCTTGCCGTTGACTACGATTGCCACTGTTAGCTTCGATCATCACTTTTCAGATGATTAGTTTGGTGCCCTGCCCGGCGCCCTAGGGCGGCATCGCCGATGCCGCCGAATTTTCACAGAAGGAAAACCTGAACAATTAAGCCGTAAACCAGGCAGGGCGGCTTCGCTCTAGCACGCGGTTCGCCTAACTGTAATCACGCCCGGAGTGACGGATGTCAGAAACAGAAATGTAATCACGTAGAGACGCGAAGACGCCAGGATTTTACACCAAGCTAACGTGCAGCGGCATTGATCTGGTAGGGCGGCCTGGCCGTAGGCCGCTGAAATGCAAAAAGCGTATACACTTCGAAGACCATGGACGAGCCACGTCCTTTTAGACCTTAGCCTTTAGACTTTAGACTTGCTTCTTGGCGCTCTGCGGCGAGAGCGTCCCCACCACTGAAGCAAAGAAAGAACACACACCTCTTGATATCCTGTTGGATACCAACCCACGGTTTCACGGTGGTTCTTTCGGTGTTTGGCCTTTCGACTCCGCGCTCGGCGCGTCGCTCATGGTTAACCCTGAATTTGTCCAAGGGAACCCTGAGCTTGTCGAAGGGTTTTTGAGGCACACCTCCTGGAAGGCCTTTAGAATGTAAAAATCGTTTATCTGACGGTCGAATGAACCAAGCTGGGCACACCACGGGCGCTGACCCATCCGCGTGATTTGCGGAGGATCTTGAACTGGCGTCCCGTCGTGTTGAATCAGCCTATGCATCACACCCGTGATGTGGCGCTCATGCGTTGGTTATTTTCATACTGTATCGCTATTGCTTGTTTGGTTGCTTGGTTCATGGGCAATAAAAAACCCTGCTTACGTCGCGGTAAGCAGGGTTTGAAATCTTGCTGATTTTATAATCGCATCACCTGCCTACCAATAGCCTTTCGTGGTTATAAGATGTCTGATGCTCGCTCAGACTACCCGAGAGGCCCCGGCTGAACATCCAGCCCACGACTTGGGTTTCACGGCGCAACCCGAAATCTTTCGGGTGGGGCGTCGTCAGCCCTATCGTTGCTACAATGTTCGCGGAGGTGTTCATAAAATGCGTGCAGAGACTACAGCATGACACATAATTGTGTCTACTTATACTTTTAGGGGAATCATTATTATATATTCAAATATCTGGATGACTTGATTGCAAGACTATACCGGGGAAGAACACCCACAACGGGATGGGATCTGTAACGAGGTTCCAGGCTTGCCGGGGTTGGACTTGCAGGCGGATGGGGCGTTGAAATACCCGTCCATTTCCAGGCCACCTGATCCAAAGCTTTGAGTAGAGTTTTTTTGTTCGGTTCTCAATTCGGCGGCTGCTATAGGGTGAATGGGAATGAGCAACGAAACAGAATGTCTGCGTGATTACGTCGATAAAGGGTCCGAGCAAGCTTTTGCGGAACTGGTGCGCAGATGCCTGCCATTGGTTTACTCTGCAGCACTGCGGCAGCTCAACGGCGATGAGGCTGCAGCCAAGGACGTGGCCCAGACGGTGTTCATTGACCTGGCCCGCAAAGCCAGGAGCCTAGTCGATCGTGAAGTGCTGAGTGGCTGGCTGTATACCAGCACACGTTACGCAGCCGCTTCTTTTCTTCGTTCCCATCAGCGCCGCCAAGCCCGCGAGCAACACGCTGTTTCCATGCAAGACACCACCGTTCCACCCGCTGGAGAAGATGCTGAACACGATTTACGCCCGGTGCTCGACGAGGCCTTGAACAAGCTGGCGGCGGAAGAGAGGAACCTTTTGGTGCTGCGTTTCTTTCAGAACAAAGCGTTCCGTGAGGTAGGCAGCGCGCTGGGCATTAGTGAAGACGCCGCGCGGATGCGCGTAGGACGAGCGCTTGAGAAGCTTCAGGAACGGCTTGGAGCTCGGGGCGCCGCGCTGTCTGTCGCAGCCCTGGGCACCTTCCTGAGTGCCGAAGGCGCGATTGCAGTGCCTGCAGGCCTGGCAACCAGCATCACCACGGCCGCACTCGCTTCCGCTGCAGGGGCGGCGGGTGCGGCCTCGATTGCAACTTCTTGGATCAAACTAATCGCTATGACAAAAATCAAAGTCGGAATCATTGGTGCCGTAATTACGGCTGGAGTTGTTGTGCCCTGGATTTCACATCAACAAGCGCTGGATCAACTGCGCCAGGAGAATCAGTCACTTCGATTACAAACGGAGCAGGCAAACCAGTTGGCTGTAGAGAACCAGCGCCTTTCCAATGCGTTGGCCAACGTCCGAAATGCGCAGGAACTCTCCGGCGACCAGTTGCGTGACCTGCTCCGGCTCCGAAACGAAGTGGGCGTTTTGCGCCGCCAGACCAATGAATTGCATGCTGCTTTGCCCGCAGCAGCTTCGAAAGCTGGCAACCCATCTCCTGCTGAGAACACATCGACTGCTTGGGTTTCGCGGGAAACTTGGACCTTTGCAGGCTACGCCACGCCTGAAGCCACTTTCCAAACCGTATGGTGGGCCATCTCCGCAGGTGACTCCAACGCGGTGCTCACAGCTCTCCACTCCGATGCGCGCAAGGCCTTCGACCAAAACCCGGAGCTCATCGGCACCATCATGAACCGCCGCGATTACAAGGAAGTTCCGGGGTATCGGATACTATCGAAGATAGGAGCTGACGGCGAGGCACTCCTGACCGTAGCGCTCAATGCGCAGGAGGATCAAGCGAATGCGGTTGGCACAAAGAACGCCCTTAAATTGGTCGCGCTCAAGAAAGAGGGCGATACCTGGAAGTTCTGCGGCTCAAAAGATCTGAAATGATTCGGTGTTTATTTTTCCGTGCGACTCTGCATCCGCGGACCCTTCAATGGATGAGTATCCGCAGATGGCACAGATAAGCATAAAGAAAGACGATTCATCTCCCCGAATGAGATTTGCGAAAGGCGTTTCTACCTGATAGGTTGGCGCCACATCCCAGTCACATGAAGCTTGCAGTCATTACTGATGTACATGCGAATCTCGAGGCCTTGGAATCCGTGCTTTTGGATGCAAAGCGATCGGGTTGTGAGCGCCATGTTTTTCTGGGGGATTTTGTCGGCTACTGCGCAGATCCAAAAGCCTGCCTTGAGATCGTGCGAGGTCTAAACGCCCCATGCGTTAAGGGCAATCACGATGAGTATTGCGTCACGAACAGCCTGCCAGAGGCGCTTAATCCCAGGGCCACCGCTGTTGTGAACTGGACCCGCAGCCAGCTCTCTGCAGACGACCTCCAATGGTTGAACAGTCTGCCCTATGTGGCAGAAGTTGAAGGACTGACAATCGTTCACGCTACCCTTGATTCTCCTGCGCTATGGACCTACGCGTTTGATGTCCTCTCTGCCAGCGCCAGCTTGGCATGTCAAAGGACTACGGTTTGCTTCTTCGGCCACACCCATGTGCCGGTTGCATTCGTTGCCGGTGCATCCGTTCATGCCGATTCGTACCAGAAGCTTAAGATAGAACCCGGCACGAAATACTTTATCAATCCCGGCTCTGTCGGGCAGCCCCGAGACAACGACCCGAGGGCTGCCTACGTCATCTATGATTGGGATGGACAGACCGTCGAATTGCGCCGCGTCGAATACGATATCGCCAGCACCCAGGCGAAGATTCGCAAGGTTGGGCTGGCCGATCTCTGAGGCTCAGTCCGGCTGGACTGCTCAGGAAACGCCGCCCCCAAGCTTGGCGGCTTCCTCTGCCGTCAGCCGGTTTCAGATGGACTTGCGCGCTGGAGTTTACCGGGGGCGCGATCCATCGGGGCAGCCAGACTCTGATGTCGCATGGCCTTTCGGTTCCCGTTGCAAATGCTCGGATTCCAACGATTCCCATTGCACTTCAGTACTGTTGGTCCATGGAAAGCACGAACATCCCACACAATAAGTCCCTGGTTTTTCGGGTTTGCGCTGTAAAGGCGCAAACCCGAAAAACCAGGGTTGAGATTAAGAAGAATGCAAGGCTACCAACATTAAAGATTCCGGTTCGGTCAGTATTCGTGCCATCGAATGGCGGCACGCGTGCGGGAGACGAATAACCCTCTGCAAGTGACAAACTCATCCCTCTTCGTCTATCCCGTCCTCCATCCAATCCTGTTCATCTTGTTGATCCTGTCGAAAAGGAGTTAAAGGTTGAGGGTTGGAGGTTAAAAGTCCGGGCCCCAACATTGATCCTGTCGATGTGCCTGCAAACCCTTTCGATTAACACCTGCACCTTTGGCTGGCGTAGGATCAGCACATGAAAACGAACCGGTCTGCACGGAAATGGTTGAAGATTCACGGCGTGGTGATGTGTTTGGCCCTGATCAGCTTGGCGGCTGCAGCGTTCCAGTTCGGTTCCGGTCTATCCCGAGTCGCGAACAAGGCCCAGCCCGTGCACAACCAGGTGACCTATCCGAACATCACCTGGGAATTCCTTCTATCCACTGTCCCGTGACAGGCATAGCTGCAGTTCCCAGCGCATCCGCAGCGTCTATTTCACCTTCGGCACACCACCCTCAGCCGATCACTGAAATACCAGGCGGACTTTCCCCTCGCCCGATGTGCTGCGCCGCAACGTCACCGAGATCAGCGGGGCATCGTCCATGTCGGTCCTTTGGACTTCTGCCCCCTCGGCTGTGGCTTGTTTCAACATGTAAGGCGGTGGCACGTGGAAGAAGGCTGTAAGCGGATCGTTCTCCACGAGCTTGAATGAGCAGGCCAGCTCCGCCCGTTCCTGGTTCCAGGCTATGTCCTTTAATTCCACACCTCCCTGGCACACGTGCCGATCGGTGGAAACAAACTGCGGGCGCTCCTGACGCGCATGGACCGCCAGAAGAACGTTGGCATGCGGCGGAATCGGTAACTCAAAATGGTCACGCCAACTCCCAAGCAGTTTCTGGCTCCAAAACTCATAGACGAGGTATTCCTGCCGGGTGTCCAGGCCCAGGTCGGTGAAAGCCACGCGTTGAGTCGTCGGCGCATCGCTCCAGTTGAACGCGGACACAACATCCCAGGAACCAAACGGACGGCGGAGCTTCAAATCCCAAACCGGCTTGAGGGCGGCGAGTGGAAGGAGATCGAGCGGGCGCACGTCGCACACGGGCAAGGCTTGCTGGAGCAGCCGCATGCGGTCGGGTGCGAGCTGTGTCAGTTTATCGCCAAAGAAAGTAAGCTGACCCGGCAAAGCCACAACTGTGGTGGCCAATCGCGCCACATTGAGAGGTGCAAAGTCTCCTACCAACAGGGTGTCAGGATCATTGTACCAAAGGATATTGTTGACGAAGAGCTGGGCCTGCGACGCCTGGGCCTGGCGCAGGTAGCAGGTCCAATCCGGACGATCTGGAAAATGAACGATGTCCCCGCCATTACGTGCCGCGTCGCACCAGGCGAGATCGGGGCCGGTGTAATGCCCCTGGCAGGCGAGCAATACGCGGTCTGGCCCGATGCCGCGCCGCACAGCCTCGATCCATTTCCCGTAAGGATCCTCGCACGGCTCGCGAAACGCTGCTCGGACTTCCGGCCGCTCGAAAAAATGGGCCGAATATCCCGAACTCCGACCAGACATCCCATCGGTCTTAAAAAACTCATAGCCCCACTCCTGCGCCATTTGGCGATGAGTTTTCTCAGTGAACCTCCGCACGGTCTTTTGAGAAGGGTCGAGCACGTAAGTTCCATTCCAGTTATTCATCGGCTTGCCCTGTGCATCATGGAGAAACCAGTCGCGATGCTCCTGGTAGAATTTCTCGTCGCCTGTGCCGAACGAAACAGTCCAAATGCCCGGACGGAACCCAAGGGCGCGAAGCTGCTCTGCCATCCATTTCATGCCATGCGGAAACTCCTCCGGCGACGCCCGCATCGTGAGGTTGCCGAACTTGCTCACCGGAAGCCGCGGAGAGTTCTCCTGCCACGATTCGATTGACCAGAATTCCAGCCCGAACGGCTTGAGATAACGTGCGCCTACCCGCGCCTCAGCCAGGTTGTCCTGTTCGGTAGCCACATCGAAATAGATATTCCACGCCATCCAACCAGTCGGAGCGCGGGGACATCGCTTGCGGTCGATCAGGTGATAATAGGGTGCGAAGCGTGACCGGTAGTAATCAGGCAGGACTTCCGCGGTGATCGCCGATGCATCCGACTTGGACACTTCAGCCTGGAGCAGGACCTGAAACTTTCCATCGGACAGCGTCGATAAAACGGCTCGTTGCCCGGCAAACCGCAAAACCAGATCCCGCTCAGGATCGAATACGGAGTCGTTTAACAGGCTATCAGCAGAGCCGGAAGCCATTTGAACCACAGGGCTGCTGTCACTCACCTGCGTGCGGCAAGCGAACGCCTGTTCCCCAAAGGGCAATTCAGCAGTGAAGGTCAATTTTCCCGGATAAGTTTGAGGCGGGCGATGGACCATCGCCATGGAAAGCCTCTGGTCATCACCGGTGAAGACAAGATAGCCTTGCGTGTCGTTGCGGTCGTCCACCACGGCCAGACGGTGCTTCACCGCGTCACGCCCCGGTTGAACGCTCCAAGCCACGCGCTTGCCGGCTGGTTCGGTTTCAAACGTCAGCCGTCCTTCGAGCAGAGTGCGTGAAGGCGCGTGGCGGCATTCGAGAACCGAGTTGGCGGGGTTAAACGTAACCAGCCAGCCCTCATCGGTTTTCAATAGGATCAAGGGATTGGCCGCCGGAACCGTTTTTGCAAACATGCCAAACGTTAGGCTCAGCAGTAAAATGGTGATGCGCAAGGTCATGACAGACATAGGGAGGAATCGGGCTTTGGTATCTTGACAGGCCGCGCCGCAGCCTGTGGCAGATGCGGGGCAAGCCTGAAACCATGGTGCTTCTGGGGGGAGCACAAGGCAACCATATCGGCTCTCAATTCAACAACAAGTTCTAAAAAAACTTCCGGACATATTTTACAGCCAAGAAGCCAGGAAAAACCTGGAGAACAGGAGCAACCGAGAGAACAGAGTGACTTTCGAGTGAGCTCTTCTCTTTCTGTCCTGGCTGAGAGGAGTTGAAGGTTGAGGGTTGAAGGTCCGCCGAAGAAAAAAGAATCCAAGGGCCGACTCTATTGGTGAGCACCGAATCCCCGGATCGTACCATGACACTTTAGATCGGTACTGTGGGTAGCCTCCAATTCCTAAAAGGAATCGCATCGTGGCCATGGACCTTATAGGGTATTCGCGTGTCCATACCAACGTGCAGCATGGCCGTGGTTAATTTGATGCGCCGCAAGGCTGCTCGTTGGGTAGACTGGCTCCTGTTGGTGACGTGCGTATCGTTTGGAGAGCTTAGCCTGACTTTCGCATTGCGGAGGTTGGGCGGGTTTCCCGCTGGAAAGATTCGTGTTGTATCCAACCAACAGGCACGGAGGTATGGGCATGCAAACCAAAGGTAAAGCATGAATAGTCTTCCTGTTCTCAATCCGAAAGCTGCTGCTATTGACGTGGGCAGTGAGCAAATGCATGTGTCAGTTGCTGGCGGGCCGCCCAAGGTGTTTGGCTCGACCACCACCGAGTTGCACGCATTGCGCGACTACCTGCTGGAGCAAGGGGTCAACACAGTGGCGATGGAAGCGACCGGGATTTACTGGCTTTGTCCGTATGAGGTGCTGGAAAAAGCCGGTCTCAATCCGATCATGGTGAACGGGAAGTACGTTCGCAACCTGCCAGGCCGCAAGACCGACATGAGTGATTGTCAATGGCAGGCGACCTTGCATGCGCACGGGTTGCTCAGGGCGGGGTTTGTTCCGCCCGATCATATCCGGCGTTTGCAGGATTATTTGCGTTTGCGCGCCGATCACATCTCCAGTTGCGCCACGAGCGAGCAGCATATGCAGAAAGCACTGGAGCGAATGAACATCAAAATTCATGACGTGATCAGCGATCTGACCGGAGTGAGTGGATTAAAGATGGTGAGAGCTATTCTTGAGGGAGAGCGCGATCCGGAGAAACTGCTGGCATTGTGCGACCCGACGATCCAGAAGAAGAAAGCCAAGCGTGTGTGCGAAGCGCTGCGAGGGACGTGGAAGCAAGAGCACCTCTTTGCCCTGCGCCAAGCCTTGGCAGCCTGGGAGTTTTATCGCGCCCGGATTGCCGAATGCGATCAGGCTCTGGAAGAGGTGCTCAAGAAAATGACGGAGCACAAGGCCGATCCCCCTGGGGAGTTGCCCAAGTCGGACCGAAAGAACAAGAGCAACACTCCGCAGATAGATGGGTTGCTGAAGTTGCTCTGGAAACTCTGTGACGGCAAGGATGCGACAAGGCTGCCCGGGATAACTGAGCACACACTGCTACGGTTGGTTTCGGAGGTTGGAACCGACCTCAAAGCCCATTGGGAGAACGAAAAGAGGTTTACCTCGTGGCTGGGGCTGGCTCCCGGGACCCATCAGAGCGGCAAGCGGCGCAGATCGGAGAAGCGATCAACCAACAAAGCAGGCCGACTCTTATGTGTGATTGCCCGAGCGGTGGGCAAGACAAATGATCGAGCCTTGGGAGGGTTCTATCGAAGAATCCGAAGCCGCAGCGGCGGCCTGGTAGCAAGCAGGGCACTGGCTCGCAAGCTTGGAGCAATGTTCTGGAGAGTGATGGTCCACGGATTAGCTTACGTGGAGCATGGTCTGGCCAAGTATGAGGAAAAAGTACTGCAGACAGAACATACGACATTAGCCCGCCGGGCCAGGAGACTTGGACTAACACTAGCCCCTATGCAAAACCCTATGAAAACCTAGCTTTGCCCTCCCAAAAATCCTGCCGTCGTTAGGCAGGTCCATGGAAAGAATGAATCCAAAACAACAAGTATTCCTGGTTCATCGGGTTGGCGCTCCTTGGCGCCAACCCGATGAACCAGAGTGGAATCAATAGGGGGATCGGTAGCTACCCACAGTACTGATTTCGGTTAGATTGGCATTTGTGAATTAGAATCGCAGCGTCCCGCAAGAACCCCATCCTGTCAGAAAAGCGCGTAGATATTCGCCGTAAGTTCGCCGTCTCCTGGCGTTTGCCCTTGACCCATCAGATGCCTCCGCACAGAGTCCAGAAGTAGAATTGGAAATGTCGGGGTAACATGGGCCAGCCAATTTCCCCTGGCCACAGGCATTGGAGCACATCAACAGATGATAAAGGCGGTGATATTTGATTTCGCGGGCGTCGTTGGCGTCGACGGATACTGGGCATGGCTGGAGGAGAAAGTCCCCGACCTGGATAGGCATCGAGCTGATTTTCATGAAATTTCCGTGAAGGCTGACCGTGCGGAGATTTCCACAAATGAATTCGTGGCATTTGTAGCGGGAAAAGTGGGACTCCCCCCCGAAGTCGCCGCCCGGGAGATGATCTCTCGTTTCGTGATTAATCATGACCTTGTTCGGCTGATTGCGAGCTTGAAGTCTCAATATAAGACGGGACTGCTTTCCAACTTCGTCTATGAGTGGCTGGAGAATATTCTGGAGGCCAATGATCTCTACCGGCTGTTTGATTCAGTGATCATTTCCTCCCGAGTTAAAATGGTAAAGCCGGACAGACAGATTTACGAACTAGCTTGTTCGAAACTGGGCGTTTCCCCGTCTGAAGCGGTGTTCATCGATGATCGTCAGGGAAACGTCGATGCGGCTATTCAGTATGGCCTGCATGGTCTGTTGTTTAAGGATGTTCCGTCTCTGGAATCGGAACTCAACAAGCTAGGGGTAAACGCGGGCACCACCAGGAGCACTGGAAGGATCTGAGAAATAGGGAGTTTTCCAATGAAATACGATCTATCCAGTTTGGTTCAATCGCTAACGAATTGCCCTTGCGGCCGCCGGCACGAAGTTAACATCGACCGAATCGAGATCGGATCGGGAGTGCTGCCTCAGACCGGCAACATCCTGCTCGAATGCGGGTATCAAAAAGGCAGCCGCATCCATGTGGTGGCAGATCAGAACACCCTGGCGGCCGCCAACGGCATCCTGGAAAACCTGCGAACCGCGGGATTCAACGTCACGACGACGATTTATGACGACCTGCAACTGGCGGATATTGAAGGGGTCAAGCGGGTCCTGGCAGAATCGGGCGATGCTCCAATGGTGCTATCGGTGGGCACTGGATCACTGAACGACATCTGCCGCTATGCCTGTTTCCAGGCCAAGAAGGAGTTTTGCATCTTTGCCACTGCCCCTTCGATGGACGGATTTGCATCCACGATGGCGCCGATCACTGAGAATGGTTTCAAGCGGACCTATCCTGCGCTCGGCCCGAAGGTGCTTCTTGCTGACACTGCCATCCTGGCCCATTCACCGGTTGAATTGAAAGCGGCCGGTTTGGGCGATTTGCTCGGCAAGTACACCGCCCTGGCAGATTGGGAGATCGCCACACTTACCACGGGCGAATACTATTGTGAACGCATCGCCACACTGACACGCGACGCCGTAAACAAGGCGGTTTGCCTGGCTAAGAGCGGCAAAGCCACCGAGCCAAACGAAGCCTATGTGTCGGCGTTAATGGAGGCACTGATCCTTTCAGGCGTGGCGATGTTCCTATCTCACTCTACCCGCCCGGCTTCGGGTTCGGAGCATCACATCGCCCATTTCCTCGAAATGCAATATGCCCAGCGCGGCTTCAAGCCGATGTTTCACGGCACGAAGGTAGGCATCGCCTGCGGCATGGTTGCGGATGTTTACAGCCGGATGTCGCGCATTGAGGCTATTAGAACAAAGCCGCACGTCCTCGAGAGTGAGATTTTGCAGCCCATGTTTGGCGAGCTGTATTCTGAGCTGTTGAAAGAGAACACCCCTGATCCTGTCGCTGCGGTTGATCCGCAGTTCCTGGTGCATAACTGGGGAAAAATTCGGGAGATTTTGTCCCGAGTTCCCAGCGGGGATGAGGTGCGCTCCCTGCTGCGCTCCGCAGGCGGACCGCCCGATTGGCGATCGGCGGGAATCCCCGAGGATTTGGCGCGCTTCGCCATTCGTTATGGTTACTACGCGCGGTTTCGGATCACCCTGATGCGCCTGCTCGGCATCATCGACATGAGCGGCATGGAAGACGAGATCTACGAGTGCTGAGGGGGCTTCTTACTTGCCCTGGTAATATTCGCGGACCGCCGCCATCACTTCATCGGGGTAATCCGTGGCAAAGCTGGCCACCCCCAGGTCGAGCAGGCGCTTAAACACTTTGTGATCCTTCTGCTTCCAGGGAAGTGTCTGGAAGAGAATGCCGCGTGTGCGCAACTCATTGCCCACTTCGCGAAGGAATGCTTCACTCGGATAGAATACGCCTTCGGGAGTCGTGTTGACGTGGATCTGAACCTGGTCGATCCCGGCGAAGTTCACCTCGCGCAACGCTTCGATTCGTTTCGCAAGCTGCGCCTGAGGGCCTTTCGGATCATTCGGATCACCGCTCATCCAGGTCTGCGGGCCGCCCATCCAGTGCAGGGTCCGTGATTTGGGCGCAACCTGCCGCCATTTCTTGATCTCGTCGTACTTGGTGCTCGCGAGGATCAACTGCGGATGCACGCCCTCGGTTTGACCAGCCAGCTTGGCAAAATCGACCTTCTTGATGTCGATATATAACGAGCGCTCCGGGTGGTCCTTCAGGATCTTGACCATATCGGCAATGCTGGTCACTCGTTGCCCGGCAAACTTTGCGTCCCGGAAGCTGCCGACGTCGAGCTTCTTCACTTCCTCATAAGTGAGATCGGCAACGCCCTTCTTTTTCAGCTCCTCAGGCGCGTTTGGCAGAATGCGGGCGAAATTGTTGTCGTGGAACGAAACGATGACTCCGTCCTTGGTCTCGCGCAGATCGGCTTCGGGAATGCATCCCAGCTTCCAGCCCAACTCGAAAGCTTCAAGGGAACCTTCGGGAGCGAGATCCCCCGCTCCCCGATGCGCCTGAGCGGTGAATTTGGAAAGAGGGATGTGCTGGCGCACGTTCCAGTTCGTGGCACCCAGCCTGTAATAATTACTCAAAGCGCTCTTTGCGATATCCGGCCGGTCGGTGCCAAAACCTTCAGTCCCCAAATCAAGCAGGCGGATATAAGTCTTCTCCGTATGCGGCACATCCCATGGCATCGTCTGGTATTCAATCCCGTGCGACCGCACTTCCACTCCGGTGCGGCGAACAAAGTCGTCACTCGGCACCATGCGATCGTCGTTCGTATTGAAATGGCAATGAACCTGGATGCGGTTGATATTGGTAAAGCCTGTCTCGCGCAGCTTGGCAAAACGTTGCTCCAGTTTGGTGTCGTTTGTATCCCCCCAGGAACCGATCCAGAGAAAGGTCTCACTCATGGGCGCTACCTGTTTCCACCGGGCGCAATCCGCCTCCGAACCGGTCGCCAAAATCACCTGCCCGTGAAGCCCCTCGGTCTCTTTGGCCATCTTCGTGAAATCCACATTCTTCACGTCGATGTAAACCGAGCGCTTGGAATCTTTCCGCAACGCGTCGCAAATTTCAGAGAGGCTCACTATTCGTTGTCCGGCAAACTGCGGCCCCCGGAACGATCCAATGTCCAGTTGCTTCGCCTCATCCCACGTCAGATCCTCCACCCGCTTCTTCTTCATCTCCGGCGATGCGTTAGGCATGATCCGCGCAAAATTCTTGTCGTGAAACATCACCAGGTGGCCGTCCTTGGTTGTGCGCACATCGACTTCCGGGATGCACCCCATGCTCCAGGTCAACTCGAGCGCCTCCATGGTGTTCTCCGGCGCCAGGTCACCGGCACCGCGATGCGCCGTCACGGTCACTCGCTCCAACGGTATGGTCCTGATGTTCCATTCCGGATCAGCTGTCCATGCGCCAGAAGCAAACACCGCCACAAAGCCGGCCACGCCGCACAAGTTTAGTACCTTGGTTTTCATTTGTTCTCGCTTTCTTTCCGGAATCGACTGCGCTGAGCCGCAAACTCAGTTTGAGACAGGGCTTGCAGCAAAATATTCATGTGCTATCCGGGTCAGACTTTCAAATGGATGCTGGGCTGGCGAGGAAATAGTTATTCAATGATTTTCAATGCTCTGGACGTCTTCTGAGTTATCTGTGGAGGTTTCAACATTCATCCGCGGATCGCCTCGCTCTCTCCCAGAGGGACAGGTGATGGGAGTTTGGACAGTCCAAGCCGAAGGCTTGGCAGAGAGTAGTCCCCTGAGCAGTCCCGTCAAATGGTTTCATGAGATTTTTCTGGTAAGACTTTTGCATATTGTGAACCGCGTTTGCGGAGCACTTCCATGTACTTTTTCTCGTCATACGGCGTCTGCGTCTTCCAGCATTGGAATAGGATTCGTATCCACTTGAAGGCCAGTGCTCGGATGATCGCGTGGAACTTCTTTCCTTTCTTTGTGTAGTATTCGACGTAGTTGCGCGCCCACTCTGATCTGGTTGCTGATAGTCGAGCAAATTCATGGAAGGTTTGTTTCATGAACTTCGGACAAGCCCTGCGCATGTAAACGGCTCTTGAGTTGCCACTGCTCCGGGTCACAGGCGCTATGCCGCAGAAGCTCTGCATGTTTTCAGCAGTCTCAAAGCGCGACCGATCCGTCCCAAAGGCCACCAGGAGCCGTGGAGCCAGACTTGCCCCAGCTCCGGGCAATCCGCCCACCCACTTGGACTCCGGATGATTGTGGAAGACTTTCTCGATGGCTCGCTCGTATTCTTCAATGCGCGCATTAAGCGTTTGGATGAGATCCGAATACATCCGGCTTACCTCGGTGCCACTTGTCACGATTGCTGCATCGGTGGTTAAGGCCTGAGACTTCTTGGCGATCTCAAGCACCTTCTTGATGGCTTTTGGGCTGCGTACATTATGCCCGTAAAAGAACCGCGTTATCGTGCTGGGCTTGGCCTGCTGAAACGCTGGGAAGTTCGGCCACTTCTTGAGGAAATCAGCCGCCAGGCACGAGCTGACGTTATGCTGGAGAATGTCTAGTGCCTGCGGGAAATACTCCTTTAATGAAGCCTGAAGCCCCTGAATAAAACCGGTGCGATGATCCACTGCGTTGCGGCGGTCTGCAACGAGCCGGCTCAGCAGCCTGGTCTCCTGAGTATCCGGTTTGAAGGGTTTGAGCAGATCGAGATGTTTGACGAGTATCTCCAGGATCTGGTCGGTATCGAGCGGATCGCTTTTGGCACCGCTGAACTTGAAGGCCTCCCGGAACTTGGCGACGGTCGTCGGGTGGATCGGATAGATCACCAGAAAATCGTAGTCCAGGAGGGCGTGGATGAGCGCGCCGCGCGATTGTTCAACAGCCACAGCAATGTTGTGTCCCCCGAAGCGCTCGCGCAGTTTAGCCACCCAAGCGCCGATGAGTTCGGGTTTTTGCTCCAAGACTCCGGTTTCCTTACGCTTCGCTCCGGAGGGCAGAAGGGAGAAGGCGTGTGTTTGGTCCGCCCAGTCGATACCGATAAACGCCGCGAACTCGGGAGCCGATGTGATATCATTTGGTTCGTTCATAGCACTTGGTTCATTTATAGGTTTAAAAAACACGCAGACTGGCCGCATCGAAGGGCTTATAGTGAGACCTGCCACTAGGGCGGTCTGTCACTGAGTATTCGTTAGGCGACCAGCGCATCGCCCGGCTCGAAGGACTACTCTTAGGCCTCGTGAGCCGAGCCGGAGAATTCGTAGCCGGGTGATGCGTGTTTTCCCTATGGGAAATCCTATTCGCGTTCATGACAAGGATGGTTGCCGCGGAGTTATTCACCGAAGCTGCGGGGACAGAAACCGACACGGTCTCCTCGCTTCGGTGAATAACTCCGGGATAGCTATAAGCCGGAGCGTCGTAGCGTAGCGGAGACCTCCGGTTAACAGGAGCTCGATTCAGCACCCCGGGACGGGGTGCCAGAACCATGGGGGTTCATTCCAAATACTCCGGGTCGTAAGAAACACCATTCTTCTCAAGCAATCTCTTCAGCTCTTCGATAAAAGGAGTTCGAGCGTGATGTTGCTCCTGTGTTTGGATGTATTGGCTTACGGATTTCGCATGCGTCCAACTCACGGAAAAGATCGAGGGAATGTTCTAGCACCCCGGTTCCGGGGTGCAAATCCAATCTGCGACTTAACCGGAGGTCTCCACTTCGTTGCGACCTCCGACTACTCTCTGGCAACCATTCTGGTTGCGGCCCCCATGCTTCAGACTGAAGCATTTGGCTTTTTAATCTGTCCCTTCCGGGACAAATTTAAGGTGCGGAAAGGGCTCACATCCGATCGGGTTAGGGCTTCGTAGGGCCCCCTTTTCAGACAGCTAGATGGGTTCATGAATCTCGTGGAGTTCCCTTTCATTTTGTTGCGTCGCTCACCCACTTTTAACTATACCCGTCGCACCCATCCTGCCTTCCATTCTCTTGCGGAAAACGCGGTACTGAGATATGCCATCAGGCCATGCACGCAGCTCTTCCTCGAATCGCCGCTCGTTGTGTGATGATGCCAATCTGCGGTCTGCTGGTTACGACTCTCATCGCACGGCCGCCGAACTACGACGAATCCAAAGTGGCCCCCTACACGCTCCCGGATCCGCTCACATTCGTGGATGGAACGAAGCTGACCTCCCCCGCGCAGTGGCCGAAGCGCCGGGCCGAGATTCTCAGCATCTTCGAGGACCAGATGTATGGGCTGATTCCACCACCGCCGTCTGTGATGCGCCTGGAGATACTTGAGACGAGCGACATCCTGGGCGGACGGGCTACGCGCAAACAGATCCGCATGTGGTTCAACGCCACAAACACGGGGCCGAAGATCGATTGGATTCTGTTTATCCCAAAGCAGGCCCGGGGGCCGGTCCCAGCGTTCATTGGCCTGAATTATCATGGGAACCAGGAGATTGATGCCGATCCCGCCATCCGGCTCTGCGAGGGCTGGCTGAGCAACGATCCGAAGCATTTTGTTACCAATCACCGTGCGGTGGAGAAGAGCCGGGGAATGGATTCCAGGACCTGGCCGGTAGAGATGCTGATCACACGCGGCTACGCGCTGGCCACGGCGTGTTATGGAGATGTGGCACCGGACGACAAGGACCTCTACACAAACGGGGTTCATGTGCTGTTCCCGCCATCGACTCCCGGGGTGGGTGATAACACCACCGCCATTTCAGCGTGGGCATGGGCATTGATTCGCGGCATGGATATGCTGGAGCGCGAGCCGGGCATCGACCGCCATCGCGTGGCGGTTATCGGGTGCTCGCGCCTGGCCAAAACAGCTCTTCTGGCCGGCGCCAAAGACGACAGGTTTGCCGTGGTAATCCCCAATCAAACCGGCGGCGGCGGCGTCCCCCTGGCCAAGCGCGACTACGGCGAGAACGTTTCGACGCAAAACGAGATGTTTCCCTACTGGTTCTGCGGCAATTTCAGGAAATACAGCGACAACGAAGACTCCATGCCCTTCGATCAGCACATGCTGGTGGCAGCCTGCGCCCCCCGCAAAGTCTATGTCTCAAGTTTCCCCGGCCAATGGTTTGATCCCTACGGGGAGTTCCTGAGCATGAAGGCCGCCGAACCGGTCTGGAAGTTCCTGGGACACCCGGGATTGCCTGCAACAGAATGGCCGCCGGAGATGGCACCCTCGATAGGCACACACCTGGCCTATCACCGCCGTCCCTTTGAACACGGAATCGCGCCCTATGATTGGCAGTGCTACCTGGCTTTCACGGATCGCGCTTTTAACAAAGAAATCGGCTGGCAGGCCGAGCGCACCGATACCTGGCACGGCTGTGTGCGGCACCATTTCAAGATCAATGGCTGCGCCGCCTGGGTGGTGACACCTAAAACTCCGCGCCTCGGCAATCATTGGGTTTGGTGCACTGAATGGCCGGATGCCTTTGCCGAGCGCACCGGGACGGATCACTTTCTCAAAGCGGGATTCTACTATATTCACATCGAGGTCGGCACGATGTCGCTCGCCAGCCCGCCGGCCTTAACGAACATGGAGGCCTTCTATCAGCATATCGTCAGCAAGGGGCTGAACTCCAAGGGCACGTTGACCGGCGTCAGCCGCGGGGGCCTTTACGCCTATCGTTTTGCGGCGGCCCATCCCGAGCGGGTGATCTGCATCTACGGCGACGCGCCGGTGTGCGATTTCAAAAGCTGGCCGATGGGCGTGACGAAGGGTGCCCGGAGCCCGGAAGGGGTCAAAGCCCTGTTGGAACTTTACGGCTTTAAGGATGAGGCGGAGGCGAGAGCGTATCGGGGCAATCCCATCGACAACCTGGAACCATTGGCCAAGGCCGGGATCCCGCTCATCCACGTCGTCGGAGATGCGGATAACGCTGTGCCGCCGGAGGCCAATTCGGCCATTGTCGAGCAGCGATACAAGGCGCTCGGAGGCACGATTCAGGTCTTTCACAAGCCCGGGGGCGGGCACCATCCGCATGGGCTGGACGATCCCACCCCGGTCGTGGAACTGATCAAAAACTACTCCACGAAATCGGACATCGAGAACTGTAAATAAAAATGCGCCGATTTAGCGGGAATTGAACACGTCCCACCGTTTGATCGATAGACGTTCGTTACAGTCCCTGATTATATATCTGCACCAGACCGTATGAACAATCGACTAACCCGCCGTTCGTTCCTTGGCACCACTGCCACCGCCCTCATCGCCGCCCCGGCGGCCGTCACCCAGCTCAAAGCTGCCGACCAAAAGGTCATCCCTGGGTTCGATCAAACGCAAACCGACTTCGATAAGACCAATGCCTGGAAGCCGTACAGCGACCGCAAGATCCGGGTTGGCCTGGTGGGTTACGGCGAGTGCAAGTTCTCGGCCGCGTTCGAATTCCAGCATCACCCCAATGTCGAAGTGGTTGCGGTGAGTGATTTGATCCCGGACCGCTGTGCGGCCCTGGCCAAGCGCGTCAATTGCAGCAAAACCTACCCTTCTCTGGAGGAGATGGTGAAGGACGACAAGATTGAGGCGATCTTCGTGGCCACCGACGCTCCGTCGCATGCCAGACATTGCATCGAGGTGCTCAATCATGGAAAACATGTTTGCACCGCAGTTCCCGCTTTCCGCGGCGATATCGAGGACGCGCAACGGCTGCTTGAATGCGTCAAAAAGAATCCAGGATTGGTGTACGCCATGTATGAGACATCGACATTTCACGATGACCTTTATGCCATGGAGAAGCTTTATGCGGCAGACGTCTTTGGCCGGATTGTTTATTCCGAAGGCGAATACTGCCACCCGAAATCAGTCGGCGATGGCGCCATGGCTTCCTATAAGGATTGGCGTAAGAACGGGTGCCCCATGTGGTATCCGACGCACGCCACCGCGTACTATGTGGGGGTGACTCACGGCAGCTTTGTCGAGGTGTCATGCCACGGCACGGCGCCTTTCGATAAGAAGAACTGGAAGCCCAATGCCATCGGCAATGTCTTTACCTCGGAAGTCGGCACGTTCCGCACCCGTGAAGGCGGCCTCTCTCGCATGATGGTCTGCTATTCCCAGGGTGAGTACCTCGAGGCAGGACGCATTCGCGGAGAATATGCCGGCTATAATTCCCATAACAAACCGGGGTACGACGGTTTTGTGGGTGATGACAACGGAAGAGAGCGGCTCACACAGGCTTTGGATAAGGGCCTCCAAATCAGAAAACCGGCCCTGCCCCCGGGAGTCTCGGCAGGAGGTCACGGCGGCTCTCACGGGTATCTCACGACCGATTTCGTTGACTCGATTCTTCTCGGGCGCAAACCCAAGGTGGGGGTGATCGACGCCTTGAACATGACCGTCCCAGGCTACTATGCCCATCTCTCCGCCATGAAGGACGGAGAGACCCTGAAGATTCCGCAGTTTACGTTATAAGAGCGATCCCCTCGTTCAACATATCGACGTCGGAGAGAATCATCCGCAGATTGCGCAGATGATCGCAGATGAAGGTTCAACCGTTCCTTCGGAACTTGGCTCTCACCATCTGCGCGCATCTGAGAAATCTGTGGAGGCTTGATCATCCCAGGAGCGGTGCCGTGATCGACGGGAAATCCTGGTAGTTATCGACCTTTAGGCAGCGGATATCGGAAGCAAACACCTGCTCATCGTTCCCTCCCGGGCCGTAATCGTCTCCGATAAACACGACTTCGTCGTGACGGTAACCGTGAAGTCCGCAATACTTGTCGAGCGCATACAGTTTGTTATACGGCTGCGGCACGATATCGAACGAGCTGGAGCCTCCAATAAACGTAGTGTATTCAGCGAACGCCTCGCAGACAGCCGGGTAAGCCGGTTTGCGGCGGGACCGGTCAGGGTCAAACGCCAGTTTATCCTGGATAGCTGCCTTCGTCCCCAGTAACGCAAAGGTCAACATCCCGGAGTCGTGAAATTCGACGCTGTCGCCCGTGTATTGCGTGAATCCGAAACGCTCGCGCAGGACACGCGCTTTCTCAATGATGACTTCGCGATCCACGACAGGAATCCGCGTCTTCTCGGTAATGACCAGCGTTTGCTTGTCCTCATCATATCGTGAGAATTCCATGCCGTAACAACCAATGACATCGATGGGGTAACGCTCGAGCTGGTTGTGAATGCGCATGCAACTGCCTGCACCCACCATGACGAGGCGGTACTTCTGGCGAAGCAGGTCAAGTGCATGGCGGTTTGCGGGACCGAGCGGGGTTTTGTGCTGGGTGATGGTTCCATCCATGTCCAGCGCGATCAGGCGGATGCTCATGAAGATTCTTTGGCTTTACTTGAAATCGACCCGAAACACATCTCCGTGCTGCAACGTAACGATCACCGCGCCGTCATAGGCCGTCACACCTTCGATCTCATCGCGAAAAATGTCGTGAGTATCGAATTCGCGAACAATTGCCTTCTTTGCCGGATCGATGATTACAAGGCTGTCGTGTGCCCCCGTGTTGATGCCGAAACCATGCACTATAAGGCCGTCGCTGAAGAACGCCCCCTGGGTGGCGGTATGAAACGGCAGTTCAAACTGGCTGATCACATTGGTCAGTGTCACGTTCCCCTCGCTCACCTTTGGGAGCCGCAGCTTCGACACGAGCAGGCAGTTGTTGTCCGCGGCAGTGCGCCAGCTCTTGTTCTTGAAACAAATCGTATAGATGAATCCCTTCCTGGTGTCATACACCGCGTTCAGGTAGTGACCGATCTGCTCAGGAAGCTCGATCCGTTGCACCGCCTCAAAGGAGTCATTCAGAGAAGCCAGCCGATTGACCGTGATGAAACGGGAGTTGTTTTCCGATACATAAAGCAACGGAAACGCATCGGTCGGCGCATAATAGCGGTCTGGCAGAAAACCGATCGTGTTGAGATGGTTCGCCGGGATGTCCGGCTGCGCGGGGGAGGTTTTGAGCAGCTTGCCCGTGGTGAAATCGAAAATATCGCACTTGGCTTTGTCGTGCCCCTGAAAGAGGTACTTCTGGAAAATGGCCGCCCCCTGGCGCGAACCCGGTGTCGAGGACTCGAACTTCCCCAGGTTCGTAAACGTGACTTTGCCCTTCAAAAGCATTTTCCGTTTGATCGGAGCATGCTCGGCCAGGCTGGTGATACTCAGGAGAGAGACCAGGGCAAGAATGAGCAGGTTTGACGTCAGCGACCGGAGACTTCGTTGCATAATTATGCCGACTAAAACAGACAATCTTCGCATCCGACCTCTTATATACACTCACCTGTGCCTTGTCTATCGCCATCCAGGAATTCCAATGCGCCATGACCTTTCCCCCCAATCCGAAGCGATAATTCATGAAAGCCCCCTCCGGGCAAATGAAACGCACGGAATGGCTCACATACTATGGGTAAGGGGCTTCCCGTGGGACAATTGCTAATCTTCCTGACCCCGAGTCCTGGAAGGACGGTACGCAACTAGCCCAGCATCATTTCTTCTGCTCAGCGTGTTGGGTTTGTGTCGGTCACGATCTCAGGAACAGTTTGGCATGGAAGGCTCCCGTTCCCTGGAACATCTTGTTGCACCTTAAGCCAAACGGTCTGGCCTGCAATACTCACTCCAGAAATCTGCCGACTACAAATAGGATAAAACCGCCTATCAACAGTAACCCACCAAAGCCCGGCCAGATAAAACAAAGAATCATGCCAACACACATCGAAATTGCAGCTACTTCTTCGCTGGTGCCTGGGGGCTGTTCTTTTCCAGCCAGGCTTCATCAACCGTGATCCGTTCCTTGCGACCGTTGCGTTCAAGAACGATGTCCCCGGTGATGTTCTTCACCTCATTGCTGTTCCGTACGCGGACCTTGAAGAACGGTCGCTCAACATCATCCTTTATCATCACGTTTGTGAAATGGACGTTTCCTGCCGGTCTCTTTTCGTCGAGCCCCTGCACATAGAGCGGAGGGAAGAACTTCTCGTTGCGAGCGCAATCGCGAATCTCTGAATTCTCGAGCGAAACCCGCACCGCATTGTATGGATTGAACTGCACGGACAGCCCCGCCATGCCATCCCTCTCTGCCTTAAGGCGCGTAATCTGCAGAAGCCCTCTCGGCGGGTCCTTTTGTGCGCTGCACAAGTGAACCGCATGCTGCCGGTTGCTGCAGGAAACACAACGCTCCAGGTAGATCGAAATCGGCTCGGCACTGCCGCTCATAAATTGCGGACAGATTTGATAGCCTGTGCCGGCATTGTCAGACGCCACACAACGGCGCATCACGCAATTCACCAGTAATTCCCCAGGCGCGTTGGGCTCAAAATCAATCCCTGCCTCGGGTGCCGTCCCGGCTGTGTTCCGCAGCAGACAGTCCTCAATCAACAGATTCTTCGCGCTAATCACGCTGATTCCCTGGCGGTGGTTGGCATTGCAGTCCACCCGCCGGATCACAAAGTTCTCGTTTACCGACTTCCTCGGAGTCGCCCCCAGGTAAATCCCGTCGCCACCTGTCTTTTCGATCCTCAGATCCTGAACCCGCACGTCCTGGCAACCCAGAAATACCAGGCCATGCCGCCACTCCGATTTCTCATAGGCATCCGACTGGTAATCTTCCTTGTGCATCCGGATAACGGCCGATTTGCCACCATCTCTCCTGCTGCCCCGGATGATGACTTGCTCGCACTCCTGGAACGTCAGCAGGCTATCCCCCTTGGCCCGGTAGGCACCCTTCAAAGCCACGAGCTCCGTCCCCGCCTCCAGCACAATCTCCTGGTGGCTCACTCCTTTCAACGAACGAGTCACCCAGGGGGAGGATTGCCGGTCAATGATCAGTTTCCTGACCTTCGAATCGATAGCTCTTTGCAGATAAACTGTCGAGTCGTTTGCATCGAACCCCCACCATGACGCGCGTGCTTCGTGGCGGCGTCCCTCCAGCACCTGTTGAACGAGGTCCGGCCGGCCCGGGTTCTTTGCCTCCGTAGCGCATGCCCTCCCGGCCAGCATGCAAATAGCCGCAACGGTGCACAGAAGCAGCATCAGCGACCTTCTCATCACCTCATGCACCCGACACATCTCTGCGCGGATCAATCTAACCGGGGTGGATTTGGGGGGCGAATGTGGCTTCTGCGCCCACGCTCCCGGCGCGACAGAACTCCGGGCATATTCGGCTGCAATCCAAGTGATCATCTCTCCAGAGACTAAGTCCGATCAGTCGGTCAAAAGCAATCCGATTTCGCGGATCTTCGGATTCAACTGGGAACTCATCCACAGATGACGCAGATGTGCGCAGATAGAAATTGGATCACAATGAAGGTGCAGTTTCAGTTTATGAGAACCAACTATTTGGTCGCGTGACGCGCTGAAGGTGCGGCCTTTCTTCTCGGATTCGCTCTCCCAGCGGGAGATGTGAGAATAGCCCAACGTTTTAATCACCACAGGTCTTTTCCAGTCTGAGCCTACGAAACGGTCCAGGCCCAAAAGGGGTCCTAGAAAGATGACCTTATGTCACTTTTCTAGGACCGACCCCTTTGGACCCCTTTGCGGAGGCTTTGGACCGAATGCGGCCTTACTCTTTTATCCTTCTCAACAATCCTGGAAGCGCTACTCCGGCAGGATCCGAAAGCACGAAATGCGCTTTGCCTGTCAACGAGGTCTGCTGCGGATTGATCTCCACGAGTGCGGCTCCGTTATATAAGGCATCCAGCGGCAAGGAGGCCGCCGGCTGAACAACCGAGGATGTGCCAACGGCAAGGAACACATCGCAGGACGCGCTCACCTGCCGCGCCATATCAAGCTCCTGTTCAGGCAGCGGCTCTTCGAACCACACGACGTCGGGCCGCAATAGACCGCCACAGCGCGGACATCTTGGTGGGACATCGCCCGTATCTGGCCAGGATGAAACCAGTTTGTTTTCACTGAAACATTTGCTGCGCGTGATGTTTCCGTGCAGCTCAATAACGCTCCTGCTGCCGGCGCGTTGGTGGAGGCCGTCCACATTCTGTGTGATGAGATGAAATTCGTCGAAAAGCTCTTCCATTTCCGCCAATGCCAAATGGGCCGGGTTGGGTTTTGCTCGCGCGACCAGTTCCCGACGCCACTCGTACCACGACCACACGAGCCGTGGGTTGCGTTGAAATGCACTCGGGGTAGCCAAATCTTCGGCACGGTATTGCGCCCAAAGGCCCGTCTGTGCATCCCGGAAGGTCGGCACGCCACTCTCGGCCGAAACCCCTGCGCCGGTCAACACGGTTACACGCTTAGCTCTGGCGAGACGCTGCACCAATTCAGCGGAGATGTTCACGCTCTCATCATGAGCCCGCTGATCAACGCCTCACAAGTCAGAACCCATCCAACGAAAAAAATTGATGCCGCGGACCAATTCTGTGCCACCTTGGTCTCGCACCTGATGATGATACACCGAGCAATGGAGCACAAAGCCGGGCCCCTGTTTTCTCAACTCCTGGCCCTTATTGGTCTTTTTGGACTGCTCCTGAGTGGGAGGTCCGCCAACAGCCAAACTTTCACTAAGATCGAAGTCGAAATTCAGACCTTCGAGTATCAAGGCGGGAACACGAATAACCAGCCGCGCGAACTAGCGTTTCATGCGGCCTGTATTGTCGGCACGAACGAATGGCGCATCGACAATGATTTCTCACAGAATTCCGCGGTAATGTGGTTTTATGATGGCACAAACGTTTACCGCAGCAGCCGTCTAACCAGGCCGCCGCCTTCCGTTGATATCTCACAAGCATTCGGCGGAAGACCCTCTCCAGCCGTGGTGCCGTATGAACGGGCTCAAACCAACATAACCATCCGGGTCAATCCTGCCCCTCAAGGGAACCAGATTGGCGATCAGGGAGTTAACATTCCATGGCTGGCTTTCTGTTCCGGTGCATTCCTCAAAGAACAGCACCGAGTTCCGCTTGTGTTCCCAGAATTCGGCCGGCGGGAGGATGTGCGCCAGGTTCGCGCCATGGACCAGTTCGATGACGAACTAGCCCTCCCGAAGAAGATCGAGGTTGTTTCCGGATCAGCCGCAGACGCGCCCTTGCTGTCGTATTTCGTTACTGAGACCACAAATTTTGCGAATCGCTCATTTCCACTTCGATTTGAGCTGATCCAAAGCGAGAGAGGAGCAAACGGGAACCTTGCTCCTCGCTATCGCGCCATAGGGGTAGTGACCGGCGTTAGAACCGCGGATAAGCCCAAAGGCGTTTTCGCCCCGCAATTCGGTCAGACAATTATTGATCGCCGATTTGAAGCCCAGGCATCTGGTGTGGACTCCATTGTTTACGAAACCACCAATAGCTTTCTGCTGCCCACCAATAGTCCTGAACTGCAGAAGGTGTTGAAACAAACGATCGCCAACATTCCTCGTCAGCGGAAGAGCTGAGTTTTGTTGCCATCCCACTTTAGCTACCTTCGCAGCATCGGGTCGAGCCAAAGGCCCCAATCATTACCGTTGCCATTGCCCGCTGGGTCGACCAGCAATTCGAGCTTCTGCACCCCTTCCAACTTCACATTGTAGGCCGCCTTCTTCGCTCCCCGAATGGTTGCCGAACGGAAGATCTCCCGGTCGTCGGCCTTAATGATGAAGATTACCGATCCATAGGGTTGTTGAAGCGTATGCAATCCGGCTTCGCCGCTCAGTTCCTTCCATTTCCCGCCCAGATCGAAGAGATAACTGGATGGCGCGTGTCCGTAGAGACCGGTGGCATACACCTTGCCGGCATCCAAAAGGGGAGAGGTAATCTGGCTGTTCAACGGAATGCGATTCGATGCCGGCTTTAGCCAACCGACTTTGGCCTCAGTCGCGCGGGCATCACCCAGGGCCAACTCCGCAGTTTCGGAGGCCACATCGGCAGGTATCGCCTTTGGCTCACTGGACAAGGTTCCGGCCAGTTTGCGAGCAATCTCTTTGGTCAGATCCGACGCCGTGCTCTTTTCAATTTGTTCAACTGCGGTCTGGGCGCCGCTGAAATTATCCCGGAGCACAGCATCGGCCACGGGTTCCAGGGCGGCTCGCATCTCCCATTGGCTGAGGTCAACCTTGCCTTCGGAGCTGACGGCGAACCCAAGCCGACGTTCGGAAACGGCGCCATTAGCGTGGCAAAACTCAATACGCAACTCGCCATTTGCGCACTGCGCCAGGTCGCTGACTTCGATGGCAAAGTTTCCCGATTCGTCGGGTACTGCTGTCGCACTGGGCGCGCGATAACCGCCATCATGAAAAGAATCGAAGTAACCAATCACAGCATACACCGGAGGTGAGCCTTTGACGGTACCTTCAACGCGCAACCCGCCGCGACGGCCTGCGAGATCGGCACGCACAAGGTTCGTCGAGAGCGACAGTTTGCACTGTTCTATTTTTGGCGCCTCTGTCATGCCTTTGTCGGAGCCGTTGAACAAAGGGCGTGAGGCCAGGCGCATGGCGCTTGCCATTGTGAGGAATGATCCCTTGCCTTCGTCGCGCAGTTCCTCACGATAGGTGTGATTCCCACCACCCAGAAGCGAGGTGCCCAGCGCTTTCTCATCCCAACGTTCGCCACAATGGGGCAGCGCAAACGCGTGACCGAGCTCGTGAGCAATGCCGCCGATGAAGATCGTCGTATGCTTGCCCAAGGACATGTCGCCATATTCCCCGTCGTTGAGCTTCGGTGTCTTCTTAGTCAAGTTGTCCAGGTTCTGGTTCGCCCAATCCGCCGCGAAACAAAGCCCACTTTCCTGATCCCAACTGCCGAAATACGGCGAGTGATGGCGGAATGTCCCGGCTTTCTCGTCATACGCAGCCAGGTGGCAGAAGATCAAAACCGTCTCGCGTTCGTATGCGATTCCCGCAGCTTCGAGTGTTCGCTGGCAGGCGCGTTTCACTATGTCGCCTCCTTCCGGCGCGCCCGTGTTGCCGCCATTGCGGCCGATCCACCTCGGGAAGGCGGACGCCGGTTCCTTGCCCCTTACCAGGTGAATGACGAGTTCCCCTTGCGCGTTGCGCGGCAGCATAAAAGTCTTTGGGCCGAAACCGAGCCGCTTCATTTCGTCTCCATAAAACGCCCGGATGTCCGCCAGGATCTTGTCCAAGCGTTGTGCATAATGCTCCGCCGGATCACGGTCTGAGGGCGTGAAATACACAACATGCAGCTTCTTTGGCGGATTTGCCGGCCTTGGATCGTGGTAGGCATCAAAAATTCGCCTTGCCCGCGGTGCCTGCTCAGATTCTGGAATTGGCGCCAGCGGGGTTGAAGCCATCGCGCTGACCGCAAACGACACTATGAATGCCATGAAGACGCGCTGCATGGCTCGATTCTGCGTGGAGGAACCCCGAAACGCAAGGGATGTCCCAATGTGCCAAAGCCCCCTCGATTCAGTTCCAACCGAGAATCAGTCTTTGAAGCCAGGAAAGGGCGATCGCGAATAGCCAACCATTCTGGTTGGGCTGAATGCCCCCCAAGCCGGAGGCTTGGCAGAAGGTAGCCGGAGTTGCAGAAGGTGTTGAAGGAAACGATAGCGAATAGGCCTCCTCGGTAGCTGATTTCCAGTTGGTGCCTCCACCACGCATCCTCGTTATGATCTGCGTAATTCTGGCTTATCTGTGGATGCTTCAGGAAATTATTCCGCAGATGGCACAGATGTAAGAGGAGCACATCAAGTTCATCCACGTTTCTTCAGCATCCAGATACCACAGCCGCCAGCGCCGATTGCCCCGGCGAAGAAACCAATCAGAGGAATCAGAATGGACCAGCCCGCGAACTCCACACCGCCTACATACATCGAAACGTGGGCCTGGTCGGCAGATTCCCACCAAGGCAAGAAGCAACAGCAAAAGACGGCTATCGCCAGGAAGCCGAGATTAAGGGACAGCAGAAAGGCCAGTCCGATTAGCATCTTTTTCACGAAGCTTTGTTCCTCAAGATTCAAGTTTTAACGGTCGCAATCGCTTTGGTTCAATGATGATGATTCGATTCCGCTCGATCACGCGGTTGCAGTTCCCCAGGGCCGATTTGCGTGTCGCCGTCTGTATCAAGACGCATTAACGCCTCAACAGCATTTGTAACTTCCTCCGTCTGCAGCGTGCCGTCATGGTTGATATCCAGGGCGGCTACAACCGCCGATGTCGAAGCTGGACGTGGACCACCGTGCTGTTTGGCTGCCCCGGCAACGCTCAATGCCACCACCAACAACAGGCTTACACCGATCGCGATCAACGCACTTCTCCGCTTCAGGTAACCGAGAAGCGGATTCCAGTTCAGCAGCACATGTAGAATGCCGGCAATGACGAAGGCCCAGCCAACCCATTCATGCAGGGTCATGATGGCACCATTTTTGACGTGAAAGAATAGCAGCAATCCCGTAATGGCGATCACGGCAAAAGCAATAGTGACAACCGGAGATATCCAGGCTCGTTCAAGTAATTTCTTCATAACCTCGGATCTTTTAGCACCCGTCATGCCAAGCCGATCTCAAATCGCCGCACCATTTCGTTGGCGCAGTGTAGACGCGGTATTGATTGATCCGCATCTGATGACGATGCGGAAAGAGACGGAGAATGTCCATCGTTCGCTCGCGCAACTCTTGCATGGCCGCAGATCAGAGTGCGCAAAACATGCGCAGCATCAGCAGCCCAACCCTGCCGCCTGGCAACGAGGCGATATCGTGCTGCCCAAATCACGCTTTCTGGCATTTGCGTTGGTTTCACATGGCTGATAAAGAGGAAAAAAGCGTGATGTCGATGTGGTAGAAAGTCCGAATCATCAGGTTAGATGTGAAATCAAGGCCAACTGTCGAATTGGCCTCCAGGTTCGCCGCGAGTTTTGCGGCAATGGCGGAAGGGGTGGGATTCGAACCCACGGTAGCCTTGCGACTACGTCTGATTTCGAGTCAGGTGCCTTTAACCACTCAGCCACCCTTCCAAAACGGGCAAGTAGTGCTCCTCAATATGGCAGGAATCAGCCCGGCATCAAGGTTAATCGGGAACACGGCCAATCGACCTCCGCCAGAAATCAAACCGAGCAACCTGGAGGGTTGCCAAAAAGTAGCCGGAGCGTCGTAGCGAAGCGGAGACCTCCGGTCACGTCCGGATGGATACAGCACCCCAACGAGGGGTGCCAGACTTCCATTTCCTCCGCGGCTCCGCGTGAAACCTTCGGGAGCAGCAAGACACTGCGAAAAGAAGGGGAGCCCAGGTAACAAGGACCCATGATTCGCACACTTCAGGGCAGCGGGGCTTCAAACTGGTAACGCCCCGAGCCGACCTCGTAGATCGCCGTTCCTGTTTCCGCCCGTAGGAATTTGACGCCCCGGGCTTTTATGGCAGCGCGGCCTGATTCAGTCACCGCCTCGGGATGCGACGTCGGGAGATGCACTGTGGCTGTGGAACCCGGGGGAACAGAGAGTTCCAGGCCAAATGTGCCGCGGTCTCGTTTCCAGTTGATCGTGATCGGACCCCGGACGGAATCATGTGTGGCGCGCACCCATTTCAGATCTCCCACGGGATGAGGCTGGACAACGAAGTGTTTGAAGCCAGGCTGGTCTGGGTCCGGGTTGAGGCCGGCGAGGGATTTGAAGAACCATTCGGCCACTGTGCCGAAGGAATAATGGTTACGGGAGTATTCGCCGTTCCAGTCCTCCCAGCAAGTGGTGGCACCCCGGTTCAGCCAGTCGCCCCAACTCGGGGCGGTGGTCTGCGTGACCAGACGGAAGGCGGCCTCATCCTGGCCGGTTTGGGAGAGGGCTGGAAGCAGGTATTTGATGCCGATGATGCCGACATCCGGGTGCCCGTTTTGTTTTTCGACTGCGGCCAGGAGTTGGCGGGCGACGGCGTCACGCTCGGAGTCCGGGACCAGGCCATGCCAGAGGGGGCAACTTTGGGCGGTTTGACTGCCATTGGCGAAAGTGCCATTGCCGCGATAGAGCTGGGCCATGTAGGCGGCGCGGATCTGATCGGCGAGTGCAGCGTATTTTGCGGCGTCTGCTGGTTTGCCGAGGAGTGAGGCGGTCCTGGCGAGGATCTGGGCGTTGGCAAAGAAATAGCCGGTGCCGGTTATTTCGGCGGGGGTGGCAGTGTGGGGATACATCCAGTCGCCCAGGCCGTAGCTGACGATGCTGTTGCTTGCCCTGGTGCCGAGGAAATCCAGGTAGAGCTTCATCTGATCGTAGTTGTCGCGGAGCACGCGTGCATCGCCCGTATAGGTGTAGTGAAACCAGGGGATGAGGATGAAGGCACTGTCCCAGGAAGGGCCGAGACCGTAGCCCCAGCCGGAGGTGGGGATGATCGCTGCTGCCTGACCATCAGGCCGCTGCTCATCGCGGAAATCCGCGAGCCATTTTTCGTAGGCAGTGGCGGTGTCGAAATTCAGGAGTGCGGTTTCAGCGAAGATATGGGCGTCGCCGATCCAGCCGTTCTTTTCCCGCTGCGGGCAGTCGGTGGGGTAGCCGTGAAAATTGCCGCGAAAACTCCAGCGCGACATCTCTTGGATGCGGTTCAACAGGGGATTGGAGCAGGTGAAGGAGCCGGCGGAGGCGAAGTCGGTGTGCACCACGCGACCGCACAAGGAGTCCAGGGTGGGCCGGCCAGGGAAGCCGGTGACCTCGACATATTGGAAGCCGTGGTAGCTAAAGCGGGGTTCCCAGAGTTCGGCGCCGGTGCCCTTGAGAGTATAAACGTCGGTTTGGAAGGGGCCCTGGTAAACGAAACAATCGATGGGGTATTGATCAAGGAGACCATCAGGGCTCAGCCGCTCGCCGTAGCGGAGAGTGACGCGAGTCCCTGCCGGACCCCGGACTTTGAGATGGGCCCAGCCGGCGATGTTTTGTCCGAGATCGAACACAAAGACACCCGGCCGCGGCTCAGTCAGGGAGACGGGGCGCAGGGTCTGGGTCACGCGGATGGGGGGCAGCATTTGTGCGCACAACCGGCCTTTGGGGACGGGCACGAGCGCGGCTGAAACCCAGGTGGAATCGTCGTAGCCGGGTTTGTCCCAGCCTGCGGGGTCGCGGCGCGCGTCGTAGACTTCCCCGTTGCGAATGCCGTCAAACCGCACGGGACCAGTGGCGGCGCGCCAGGAGGCGTCGCTGACGACAGTTTGGGTAGTGCCGTCGCGGTAAGTGATTTCGAGTTGCACGATGGCTTTGGGCTTATCCCGCCACGGAGCTTTCAGAAAATCCCATTCCTCGAAGTTTTCCACGTTGAACCAGCCGTTGCCGAGCATCACACCGAGCGCGTTATCTCCTCGGCGGACCTGAGAGGTGATGTCGTGCGTGACGTATAGCACCCGTCGGTCGTAGCGGGTAAACGCGGGGTCAAGGACGTGGTCGCCCACTTTATCGCCGTTCAAGCGGACCTCGTGATAGCCGAGACCGGAAACGTAGAGAGTAGCTGACCGGACGGCTTTGGACACGGTGAAGGTCTTGCGGAAAATGGGGCTGGGTGCTTGCTGTGCCCAGCCGGTCCAATTGTTGCCCCAAGGTTGGATGCCGATCTCGCCCAAGTCCATCGCGGGGCGCCAGGCAGAGTCATCAAATGCGGGAGCGGTCCAGTCTTTCATTTCCTGATTGGAAGATTTCCATGCGGCATCGGTGGTGACCTCCAGGGACGCACCGGGCAGGGCGACGGATAGTTTGGCAATCAAGCCCGCCGGGCGGTCACCCGCACCGCTGCCCTCAACGGCCAGGACGTTGCTTCCGGGGCGGAGGAAGGAGGCAACATCGGTTTCGTACGCGCGCATCCAACTGTTGCCGTGGTCGTAGTTTTTGCGCACCAGGCGTCCGTTGAGGAACACAGAGTAGCGGGTATCCACGGTCAGCAGCAGGCGCGCCTCCTTTACGGGGCCGGAGGAAGGCAGGTTGAAGGCGCGGCGGAAGAAACGTTTCCCGGCTGGGGCGCTTTTGCGTGGATCACCCTCAGGGAACCAGATCCAGCGGCAATGGGCAAAAGTCAAGCCGTTCGTAGCGAGTTCTGCCTCGCGGTCGCGCGGGGCAAAGTGTCCGATCCACCGGGCCTGCCAATCTGCCGGTTCCAGCAAGCCCATGCTCCAGCGCGCCGGTTTGCTCCACCGGGAGGATTTGCCATCAGCATCCCAGACTCGCACCTTCCACCAGCAGGTCTGCCGCGAGTGCAGGGGGGTGCCCTGATACTCGAATCGAGCAGTAGTGCGCGCGTCGATGCGTCCGGAATCCCAAAGATCGCCGGAATTGGCCGCGAGCTTTTCGGGGGTGCTCGCCACAAGAACCTGGCAGGTGGTCTGGCTCACGCCTCTGGCCGAGCGGCTGGACCTCAGTTGCCAGGAGAGCCGCGGTTTGAGCGTATCGATGCCGAGCGGGTTGGCCTGGTATTCACAGCGCAGATCAGCCGGCTGAACGCTTGCGGCGAGCGAGGTGGTGGCAGCCAGAAGAACAGGCACGCCTGCAGCGAAACATTTTAGCGCCGACTTTGTGGGGAATGCCCCGAAGACGGAGAATGCACGGCGTAAGAACCTGCAGATTCTAGAGAAAGGAGTGTGAAACACCTGGAGAACTCACCAGAAACGGGTCTGTTCCGCAAGCTGTACGTGGAGTAAAAAACACCACTCATGCAGTCGCGCGCCGAGCCACGGGACTCAGGACGAATTCGAAGAGATCTTGCCTACGTGGGTGCAAATCCTATTGAAAAATTGGGATCTCCTCAGGCAGGTGTGGCAGGATCGCAGTCAGAGACCCTCGGCGACGGGAGTAAGCCCCATTCGGCGAGACAAACTCCTGAACTTGGCGCACCTGAAAGCCTCTATGGGCTCGTTTCAGATACAACAGGTTTCTGCTCACAACATACCCATCCGGAACCGAACGCACAGTGGCGTTGCCTTGAGGATACTCAACGGCACGGGGACGACTGAAATAAAGGTAGGTTTGGTTATCGGTAAACATCCTGACCAACGCCAAGGCCTCATCCGGATTCCTGATGCATATTCCTGAAAGCCTCTCGAAGTCGGCAGGGCGATCAATTCGCACAAGGCATCCATCACGCTCCGCGTACAAATGGGTAAACGCTTCAATCGGATCTCCAATAATTTCCATTCCCAATAACAGCCGCCAACGTCCGAGGTGAAATGGAGCATTAACCGACGCGCGGCGTTCGTACACATCCTGAGTTGTAAGACGGTGAGGTTTCAGGCCTGTGCAGCCAGCGAGAACGAACAAAGAAAGTATTAGGATCAGTTTCATCTTCCTGAATGGCACCCACCAACACTATGGAATCCGTCATTCTCAAAAAGCGCCTTCTGGAAACATTTCACATGGCCGTCCCAAGGTTGACAATCACTTTCTCTACCTCCTCCTTGGATTCCGCGCCTCCCCGTGAGATTTTGAAACAGCAAGACACTGCGAACAGAAGGGGGCAAGGTAACGAAAACCTGAAAAGCCCGAAAACGACTTTAATGTCAGGTAAAGACGCGAAGATGCAAGAAACCGGCTGGGCCGGGCTGGCCTCGCGGAGGCCGCCGACCACACACAGGAGAAGGGCCGAGAGAACAGAGGCTTCCATTCGTCCTAAGAATCCTGGCTGCTTTGCGGCTTGGCCGTTTCCTCTCTCCGCGAGCTCTGCGTCTCCGCGTGAAAACTCTTATCCCTCCACGTGAGATCACCCGACCCGCAAACCGAGCAACCTGGAGGGTTGCCATAACGTAGCCGGAGCGTCGGAGCGCAGCGGAGACCTCCGGTCAGGATTCCGATCGATACAGCACCCCGGACACGGGGTGCCAGACTTGCATTTCCTTCCCGCCCTGTGCCCCGTCCTCTCCTCGGCCTCACTGACCACCGATCATTGGAATTCGGTTCGGCTGGTTCTTTCAAGATTCAAGACGGAAACCTCAACTCTGCACCACCGACCCGGCATCATCGATTTTGATCAGATCGTTCACAGGGTGTGGCAGCTTCCCAACTATGACCCTATCCGACTTCTTTTTCGCCACCACAAGCAAGTGTCCCCACAACACGCGCGTACAAATGAAGAACTAATCTCTGACATGGAACACCTTGATCACCTGCCATCGATTTGTCTGGTCCTTCGCACAAAAGATCAGAGCCCTAGGAACGCGAATACGTAGAGCAACGGGAATATCCTGCCAACTCACGTCGACATTGAAGACGTGCTGGGTGATTCCATCTAGTTCGCCAAGCCGATCATAGATTTGTTGGATTTCATCCTTTGAGATGCACTCCGGGAAAGGTTCTTGGGCGCGGGCGGCATTCCATCCATGGTATCCACGTATAGGTCTACCAATAACCTCCACAGGTATTTCCACCGGCTCCACGTTTCCATCGCTGGTTGCCCCTCTATGGTAGTTCGCCAAAAACAGGCCGCATAATGCGCACAGACTTATACCAAGGCACCCGTGTTTTAAAAACCGCGGTTTCATATCCACGTCACACGCTTCATTGCTTGCACCGCGCCGTTATATAGAGTGCTTACCTCGGCCGCCGCAAGTATCAGTGTATGGGATTCATCCATTTCCTAGCGCAGCTCACCGTCGTTCGGCGGTGGGTAACTTGGTCTGGCACCCCGGGTCCGGGGTGCTGGGCTCATCCTGACGCAACCGGAGGTCTTCGCTTCGCTACGACGCTCCGGCTGCTATTTGGCAACCCTCCGGGTTGCGCTGATGCTGATCTGTTCATCCAACAGGAACAAACGGTGGATGCACAGAGGTATTGGGATCGTCAGAACGGGGACCACAGACAATCGATTACGCCGAGACGCCGAGAAAAAGGGGATACAGCCTTCCGCATCAGCCTTCTTCCTCCAAATGCCTAAGTCCCACGAAGACTGCAAGGAGCCTTTTTTTTACCTTTCACCTGTCGGTGACGTTACATAGACAAAGATGAATGAGATAGAACTCCTGCGCCAATTCAGAGACAGCCGATCAGAATCGGCGTTTGCGGCTTTGGTGCATGCCTACACGAATCTCGTCTATTCGGTAGCCAAACGCCGAGCCGCCGATGTGCACCTGGCAGAAGATATTACCCAACTGGTGTTCATACGGCTGGCGCGCAACCCTCCCCAGGTAGAGACCCATCCGGAGTTCCTGGGCTGGCTCCACCGGACGACCGTGAATGTCGCCATCGATATGTGGCGTGCGGATAACCGGCGCAAACGCCGCGAAGAACAAACCGCATCTATGCAAACTACAACTCCGAGTTGGAATGCCATTTCACTGGATCTGGACGACGCGCTGGATCGTCTCCCTGAGGAGGACCGCCAGGCGATTCTGCTTCGCTTCCTAAATGCTAAATCCATGCGCGAGGTAGGCGCGACTTTTGGGGTGAGCGAGGATGCCGGGAAGATGCGCGTGAGCCGCGCGTTGGAGCGATTGCGTTCGCAGCTCGGGGTCTCCAACTCGACTTGCACCACAGTGGCCCTCGGGACACTCCTGCTTCAGAACAGCGTGGAAGCGGCACCGCCTCATGTTGTTTCGCAGCTTTTAAATATCAATGTTGCGGTCTTGTCCAGCCCGGCATCGCCGGGTTCTCTCCCGTCCCGGGTCGTTGGCGCGCCTTCGACAAAGCTCGCTGCGGGGTTCATCCTCGCCGCCGGGCTTGCAAGCCTGGTTTGGTTCTGGCCAGGCACAAAGGATTCGTCGGGAATTGCCGAGGCAGCAACAACGCCTCCATCTGCAGCACCATCGGAAAACCGGCCTCCAACGGCATCGGCAAACGGCGTCCTTCCGCAGTCCTTGCCCATGGAAACCGGTGAAAACATCCGTTTCAGATTGCAGGTTGTCGAGGACGGCTCCGGCGTGCCTCTGCCAAAGACAAAGATCAAGTACATGTATTTTGGTCCCAGCGGCGAAATCGAGTCCCGGGAGACCGTCACTGATGAATCCGGCGAGGCTGTCATTCTCAAACCCGAAGGTCCGCATAAAACCGGGCCGAACGTCTTCGTCACAGCGGATTGGCACGTCCCAAAGGCCATAGCTATCGGTCGGATCGGTCGGAAAGGAGTTGAGGGAGTGTACACGGTCGCACTTGAACGTGCCTGGGAGATTTCAGGTTGGGTATTGGATGCGGAAAACAACCCGTTGCCGGAAGTTACCATCCATGTTCGGACACCCGGAATTCAACCAGGACAGACTGAAAACCGTGATTTTCAGACCTGCCCGGTGACCACGCGCGAGGATGGCAGTTGGTCCTGCACCTATATTCCTTTTGATTACACTAACGAGATCGGGCTGATCCTGAAAAAGCCTGGATTTGCAAATGCCTTTCCGGTCATTCCTGTCTCCCAGGTTGAGATGACCAAGCTGATCCTGATGATGGATCGTGGATTTACGATTGAGGGACAGGTCACTGACCTTCAAGGTATCCCCCTGCGTCAGGCACGCATTCGGACGCTGGACTCGAACGCTGCGGAACGCAAGTCCGCGCGAACCGACGACACCGGGTGGTTCAGCCTTTCCGGAGTTACGCCTCACACACAAACTGTTTTTGATTGGGCGACTCTGTCAGCAGAACCCACCAACTCAGGTGCGTCGTCCATTCGAGAGCCTGTTCCCACACCCTTGTCCGATTCCCAAACACTTCGCACCGAACTGGCGGTGCAGGCGGAAGGCTTTGCTTCTCAAGTCGTGACGGTGCGACTTGAGGTGCAGGCAAATGTGGTGCAGATCCCGCTGGCACCCGGAAATGTCCTGCGGGGAGTCGTGCGCGACGAGGCCGGCAATCCGATAGCTGGAGCATTCGTTCGCATGGACACGGACTTTCAAAAGCAGATTGGGCCCCAGTTTGAGTGGAAGACTCGAACGGATGCTTCAGGGCGGTTCGAATGGAACTCCGCCCCTGCGGAGGCAGCTTGCTATATGTTTGCGGCGAATGGCTATCAATGCGTTGCGGGACTCTCCCTCGCCGCTGACGGCACCGAGCACACGGTCACACTGAAACAAGGGACCGAGTAAACAGAGAAGAAAGGAAGAACCTTGAACAAAAGGGGGACCAAGGGAACGAAGAAGAAAGAATGTTGCTTTCAACGGAAGAGAGGCGTGTAATCGAAGCTCTGAAAAATGCCCATTTTCCCCTTCGCTAACTTGATTTTCCTTCGTGTCAAAAGTTCCTACCATTTCCTCACCCAGTTCACCGCAGTTCGACCTTGGGGTGAGTTGGTCTTGCACCCCGTGTCCGGGGTGCAATTCCTATATGCGACGTAACCGGAGGTCTTCGCTTCGCTCCGACGCTCCGGCTACTATTTGGCAACCCTTCTGGTTGCGGTAGGGGGAGCCTTGAGCATCAGCCTTCCTTGCCGATGACACCTGCGCTACACACAGACGTGTTCCGATTCGAACACAGGAATGATGACCAAACTGGAATCGGTACTGTTGGTAGCCTCCAACTCCTAAAGGAATCGCATCGTGACCACAGAGCAGCAAACACGTAAGTCATTGGTTATCAGAAGAGGTGTTTGCTGTTCTGTGGAAAGCTTCGTGCCTCTTTTTATGTCAACCTCAGTTTTTCGGGTTTGCGTCGCGAAAGCGCAAACCCGAAAAACTGAAATGGTTATTGTGGGACTTTGTGCTTTCCATGGACCTGCCTAACGACGGCAGGATTTTTGGGAGGGCAAAGCTAGGTTTTCATAGGGTTTTGCATAGGGGCTAGTGTTAGTCCAAGTCTCCTGGCCCGGCGGGCTAATGTCGTATGTTCGGTCTGCAGTACTTTTTCCTCATACTTGGCCAGACCATGCTCCACGTAAGCTAATCCGTGGACCATCACTCTCCAGAACATTGCTCCAAGCTTGCGAGCCAGTGCCCTGCTTGCTACCAGGCCGCCGCTGCGGCTTCGGATTCTTCGATAGAACCCTCCCAAGGCTCGATCATTTGTCTTGCCCACCGCTCGGGCAATCACACATAAGAGTCGGCCTGCTTTGTTGGTTGATCGCTTCTCCGATCTGCGCCGCTTGCCGCTCTGATGGGTCCCGGGAGCCAGCCCCAGCCACGAGGTAAACCTCTTTTCGTTCTCCCAATGCTCTTTGAGGTCGGTTCCAACCTCCGAAACCAACCGTAGCAGTGTGTGCTCAGTTATCCCGGGCAGCTTTGTCGCATCCTTGCCGTCACAGAGTTTCCAGAGCAACTTCAGCAACCCATCTATCTGCGGAGTGTTGCTCTTGTTCTTTCGGTCCGACTTGGGCAACTCCCCAGGGGGATCGGCCTTGTGCTCCGTCATTTTCTTGAGCACTTCTTCCAGAGCCTGATCGCATTCGGCAATTCGGGCGCGATAAAACTCCCAGGCTGCCAAGGCTTGGCGCAGGGCAAAGAGGTGCTCTTGCTTCCACGTCCCTCGCAGCGCTTCGCACACACGCTTGGCTTTCTTCTTCTGGATCGTCGGGTCGCACAATGCCAGCAGTTTCTCCGGATCGCGCTCTCCCTCAAGAATAGCTCTCACCATCTTTAATCCACTCACTCCGGTCAGATCGCTGATCACGTCATGAATCTTGATGTTCATTCGCTCCAGTGCTTTCTGCATATGCTGCTCGCTCGTGGCGCAACTGGAGATGTGATCGGCGCGCAAACGCAAATAATCCTGCAAACGCCGGATATGATCGGGCGGAACAAACCCCGCCCTGAGCAACCCGTGCGCATGCAAGGTCGCCTGCCATTGACAATCACTCATGTCGGTCTTGCGTCCTGGCAGGTTGCGAACGTACTTCCTTCCCGTTCACCATGATCGGATTGAGACCGGCTTTTTCCAGCACCTCATACGGACAAAGCCAATAAATTCCGGTCGCTTCCATCGCCACTGTGTTGACCCCTTGTTCCAGCAGGTAGTCGCGCAATGCGTGCAACTCGGTGGTGGTCGAGCCAAACACCTTGGGCGGCCCGCCAGCAACTGATACATGCATTTGCTCACTGCCCACGTCAATAGCAGCGGCTTTCGGATTGAGAACAGGAAGACTATTCATGCTTTACCTTTGGTTTGCATGCCCACACCTCCGTGCCTGTTGGTTGGATACAACACGAATCTTTCCAGCGGGAAACCCGCCCAACCTCCGCAATGCGAAAGTCAGGCTAAGCTCTCCAAACGATACGCACGTCACCAACAGGAGCCAGTCTACCGAACGAGCAGCCTTGCGGCGCATCAAATTAAGCACGGCCATGCTGCACGTTGGTATGGACATACGAATAACCTATAAGGTCCATGGTCACGATGCGATTCCTTTTAGGAATTGGAGGCTACCGACAGTACTGAAGGGAAATGAACATCGCCGGTCTCTAACCCGTCGCTGTGTCATGAGACCGACCCGTTTGCTTCTTCGGCACCATGTTCTCTTGGTTCCCCTTCTGTTCAGAATCATTGTTGTTCCGTTCGTTCACACATCAATTTCTAATCCTTCCTTCCCTAGCGCAGGAGGATCACACCGGTTCGGCCGTGAGTGAGTTGTCTGGCACCCCGGGCCCGGGGTGCAATTCCCATTTGCGACTTAACCGGAGGTCTTCGCTTCGCTCCGACGCTCCGGCTACTATTTGGCAACCCTTCTGGTTGCGGTAGGTAGCGGGCGTGGCGGGCCGGTCATGTCATTGCCCGGCCTGTCTGCGTGTCTTTGAGAGCGCTCGTGAGACTAGCAGAATTACCGGTAATGAAAGAATAATGACAAGGAGGGCGAGTGTCGGGTTCCTGGAAGGAAGCTTGATACCACCACCCACAGATGCCTTGAGTTCACGAGCTTGGTTGGGCAGTTGGTTGGTCGTCAACCATGCTCCGTCTTTTGCCACGTAGCCGTAGGTTCTAGCCGTTCGCACATCCTGAACGTATGTGTCCGACGTTAGTGGGGGCAGCATGATGGCCGCTGCGTTCGAGGTAATAGAAGCCTCCGTGACCACTACGCGAATAAACCTGGCGCCGAGCGTTCTATGCGATGGGCTGCAATACTGGAACTCCGATTCCGCAGGCAGATTATATCCGCCGACTTCGTGGAAGCTTGCGCTGTAATTGGCCCAGAGGATTCCATCGCTAACTCCCTCCAGGTATCGTGTAGTGTCCTGCGATTTTGGTTGGGTGTTGGCTTTGGCTTTGTTTAGCGCTTCCAACCGCTTTTCACGGTCCACCGTGAAGGACGCTGTGACAGGCAAACGAGGCCAGGCGGTCTGACGCTTTATCTCGGTGGAATAGATATCCTGAGATGGCCAACCGGGCGACTCAAACGGCGCTAAACCGGAGTTAAAGCGCCTGTCACCGGTCACAGTAAAAAGGATCGCCCGCTCCAACTCTGTGTGGTACGCGATCATGTCCCTCTTCCCAGCAGTAGCCGCACGTTTAGCCGGCAAAGATACTACCTTCTTTAGATTGTTGGTGATCAGTCGCTGTTCCTGGGAGGTTGTCGAATAAGCGAAATGTCCATCATCGGTGAAGTGACTAACGACGTTGTTCGCCCAAAAAGTCTTAAGTTCGTAAGTCTCCCCGACAATGGTTGCATCAAACTCGCATAGTAACTCCTTTCTCTCCTCTCCGTTAGTAACGCTGCCCACGAACGCGTGCCCAGAATAGGATGCCGACTGGCCATAAAGCAGGGAAGGGATCAGCAATGCATTGAAAATGAGTGCCGCGATCAACAACCCTCCTGGCAGCCCTGGTGCTATGAAGCGCAAAGTCATGAAGGGTTGGACAGCAGGGCGGTGAATCCGTCACGAGAGGGGGGATCACACTAGTTCGGTCGCGGGTGAACTGGTCTGGCACCCCGGGTCCGGGGTGCAATTCCCATCTGCGTCGGAACCGGAGGTCTTCGCTTCGCTCCGACGCTCCGGCTACTTTTTGGCAACCCTTCAGGTTGCGGGAGGGGGAGCCTTGAGCATCAGCCTTCCTTGCCGAGGACACCCTGCGCTACACACAGACGTGATCACAGGAATGATGATCAAACCGGAATTCGTGCTGTTGGTAGCTTCGTGCCTCTTTTTATGTCAACCCCCAGTTTCTCGGGTTTGCGTCGCGAAAGCGCAAACCCGAAAAACTGAAATCTTTATTGTGTGACGTTGTGCTACCGACAGTACTGAAGGGAAATGAACATCGCCGGTATCTAACCCGTCGCTGTGTCATGAGACCGACCTGTTTGCTTCTTCGGCACCATGTTCTCTTGGTTCCCCTTCTGTTCAGAATCATTGTTGTTCCGTTCGTTCACACATCAATTTTTAGTCCTTCCTTCCCCAGCGCAGGAGGATCACACCGGTTCGACCTCGGGTGAACTGGTCTGGCACCCCGGGTCCGGGGTGCTGTTCTCATCCGCGACATAACCGGAGGTCTTCGCTTCGCTACGACGCTCCGGCTACTATTTGGCAACCCTTCTGGTTGCGGGCAAGTCTGACTCTGCAGAAAGAAACCACCTAAGAACAGCAACTCCATTGAACAACAAAGTTGCCAAGAAAAGACCTGAAGGCCCGACAACCAGCCAAAGATCCTGACAGACACAAACGCGAAAGCGAGCCGCCACGCCGAGGACACCTGGGCTACACAGACGTGTTCCCATCCCCCGCCTTTTCTTTGCGCCTTGGTTGTGAAAAACTTCTTCAGCCAGGCTGAGTCCCGTGGTGAGGCCGGGATGACGAGTGCGCCCCGTCATCCCGACCTGATCTGAATCTAACTCACGGTGTTAACGGACAACCCGGAAGAAACGGGTCCCGGTGGCAGGCAGCACGGCCGGGTTGGCCGTACCGGCATCCGACCAGGTGGCGTTCGGTCCTAACGCGGTACAAGACTCGAGGCGTCCGCCGGTTGGCGACCAGGAGATCTCGACGTTGGTCCCCACGATTCTGGCGGCCACCTTTGTGGGCAGCGTCGGGACGAAACTGGAGTTATAATCTTCGAACTCCATGAAGTTCCAGAACCGCGGCGGGTCCATGCTCAACGGATCATCATTATTATGACCCGTTGCGGCGATGCCTACAAACACCTGGGTAGGCAGGGGTGTCAGGGCTCCCACGGTGCTGGGATCCTGCTCACCGCGGAGAAGCCAGGTCACCCCGTCAATGGAGGAATAGGCCTGGAGTAGGTTGCCCGTGCGTTTGAGGCGCAGCCAGGCATTGGGATACGCTGGGTCCGGGGGATCGGCCAGAGTGAGGGTCCATTCGGCGCTCTCCCCATCGGTCGTATCGCGCTTGCCGCACTGGACCACACTGGCGCCCATGCCGGAGCCGTCAACGGCCTGGATGCCATCCGATTCCAACGGCGTATTCAAGACATTCCAATGACGGCTGCCGGGCGTCAGGGTCTCCCGCACCATCAAACCGCCTTTGGCCCAATGGGACGTGTGATCGATGCTCTTTTGACGGACCACGACATCGAAGTTGCCGGTCTTCTGCTCATACAGGAAGTTGAACCCGTCGGCGGGGCCCCAAATATCGCTACCCTGGACGGCAACGGTGTAGTTGCGGGCGCCGTCCACCCACAGCACGCTGGGGTAAACCGGATTGGGCTGACCGCTGTCTTGCAGATTGCCGATGTCCTGGCTGATGAGAGGGACGGCCTGGATGGCGGAGGACGTTCCGGCGACCATATTACCAGCCGGATCAGCGAGGCCGTTGATCACAACATTGACCGGCAGAGTCGGGATGCCGGACAGCACCAGCCGCACGCTCCGGAAGTCATTGGAGTTCACGATGGCGCTGGTTACGGTCACACCGGTGATTGAGTAGCGGGCAGAATCCGACAGCAGGGTCGGATTCATATACTCGCTGAACTTAATAGTGACGATCTGGGCGTCCGGTTCCACGTTGAGATCCGTGAAATACGCCGCATACAGAATCGTGGGCGCCTGAGTGTCGGTGAAGGTGACCGTCGCTGGCAAGCTATTGCTCCAGATCGGAGTCAAGCCGGCATTGGCGTAGCCCAGACCGCGAGCTTTGCAGACAAACTGCGCCGCGTTATCGGAGGGCTGGATGAGCCGGGTATAAGTGGCATCAGTGGCACCGGCGATATCCACGCCGTTGCGCTGCCATTGATAAAGGGTGTAAACGGGATTGGTGACCCGGGGACGAGGGTCACCGGTGACGCCCACACTGAGGGTTGAGTCTGTTTCAGCCAGGGCGCTGAAAGTAACCGTGGAAACCGTGGACACGGTCGCGTTCTGAGGCTGCACGGTGAAAGTGACCCGCGAAGAGGGCGTCACATAACTACCAATAACGCTTCCGAATAGGGTCGAATCCGCTCCGTTGACCGGGTCGGGATCGTTGATCCGCTTGTAATAGACATTGAAGTAATCGCCCCCGCCGCCCTCGTGATGCACCCCTTCGATGTAGTATTTGGTTCCTCCAACCAGGGGGATGCCCGCCGTGTAAGGCTGAAGGCCGGTAGATGGATCGGTGAACTGATCCGAGCGGCGGTCCGCCACGTTGAGCCAATTCCGGCTGCCACCGGAACTGCCTGGTTCGCGCGCGATGAGGCGTTTGTTGAACGGTTTGTCATCGGTGCTGAGGAACAGGTCCCCATCATCATCCGAGGTCATAAAGAAGACGTAGCTATCAGTGGTGGGAGGGATAAAGTAGCCGCTAAGACGACGGCCAAAGTTATCGCCGCTGTCTTCATTCACGGCGGCGGTAAAGGCTGGCGAGGTGGTGACATAGGTGGGAGTGCCCGCCTTACCTGTGTAGATGCCGGCACGGCTGGCGTCGTTATCCCAGAATTCCACCCGGACAAAGCCCGGCTCGAACACACTCGGACCGGTGACCGTCAGAGTCGCGGGCTGGCTGTTGCTCCAGATGGGGGTGAGTGCGTTGTTCGCAAAACCCAGCGCGCGCATCTTGCAGAGGAACACGGCACCATTATCAGAGGGCTGAACGGGCGTCACCGCCAGAGTGGAATCGGTGGCACCGGGAATGTCGCTCCCATTTCGCTGCCATTGGTACATGACATAAACCGGTTTTGCCGCCAACGGCCGGGGGTCGCCTGTGGTGCCGACGCTCTGGGTGGAATCAGTCGCCCCTACCGCAACAAATTTTGCGGTGGCAGCCAACCCTGCTGTCGCGTTGGTTGGCTGGGTGGTGAAAGCGACCCATGAGCAACGAACGGCATTGATGCCGATTGCGCTGCCAAACAGCCGAGTGTCGATTCCGTTCACGGGATCTATATCAGTGAGCTTCTTGTAAGTGACTTCCACGTGGTCTTCGCCACTGCCTTCGCGCTGGATGACTTCCATGTAATACTTCTGACCGCCGGTAAGGCGGATGCCCGATTGGTAGGGGAAGGTGACGCCGTTATCTGGCGTCCATTGGTCGGAACGTTTCTGGGTGGAACCAGCGAGCCATTGCCAGGTGCCGGAACTGTCGATCTGCTGCGCGACGAGCCGTTTGTTGGCGGGCTTGTTGTCCGTGCTCAGATAGAGCTCGGAAGCATCGTCGGAGTTGACAAAGAAGACGTAATCGTCGGTGGTTGGCGGCACGAGATAGCCGCTGACGCGCCGGGCGTAATCCTCGCCGGCTTCCCCGTTCACACCGGCTTCAAACTTCGGGCTGGTGGTCACGTAGGACGGATTGCCGGCGGTGCCGGCGATCACCGAGGCGATGCTGGCTCCGGGGAAGAACTCGACGCTGGCCCAGCCGGGTTCCCAGACCGACTGCAGAACGGTCAGGGTGATCGGGGCACTGGTGATGGATAATTCGCCCAAAGCGGTGGAGGCGGTGACAAAGAACTGAGCGCCGCTATCGGTCATAAGAGGAGCAGTCACAGTGTAGGTGCCGTTGTTGGCGCCAGGGATGGGTGCGTTGTTGCGATACCATTGGTAGCTTAACAGGAACTCGCTGTCCGAAGTTGCCGCGGACGTCAGCACAGCATTCACGCCTTCATAGGAGGAAGTGTTTACGGGCTGGGTCACCCAGGCCAGGGTGGTGACGGGGCTGGTGATGAGCACCAGGCCATTGGTCATGCGAGTGGGGTCATTCGGGAGCGGGTCGAACTCCATAAAATGCTTGTAAGTCACTGCCAGGTTGTCTCCGCCACCGCCCTGGTGATGAACGGCTTCAATGTAGTAAGGCTGTCCGGCGGTCAGGAGAATTCCCGTGGCGTAAGGGTAGGTCACTCCGTCGTCTTCGGAGTAGAAGCTTGAGCAAGCCTCGTCGGTGCCACTCCAGGCCAGGCTGGCGGCCCAGCCGGTCTCACGGGCAATGACCCGTTTGTTAGCGGGGTTGGCATCGGTGCTCAGGAACAGGTCGGTATCATCGTCCGCCGCCAGGAAGAAGACGTGTTCGATGGTGGTATCGGGAATGAACCAGCCACTGATGCGGCGGGAGTAATTATTGCCAAGGTTCTGGGGAAGATCCATGGTGCGAGAGACAGTGACTACGCCGGGCACGGTACCTCCAGCTTCGGTGGCCAAGCGGGTGCCGCCGGGGAAGAACTCCTGTTTGACGCCGTTGGTGTACATCAGGCTGCCGGGAAGGACCGTCAGATTGGCAGTGGCGCTCGTTACCGTGATGCTGGTATTGGGAGCTTCGATGTTGGCGACGCAATAAACGGCGGCACCATTATCCTCGGTTCGACTCAGGAAAGTGAGATGCGGTCCAGTGGCATTGGTTATCAGAGTAGCGTTCTTGTACCATTGATACTCCATCACGTTGTAACCCGGGAACACGGGATTGGCACCGCTGTTGGTCGTAATAAAGCTGAAAGTGGCTTCAGTGCCCAGGTAGGCGGTATCGTTGACCGCGTTGGTCAGGATGACCGCCGTGTTCGGCTGGGTCACGGGAGCTTGCGTGACAGTCATGTCTGAAACAATCGCGGTGCCCACGTTGGGAGGCGTGTCATTATGGCCGGTGATGGCAAAGCCGACCAGAACGGTCAATGGCAACCGACTGCCGCCGTTCCAATCGCCCGTGCCCACCAGCGTGTTAATTTCGGAGTACTTAACCCAGTCAACCCCGTTGGTGCCGTAGTACGACGTGACCTTGCCCCCAAAGCGCTGGAGCCGAAACCAGGTATTGGGATAGGAAGGACGCACCACCGGGCTCACCGCGATCTCGCCGGCGCTTCCGCCGCGGCTGGCGCGGTGCTGGTCCCTGATTTCGTTTTGACCCGCGGCACGCGTGGTCATGAGGGCCAGGAACGGATCATTGGCTTGGGGCAGCCCGGAGCTATCGGGCACCCGGATCATGAGTTCCGCTTTGGTCCAGTTATCAGGACCTTCCAAACTGCGCACCCGAACCTTCACATCCCAATTGAGCCCGCTGACGGATTGATAATAGTAATAACCGCTATCACTGGTACCCCAGATGTCGCTGCCGCCACCCCTGATGGTGGTGGTGCCGTCGCCGTTGACGGTAAAGCTACCGGGTTGCGCCGGGCTGCCCAGGTCGGTTCCGGTCCACTGAGCGCTGGCAACGCCTGCCGCCAGCATTACGCTTAATATTATTGGGATTTGTTTGGGGTTCATAGGGGTCTCGTTTACTAGGTACGCCGCATAACAGTTTTGTCGATCCTTCACGCCTCCACCACGCAATTGGGCGACGAAACTGCACCCGGGTGACGGGCTCAGAACGTTGTTGGAGGCTTCATGCCGATTTAACACGGCACTGAGGCCGCTGGCAATAGGAAAAAATAAAATTGTCTGACTTTTGGATAATTGTCAGCAGGACTGGTTCGCTTCAGTGTGATGAAGCAGGTCCACGCGTATGAGTACTGAAGTGCAAAGGAAATCGCAGTTATCCGACCGTCGTGATTAGGTTTGTGATTTCTTGTTTCCTCTCCCCTTCCTGCGGACCCCTCGCCGCGTGCCTCTTGTTGGGCCCGGGGCACGGGATCGGATTTGATTGCCAGGCAGGGCCGATTCCAAAACCGGGCGCGAATTGTAGTTTGCAATGCCCGGGATCGAGGAGGCTGGAAACCGTTTAGCAGGGAATCCAGGAAGCAGGCAGAACATGATAACAAACACAGTGAGAGCAGCTAAGTTTCTCGTTACGGCTCCGGCGCACTCCCCGCCGATCTGTTCCAGCAGTGCGAAGTCATTTCTAGCGCTGATGTCCAGGTTGCGGGAGATAATCTCTCGCTTGGCTTCCTCTGGCAGAACTCCCGCAAAGAAAGGCCTGCACTCTCTCCGGTTGCACCCCCTATCTTGTTTATAGCCCTCTTGGGGCTGGCCTTGTCAGCTCTTGCAACCCGCCCCCTGCTACATTTTATCTCGCATTCGAACCTGCAAACCACTACTAACAATAAGACACGGAAACTTGAGAAACTAAAGGGCCATCGGGTAACACACCTTCTGGCACAACGGATCAGCTTCTCAAACCCTATTCGGGTAACAGTTTGTTTTGGCGCACGGCGACAGAAACGTCGCATGCAATAGAACATCGACGGATAACCCAATCCAGAAATGCATCATCCTGAACATCACATGAGAAGTTCATTAGAGATCCATCGAGAAGCCCACGGACCGTTCTTCGCCTTCACCCGGTGGATTCCTCATAGGTCTGATGAGAAGCTTGGCGTGATGTTCGCTGTGGTTTTTCTTTGCGTCGCAGTCCTCTCTGGTTCGGCTGGTACTGCCTTGGGTTCTATGTGGGCGACGAACGGGGGGGCTGCCATTATGCCGAATAACCATTTGATTCTGACAGATGGTCACCCCGAACAAGCGAGAAGCGCTTTCTATGGTTTTCCGGTGGCTGTTGATGCTTTTGAGGCCACGTTTATCTATCAGGATGTCGGTGCTAATGGAGCGGATGGGGCAGCTTTTGTTCTGCAGAACGATGCCCGGAAATCAGCGGCCCTTGGAGGACCCGGAGAGTGGCTTGGATACTCTGGAGCGAGTAAAATCACCAATAGCGTGGCGCTCGCATTTAATATCTACAGCAGCCCGGGAATGGCGCTTAAAACGGGAGGAGAAGTGGGGGCATACATGGGAACTGCACCTGTGAATCTTTCCTCGGGAAATCCGATCGAAATCACCGTACTTTATCAGAACAGCCTAATGGTGGTTACATTGCGAGATCGAGTGACCGGTGGCTCATTCACGAATAGTTACAGCGTGGATCTGCCAACTGTTGTGGGAGGGCATACAGCTTACGTTGGATTTACCGGAGGCTGCGGTGGCAAAGCCTCTTACCAAACAATTAGCGCCTTCACATTCGGATTGCTCCGCTCCCGACCTGAAGTTCGGATGAACGTACAGCCTCTTTCATTGATGCGGCCAGCAGGCTTAGGGTTCACCCTGCCTGCGGCAGTTACTGGTACCGAGCCTTTATTATACCAGTGGCAGCATAACGGCACCAATCTGAACGACAACGTTGGGACCAGCGGAACGCATGCAAATGCGTTGATAAACACTACACCGCGGTCTGGCGACGCGGGCAATTACCAGCTCATTGTAAGCAACTCCTATGGGGTGGCGACCAGCAGTGTGGTCGTCGTGATGGTCGCCGCCCCGGGTTTGAAAGATTTGCCTCCAGTTACGTTGCGCGGTCAAAGGGTTATGGTTGCCGCAGAAGTCAAAGATGGGCGGCTTCAGGAACGTTATTCGGGACTGAGTGGAGGCAAGTGGATTGAGGTTGCTCAAACAGCACAACAGGAAGCAATGGGATCCGTCTCCATTGTCACAGCGGGAAACACATTGATGACGGGCTCGGTGCGCAATGTTCAGATTTCCGACGATGGGGCTTTGGTTGAAGAACTCGCGATTGGTGACCACCGTGTGGTCCGCAAGATCACTGTCGTGGATGGCGGACCTTGGATTCGAGTAGTGACACGCTTTGAACCGTCCAGATCGGTGGCTTTTCGCCAGTTTTGTGATCGATTCAAGTTTTCACATTCTCCTGACTGGACATTTTCTCCTTCCGTCGGCGGGTTTGTCCCCGACGCGATATACAAGGCGCCATTGATACTTGTCCAATCAAAGCAGGTCTCTTTTGGAATTGTGCCGGATTTGACCACACTTTCCCGCGACACCTTGCAGCTATGCAACCACGCTCTGGACCTGCAAGTGCCCGACGGCCCAACCCTTGGCATTGGATTTATGCCGGCCGGACGAACCTCCCATTCCGTATACTCGCCCGATCTCAACCGCGTTTGGACAAATGGCTCGGCCATTGAGAATGCCTACTTCATGATGGTAAACGCTTCGTCTGCTCCCACTGAGGCTTATCGCGATGCGGTCCGCTTCCATTGGCACCAATTTGGACGCGACGCACAGGCCCACGCTGCCAGTCAGCAAGTCGGAACGGACTCGCGATACAAATCCCTGGCACTATGGGATGACTGGCGGGAAACCACTTGGAAACAAGAATCGACGGAACAATGGCTGACAGTAAACCTTCCCGATGGTTCTGTGGGGGGAGGGGTTCGCACCCGGCGTTGGGGGCCTGGCCCTTCCGTCTATCTCTCGGCCTGGTTTAACACGCTGCGCACCTCTTTCGGCATGGCGCTTTACGCGAAACGCTCCAACAATGCTGAATTGCTCCGGTTGGCGGGACAAACCGTTGAGTTGGCGCTTAAAGCACCGGGTCCCAATGGAGCGTTCAAATGCATCGCAGTGCCGACAGAACAAGGTCAGAACCTTTGGGCCGCAGGTGACGGATCGATGAACAGTACCAAGGATGGTTTTCTTGGATATGACATGTGTTGGACTGGGTATTGGCTGTTAAGATGGCGTGCTGCGGGATTGCCGGAGAGCGAAGGCATTCTGCCACGCTGCCGCAAGTTGGCTGAGTTTATGATGGCGCGTCAGAATTCGGATGGGATGCTGCCAACGCGATTTGCTGAAGATGGCTCTGTTGAAGAAGCACTGTCGCGCACGGTCAAGGCGGAGACAGGGCCGGCGGTTCTTTTTCTGCTGGAACTCTACCATCAGGACTCCAATACCAATTACCTGGAATCAGCCAGGAAAGGCCTGGCGTTTTTGGAAAGAGAGGTTGTTTCTACGCGCCAGTGGTATGATTTTGAGACCTTCTACAGTTGCAGTCCGCGCAGGGCGGATTTCGATGAGCGCACCCAGCAATGGCCTGTAAACAATCTGGCGCTGACGCAAACAGCGGAAGCATTTTTGTTGGCCTATAAAGTAACCGGCGAACAGCATTATCTAGCCACAGGGGAAGCAGTTTTAGACTATCTCCTTCTTTATCAACAGTGCTGGACAAATCCCCGCTTGGACGGACTCACTTGTGACACGATGCTGCTCGGCGGCTTTACAACCCAGAACTCGGACGCTGAATGGTCCGATGCCCGGCAGAGCCAATGCGGCAACATCCTGCTGGATTATTACAGAATTACCCGAAAGGTTGAGTATCTGGAACGCGGAGTTGCCGCGCTCCGGGCCCAATTCCCGGTCTCGCCTTCAGAGAACTGGGCGCATGAAGGTTATGGTGGCAAGGCGGGGATAAGCAGTTTCCATTGGGGCACTGGCAGCGGTTTAGCTGGAATTGAAATGGAGGAAGACGACCTTCGAGATGCCGTCGTCGATGTGGCCGCCCAGCGCGCCATTGGCGTGAATGGCTTGGACCTGAGTGATTGCAAGGTCGGAAACGGTCAGATTCAATTTGAACTCTCCAGTCCCTTTGCCTGGAAACGTCAACCGGTTGTGGTGTTCCGCCAAACCAGTCCTGCTCAGAGCTATCGAATTATTGTGAATGGGGTTAACGCTGGAGTTTGGCTGGGAGCGGACCTGGAAAAGGGAATTCCATTACCCGCTCCTTGAGTGTGAGTTTGCGGGGAAAGCCGGCCAAGGAGTTGCGGGTGGGAACCAGCCACTTTTGAGGTGAAGCACTGACTTTGGTGTTTCGGGTTCTGGAACACTTGGGAGATGTGTGGTAAGCGGTAAGATAGGTGCGTGATCGGCGACCCAGGTCACGCCAAGTCAGTCTGGACTCACCGTCACGAGGAAACCTTCAAGTGCTAATGTTTCTTTGATCACCTTCATCCTTTTGTTGTTTGTCCTACATCCTGCAGGTGGTCCTGCAATATTGTTTCGTTACTGTTCAACAGAACATCGGCCAAGGGTAAAGAGGCCTGACGTGCCAGGCAGGCACGGCCGATTCCAAAACCGGGCGCGAATTGTAGTTTGCAATCACTGGGATCGGGGTAGGATGCGGGAACCCGTTTGGCAGGCGAATCCAGGAATCAGGAAAGTTATGATCACAGACACAGTAAAAGCGGCAAAATTTCTCGTTACGGGTCCATTGATTTTGGGAATGCTGTTCGTCGTCAACTTGATGAGCAATCCGGGCGTGTCATGGTTTAAATGGGCCGCGTTCGGGCTTGGCGAGCAAGCTCACCCCCAGCAGCAGCACCGGTTCCACCGCAACCCGCCCGGTATCATTGTTGTAACAGAGCTCAAGCTTTGCGCGGGCTTTGATCAGTTGCGGATAGACCAGATTGGCAAAGAGACGGTAGCGGTCATCCTCAGGAAACAGGGATACCGAGAGTGCTGCCGTTGAGAACAGAAAAGACTGGGTAGAGAACTTAGGCAGGCTCATACTCTATTGGAAAGAAAGTTCATTATTGAAACCTGTCACTAGCCTATAGGGTAGCTTAATTTTATGCAAGCCGAGTACATGATGAAGGTGCAAGTTATTCGTTCGAAGAAACAACCTCCGCGTTTTTATGTAAATATCCCGCTTCCACTGGCCGCTGCCCTGGACCTGGAAGCCGGAGAGGAGGTCCAGTGGCAGTTGTTGGATCGCACAGATCTGCGCCTGCGCCGGAGGGCATCGGCCAAACTAACGAACAAACCCAAAAAATGACCCCCGGGGGTTTTTCAGCAGAATCATTTTTCTAGGACCGACCCCATTCAGATTTCCTTCTCTGGTCGCGGCTTTACAATGCGGCTCAATTCTGGGCAAATGTCGGAAGTCTGAACGAACGATGAACTGGGATCTTCCCACCAACAGCCCCGCGAAACGCATCCAATTGGGAGCGGGTATCGCTATTTCAGTCCTGGCGCTTCTGCTTCCCTTTGCCGTGGTATGGTTATCCGCCAGGCAGATAGTTAGCAGTGATTTCGAACGCTCGGTGCGCGTCTGGTGCGGGGTGGGGGCCGTCGTGGGGCCGCTGTGCGCATGGAACGCCTTTCGAAAGCAAAAAGCGTGGAGCTTTCTGCTGGCCGTCTTAGTCCCGCTGCTCCTTCTCTCGACTGTATGGGCGACCTCATTCTACTCGGATAGGATGTTCGCGTATTGGATGGTCTACAGCAGATCGCCTGCGGAATGGCAACAAATGGGCAATGCTATTTATGGACTGACCAAGGAAACCGCAGCTCATAAAACCTCGCGGATCGATCCCGAACATCTTCCTGAAAGCGTTCGGCATCTGGGACGCGCTGATCGTTGTTGGGGGGCAGATTGCAGGGTTGATGCAGAATCCGACCAAGTTTTCGTCCAGGTTTTCTATGGCAATCGCAACCGGCATTGGGGTCTGCGGATCGCCTCGGCCGAATACCTGAGGTCCTCAGCTTTTTTGGAAGGAAGTCCGAAATGCATTTCCATCGCCACCAATGCGCAGTTTTACATTGGCTCAGGGCAGTAGGCCACTCATTTTTCCATGAAGACATTCGCACGGCATAATCTTAAACAAAATTGCGTTGCGATTCTGGGTCTGCTCTTCCTTGCCTTTTGCGCGTTCCAATTCGTGCATTGGGTTTGCGGTCCGTTTTGGTTCGCCCGGCTCGAGCAGAATACCCGCAAACGGATAAAGCCAGAAGCTCTTCAGGATTGGGCCACAAACCTGATCGCGAGCTCATCGGTGGATATGCCTTCGACCTTCACTGCGCGGGAATTGGGCACCAACTTTCTTAACGAGCTACGGAAGTTATCGCCGAATGAGCCCACAGTAACCGTGTACCACATGTCTCCACCGGACGATGCGAGTTTTGTGGAAGTGACTTGGAGCGCCGGAGCGATTTATGGCCAGCGCGGATTGCACATAGGCCGGCCGAGTTTTGCAGCGAATGAGCATGTGAGTATGTGGCAGTCGAACCTTTATTTCTTCAGGACTGGCAGCAGATCATTTCCGCCCTCCGTTCCATTGGGAAGGAACAGCCCTTCAGATGCAGTTCGGAATGATAAAGAGCTTGCCCGAAAGCCGGAATCGGTGTGCTCCGAAGGATTGCGACTGAGAATCTCGCTAAGGCACGAGGACTCCATATGCTGATTTAGACACGGTGGAACTGGCATTAACGATTCTAGACGCAACGGGCGAGTATTTCATGGGGTATCTTGCTTTGAACATTCTCTTGGAATAAAAGTTGTTAAAATGATAATTGGTCCCATTCGCTTTCGAGGCCGGTATGGATATCTTGATGAGGCAGGCAGAGTACGCGTTCCCTTTGTTTTTGAAGGACTCGGTTCATTTTCTCAGGGGCTGGCCTGGTTCTTGAGAAACAATAAGGTGGGATTTATTAATGAGTGTAACGAAGAGGTTATCCCACCCACCTTCGATCGAGGCCGCCGCCTGATTATAACTAGCGACTTTCACTCTGGACTGGCCGCAGTATGCCTTGGATCGCACGAAGGTTATGTAGATCGCAAAGGGGAAATGCAGATCCCTTTTCGATATGGTAGCTGCAGCCGTTTCGTTGGAGAGATAGCTATTGTGTGTTCTAAAAGTTCTGAGTTCTCGATTATTAATCAAGAGGGGGAGATTCTAAGCGATTTGCCATTTCATGACGTTGCTGAGAGCCCTTACGAAACCGACATAGTTAAAGTATACCCGCGCCTCAATGGGGTTGTGGCGCCGACTTTCGTTAACCGTTATGGAAAGGTGATTGCCGGACCTTTTCACGAGTTGGAAGAGATTTACTCATTTAGTCCAGGGTTCCCGTTTTACGCTGCAGCTCATTCTCGGCTGACCGGACTTGTGGGTTTCCTAGGCCGTGATTGGAGTGATGCGATTCCATTCAAATTCAAGGGCGCCAAAGATTTCAGCCAGGGGATAGCGGCAGCTTGTTCTCAAGAGTATCTTTGGGGTTATATTGATCCTGCCGGCGATTGGGTCATCGAACCGGAATACACCGACGCCCATTCATTTCACGGAGGCACGGCCTCGGTCAGGCTGGGGCGAGGCAGGGTTGAAAAGTGGCTCGTGATAAACAGGCAGAACCAGCAAATATCCCCTACCTTTTACGAAGGAATCTGGGATTTTGAGAATGGTTACAGGCTGGTTTCTGTGGGGAAATCCGTCATGCTCATCGATCCGGGCTGTAACGTGATTTGGTCAGCCGAGGAAACTTAGGGCTGACCGTGCTTCCTTCCTTAGTCCTGGCTGATTTGTGAGTGTATGAAGTGTATGCACTTTCATGGGATTTAAGATACGGTCGCCTGAGTCCGTCCCCGGACTGCCGTGTGCGGGTGTTTCCTTCTCGGAACGGCTGAAACTTCTTAGCAAAATCACCTCTGGCTTTGGTCGTGGCATCTGCTTTCGTGCTCAGCTCAGATTCTGCTGCGCCAAACCTTCGCGTGTTAGCGTTATCCAATTAATACTTTACAATATCTCTTAGGCGGAACAATTACCCGGAATTTGTATCAAATGAAAAGTATCATCTCCATTGTCTCGCTCTTGATCGCCGTTTTACACGACAAGTGCTCAGGGCACGTTTCAAGCCATGTTGAACTATGCCGCCACCACCCAGTCAGGCGGCACCCCGGTGTCCTCCCCCATTTATTCCTCGATCCATCACCCCGCTGCTTCTGCTGGCGGGTCAGACTTACTATGTGGCTGCTTATTCCGCTTCCGGAGTTTTGAATGCTGTGGTGGTCACGCCGGATAGTACACCAAACGGCTATGCCACGATGTCCCCGGAAATCCAACTGGGCAAAATTGCTTACGGTTCGGAGGCGGCTTTTTCCTTCCCGGGAACGACGGAAGGCAATGCAGGGTATGCCATTATTGCACCGAACTTCGAATTCCAAGTCGTGCCAGAACCTGGATTGTCAGCTTTGCTGGCCTTGGGGATGGCGGGTTGGCTCGTGACCAGACGTGGCGCCTGGCACCGCTGAGAACGTTCGGGTTACAGTCGTGGTAGAAAGGGCAGCCTGGTTGAACAGGCCGCCCGTTTTCCCCCTGAATCTAACTGAGACTGACGTGTGTGAAGGGGCGCTTTGGGGGAGCGAAAAACTAAGCTGCAGAGGCGAGGGCCGCCAGCTTGTAGCTCAAAGTGTTCAAATAACGGCGCTTCAGACCCCGTTTCGTGCGCTGGCGCTCGCGTGCTTTCACCAGGTGCTCGAGGCACCGGGAGCCCTGGGCGGCGGGTTGACCGCATTCAGTGCACCGGCGATCTCGCTGCATGCGGAGCTGATATTTGCGTTGCCGAGAGATTTTCAGGTCCGAGAACTCGTCAATAATGCGTGTATTCGTCATAAGGTGTGACAGGGAGAGCCATGGGCCTCGCAATCACACGCTGAAAGTAGTCAACGAGCTTTTATTTCGAAATCATGGCGGCCATGATTCTGTCATCATGGAATCCACGATACTCAGCGTACATGAACACCTTAGGCACCTTGGGAATTGGCCCATTCCACCGCTCGGTGGACCAGCTCGGTGCCGTTATTGAGCCGAAGCTTCTCTTTGATATGCGCTCGGTAGGTCTCAATGGTGCTGACACTGAGATGCAGGCGGGAGGCTATCTGGCGGGTGGTGTGCCCTTGCCCCAGCAATTGAAACACCTCCAATTCACGATCGCTCAAGGCCTCCACTCCAGTGCTTTGATCCGCACCCTGGAGATGCTTATGCAACACGCTGGAACGCATCAGCTCGCTGAGATACAGCCTGCCGTTCAGAACCTCCCGGATGGCTGTCATCACCTCGCTGGTCGGCGCCTGTTTCATGACATAGCCGGCCGCACCAGCGCGCAACGCTCTCTCTGCGAATAAGGCCTCGTCATGCGTGGAAAGGACCAGGCTGGGAAGCTTGGGATGACGCGCCTTGAGATCTTTGATGAGTTCGAGGCCGTTGGAATCGCTCAAGGAGATATCAACAATCAGCAGGTCAGGCCGCGTGGATTCCACAGCCGCCAGCGCTTTCACAGCAGAGCCAGCCTGCCCGCAAACTTCCAGATCGGCCTGGTAATTGATGAGTTGGGCGAAGCCCTCACGGGTTACGGGATGGTCTTCCACAAGGAAGATGCGCCGCTTCCGTCCGCCTGGCATCGAGGTCCGCCGTGCGCTCATATTACTTTGTGTAGGGTTTGACGGCACAAGCTGCGGGATTGCGCAACGAACAATGCACCTGCGTGCCACCCCGCGGATCTGCCTGGATGGACAGCGTAGCGCCTATCGTTCGAGCTCTGTAATTCATTAGGGCCAGTCCCATCCCCGGATTCTTGCGTTTCGGTCGGGTAGGGAAGCCGGACCCGTTATCTTTGACAACTAACGTCAGCCGGTCGCCCTCAATCGTCAACCGAACTTGCACGACCCTGGCCTGGCCGTGCCGAATGGCGTTGTTGATCGCTTCCTGGCAAATCCGGTAAAGGTGGGTGGCTACCAAATGGTCGTGCACCAATACCGGTTGGGTGTACTGGCACGTGCAGCTAATGCCGTAGACGCTGCCCATACTCGCAGCCAGTTCTTCCAGTGCGCACATGAGACCGCGCGCTTCAAGATCCACCGGGTGCAGGCCGCGCGCAATGTTGCGCGCTTGTTCGATTGCCGAATTGAGCAGGCTCTCCAATGAGGCGGCGTCCCGTGCTTCGGGCTGAGCTTTGGCCACGAGCTTTTGCTCCAGCAAAGTAGTCTTAAACTTTATCCCGCTCAGCAACTGGCACAGCCCATCGTGCAGATCCTGGCCGATGCGCTCCTGCTCTTGCTCGGAAATTTTAAGGATCTGGGCTTCCAACCGTTTGCGTTCGGTGATGTCGTTGCCGGCCAGCAACAGGCGCCGTCCCAGAATGGTGCCTACGAATTCCACGCGCCGTAGCGAACCGTCCTTGCAGGTTACCTCGACCTCCAACGGCCCGATGCCTTTTCCAGAGGGCAGACCGCGCTTGAGAAAGCCTTTCCACTGCTCGGCGACGAGCCGCCTATACTCGGGGTTGGGATAGGCACGTTCAAACCATTTCGCGGAGGTGGGCACGTCTTTCAACGCGTAACCGAACTTCTCAACGAACTTGCGATTGACGTATTCAATCGTGCCTTTCATGTCATCGACCGACAGCGGGACGGGCGAAGCATCGATGACCTGGCGGAAATCCGTTTCGCTTGAGGTCGCTTCGAGTCGCGTCCTGAGATCACGATTTTCAGCTTCCAGCGAGGCGGCTCGGCGCTCCAGCTCCTCCAATCTTGAGAGAAGCGAACGTGAGTTTGCCTCCAGGACGCCCGGTGGAGAAATGGGCGGAGGTCCAATAAAACTTTGAGCGCTGTTGGGCATGTTCACAGGCGGCTAATGAACCTTTTCATCCGGATCATGGCTTCCTCGATATTGCGCATGCTTGTGGCGTATGCGCAACGCACAAAACCTTCACCACACTCGCCGAATGCAGTGCCCGGAACGACGGCTACCCGCTCCTCCTGCAACAGTTTCAACGCAAATTCCCGGGCCGGAATCCCAAACCGGGCAATGCTTGGGAACGCGTAAAAGGCGCCCAACGGTCGGTGGCATTCCATTCCCATGCTCGCGAAAGCAGAGGCCAGAAAGTTTCGCCTCCGCCGATATTCATCGACCATCTCAGTCACATCCACCTCCGGACGAGACAGCGCCTCGATGGCCGCCTTCTGACTCAAGGACGATGCACACAGCATGGTGTATTGGTGGATCTTCATCATGGCGTCGATCAACTCCGCCGGGCCGCATGCGTAGCCAAGCCGGAAACCAGTCATCGCCCACGCCTTGGAGAAACCATGCAACAGAAGTGTTCTCTCCCGCATTCCGGGCAGGCTCACCAGGCTAATGTGCTTTGTATCGTACGTCAGCTCCGCGTAAATCTCATCGGTGATGACCACCAAGTCATGCGCGCGGGCAAACTCAGCAATTCCCTCCAAATCTTCGCGGCTCATTACAGCGCCGGTGGGATTGTTGGGGAAATTCAGCATCAACACTTTCGTGCGGGGAGTCACGGCTGCCTCAAGCATCTCGCGTGTCAGACGAAAGCCATTCTCGGGCCGCGTGGACACCGCCCGCGGCACGCCATGGGCAAATAGGATCGTGGCACGGTAGGAGACGTAACACGGTTCGTGGAACAGCACCTCGTCCCCGGGATTGAGCAGCGCGCGCAACGCCAGATCAAGGGCCTCGCTCACACCGACCGTTATCAACACCTCGGATTGCGGGTCATACTGCGCGTCGAACATTCTAGCGGCATACTTGGACAGCGCCTTGCGCAACTCCAGGTAGCCCAGATTGCTGGTGTAATGAGTAACACCGCGCTCCAGGGCGAATACCGCCGATTCCCGCACATGCCAGGGCGTATCGAAATCGGGTTCGCCAATACCAAGGCTCACCACGTCCTTCATCGTGGAAACGATGTCGAAAAAGTCCCGAATGCCGGACCGCGGGATATCCCGCACGGTCGTGTTGAGCCGGTTACGGAGAGACACTGAGTCGTTCATCAGAGGGTTCCTGGTGCATCAACACGCCGAATCGTTTGTAGGTTTTCAGCATGAAATGGGTGGAGGTGGAAAGCACGCCTTCCAAGGGGGAAAGTCGTTCGCTCACAAAGCCGGCCACTTCGCGCAAAGTCCGGCCTTCAACAAAGAGAAGGAGATCGTAGGTGCCGCTCATCAGATACGCCGAGCGCACCTCCGGGAACCGGCTGACGCGTTCGGCGATGGTATCAAAGCCCCCTTCACGCTGCGGCGTCACTTTGACCTCAATGACGGCCGTAACCTTGTCGAGATCCAACTGGTCCTCGTTGAGAATGGTCTGGTACCCACGAATAACACCTGCTTTTTCGAACTCCGAGATGCGCCGGGCGACTTCCTCAACCGGAATGGCCAGCATGCGCGCCAGGTTCTCGTGCGATTCGAGCGCGTTGTTTTGCAGCAGCTTTAATAGTTCATCCATAAATCACGTGCGCGTGTAAACACACCTACACTAGCGGCCCGTGGCTTGTTGGTCGAGCACGCAGATGGGCTGGGACGGTGCCCCTAAACAGCGTTGCTTTCGCTTGGGCCGAGGAGTAATCTGCTCAACTAATCGCGGTTCTTAAAAGGGTTATGCATGCAATGAAGTCGATCACGTTCCGGGTTCCTGCTTTCGTGGCGACAGCCGTCTGTTTCACCGCTTTCCTGGGCAACCTGGCCGATTCCGCCTGGTGGCGTCCTTTTTTCTTCGCATTTCTCCCCGTAGCCTTTTTCCTGATAGCCGGCATGATGTCGAAAATGTACCGGGACCAATCCCGCCTGCGGAGGCGCCTGACACACCTCGAGCAGCAACTGGCCATGGACAAAAACTTTAAACCCAGCCACCATCCCGATTCGGAAGTTGCCCACGCGGATGATTAACAGCTTGGCCTCCTGCCCGCTGCCCGGATCGGTGTTTCGGTATTCGTGACAAAAGTTTGAACAAAAGCGGAAGGCCTGCGTCGAATCACCTGTAAGTTTCTTGTTGCGAGCATAACAAATAATGGTAATATCTGATACAATGAAAAAACTCATCCTTTCAGTAATGCTGGTGGCGTTCACGGTGGCCGTGCAGGCGGGTGACGCCAAGACCTGTGACAAAGATAAAGCAGCTTGTGACAAGAAGGAACAAGTTGCCAAGTCCTGCTGCCCGCTCTCGGGTGATAAGCAGGCCAAAACCTGCCCCAAGGCAGGCAAGCAGACGGTTTCCAAGCCGGTTACCAGTCCTAAAGCCAATTCCTGAGAGGGAAGTTTTTTAGCGTTTCTGTCTTTTTCCCCGCACCTGTTGTGCGGGGTTTTTGTTTAAATGGCCTGCCCCCGCCAGCCCCCTGCCCAGAGCGATGTACGGCTGTACATCACCGCGGGCGCTCAGGGGTGAGGATGGAGATTCTCACAAGTGGACAGTTTTAAGCCAGCAGCCAGAAGAAGCAGATCGCGACGGCAGTCGGCGGCAACGCACCGAGGAAAAGCCCGAGCGGGCTGATGGACTCCTCGCCGAAAACCTTGGCATCCTGTAGGATGCCGATACCTGCCGGGTTCGGAGCGTTGGCGATAACGGTCAGTCCGCCTCCAGTGACGGCCCCTGCTACAAGGGCATACTTCAGCTCGTCTGAAAGGCCCTCCACAAGGGTGCCCAGGTAGGTCAGGGCGGCATTATCGGTAATGGCGGTCAGGCCCGTAGCGCCAAAGAACAGTGCATTAGGTCCCAGCGCCTGGAGCAAGGGCTTTAGCCAATAACCCTGGAGGGAGCCAAGCGTGACCAGACCTGCAAGGAAGAAACCCACCAATAGTGCCTCGCGCAATTTAAGTTGTTCCTGGTACTCACCGGTGGCTTTAACCAGCCCCAGGAACAGTATGAGAACACCAAAGAACACGTCCGGATGGTGAGCAAAGGCGACCACCAGCCCGAGTGAAAGGATGTGCAGTGCGGTCAGCCATAGGGGAATGCGAGAGGAATTACGCTCCTCAACGGTCACCTGGTTGAGTTCCTTCCAGAAAATGGCGGTGACGAGCAATGTTGATACTAGAGTCGAAGCGGCTGCGCGCCACCCAAAGTGCTGCAGCATGAATGCCATATCCCAGTTCCATTTGGAAGCCACCATTAACACAGGCGGAGCTGCGAAATGGGTCAGGGTGCCGCCAATGGAAACATTGACGAAGAGGACACCCAGCGTGGCATACGCCAGCCTGAGACTGATTCCGCGATCGAAGTAGCGCTTTTTGAGCAGCAATGCCAGGAGAGTCATCGCTGCGGGTTCGGTGATGAATGATCCGAGCAGACTGCCGAACGATAGCGCAACGACATAGAAGGAGACGCTTGGAGCCAAAGGCAGCAACCGAGCCAGTGCAAGGATGAGCCGTTCAGCCAGGTCCACAACCGGTCTGGTTGCGGCGATCACCATGATCACAAATACAAACTTCGGTTCAGTATAATTGAGGCTCTCAATGTAATCGACCGCCTGAACAAAAGACCCGTGCATGGCTGCAATGCCGGCAAATAGTGCTGCCGCCCAAAGCCCGAAAACCACCTCGGTTTCCGCCAGGAAATGCAGCAGGTTTTCCTGAAGAGACCCGGCGGGAAAACGGTGAGCCCAGTGGGCAAAACGTTTTACGCAAAAGGTGTGCACGACAGCCAGGGCGAATAACGCAGTGGCCAGCAATTCGATATTTGTCGGATTCACCATTTATAACTTAGGAGTTCGCTGCAACAAATCTGGCCAGATCCAGAACACTTCCCGCCAATGCCAGAATATCCGAGCTGCGGATGACGTCGTCCGGCATGGGTACCGCCTTAAATTCCTTAAGAGTCAGCACTCCGTCCCGGCCCAGATCCATTCGTTTGATCGCGATCAGATTCACCCGATACTTTGATCTCAAATCCAGTTCTCGCAACGTCTTTCCGACCGATTGCGGGGGAGCCTCCACTTCGACCAGGCTGAAACCGTCCGCCAGCTCGAAATAATTGCGGATGTTGGAAATAGTAAGCCGCTGGACCATGCTGCGGGCGGCCTCATCTTCCGGGTTGAATACCTCATCTGCCCCGACCGCCTCTAAAACGCGCCGGTGGTCATCGGTCACAGCACGCGCGACGATGCGTTGGATGCCCAGCCTTTTCGCATGCACTACAACCAGCACTTGTGCTTCGAAATTTTGCCCAATCGCCGCGACCAGGATGTCGGCCTTGTTGATCTCCTGGGCCTCCAGCGCATCACGATGGGTTGCGTCCATGCATACCGCCAGGGTGACCTCATTCTTCACCAGGTCGAGCCGCTCCATATCGCGGTCGATTGCGATGACATCCGCCCCGGCGCGGGCAAGCCCAACGGCTGCCGCGCGTCCGAAGTCTCCTAATCCGATTACAGCGCATTTCATAGAGAATATTCAGGTTTATCCCACCACCAGGTCCTCCTCAGGAAACCGGTAACGCGCGGGGCTCGCTGTCCGCACGACGGCGAGCACCAGCGCGATTGGGCCTACACGACCAATAAACATTAGAGCGCAGAGAATCAGCTTGCTGCCCGTGCTCAGCTCAGCGGTGATGCCCGTCGAAAGACCCACCGTGCTGAGGGCGGAAACCACCTCGAATAATTCGCTCCGGAACGACAAGTGCGGGTCGCACAAGACGAGCCCGAAAACGCCCAATCCGGCCACAACAAAGTAGAGTAGCACCACCCCCATGGAAGCCAGCAGAACTTTGTTAGGAAGTGTTCTTCCAAAAAGCTCCACGTGATCCCGTCCTTTGATCAAGGCCCGAAAAGCCACCAGCACGACCGCCAGAGTTACTGTTTTGATTCCTCCGCCCGTTGATACAGGGGATGCTCCCACGAACATCAGCAGCATCATTAGCAGCAGAGTTGCTGTATTCAAATCCCCGATCTGTATCGAATTAAACCCCGCCGTTCTGGTGGTGACGGATTGGAAGAATGAGTTCAAGAACTGCATTGAAAAAGGTTTCGCGTCCAATACTTGCCCCGCTTCGAGCAGCCAAAAGCCAGCCATCCCAGCTACGATCAGCACCCCGGTCATCATCACAGAGAGGCGTGTTTGCAGTGGCAGCCGGTAAACGGGCACCCGCTGATTGTAGCGGCGCACCCAGGGGAGCCCGCGAACCAGTGGCAGCCGGGAAATCTGGAGGCCCAGCAAATCCGTAACGACCAGGAATCCCAAGCCTCCCAGGATGATTAGAAGCGCTAGCGTGAGCAGAACGCCTGCATCATCCTGATACGGAACGAGGCTGCTCGGCGAAAGCGCGAAACCTGCGTTGCAGAATGCTGAGACGGAATGGAAGAAACTCCATCCTGCCCGCGCCAGCCCACCTTGTTGCGTCGGCAGGCAGACAAAAAGGCTAACCGCCCCCAGCACTTCCACCAGGAGGGTAAAAAGAATAATGGCCAGCACCTGGCGTTTCAGCGTGGCTGGGGTTCGCGCTCCCACAAGGCGCCGGAACGCGAGCATGTGGGGCACGGGCAAGGACTCGGAAGAAGTCACTGCCAGGAAAGCCACGAATGTCATGATCCCAAGTCCTCCACACTGGATTAAGGCAAGTAAGACAGTCTGACCCAGCAGGCTGAATGCCGTCCCCGTGTCTCGGATCGTGAGCCCTGTCACACAGCTTGCGCTTGTCGCAGTAAAGAATGCCTCCATGAGCGAGAGGGGGTTCTCAGGATCAGCGCTGGACCGCGGGAGTATCAAAAGCAGGGTGCCAGCCAGGATCAAGATCGCGAAAGAGCCAGCCAGTATCCACTCCGGTCTGGCGCTGCGAAACAGCAGGTGCCGATGCAGCTTTAACAACTGCAGAAGCACATTCACCAACAAATAGATCTCCAAGAGGTGAATTCCGATATCCCTCGGGTCTTGCTCCAGCCATCCGGAGATCGCTGCTTGGGATCGGGAAGATAGCGACAGAATCAGGGCCAGAGAGCTGAAGAAAAGCAGCAGGAAGACTTCAAATCGCCTCTCGCGGAAAAATGGGACCCACTTGCGCGTCTGATGGAACACCAGCGCAACATCAGCGGCATAGCATCCCACCAGGCAGGCTTCAAGAATGTGGACCAGGAAGACAGCATTCACCCCGATCATAAAGCCGTGCTTGAGCAGCAGCAAAATGATCGAGGCGAGGCCGATCCCGAGCAGAGTCTTACGACCAATGCCGATGGACGGCTGGCGCCACTGTGTGGAAATGGGTCGCGATGGCTGGGTGTTGTTCAGGTTATTCAGTTTCGGTTCCAGATCCGCCAAGTAAATGGGCTATCCGTTGCCCTTTCTCGCGGTTTCCGGTTGGGACCTGCGAATATTATAGAACTCTGGGGTGCGTTCGCCATGAAGTACATACATCAGCGCCGCCACGGTCACAAGGAGGCTTAAAGAAAGCAGCCCGCGGACAGATGCCGGATGTGGGCTGAACCAACTGCCGACCGTCTCAGTGAGTAACGCCAGTGCAATGATGGCCAGCGATATCGTCAGCCACGAACGTTTTTTGTATCCAGCGGCACCAGCCAATGCCCAGAGCAGGCATAACCCACTGCCAATCGCGCTTATTAAAAAGGGAGTCCTGCCAAATTCCGTGGAAACCTTTGACGTAAGGAAGCCCAGAACGAACAGCAACACGCTGTAAAGAATAACGATGCCCGCCATTTTCTTGCTCATATGAATGGGGAACCGTCTGCCTCTGAGCAGGGGCGTGCGATGCCAGAGGTCTCCGGAAATGGAGACCACAAGCAGGCGGCCAGCCCACAATTCAGTTGCAGACAATCCGATGTCTTGGCTGCGAAAACACAGCCATGTTCATCGGATGGCGGCCCGACCATCCAGGTTAGTCCTTCGAGGCCACACAGCCTCGAACCCTTTAAACCACGAGCGAAGAGCCCGTGAGCTTGTCGTTAATATGGGCTCTGGATGTGGAACGTCAAGCTTGAGCCTGTGAGTGCTTGTGGCGCCGGGCGCGGTTTCTGGGGACGAAGTGAATAAAACGCCAGCCACTGGATGGGAGCAGGTTTGAGGTTTTGGAAGGGCCCGGCCATTGCGTCAGCAATATTTGTGATGCTTTCAAATTCTAGCCTATCGTGAATCGGCCGGGGCATAAATAGTCTGCACAGCCCACGATAATCCTCACGGCATCAGCACTGGGATAAGTTCGCCGCACCTCGGCCAAATTTTGCCACCGAGCAGGGTTTTGCATGAGGGGGGTTGAGGAGTTGACCGGGCGTTGCGAACGAGTGTAACATGCTAATACAACGGCTGTTTAAAATGAAATCAACTTTCCATGCTCCACAGACCATAGGGCTTTATGGTCTGTTTAATCATGGTTCGGCGGCATCGCGCCTTCAATGAAACGAGTTATCATATTCTCTGCACTGGTTGTCCTTGTCGGCGCGGTTTGTGGATGGTTTGGCTACCACGCCGGTTCACAACGCCGTAATTATTGGGTGGACGGTCAATTCGTTGGGACCTTTGATGCACTGAAGAAGCTTCGCGCCGGGGACACGGCTTCGGGAATCGATAGAATTGAGGCTATGTGTTTTTCTGCGGCCTACGCCCTTTATGATAATCCCAAGCTCAAAAACGACGTGACCACGAAACTCAATTTTAAAGAATTACGCGATTACCGAGCCACGTATCGAACGAATGGGGCGGATTGGTATCCTACGGAGCAACGTTTGGAGGAGGCGCTATCGAAATGGAAATAAATCTGCCGAACGACGTCATTTCAGCGGATGGCTGAGCTCAAGACGGTATACGGGATCGATTTCACGCTTTCCGATTCGAGAAAGTTGTATGATTTGCCGACGTTCACCGGAAAGGGTTTTGTGGATGGAATGATCTTCACTTTGTATGACGGGGATCAGGGAGTGCAAGCGTGCAGCGCGTAGATTCACCACGAAAAGCGAAGACGCTCATTGTCGTGTCTTGGGTGGCTTCCTTGGCCGCCTTGCCCGTGTTCTTCTTTGCTGTCATCGGCCTGGGGATGAGTCCATCGACCCCCACAATTTCATTTGGAGAGTTCCTCATGCTGGCAGCCGGGCCGGGCGTGGCCTGTGCCGCTCTGTTCGAAGCGACCGCCCGCTGCCGCGTCACACCTCGGCGACTTGCAGCCATGCATGTGCCAGCCATCCTTGCGCTGGCAGAGTTGGCATTCACACTGATGATCTGGAGCAATGGATGACGATGAAAATAGGTAACCAGGCGCGTCAGCCAACGCCGGTCGAGCGTCAGGCTTGCGTTCGGACATCACTGGCCCGGCGTGGCTGCACTGTGCGTTAGATGAGACCTGCCGCTATAACCCTCCTGCTGTTCGTAGTTCTGGGATGCTCGCCTTCGCCGCGAAAAGTGACAGCTTCCCAGAGCGGCGATCTCGGACGGTTTATTCTAGCGAGCGTGGCTGCGCACGGGGGCCAGAGAAAGGTGACGAACGAGTTGCCGGAGCTTCAAAGCCACTGGACGGTAGAGGTAATTACGGGTGCTGAGTATCTGGGTGACCGCGAGCAACTTCATATTACCGCTCCGACCAACCGGTTCTCCGCGGTTACAGGCTACTTGGCGCAGGCATTTGGCGGTCCCTCACAACCAGCAACGCTGCAAACGAACGGCGTTCTCTTTGGGGTCTATTCGATAAATGACATTGGCGTCGTACTGCAGTTTTATTGTGATGATCGCCAGACGGGCTTGATTCTAGTTGGAAAACTAAACAGATGAGCCCGGCGTCTAACCAAGCGCGAGCATACAAAGCAGGACCAGGAAACGAAATACGGTTTGGTGGCAGTGGATATGCGGATGGACAAATGAGACCATAGGACGAGCCGGAATGTGATGGAGAGGGCGGCGCGCGGTGATCAGAACGGCCGGATTGCGCAAAGAAGAAATAATTGGCTAAACTTGCCTATGCCTTCAGGTTTCTTAGCTGAGTTGGTTCTGGAGCCAATTTTTGAGGCGGTGTTCCACCTGGGCGGATACTACGTTGGCCGCTTGGTCGTGCCGGTTATTTCTTTCGGTAAGTGGAAATGCGCCCCTCTGCTGAGCGATGTCCCAAAGCGGAAGCGGAAACGGCGGGGCACCTGCCACGAGCGAGGGCAACAGGTCTGTCTGACGAGCGAGGGGACCGCATGTATCGGTGTCTTATTCGTGCTGCTGCTTGCCGGTTTGATCTTTCTTGGGTGGCATCTCAAGAAACCATGACGATGATCATCTTTGGGGAGGGCAGCCTCGCCCAAGTTGTGAAAAATTGAAAGCGGAATAATGTCACGCAAAGACGCCACGACGCAAAGAAATGGAGAAGCCAGGAAGACCGGTCGAAAAGAACAAGACACGATGGGCCTTTTGGTGCGGCCGCCTGATTCCGAATTGAACAGGAAAGAAACGGAAGGAGATCAGCAGGAGATGGTCGCTCACTCCTGCCGTTGTTCGCTTTTTGTGAGAATGCCGTCTTCTTTTCATAAATCTTGGCGTCGTGGCGTCTTTGCGTGATTACATGGCTTTTTCCGCCCCTCCGCGTGACTCATTACTGTTTACGATCTCGGCAGCCTCGCCGCAGGCTGCCGAAATCTGACTATCACTGGGACTCTGAAGAGAGCTCAGGCGATAGATTCCCCAGCATTTCCGGCATCTTGCAGCCTTCGCAGAGGCTGTTGGAATGTTCGCAGAAGTCGCGCACGATCTGCATCAGACCCTGCTGAGTGGCGGCGGTTTTGAGCCAGGCAATGCGGGTTGTTCCAAGGAGTCGCTGACGCGCGAGACGCAGCACGGCGTTATCCTGCGCGGCAGGGCAGGTGAGATAGAGCTTTTCCAAAAGCGGGCCCAGACTGTTCTGTCGTCCTTCACTCGCGCGAGCCCAAAGCCACGGCAACACCACGTTCATCGCGAGATCTGCGACTCGCGCACTGCCGAGCAACGGCTGTTCTGAAGCACTACGCACAGACCGAAAGGTGTAATGCCAGGACCAAAACGGATCACTTTCAGGTTGCAACGCTTCGAGCAGCGAATGAATGAGGTCCCCGGCCGCATGAGAAATCGATCCCCAATGCTCAAGGCGCGAAACGAAGCCATCGTCCAGCAGCCAGCGCGAAGCAAGGGCCAGACGGCGTTGGGGATGATTCATGGGGCGCAATCCGTGCATGTGCCAGGCCGTTCCAGGCAGAACGCAATCTTCAAATGCTTCCCGCTCCCGCCACCAATGATCCCAAAGTGCACGCAAGTAGGCATCCGTGGCGGGCTCGGACCTTGTGAGTTCCAGAGGAAGCAGTCCGGCAATCCCCAACAGCCGCGCCTGCATCACAATGGGCTCCCGGGCATCTCCCCAGCGCGGACGCAGCTCCGCCAGACGTTGCATCGGCCAGACGTTGTTTTTATATCCGAGTGCACGGAACAGTCCTTCCCATAGGGCCTGTTCCCAACCTGCCTGACGCCCACGTGCCTGGAATACTGAGGCCTTGGCGCGCAGTCGAACAATGGATGCCTGCTCCAGCAAACCGCGCACCTGGTCCTCATTGAGTTTTCTCAGCGGCGGACAGCACCTGCCTAACAGTGCCTCAGGCATGGGCGGCGCAGAATCGCCCAGCCATCGATGCAGTTCGCCCAAGGATGCGTCGAGTGCCGGCTTGAGCACCAATCGAGGCATCAAATCAGCGGCCCCGGCGCCTGCACCATCCCAGACAACATGCAGGATCACATTGGAGAACGCCGGATTGATATGATGTTGGTGCGCACGCCAGCCCCCAGGGCGGAGGTCCACCTCCACATCGCCGCAGCGGCTAGGTCCGGTGCCGACGCGAATCACAGCGGAACGGAAGTCGGGCCCACCTTCGAGACTCCGGAAGCCTGGATGCAGAACCTGCACAGGGGCGCCATCCGTCGTGACCAGGCGCTCGCGCACGAGCCGTTGGTGCTGCCAAATGCTTTGGACGAGCGTCTCGGGAGGGTGCTCGGCATCATCGTGCAACCACGGGGCTGACCGCGAGCGGTCGCGCCATTCAACGTAGGCGTTGGAGAAGGCGTAGGGCACGATGCCCACATTGACGCCACCATCAAAAATGTCAATACAGAATAGGTTTCTGCTTTGAGCCCTTTTATTCCTTATGTAACGTTTGGCAGCCAATGCCTTAGGAAAGGGCATGAGCACGATGCCTCAAAACACGACCTGCCCGAAGTGCGGCGAACCTGTTGCCGCCGAAGCGCCTCAGGGGCTATGTCCCAAATGCCTCATGCAGGAGCTTTGCGCTCCAACTGAAGCCGGGCCGGAAGCTGCTTCGAAAGGTGAAGCCCCCGATCCGGCGAGCCTGGCTGCCGCGTTTCCACACCTGGAGATTGGCCCATTAATCGGCCGGGGCGGCATGGGATTTGTATACAAAGCCCGCCAGCCGAAGCTGGATCGCCATGTGGCACTCAAGATCCTTCCCCAGGCCATGGCGGCGAATCCGACCTTTGCGGAGCGGTTCGCGCGTGAAGGGCGGTTGCTGGCCCGGCTGAATCATCCGAACATTGTGGCGGTTTATGATTTTGGCCAGGCAGGGGATTTCTTCTACTTGCTGATGGAATACGTCGATGGAGTGAACCTGCGGCAGGCTCTCCGGCTCGGCCGGTTTACCCCGGCCCAGGCACTTTCGATCGTGCCAAAGATTTGCGAGGCCCTGGAGTTTGCCCATCGTGAGGGAATTCTGCATCGCGACATTAAGCCCGAAAACATACTGCTGGATTCAAAGGGGCGGATTAAGATCGCCGATTTCGGCATTGCCAAACTGCTGACGGAAGCGCGTTCCGAGCAAACGCTCACCGGAAGCGGCGCAGCTTTGGGAACACCCCACTACATGGCGCCGGAACAGCTTGAGCGAACGGGCGAGGTGGATGAGCGTGCGGACATCTATTCGCTCGGCGTGGTGTTTTATGAAATGCTCACCGGGGAGTTACCGATCGGCAAGTTCCAGCCGCCTTCTGAGAAAGCCCAGGTGGATGTGCGTTTGGACGAAGTGGTCCTGCATGCGCTGGAGAAAGAACCCACCCGCCGGTATCAACATGTCAGCCAGGTAAAGACTGCGGTGGATACGATCGTGGCGACGCCCGGAGCGGCCATCCCTCCCAGGGACCCTGCGGAGAAGCCCGCGACGGCTTCCTGTTCCCCTGACAGGTTCTGGAAAAACTTTGCGGTCGTATTTGCGGTCGCTGCGCTCGGCTTGCTCGCGTTCGGAATCTGGAGATTGGGCCCACGAGAAAAAAGTTTTGGCCCACAGGAGAAAACCGAGGCAAAGCTAGCTCAGGTCGTAGCAGTGCAGAGCAATACTCCGCCCGTAAAGATGGCCAGCATATGGTCTCCTGAGACCAACTCCGGGGAGCAAGTGGACTATTTTAAGATCGCCCAAACTGCGCGCGAATTAACCAGGGAAGGGAGCTATGAAGCCGCATTACAGCGCTATCTGTGGCATGAAGCGAATGTGCGGGAGGTGGACGGCACAGCAACTTTCGCATCGATACTGTTCGACTGGGTTGAATTGGGCCGTCGTTATCCGAAAGCGAAGCAAGCGCTGTTTGCCATTCGTGATGCCGGGGTGTGGGAGTTTTCCGAAGGCCGCGGTCACAGCGAACTGTTTCAGAAAGTAAGTCTCATCAACTCCCAGTTTCAGGACGATGAGGCGACCTACAAGCTGTTTGAAAAGATCCGCGAAACAGACCCGCCCTTGGCGCGTCAATGTTACTTCTATGCGCAGAGCGTGCTGATTGCGCGTGGCGATTACGAGTATTGCCTGAGTTGCATTGGCGATCCAGAGGAACGCTACGCGATGATCGAGCACGGGTTCAATTTGCAGATGTCGATTCATCGCAGGTACCAGACTGGTGCTCCGGTTCTGGGGACGAATCAAAGCGGGGCAGCATTCGTTGCCAATGCCTTATCTTCGCGGCCCGCTCTTACTGGTACCTTGTCAACCCAGATGGCTAAATCAGCTCAGAGCTCTTTTGTGGGCCAGGTGTGCCAGCTCATCGAAATCCTGGTTGGGACTGACGGTCATTCCAAGGCCGCGGTTATTCGCGATAAAGCACTGAAAGTGGTAGATGACCAGCGTTTGAAGTCAGCAATTGAAGACGCTCAGATCCGGGTCAAACAGACTAAGACCGCTTCAACAAGCGGTAGCCAGCCAGGTTCAAAAGGTTCGGCCAGCGCCAACTCTGCTTCCGTGGAACGCCGGTCCCCGACGCTGGCGCCAGGAGAAAAGCCGGATCCCCGTGTCGTGCTTGAGGAGGCAAAGGGCCTGCTTGAGAGGGGTGCCTATGAGGAGGCTCTTCAGCGTCACCTCTGGTATCACAATCATGCCTTGGAGCATGATCCGAACCTTCTCGGGGTGCGCATCTCCTTCGCTCTGGCCCAATGGACGGAGTTGGCACGACGCTATCCCAAAGCAAAGACTGCTATGATGGAGGTGCGGGACGCGGACGCCCGGGAATTGATGGCCGGTCGCGGCGGTTTCGGACTCTTTCAAGATGTGCGTGCCATTAATGATCAATGGGGGGATCAGGATTCCACCTTGGAGTTGTTTAAACACTTGGATAACCGTCAGCCAGCACTTGCGAAGCAGTGCTATCAACTCGCCGAGTCGTTGCTCGTTCAGAAGCAGGACTATGCCATCTGCGGCCGCTACCTTACCAATGGCCAGACACGGTTTGACTCAATCAAACGGTCCTGGGAAACGGGCAAAAAATGGGAGGCAAGCAATGAGGAGATCCAGCGCAAGTCATTCCAGGTCTCGCCCGCCACTGGCCTTCCTCGGCCACCACAACCCAAGCACTACGATCCAAAGTTCGTTCAGGAAACATCCAGGCTTATCGAAATCCTCGTCGCGACCGGTCGCCGTGCTGAGGCCGAGAGGATACGAGACCAGGCACTGAACTGCCTGGATCATCCGGACCTTCGCTCGGCGATCGAGAGCTCAGAAAAACGAATCGCGCGCAAATAACTTGGAAACTTCGTCCTCCAGTACAACACGTCCGGCGGGTTCTACCTTTGTGACCACCCGCTGGACACAGGTCATGCAGGCTCGCGGCGACTCGCCCGAAGCGAGATCTGCCTTGAGCGATCTCTGTGATGCCTATTACCAGCCCGTGTTTGTTTTTATTCGGCACCATGCTGCCGATGCGGAGTCAGCGCGTGACCTGACCCAGGAGTTCTTCTCGCGCCTGCTCTCGCGCCAGAGCCTGGACCATCTGGAACCCGGACGCGGTCGGTTCCGCTCTTACCTGCTTGGAGCGGTGAAGAACTTTCTGGCTGACATGCATGACCGTGAGCACCGATTGAAGCGTGGAGCTGGGGTGCCCGCGCAATCGCTCGATGCCGGCACGGACACTTCGCCCGGAATAGAGCTGCCTTCCGCTGAGTCACGCAGCCCGGATCGGGAATTCGACCGCAAATGGGCACTGACAGTATTGGATCGTGCGCTGACCAGGCTGGCGCAAGAGCATGCCGCCGCTGGGAAGACAGAGCAGTTTGAAGCGCTGAAATCATGGCTGACTGGTGAAAGTGAAAGAAACTCCCAGGCAGAGGCAGCGAAGCTACTCGGCTTGAGTGAGAATGCGGTGAAAGTAGCCATCCATCGGCTCCGGCAGAAATTTCGATCGATGATCAAGGAAGAGGTTGGGCAAACATTGGGTGATCCGGCGCAAACAAAAGCCGAGCTACAATGTTTGTTTGAAGCGCTCCGGTGAGATGAGCGTAAGTTGATAATTTTAGTGATGTTATTGAGGTTTAACTTGCTTGACATGCCCCGCGCTTGCTGCCAATCTGCTCGCGCTTCCGATGAAAAATCTAGCATTCCCTCGATGCATCGTCTTGCGTGTAGCACTGGTCATGGCCTGTGTCCTGGCCCAAACCTGCCTCGCCGACGCCACCCTGGATACCAATTTCAATCCCCAAGCTACCGGCCGGGTGCAATCACTTGCTTTGCAGGGAGATGGGAAAATTCTGGTTGGAGGTGATGCCACGTCTCTTCACGGTCAACCTGGCACTTGCATTTTAAGGCTCAACGCAGACGGCATTTGGGACGAGAGTTTCACCACGGGTGCTGACAGTTGGGTGTATTCAATAGCCGTGCAAGCGGACGGGAAAATCATTGCGGGCGGCCTGTTTCAGATGCTTGGTGGACAGCAGCATAGGTTCGTCGGTCGGGTGAATGGTGATGGCAGTTTGGATGAAAGTTTCAATCCCAATCCTAATGCCTATGTGTATTCCATTGCGATACAGAAAGATGAGAGAATTCTCATTGGCGGAAGTTTCCGCGATGTGAGCCGAAAATCCCAAGACCGTGTATCCAGGCTCAATTTAGATGGTACACCGGACGAGGAGTTCTCTCTCGCGTGGGCGAGTGGGTCAGCCTCGGTGTCATCCGTCCTGGTCCAGGAAAACGGGCGAATCTTTGCGGGAGGAAAGTTTACGACATTAGGTAACGACAGTTGCACGAATTTTGGCTGTCTGGATGCGACTGGTCACCTGGATCCGAGCTTCAAGGCTGTGGTGGATGGGGAGGTTTTCTGCACAGCCATCCAGAAAGACGGCAAGATATTAATTGGCGGCGTGTTCAGCACAATAGGAGGTCAGCCTCACAAACGTATCGGTCGCCTGCACCCAGACGGTAGTGTAGATACAACTTTTAATGCAGAGGCGGATGGAGCGGTTCGATGTCTAGCTATTCAGACGGATGGCAGGGTTCTCGTGGGTGGCTACTTCCACACGCTGGGAGGACATCCGCGTACGTCCATTGGGCGGTTAAATGCTGATGGTGCCTTGGATATGACCTTCAATCCGGGGGCGGACGGAACGAATCCTGGAGTGGCTGCCTTGGCGTTACAAGCAGACGGAAAAATCGTAGTCGGAGGAATATTCTCTACCTTGGCAGGGCGCCCCTGTACCAATATCGGTCGGTTGAACAACACGGAACCGGCAACTCAGCATCTTTCCTTTAATGGTTCAAGGATTACTTGGCTCCGAGGTGGGACCAGTCCAGAGGTCTTGTTCACTACTTTTGAGGTCTCGACAAACAACGGTGCCAGCTGGGTGGGCGTTGGCAGGGGAACGCGTACTGTTGGCGGGTGGGAACTTGGAGGTGTCAACTTCCCTGCTAATTCAACCGTGCGTGCGCGCGGGCACTGTCCAGGTGCGAGCTCCGGTTCGAGTTGGATATGCGAGTCCTTCGTTGGACCTTTGGTCTTCCTGAGCCAGCCCATTAGTCGAACAAACGATGCAGGTACCACGGTCACCTTCAGTGTGAGGGCCTCGAACAATGACGGGGCCGAAAACCATTACCAATGGCGTAAGGATGGTGTGAACCTGGTTGACGGCGGCAATGTCAGTGGCGTTCAAGAGAACCGGCTCGTCCTGACGAACATTCTCGGAGCTGACCGGGGACGCTACTCGGTGATCGTCAGCAATTCGTCAAATGCCATTACCAGTTCCATGGCGTATCTGGACGTGGTAGATCCCGTGTTCGTGAAACTTCCGACGAGCCTTTGCCGAGATGCTGGTGAATCCGCCGTATTCGTGGTGGCTGCGAATGGAACACCACCGTTGAATTATCAATGGTTTAAGGATGGGCTTCCGATGACTGGCAGGACGAGTGATTCTCTATCCTTGACCGGCTTGGCAGCCGGTGACGTTGGGTATTACAGCGTAACTGTGAGTAATCAGTGGAGCTGCGTCTCCAGTCCTCCGGTTTCCTTGACAGTCAATTACGTGGCGACCGACACCGGGTTTGCCACTTCAACAAGCACTTGGTTCCACTTGATGCCCCAGGTGGATGGTAAAATCTTATCATGGGGGGGCTATAACGAGGCCAGGCAACCGAACTCCAGGATTGTCCGCTGGAATGCTGACGGAAGCGTAGATGAAGGCTTTTGTCCCCGGGCTAGCGGAGGATCTTATGGGTTGCCGGAAGTGAGTTCCCTTGCTTTGCAGGAGGATGGGAAAATCCTTGTTGGTGGAGATTTTACCGCTTTATGTGGACAACCTCGTTATAATATCGGCCGACTGAACCCTGACGGCACCTTGGATGTGGATTTCAATCCAGGAAGTGACAACAAGGTCACGTCTCTGATGGTACAGGCTGACGGTAAGATTATTGTGGCTGGGGATTTCGAATTCCTGGGTGGGAGGCCCCGCAACTATATCGGTCGACTGAACTCTGATGGTAGTTTGGATATGAGCTTCAATCCAGAAGTTGACGACTCTGCGAGGGCCGTCCTTGTGCAGGCAGATGGTAAGATCCTTGTGGAAGGAGATTTCAGGAACATCGGAGGCAAGCCCTGTGAGAATTTCGGCCGCCTAAATCCTGATGGGAGCTTTGATTCCACCTTCACGCCGGCGGTAACCAGTTTTCGTTGCATGGCAGTGCAGGCGGATGGAAAAATTCTGTTGGGTGGAGAGTTGCCCGCGGACATGATTATCTGTCGACTTAATCCTGATGGTAGCCTGGATCCTGGCTTTGTGCGCGAAGAGCAGTGGAGAGTGAACTCACTGGCAGTACAGGCGGACGGGAAAATCATTATAGGGGGGTACTTCGAAATGGCTGGAGGCCAGTCCCGGTCAAATATCGCCAGGCTACACCCGGATGGCAAGGTAGACGGCACTTTCAATCCTGGTGCCGACTATGAGGTGCTTTCTATGGCATTGCTGGCGGACGGCAAGCTGATCGTGGGGGGAAGGTTCAACACCTTGGGCGGGAGTCCACGCCGAGGCATAGGTCTGCTGAGCAACACAGAGCCAGCGCAGAGTAACCTCGGTTTCAATGGTTCCACGATAACCTGGATGCGTGGCGGGAGCAGTCCGGAATTCGTGTGCACCTCATTCGAAGGCTCGACGAATGGCGGTGCCCAGTGGATTCCGTTAGGCTTTGGCACTCGAATCCCAGGCGGTTGGGAGATTGGAGGAATTAGCCTTCCTGGCAATTCAACGGTTCGCGCCCGTGGAAGCGCAGTTGAGATGGGCAAAACTTACAACGGCACTTCGTGGTTTTACGAATCCTTCCGGGGACCCCTGGCAGTGTTACGCCAGCCCTCAAGCAGGACGAACGACGTCGGCACCACAGCTTCTTTCACAGTCCAAGTCTCTGACCCTGCTGGGGTGACATATCAATGGTGCAGAAATGGCACAAATCTACTCGACGGGAACAACCTTAGCGGCGTGCGAACTTCGACTCTTACTCTCAGAGATGCCCTGAAGGCTGATGAAGCGCAGTATTATGTTATTGTCAGTACGCCTTCTCAGACTGTGTCTAGCGTGCCGGCCTTGTTAAGTGTCAGAGACCCTGTAATTCTGACGCAGCCCAGTGGTGTGGTCGGTAACCTTGGTGAATCGGTAAATCTAGCGGTGACGGCGGCTGGGACTCAGCCATTTAGCTATCAGTGGCGTAAAGACGGAGTGGTTATCTCAGGTCAAACCAATAATACGCTGAGCTTAAGCAATCTGAAGGAGAACAATGCCGGTTATTACAGTGTATCGGTTGAGAATCTTTTGGGTGGTGTCTCCAGTATACCTGTTCCTTTGACCGTAAACGGGACAATACCAGACAGCGGCCTTAATCTCACGGCGAATCGAGCGGTGTACGTTCTGATGGTTCAGCGGGACGGGGGGATTCTCGCAGCCGGGGATTTCGTTACCATAGGTGGGCAGTCCCGCAACTACATCGGTCGGTTAGAGCCAAGCGGCAGCCTGGATGAGAGTCTCAGTTCCGGAGCTAATGGCAGGGTTTTGGCAATGGGGTTGCAGGCCGATGGGAGCGTTGTTGTAGGCGGCGAGTTTACAACTTTGGCTGGCCTGCAACGTAACAGAATAGGTCGTTTTAAGGCAGATGGCAGTCTGGATATGAGCTTCAATCCGGCAGCCAATGGTAGGGTCCGGGCACTGGCAATTCAGGGGGACGGCAAAATCCTCGTAGGTGGAGATTTTACGACGCTTGGGGGTCAGCCCCGTACCAATATCGGTCGGCTGAATCCGGACGGCACCATTGATTTAGGTTTTAGTCCCGCTGTCTATTCTCCCTTCCTCTCCTATATAGCATGTCTTGCTTTACAGGGAGATGGGAAGATTCTCATTGGGGGTGGTTTCTCAAGGTTCAACGACCAGGCACGCACGGGTTTGGTCAGGGTTGGGCCTGATGGTAGCTTAGACCCCAGCTTCAATCCGGGCATCGATGGAGCGGTTGGAGATCTTGCCTTGCAAGCAGACGGAAAACTGGTGGTGAGCGGAGCGTTTACAACGCTGGGCGGGACCTGGTGCACCAATATTGGTCGCCTTAATTTTGAAGGGACCGCGGATGTGGCCTTTAATCCGAGAGCGGACTTCTGGGTAAATTGTCTGGCTTTGCAGCCTGACGGAAAAATCCTCGTGGGGGGTGACTTTTCGACCCTTAACGGGCAGCCCCGCGACAAGATTGGCCGGCTGAATCCAGATGGCAGTCTGGATGTCAGGTTCAATCCCGGAGTCACCGGTACAGTCTATTCGCTCGCCGTTCAGCAGGATGGTGCCATCCTGGTCGGAGGCGAGTTTACCGCAGTAGCCGGTCAGTCACGCACTAACATCGCCCGGCTGAATAGCAATGGGCCGATGTTGCCGCGGATTGCTTCGGTTGCTCCCTCACTGGGGTTGAGCGATGACGGATTTCGGTTCAATTTCACCGGTGTGGCTGGTTCCTTCGTGGTGATTGAAGGCTCACCCGATCTCGAAAACTGGTCGCCGATCCAGACGAATTTCCTCAACACCAGCGTGAGCACATTCCGCGACCCCGCAGTGACAAATACTCCGACGCGCTATTACCGCGTCAAAGTGCAGCAGCCTTGAATCGTTGATGAGATTTGCGCCTCCGCAGTGTTGCGCGGGCGCATATCGATCAGTTCTTCATGAGGTCGAACCAAGCCCTGGCAGCCTGGTAACAGGGCAGGGCGCCAGTCGTGTGGTTGCCAGCCGGATAAGGGTCGATCAACTGCACCTGCGTGGCGCCGTTTGCTTGGAATGTGTTGAGGGCCACCACCGAGTTGGCATAGGGCACCGTCGTGTCACCTGCGCAATGGAACAAACGCATCGCTGCGATCGGACGCCAGTTGTAAAGGTCATTCCTCTGGAGTGCCAGGCGGAACGGATTACTCGAGTTAGTGCTAAAGTCCTGCAGGAAATCAGGCCGGAATATTTGGCTCGGAATCACAGGCATTGCATCGTTGATTTGATTTCCGGGATGTTGGCCATCAAACAGCGGCGGAAGAGTCGTGGCGTAGGGTTGCAGGAGGATCTGCGAAAGGTCTGGATAAAGCCGGTAAACGGAGTTGTAACTCAATACGACGTAAGGGGCGTACCAAGGGCTCGTATAGGGTTGGTTGGCCTGGAGCAAGGCAGTCATCGTTGCGCCGGAAAGATCATAGGGACCAGCCATTGGCGCCGAGGCGGTGATCATAAACTCCGTCGCATAGCTGCCCTCGATCTCGCGATGCGCCGCCATTGTCGCATGGCCGCCCTGGGAATAACCGGCGAGAAACAGTTTGCCGTTCAAGTTCGCCGCGTATTGAGTGCACAGGAGCCTGGCTGCGCGCAACATGTCGATGACAGCGCTGGCTTCAGACCGTGCATGCACATACGGATGCAGCGCCTGGTTATCCCCGAGCCCCAGGTAATCCGGCATTGATGTCGCGTAGCCCACCGATGCCCAGGCGGCACCGAGCATGATTTCTCCGGACATCCCGGATGCGACGTCATTCGTCAGGATCACTGTGCCGTGCTGGAGGCTGAGCAAGGGCAGGGCAACGGCTGGGGCTTGCGGTAGAACCAATGCGCCAGAGGCGATCGTCGGAGCTCCATCCGCCGTCACCGTGTGGTATTTCACCGAGAAGATGGTTACGCCATACGTGGGAGTGATCGGAATATTGTTCAGAGCCAGGAGTGTCGCGAGTTGCGACGCGGAGAAGGAACCGATGGCCGTTGAAGAAACCACTGCGCCTCGTGGATTCGTCAAAGCCATCAACCGGTAGAACCTGGCCGAGTTGGAAGTGCTGGCATCCGTCCATGTCAAACTAGCCGTCGGCCACTCATCCTGCCAGGGGGCGGGCAGCCAGTTTGTGCCCGAGACCGAGTCCTGGTACTCGACCCGATAGCCATGTGCTGTCGGGGCGGCATCCCACTTCAAGATCACACTCCCGGTGGCTGAGAGAGAGCTTGAGAGCGTGACCGCCGAACCAGGATTGGCGATCAGGATCAGAGCTGAGAACACCACCAGGCACATTCCCCAAAACCGCGTACGGGTGAACTGAGTTGCTCGTGTCATGGCAGGGAGCATACAGCCCACTCGCTCCCGGTCAAACAGGAGAACGCTTATTCGCTCTGAAGTAAGCGGCTACTTTCCCTGCGGAGCTTTATACAATCCCGCCTTCTTGAATGCCTCCAAGTACGCTCCATATCCTGCTTTCTCCAATTCCTCTACGGGAATGAACTTCAGCGACGCTGAGTTGATGCAGTAACGAAGCCCAGTAGGGGCGGGACCATCGTTAAACACATGGCCCAGGTGCGAATCGGCCTCCTTCGAGCGCACTTCAGTTCGCTGCATTCCAAGGGTGGCGTCCGTCTTTTCTACGACGTCCTTCCCGGCGAGCGGTTTGGTGAAGCTCGGCCAGCCGCACCCGGAATCATACTTATCCAATGAACTGAAGAGTGCTTCGCCTGAAACAATATCGACATACAACCCCGGCTTCTTGTTATCCCAAAACTCATTCTTGAACGGTGGTTCCGTTCCGGATTGCTGAGTGACTTTGTACTGCATCGGGGAGAGCTTTTTCTTCAACTCGTCCGCCGCAGGTTTCGAAAATTTCTCCATAGCGCGATTGGTGCTTAGTGCCGTGGCATTCGTTTGTGGGCCGGGTGTGGGTGAGGTGGAGGCACAAGCTGCGTGACCCAACAAGAGTCCCGCACCAGCGCCGATCAGAATCAACCGAAAGCCATTCATGCCCAATCTTAGCACAAGACCTCGCCCCGCGCATTCGTTGAGAGCATGCGGCCTTACTGGTCGCGCTGCGGACTAGCGCAACCCGGTGAATGACGTCATACTGGGGAAGATGACAAGCGACTTTCAACCGGCCATCCGCGTGGTGATGATGCCAGCCGACACCAATCCGCACGGCACAATTTTCGGCGGCACGATCCTTAGCTATATCGATCAGGCGGGCGCTGTTGAAACTCGCAAACACACCGATAAGCGGGTTGTAACCGTTGCCATGCACGAGGTGAAGTTCATCGCTCCCGTCTTTATTGGGGACCTGGTGAGTTTCTATACCGAGCTCGTGAGGATCGGCAAGACATCGATCACAGTGCGTGTGACCGTTGATTCTATACGTCACATGCCGCCTCACGAAACCGTTCGCGTCACCCAGGCAGAGGTCGTGTATGTCGCAATCGACAGTCCTGGTCATGCCGTGACCATTCGCGATGAGGGGGCTGCGTCCAGCGGTTCTTGAACTCTCCGCCTGTAGGCCGCGTCTCCGCACGCGGCGTGTCCGTGTGTAGCGCGGTCGTCTCGACTGCGAGTTCGGGCGGCGTCCTCGCCGCTCCTTCAGGTTTCCCACACAAAAAGTGAACAGGAGGGGGAGAAAACAAAGTTCGAACGGATAGTGTGGGGAAACTGAAAAAGGAAAGTAACCACGCAAAGACGCGAAGACCCAAGAAAAGAAAAGGGGAAACTGAGGAAAAAAAGCTCACGCGGAGGCGCGGAAAACGCGGAGAGGGAAGGCTGAAATTTTGAACACGATGGAAATCCAGACGCTGGCGTGTTTTGGTAGGGCGGCCTCGCCGAAGGCCGCCGAAACGGCAGGAATGTCACACAGAGGGATACGCTACGCGAGCTCCCCAAAAAGACTTCCAGGAACTCTTTGGTTTCCTGCTGCCGTCCGTGCCCAGTCCGTGGTGTCCGTGGGCCGTCCGTGCGCGTGAAACCCACCCCAGCTCTGCGGGCGCGACTTTTCCGATCGGTCAGAACGACAGAAAGAACAGAGAACAGAAGCGGAACCAAGGGAATAAGGCCTTTTAAAAGCCACCTTTTTGCTTCCCCTCTTTGCATCTTTACGTCTTTGAGTGAACTATTCCTGGCTGTGGTTTCCCAGTCTGGGATTCGGAAAACCGTGGCAGTCCCTCTTTGTCGCCGGTTTGTAACCTTCCTTCCACTTTGCCGTCACCTCATCCTGCCAGTGTGCATGCATCGGAACTAAAAACCGTATGCACATCCGCCAAATTGGAACTGCACTGACGCTAGGCATGCTCACCATGGCTGCCAGCACGCGTGCGTTCGGCCAATCCGCCGACGCTCTCATCGACAAGCTTGTCGACAAGGGAATCCTCTCAGTCAACGAGGCCAATGAGCTTCGCGAGGAATCAGATAAAGGCTTCAACTCAGCCTATTCGATCAAGAGCGGCATGCCTGAGTGGGTAAACGCTCTGAAATTCAATGGCGACCTGCGTGGTCGCTATGAGTCCATCACTGTCGATTCTTTGGATCTTTCAGATAGGAACAGGTTCCGGTATAGGCTTCGTTTCGGCGCGGTCGCCGTCCTGAAGAATGACTTTGAAGTGGGGCTGAGGCTGACCTCATCCGAGCCGTCATCGGGTGGCACAGGAGGCGATCCCATTTCCGGAAACACGTCCTTCGGCCAGAACGGTTCGAAGAAGTTCATCTACATCGACCAGGCCTATGGACGCTGGTCTCCGCTTCACGCCGGAGGCTGGCTGGGCGGAGTGACAGTTGGCAAAATGGAAAACCCATTCGCCGTTTCGGATATCGTTTTTGATCCCGATTACACGCCTGAAGGGGCTGCCACGGCCATCAGCTACACGTTGCGTGATATGCACACGTTCAAGTTGATGGGCGGCGGCTTCGTCCTGAATGAACTGAGCTCCGACAGTAACGATCCTTTCTTCTTCGGCGTGCAAGCGCGGGCTGAGTCCAAATGGTCTCCGAAATGGCAGACGTCTGCTGGTGTTGCGTTCTTCGCGATCCAGAACTCCGAGACATTGGTCACAGGCTCGATCCCGAATCAAAACGCCGGAAACACTCGTTCAGCCGCAGGGGACCTCCTTTACGATTACCACCCGGTGGTTGTGGATGTGGCGGCCACCTACACGATGGACAAGATGCGCTTTTATAAGGGCGCGTTCCCTATCCGGGTCGCGGCCGATTTCATGAACAACTCAGGTGCTCCAAGCGATCGAAATCAGGGTTATTCGGCCGGTATGACCTTCGGCAAAGCCGGCAAGCGCGGGACCTGGGAATTGGCTTACCGCTACAAATATCTCGAAAGCGACGCGTGGTTCGAGGAACTCGTCGATTCCGATACAGGCGCTCATTACACGACAGCATTCCCCGGCGGCGCCACCGGTTACCGCGCTGGCAGCAATGTTAAAGGGCACGTGTTTAAAGCTGCGTATTCACCGGTTGACTCGCTCACCCTTGGCGTGACCTATTTCCTGACCGAACTGGTGCGCAAGCCCGATTCGCAGGATACGGGTGCTGGGCGCCTGCAAGTGGACGCCACATTAAAATTCTGAGCCAATCATTGGCGGGCACCTTGCGGTGCGGCCACCGGGCCTGCATTCCTTCGGAATGCACGCGGCACGTCCGTGCGTAGCGCGGTCGTCTCGACTGCGAGTAAGGACGGCATCTCGCCGCCCTTCCTCAGTTTCACACGGCGGATCTTTCAACCTTCAACTCTCAACCCTCAACCCCTTCAAGATTCTTTGCTCGACAGACAGAACAAGCGTTTTAAGCTATGGCGTGCTGGGGCAAGGTGCTGCCGGTGCTTGTTGTTCAAACCCAAACATGCGCGCGTTCTTAAGCTGGCTTAGAAGTTTTCTAGGGTTCTCCCGCCGGTCCAATGACCAACGGCGGCTCATGGGCATGTACTTCGATGAAAGTAACAGCGCCGGCCGGCGCAAGCCCAACCGCGACCGCGCCTAATATTCACCTCGCATGCCAGTCAGCCATTTGCTCTCACGCTGGTCCCATTTAATCCTGGTGGCAATCGTGTGCCTGCTGCCGCTGTCCAACTGGGCCGCAACGGGCCGCGTCATTAAGGTCCTTCCCCATTTCGTGGATAAACAGGGCCGCCACACCCTGGCTCCGAGCTTGTTCGAGCGCGATGCCTATCAGGCCGTGCTGCGCGATAACCCTGACCTGCGTTCAGGAATGCGCTTCGATGTGCAATGGAAGACCAGAGGCACCCCAGCAGCTCAGTTGACTCTTAAGTTGGAGCTCCGAGGTGTGGCCCGTGGCGACTTCCCGCACGAGTTGACTCTCACCCAACCTGTCGTCCGTCCCAAGTGGTTCTCTCGTTGGACGGTCTTCAAAATTGACCAGGCAACCTATGACCAAATCGGGCAGGTCACAGCCTGGCGCGCTACCCTGTGGGAAGGCGACAAAATGGTCGGCAAACAGCAGTCATTTCTTTGGTGATGTTGACACCTTTGCCGCAGCCCCGATTATGAAGCTGGACATGATTACTGAAGACGCCGTCAAGAACGCCCTGAAAGTGGTGAAGTACCCCGGTTATAATCGGGACATAGTCTCATTTGGCCTGGTCAAATCCGTCCTGGTGCAGGGTGGATCGGTCAGTGTTGGAATCTTTCTCAATTCCGGCAATAAAGAGGTGGCCCAAAAGATCAAGGAAGAGGCTGAAGCCGTCATCCGCGAAATCCCTGGCGTGCAGTCGGCCAAGGTCGAGATGCAACAAACACCTGCCGGCCAGCCTGCTGCTGCGGGGCAGAACCCATGGGCGGGGCAAACCCGAGTCCCCGGTATCCGCAGAATCGTGGCGGTGGCCAGCGGCAAAGGCGGGGTCGGCAAAAGCACCGTCAGCGTGAACCTGGCCTGCGCCCTCAGCCAACTCGGTCTGAAGGTCGGTTTGCTGGATTGTGACATCTACGGTCCCTCCATCCCTTTGATGATGGGGATCAATGAGCGTCCTACTCTCAGCGACGATGAAAAGATGGTGCCGCCTCTAAAATACGGGGTTAAGCTAATGAGCATCGGTTTCCTGCTCGAAGACGATCAGCCAGTCATCTGGCGCGGCCCCATGATCGTGAAAACCATTCAGCAATTCATTTCCTCCGTCGCCTGGGGGGATTTGGACTTCCTGATCGTCGATTTGCCGCCGGGAACTGGGGATGCCCAGCTCACTTTATGCCAAACCGTCCCTTTGGATGGTGGCGTTATCGTTACTACCCCGCAAGAAGCGTCCTTGGGAGTGGTTCGAAAGGGCATCGGCATGTTTCAAAAGGTCAATGTGCCCATCCTCGGTCTCGTTGAAAACATGAGCTATTTCACCACCCCGAATGGTGAGCGTGTCGAAATATTCGGACACGGAGGGGGACGCAAAGAGGCTGAACGGCAGAAAGTGCCCCTGTTAGGTGAGATCCCAATTTATACGGAGATCCGTGAGGGGGGGGACAAGGGGTTGCCGGTTTCGGTATCATCATCGGAACTTCCTCAGGGAAAAGCATTTATGGACATCGCACGCCAGGTGGCAGAGCTCCTGAAAGTCTGAGCGAGCCGAAAGAAATAACGCACCGCTCGTCCACTTCACTGCTCGCTGCGTGCGGGGAAGATAGCCAATCTTCGACCGGACTGGAACTGCGGTCCGAGCTGCTTTAAGGGCATTCCCTTGGGAAATAAATCCGAAACGGAAACGCCAAGAACCCGCGCAAGAAACACCAGTTCACAGTCTGGAACTCGCCGCAATTGGGCTTCCAGTTTCCCTACGGAGCCCGTGCTCACACTCCATCCTTGGAGCTGAAGCTTTTGCGCCAGGACTGGTTGAGTCCAGCCCTTGCGCACCCGAAGTATCCTTACCTGCGGCCCCACCACGTTCAGTCCGAGCTTCATGGGGGCCTGACCGTAAAGGTCTAGTGGCGGGAGTATCACTCCCACATGAGAATGAAATTACTCGTTTATGAGCTTGCATTCCCCGGACTATTCGATAGAAAACTCATTATATGCCGAAACAGAAGAATCCGGCTCTGATTGATAGCAACCAAAAGACTCGCCTGATTCCGCCCGCCTCACCCTCTGGAGAGTCCTTCCCGCGAGGAACGCATACCATCCCCGAGAAATGCCTCAACGATTGTGTTCAGGCTTTAAATGGAAACCCCTCAGAATGAAGACATTTTCGCTCGTTGCCTCTATCTTTGCGGTCTGCGTAACGCATCTGGCATCCTTGGACGTTTGTTCCGCTCAATTTCTTTCCGAGCCTCCGGAGACTGACTCGGTCGTGGCGGTGATCGCTGATGCGCAGAGACTGGCCCATGTTCCACGCGAGCACCTGCCTTGGCACGGGACCTATTGGACAGTGCGAAACACGGTTCCGTGTGTTCAGGCGCCTCTGCCATTTTCGCCGTTGGATCCAAGCGTTCGGGTTTACTCGATTGGTTCCAGCCATTTTCTGGTAGATATGATGGATGAACCGCTGTTCTGGCGGGGTGTCGTCAGAACGTCGCTCAGCAGGGCGGACTCCGCCTTGTTGGTGCAAAAGCAGGCAGATGAACTGACCTCTCACATTGCGTCCATTCAGCAGGCGGAAGTTTCAACGCAACTTAGTGCAATGACTAGCGAAGCTCTGCCCCCGTTTCCTGGAGGAGGGGACGGCGGAATAGAAGAGCCCAGCACGAATCTCCCGCCTGCCTACAGCCTTGGTTTGGGTTTATGCCTCTTTCCTCCTGTCATCAGCACCAGTTCAATCTCCATCAATCTGACGAACACCCCGAATTCCGGCTGGCTTACCAATTCTTACGATTTGTTTTACACGACGAATATGGCGTCTTTGCCTTCCCCGTCGCTCTGCGTTACCAATTGGGCGTGGTTAACGCGAAGCACTCCCGGGGATACAAATTTCCTTCTCAGCAACTCGCTCTTCTCGGAGTGCTACTTTCGATTGGGAACGATGCTGGACAGCGACAGCGATGGCTTAACGGATGCTTATGAGTTGCTGGTATCGCATACCAATCCAGCAGTCGGGGATTCAGATGGGGACGGATTATCTGATGGCTGGGAAGTCCAGCAAGGGATGAACCCGCTCTGGGATGAAAGCGCACAGACCTCGGGAAGGCGCAATTACCAGTATGACGGATCAGGCTGGTTGCGTGCTATCTCGGGGGCGGCGGGGGAAGGGATAATTCTGGACAATGAAGGCAACGTCCAACAGTTGCAGTAGGCAGAGGGCGAACCTGGATAACCATGAAAACAATTCGATTTCTCTCCCTGGCTTTGCTCATTGCAACGGCATTTTGCCGAGGACAGGATGCCCCATACGGCCCGGGCTGGTATTCGTCCATCAATGCTTCGACTACAAGGGAGTTTGATCCCAATTCTCCAAGCGTGCTGGGAGTCCCACCACCGGTGCCGGGCGGCACCAACGTAATAGCCGAGAGCATCACTCCGGAGATTGCGGCGCTGGCACGAGGCCTGGAGAATGATCCGAAGCGGATCTTTGACTTCGTGCACGACCACATCCGGTATGTGCATTATTTCGGTTCACACAAGGGCGCCCAACTGACTTTACTGGAGAGGAGTGGAAACGATTTCGACCAGTGCGCTCTGCTTGTGGCGCTTCTGCGGTCTGCCGGATGGAGCCCGACATATAAATTCGGCGTGGTTTCGTTTCCTTTTTCCGTATCGAATCACCAGGATATCAAGCATTGGCTCGGGTTGACTACGACCAATACCGATTGGAGTTCACAGTCAGGCATGGTCGGTCGTATCAACGGTCATCGTGGCTTCCCCTTCCACGGCTCTTTCTCAGGGATGACCAATTTGCTTTTCCTCCAACATCTGTGGGTGCAAATGACCATTAACGGAACCAACTACCTCATGGATCCGTCCTTTAAGGTCAGCGAGCCTGTTGCTGGAATCAACCTGAACTCGGAGATGGGCTTGAACACCACCAATCTCTTGAATACAGCCGGTGGGACGGCGACCGGTGACTATGTTCAAGCGCTGAACGAAGCCGCCTTGCGCGTTGCACTACAAAGTTGTACCACCACCCTGGTTTCCAATTTGCAGCAGAGGTTCCCCAACCATTCCGTGCAAGAGGTGATCGGCGGGCAGAAGGTTGTTTCTTCCGCGGGTGGGGCGTTAAGCCAGAGCAGTGCGTTCAGGATTGAAACACAAAGGGGCGCCTGGCCGGTATCTGAATGGTCTTATATACCCACCAATTTAATGGGTGTATTAGAGGTCAGTCTGCTGACTTCCACAAACCAGTTCTACTCGCCCAGTCTCAAAGGAGAACGGTTGTCTCTCACGTTCACGTCTGGAGGGCTTGCGCAACTTTGGCTGGAAGACACCCAGGCCGGCTCCTCAGTCCAGACTTCTGGCACCAGCGGCTCAATCAATGTTACTCTGGCTGTCCAGCACCCGTGTGGCACTTGGGATATGAGTGCGAACAACCTGGTCCGGAGTCACTCGTTCGATCAGACCGTAACCACTACCTATCAACGAACCAATTCGAATTATGCGCTGATTTATGGGTTTGGCGTTGCCAACCCCAGGCTCCTGGCTCGTCAGCGCCAGCTAGAGGCCTATTTGCAGCAGGGTCTTGCGGACGACTCGCGCCAGGTAAGAACCGAAACTTTGTATGTCATGGGGCTCAATTGGCTGCTTCAGACCGAATTATCGGGGCAGTTGTTGGCTCGGGAAGTTGGTGTCATTCCAACCTATCTTCACCGACTCGGGCGCACAGGGCAGGAAGCGGGGCGTGGTTACTATATCGATGTCTTTGCGCAGCTCTCCAGCGATCTTTCCGGACGTGATGATAACGCAGCGAGCCGGCAGAGCGAAGGTCAGATACTTCAGGTGGGAAACTATTTTGATAGCGCGTTTGAGCATGGAATTATCGAACAACTGCAATCGAGCAACTTGACGGCGGCATCCACAGTAAAGCTCCTGCAGTTGGCAAGCGCGAATGGACAGCGGCTTTACTTGGCAAGTTCCACAAACTGGACTTCCGGTGCCAACGTGAGCGCCCGAATCAAAGGGTATGATGTTAGTGCCCTTTACAACGATTTCATCAGCAAGGGTTACACGTTGCTCCTGCCTTCCAATGGGCTAATTCAAATCGCCGGAGCTGGGAGTTGGAAAGGTTCAGGGTGGGTGGCCTTGTGCCAAACCGCGAGTAACCCAGCCATGAGCATGATGATCAGCGGTGGGTTCCAGGGAGGTTTCGTCAGTGATCCCCGTGCCACTCCCAGCGGTGAAACCGTATCCGAGATTAGCACCGAGCAGCCTGTCTATTATAGTTGGGAGTCCCCAACCTCAGTTTTGCCCCCGCAATTTGGCGCCGACCCAGTGAGCATGGCCGACGGCACGTTTTATTTGGCGGCAAGTGACCTATCGCTGGGTGGGGCGGAACCGCGCGGACTGAATCTCTCGCGCTTTTACAGCAGCAGCCGCCGGAACAGCAATCCGGCAGCCATGGCCCCTGGATGGCTGCACAACTATGTGTGCAGCGCCAGCGAGATCCCGGCACCGCTGGCAGCTCTGGGTGGCACAACGCCGCAGCAAATGGCTCCCATGCTTGTGGCGACACGGGCGTTGCTTGGAATTCAGGATGGCACACAGCGTGATCCCAAGAGTTGGGCAATGGCTGCGCTGATCGCCAAATGGGGCGTTGACCAGATCGCGAAGAACGGCGTCTCTATCGTTCTAGGCAAGGACACCATCCAGTTCGTGAAGCAGCCCGATGGCAGCTACACGCCCCCTGCAAACAGCACGATGACCCTGCTCAAGACCAACGGTGTGTTTTGGCTGCAAGAGAGGCACGGCAGCACATTCAGGTTCAATGACCAGGGCCTGCTTGCCAGCGTAGTGGATCTCCATAATCAATCGCTCAACATCACCTATGGTTCAAACAATCGCGTTGAAACCGTTAGCGATTGGAAAGGCCGGACATTAACATTCAACTACACTGGCGCGCGGCTGACATCAGTAACCGACGGCACCCGGTCAGTGTCCTATGCCTACACCAATGCCTTCAGTCCCCAAGGGGATCTGGTGTCAGTGACCGACCCGGAGGGAAAGATGAGCAGTTTCGGTTACGACACCAACCATCAGATTGTGGCAACAATCGATGCGTTGAATCGCCTGGTTGTCAGCAACCAATTCGATTCCTTTGGCCGGGTTGTCACCCAATACAGCCAAGGAGATACGAACCGGGCCTGGCAAATCTACTGGTCGGGTTTCCAGACTGTCGAGCAGGACCCCGCAGGTGCAAAACGAAGGTTCTCCTATGATGATAAGACCCGGCTAATCGCCCGGGAAGATGCGCTCGGGAATCGTGAGCAGATGTTCTACGATGGCCAGGATCACTTGATTAAGAGCGTGTCGCCTCTGAACACAAGCAACCTGTTCTTCTATGATAACCGGCATAACCTGGTCCGCTCTGTTGACCCGCTCGGATACACAAATAGCTTCAACTTTGATGCACAGGATCGTTTGCTAAGCACGGTGGATGCCCGGGGAAACCCAACCACTTTCGGCTACAATTCCAAATTCCAGGTAACTGGTATCACCAACGCCACGGGCGATTGGGTCACCAATGGTTACAACACTGTCGACGGCGTGTTGCTTAGCCGCACTGACTCGGCTGGGACGACGAGCTACGGTTACGATAATCAGGGATACCTGAACGGAATTACATACCCTGGCATCCTTGGTAGCGAGGGGTTTCTCAACAATACGAGGGGTGACGTGCTCAGCCACACCAACGCCAGAAAGTTTGTTACCAGTTTTCAGTATAACAACCGGCGAGAGCTTACCAATACCATCGCACCAGCAAACCTCACGACAAAGGTCGCTTTCGATTCCGCCGGGAATGTGTTCAGCACAACAGATGCGCGGAACTTCACGACCAGCAACACTTGGAGTGCCACCCGCAAGCTCCTGACCACCACACTGCCTGCCACGCCACAAGGAGTGCCAACCTTCACCAACCGCTACGATTCTCGCGATTGGCTATCACATACCATCAACCCGCTTCAGAAAGTCACCCTTTATACAAACGATGCCGCACAGCGGTTGATCAGCGTGACCGATCCCTTGTTCCGAACCACGCGTTTTGTTTACGATGGGCAGAATCGGCCCACGTTCACGACTAACGCCGCCAATGAAGTCACTCGCCAGGTGTGGAACGCCAAGGGCGAGTTGATCCAGACAACCGATGGAGGCGACCGCGTCGTGAAACGGAAGTTCGACGGGGCTGGCAATCAAATCCTGCTGACCAATCGGAATGGAAAGGTATGGCAGTTCCGGTTCGATGCCGCCAACCGGCTGACAAACACGATCTCGCCTCTGGGGCGTGAAACCAAGCTGGCCTACAACAATCGCGGCTTGCTGCAAACCGTTATCGAACCGAGCACCGATACAGCGAACCTCTTTTACGATGCTCGGGGCAGGCTCACCAATCGCACGGACAGCCTGGGAACTGTTCTTTACCGTTACGACGCCAACAACAATTGCACGAATCTGGTCGAAGGCGGCAAAACCAACATATGGACGTTCGACGGTTACGATCGCGTTTCCAGCTATCGCGATGCGGAAACGAACCTGATCCAATACCAGAAGGATGCCAATGGCAACGTCACCAACCTGATCTATCCGGGCGGCAAGGCGGTGAAGTATCAGTTCGACAGTCTTAATCGGCTCACCAACGTAACCGATTGGGCAAATCGCAAGACGTCGATCGAGTATGATTTGGCCAGTCAGGCCACAAAGATCACCCGGCCCAATGGCACCGTCCGAGAGATGAACTATGATGCGGCTGGGCAACTGACGAACATTGTTGAGAAGACCGCATCGGGGAACGTCATCAACCTCTTCAGGTTAAACTGGAACGCGGCTGCGCGGGTTGAATGGGAATTTGCCGCGCCATTGCCGCATGCTTACACGCTTCCGAACCGGGCCATGACGTTTAATGAGGACAACCGGATCGCGACATTCAATGGCCAGGACGTGACTCATGACCTGGACGGCAACATGACCAGCGGTCCCCTCACGAACGATACCTCAGCCAGTTACACGTTCGATGCGCGTAACCGGCTTCTCAGTGTGGGCGGAATCAGTTACGGTTACGATCTTGCCGGAAACCGGGTGGCCATCACCAACGGAGCGAGCGTTACGCGGTTGGTGGTAAATCCGAACGCGGCGCTTTCCCAGGTTTTGATGCGGGTGAAGGGGGGAGTAACCAATTACTACGTCTATGGCCTGGGCCTGCTTTACGAGGTGTCGGAGACACCAACCGCCACGAACACGCTGACATACCACTATGATTATCGGGGCAGCACTGTGGCGCTGACCGACGGTAGTGGCCATGTGACAGATCGAATGGAGTATTCCGCTTACGGCACAATCACCTACCGTGCGGGAACAAACGATACACCTTTCCAGTTCAACGGACGCTATGGAGTTCAAACCGACGCCAACGGCCTGCTCTATATGCGGGCCCGTTACTACAATCCTTACATCTGCCGGTACATCAACCCTGACCCAGCCGGGTTCTCTGGTGGACTCAACTTTTACGCCTACGGCGACGGCAATCCTGTTAGTTTTATCGATCCGTTCGGGTTGTGTGCCGGCGAGGCTGGATGGGGTTGGCTCGACGTAAGTCTAGGCAGACTGGAGAACGTGATGGACTCCGCCGCATTCTCGCTAGACGCAGCAATGCTTCAAGGTATTCGGACTTCAGCCGGCTTTCTGTTGGACTTGAAGATAGGCAACGGGAGGGGAAATGAGCCCAGCGGCGGAAGAGAGCTTAATGTGCTGCTCCTTCTCTTGTTACGGAAAGCACCGGCAGGAGGATCTGCTATTGCCGCAGAGGGGGAAGGCGCGTTAGCTGGCACCATCCGTAACGTCAATCCAACTGGCGGTACGATGAACTGTGTGAACTGTTCAATCGCCACCGATGCGACATTAGGCGGTAACGCGGCCAGCGCGCTTCGGGGAGGAAAAACTGCAATATCTGTTTTGGAAGACACCTATGGCGGTAGCTTTCAACCTGTATCCGGCCAAATGCAAATTGGAAGCATCCTTTCACAGAGCGGTAATGGTTCAAGAGGCATTGTGTTTGGTCAATCGTTGACGACGGGATTTCCGGGACACGTATTCAATGTTCTTAACAACAACGGCACTATCCAATTCCTCGACGGACAGATAGGCGGAAGCGGGCTAAACAACTTCAACAGCCTGCAAAACTTCCAATTTTTGCTGACTCACCCTGGAACGCCATAAAAAGGCCATATTATGCTTACCAAATCAGAATCTGTTGAACTTGTCTTGAAGCGCCTTGTGGAGATGGATCCACGAGGCGAAGCTTGCGTCATTGCAGACGAGGGGACAATTGAGAAGCCCTACGGCTGGGTCTTTTTCTATAACACAAAGAAATATCTCGAAACCAAGCAGGTGCGTTACGCGCTGGCAGGCAACGGTCCTGTCATAGTAAACAAGCACACCGGGACGGTTGATTTCTTCGGGACCAACAAGCCGCCACTTGAAATTGTGACCGAATACGAGCAAAAACTCGTCGGAGGAAATAAGCCATGACGCGATTTTAGTCCTGCATTCCTCGTTCGCTGGTGCTGTGGCGCTTCATTGCGATTACGACCATGAAAAAGTTGATGCGCTTGGTTTCTGCAATGCTTCTACTGCTAGGATTAGCAGGGTGCGACAACGGGTATTCTCCAGTAGTTGTAAATGCCTACGATTATCCGGTGGAAATCACAATTCACTTTGTCGGAGAAGCGCCGAGTGTAGTCGGAATTCTCCCTAGTGGACGTGAACTTGTTCAACGTCGAAAGGGGCTTGAGATTAAGGAAATTCATGTTAAAGAACCCTCCGGACGTTTGCATATCTACGAATCAACTGAGCTCAACAGAATGCGGGCTGCCAACAGCCATAGTTTCGAGATATGGATACTTTCAGAATCAGGAATAGCGCTTGGCGATGAGAGGTATCTGAAGAGGCTTCAAAGAAATCGACAATAAAATGTGGGAGCTCGAAACCGCCAAAAGAAAGGAGGAGCTTGGTCCTCCAAGGCTTCACCAGTATGGCCATGAAAAACTTTTTCTATTGTGTTCATCACTGGTTCTCGTGGCGATCATTCTCAGCGGGTGTTTGATCGTCGAAACCCATTCTATCCTCAATAACACCGGCAAGGATATAACTGTCATCCCAGAACAGACAACGAACTCCCTAGCTCATCCGCTGAAGCAGGGTGAGGCTTTTGAGTTCTATTCACCTTCTTTGGAAATCCGCCACGGAACCGGCACTTGGCGGTACGAGATGAAGCGGTATGTGCTTCAAAGGAAGGCCGGTGAGAAGCGGCTCATCAAATTTTATAAACGGACTCGCGGAAATCACATTCTTGTGAGAATGCAGATCGAGCAGGATGGCTCCATCTTCCTGATTCCTCCAGACTCCTTGGCACCCGTCACACGTTTCCCAGAGCAACCCGACGGTTTCCCACTACGTCCACAATGACCAACCGCGGACCAGGTTCGGCAACAAAGGCCTCGTGGGCGATACTTTCAACCGTAATTTATTCCTCATCGAGGCCGAGCAGAAAGGCGCAGCATCACTGCGTGGTATGGTTAATGCCTTGGAAGGGGAAGCAAGGGCCGCCGGTGCAACTCAACTTAGCATAATCGGGCACGAGGTAATCAATCCTGGTTTCCTAAATCCTGCCGTCGCACAGCGATACGGCTCCACCTTCAGGCAGATAAATCCCAGCACCGTTCAACTCCTTTTGTGGCCATTGCTCGCAGCCAGCGCCTTTCCTTCGATCACCCGCGGTTATGACGCTCAAGTCCATCACCAGCCGCATCGCGTTGACGTTGTTCGATCCGAATGCCGATAACTTCCTCATGGAAAAGCGTTTATGGACATCGCACGCCAGGTGGCAGAGCTCCTGAAAGTCTGAGGGGTCAAGAAAGTTTTTCCTTGGCTTTTGGCGGTCTTTCTATAGGATCAGACTTCGCAAACTCGTGCATCTGACTGCCGCCTTGGGGCAAATGGATGTTGCTTAGGCGAAGAAGTAAAGTAAGTTGGAGTGCACGCGTAACTGCGCTGTAGTATGTCAGATCAACCTAAAGAGCAGCTTTCCTCCAGTGAGCTGCTGAAGAATTCGTCTCTCTACCGGGAGTTCCAGGCAGAGCGAGAGGAAATTCTGAGGCACAAGTGGATCGAATCCGAAAAGGCCGGCTGTGATATCGGATTTGAGCGCGCGCTCACCGATTGGATCATTAAACATCGATCCAAATGGCGTAAAGGCCGTCAGCAGGCAGCCATGCGCTAACGCATTGCTCGCCTCCTTTAAGGCAGCCCCGCGAGGCTGCGAAGGAATAACATGCGAGATGATTATCATCATTCTTTAGTCCAGCTTTCTGTTTTCCCGTTCTCCGTCCTTCTTTTCTCGCCTTCGTCCGTGCGCCTGGCCTCCGCCCCGCAGTTTCTACCTCTTTCAGAAAGGACAGTTCATGCCTGACTCGATCGTAATCCTGAACTCCGCTGCTATGCAGCGCGCCTTAACCCGTGTGGCGCACGAAATCGCTGAACGCAACGAGAACGACTCCGAAGTTGTCCTGGTTGGGATTCAGCGCGGAGGATTGCCACTGGCCACGCGGTTCTCTGCTTTGCTCAGCGAAATCTGGGCTCACCCGGTGCCAGTGGGCGCTCTGGATGTCAGCATGCACCGAGATGACCTGGACCAGCGAGTCGCGCCCGATGTGCATCCGACCGAGATGCCGTTTGATGTCACAGGCAAGACGGTGGTCCTGGTGGATGATGTGCTTTTCAGCGGACGGACCATTCGCGCAGCGCTGGATGCCTTGAACGATTTCGGCAGGCCTCGTCGCGTGCAACTGGCCGTGCTAATAGACCGCGGGCATCGGGAACTGCCAGTCAAAGCTGACTTTGTTGGAAAGAACGTGCCCACTGCCTTGAACGAGAAAGTGCGGGTGGAAATCGGAGACACGCCCGGCGCCGACCAAGTCGTTCTGCAGAAGAAGCCTGTATGACGTCAACGCAGTCCACCGCTATAATAACCTTTTATAAACCGGCGGCCAACCCGAGCGCCCGGTCCTATCAGAATTCTCAATCCCAATCCCCCTTCACTCTATGACTTGGAATCGTAAACACCTGCTGGATATCGAATCCCTGTCCGCCGAGGAAATCACAACCGTGCTGGATACCGCCAAGGCTTTCAAAGCCGTCGGCGAACGTGCGATCAAGAAGGTTCCTGCGCTGCGCGGCAAGACGGTCGTCAACCTCTTTGTAGAACCATCCACTCGCACCCGGACCAGTTTTGAGCTTTCCGAGCAACGCCTTTCGGCGGATATCATTAATTTCACAGCGGAAGCTTCCTCGCTAAAAAAGGGCGAATCTTTGAAGGACACCGCACGGAACCTGGAAGCGTTGAATATTGATTTCATTGTCATCCGCCATAGCGCCTCAGGTGCCGCTCACTTCCTTTCTCGCGTGCTGAACGCCAGCGTCATTAATGCGGGAGATGGCGCGCATGAGCATCCCACGCAGGCCCTGCTCGATACGTTCACTATTCGGGAAAAGAAGGGCCGCATCGCCGGGCTGAAGGTCACCATTCTGGGAGACATCCTGTATAGCCGGGTGGCCCGCTCAGATATTTGGGCCCTTACCAAATTGGGCGCCGAAGTGACGCTGTGCGGACCTTCCACCCTGGTGCCCCGCGTCTTCGAGAAAATGGGATGCCGCGTCACTCATGACGTGGAAGAAGCCATACGCGATGCGGACATTATCAATCTTCTACGCATCCAACACGAGCGCCAACGCAAGACCATGTTTCCGAGCCTGGGCGAGTACACCAGTTTGTTTGGACTCAACAAGGCGCGTCTCGCGAAAACCAAACCCGATGCGCTGATCATGCATCCTGGCCCTATTAATCGAGGTGTGGAAATCGATAGTGAGATTGCCGACTCAGAGCGATCTCTCGTTCTTCAGCAAGTGACCAACGGCCTGGCTGTGCGCATGGCTGTGCTCTTCCTGGTGAATGGCGGAACCGGTCCTGCCGGGTTGGCGGCAGCTCATTAAGCCCCTCCGAACACCAGCCGGCAGATAATCACCGAAACCACGACGCTAACGAGGTCCGCCGTCAATCCGGCCAGTACCGCGTAACGGGTTCGTCGGATGCCCACCGATCCGAAGTAAACAGCTAGCACGTAAAAGGTCGTCTCCGTGCTGCCGAAGATGGTGCCTGCCGTCCGCGCCACCAGGCTATCTGGTCCCAGTGTTACAACCAGTTCTCTGAACACACCTAGGGAAGCGCTGCCGCTCAAGGGGCGGATGAGTGCCAGCGTGAGCAGATCGGGAGGAAAGCCAATCGCCTCCATTGCAGGGCCGAGCCACTGCTTAATCATGTCGATCCCGCCTGAGGCTCGGAACATCCCCACCGCAACCAGGATTGCCACCAGGTAGGGAATTATCCGGATCGCTACGTCGAAACCTTCCTTCGCACCATCAATGAATTCCTCATAGACCTTCACCCGGCGCAAGGCGGCATAGAGTGGAAACATCGAGATCAACAGCGGAATAGACAGTTGGGAAATGGAATCGATCACTCGCACGAAAGTCGGTTCAGTAATTTTCTCGGCTGGAACGGGCAATCCCATAACTGCCGGGAAGGCCATCCGAAGAAACACCCAGGAGAAAAAGACACCAAAGGCGGCCAGGATCACCCGCCCCCACCATTCCAAGGGCTTCAGTGTCGCCGCTTCCTTGATGGGCGATGCGTTGTTCTCAGCAGCCTTGTCAGCCACTTCTTTCGGTGCGGAATCCGTTTCTGTTGGAGGCGGCAGGGGCGGCAAACGAAAAACGGGGAGCTTCGAGAGAAACTTGGCCATCAATACGGCGGAAGTGGCAGTGATGCTCGTGGCCATGATTGTGGTGCCCACAATCGCCGTGGGATTCGTGGATCGATTCGCCGCCAATATGGCGATGGCCGTCACTGGAATAAGCTGGATGGAGCTGGTGTTGATCGCCAGGAAAGTGCACATCGCGTTCGTCGCCGTGCCCGGACGAGGATTCAACGTTTCCAGGTCTTTCATCGCGCGGAGTCCGAGCGGAGTGGCGGCGTTGCCGAGTCCCAACATGTTGGCCGCCATATTCATGAGCATCGAGCCCATCGCCGGGTGCTGGACGGGAACATCCGGAAAGAGCCAGCGCATGATGGGGCGCAAGCCCCGAGCGAGCAAGGCTACCAAGCCTGCTCTTTCGGCCACCCGCATCACACCCAGCCAAAGCGCCATGATGCCAACCAGAGGCAGAGCTGTATCCAGTACAGCCACCTTAGCCATCTCAAATGTTCGGTCGGCTACCGGTTTAAAGGTGCCCTGGACGCCGGCGATAAGCACGGCAGTCAGAATGAGCCCCAGCCAGATGTAATTGAGCATGCGCCAGAATGACTGGACCCATCGAAAAGCTAAATCAAAAAACATTTGGAGATGACTTAGAGCGGGACAAACTCGCGGGACAATGCCTCATTTTCAGGCCAAAAATGCCCGCAAAGTTGACAGAGACCAACCAATGCTGAAAAAACATTCGCGTCGGGCCCCCGTCAGGAGCAAGGGTCGTGTAAGCCGCTGTCAGAAAGAATTTTGAAGCAGGCCGCCCTGTGAGATGTAGAAGGTTTATTATAAGAGTTAATTTAGAACGATTGTGGATACGCAGTTCCATCTAATTGGGCGTAGACCGGTTTAGCAGGGAAAGAACACGGTTATGCTCGAGAGGAGGTCAGCGGCATAGCTTATGCTCTATCAGTTGACGCTGTATGTTTCGCAGTAATCGCATCGGGCTAAGATCGTTATTCGTCAGAGGCTTTACTCTGCCTGAAGTCTGTATGGGCATTTTCATCAGTACCGTCGGGTTCGGCGGCATCTTGATGGGTTATGTGCTCTCGACAGATCGGGCCGAGTGGAGCTCCTACTCACTCGCTGCTCACTCGCTTGCCTTGCAGGACTTGGAGCAGGCACGTTCCGCCAAGTGGGACCCGCTGGCCTGGCCACCAGTGGATGAGTTGGGCACTACCAACTATACTCACATGGAAGTCCTGGATCTGCCGATCGCGGGAACGCCCAGGTACGCCACCTGCCATGTCTCTGTCGCTAACGTCTCCATAAACCCCCCACTGCGCGAAATTCGCTCCAGTGTCGTTTGGTCTGTTCCCTGGCGGAAGGGTGCTCTGTGCGGTCCTTTCACAAATTCGGTGATCACCATGCGGGCCGCTGACCAATGAAAACCCTAACACCACTCAATTTGCGGCGTTTACGCGCCGCATTCACCCTCACGGAAATGCTGGTCGCGAGCTCGCTCTTCGGCCTGGTCGTGATCGGCACGGTTTATTCCCACATCGTTGGGATGAAGATGTTTAACGTGAATGCCACGAAACTGAGCGCCAGCGCCAGCGCCCGCAGCGCTCTCAACAGTGTCCGTGATGACATTCGCGAAGCCAAGATCATCTATGTGGGCAACGGAAATGCCCTCCGATTTACCAATGTCCCTAATGGCAACCTTCAGGAAGGTAATGCCCTTCAGATCTACCCCACTACCAGCACCAACAACTTCATTCGGTATTACGTCAATCCTGTCACCCGGCAGCTTGAGCGCAAAACCAGCTCCAGTTCGGAGGTCAAACCTGTCGCATTTTACCTGACGAATTCCATCGTGTTTCGTGCGGAAGACTTCGAGGGGCATCCTCTTACCAATAACCAGAATAACCGCCTGGTGCGGATGGTTCTTGAGCACTACCAATGGGAATTCCCGGTCGCCCGGGCTGGCATTGGCGGCCATTACGATTATTACCGTCTGCAAACTCGCATGACCCGCCGGGCCATCGAATAACCTTTCAGTTTTTATGCACCTCACTCTCTGCCCTCGCGCTCAGCGCCGCGGTTACGTCCTGCTCGCCGTCCTCTTCATCGTTGCAGTTGGACTTGCCGTTTTCGCCGGCGTTTACCAATGGACCAATCAGACGTCCATCATAAACGACCGTAACAATGTTTATAACGGAGCGTTGGCCGCAGCCGAAGCGGGTTCAGAGCGCGCGCTGAGTTATATCAATCGCGATTTTCTGAACCAGACCTTCACTCCGAACAAAACTAATTTTTATTCGACGCTTGTGCCAACCAACCCCTGGGCAAGTGATTTCCGGTTCACCGATGGCAAAGGCAACCCCAATCGCTTATCGATTGCCAGCTCCACCACGACAGTGCGCACCAACCTGGAATCACAGTTTGCAGGACTGTACGGGCTGGTTTACACGATGAACATCACTTCCCAGGCGAAGCCTCTCGACTGTAATTATGACATGACCGCGGCTGTCCGGCAGGATCTGCAGCTCGCCAGCATCCCCGTATTCCAGTTCGCGATCTTTTATAGCATGGACCTGGAACTCAATCCCGGCGCACTGATGAAGATCACGGGCAAGGTGCACGGAAACTCCAGCATCTATGCCGCACCGTCGGTTGGCTTGGAGTTCCTGGATGATGTGACGGCTGTCTCCCGCATTTACCACAACCGCCATCCTTTGGATCCAAACGCGAACCCGAACCCAAAGGTCAATCCCGTGTATCGGAAGGAAAACATGGAGAATGTGAGTTCGCTCACGCTGCCGATCGGCACCAACAATACACCCGATGCAGTTCGCGAGATTCTGAATCTGCCACCTGCCGGTGAGATCGCCGCCTCACCCATGGGCCAGCAGCGCTACTACAATCAGTGCGATCTGATTGTTTGCACCTCCGGCACAAACATCATAGTGACTGCAGGTGCGTGGAAGAGCTTTGCATCCATTGCTCCTGATGTTGTACCCAGCACAGGCGCGCCCTACTACTCGTTTGTGAACTCAACCGCCAGTTTCTACGACGCTCGCGAGAAGAAGTGGACCCAGACGACTGAAATCGACGTTGCGAAGCTGAAAACCTGGCTCAACAACGGCGGCTCGTCTTTGAACTTCTCAGCGCAGTATGACATGGGGCACAACTTGAATTCCATTTACGTGTACGACACCCGGGCACCTGGAACGAAGCTGCCGGCAGTGCGTGTCGTTAACGGACGGGACCTGCCTCCCTCCGGGCTCACGGTGGCCACTGCCCTGCCGCTTTACGTGAAGGGCCATTTCAACGCGCCCAATATAACTCCAGGCAGCACGGACACCAGTTCGACCAAACCTGCTTCTCTGGTTGGCGATGCTATCACCATCTTATCAGCCAGTTGGTCTGACGCTTGCAGTTCAACTCTGATGAACGATGCGTCTGATACCACAGTGAATGCCGCATTCCTCGCAGGCATAGTGCCAACGGGACTATACTCGGGGACCAAGCGCTACAGTGGTGGTGTGGAGAATTTTCCCCGGTTGCTTGAAGATTGGGGCGGCAGAACTCTGACCTACAACGGTTCAATGGTGGTCCTTTATCCCAGCCGGTATGCCACTGGGTTTTGGATGCAGACCGGCAACTATTACCAGGCAGCAGTCCGCAAGTGGGCCTTCGATATCAACTTCCTTAACTACGACCGCCTCCCCCCGGCTACGCCGCAAATGCGGAAGCTCGTGCGCGGCCAGTGGCGGATCGTCAGTGCTCAATAAAAAATGCGAGGCGGTTCTCGCCTCGCATCGTTTGAAAAAACGCAGAACAGGTATTCAGGCTGCCGCGCGATCCAAGCTGGTTTTCAACGCAGCCTTATTGCGCAGACCTACCATCTGCTCAATGACCTGGCCATTCTTGAAGAGGAGCAGGGTGGGAATCGCGCGCACGTTATACTGCGCCGCCAACCCCTGATACTCGTCGATATTGACCTTGGCGATCTTCACCTTGCCTGCATACTCCGTCGCCAGTTCGTCCAGAACAGGAGCGATCATTTTGCAGGGCCCACACCATTCGGCCCAGAAATCGACCAGGACCGGAACTTGTGCTTGCACGACTTCAGCGGCGAAATTCGCCTCGGTTGCTGTAACAATATTTGCTGCTGCCATAAGTAATAGATGGCGCCGCCATTGAGGGCGGCACCTGGCGAAATCTCCTACAACTTCTTACAATTGCCAAACGTAAATCGTGGTGCCGACCGCCGCAAGGGCGATCACAGCAGCCGCGATTGCCAAACCCGTATCCAGCGCGCTGACCATCGGTACGGACACAGCAGCCGGACGAGGAGCAGTCGCAACGGGACGCGGAGCAGCAGAAACGGGCGCAGCCTTGGCCAAGGGAGCTGCGGCAGCGGCAGGCGCGGCGGCAGCAGGTGCTGCTGTGGCGGCGCTGGGCAATCCACCGGGTCCGCCTGGAGGCAGCGTGGGAAGCTTGATCGTAGGGGCGGCTGAAGGCTTGGGCGGCAGGTTAATGCGAACCGTTTCTTTTTTCGGTTGTACCTTGCCGGTCTCCTTCTTCGGAGGAACCGCGCCGCTTGGGATGTTGGGGACGTTCTCAGCCATAAAATTCTGCTGTTAAAGCTAAAGTTCGCTTCCCGGAGTGTCAAACCCTTAATAATGCCGATCGGCGCTGTTCGGGTCTGTCCCCTTCAACTTTCAACTTTTCAGGCCTTCTCTTCGAGCAACTCGCGCCGGGCGCCACTGAGCAACTGCTCAATGAACGTGGTGGAGTAAACACCGCGACGGAAGTTGGGGTCCTGCAGGATCGCTTGCTGGAACGAGATGGTGGTTTTTACCCCGGTAATCATATACTCGCTCAATGCACGGCTCATCTTGTCCATCGCTTCGCGGCGGTCTTTACCGAACGTAATGAGCTTCCCAATCATGGAGTCGTAATAGGACGGGATGCTGTAGCCAGCATACGCATGCGTATCCACCCGCACGCCGCGGCCACCAGGCTGATAGTACATCTCAATCCGGCCCGGGCTGGGGCGGAAATCATCGAACGGATCTTCGGCATTGATTCGGCATTCGATTGCGTGCCCCTTGATTTGAATGTCGCTCTGGGAATGCCTCAGCGGTTCGCCCATGGCCAGCATGATCTGGTAGCGGACGATGTCGATCCCGGTGATCTCTTCTGTAATGGGATGCTCCACCTGGACACGCTTGTTCATCTCCAGGAAAAAGAAATTGCCCTGTTGATCGACGATGAACTCAACGGTGCCCGCGTTGGTATAATTCGCTTGCTCGGCAATCCGGATGGCAGCTTTACCCATTTTCTCGCGCAGCTTCTTATACTTCTGCTCGATGAGCGGGGAGGGGGCCTCTTCGACCACCTTCTGATTCCGCCGCTGAATCGAACAGTCACGTTCGCCCAAATGAATAATGTGGCCCTTGTTATCTCCCAGGATCTGGAACTCGATATGATGCGGGTTCTCGATGAACTTCTCGATGTAAACCCCCGAATTGCCGAAAGCCTTGTCAGCCTCTGTGCGTGCGGTGTGATACCCCTTAACCAGGGAAATATCGTTGTGGGCAACACGCATGCCGCGGCCACCGCCGCCCGCAACGGCCTTGATCATCACTGGATAGCCGATCTTCTTGGCAATGTTCAGGGCTTCCTGCTCGGTATCGACCACGCCTTCAGAACCGGGCGGGGTGGGTACACCCGCCTTCTTGGCCAAAGCCCGGCTAACGGCCTTGTCCTCCATAGCGCTCATCGCACGCGAGTTCGGCCCGATGAACCTGATATTGCAGCTCTCGCAAACATCGGCAAAATGGGCATTCTCGGACAGAAACCCGTATCCGGGATGGATCGCGTCCACATCGGCGATTTCTGCGGCGCTGATGATACGGTCGATCCGCAAATAGCTTTCGTTTGCTGGTGCCTTGCCAATGCAGATCGCCTCGTCGGCCAGTTGCACGTGCATGGAATTGGCGTCGGCTTCGGAATAAACGGCCACGGTGCGGACGTTTAACTCCTTGCAGGCACGTATGATCCGCACGGCTATCTCACCGCGATTGGCAACGAGGATTTTTTCGAACATGAGTTTGGTTCTCTGAACGGTGGGCGCGGTAAGCCTTAGAGCGGACGGACTTTAAACAAGGGTTGACCGAATTCTACCGGCTTGGCGTTCTCGACCATGACTTGGGTAATGACGCCGCGGACCTCAGCCTTGATCTCGTTCATGACCTTCATGGCCTCAATGATGCAGACCACGGTATCCGGGTTAACTTCTGTTCCAACTTCCACATAGGAAGCAGCTTCCGGAGATGGACTACGATAGAAAGTGCCAATCATGGGGGATTTGACATCCAACTCGTTCCCCACGGTCGACGCCGGAGCGTTCTGAGCGGTGGCTGCCGGGAGGGCTGGAACAGCCGTCGGATAGTTGACACCGGAAACGTCATCGAAGGCAGCGCCAGCACCATTTCCACCTCGCTTGAGCCGGATCTTGAAATCCTGCTTCTCAAGTTCAAACTCCGTGACGGAGTTCTTTTTCATGAGGTCGATAATGGCTTTAATGTCTTTCAGGTCCACAATAGTTTTCCTTATTCATCCCCGCGTGTCCGGGGCTTGATAGCAAAAAAGCAGCAGCCGGATTTCGACTCTGCTTGCCTTCACTCAAATGCCAGAAGAATAGCGGTCTTAAAGATTACGTCAAGAACCAAAAAACCTGAGCTAATGCTGTAAGGAAACCCCTGGGAAAAGGGGTATTTGGCACGGATTTTAGGAAGTTTTGCGCGATTGAATAACGTTAACGCCCGCAATTAGCCCCAAAACGTAAGAATTCACTCCAAACCCAGTGATCTGCCCTTCGCACACCGCCGCGATCACGGATTGATGCCGAAAACTCTCCCGGGCATGGACGTTCGATAGGTGTATCTCGATGGTCGGAACCTGAACTGCGGCAATCGCATCTCGTAATGCCACGCTAGTGTGAGTGTAAGCGGCGGCGTTCAGAACGATCGCGTCAAAACGGCCCCGGGCCTCCTGTATCCAAGTGACGAGTTCCCCCTCCACGTTGGACTGACGGAACTCGATCTGCACTCCCAGACGCTCGGCTTCGGCTCGGACAAGCCGCTCGATTTCCGCCAGAGTCGTGCGACCGTATTTCTCGGGTTCGCGTGTTCCCAGGAGATTCAGGTTCGGCCCGTTGAGGAACAGGATTTTCATCGGAGGCGAAAGGTTAGGGCTACCGGGGTCAAATGTCGAGTCCCTGGCAAATCTGCTCTACGCCGAATAGGACACTCTTCCGCTCGTATTGCAGGCCCGGTGTCCTCACCGGGCGGCGTTTTATTCGCTGGTCGCAAAAAGGCTGCCGAGAGGACACGAGCCGTGCGCGAAACCCGCAGACCTCTGGTTACGCTCGCCAATCGATAACGTTAACTCGGCCTCACCTCCCTCGTTCAGGCCTGAGCAGCTCGTTTCGGAGTTCCCAGCGCATCCTGACGTCCCCATAGCCAGCCCAGGAAAATAAAAAACGTCCAGGCCAGTGCCGGGATATAGAGGTTGAATTCAATGGCGCTTTGCAGGCCCCACCCCAGCAACCCCAGCCAAATCGCGAAATCGATTGGATTTCCTCTGGCAATTTGCCAGGAGCGACACAGGCCGATGACGATGAAGCTCAGATACAGAATTGCTGCTGGAAAGCCGCTGTCAGAAGCTTGCTCTATATAATCATTGTGCGCCAAGCGGGCCATTTCCGATTCCGGCCGTTTGATCGCACGGTAAGAGACTGAAAAGGTGCCCGGGCCGGTCCCTGTCCAAGGGTTTTGCAGGGCGGTCTTGCCCGCCGCCTCCCAGTAATCAAACCGGGCAACGACGCTTGTTGCCCCTTTGCGGAAGAAGCCGGCATACTTATAGAAGAACCCAGTTAAGCCCAGCACGAGCGCGACGCAAACGAGCGCGATCTTGGCTTGTCGAGGGAAGTCGAGCCGCAGGACCCCGACTCCCCCAATGAGCAGCATGAGAAGCCAGCCCCCTTTAGACCCCGACCAGAGGAGGCAGGCCAAGGCAGCTACACCCGTGCAGACCACAAGGAAGATTCGAGCCCCGCGCGTGAAGCGTTTCTCGGCGCGCCATATCACCGTGAGAACTGCAGGCAATAGTAACAGCAGAAACCCTGCGAGTGTATTCGGATAGAAGAGGGTCCCAAAGATGCGCGTGCTATTTATCTTCTTTAGATATTCCGGCGGGACATCCGGGTTTTCCGGGTGCACGTAAGTAAGGAAGTACTGACGGGTTTGCTCCAAACCGCCAAAGTGTTGCTGCCAGCCGACCACAAGCACGAGCAAGAAGCCGATAAGGATGAACGCCCAGAACCCGGTAAACCGTCGTCCAGCAGGCAGAGCGAAAAAACCTACGTAAAAGCAGACAACGGTCCCTGCGAGGTGTTTGAGGGTGAAAGACGTTAAATGGTGGTCCAGCGATGAAAGAGAGCTGATGAACACCCATGCCAGCCATGCTGCCGGCAGCAGCGCGGTCCAATGCGGACGGCGTAGGTCGCGCATGGCAGCACCTAACCCCAGCAATCCGACCAGGATCAGAAGTGTGTGCCCCCAGGAACTGGGCCACGGGTAGGCAAAGAAGATCTCATATATATTAGCAGGCGTCTGGTTGTACTTCTCGAGGATAGGCGGATTGCCGAACTTGAGGAAGCTCAACCCGATAAACGCACCCAGAACGAGTGGTAACAGCCGCTGAGCGAGCGGTTCTTTGCCGGTATCCTGGATTTGGCTGGCTGGCATGCGGTGCCGGAGGTTACAAATGGAGCTTCAGCAGCCCGACCTCAAGGGCGAGGGCTTCCTGGACGTTCGTATGGAGCCAGCGCTGCAACTGTTCAATCACCTGGAGGTTTTCGAGCGCCTGTTGGTCAGTGATTCTCTCGGCAACAAGGCTTGCCCCTGCAATTTCAGGGAAACGCAGCAGGCTGGCCTGCGAGGCGGTCTCTGAAGCAGCCTGAAGCTTGCAGAGCCAAACATCGCGCAACCACCATTGGATGAGTGAAACCAAAGTCTGGCGCTGCAGCCGGTACTCGGCCTCAATCGCGGCTTTAAGCTCATCCTCCCAGCGGTCCCGGAGCGATTGTTCGGCATCCGGATGGCGATGAAGCGGGGAGCGTTCCATGAGGATGTCCTCCAATCCTGCTTTCACGCTCTCCAGCTTCTGCAGGAGGTGATCCAGAAGGTGGTAACGGCCCAGAAGGCTTTTCTGGGGGGCAGCAGCCTGGGCGATGAAGCCCTTCAGCCAGTCAAGCTGGGCGGGATCGAGGGCGCGGAAACCGTCCCCGCCGAAATTCAAACGCAAGCACCGGGAGAGAATGGTCTCCAAAATGCGCGGCAGCTCAGTCGTCAGGAGAATGAGCACGCAATTTTTCGGCGGTTCCTCAAGCGTCTTAAGAAAAGCGTTGGCAGCTTTCTCGTTCATCCGGTCCGCCGCCACAATGATGCAGACTTTAAACTGGGCTTCACTGGGCTTGAGATATATCTCCTGCATCAGATCCCGCAATTGATCGATCGTGATCACCCGGGTCTTGGACTCCGGACGGACCCAGTGGACATCCGGGTGATTATCGTGGCTGATTTTTTGGCAGCTCAAGCACTGCTCGCAACAATCGATGGAAGCGCCCGAGCGAGTGGTTGGCTGACGACAACTCAGGGTCTTGGCCAGCGCGGCGGCAATACCTTCAAGATCGGTGAGGTCTTGCCCCGTAAACAGGTAGGCATGGCCAAGGCGTTGTCGCTCCAGCGAACGCTGGAGCAATTCGATGCCCTGGCCCTGGTCTGGAAAATCGCGAAAAGCCATCCGTGCGATATCCTCGCGAAAGCAGCGCGCCGGGACAACCTATTTTCAATGGGAGCAGCGTGCTCCCTAATTAGTTTTACGTTCCTCCGGCTCTGGCCATAAAGCTATAAGAATCGTTGACAATCAGGTAACAAGAGGAGAAAATCAACATGAACCATTTAAAATGAATATGCGACCGATGAAACGGAAGCACGATTCTCCGGCGGCAAAAACCAAACCGACGGCGTTGGTGTCTCGAAGGTGGGGCGGCTTTTAACAATTGCCGTCAACTCCGCTTATGCCCAACGAGTAAGACGGCAGCGTTGATGCAACGACGCCGACGCTGCTGTGGACAGGCTTATGAATTTAGCTCCTGCTTTTTTCAGGAGCTACTGACATGACGGTCTACGATCGAGGAACTGACTAATGCATACTGCATATCACTGGGTGGCTTTGGCCGTGATGCTGGCTGAGGCGAATTACATGGCTGAACGACTTGGGTTGCCGGAAAAACGCCCGATTACAAAAGCGCAGCTAAGACATTGCTTTATCCCTCCGGTTGAGATTATGAAGTTCGGTGGGCGAATCGATACTGGAAAGTATTCATTCAGTTTCGGTGAAACGGAGAGGCTTTGCTTCGTGACTAAGCTTAACCCATTTGAAGGTCGAACGCTCACTGATGCTAGCGCGGATCTTTCGAAGATTAAACCAGTGATTGGAACAAACGAAGCCTATTGTATTGCGTCGAACTGGTTGGATGTCATACACGTCGATGTTCAGAAGTTGGAGCGTAGCAGTTCACCACGAGTGGAGCGGCAATCGTACCTTGATCCAGATGACCACCGGCTGAAAAAATTGCCGATCTATGATGTTGAATGGTGGAATCAGAACGATTGCACGGTGAAGGTTCAGATTGATGGTCGCAACAAGCAGTTATTTTACTTGCGGCTGGAAGATGACTCAGTGTCTGGTCGTCCAACGAAATTGGTGAAAGACAGTGAGAAGCTGCTGGCGATACCTGACAGCGAGTTTGCTGGATACACTCGCATGGAGAGGAGTAATCTTGTTTCACGCTTTTCAGCCGTGACTTATGATCCGCCAACTAACCTTGATTCGATAATGGAGTCTAGCCCTGGTGATTCTGGACCAGCGAATCCAGATACGGGGCACTCCCAGCCCGCCAGGCGATCGAAGAGTTCGGTTGACTCCCAACAGAATACCGGCAAGCGACGAACAGGCGAAAAGTAACGATGGCAACCATGACAAGGAAAGGCGCCATATTCGTGACATGTGCTGCACTGGCCATCATTGCATTGTGGCTTTGCAGCGATACCGTACGGCCCAATCGGCTCTTGGCTCTTTACGGAGGTAGAGAAAATGTGAAGACCGTAACTTCGCCAGACCGAGTTGAAGTTTACGAAACGGTGGGGTTTCACTGGAAGATGACTAATGGTGCCGCCCCACGTCCAAGGAACTACTCGAAAGCCGCTGGGAATGGGAAGATGCTGCCCAAGAATGTTGTTCAGCGTGTTAGGGAATTGCTGTCGAATCCACAAAGCTACCGTGAGAATTCAGGCCCGGCGAAGCCGGCATCAGACATTCCGGAAGCTGTTCTGAAGTTCACACGAGGGAATCGAACACTGGAACTCAGTCTGTTCCTGGAATCAGCCTATGCGGAGGTCATGTCTGACGGGTTGTTGCAGTCTCAGGTGGACATCGGACCGATTCGCGATGACCTGGCAAGTGCGTTGGCGCCTTTCCTCAGCTTTCAGCCACGACTGGATACTTTATGAACCCGGTGCCCTTTGGCCTCCGGTGCGTCCTTGACGCTAATGAATAGTCCCAATTGATATGAAAACCTTCATTCAAACCGCCTGGCTCCTGTATTGTTTATGCTCTGTTGTGTCGTGTTCAAGAAACCCGGATGTGCCAGCCCCGTTCACCTTTGATGGCCCATCAGATAAACTGACGAAGTCCGAGGTTGTTCCGTCGCTTGAATCAGCAATTCCGGACGGTAAGAATACCATTTGGTGCGCCTCATTCCAGGCGGCTTGGTGGGCTTTGCGGGACTTAGCCGGTCAACCAGTTACCTTAGAGGGGTCCCCAGCGGTTGTGAAGTTGTTGAACGATTCGCCTGACCCTCGCTCCCATATTCCTCCGCAGGCGCTGTTTGTCGCGGCCGGTTGGAATGACCAGGGGATCACCAATCAAATTCGGAAGGATTTTGAAAACAGATTTCCAAACCAAAAAGCGCCCAGCTTTCCTGGAATCCTGCCCGGCTCCGTCGTCAGCTATTCACACCTCGAAGCGGATGTAAAATTTGATTTGCCTTACGACCAAAACGAGCGCCCTTTACTTTTTACAGAGGGCGGGGGAACACAGGTCCAAATCAATTCCTTCGCCATCCTCCGCTCTTCCGGCGATAAACTCTGGGAGCAACCACGCGTTCTCTTTCGGAAAGGTGAAGGCGACGATTTCGAGTTCGCTGTTGATCTCTGCTCAACTTCTCATCCGAGCCAGATCGTCGTTGCACGGGTAGAGCGCGGGCTGACTCTCGGCGCCACCCTGAGGCGAGTTGAGGATGAGATCGTTCATATGGCCGAAGCTGAGGCTCAGACGTATGACAGGTTCGCAGCGGAGAGTCTTAGAAAAGTTCAGCCCCTAGACACTCTAAATGTGCCGGACCTCCGCTGGGCGGTTTCGCACCGTTTTGCTGAACTCGAGGGGAAGCTCTTTGCCAGCGGGAAATTGAATGGACAACGCCTGGATGTGGCGCAACAAGATATCGTTTTTCGTCTGGGAAAGAACGGTGCCGCTCTCCGATCGGAGTCCAAAATGGTTGCATCGGGGATACCATCACGATTCGTCCTGGATCGTCCGTTTTTGATCTATATGAAGCAGCGGGGTGCTGTGACGCCCTACTTCGTCATGTGGGTTGAAAACGCCGAGTTGCTTTCCCACTGGGATAGTGGAAAAGCAAAGTAACCTCGACCACTGGAATCGCTCGCCTTGAGACAGTTGTCAGTAACCTCTTTCAGGTTTGAGGATGATAAATCAAAAACCATCTTCAGTTACGCAGAAGAGAGCAGGCGCCTCTAACCGCTACGCAGGGGATACGGAAGCGCTCGGCTTCACGTTGATTGAACTGCTGGTCGTGGTCGCCATCATCGCGATTTTGGCGGCGATGCTGCTGCCGGCACTCTCGGGAGCCAAGTTCAAGGCGCATCAGATCACATGTCTGGTCAACCTCAAACAGTTGGATCAGACCGCGTTAATGTACTGGAATGATTTCAACAAGGGTGTTCCCCGCGATTCAGCAGGAGGGGCCATCTGGTCTCGACGCTACGCTGAAGGGCTGTCAGGGATACAGCTTTGCCCTGTTGCGAGGGAGCCCAAGATTTTGCCTTCTTCACACGGCGGCGGAGTGCGGCAAGTCATCAATCCCGGAACGGCGGCCAATTCCTGGGGCGTGGCCGCCTCCATGAATACGAACGAGGATACTATCGGAAGCTATGCCTTGAACGGTTGGGTTGGTACCGAGCATTCATTTGTGCCTGGAAGCGCCGAGTGTTTCCCCACATTGAACCACGTCCAGTATCCTTCAAAGACGCCGCTGTTTAGCGACGCGATTTGGATGTATGCCTGGCCGCAAAACGGAAGCCTGGCCGCCCGCGATCTGTTTCTTGGGACACGGATCACCAGTACCTCTCCTTTAGAACTTCCAATCGGCTGCGTCACCATTGGACGACATAGTTCTAAACCTCCAACCGCCGCGCCACGCTTCTGGCCGGTCGGCCGGCCCCTGCCGAGGAACTGGGGTATTAATGTCGGCTTTGCGGACGGCCATGCCGAGTTGGTCAAACTCCCAGTCCTTTGGACGCTGACATGGAACAGGGCTTGGGATGATGGATCGCAGCCTCCGGTGCGCCCTTGACGCTAGCCCATGCATTCGCTCGCATCGAAATCACAACCCGACGTCGCTGAAAAAACAGGGAATCACAGAACACCGGTCCATCGATCCGTGCGTCGCGCATCGTGACGACGGCGTTCACGGGAATTCTGCTGGCCTGTTTGTTCGTTATCACTGACCGCATTAGCGGGCTGCTTGTCGGTGTCTTGTAAGCGTCACGCCAGGCATCACTGTTCGATAGTACCGTAAGTGTTGTACTGTTTCGGTATGGCATCTACGATTGATTCTGATTCGAGTTCCCAATCGCTCATTCTCAAAACCAACAGCCGTGGGCATGTGCGAACGCCTGTTGAGCGTCAGCAGGCGCTGCTAGTTGAGTTTGATCGCAGTGGTCTTTGCGGTAAACAGTTCGCTCGTCTTTCCGGGATTAACTATTCAACGTTCCAGTATTGGCTCCAGCGCCGAAAACTCATCTCAGGAAGTTCCGAGGCCGGCCCGAAAAAACAACAACTCACCTGGGTTGAAGCGGTGGTGCAACAAGCCTCTCCAGCAGTTAACAGCGGATTACTGCTTCACTTTCCTGGCGGAGCCCGCGCTGAGATCCTCAGCCATCAACACATCCCTCTTGCCGCCGCCCTGGTGCGCGCTTTGGAGAAGCCATGCTGACCTTCTCCGGCAGTCTCAAGATCTTCGTTGCCGTGGAACCCTGCGATATGCGCAAGGGATTTCAGGGTTTGTATGCGCTAGCCAGCGAGCGGCTCGGGGAGGATCCACGCCAGGGAGCGCTCTTTGTGTTCATCAACCGGCGCCATAATCGCATCAAGATCCTCTATTTTGATGGAACGGGTTTGTGGGTGATGACCAAGCGTTTGGAGGAAGGCACTTTCTCCTGGCCGAAATCCGCTGAGCCGGGCACGAGCAAGCTGGCGATCCGTCCCGAAGCACTGGCGATGCTGACTGATGGAGTAGACTTGAAGGGAGCCAAACTGCGGCCCTGGTATGAGCGGGAAAGTTGACGGAAAGATCGCGAAAAAAGTTTATTAAGTCATTATATATTTTGAACATTTTCGGGGACTTTGCGTCTGATCTATTAACCGCAGATGACCCCGCGCGAAGCACAACTAACCGAGCAACTGGAGCAGGCGCTCCAGCTCAATGTTTCGCTGCGGCAGGACAACGATTCGCTCCGCAAAGAGAACCAATTGCTCCGTGAAAAGGTCAATCTGCTGTTGCGCCGGGTCTTTGGAGCCAGCAGTGAGAAGATGGATGTGGCGCAGCTTCAGTTTTTACTTTCAGGTGCCGAAACGGCGCAGTCCGCCACTGAGGCGAAAGTCGAAACTCCTAAACCCCAGCCACAGGTTCAGACAGTGCGCAAACCCAAGGCTCCGCGTCTGCCCGAGAACCTTCCTGTAGTTGAGGAAATCATTGATCCTGAGCCCGTCAAAGCAGCTCCGGAACAGTTTCGTCAGATCGGGGAAGAAGTCAGAGAGCAACTGGATTACGAGCCTGCGCGCTATTTTCGCCGCCGCCTGGTGCGCCGCACCTATGTATCCAAAAGGGAGCCGGAGCTGGCTCCTGTGACGGCCCCTTTGCCGCCTACATTGCAGGAACGCTGCATCGCCACTCCGGCGCTGCTGGCTCATGTCCTGGTTGCCAAGTACTGCGATCACTTGCCGCTTTATCGGCAGGAACAGATTTTGGCCCGCCGCCACGGCATCCATCTGCCGCGCCAAACACTGGCCCGGTGGGTGGAGCTGGCCTCGGACTGGCTCAAACCGGTGCATCAACTGATCAAGACAGGAGTCGTGGCCGGTGGCTATGTGCAGGTGGACGAAACACCGATCGATTATTTGGAACCGGGAGCTGGCCGGACCTTAAAGGGCTATCTTTGGACGGGCAGCCGTCCGGGAGGGGATGTATTCTTTGACTGGCATGCCAGTCGTGCGGGTGCATGTTTAGACACTGTTGTTCCGGTGAACTTTCAAGGCACCATTCAATGCGATGGATATGACGCCTATAATCGGCTGGCGCAACGTGCGGGCAAAGAGATCAAGCTGGCCTATTGCTGGGCACATGTGCGCCGCAAGTTCAACGATGCGCTGGAAAGCAATCCCAGGACAGCAGGATGGCTGATCAAGCAGATCCAGCTTCTCTACCGGATTGAATCGAGACTGCGGGAACAAAAGGCAGGTCCAGCATTGCGCCAAGCCGTGCGTGCCAGCCAGAGCAAACCGGTGGTAGAACGGATCAAGAAAGCGTGCGAACTGCTGGTGCGCAACAAACGGTTCCTCCCACAGGACGCGATCTCTCGAGCGATAGCCTACGCCACAAGCCAGATGCCGGGGTTACAAGTGTATTTGGAAGACGGCAGGATAGAGATCGACAACAACCTGGTCGAGAATGCCATCAGGCCAACCGCCCTTGGAAAAAAGAACTGGTTGTTCATTGGCGAAGCAGAGGCTGGAGATCGCAGCGCCATCATCTACACCTTGATCGAGAGCTGCCGTAGGCGGAACATTGATCCTTACGCATACCTCAAAGACGTTCTCACACGCTTGCCGCAGATGACCATTCAGCAGGTCCCGGAAGTCCTTCCCGGCGCCTGGGGGAAACCCCCTCAGCAGCCTCTTCGCAAAGCATCATAACTGTCAGAGGCAAATAGCCTCTGACATCTACGCCTCCCCGGACTCCTGTTGTCCAGTGGTGCCATAAATGACGCTTACACTCATCGCATCGCCTGGTTTTTTGGAATTAAGTTCTTCCTGCATGTTAGAAATTCCATCGCTTGCGATGGCTCTTGCCGGACTCAGCGTTCTGCTGATTCTGCCCCGAACGAAGTGGTACCGGACTGAATGCTCTATTCTCGTGCAGGTCTGGCTGCTTGCGTGACGATCTTGAGCACGATGGGGGGCGAACAATTAGGCTTAAACGGAGTTGAGACTCAGGGTGTCAACCGCAGGCGAAAGGCCGCAGAATGAGGCTCAGTAACTGTTGCTTCCCGAAGACCGCCGGTGCCTCTAAGAGACAGAGTTTCAGTCCAATCAACCAGATTGGTGCTGGATTCCACGTGATAGGTCGCATTGGTGCCTGTGCGGAAGCTTAGCTTGACGTCGTTTTCTCCTGCACTGATCCATAGTGTTCGCGGCTGTCGGAGGGCAAAGAGGCCCAACTCATTCCACCCCAGAGCGGCCAAGTAAGTGCTTCCTGAGATGTTCAAGTGAATCTGATCCGCCATATAGTCCTGAGCTACCATCCATTCGTAAGAGACAGCAGGGGTTGCGCAATCCACGTATGCACGTTTGTATGTCAAGGCAATGGATCTCACAAGGTCGTTCTGAGCGGAGGTAATGCTGTTTGTGGTATCCTTAATCGTCCAGGGGGTCCCGATATAAAGCACATCAGCATTAGGCACAGCTTGCGCCCACCAGTTTTCATTCTCAATCAGCCGAGGGAGTGTAATATCCGGCTCGTCCTCCTTCATCGCCCAAATAATTAAGTCAGGCTTAATCGCAGCGAAGATGGGCGTACGGATGCTCAATGGAACGTTGGTAACCTGTCCCAGATGCATCCCTGCTCTCTCAGCAAACACCGCTTGAAGGCCTTGGGTCTGCGTGTTCAGTGCCTGCGGGCCGATGATATAGTTGGTCCCCGATTTCGAGACGACTTTCAACCGGTACGTTTCCAATGTTAGGTCGATGTTTGTATAACGCCCTAGCATTTCGGGCGAGTAGGCATCCACAGTCAGCTTCGGTGTCCAGGCCCCCAGGTTGGTTGAAACGAGAAGCTCCATCTGACCGCCATGCGGGTGCGCTACAAAGAATAGACCCAAGCGCGTGGCCTTCACCCCACCCGCAGGCTGGCTTTCCCAGTGGACTGCACCTTCCACAGGCAATTCTAAGTGATCAGTGAACCAAAATTTGGACGGTGCGACCACTCCTGCTCCATTGCTGGCTTGGATCAGCAGACGATTCCGATAATTGTTTAAGGCGTATCCGGCATGGCCGAACTGATCATCAAGATTCCTTATCCAGACGTAAGATGTCGATCTGTAACTGTTTGCCATAGAGTCGCCAAAGCTCAAGACTGTGAAAGGCTTTTGCCCCGTTTCGACGGCGCTCCAAAAATGACTCAACATCTGGCTGTTTGTCGTCGCAGTCGCTTGTGCATCTGCCCTCACCGCTATGCCGACGAAGCACCAGATCAGTGCGGTGGAGATGGCAAAGTGACGAAATGACATTGCGACCTTCGCGCCCAAATGAAGAAACCTGAATGACATCGTGGGCTATTTTTCATTCTTCGCAGAACAATATCAAGGCTATCTGCAAAGTAAAACAGTCCCCCCACCCTCATGTAAAATTGATCGGTGTGCCGGTTCTCCTTTTACGGCGCTTGAATAAGTGTCCTTCTGATCTCATGCGCCCGTTTGGGGGAGCGGGCTACAGCAGACCAAAACGCAAGCGACTCTACTTGAGATGAGCAAGCGTGCCGCTCGATGTTTGTCCCTGGAGAGTAGGCGGAGCTTACCTCCGCCGCTACGTTGTATCAAAGCAGTGGTCGTTAGTGGGATTCTCACGCTTCATGCATGAAATTGCGCTCATGCGCAGATTCAGCCAAGGGCTTAAACGCCTATTTAATGGGATTTAGCTCTTGGCATAGGCATTGGTAATGAAACCTTCGCTGTTCGGATACCTGTCGAATTGCGAGTCACTTGGGCTATTTGGGCCCGGGGAGGACACCGGTGGCCCCCGCCGGGTCCTATGCAATTAGTCCGGTCAGGGTTGTCCGTGAGCGAAAGAAGAGATCCATGAAGACACGATTAATACTAACAGCATTTGCTTCCCTGGCCCTGTGTTGCGAGGGACAGGGAACATTTCAGATCACGTTCGATGGTGCACCGCTGCAGCCGCCAGGTTCAGGATATCTTGTCCAATCATATCAAGAATTCGGGGTCTGGTTTGCGCCCATTTTGGGGACGGATGGGTTTGGACGCTGTGGGAGCAATCCGAGAGAGTTCTGGCCGCCACCAGAGATTTCTGCACAGTCACCATCGCCTCGGGAAATGCTGATTCCACCGCCTCACGCCACGAGTTCGACAACGCTTCGGGCCAGCCCAGCTTGCCAGCCTGGGTGCGTTGGACTTCGTTGAGAATTTCCCGGTTCCACAACGGCTGATACAGCGGTGGAGTCTCGGCCAAGGTTAGAAACAAATCGCACAGACCGAAGTTGGCCAGAACGCAGGCATCCAGCACGGCACGGAGGTTAGCGTTCATCGTTGCCGCTGGTGTCCGTGTCGTACAACCCGGCGTGTTCCACCTTGCGGCGCAAATCATTCAGGGTCGCCCGGCGGCGGGTATCCCGCTGGCGCTGGTATTCCATCAAGTCCTTCAGATACACCCGGCGGTGCGTGCCGACTTTGTGATGCGGAATGGCATCCTTTTCCAGCAGGTCCACCACGAACGGACGAGACACGCCGAGGAACTCGGCGGCGGCCTGGGTAGTCATGCTCTCGCTCTCTGGCAGGAGCACGACCGCTTTGCCTTCGCGCATGGTCCGCACCACCCGCACGAGCAGATGAAAAATGGGCTCAGGCAACTCCAGGCGCAGACCGTCCCGTCCGACAAAAGCGGGCCGTTCGTCTGCCAGCACCGCTTCGCTCAAGCGATCCAATTCACGCAATTGCCGTGTGGTCAATGCCGACGGGTCAACCCTGTTTTCCAACATCTTCATGCCACCAATCTAGCACCGATCGCAAACGCAAACAACGCAATAAACGAAATATACGAAACGTCTCTGATGTAAGAATCTAGTGAGCCGGTGGCGTTGGAGATTCTATTTTGCGAGCGGCAGCGTGAACTTAAACGCCGCGCCGTGCCCAGGCTCACTCTCTACCCAGATGCGCCCGCCGTGGCTCAGCACGATGTGTTTTACAATGGAGAGGCCCAGGCCGGTGCCGCCCTGTTCACGGGACCGTCCTTTATCCACCCGGTAAAACCGCTCAAATACGCGGTCCAGCGATTCAGACGGAATCCCTGGGCCGTTATCAACGACTGCAACTTCAACTTGATTAGTTTCGGGAAGGGAGCGGGCGGTGATTTGCACTGCGCCACCCTCGTTGCCATACTTAATCGCATTGTCCACCAGGTTGCACAGGACCTGCTCCAGCCGATGGTGATCGGCCCGCACCAGGAGCTCCGGCAGTTCGGCGCGCAACGAAGTCTTCCTCCCCGCCGCCTTTTGTCGCAGGTCTTCGCAGATCTTTCGGCAGAGCGGCTGGATAGCCACGGGACGGAACTCCATCTGCAACCCGCCCGATTCAAGCTGTGAGACTGTCAAAAGATCCTCCATCAGCAAACGCAGGCGCTCAGCATTGCGGTCGATTGTTCTCAGGAACTTCTCAGCGACTTCGGGCTGATCCTTGGCGCCATTGAGCAATGTTTCCACATACCCTTTTATCAGCGAAAGCGGTGTTCGCAGCTCATGGCTGACGTTCGCAACGAAATCGCGCCGGGCACCTTCGAGCTTCTTGAGGCGCGTGACGTCGTGAAAAACGAGCAGAGTGCCTTGCACCGCGCCACCGCCGTTAATGACCGGAGAAGCGTTGACGCTCAGCCATCGCTCTTCAGCGGGCATCCGCAATTCCTGGCCGAGGACAGACTCATTACGCGCGGCTCGGGCCACCAGATCTGAAAGCTCGGGAAGACGCACGACCTCAAGGAATGAACGATTCTCGACAGGGCCTGAAAACTTGAAGGTGGCATTGAAAGCGGGATTGGTGAGCCGAACCTTTCCTTGAAGATCAAGTAACAGAATCCCTTCAGCCATGCTATTCAGGAGGGCCGCCTGACGCGAAAGAATCTCCGCGCGATCGGCTTCGTGTGCCTGTTCCATGCGGGCTTTCTCGGTCGCAGCGGTCTGGCGTCGGCGCTGATCAAGAGCCCGCCAGCGCAGGTGGATGCCCACGGCCAGTGCCAAAAATATAAAACTAAGAATCGGCCAAAGCGCGCTCATTCCGGCGAGGTCACCGCTTGGCGCGGGCAACCTTGTCGAGGAAACGGTAGCCGACCCCGCGCACGGTATCCAGAAAAACGGCGGCGGGCCCCAGCTTTTCACGCAGCCGGCGCATATGAGTGTCCACGGTGCGCGTATCCATGTCGCAATCGTAATCCCAGACATCCTGCAAGAGCACCTCGCGTGTTTGGACTCGTCCCCGGCGTCTCGCCAGCAATTCCAGCAGCTTGAATTCAGTGGCGGTAAGCTCAATCGGATCACCGCACCAGGTCACTTGGTGCCGCGGCCGATCAATCTGCAAATCGCCCACGGTGAGCACCTCATCGGCATTCTGCTCCGGACGGTTCCTCCCCAGGATATTCTTAATCCGCAAGATCAGCTCCCGCGGGCTGAAGGGTTTGGTAAGATAATCATCCGCGCCGAGCTCTAGTCCCAGGATGCGGTCAATCTCTGCCGCACGGGCTGTGAGCATGAGAATCGGGATGCGAGCGGTGGCCGGGTTCCGGCGCAGGAGCTTGCAGACGTCCAACCCGTCAATTTCCGGAAGCATCAGGTCCAGCAGGATCAGATCAGGGAGCACGGTGCGGGCTTTCTCCAGCGCTTCGTTGCCTGCGCCGGCTGAGACCGTGGCGAAGCCGGCTTGCCGCAGGTTGAATTCCACGAGTTCTACTGCTTCGGGCTCATCATCTACGACCAGGATCTTGGGTTTTGCGCTCATGAGTTGTGGCGAGGGCTCGCTCAGCGTGAAGGTGACAGCCTGGAGGCATGCCGGATGTCCTCCGCTTCGCAGAGAAAAACCACTTCCTCCGCGATGTTTTTGCCGTGATCTGCGATGCGCTCCAAGCTCTTGGAAACCACCAGCAGGCTTAGCGCACGCGGGACGCTTTGCGAATCGGACATCATCAAGGCGGTGAGCGTGTTTGAAATGTCCTTGTTCAGTTGATCGATTTCCTTATCGCGTGGGATGATTGCCCGGGCTGCCACGGGATCGCCGTTTACAAAGGCATCCAGCGCGTCCTTCAAAAGGGCCAGCGCGCGGTCCGCGAGCGGTTGCAATTGAATCGGCGTGCGGAGCGGAGGCTCGGCGGCTAACTCGGCGGCGCGTTTCGCAATCTTCGAAGCCTCGTCCCCAACTCGTTCAAGGTTGTGTGAGATGCGCATCGCCACCGCAATGAGCCGAAGATTTGATGCCAAGGGTGCCTTGGCCAGCAGGAGAATCGCGTTCTCGTCCACCTCCACTTCGAACCGGTCGATGGTGGAGTCGTTTTCTTTCACGCGCCGAGCGAGTTGCTCGTCACGCTGGAGCAAGGCCTGCAGGGCCTCGCGCACTGCCGTTTCGGCGTGGCCGGCCATGAGCAGGAGCTTCTCTTTCAGCTCGGCCAGTTCCTGTTCAAAGTGGGTTTGCATTTTTTTGTGAATCAGCCAAACCGGCCTGAAACGTAATCCTCGGTTTGTTTGTGTGCAGGGTGTGTAAAGATCCGTGCTGTTGTGTCGTACTCAATGAGCTCGCCCAGGTAAAAGAACGCCGTCAGGTCCGAGATTCGCGCGGCTTGCTGCATGTTATGAGTGACAATAACAATGGTGAACTCGGTTTTCAAATCCAGTATCAGCTCTTCAATGCGGGCGGTGGCTAAAGGATCGAGTGCCGAGGCCGGTTCGTCCATCAGGATGATCTCGGGTCGAATGGCGATCGCGCGGGCAATGCAGAGCCGCTGCTGTTGACCGCCTGAAAGCCCCAACGCGCTGCTGTGCAGCCGGTCCTTCACCTCATCCCAGAGTGCGGCCTGCCGGAGACTCTTTTCTACAATTTCATCCAGTTCCTCCCGTTTGCCCATTCCATGCAACCGGAGCGCGTACGCGATGTTTTCGTAAATGCTCTTGGGAAACGGATTGGATCTTTGAAACACCATGCCCACCCGCTTGCGGAGTTCGATCAGATCCACCTCAGGCGAGTAGATGTCTTCTCCACCGATCCGCACGCCACCCGCAATTCGCACGTTATCGATGAGATCGTTCATCCGGTTGAAACACCGCAATAAAGTCGATTTGCCGCAACCGGACGGTCCGATAAAGGCAGTGACCACTTTCTCAGGGATGCTGACCGTTATCTTTTTCAATGCCTGGGACGCTCCGTAGAACAAGGATAATTCATGCGTCTCTATCAGGGGGGACGCATCGATCGTGCGGCTTGATGTGCCGGGTGAAGGCCTCAAGGTCACTGATGGTGGCTGAATGTGTGGTTCGGTCATAGCAAAGCTATTGGAGTTGCCGCAGGCGCTTGCGCATGCGCGCACGCACCAGGATCGCCACGAGGTTGAGGGCGAAAGTCAGCAACAGGAGCACGAGCACGGTGGCGTAAAGGATCGGTCGGGTCTTTTCGATATCCGGCGACTGGGTGGACAGAATATACACGTGATATCCCAGGTCCATGAACTGATCCGATAAGCTGCTTGGCAAATCCGCCATGAAGTAGGCGGCCCCGGTAAACAGCAGCGGAGCAACTTCGCCTGCGGCGCGGCTGATGGCGAGAATCGCTCCTGTCAGGATCCCTGGCAGCGCTTGCGGCAGGACGATTCGGGTGATGGTTTGCAGTTTGGTCGCACCCAAGGCCAGGCTGCCTTCGCGCAACCCCTGCGGAATAGCCCTTAGGGATTCCTCGGTAGCCACCACCACCACTGGCAGCGTCATTACGGCCAGAGTAAGGGAAGCCCAGATCAGAGCCGGTTTGCCCCAAACCAGCTCGGGTCCGCGCAAGAGCTCATCCATGTGTTGCCCGATGAAATTGATGAAGAAACCCAGGCCGAACAACCCAAACACGATGGAAGGAACACCGGCCAGGTTGTTGATCGCACCTCGAATAATGCGGGTGAGCCAGGAAGTGGACGCGGCGTATTCCGTGAGATAAATGGCCGTAATCACGCCAATCGGCAGCACGAAGATCGTCATCAGGATGACTCGTGCGGATGTGCCGATGATCATGGGCAGCACTCCAGCCTTTCGAACATCGAACATGTCGCTCTGGGTGCCGCCCGTGACGAACTGCCAGGATACGTAAGCACCACCATTTAGAATGATGTTGCCCAGAATCACCGCCAATATGGCCACAATTAACCAGGCGGCCACGCCGGTGAGCCCCGAAAAAAGGAACGAGATCCAATCAAACCGTACGGAGCGGAATCGGGCCATCTGAGAGCGTCCTTTGGTCTGTGCGGGTGCCGGGTTCATCGTTTCCCCTCCAACCTAAGCTTGAGCCGATAGATGACCTGTCCGGCAACCAGGTTTGAAAAAAAGGTAACCGCGAACAACAGAGTGCCGAGCATGAACAACACGCGATAGTGGTGACCGCCGAAAACTGTCTCCGCCAGCTCAGCCGCGATAGTGGCGGTGATGGTTCGTGCGGAGTCCAGAATATTCCAGGAAAGAACACTCGCGTTGCCGCTGGCCATAAGCACCACCATGGTTTCGCCGATCGCGCGGCCAAAGCCGAGCACCACCGCAGCGAATACACCTGGCAGCGCAGCGGGCAGGACAATCTGCCAGGCCGTTTGCCACCGCGACGATCCCAGGGCCAAGGCAGCTTGCGTATAGCTGCGGGGCACACTGGAAAGCGCATCCTCGGCGATCGAGAACACCACGGGAATAATGGCCAGACCGAGAGCGACACCAGCGACTAGCGCGTTGAGCCGGATATTATATCCGAAGATGCGCTGGAAAATGCTAGCCAGCACCATGAGCGCGAAAAAACCAAGCACTACCGAAGGAATTCCCGCCAGCAACTCGATGGATGGCTTCAGCCATTCGCGCGTGCGGGGCCTGGCCAGTTGCGAAACGTAGATCGCCGCTCCAAGGGCTAAAGGCACCGAGAAGGCCAGCGCTACTAAAGTGATTTTGAGGCTGCCTACCAGCAGTGGAATGATGTTGTACTTGTGGATGGTCGAAACCGGCTGCCAAATGTAAACGGGCTCGTCGTAACCAGTCCATTGCCAGGGTCCGACCAGGTAACGCCAGCTTGTTGTGTTCAGCGCCGCATCTTTGTCTTTGGTGAGCTCTGCAGCCGCCTCGACTTTGACTTCCATGAGCGCCTGCAAGGCTTCACGATCCAGTTCGCGAAACTGTTTTGGCGTCAACTCCAGGTACTGCTGAACTTGTTCGGGACTCAGGGTGTCCAGCTTATCGGCCTGAATAACTTCGCCAGCCAGAGAGCTGTTCGTTTTCCCAAAAAATACTGGGAGCGCTTCCCTCGCCACAAACAGGAAGATGAGGAAGACCATCAAAATCGCTGAGCTGGCGACGATGAAGATGCCCCGCTCGACCAACCATTCTACAGGATGGGCGCGGTGTCCCCGCTTGATGCCCATCCAGCCGATGCTTCGTCTTTCCTGGTGTCGTGTGCTCATCCAATTTGGAACCGCTAACACTGATGCCGGGTCCGAAGACCCGGCTGCCCGGTGCTATCCCGTAATCCCTTTACATCACTTGCTTCGCAGGTTCTCCGGGAGCGAATAGTAACCGATCTGTTGCACAAGCGCCTGGCCTTCGTCGCTGCGAATCCATTTCAGGTAGTCGGCAACCTCGCCTTTGTCGAGATTCGGGTTAACGTAAATGTAGAGGTAACGCCAGATCGGATACTTGCCGCTGATCACCGTTTCATCTGTGGGTTCGATGGCTGGCGAGCTCGCGTTGGCTTTTACTTTCAAATGCTTGGCGCCTGCACCGTATGCTGCACCACCGTAACCAATGCTATTCTTGTCCTTTGCCACCGCCTGCAGCAAGGCGGCTGTGCCCGGCATTGTTTGAGCACTGGCCACGAAATCGGCACCTTTGAGCACATGTTCCTTGAAGAACTCATAAGTGCCTGAACTGTTCTCGCGGCTATAGACGACGATCGGCGCGTCCGGTCCCCCAAGGTCTTTCCAGTTCCGCACTTTGCCTGTGAAAATCTTCTCCAATTGCTCCAGGTCCAGCTCGGTAATTGAGTTCCCCTCGTTGACGTAGATCGATAAGCCGTCCAGAGCGACCTTGTATTCCGTGGGCCTTTTTCCGAAGGCTTTGATGCACTCGGCGGTTTCACCGGATTTGATCTTGCGGGAAGCGTTGGCTAAATCCGTGGTGCGGTTTTGTAACGCTGCGAACCCTGTCCCGGAGCCGCCACCGGTCACCTGGATCTTGGTGGCGGGGTTTTTGCTCATGTAAACCTCAGCCCATTTTTGCGCGAGGATCACGAGGGTATCAGAACCTTTGGCTGTGATGGCGCCTGCCCAGGCGGCGGGTGCGAGGCAAACCGCCGCTGCCAGAACGGCTGCCATACCCAGGCTGGCCCGTCGTGGGATCAGTGCTCCCGCGGACTGCGTGCGTTCTACGCTATTACGAAGTGCTTTCATACGGGTTATAGTTTTAAGAGATCAAGATTGTTCAATGTTGTGACTCTGACACGGCACACAATCGCAACGGCTGGTTACGATCCAAGCGCGGGAATGTTACAAACAGGTTACAACGCGCCCCTGCCGCCCTCACTGACGAGCGGCCCACTGGCTCGCCGGAGCAGTTGCTTTGGCACCACACAGCGGATAGCCTGCCTTCGGATGCGGCTCCTGGACCGTTACTTATTGCGCGAATTGCTGGTGCCCCTGGCGTACTGCCTGGCGGGCTTCCTCATCTTTTGGATCGCCTTCGACCTCTTTGACCGGATCGGCGAGTTCAAAGAAAAGGAGCTGCTTTTCCTGGATATCGCCGAGTATTACCTGGCACGAACCCCTGAGTTTCTGACACTCGTGCTCCCGATTGCGCTGCTGCTGGCCATTCTTTACGCACTGACCAACCATGCACGCCACCATGAGATCACGGCCATCCGTGCGGCGGGGGTTAGCCTTTGGCGCATTTGTCTGCCACACTTGGGTGTGGGCTTTCTGCTCAGTCTTGGTTTGCTGATTACCAATGAGTTTTGGGCCGATGATTCGGATGAAGCGTCCGATCGGATATTGGCGCGCAGGTTGCCTGGGGCGCAGGTTGCGCGCAACCCCAACCAGGTGCGCAACCTCGGTTTTACAAACGCCCGGGAGCAGCGCGTCTGGCAGATCGGAATCTATGACGCTCTCAGCGGCAGAATGGTGAATCCGCAGGTGCTCTGGAGGCAGTCGGATGGCAGCCGCTTGTGGGTGACGGCGGCCACCGCCGAACCCGCTCCGGGTGGGTGGGTCTTCCACCAGGTGCGGCAGTTCCTCGAAGGCGCTCAAACCAATGCCATCCCTTTGCCGATATTGGAGACCAACATGCTCTTCCTCCCGTTCACGGAAACGCCAGATGAAATCCGGAGCGAGATCCGAATCAGCCGCGTTCTGGGCATGCGCGGAGCCCGCAAAACGGACATCCCCATCGAAGAAATAGTGAACTACCTGCGGTTGCACCCTAATCCCTCTGCCGCGGACCGGGCGTGGCTCTATACAAAGCTGCATGGCCGGTTGGCGCTTCCCTGGACCTGTCTGGTGGTGGTCCTGGTGGCCATTCCCTTTGGTGCGCCCTCAGGCAGGCGCAACCTGTTCGTCGGGGTAGCCAGCAGCATTGTGCTTTGCTTCGCCTATTTCGTGCTGCAACAGATGGGGCTGGCCCTGGGTTCTGGACAACACATGCCTCCCTGGCTGGCTGCCTGGCTGCCCAACCTGGTCTTTGGACTAGGTGGCATATGGCTTACAGCGCGAGTGCGCTGAACAAATAAGGAGCCACGCATGGATACATCCGCTGCTACTTCCAACGATTCCCAGGATTGGAAAGCACGTTATGAACGGCTCCACCGCCTGTACAAGGTCGGTAATGTTCTTCAGTCAACCCTGGAACCCCAGGAAGCGCTGCAACTGATCGTGGATGAAGCCGTTCGATTGGTGGGCGCCTCCAGCGGGTCCACTGTGCTGGTGAATCCGACTACTGGCTTTCTCGAAATCCATGCTGGCAGCGGGCTTCCTAAAGGTGCAATGACCCTTCAGTTGCGCGTAGGGGAGGGGATAACCGGCTGGGTGGCGCGCACTGGCAAGCCTGCACGCGTTGGCAACGTGACCGCAGACCCCCGTTACGTGATGGTGCGTCCAGAAATCCGATCTGAACTGGCCGTGCCGCTTCTGGTTCGCGACGAAGTGCGCGGGGTTCTAAATGTGGATTCAGACAGGGAAGACGCTTTTTCGGCGGACGACCAGGAGTTGCTGGAAGCACTGGCTGTGCAGTCTGCCCGTTTGATCCAGAACACCTGGTTGTACGAACAATTGAGGCTTCGGGTGCACCTGTTCGAAGCACTGGCAAGTGTCAGCCGAACCATCAATTCGGCGCTAAACCTGGATGATGCCCTCAATGTGATCGTGCGCGAGGCGAGTACCTTGATGCGGGCTAAGATGTGCTCGTTGATGCTGCTGGATGATTCCGGCCAATGGCTCGATTTGCGCGCGAGCTACGGGGCTGGCCCTGCTTATGTCAGCAAACCGCGCCTGGATGTGAATGAGACGTTGTTGGGATCGGTCGCGCGGCGGCGCAAACCCATGCAGGTGGAGAACGTGCAAACCAGCAACCGCTACCAGCATGTAGAGACTGCACGGAGCGAAGGTCTCGCGGGCTTGCTGAGCGTGCCGCTGCTGTTTTCCGGCCAGGCGATAGGCACCTTGAACGTCTATACCAGCGGACCCTACCACTTCTCGAACGAGGAAGTGAGCATCCTTTCCGCGTTCGCCGAACTCTCGGCTATCGCTATCCAAAAAGCGCGGCTCTACGAGCGCCTCGTGGATATGGAGGAACAGTTGCGTCAGAACGAAAAGCTATCCGCGCTCGGATTGCTGGCCGCTGAGGTGGCTCACGAAATCCGCAATCCGCTCACGGTGATGAAGATGCTTTATCATTCGTTGAACCTCAGCTTCCCCGCAGGTGATCCCCGCGCCAAGGATGCACGCATCATCGATGAAAAAATCGAGCATCTGAACAAAATCGTCGAGCAGATCATGAATTTCGCGCGCACGAGCGAACCTCAAATGGCGCCCGTTAGCATGAACGAACTGGTCGAGGAGTTATGCCTCCTCGTGCGGCACAAGCTGAAACAGCAGAACGTGACTCTGGAACGGCGCTCGGCTCCGGATTTGCCGGCGGTCATGGGGGATGCCACCCAATTAGAGCAGGCCTTGCTCAACCTGATTCTTAATGCGGTAGAGGCGATGCCTCAGGGAGGCACTCTGACCATTCAAACGCGCGCCATATCCTTGCAACGCTCAGGCTCGGAGATCAGCCACGTGGGCATCGATATCCAGGACACCGGACATGGTATGTCCGAAGAGCAACGACAACGCGCGTTCAAATCTTTACTGAGCACCACAAAGGCGAAGGGCACAGGCATTGGCTTGGCTATCGTTACCCGCGTGGTGGAAACGCATCGCGGCAAAATCAAATTGAAATCGCGCCCTGGCAAAGGATCGGTGTTTAGCATCCTTCTGCCCGTGCACAGGGAAGAACATGGAAACCGGACTCAAAAGTAAGGTGATTGTCATAACGGGGGCGTCGGGTGGCATCGGGGGTGGTATCGCCCGGGCGTTCGCGGCGGAAGGTTGCCGGTTGGTGCTGCAGTATCGTTCCGGAGGCCACGCGTTAAAGAAACTCTGCCGTGAGTTGCCTGGCACGGATGTGCTATGCGTGCGTGCGGATCTGAGCCGTGAGGCGGATACGAAGAAACTTTTCACCGCCGCCGTGCGCAAATTCGGTCAGGTGGATACGCTTGTGGCGAATGCCGCTTCCTGGGAAACACGCGATTGCTTCCTGGCCGATATGTCACTGGCACATTGGCGCAAGACTCTTGATGGAGTGCTCACCAGCACCTTCTTGAGCCTGCGGGAGTTCCTGCGAATTGCAGCACGCCAAAGGCACGGTAACGCGGTGGTGATCGCCTCGACTGCTGCTGTGTTCGGCGAGGCTGGTCATGCCGATTATGCTGCTGGCAAAGCCGCCATTGCCTACGGACTCACGCGCTCACTCAAGAACGAACTCGCCCGTATTGCCCCCCACACGGCCTCATACTGCGGCGGGCGCATCAACTGCATTTCCCCTGGTTGGACTGCTGTTCCACGTCTTGCGGCTAAGTTGGGCAACCCCTCCATGGTTCGAAAGGCCACCGCCACGATGGCTCTGCCCCAGATAGGCCGCCCCTCAGATATGGGTAACGCGGCTGTGTTCCTGGCATCCGATCTCTTGGCTCGCCACGTGACCGGGCAGAACCTGGTCATTGCCGGAGGAATGGAAGGCCGCTGGCTCTGGCAACCTGAGGAAGTCGATCCGGGCGTAGCGTAGGGAAGGGCGGGATTTCAAGGTCGGATGGGGAGTTGTCCTTGCAGCGGGATTTCCTGACGAAGCATGCGTGAGGCTTGGTCAGCGACGCGCAGATACCAGTCGCTGGGCAGGGCTTGTCCGTCCACGTTCAGAGGAACAAACGATCCTTCCACAGGTAACTGGCCCCGGGTGGGAACCACTTTGAACATGGCAGTGCCTTCATCAACCTCATCGTACATGGCTCCATAAAGCATGGTGCACCCAGCAGATATGGCATTGAGCGCCTGCCGCCAATAAAAGGTGCCGCCGTTCCGGGGGATCTGGTTGAAAGGTCCCTGGTTCAAATTGGTCCACGAGAAACCCGGGAAGATGACTGGCATATAATCGATTCCCTTCGCTTTGGTCTCCACCAGGTCAGGCTGAATCTGGTTCTGACGAAAGGCATCAATCTCAGTAATGTTCCCATAGCGTCCGACGGACCATGGACTAATGATATCGAATGAGCGGTAAACAGCAGCCCAGGCGGCGTTGGTCTGGGAATCGCCTTTCAAAGTCCGCCACTGTGTAGGAACACCACCCATGACAGTGCATCCTGCAGCTTTGAAAAAGTTAATGACGGCCTGGGCATCCTGAGGCGTACCCGGACGATCCGTAAATCCGAAACCCCAGATGGCCACGACGGGCTTGCCCTTGTGCCGCACATACGCAGGGCTATTGGTCATCCGCAGGGTGTTGATGAGATAGTTCCAATCGTTGGTAAGCGTTCTGACGAGCGTCGCAGGATTCTGCCCGGAAATATCATACATCATCGCGAAGACGCGTCCGTAGGCCTCAGCGCCCGCGCGGACGTTGCCCGTGACCTGATTCCGAAATGCAAAATGACCGGAGTCGCTCAGGCTCGAAGAAAACCTCTGCAAAAACACCCCATCGAGGTGGTGATCTTTCATCCACTTGAAATGGCGCATAACGGTCTTGCGATTATAGGCGGAGAACAACTTCGCAGGACTGCCGTTGCTATGGGTCAGATCGGTCGCGAATAGTTCGTCTGCATCGAACTCCGATACATCAGGCCAAAAATCGAACGTCGCATTGGTGGCGACGGGGTTCTGTCGCCGGAACCAATGGACCCATTGGTTAAGAGACGAACCATCCTGGGGGCAGGCGAACCATCCCTGGTATCCCATGAGGAGTTTGCGGTTCAGCGTGCTGGGATCGACCTCGGCGCCCAACCGGAAGAATTGCGGTGAGTTACTCTGCGCCAGAGTCACGCGATGGTGCTCTCCTGCCAGCACAGGCGCGTTGGTTAGCACTTTCCAGGAACTGGCGCCTTCCAGGTTTAACGCGCATTGAAGCGAGGATGCTGTGGCGGACGTTGGCCATGAAACCAGCACATTTGCCCCCTGAGTCTCAATGCTCAAAGGCACGGGCTGCGGCAGAATCGTAGTGCTGATAAACACCGGGGCAGAAACGGTGGTGGCGCCGTGATCGTCGGTCGCCACCGCTGTCAGCCGGAACGAGCCTGATGTGACATTTGACCAGAGGACGCTGTAAGGATAGGTCGAAACCTGTGCCAGCTTGTTGGTCCCAGCATAAAACTCGACCTGAGTGATCGTCCCATCCAGGTCAGCGGCGTTTGCGGCTAATGGCAGGATGGCGGGGACCGTCTCAACGAAGAGGCTCTCGCCGTCCTCAGGACTGCACATCGCGACAGTCGGGCGCAGGTTGGCTCCCGAACCAGTCGGCTGCGGTGGGAGGAACTCGTCTGCACGGGTCACCGCAATGTTGTCCCATTGAGCTCCGATTGGGAAGTAATCTGGAGCAGCACCGGAGCCCGTGCGGCCATCGTAAAAGACACGCAGAACCACGTTGGAGCCCGTATCAGCCGTGTTGAAGGTTCCATAAACAAAGTAGCCTTGATCGGCCCCGGCATGGTCCCGGCTCAGATAGAGCTGCGGCTCGTTTTTGGCGTCGTTAAGATCAACCACTGTGACGACGCTATTGCCCGCACTGCCTAAGTTCCACATGTAGGCGCTGAGCACATAACTGGTGTTGGGCTCAAGGCGCACCGAGCGGCTATACATGCTCACACCTGCACCGCCATCCACCCTGCCGAGGGCTACGGTCGCACCGTTCACGAGCGACAGGTTCACACCCGGGCCAACGAACATATCGGCCATACGGCTCCATCCAACTGGAAAGGGAAACGCCCCGTCCTCTGCCGGACCCTGCGATTGAAAATCTCCATTGTTAACCAATTGAACCCGTTCGCTACCTGGGACAATTGCAGAGAGCTTGATGCGAGTTTGAGATTCGCCGGAATAAATCCCGAGGCACAACAGACACACGATCACACAACGGGCACAACACATGGCTTTAGAATGCAAGGTTACAACCGAAAGGCCGAAACAAAAAACGGATATCACGACAACGGACAGGAAGGAGTTGTGCACGCGCACCGGTTACCGCGCGCACACCTGCTTTTTTCAACTGAAACAGCATTATGACTTGCGCTTCGCACAGCCCACCCGATCCCCACAATCGGGTGGGCGCGCCGAAGCAAACGCCTGGGACGCAGGCAACCCTCGTGCCCTTAAGGAGGCGTGATGCTCAACCGGAAAAACCGGCTGTCCCCATTCGTTGGCCCCAAACGGAGCATGGCGTTTTCCCCATCAAATCCCATGGGTGCATTGAAAGGTGCCCAGGTCTCACCCAATGCTGAAATACTCTGGAGCACTGCCTGAGGGGCCTTGTATGGCCAGCTCAGTTGCAGAATGGAGTTGGGTTCCGGCTTCACGGCCAACGCAAGCGTGGTGCTGAGTTGGTTCTGGCCGGCAGTAGCCCCACATGGCCGGATCACCGCGTAACGCACACGACTGATGTGCACGGGATTTCCGCCATCCGTTTGGAAACGCGCAGCAGCTTGAGGACCCTGGTTGATGCCATCCAGACTAATGCGGCCTATTTCCCAGTAAGCTTCGCGCCACTTTCCAGTTCCCTGGAGCACCAGGTTGCGATCGCCACCCAGGTAGTTGTTCGCTGATCCGGTTATGCCGTGATACTTCCAGACCTGTGGACGCAGCCCGGTTCCGACTTTGGCTGGATCATCGTAGTAAGTGACCACGATTGCCATGTGCAAATTACCCTGGCTCGTCGGCCCCAGTGCGTTGGTCAGGATCTGGAAATTCAGGAAGTACCCGCCCGGGCTGTCACCGCGCACCGCGAGGCGCTGGTCGTTGGCAGGCCCCGTAGTTTCCACAACGAACATTTGGTCACCGCCTGAACTACCTAGATCCAAACCGTTTGTCACACCCGCCGCCAAGTCCAACTCAGCGAAGTTGCCGTAAACTCCCAGGCAAACCAGGGGATCAGGGTAGCAACCAGCCAGAGGATCTTGCCCGGCCAATGGACCGACCGTGCGAAGAACCGCCATTTCCACACGGGACACAGCTATTGTTCCGCCAACGACTATGAACCGTGGCCCGCCGGTCAGCGGTGCCGTGCTCACACCCGATAGGTTGACTCCGGAAACAACCCAGGATTGTCGCAGCCACTGGCCAGTGCCTCGCAACGTGACCGCTGTGTTTGGGTTGGCGAAGGTCAGAGATCCGTACCGATCGTTTGCCCATGATTCGGGGCCGAATGAGACGTTATTCCCGGCGAACAGCGGATCATCGTAATAGTCGAGGCAGACTTTGATCGTCACATTCTCATTGCAGGCCTGGCCGAGGTAATTATCGAGAATGCCGAAATTCAACAACCAATCCGTGCGCACTGCCTTCCGCTTGTCACCAGCAGGGCCGGCGTCGGTTACGTAAGTGACCACCTGACCGGAATTGGCGTCGTTGATGACCTGGAGATTGTTGGTCACTCCGGCATTCAGATCCAGTCCTACCAGATTCCGATCCAGCACTTCGGGGCAACTGCCATCCGCCGGGAGAAACTGGTTGATATCGTTTGCTGTGCCAAATGCGCCTTTCTCACCAAATGCAACCGCCCGAACCGTGAGTCCGTTTACATTATTATCCGGCCCCTGCAATCGGATCGTACCGCCATTAACACCACCGTATTGGGCAGAAACGCCCGCTTTCACTGTTCCGATCTGACGCCGCGGGACCCCATCTTCAAGATACATGGAGTTGGTAACCGTAATAAGCAGCCAATTCCATTTGAGGTTGTGGATGGATGCTGGATAAGTGCTGCCCCTGACCAGAGCGGTACTGGGCAAGGTGCCTGTAAGAAACTCAATTCGACGTCCCTGGTTGCCATCGCTGGGTTTAACAACTCCAGCGTCCCCATACACCTGGAGAAGGATGTCGATCTCCGGGACATTGGCCCATGCTTCAAAACTCTGATCGAGGATGTTGAGGTTATCGGTGATGGCCCGCTTGCCCAGGAACATATCAGTCCCGAGATTGGGAACATCAGCCACGGCCTGGTCGCCGCCTGTCCCACCCTGGTCGCATAGGTTAAGGGAATCGAGCCAGTTCGCGTTGGCCGCCGTCAAACTGCCGTCCGCGGAGTAAAAGTGAACGATCTTCGTCGGATCGATGTTGGTGGGCCACGCCGTCGGAGGGTAAGGGCCTCCTGCACCTTCAATCTTTGATGCCGTCAAGATGGTGGCATTGGATTCCGTATTGAACACACTTGTCACGGTTCCCACGCCGCCGTATCCCGTGATCTTTCCCGCCGCGACATAGGCATCAACCGAACCGGTAACATCACCTGTGATCACGACCTTGCCGGCTTGGATATCTAAAGTGGAACTGCCTGAGATCGATTGGGTGCCATTCCATTGCTTCAAGTAAAGAGTGCCGCCATTGACCTGCGCCGTGCCCTTGCCGCCGTCCCATCCCAACCCAAACATCTGGTTTACTGTCACCGTGCCGCCGTTCAACACCAGCGTGCCATCCCCCGTTCCGGTTAACCCCACCCACAAATGCCCCCCAAACACCACAGAACCGCCGGTTTCAACTTCGAACCGCGCGAGGCTGTTGTAGCTGACCGCGCTCCATTCGGTCCCGGTCTGGACTGAGCCCCCTTGGGTAACAACGACGGAACCGGCATTACCGTCGCCGATGACCAACTGGCTCGCCTCAGCCGCGCTGTTGATACGGCAGGAAATGGCCGTGCCGACGTTGAAGACAACTTTGTTGGCAATTCCAGGCACCACTCCCCCCTGCCAATTGGCGGCCTCGCTCCAAAGCCCGGTGGTGGTTGGGTTGGCAGCCGGATTCCAAACGATCGTTTGGCCGTAGCTGCTGAGCGCCAATAGAGGCACCGCAGCCATGCAAGCCCTGATCAATGTTTTCATGCTTTGTCTCGTTTTAATGGTATGTGATGGTGTTTGTGGCTTTTGGGTTCTTCGGATTACGCGCCCATTGTGCCGAAGTGGGTCAAGCAGGGGTATCCCCGAAAGCGGGGATACTCGCGGGCTTTTTTGAAGCCGAATTCCGCCGTTGCCCTGAGGCACAGGGTGCCCTAATATCGATTTAAGGTTATGGCCGACTCTCAGAAGACTCCTATCTTTGCAGCGCCCCGCTCGGACGGACGCTGGCCGGACCAATTGCGCTCGGTGCGGTTTGAGAACGACGTGGCACCTTACGCCACGGGCTCCACGCTCATTGCCTGGGGGAATACGCGGGTCATCTGCGGCGTAACCGTCGAAGAATCTGTGCCGCGCTGGATGAAGGAGCAAAGCGTGACCGGCGGCTGGATTACCGCCGAATACTCCATGCTCCCGTACTCCACCTTGCAGCGCAAACAGCGGGATATCACACGGGGCAAAATCGATGGACGCTCCCAGGAAATCCAGCGCCTTATCGGACGCGCCATGCGTGCGGCGATCGATCTTGAAAAAATCGGGGCACGAACGATTTGGGTGGATTGCGATGTTCTACAAGCCGATGGTGGCACACGGACGGCCGCAATCACCGGTTCTTACGTGGCACTTTGCCTGGCCATCCAGCGCATGCTTTCTGAAGGCAAACTGGCAGACAACCCCATGAACCACGCGGTAGCCGCTGTGAGCGTGGGTATCGTCAACAAGCAAGCCCTGCTGGACTTGTGCTACACGGAAGACGCCGCTGCGGAGGTCGATCTGAACCTGGTGATGAACTCGGCTGGCGAGTTCATTGAACTGCAAGGGTCCGGGGAAGAGGCCACCTTTTCCGAGCAGCAACTAGCCGATATGCTGATGCTCGGCAAGAGCGGCATTCGCGATCTGCTGGCCGCTCAAAAGCAGGCGTTGGCCTCTGTTTAAGTTATTCGTTTGCCCTTTCAGGAGTTTATCGATTTGAGCACAGCTACTCTCGCCCCCGTTACTCGTCTTTGGTTGATCCGTCACGCTGAAGTAGAAGCCCGTTACCAGGGCGTCTTTGGCGGACGCATTGACATGGATCTTTCCCCACGCGGCCATTTGCAGGCCGCTGCGCTCGCTAAATATCTGCGCGCCCATTCGTTCGACGCCGTGTTCTCCAGCCCAATGAAACGGGTCCAGCAAACACTGGCGCCAGCCTTGGTTAATCCTGCCATGCCCCGGCCCACGATCATGGATGGATTGCGCGAGGTCGATTTCGGTGACTGGACCGGGCTTGGCTGGGATCAGGTCCAGGAAAAGTACGGGATCAGCGCCTTCGATTGGCTGGATCAATTGGAATGCGCCGGTATACGCAATGCCGAATGCTCTTCCACTTTCCGCACACGTGTGGAGCCTTGCTTAAAGCAGATCGTCGAGACACAACCCGGTAAACAGGTCGCGATCTTCTGCCACGGCGGGGTGATTCGCATGCTACTGGCGATCGCACTGAACTTGCCCCTGCCGCGTATGGCCGCCTTTGATGTGGAATACGCGAGCATTGCCCAGATCTGGTGGGAACCGGGCGACCCGGAGCTCCGGCTATTGAACTTCACGCCCTGGCGGGATATACCTTCAGTATGAAATCCCGCGATCTGTGGCGTGTCTCGCTGGTGACCTCGGCTGAGGCAGAAGATGCCGCTTCCGAGGTGCTCGCAGAATTACTGAAAAACCCTCCCGCAGTTTATTACGACTGCGAGACGCGACTATCCACGCTATCGGTTTATCTGACTGATTCGAAGTTGTGGAACGCACAAGTTAAGAAGGAGATTCTCAAGAAACTGGCTGGGCTCAAAGAGTTCGGCCTCACCCCCGGCCCAATGCGCCTGCGGTTTCAGAAGGTCCGCAAGGAAGATTGGGCGGAATCCTGGAAGCGCCACTTCAAGCCACTGCGCATCGGGCAAATACTTCTGGTTCGCCCAAGCTGGATTAAACCGGCAGTAAAGACCAGAGTTGAAATAGTCCTGGACCCCGGATTGAGCTTCGGCACAGGCCAGCATCCCACGACGGAGTTTTGTCTGCGCCAGTTAGCCGGTATGCGTGACATAAAACCAGGCACCGGCTTTTTGGATATCGGGACTGGCACCGGGATTCTGGCCATAGCGGCAGCCAAGCTCGGGTTCAAGCCCGTCGATGCTTTTGATTTCGATCCCGAAGCGGTGCAGGTGGCGGCAGAGAACGCGCGGAAGAACCGCGCTAACAAGCTTCTCAACCTGTACCAGGCTGATCTCACCAAGCTGCCGAAAAGAAGCCGTATTCGGTATGATGTGATCTGCGCCAACCTGACCTCCAATCTGCTCATCGGCGAACTGGATCGCGTTCTGGCACGGCTCAAGCCGGGCGGCTCCCTGATCCTGGCTGGCATCCTCGCAACAGAGTTTGAAACTGTTCGCAAAGCATGTGTGGACGCCGGGTTGGTGCTCATCAAAGACCGCGCGCAAAAGGAATGGCGGTCAGGACACTTCTTGAGAAAGTAGGACTCAAGGGCGAGGTCAGAGTAGGAGGAGAGCATTCCTCGTTGCGCGGTGAGCGGCTGGAAACCAAGGATTTCCTTGGCCCCTTCCACGATAGCTACGAAGATCGCCGTGAGTCCATCACGCTCCTGACGGAGCACCGACAGCTTGTCTGCCGCGGCAATCCTGCTGTTCACCAGTAATTCGCGCCAACGGATGTGCCGTCACGCAGCACCTGCTCGCCGCCTCGAAACGCCTCGAACCTGAGCCTTGACGGCAGGGCATATCATGCGCATGTTATGCGCAGGTCTGCGGTTGCTGAAAGTCGTCTCCATGACGTCGCGGTGAAAGCCGCTTAGGCAACAGGCGGGCCTAATTTGTTTCCAGCCGTAAGCCGGTTTTTCTTATCGTAGTAATTCTTGGATCCCTCGTAGCGATCACGGTCATACAGGTCTACCACCAACCTAATCTTCTCCGCCAAGTAATTGTAATAACGCACTTCACCTGTCTCGAACACCCGCTGTACCGCCCAGCACAGGTAATCTGACACCGTCAACAAAGGTTCGCTACGTGGATTCTGCACATTAAATACGACACGTGCCTTCAAGTTTTCGCCTCCCCACCTTTTGGCGGCGCGGTCGGTGGCCAGTTTCAGGGCGTCCGTCAAAACCTTCTCCCGCGTGCTGCTGCCCCGCTGCGCGATGTTAAACACCAAGGTGCCAGCGCGCTTGAGACGATTCTTGAGCAAGTGTGCCAATAGGTCGGCGTAAAACTCATCCTCGCGCCCATTGTGTTGCTTTTGAAAGAGCGCTGGAATCTTTCGCGCCACGACCATTTCCGACTCGCATGGCAACTCGCGCAGGTAACGCAGCAACACCGCCCGCACGTCTGGCGTGTCTTTGCACGCGTGAAAGTAGAAACCACCCGACGCTATGCGCTTCTGCACACTCGGAATCGTGTTTAATAGCGGGTCGGCTTGCACTTGCATCTCCAGTGCCCGGACCTCTCGTCGCACTTCCGCTAGCGACCGATCAATTCGAACCACACCGAGACCAAAACTGAACGAGACGCCATTTGTGCCAATGACAATCCGCTTACCTTTGCCATAGAACGTCGTATCGCCCGTCTCGTCAAGGAAGCGGTGGAACGTTTCTGTTTCTTCAAGTGGTGCGCTTGACATTGAAAACCATTACTTTAGAGCACGACTTCACCCCGCATAAGACTGGCCGACACCAATAACTCCGGTCCTTCGAGCTCGCTGAACAGGCTCTGCCACGCGACCAACGTGTTGCAGGTGTTCCAAAGCTTTTGGGCGATAGCCCTACGGGCGGTCATGCTGGAATTCCCAGTGTCAGTTGAGAGCCTTGGTCAGCGCCAATACACTGATCGAAAAGAACCTTGGATTTGGTTGGGTTCTTGAAAACCACAGCGAGGAAGTTGTCAGCATGACGAGTTCCAACTTCCTTGATTAAGACATCAACAACGTGGTCAACAATGGCTTTCACTTCTTCGTAGTGGTCGGTTGGTTCTAAATCTGGGTCTCCCAATGCGGGTGACAGCCGTTGGCGGCGGAAGACTGTGGCGGCGATTAAGCGATTTCCATGCACAAGTACTCCGTATTTCCTACCGCTTCTCTTGTCCAAAGAGGTGACCAATTCCGAGATTCTACGCTCAACCATGCGGTGGAAAAGGACGCAATGGTAAATGTGGAGGGATGAAACCGACGGGTTGAACAGGCGCTTATAGGGCGCTCTATCCAAGTCCAGCCAGAAGCGGCCAATCTCTCTCTTTGCCAAGACGGCCAAATTCGACTCCCCGGTCGCGCAAGCGAGTGCGACAGTCGCTTCTTCAAGGTCAAACGCGATGTTAGATGGTTTGAAACCTTCTGAGCGGGCAAGGTGATACTCGATACCTTCTATCTGCAACTCAACTCGGATCCGCTGCTGCTCCAGATCCTGAGAGACGAAATCCCTGGCCTCAATGCGGTTCTGGGTATTGTTTGTGCGGGTAATCAATGCTCCGTAGTCTTCGGAGGCTCCAGCCAAAGAGATCACTCGTAGCGGAATTCTGACCTTGGCAAGTTTGTCCACCGTGCCACGAAAGCGACCTACGGTGCTGACGGTCTGGGCTCCGTTCACCACAAATGCACTCGAAGCTCGAAAGGTGCCCAAGTCCCGGTTTCCCCCACCAGCCGGCGTCTTCTCCACACTTCTCGCGGTAACGGTGATGCCATTGTTGAAGTACCAAAAATCGTCAGGTCGCGAGTCCAGTGTCGCGGTCAACTGCTTGTTCGCATCGGTTGGCCCCAGCACGCCTCGCAGATTCTGGGCGAAGAGACGCTCGCCAAACTGGTTCCACCAATCTGCTACCTCTGTACCCGTGATCATGCCATAAAACGCAATATGTGGTGCTTCGACTTTACCCCACGAAGAAAGTCCGAACTCCAGATTGATTGCTCCGCCTGCTGCGCCTTCTGCCATCATCGCATAGATGCTCTCTTGGCCCATGTTCTGGAAAACGGCGATATCGGTCGCGTCGTTGAGTTCAGCAAGCAGGTCTGTAATCTGGCGGGTTGCGTGTACAGCCAGTTCGGACTTGCCAGTGTGTGCGAGGACGAGGAGTAAGCGGCAGTTGAAATTGGAGAGTGCGTTCTCGATACTGCTTTGGCGCCGCTTGATCCGCTCGTTAAACCTATCAAATTCGCTGTTAACCAAGTCACGTACTCCATTGCAGAATTTAGTGACCTCCGCACTGTCAGGTTCCGATTTGCCGTCCTTGATCCACTTCGACTGGACCAGAACCAAACAGTTCAGACTGGACGAGTAGAACACAGCGTCTAAGCCGTTGTCCTCTCCCCCATCCACGACTGCCGCCCCAGCGTCAAAGTCAGTGCACTCCGTCGTCGCTTTCACTGCAAATGCCGCAAGGCATCTGGTTTGGATTTTAACGTCGAGTTCCTGGTCAGTTGCCTTGAGGTCATCTTTCGACACGTGGCTCTCGAAAGACTCGCGAACACGCCTGCCTATCTGTGTTACATGGAGGACGCTCATAGTGTCATAATGCAATAGGTCAAAGTTTCCCTTTGCGTAATTATGCGGAGGTTGAACTGGTGGAAGCTGGCCATGCCAGGAATGAGGGTGGAATGACGAACAAAGTATGATGGGCTCTTAGCAGCTCACCAGTGAATGACTCTTGCAGAAATGATTGCCGCAAACGGACCGGCCCTTGCGGGTTGGCTGGCCTGCACCCAACAACCTCGGCGAACTGCACATATCCGGTTGGCGCGCAGGTTGTCGTCGGATTCTGCGCGGGACAATTCGGATGGTAGCCAATCTGGTTCACAATATGGGCGAGGTTGGGATATGAAGCTACCTCGCCGAGTCCTGATTTCTGCTTGCACGTTACCAAGAACTCGCATCAATGACAATACCAGTGTGTTTAGAACTCGTTATGCACTTCACCATTCAACCATAAACCTTCTGGTCTTTTATGGTCTGCCTTGACATTATTAGCACAATCGTGCACAAGAGTTCTGTCATGTCATTCATTTTTCTAAATCCGGGCTTGGTGGTGAGCAGATCATTTCGTTTTCTAACGATCGAAACGAAAGGCACGAACAAGACGCTTCATGTCCAGCCCAGCGCCACCTCGCGTTTCTACCGGTTGATGCATCCCGCCGTGGAGTAGCAGGGCTGAACTTGTCACCCGTTCGGACCTTGGCCTATGAGACTTAGATATTTCTTCATTGTCCTTAGCCTGCTAGCAGTGTTGGGTTTGTGGAGCCTCCGGTATGGCTCCAGGGTGCTCGCCGGTAAGTTCACGGTGGCTCGCTACACCTACCGCTTTGAGGAAATGCCGCCCGCCGCCAGTAGCGAAGTCGCCCGCCGGGGACTGACAGAAGCGATGGAGCACGCCGGGCTCAGCTCAAATTCATGGGAGGTTATGTCCCCCAATAGCCAGGAGGTGGGCGTGGATTCAGGGCAGTTCATTCTAAGCAACCGGGTGACCAAGGCATGGCTATATGCCCGAGCCGAACCGGTTCCGCAAACCAATGTCTTCAACTATCACATTTATCGGCACAAATAGGTTGGCTTGCCAGCAGCTATGAAAATGCAGCTTCTATCGCCGAAGTGGACTCGAGCTATTCTCTATGCCGAGCCTATAGCGATGCTTTGTTGGTTTGGATTCTTCTATTCCTATTGTTTTAGGGTACGCTCCGCGCTCGGGCGCTGGCCGGTTCTCTTCGACTCCGTGCCTGATCCGCTGGAGAACGGGTATCATGATGCCTTGGTCGATAGTCTTTTAACCTTGACATTCACAACGTTTGTTCCATGGGCTGTCTGGCTGATGTACAGACTCTTCTGGACGAAGGATCTTCCGAAAGATTGGAGAGTTTTGACCGCAGTAATCGTCTGGATGTCTTATCTCGCACATTTTTTTATCAACCCGGCAGGTCTGATAGGGTGGTACTTCGACTGATGGAAGCAGGTAATGCTATATCGTTCGCCTCCGCTCTCTGTGAACGAAGCAGTGAAAGAGCAGATCACCGATTCGGAAAAGGCAGCCAGCCGAGAAGAAGCGCCCTTAGTCTACCCCAGCCTCGGCTCTGTAGGCCGCATCCCCGACGCGGCGGGCAGGGTAGGGCGGCATCGCCGATGCCGCCGAGGGGCGCCATTGCAAACGCTCTACAGTAATCGAATGGGTGCCGCCAGCCCATACAACCTTCCCTGGCTGAACGGAAACCCGTAATGGTTGCGATCCCAACCGCTTGCTGCGCGACGTGACATCTAATTGTTCGACTTTCCCTCTCTCGACGAACTCCGCGTTTGCATGTAAAGAGTGTGAGTGCCTATTCATCTTGACTTTATTCTCTATAGACGTTTACTGGTGCCGATGAGCAATCAACACCAGTGCCTGGATCGAGAACCTGGTAACAAATCGGGTGCACCGGCGCCTCATGGAATGTCCATAGGAATGAGCATAGGAGTCGCGTTATTTCCTGTGCTGAGTACGGGATTGCTCATGGGGTTTGATTCTGGCGGACCGGCTGCGAGAACATTGCTTTCTTTAAGCGCAATCCTCCTATGTGTTTTCCTTGCCCTTCCCGTTGAGGTGAGACGGAAAAGATTTGCTGAATTGGCCTCATCAACACAGGCCAGGCTGTTCATAGTCATGCTGTGTCTCATTGCGAGCATCTTGAGCATCGAGTTTTATATCGGTTCACAACCCAAGGGTCGCAGTCAGGGCCAGGAATCGGGCGAATGGGCTGCGAGCCGTTCCGGTAATGAAATGTCAGGTCAACGATATGAAAAGTGACTCGTACCTTTTACATGCCACGCTCAGAGGTGCTCGCGCGGCAGGCCTCATGTATCTGAGCGGTTGGGTGATCTACACTTTGATCAAGTCACCAGGCTTGGGCAACGCTTGTGCTTTAGGTTTTTGGATGCTGGTGTGCGTTCCGATAGTGCGGAAATCCGTATTTGCCAGGCACCATGAGGTGTGAACTGCCAGACCTGGGGATGCGGCGGGGCGGGGTAGGGCGGTGTTGCCAAGGCTGCCGGTCTCCGGACGCCGTTGACGCCTCGATGAATCCGTGGGTTTCCGATGGTTCCGCGATAAATGCCGAGTTAAGAAGACCCTGACCGGGTCGGTCCGTTTTGGTCTGCTTGGGTGCGGGTGAAGGAAATAGGAAAAACGAGAAACCGCCCGGTGCGGGGACCGGGCCTTCAGCACGAAGGTTGAGCGTGACCTGTTCGGCCCATGGCAGATCCCGGGCTAATCTGCCGTAACGGGCCTTTCAAGCCAGGCTCTCGCGAGAATGGGTGCCTTGCGCCGCAGAATCATCGGCACGCACGGTTGCCGGATGCCCTCGACCCTGATAGGGGTAGGGAGAGCGGATGTCCGCTCCCCCTCCCTCCGAACCGTACAGGCGGTTTGCCCGCATACGGCTCTCCAGTCGGCAGTTTCTATGATTGATGATTTGGTTGATGCTCTCCAGCCAGCCGCCAGAGGCCCAACTTATCAAAGTGGAGGTTTGGCCATCGTCTGTTTACGTTTCCATTGGGTTTGCCTCGCTTGCCTCGTCTCTTGAGAAGAAGTTGCCGCAGCCGTCGCCGAACCATCTTGTCGAGTTCTTCGTGTACATTGCGCACACCATGATCAAAATACCCTCGCCAGCCTTTAAGCCGCCGGTTCAGGTTCTGGATGATTTGACTCATGCTCTGTCCACTGGTCCGTGGCGTTAGCTGGCGGATTGTCTCTTTGAGTTTGGTTTGGCTCTTTTCGCGCGGCCATTGATAGCCTCGTTCGAAGTGCCAGCCAAGGAACTCAAACCCGCCTCGTTGGGTTGCGTCCACTATCCGGGTCTTTTCCGGGTGGAGCCGCAGTCCGGCTTGCATCACCCATTGCTTTACCGTTTCGAGGGCCTCTTGGGCCTCTGCGCGGCTGCGGCATTGGATGACGAAGTCATCGGCATAGCGGGTCATCCGGTATCCCTTCTGGGCCATCTGATGGTCCAGCGGGTTGAGATAAATATTGGCAAGCAAGGGACTGAGCACGCCTCCTTGCGGTGTCCCTTGTTCGGTGGGTTGCCAGCCTTTCATCTCTTCCATCACTCCCGCCTTGAGGCTTTGCTCGATGAGCCGCAGCACGCGCCGGTCGCTTACCCTTTGGCTCACCATCTTGAGCAAGGCTTCCTGTGGAATCGAATCGAAGTAACCTTTTAAATCGGCGTCTACAATCCAAGTGTAGCCGCCCTGCAAAAGCCCTTCAACCCGCGCCACTGCCTGCTGCGCCTTGTGTCCGGGCCGAAAACCGTAAGAGTGCTCCGCAAACTCACGCTCGAAGATAGGTTCGAGCACTCGCTGCATTGCGCCTTCCACGATTCGGTCCCTTACACACGGTATTCCCAACGGCCTCTTCTCTTTTGTTCCCGGCTTGTCTATCCAGACCCGCCGGGCAGGCCGGCGCTCGTAGCTGTCCGAGCGCAGTTCCTGGTGCAAGCGTTTGAGTTCCTGCTCCCGATGAGCTTGGAACGCAGCAACGCTCTGCCGGTCCACTCCTGCTGCTCCGCGCTTTGCCGCTACGGCCAGCCACGAACTCATCAGGTTGCTTTCCGACCATACCTTATCCATCAGACTGTACCATCGGCCTCCCTTGATCCCTTGTTCCAAGGCCATCAACATGCGGTCGGTCCAGACCGAACGTTCCACCCACTTCCATCGAAGTGCGATCTCTCCGGCAGGCATAGTGGCCTTTGGGACCACACTCGTGCCGGTTTGCTTTTGGCTTTCGTTGTTCTGTACCATTCCTGCATCTGCCTTCCTGCGTCCCTTGGCTCCACGGCGTTATGTTGCACCGCTTCATCGCTACTACGGACGCTCTGACCTGTGCCGGGCGGGATCTCGGCCAATAGAGGCCTTCTTCCCGTGCTGCCCCGGCAGGGTTCCCTGCTTCATGCATGCAACCTTCTGACCATTCCGTCCCCACCCACTTCCCGTGTCCAACCAGGCTTTTCAGATGTTCACTATTCAGCGCTGGCATTTATCTATGGCTGCGGGTAACTCAATCCCGCTTGGGGCTTCGCTCATGCCTAGCAGGCTCGCCCAGCACGGTCAGCCGTATCGGGTTCGTTATCCTACGGACTGGTCATTCACCTTCCGTTGCTCCCCACACGGGAATCTCTCCCGCGCAGTCCCTTCGGTTACCGGGGGTGAACTTCTCCCGGAGGCGGACTTTCACCACCTTGTTTGCACCCACTCGCAGGCGCACTAGGCCGCGTCCCTGACGCGGCGGGTCTTCTCGTGCGGGCGTAGGCGGGAAGAATCCAAGGCTAAACTCATCCGCGTGGACCTCTTTCCCTCACTTTTCGTCCCTCTGCCGCAACATCTTCTTGCCTGTGTCCGGTGTCTTGCCAGAATTACAGTGCGATTTGATTTATCTGTAAACACCTGAACACGCTATGATTCACCGGTTCTTGCTCTCTTTGGTGGTGGCCCTTTCCGTGCTGCCACTGGCTTACGCTCAGAATTTCCTCCCGGCTGACTGCAAACCTCTCGTTGATTTGCTGCCGGCCCCGCCAGCAGATGATTCACCCGCTGGTCGTGCTGATATCCTGACTCTGCTGCAGGTGCAGGCCGACCGAACTCCCGAACAGATGAAGCGTGCGGAGCGTGTGGCAGCGCAATCGGTCACATCATTCGCGCGCCCCGTTCTAGGTGACTGGTTTGTTTCAAAGGATTTTCCCCAAACAATGGCGCTGTTTGCCAAGATCACGAAGCAAAGCCAAAGCATCGTGGACGATCAGGTCAAAAAGCGCTGGGACCGCAAGCGCCCTTACATTCGCTGGTCTGAGGTCAAACCGATTGTGGGGCGTCCCGATAATACGTCCTACCCGAGCGGGCATGCAGCAGGTGCTGCACTCTGGGGCACCATTCTGGCGGCGGCTTTCCCGGACAAGGCCGAGGAATTTCGCACACAGATCCGAGAGGCGACATGGTGCCGCGTCATTGGTGGAGTTCACTATCCTACCGACGCGATAGCAGGCGAAATGCTGGGAACGGCTATTGCTGAGGCGATGTTGAAATCGGCTGAGATGCCCGCTGCGCTCGAGATCATGCGAAATGAAGTCGAGCCGCATATCAAGAAACACCGCGAGGCTACCAGGGAGGCAGTTCTTGCTGAGTGAGTTTGGGACGACCGCATCCCTAAAGGGCAACGGGACGTCCGTTGACTTCGACGCTTGCCGGGGTGGTGCCCGGATTTCTGGCACCTGAGAGAGCATCCGATTTCGTGCGCATTTCCACTAAGGACAGTGGGAGCGGCTTGATCAGCTATCATCTGGCGTGGAATCCACGCTTGCTCCGCCTCAATCCGCACGCGGTGCGCCAGCGTGATTCGCTGTTGTGCACTTTGACGGAGCGGATGAGTCCGTTGGCGCGTCATCAAGGTTGAGCGCGGATGCTCTGGATCGCCTGGGCTATCTTCTGACGCTGAACTTCAATGGGTGCTCCGTCGGGAGTGAACTCGGTCAGGCTTCGGGTGATACTCTCCGGCACGATCAGTAGGCCGGCGTATTGCCTGCGGATTTCGGGGCTCAAGCGATCCGCTTTTTTGGCGAGTTCCGAGCGCAAAATGCAGAGGTACTCATAATCCTCCAAGCCATCACGAAGATGTTCCCAGCGAACGGAATCGATGGGGCCATCCAGGATAGGTTTATCCGCGTTGGCCTCGGCGGCAGCCAAGGGCGGGTAAAGAAAACGGCCGTCCCCATTCCCCCAGGGGAGGCGCTCGCCTGCCGGGGTGCTGTAACCAGACGTCCAGCTCATTGGATCGCTGTAGGGATCTTGCGGATGATTTTGATCCGGGTAAGCCGAGCCGCTGGTCCAGTAAGTGGTTTCCCAAACCAGGATGCCTTCTATGTTGCGCTGAAACGTTTGCCAAAGCCAAATCCTCATCTCCGGGGCGGGGTGGTCGATGAAGAGTCCGGCATAGGGAGCTTTGGGGCCGGTGCAAACGTACCACCAGAATTTCTCTCCATGCTTGCGGCGTTCCTCCGCACGGGAATGGTCATAGCTGTCTGTGATGCTGCACCAGATGTTAGGCCCGCCCAAGAGGCCCGGTTCCACTTGTTCGGTGAGCATCCGCGAGATGCCGGGAGCAGACCTTTTGAGCTTGTTGAACCCATTCATCACAAATGGATACTGGTCAGCGCTGGGCTCATCGAACCAATACACGTATGACTCATCCAGCCAGCCTTTCGCCTTGAGATGATCCTCCAGTTGGCGGCAATAGGAATCGAATAACACTGGGTATTCCGGCGTATCCTCCGTGAACCCGAGCAGCGCAGGGGCGCTGATCTCGTGGAAAGTGCCGCTCCCGATTCCAGGAATATCGACTCGGAACGAATTAAAATGATTCTGATCAATGGCCCTGCTCATCGCCCGATCCCACGCCGTGAAGTCCAGCTTCGCCTTAAGCTGATCAAGCGGTGCTACGGGTTCGCTGCGTGGCTTTCGCTCGAAATCGCCACCTTTAACAAGCTCCTGCCCGGTATCGGCATCTTTGATGGAGATGTCATCAAACCAGACCAGGCCAAGACCCTCTCCTCGCTCGGACCATTTTGCCGCGCGGGCGTTGAAACGAACATACTCCGCTCCAGCGGGGAAATCGGTGAGCAACTGTTCAACATTCTGCCAGTTACCGCTGCCGCTGAGTGTGATGTCGTTGTTACGGCCCGACATCCATTCTCGGCGAGAATCAAAGTGGTTCAGTGTCACCTGGATTCGATGTCCCGGAATGGCCGTTCGGTACCATGCGTTTATCCGCAGTCCTTTGGCAGGTATTTTGATCAGAGGCTCATAGACGACGGCTACGCTTTGGTCCGGCTTATCATCGTGGATGAGCAGTGCGCCCTTTCCGGAGTGCACCTCGTTGTCAACGATTCGGAGACCCGACCAGTCGTCCCAGGTGGTATGTGGTGGTTTTATGTCAGGCCAAGTGACCTGGATCTCATCCATGGGGGCAGGGTCGTATGGCGAGATGTGGTGCGCGGCAAAGTTGTCCAGGTATTTACTCAGCACAGCACGCTTATCGGCATCCGTTCTTAGATTGTGATAACGAAAAACGTTCCCGGGCGAGAACCCGAACGCGGTGGTGCAGGTGAACCGGTCAGGGAGGGCAAAATCGTAAACAGTCAATTCCAGTGGCAGGCTGGCCTGCCATCCTTCCGCCTTGAATAGGACTGTCCCTTTATAAATGCCCGCTTGAACGGTTGGGGGGATGAACACCCTCATCCAGAAGCCATGGTTGATGTTCGGCTTGAGTTCCAGTGGACCTGTGACAGGGAAAAGTGGGTCAGGGCAGAGGCCTTCCACGCTGTGCCGATCCGATGGCTTGGTAATGTTCAAGTAGCGCAACTCAAGGAACTCGATGTTGGAGGCCGGGAAAACCGCACCATCGGGCCCTTGCAACGGGGGGCACTCAATCTCGAAATTTCGCAACGCATTGCTTGAACGGATGAAGAACTGCACTGCCTCGCGCTCATTGCGAGCAGCGCTGAATCGGGCGGCGTCCCCCATCTGGTCGGGTGGGAGTGCGTCTGGGATTGATTTACGGGCACTGGCTGGAGCCCACCAGACGGTTTTGTCAGGTGAGTTCGGCGCAGGCAGACGCGTGCCAGATGCGGCCTGTGAGCCGGCCTTCAACGAGATCGCGGACGTTGAGAAGCCGAGCGCGACGATCAAAAAATAACGGGTTAGTCTGGAAAGAACGATTGACCCGGCTGGCCATTGCGTTTTCATGTGGTGAATCATAGAGGGGTGTATGGATTTGGCACTCGAAATCTGGATAGGGGTAATACATGGAAGATAGCCATGGGTTCAGAACCCCATGCTCAAGCGGTTCTGAATACCGCAGTCTAGGGGATTGCAAATGAACAAGAGCCTGCGGACCAGTGAGATGAAGTGGCCGCTCCTCCTGGTCATCGCGCTGGTTTACTTTGTCCTGACCAAGCTGGGCCAGGTGGTTTCTGCATGGCATGTCAGCGAGGTGCCGGCCTGGCCGGCTTCAGGAGTAAGCCTCGCGCTGGTCCTTCTTGGTGGGTCACGCACTCTGCCGGTTATTTTCGCGATCAGCTTCACGGCATGGATCACTCCGCTTGTAGGGGAAGGATGGCTAGTGCAGGGCTTGCCCGCGTTGCTCGGAGCGGGATTGATTTCGCTACTGGAGATGCTGCAAGCCGCCTGGAGCGCATGGTTGTTGCGAGACACTTTTGGGGGAGAAGCGGCTCCAGTTAGCCCCCGGGTGATCGCGCGTTTTGTATTACTTGGCGCGGTGCTGGGTTCGGCGCTGAGCCCAGTCTGCGGAGTGGTGCTGTTGCCTGCCCTGGGATGGGACATTACAAACCTCCCGAACGCTTTCGTAGCCTGGTGGTGGGGAGGCATGGCCAGCGTGTTGGTGCTCACCCCGTTGCTATTAGCCTGGGTTCGCCCCTGGACCTTCGGTCGGGAGAACAGTTTTGATCTCTTGCAGCTTTTGCTGGTCATGGCATTCATTTGCTGGCTCGTCTTCGGCGGTTGGGTCAAAGAGCGCCGTTATGGGCAGCCTTTCGCCTTTCTGCTGATCCCGGGCGCGCTGTGGCTGACGAGACGGTTTGGCCACCGCGGGTCGATGTCGGCGGTTTTCATATTCTCCTGCGCCGCGATCGGCGGAACTGTTGCTGGCTTTGGACCTTTTGCTGTCGAGAACAGGGATTCTGCACGAGTCTTGCTGCAGAGCTTTCTGGGGATAACGGCCTTCACCGCGCTGATTCTGGCAGGTGATAACCAAGCCTCCCGCCGCGCGGCCGAGAGCTTGAGCAGTTCCGAAAAACGGTATCGGGAGCTGTTTGAGAACAACCCCCAGGCCACATGGGTATATGACTCGCAGACACTCGCATTCCTTGCTGTGAATCGAGCTGCGGTGCGCAGTTACGGTTACTCACGAGAGGAGCTTTTACAATTGACTCTGAATGACATCGTAGCTGCTCCGGGTCGTCCGGGGACCCCGGGAACGGGTGGTTGGGAGGAAGAAAAGCACCGTCGGAAAGATGGTTCTTTGATCGACGTGGCCGTCTCCTCTTTCGACATGGAATTCGACAGCATCCCAGCGACGCTTATGTTGAGTATCGACATGACCGAGCGCAAAAGAGCTGGGGCTCGGGCACGGATTTTCTCGGAGCTTGGGCGGCAGTTGAGCGCGGTCCGCACTCCGAAAGAAGCGGCACAAGCGATTCTGGAGGCCGCTGATCGGTTGTTTGGATGGGACGCCTGCATGTTTGACCTGTGCGGTCCCGAACCCGGCCAATTTACCACGGTGATAAGCGTGGACACCATGGAGGGCAAACGAATCGATCAGCCCCACCTGACAACATCCAATCCCGGTCCATTGGGGAGGCGAACGATAGAGGCTGGGCCCCAGTTGATACTGCGAGAAGCGGCTCAATTCCCACCCGATGCAGTGCCGTTTGGAGATCCCCGGCGCGCATCGGCATCGATCATGACTGTGCCGGTGAAAAAGGACTCCGAGTTGCTCGCCTATCTTTCCATTCACAGCTATTCTGCCAATGCCTACAATGACGGTGATCTTCAGGCGCTCCAGGCGCTGGCAGATCACTGCGGGGCCGCCCTGGAACGGATCAGGGCCGAACAAGCCCTTGAGCAGAGCCGTGAACAGTTGCGCCAGATCACAGATGCGCTTCCGGTTTTCATCGCCCGGCTGGATCGAGAGGAGCATTTCCTGTTCAGCAATGCTGCTTGTGAAATGTGGCTGGGCGTGCGGCATGAGGATATCCCGGGAAAGCGTATTCAGGAATTGATCAGCGGCCCGGTTTACGAGCAACTGCGGGAGCGAATGGAGAAAGTCTGGCAGGGGCAACCCCAGGTTTTTGAGCAAGAACTTCCCCCGAGTCACGGGGCGCGTTATGTGGAAATGACTTTTGTGCCAGCCTACGCGGGTGACGGCCAGGTGGAAGGTCTTTACCTGCTGGCCTCCGATATCACGGAACGCAAAGCCGCGGAAAGCGAGATTTTGCGGCTCAACTCCGAGTTGGAGCGCCGGGTCGTGGAGCGAACCGCACAGTTGGAGGCGACCAACCGCGAATTGGAGGCATTCTCATACTCAGTCTCCCACGATTTGCGCGCGCCTTTGCGGAGCATCCGAGGGTTTAGCGAGGTGCTGATGGAACGCTACGCCCATCAGTTGGACGAGCGAGGACTGGAATTCTTGAAGCGGGCCTGCGATTCCAGCGAGCAAATGGATCGGTTGATCGATAACCTGCTGAAACTCTCGCGGGTGACCAGGGCCGAACTGCAGCGCCAAACTGTCAGCCTGAGCGAGGTCAGTGAGCAGATTATTGCCGAGCTCCGCAAGGCCGAGCCGGAGCGAGAGGTGGAAGTGGTGATCCAACCCGGGCTGAGCGCTCAGGGCGATGAGCGCCTGCTCCATGTTGTGCTGGAAAACCTGCTGCGCAACGCCTGGAAGTTTACCAGCAAGAAAAGTCCGGGCCGGATTGAATTCGGCTTGGCTACTGATCCCGAGCCGATGTTTTTTGTGCGCGACAACGGGGCAGGGTTCGACATGAAATACGCCTCGAAGCTTTTTGGAGTGTTCCAGCGGCTGCACACGACCACTGAGTTTCCCGGCACGGGCGTGGGCCTGGCCACTGTTCAACGCATTGTAAACCGCCACGGAGGCAAGGTGAGAGCGGAAGGAAAAACAAATCATGGAGCGACGTTTTACTTTTCTGTTCCGGCACCAGAGGGAGGAAAATTCTTATGACCCAAACTCAACAGCTACCCACCGGCACCGAATCCGGTCGGCTACTGACAGTTCTAATCGTAGAAGACTCTGAGAACGACGCCATGCTGCTGGAGTTGGAACTCGAGCGGGCCGGCTACCGGCCAACGTGTCATCGGGTTGAGACGGCGGAAGCCATGACGCGAGCGTTGCAGGAGCACAAGTTCCATGTTGTGATCGCTGATTATGTGATGCCCCATTTCAACGGGTTGTCGGCCCTTGCCCTGGTGAAGGAGCAAGGGCTGGATCTGCCGTTTATAATCGTTTCGGGCCATATCACGGACGATACGGCGGTGGCTGCGATGAGAGCCGGCGCGCACGACTACGTCATGAAGGACAACCTTGCCCGGCTTGGGCCGGCGGTGACGCGTGAATTGCGCGAAGCAGGAGTTCGGAATGAGCGTCGCGGTTCTGAGGAGAGACTCAAGATCGAGTCTACCTTTCGCCAGGCCATTGAGAACTCGGTGCCCTCAGGGATTACGGCGGTCGACCTGGAAGGCCGACAGACCTACGTGAACCCGGCATTCTGCGCCCTCGTCGGCTGGAAAGAATCCGAATTAGTCGGCGCACGTCCACCTTTTGCTTATTGGCCTGCTGGAGCGGTTGACACCATAACCGAGCAGTTAGGTAACGTCGTGAAGGGAGCCGCTCCGGTGAATGGGATGGAGCTGCGGTTCGAGCGGCGCGGAGGTGCGCTGCTCGACGTTCTGTTGCAGGTTACTCCGCTGCGGGATGCGTTTGGGAACATCACTGGTTGGGTGAGTTCAGTGACAGATATTACCGAGCGCAAACGTGCCGAGCTCCGACTCGCTGCCGAGCACGCCATTACGCGCATTCTCGCCAACGCCCAGGAACTGGAGGAGGCGGCGCCTGGGATCATCCAGGTCCTGCTGGACAGCCTGGAGATGGATGTTGGCGGGCTTTGGTGGCTGGATGAGAAACGTCAGCATCTCGGCTGCATGGTGGTGAGCTCTCGCTCACTTGCTCCTGAATCAAAGCGTTTTGTGGAGGAGTGCCGCCGGGAGAGCTTCAAAATCGGCGATGGCGTTCCCGGAGAGATTTGGCGCAAACAGCAGCCGCTGCTGATTCCCGATGTGCTGGCTGATCCTATTGTACGGCGGAAGGAACAGGCTACGCAGGCGGGGTTGCGGAGCGTTGCGGCGTTCCCAATCCAGACCGGTGGCGATTTCTTTGGCGTGCTGGAATTTTTTACGCGCCGCCGTCTCGAACCTGAGCCTTCCATGCTGAACATGATGATGGCTATCAGCAGCGAGATCGGCCAATTCACTCATCGCCGGAGCGCGGAGGCCGCGCTGAGAAAAGCGCATGATGAGCTGGAAATGCGCGTGCAACATCGCACCGCCGAATTGAAAACGGCAAACATCAAACTCCATGCCGCGATCAATGATCGCAAACGGCTTGAACATGAGCTTCTGGAGATTACTGAGAAGGAGCGCCGCCGGATCGCTTTGGATTTGCATGATGATTTGGGACAACGGCTCTCTGGAATCGCACTAATGACCAAGGGACTCCAGTTGCGTCTGGGCAAGACTTGTCCGGGAGAATCCGTGGAAGCCGGCAACATTCATGACCTGGTGCAGGAGGCTATGAACCACGCCAGTGATTTGGCGCACGATCTGGCCACCCTGGATTTAAAGGCCAACTCGCTTGCTGACGCGCTCGAAGGTTTGGCAGCTCACGCGACCAAGTTGTTTGGGATTGTCTGCAAACTGAAGGTCGAGGGCCCTGTGCCGGCGCTGGAGCCGAACTCAGTGCGCCAGTTATACAAAATCGCGCAGGAATCGGTGACCAATGCCATCAAGCATGGCAAGTCCAAAAAGGTGACCATCGAACTCTCCACTCGGGCCAATGAGTTAGAGCTGACAATCGAGAACAGTGGCATTCCGTTTCCAGATCTGAAGAGCAGGGAAGGGGGTATGGGGCTGCGGATCATGCACTATAGAGCGAGCCTATTGAATGGGACTTTTGATATCAAAGGCAAAGGTGCCAGGGGAACCCTGGTGACCTGCACGATCCCATTGAACGAACCTGTTCTCGACAAGACGAATGCATAAAAAATCCAGGGCGGGCCCGAAAGCCCGCCCTGGAGTTAGGTTTGTGTTATGGCTGATTGAAAGGAGATCTTAGACTTCGCCTTCGCCGCCGCCGTCACCTTCGCCATCGCCTTCATCAGGAACGAACGTGAAGCTTTCTTCCTTGCCACCCGAGGCAGAGATCTTGCCCTTAAGAACGGAGACCTCCTCACCAACGGCGCCGGTTCCGTTCACAGTGGATTTGAATCCGCCATTGGAACCGATCTTGGCAGTGGTGAACCCCTGAACATCAAATGTGCCGTCATCTGTCGCGCAGCTATATGTATCGATAGCATACTCGGTACCACGTTCCACATTGTTGCGGACTTTGGTTGCCTGGACCGCGGCAACTGTCGTCCCGCCAAATGCCGCCGAGACATCAGTGTCAACGTTCGAGCTGCCGGATCGAGTTCGCAGAACGACCATGGTATCCCCTTCGAAATCAGTCGGGGTCAGCAGGATCAACTGGGTTTTGCCTCCTCCGCCCAAGGAAGCAATGATGTCTTTGGAGGTGATCTTAACCTTATCAACAGTGCTGCCATTCTCCGTCATATCTGCCTGGGTGTAGCCAGTCAGTGCGATGTTGAGTTTCTGAGCGCGCACCGTGCCAGTCTCCTCCTCCTGGGCAGAGGCCTGGAAGCAAGCTAAGGCAAGGGCGACACCACAGGCGAGTTTGGTTGTATTTTTCATAGTTGTGTTTTGCTTTTGGCCTGAGTTCAAGGGGTTACCCTTTCCCACAGGCTCTACTTTTGGTCCTGCAATGAAGCTCCCGGTCCGGGCAGCTTGGTTTCTGGTTCATTTAGGTTCGTTAAGTTCCCGATTTTTCGACATGCGCTTTACCAGCCATGCCAGCTTTGAACACGAGGAATATGAAGCATCACCCGTTTTTGCCTATGGGGGTGAATCCATCATTTGGGGATAGGGGCTACCCAGTTTAACAGGGGCGAATACCTACCGTAGAACAGGTTAGTTCAGAGGGATTTGGCAGGACCGATCACACCGCCTATCTCACCGAGCTCGAGCCAGCCTGTGCCGCGGCTGAGCTTGACCAGCACGTACTTGCCTTGGGTGTGCACGATGCGAAGCGGTTCGCCCCCACCAAGCCGTGTGATGACTTGAGCTTCCGCTGTTGGTGTCAGCCGCAGGAGCGTGTCTCGACCGAGGACAAAACCAATTTGAGCTCGTGAATGCACTCCAAACTGCGCGGGAAGGCTGAGCAGGAAAACCATGAAGCCCAATGCTGCAACCCCATGGTGAAACGTACTGCGCCGCCATCGAAGCAATCCAGGAAGGCTCGCGGCCGTGATTGCTGCCCAGAAGCTTACCCCGGTGATCCACGCCCACCAGTTGGCTGGAAGCCAGGTTGAGACGACTTCGTGCCAGGCGAGTTGAGGAGCCTCCAGTTGCGAGATCCGCCGTGCATAACGGAGGTTCGCGCGGGAGGGCGAATGCCTCGGGTGCAGCCAGAGCGCCTGTTCCCACGCCATGATGGCCGGTCCGATCCGGCCACGCTGCCACTCAGCATTCCCAAGGTTGTGGAGCGCGCCAGAAGAAGGTGTGCGCACAGCGGCTTCCCGGAAAGCGCGTGAGGCTTCGCTGTAATCGCCCGCACGGTATGCAGCCAGCCCTCGCTCAAACCAATTCGTTTCCGCGAAGGCGGCTGAGCTTAACAGCAGGCATGTGAGACAAATGAAGCGGTTCATAGGCGCAGCCGTTCCTCCAACCAGCCCAGCACACGATCGACTTCCGCCAGATTCTGAACCGGCATCAAATCAGGGATCGCAGCACCGAATGAACGGGCACTCGCGGCGTCGAATAACAGTCTCACCGCTTCGCCTGCCGGACCGTTCCGCAACTCCGCGGAGAGGAGGCTGATCACTTCCGCTCCAACGAGCGCGCGTGGTTCGGCTGGAAAGAAGGGCGCACACCCCGCCTGCAGTGCTTGCACACCGGCGGGAACTGCATGAGCGGTATCTCCGGCATTTGCAGCGGCCCGGAAGTCCGATCGGTGACGGCGCAATGCTCGCAGAGCGCGGCGACGCACCCGCACCTCGGGATGTTGCTCCATGTACCGACGCCGCCGGTCCCAGGCGGCGAGCCCAAAGAATAGCAACGCGGGAATGATCTGCAAAATTGGGAACCAGGAGCGTTCTTGAACTGGAGTTAGACTGCCGCTCAAGGTTCCGGGGTCAGACACCACATCCGCAAAGCTCAGCGTCTCGACCTCACCCTGCGGCTGGGAGTCATCCTCCGGAATCGGGGCAGCAGTCGGGCCCGCTGACACAACAGTGATCGGCACTGCCGGTATCGTCAGGTTAACGTATGTCTGGGTGTAAGGATTGAAATAGGAATACGGAATAGCCGGGGTGGCTGTCGTCTCATCTGACAACGGGATGAAGTGAAAGTGAAAGGCCATGGAACCTTGCATGTGCTGGATCTGCGCTGGTGCCGGATCAATCGGAGCCGCAAAACCCTGCCACTGTTTATTCCTGGGCGGGTCAGGTGGCACCAGACGCGCAATGTTGCCATCGCCGCGCACATGCACGGTTAGTTTAACAGGCTGGCCGACCTGCACCCTGTTTGTGGACAGCCGCGGTGAATCCATGTGAAACGAGCCGATTGCGCCTTTGAATCCCGGCAGGATGCCGCTTTTGGGTAGTGGACGGACTCGTGCCACCACTGGGTCGGAGTCGAGCAGTTTGAACTGGGGAGGTCCACCAGCCAGGGTGACGGTTCCACCGCTAATGATGATCGGTCCCGAGAAGCGGCTGCTGGCAGTGTAGCCTTGGGCAAACACCGCAATGTCGCCAGCGGCAATCGGAGTGAGGAGGATATCATAAGTATAGCTTTGAGTTGGTGGTCCTCCACCGGGATGGGGCGAAGCCTCGATTCGCTGTTGCGCGGAACTCTGATCGGCCACCACTCCGTCTCCCATAAACTTCACATACGCCAGGCTCTGAAAGCCGTTGGTGTCACCAGGCAAGGTCAGACGTGCCCGCACCGCTTGTCCTACGAATAGGTTTGTTGCGCCAAGGCTCAGTTGCAGGACCTGGGGCCTGGGATCTGCGTCAGACGGCAACTCGCTCACTTCAAGGGTGACAGACGGGATGGTCACCGGCTGACCATACACACGCACTTGGAATTCCGGGATGGTGTAACGACCGGCCTGTTTCGGCAGCGCTCGATATAAAAAAGTGGTGCGCGGTTGCAGGTTGGTTCCACCGGGTTGAAGCACCTGGCCATGACCACCAGCCCGGAGCTCAAGGCCGGGTACTTGTGGAAGCTGTTCCGGCCAGGAGATGGCAGCTTCCATCGCATTGAGAACCACACGATAACTGGCTTGCCCACCGGGGCGAATGATGGGCGGCTCCATGCTCACCAGCGGCTGCACGGTCGAGCGTACATCGATCGGCGGCTGCGAGAGCATCAGCATCATCAAAGGATCCGGAGTGGGCTGTGCGTTGGAGCCGGGCGCCTGAGCCCGCGCACACAACGCCGCGAGACACAACCCCAGCGTCATCGACGAACGCAGGCGAGTGAAGCTTCTGACAGGTTTGTTAGGTTGAGCCATTTACCAGGTAGGTCGATTGCGATCACGCGGCTTGTCTTCGGTACCTTCACCCATGGGCAGCCGCCGCTCCTTATCCAGCCGGAAGGATTCCAACAACCAGCCAGCCTGTTCGGGGGTGAGCTCCATCTCCTTGCCCTCTTTGGAGGGGGCCTCTTCCTTTCCCTCCAGGTCTTTTGGCGTTATTTCCTCTTCCTCGTCCTCATCTCCCTTGGCACCGGGTGGCATGTCCTCATCCGGGATCTCCCCTTTCAACTGTTCCATTTTCTTCCCAAGCTCCTGTTTCATGCTGCTCAACATGCCTGCCATGGTTTGGAGCTCCTGCAGACTATCGATCAGGCGTGCAATATTTCGATCCACGAGCTCCGCATTTGCCTTCGCATCGGCATCCTTCGGGTTGAGTTCAAGAGCGGACTTAAAGTCGCCGGAAGCTCGCTGCCAGCGGCTCAGCGCTGTTCCGTAAACCTCAGAAGCCTGCCGGACGGCTTTGATCGCCGCGTTCAGCTCACGCCGGGCTCCCCGCCCGTTCAGATAGGCGTTCACCATCCCTTTGAGTTCCTTAAGTTGCAGCGCGTCCTCAGCCGTTTTGATTGCGCTCTGGCTGTTTGCCACGGCGGTATGGCCCTGGCGCGCCGCAGGCTTTGCGGGCGGCCCTTTCTTGAGTTCTTCCTCGCCCTGACGAAAGCGCACATGCCCTAGATTATAGAGCGCCTTTGGCTGGATGGCCGCCTCCTGTGCGGCCACTGTGGATTCAAGAAAATGTTCCGCTTCGCGCAACTTGCCCTTCTGCAGTTGTTCCGTGCCCGCATTGTACATTTCCCGTGGCTTCATTGGGGCTGATGGCGCCGCATGCAATTGCATTTGGCAAAAAAACAGGACGCCAATTCCTGTCAGTGTCAGCCCGGTGCTTCCTGCAGGAGCGCCTGCCAGGCTTTTGCGCTTCCGCGTGCCTAGCAATGATTCCAGCACCAGCAGGAGGATGACGAGCGCCAGCGGGAAATGGAATCGATCGATCCCCAGTTTCCGTCCGGGTGCCGCACCCATGCCACTCTTGAGTTCTTCGCTTGCCATCCGAACCCGTGCGAGTCCTTCGCCCAGTGGGCCTAGCGGGAAGTAGCCTCCCTGGGTCGCCTTCGCAATCGCCGTCAAAGTAGGCTCATCCAGTCGGCTGCGCACAACTTCGCCCCGGGAGTCGCGCAATAAATCGATGCGGCCTTGCTCGTTAATAACTTGAATCTCGCTCCCCGCCGGAGTGCCAACTCCGACCGCGTAAACAACGACCCCTTGCGAAGCCATTTTTTCCGCCACACTGATGCCGCTCTTTTCCAGATCTTCACCGTCCGTAACAAGCACCAGCAGCTTTTGTCTCTCGTTACGTTCACTGGCGCGGAAAGCTTCCTGCAGAGCTCGCCCAATGTCAGTTCCGGGTATGGGAATGGTTCTGTCGTCAATGGTGATCAAGGCCTCCCGAAAGGCCGTGTAATCATACGTAAGCGGGCATTGCAGAAAGGTTTGGCCGGCAAAAGCAACGATCCCCACGCGCCCACGCCCGCCGCGTTGCACGTAATCCAGAATGGCGAGTTTGGCTCGTTCCAGCCTATTGGGGAGGATATCAGTTGCGAGCATGCTGCGGGAGCAGTCGAGCAGGAAGATGGTATCTTTTCCGAGGGCTTGCCCAGCTTCTGGTTGCTGGCCCCATTGGGGACGGGCAAGTGTGAGGCCGATCAATCCAAGCGCGATGATCAACAGGGCCTCCTTGAAGGCTCGCCTCCAGGGGCTATGAGACGAGATCAGGTGCGAGAGCACAGCCGGGGGTGCGATACGGGCGAGTTGTCTGCGCCGTGCCCAGCCCGAATAGCGATGCAATGCAAAGAGAGCCAGCGGCCCAAGAACGGCTAGCCAAAGCCATTGCGGTTCTGCGAAATGGGGCTGGGTAAAACTCATGGGATCCTCCTGAGCCACGTGTTCGCCAGTAACCATTCCAAGCCAAGCAACCCTAAAGCGGCCAGTAGCGGCCACTGAAAAAGAGGCCTATAGGTCGTAAAGCGGCGCAGCTTGATTTCGGTTTTTTCCAGTTGATCGATCTCGCTGTAGATCCGTTGCAGCTCCTGGCGATTGGTCGCCCTGTACGCTTTGCCGCCGGAGAGCCCTGCCATTTTGCCAAGAACGGTATAGTTGGCTGGTTGCAACATCATCCCCGGTTTTACGTTGCCCGCCTCATCGAATACCAGCTTGCCGGTTCCAGGATCGAACTGAGGCAGTTCGCAGGGCTGTTCTACGCCGATGCCAATGGTATAAATGCGAATGCCCAGTGCCGCGGCCAATTGAGCAGCAGGCACCGGTTCCAACTCGCCTTGATTGTTATCCCCGTCTGTCAGGAGAATCATGACACGGCTTTTGCTGTCTTTTAACGCTTGCAGGCGTTTCGCTCCCGCCGCTGCCGCGTCTCCAATCGCGGTGCCCAGGTCGCGAATCATTCCCACATGCAGCCGCTTGAGGTTTTCAATGAGCCATTCATGGTTCAGAGTCAGCGGGCTGGCCAGGTAAGGGACCGCTGAAAAGACGATCAACCCAAGACGGTCACTCGGCCGCTTTCGAACAAAATCCTCCAGCACGGAAGACGCGATGTCAAAACGCGAGATGCGCTCTTCCTTCGCCCCCATATCGAGAGCCATCATTGACCAGGAAAGATCGGTGACCAGCATGATATCGATGCCGCTTGCCTCCGTCTCTGTGTGATCATTGGCAAAGCGGGGCCCTGCGAGCGCGATCACGCACAGTGCCACCGCCAGGAGGCGCAGGAAGACCAGGAAGCGCCCCGCCGCCGCGCGCGCCGTAGCTCCTGCCGCGCGCGCAATCTCGGCACTGGAAATGCGGATCGCTGCCAGCTTGCCTGCGCGTCCTACCCAAAACGCATAAACAGGCAGCAACGCCAAAAGCGCCAGAACCCAGGGATACTGAAACTCGAGGTTGCCGTTCATGACGTTCGGTTCCCTGCAGCCGTGCGTTGCTGGCTCAGCCAGGTTTCCGTTCTATCGATCAACTCCAGCGCCACCCCAACAGGATCGGCAGGCTGGTCCGGCGGGGACGGCGAAAATTTCCGCTCATCACACTGTTGCAGGAAGCTCGAGAACTCGCCTGCCAAGCCGGGGTCAATTTTTTGAGTAGTCTTCACCAACGCGACAAATTCCCGAGTGGTCAGTTCCTGTCGCGGCAAATCGAATACCTGCGCAATGTAGCGCCGCAAAATGCGCGAAAGATCGCTCAGCATGTTTCCGAGATCCGGCTCTATGGCGGCGGACTCCAGATCGCGTCGTGCCTGCACATCTGGCGGAACGACGGGCTCCGGCAAGGGGCGCCTGACATACCAGACCAGTCCCCCGGCGGTCAGCAGCAGCACACCGCTTCCAGCAAAGACCCACACGTGGTAGCGCTCCCAGAAGGATGGCGGGAGAGGACCTTTCGGCGGCCTCAACGCCTTGCCTTCAGCAGCATCTGTGGTTTCGGAAATCTTCTCATCAATCCCCGAAATGAGATTGGAAAAATCTGTTTGAGGCGAGGTTTGCGCCAGAGCAACACCAGCCATGCCAGCTACGAACCACAGGACGAGCAGACAATTGCGGCGCAGGATCATCTGCGCCTCCTGCCTCGGCGTGTCTCGAAAAACCGCTGCAGCACCTGTGCGTAGGGTGTGTCGGTACTGAACCTCAAAGTCTCAATGCCTGCGCGTCGAAAAGCGCGATCCAGATTCTCCAACCGCTCCGTGTTCACGGCTGCGAATCGGTCGCGGACGGCAGCACGGCTGGAATCAAGCTCCAGCAATTCACCCGTCTCCGCATCCTCAACTGTCAGCAACCCGGCTTCGGGCAGCACGCTTTCCCGGGGATCATGCAAATGCACGCAGACCAGGTCGTGCCGCGCATTGGTGAGTCCCAGTTCATCCAGGGTGCCTCGTGAAGCTGGTTGCGTTTCTGGAGCCCCAAGGTTGTGCAGAAAATCCGTTAACAAAAACACAAAGCTTCGCCGGGGCAGCACGCGGTTAAGAAAACCAAGCGCTCCCGGGATGTCCGTGCCGGTTCGCTGCGGGGTGAAAACAAGCATCTCGCGCAACAGCCGGAGGAGATGGCGCCGACCCTTCCGTGGCGGCAGAAACAGCTCCACCCGATCTGAGAAGAGCAGCAGGGCAACCTTGTCACTGCTGCGTGCTGCGGAGAACGCGAGAGTAGCGGCCACTTCGGTGGCGAACTCCCTTTTCGTGCGTTGCGTCGAGCCAAACAGCGATGAAGCCGAAACGTCCAAAGCAATGACCATCGCCAATTCCCGCTCCTCGCGGTAGCGCTTGACAAACGGCCGCCCCAGCCGGTAAGTCACGTTCCAATCAATGTCCCGAACCTCATCCCCCGGCATGTACTCTCTCAGCTCCTCGAAGTCCATGCCGCGCCCCTTAAAATGGCTGAGATACGCTCCAACCATGGTATCATTCACCAGGCGATTGGTGTGCAGCTCCACCCTTCTAACGGCTTCGAGTAATTCGGCAATGGTCATGAGGATGATACCCTCGGCCTATCATGGCACCGGCACAGCGCTGAAAATCTTCTTAATAATATCGTCGGTGCTCACCGCCTGGGCTTCCGCTTCATACGTAAGAATGATCCGGTGCCGCAACACATCCGGCCCGATGGCTTTGACATCTTCCGGCGTCACATAGGCCCGGCCTTGGAGCAGCGCCCACGCCTTGGCCGCCAATGTGAGATAAATCGTAGCCCGAGGAGAGGCCCCGAACTGGATGAAATGCTTGATGTCGATTTTATACTGATCCGGCTTTCGAGTCGCAAACACGAGGTGCACGATGTAATCCCTCACTTTCGTATCCACATGGATCTGGTCCACCAACGCACGCGTGCGAACAATTTCATCCAGGTCAATGACAGGTTGCACCTTCATTTCCGGCGCGGTGAAGGCCATTCGGTCCAGGATCTGCCGCTCCTCATCGTAGGAAGGGTAGTCCAGCAGGACTTTGAACATGAATCGATCCACCTGGGCTTCTGGAAGCGGGTAGGTGCCCTCCTGATCGATCGGGTTCTCCGTAGCCAGCACCAGGAAAGGAGATGGCAGCGGCATGGTCTCGCCGCCCAGCGTTACCTGGCGCTCCTGCATGGTTTCAAGCAGGGCAGATTGCACCTTGGCTGGCGCGCGGTTGATTTCATCTGCCAGCACGAAATTCGCGAAAACGGGTCCCTTGGTGGCGTGGTACTTGCCATCCTGCGGACTGTAAATCAGCGTGCCAATGATGTCCGCCGGCAGGAGGTCGGGGGTGAACTGAATTCGATGAAACGAGGCTTGAATCGCATTGGCAAGGATGCGCACTGAAAGGGTTTTTGCCAACCCGGGCACGCCTTCGAGCAACACATGGCCGTTAGCTAGCAGCCCCACGAGCAGGCGGTCTACGAGATTCTCCTGGCCAACAATAACGCGACCGACTTCCTGTCGAAGGCGGCGTATCCATGCGGCGGCTTCCTGTACCTGCTCACCTAAAGGCGTGCTCATAAGCTCAGGAATCTAGCAGGCTTAGGCTGCGACTCAAGGGCGGAGCAAGATTGATAAGATTGTTCCTTACGTTTGCGCCTGGCCGGAACGCGATGGCAACAAGGAATCGGTTGAGCAATCCGCGCCGTTCAAGACCCGAATTTCGCGCTGCGGGAATGGAATCGAGATTTTTTGCGAACGAAACTCTTCCACCACAGCTTTGCTGATGTCTCCTGCTGCATCGCAGTACTCCAGGACAGGCACCCACGGCTTAATCGCGATGTTGATGGATGAATCCGCCAGCACCAAAACGCGAACAATGGGGCTGGGGTCTTTGAGCACCGACGGATTCCGCTGCAAAACGGTATTGATGGCGTGCATGGCGGCATTGAGGTCGGTGTTATAGGCCACACGAACAATCACATCGAGTTGGCGAATCTTGCCGTAGTTATGAAGGATCTCCCCCACGATTTTTCGGTTTGGAACGACGATTCGGGAACGGTCCGGATGACTGAGATACGTGGAGAATAGCTCGATGGATTCGACACGACCTTCAACGCCGATCATGGAGACATACTCCCCCACGCGGAATGGGCGGGTGAAGATGATGGTGAGCCCTGCGAAGAGATTGCTCAGGACTCCTTGCATGGCGAATGCCACCCCGGCACCCGCAACGCCCAGGCCGGCTATCAGAGGCAGAAGTTCAATCTTCAGGTTGGTCAGAGCGATGAGAATAAAGAGCAGCAGAACCAGCGTGCGAACCATCCGCAGCATGAGTGTATGCACGGGCGGTTCGAAGCTGAACCGTTTCAGGCCCCGATCCACGAGGCGAACCACCCATTGGGCCGCAAAGTAACCGGCCACCATGATCAGCACGGCTACAAGCACCTTCGGGCCATAGTCCACGGCAAGGTCCATGCCTTTCTGCTTCAGATATTCGATTGAGGCGAGCTGATTAGTCATAACGATTCCTGGAGTTTGTCGATGCCGGCACGAATGGCGCGGGTGTGTTCAGGGGTGCTTCCACAGCAGGAACCGATGATATTGGTCCCAGCCTGCAGCAGAGCCGGCAGCATGGCTGTCATCGCTTCGGGGCTCTGCTTGTAAACCGCTTTGGAATTCTCCAGCACGGGCAACCCGGCATTCGGCTGCGCCATGGTGAAAAGTGTGCAGGAGGATTTATACAGAGGGATCACTCGCGCCGCCGCTTCCATATCCATGCCTGTGCCGCAATTCAACGCGATCACATGGGCTCCTTTTTCCTGTGCAAACGCCGCAGCCTGCTCCGGGGATACTCCCATCATGGTTCGGAAGAACCGGCCATCTGCCGAGCGGTCATAGGCGAAGGAAGCGATGATGCAGCGTGCGCCCGCTTCTTGCGCTGCTTCGATTCCGAGCACGATTTCCTCCAACGCAGTCTGAGTTTCCAGGATAATGGCATCGACCCCGCTGCGGACCAGGGCCCGGGCTTGCTCAAGCAACCCGCGCCGAACATCCGTTGCCTGGAGCTCCCCGTAGGGCTCAAGCATGCCGCCTACCGGGCCAATATCGCCCAGCACGAATCCTGGTTTCCCCCCGAAAGCCTCCCTGGCAATGCGCGCCCCTGCTTCATTGATCACTGTCAGATCCGCGGCATGTTGATGTCGCTCCAAGGTGATGGGGTTTGCACCAAAAGTGTTGGTGATCAGGCAATCGGCCCCCGCTTCGACGTAACGGCGTTGAATCTCCAGCACGCGTTCAGGGTAAGTCAGGTTCCACATCTCGCCGCAAGCCCCTTGCTCAAGCCCTGCAAGCATGAGTTGCGTTCCCATTGCCCCGTCACAGACCAGCGGTTTCTCCCGGAGGACTTCCAGTAGTGGTTTGTTCATACAGCAGTCATCGCCCAGAACGGCTCACCGCGAGCCAACCCGGGAACGGTGCCGATTCTCCTCCCTTGCACTGTGGGTGTCAATCCTGACAAACTGCCGGCAGCACAAGCGAGCAGGATTCCGGGCCTGAGCGGCAGGGTTCAAGGCAGTTCAAATGTTGCCATGATCGGACGGTGATCGGAGGCGACTCCCCAATTAGGGACAGCAAGGATCTGAGTTTTGTTGGTTTGCCAGCCCTGCGCCATGGCCGGGCTAATCAGGAGGAAATCAATCCTGCTATAAACGTCTTCTTTGCCGTAATAATGCGTCCAGGTGATGTTCCTGGGTTCCCAGGCGGGATTCTCATTGGGCTGGTTGTCGCCGTTGGGTTCCGCTGGACGGGTGTCGATTAGTTTGAACTTGCCGCGTCCGATCACTGCGCGGGTCGAGGTCGAATCCTTGTGATCATTGAAATCACCCAGCACGGCGATCCTGGCATTGGGATTCGACTCCAGGCGGGCTGTGATCTTCTCCCGCAGAAGTCGGGCCTCCTCGAGGCGTAGTTCTGCCTCGTCAGCTTCCGCAACCGCGCGCTTAGATTTTAAATGCGCCGTGAATAGCGTGAATGTGTAATTGTCGCTCACTTTGATATCCACTTCAGCGAACCCCCGGCTCACCTGAAAACGACGCCCATTCAGCAAAAAGCTCTCGTTGGTATGTGAACGCCGCTCAACGATTGGGAACCGGCTCAGGACCGCCACAAATATGTTGGTGTCCCAGCCTTTCACATGCTCCACGTAGGGCAGGTCGAGCCCACCGGCCTTCAAAGAGGCCTGCAACTCCCGAAGGGCGGATTCTCGTCCCATCTCTTGCAGCGCGATCACATCCGGCTTAAGCGCCAAGATGTTCTCTTTGACCTTCAGTTTGGCCGACTCCGGCTTGGGACGCCGCGTGCCCGTAGCCTCGTCCACATAGTTTTCGACATTATAGCTGGCGAGCCGCAGAACCTCAGCCGAGGCGGCAGAAAGTAGTAACAGGAAGGTCAGGCAGCCGAACCAGAAGGACCGAATCAATCTCATGCTCCCGAAGTAATACGCTGCTGCGGTGTGTGTGTCAAAACCTTGAAGCAAGACCGGCAGAGGGTAACTTTTTACAAAACCCGATTTCGCTGTTACGTTGCTTCCTATGATTAGGACGGGTGAAGCCCAGGTTAAGCAGGCTCCGGCCACGGTGGCTGGCGGGGCGGAGAAACTGCATGACAAGCAGAGTGAGAGGGACCACCGGGAACTGCGCATCGACAAGGTCGGTGTCCGTGGTTTGCGCTACCCCATCCAGGTGCGTGACAAGGCCCATGCCGTCCAGAACACTGTGGCCACTATCGGCATGTTCGTGGATTTGCCTAAAGAATTCAAAGGCACCCACATGAGCCGCTTCATCGAAGTTCTCAACGCTCATGGCAGTACCATTCATGTGCAGAATCTCACGGAAATCCTCCACGCCATGCAGCAGAAGTTCCACGCGGAAACTTCGCATCTCGAAATGGAGTTTCCGTATTTCATGGTAAAGAAGGCACCCGTGACTGGTTTGGAGAGCGTAATGGATTACGTTGCGCGTTTTGATGCGTCGGCTTGCGGGAAAGAAATCGATTTTGTCCTAACCGTGAAGGCTATGGTGACAACTCTGTGCCCGTGCTCGAAGGCCATTGCTGCTTACGGCGCACACAACCAGCGAGGGGAGGTAACCGTCCAGATTCGCTCCCAAAAAGCGGTGTGGATCGAGGATCTGATCTCGATTATCGAGAGTTCCGCGAGTTCCGAACTCTACGGTTTGCTCAAACGCCAGGATGAGAAGGCTGTGACCGAACGAGCCTACGATAACCCGGTGTTTGTGGAGGATCTGGTGCGCAACGTCGCACTTAAGCTTAACGCCCATCCCGATGTGACCTGGTACAAAGCCGAGGCGGAGAACCACGAAAGCATCCATAATCACAATGCTTATGCCTGCATTGAGAAGGGATAATCACGCGAGCGCAGATTAGGAGTAAATGGCTGACAGCAGAAGGTCTCCGCGATTTCTTCCCACAGGTTGAACTTCTGAATGAAAAGGCTGTCAAAGACCGTCACCAGCTCCCTTTGCGGAGCCGGCCAGCTCCCGGTAAGCGTGGCAACGGGACAAAAATAATCTAAGATTGTTATGGAATATTTGTGTCTCTTTGCTACATTCGCCCACTCTCGATTGGGAGGCAGCGGCTTCCAAGCGGGAGGATTTGAGGTTGTAAACTAGATGGAAGAGCCAGTTAGTATCGTGACAACGAAGAAAAAAGAAATCAAGAAAGCCGAAAGCAGGACCAGTGGTCCAGCCACGGCTGCGTCCATTTTGGGACACTCCGCCGCGTCGCCCAAAACAAAGCGCAACGGTGAAGTAAAGATCAAGCCCGAGTGGCAGGTCTTTTATGACCGGTTGCTGGAGCTGCGCGATCAACTGCTGCGTCAGATGAGTGGCCTTGCCAAAGAGTCCGCTCAGGAACTGGCGGGTTACAGCCTCCACATGGCTGATTCCGGCACCGATAATTTCGACCGTGATTTCGCTCTCAGCCTGCTATCCTCAGATCAGGATGCGATTTACGAGATTGAAGAGGCGCTTAAGCGAATCGAGAAGAACACCTACGGCATTTGCGAATTGACTGGCAAAGCGATTCCCCGCAGCCGCCTTGAAGCGATTCCCTGGACCCGGTTCACCGTCCAAGCTCAAGCCCAACTGGAGCGCGATGGCGCCCTCCGCCAGCGCCGCCTCGGCGCTTTGGGCTCAGTTGACTCTGTCGGTGTCAACGAGACCAGCGAGTCCGAGGAAGAAGAGCCAGAGGAGAAGAAGGAAAAAGAATAATTTATGGCCCGCGAAATCATCACGATCGAATGCACAGAAGCGCGGAAGGAAGGCAAGTCCCCCTCCCGTTATACCACCACGCGGAATAAGAAGTTGAAACCCGAAAAGCTGGAGCTTAAGAAGTTCAATCCAGCTTTGCGTCGCCACACTGTCCACCGCGAAATCAAGTAATACAGTTTATGCCTCGTAAGACTCGTCCGGACAAGAATGACAAACGCGGCTCACGCCGGTCGTATTCGGAAAACCGCACCCCGCGGCCCAAGCCGAAGATCGACTTTACGGTTGAGGCGCTGGACTTTAAGAACACCAATCTTCTGCGGCAATTTGTGACCGATCAAGGCCGCATTCTCCCGCGCAAGTACACCGGCTTGCCGGCGCACTATCAGCGCCGCCTGAACACGGCGATCAAGCGCGCGCGGCAGATGCTGCTGATGAAGTAGGGCGTAGCGCCCGCGATTTAGACCCGCAACAGGTGTTGCGGGTTTTTGTATTTTTCCAATTGCAAACGCTTTGCAATACGTCCCCCCAGAACTTTCCGCAGCCTATTCCTGTTGACCTCGTCTCATCCACCACCGAGACTGCCTCTGCATGGCCGAGCATTCCCATCCACACCGCCATTCCGCCAAATGCCGCAAGAACCTTCCATTCCCGGAATTGGCCAGCCGGCTGCGGAGAGGCGCCCGGAAACTGACCGGTCCGCGACAGTCCATCCTGGACCTACTTCGCCAGAAGAATCATCCACTTGCCGTTCGGGACATCCATAAAGCTCTGCCAGAGGGTTGCAACCTGGCTACCGTTTACCGTGCCCTGAATCTGCTGGAGACCATGGGAATGGTAAAACGGTATGAGTTCGGGGATGGCATGGCCAGGTTTGAACTGCTGGCTGAGGGTGATGATGGGCATCACCACCACCTGATCTGCGAGAAGTGCTCGCGCGTAGTGGAGCTTGAAGACTGCCTGGTTCACGAACTGGAACAGGAAATCGGCCGGCGTCACGGTTTTCGTAGTGTGACCCACAAACTTGAGTTCTTTGGGCTCTGTCCGGCGTGTCAAAAACGGTGAATCGGACAACAAAAAAGCCACGCACTCGCGTGGCCGTTGTTCTTATTAGCGATTATTGAAGAATTTGTTAGGTTTCACCGGGCGCCCAATCCCCCAGGTGCAGATATTCTTTGATCTTTCTGCGTTCGTAACGGTTTTTCTGCGGCTTCTTTGGCTGGTTATCCACTTTCCGGAATGGATGTTTGGGATTGCTGACCGCTTCACTGATTACTTCCAACGATTTAGTCATAGGCAGACTTTCCGGTTGTCTTTGCTTTGAAGTATGAAGGATGCCTCAGGGCCACTCCTCCTTGAAGGGTCCTGCTTTGCTTGATTTGGCATCGCTTGTTCAAGCACACGTAGTATAAGACATACTCCTAGAAAAATCCATTCAAAAATGTTGCGGAAAAAGAAAGGAAACTTTACGGACCCGTTAATCGGTGCAAATACCACTTCTTTTCATGGAAAGCGAGAAGAGGCCTCTAACAAGGGAATGCGACCGACTTCGCGCCGTTTGAACGAGGTCGATAAATCCCGATACTGATGGAGAATAAAACGGCCATCAGATCTTCAGAAAACGGAGAACCAAACGAGGCCCTGTCCCGTTGGATAAAACAACGGGACTAATTCTGCGGCTGCCGCAACGGCAGCAACGTCCTTGCCCTGCCTATGCCTTTAACCTGTTCAGGCGTAGGCGTCGAGTCGCGAGCCAGAGACCGGCGGGTTTGCTGCTGGAGCGCCCGCTTGTTCGAGCATGTCGATGACCGCTTGTCCCTGCTGTTTCTCGACGTTCTGGGCTTTTTTAAGCACCGCCACCCCGTAATCGGCCCGGTTAGCCTGTGCCGTGAGCACGCTGTCCAGGAGCGAGGTAGGTTGGTTCGAGATAGTCATTCTGTCTCGGTATCGGCTTGCTTAGGCAAGACTTTAGAAGAATCTTATCACAGAGAACTGAATGTTTATGCGATCTGCAAATGTCATGCTAGGGGGTAGTTCCTCGCACTTATCTGCTGCGCAACTCTGCGACCTCATAAACTCCTGTTCCTGCTCAATTACTTGATTTCTCCAAGATTTGGATTGGCAAGGCCCGGGGCGTTGTGGTATTTAAGCCGTCCGCTTCGATTCGGGGGCGGAAAACTTAATTTAGAACGATATGTCACAGCATCGGAGTTTGCGTGCGGCGTCCGCCCTCGGCGGCAAGCGAAATGTGCTTAAGCGCTTTGAGCGTCTTGAGTTGCTCAAGAAGCGCGGCCAGTGGAAGGCGGGAGACCGCATCACAGGTCTGCGCAAGACCAAAGGCGAAGCCTGATTACAATTTAACGGCTGAGACCAAAGTCCGAATCTGGCACGCGTCAGGCGGGTCTGATTCGGGTTTTGGTTTTTCAGCAATGCACCTGTGATTCGGTTGCAGAAATTCCTAGCGGATGCCGGTATTAGCTCGCGGCGTGCGGGCGAGCAACTGATTCGCGCGGGCTTGGTGGCCGTCAACGGCCACCTCGTCACTGAGCTGGGTGCAAAAGTGGATCCTGACCACGACAAAGTTGTCGTGGATGGCAGGCCAGTCCGGGTGAAGCGCAAGATGTATCTCGCGCTGAACAAGCCCAAAGGCTTGGTGTGCTCGAGAAACGACGAGCGCAATCGTCCCACCATCTACGATTTGCTTCCCCGTGAATACGGGCATCTGCATTCTGTTGGACGCCTCGATTTTAACAGCGAGGGGCTCATTTTCCTTACAAACGACGGAGACTTCACCCTACACCTTACCCATCCACGCTACGGGGTGCATAAGAAATATCTGGCCACCGTTGAGGGTAAAGTCGATCCGGAAATACTGGAGCGCTTCACTCGCGGCCTCTGGTACGAAGGTGAAAAATTTCAGGCCAAAAAAGCCGTTTTAATCTCCGCCAGCTCAACTCAAAGCGTTGTTGAGCTCGAGCTCGCAGAGGGCAAATACCGGGAAGTTCGGCGCCTTTTTGAATCTCAGGGACGCACCGTCAAACGCCTCCAACGCCTCCAGATCGGAAAAATCAAGCTCGGAGAATTGAAAACTGGCAAATGGCGGACATTGACAGCGCCCGAGATAAAATCTCTACTTACGGGAACGTTATGAAAACAAAGTGTTGGCTGCTTGTGGGTCTTTTGCTCGCAGGGAATCTTTTTGCCCAGCAATTATCAAATGTGCCGCCCGCCGCGCCGGTATCTGCTCCTCCGGCACTGCCTGCTGTTCCGGCAGCGACGAATGGCGCGCCAGCCCTGTCTGACGCGAAGACAAACGCGCCTGCGAAACCTGCGGTCTCCAAAAAGAAGAAACGCGCCAGGAAACCCGCCAGCGCAGTGCCTGCGCCCAAGGCTAAGGCCGCCGCCAAGCCCTCCTACGCCGTGACCCGCACAGAGCCTCTCACGATGGGGCCTGCCACCGTCATCGCCAGCAACGTCAATGTCCGTGGGCAAGCCAAGCTCAACAGCGAGGTGCTGACCCGCCTCTCCAAGGGAGAGAATGTGGTTGTCCTGGAAGAGATCATCCTGACCAACTCCGGCCCGGATGAGCCATCCGCCTGGGCCAAAATCCAATTGCCTTCTGAGCGTCCCGTCTGGATCAGCGCACTCTTCGTGGACACAAACAAGAACACGACATCGACTCGGATTAACATGCGCGGAGGTCCGGGCGAAAACTACAGCGTTCTTGGACGTCTCGAAAAAGGCACCGATTTCACAGCGATCGATACCAAAGGTGACTGGATCAAAATTGAGACTCCCACCAATGCATATGCCTTTGTGGCTGCACAGTATCTAAAATCAGAAGCAACACCTGTTCCTCCAGAGATTGCTGATACTAAGAAGCCAGAGCCAACGCCCGCTCCAGCCGAGCCTGCCCCCGTGCCCGAGGCGCCAGCCATGGCCGATGCTCCGGTTGGCCAGCCAGTTGTGCCTGCACCCGAGCCTGCGGTCCCGGCACCCGAGACGCCTTCTGTTGAGCCAATAGCCCCTGAAACCACGACCGAGGCTCCTGTAGCCGACGAGCCGCCACCTCGCCGGATTGTCCAGCGCGAAGGATTGGTGCGCGGAACGGTGAGCATCCAGGCACCCAGCTATTTCTCCCTGGTTAGCCCAGACACCAAGCAGTTGATTAATTACCTCATCAGCCCAAGCCCTGAGCTGGACCTGCGCCGGTTCAAAGGTATGCAAGTCATCGTGACTGGCGAGGAAGGCTTGGAAGAGCGCTGGGGAAATACTCCAGTGCTGACTATCGATAAAATCGAAGTGGTGGAATAAATGGGTGCCGCTGGCAACTTGATCGACGGGCGGGCGATTGCCGCGCAGTTACAGAGTGAGCTGCGCGGGCGGATCGCCCATTTGGCTTCCCGGGGGATTCAGCCGGGCTTGGCTTTCGTGCGAGTCGGTGAAGATCCGGCCTCAAAAGTTTACGTTGGACGAAAAGAGAAGACGTGCGCCGAGCTAGGCATCCTATCGGAAACGCATGTGCTGCCGGAGGCCACCTCCGAAGCTGATTTACTGAAGCTCATCAGGCAGCTCAACCAGAATTCAAGTTTGCACGGCATCCTCGTGCAAGCTCCCTTGCCGAAGCAAATTCGCCAGGAAGTCATCTACGCCTCCGTGCTCCCCGAAAAAGACGTCGATGGGTTTCACCCGGTCAATGTCGGAAAGCTGATGCTGGGCGACACCACGGGGTTTGTGCCATGCACCCCTGGAGGTATCCGGGAGTTGTTGGTGCGTTCCCAGGTGAAGACCAGCGGGGCCGAGGTGGCGGTGCTGGGGCGCGGCAACATCGTGGGCAAACCCATGACCGCACTGCTTTGTCAGAAGGACAAACACGCCAACGCCACCGTCACGATATGTCATTCAGCAACGCGCGACATTGGGGCACATTGCCGCAGAGCCGATATTTTAATTGCTGCGATGGGGGTGGCCGAGTTTGTGAAGGCTGATATGGTCAAACCCGGGGCAGTGGTGATCGATGTGGGGGTTAACCGGGTGAGTGATCCCACAGCTAAAACGGGGTCGCGCCTCGTAGGAGACGTTGATTTCGCAGCCGTGCAGCCCAAAGCTGGATTGATCACGCCCAACCCCGGCGGCGTGGGCCCTATGACGATCGCGATGCTGATGCACAACACGGTGAGGGCGGCGGAAACCGCCAGCGCCTAACAAACAATTATGATGCAACCAACACGAATTTTGCCTGACCTTCAATGCTCGCTGGTGTGCGAGGAAGTCCGTCAGGAAGTTACCGGCAACTTCTTCCTGATCGGAGTGATCAATTTCATCCGCGTGCCCCAGTTGCCTGTTGTGGCCCTCAAGCTGGCGGTGTTCAACCGTTGGACCGCGGGTGTTGGCCAGTTCACCGAAACCACACGCCTGGTGGGACCAGACCAAACCACCCTGTTGCGAAAAGGCGAAGTGAAATTCGCGCTCCAGGATGCGGGAATGCACGCGACGAACGTGACGATGTTCGCGCAGATCGAATTTAAGGTTCCCGGCACTTACTATGTGGAGGTGCTGGTGGATGACGTGATGAAACTGCGTTACCCGGTGCCCGTGATTCTGGCGCCACCGCAGGGCCAGCAACCGGGTCAGCCCCAGGTGCCTTCGGGAGATCAGCCAGCCCAGGGAGTTTGATTTATGGTCGCAGAGGAGGCAGGCGGCGCACCGACGCAGGCAGCCAACTCTGGCCCAGAGGAGCCGGACGAGCCATGCGCCTGGCAGCCGTTTACTCCAGGAGGGGTAGCTGCCTTCGCACAGGCGTCCTTCCTAAGGCTCTTTGTCTTTCAAGTGGCGATGGCGGCCTTGGTTGCCGCTGCCATCGCTTGGTTCGTTGGGGCTAATTATTTTCCACAAATCACCGCGGCCGTAAAACAACTCCCTGCGGAAGGTGAGATCCGGCAAGGCGAGTTGCATTGGGGCGGACGTGCTCCCCAGGTCCTGGCGGAGCACCGTCTGCTTGCCATTTCTGTTGATCCTGAGCACTCGGGACAGGCCCGTGCTCCCGCTCATGTCCTGGTCGAGTTTGGCCGCCAAAGCGTTCTCCTGATTTCCATCTTCGGAGCTTTCACGCTTCCATATCCAGAGGGTGTCGTCGTTGCCTTTAACCAGCCTGAGGTTGAACCATGGTGGGGGGCTTGGGCGCCCCCGGGTTTGGCGCTGCTTGTCCTGGGATCAATGGCCGGCTTGCTGATCAGTTGGGCTCTTCTGGCGTTGCTATACGCCGGGCCCATTTGTCTGCTCGCATTTTTCGCTAATCGAACCGCGGGCTTTGGCATCGGCTGGCGGTTGGCCGGCGCTGCGATGCTGCCTGGCGCCGCCCTCCTGGGGTGTCTGGTTGTGCTTTACGGTCTGGGCTCCCTCAACCTGCTGGAATTGCTCGCCGGATGGGGAATTCATTTTCTAGTCGGATGGCTTTATATGGCAGGTGGGATTTACTGTTTACCCCAGATCTCCGGGGTGTCAGTTAAAGGCAATCCGTTTGCCGGCAATTTATGAAAACATGCACGAAATTCGGACTGGTCCTGCTTTGTGGTGTGCTGCTCTGTTCGCTCTCGGCCTGGGCTGCCAAGGATTCACCCAAAAAAAGAATACCGGTAATTTTGGATACCGACATCGGGGATGATATTGATGACACCTGGGCATTGGGCCTGGTGCTGAATTCCCCTGAACTCGATGTGAAGCTTGTGGTGGGCGACTACGGAAAACCCGAGTATCGCGCGAAGATTCTGGCCAAGTTTCTCCAGCGCGCCGGTCGCACAGACATTCCAGTTGGGATTGGAAGGGAAGTGCCAGAAGCGGCTGGGCGCGATTCACAGCTTGAATGGATTCGGGATTACGATCTCAAATCCTATCCCGGGCGCGTGTTCACCAACGGCGTAGCCGCGCTCATCGATACCATTATGAAATCGCCAGAGCCCGTCACTTTGCTGGCAATCGGCCCGCTTTCAAACATTGAGGCCGCACTGGCTCAAGAGCCACGCATCGCTCAAAAAGCAGTGTTTGTAGGCATGCACGGGAGTGTCCGCAAAGGTTATGGCGGCAAAACCAAAATCGATCCCGAATGGAATGTAAAAGTCGCGCCCAAAGCCTGCCGGACGGTCTTCGAAGCACCATGGACAAAGACCATCACGCCTTTGGATACATGTGGCTTGATCGTGCTGGATGGCGAGGAGTTTCAGAAGATTCGGAAGAGCCGGGGTGGTATCGCCAGTGACATCCTTGTCAACTACCGTATATGGGCTCAGGATCGCAAAGGGTTCGAAGGTGAAGCGGTCAACAACCGGTCGAGCACCTTATTTGATTGCGTGGCTGCTTACCTGGCAGTGACTGAGGAATTGTGCACGATTGAGCCGCTTGGGCTCAAGGTGACCGATGACGGCTTCACCCTGATTGATCCCAAAGCACCGGTCTGCCGCGTTGCCACCGGATGGAAGGATCAACAGGCGTTTGAAGATTGGCTGGTGCAGCGGATCAGTCAGTAATCGACGCTTTTCGCCGCAGCCACGAAGGCTCTGATCCTCTCGTGGTCCTTGCGGCCAGGGGCGATTTCGACCCCGCTGGAAACATCGACGCCGAACGGTTTTACCTGCTGGATGGCTTGAGCAACGTTCTCGGGTGTCAGGCCACCCGCCAGGAATATGGGCCTTCCCAGTTGATTGGCAGCGACGGCTAGCTGCCAATCGAAGGTCTCTCCACTGCCACCCAGTTGGACGGGATTATAGGCATCCAACAGCCAGGCATGGGTGGCGAAACGGGGCAGGGTGGCAAGAGTCTCGCGATCTCGCACCCTGAAAGCTTTCATGGTCATTAGCCCGAACTGGCCGCAATACTCCGGGGACTCATCGCCATGGAACTGGAGAATGTTCAGTCCGCACACAGCCGAAGCTTCGTGGACCTCGTTTGGTGACGCATTGACAAACACGCCTACTCTGGCCAAATGTCCGGGCAGCGTGCGGCAGATGCTGCTTGCCTGAGTTAGCGTTACGGCTCGAGGGCTACGGGGATAAAAGATGAACCCGAGAGCGTTCGCACCCGCGTTTACGGCTGCTTCCGCATCCCCAGAATTCGTAATTCCACAGATTTTGACCGTTACAGACACACGGAAGGTTTCCATGGAACAGGCCTGCCGACAAGCGGATTGCCTGCCAGGTACAAAAAACCGGCCAGGCTGAAAGGGCCTGGCCGGTTGGTGCAATGAAAGCCTACTCTTCTTTGCCGCCGCTACTGTCACCGACGTTGTTCATCATCGAGATCAGGGGCATGAACATCGCGATGACGATACTGCCGACGATCACCGCCAGGAACACGATCATAATCGGTTCCAACAGGGAGGTCATGGCGGCCACCGCGTTATCGACCTCATCATCGTAGTTATCTGCGATTTTAAGTAACATTTCCGGGAGCGCACCGGTCTGCTCACCGACGTCCACCATGGAGATGACCATTGGAGGGAACACTCCAGAAGCTTCCAGAGGCGCTGTAATGGTTTCACCTTCTTTGACGCTCTCGTGAACGGCATTAACGGCATTGGCAATGATCACATTACCAGCCGTTTCTTTCACGATGGTTAACGCCTGCAAGATCGGCACACCGCTGCTGACCAGAGTCCCAAGGGTACGAGTGAAGCGGGCGATGGCCACCTTGCTGACCACAGGACCGACTGCCGGGATCTTGAGTTTTACCTTGTCCCACATATACCGGCCGAACTTTGTTTTGGTGAACAACTTGAAGAGCACATAGACAACGGCCATGCCAATAAGCACCTGGACGAAATGGTTTTTTACCGCTTCGCTGATGCCCAGCACAAGCTTTGTGAACCCTGGCAATTCCATGTTCATGCCGTCGAACACTGTCCGGAACGAGGGAATGACCTTCACCATCAGGATCATTAGAATGCCCACCGCGACAACGAGCACGGCGATTGGATAGAACATGGCTGCGACCACCTTGCCTTTGATTTTCTGCGCCTTTTCCATGAACTCGGAAAGGCGTGTAAGCACGACTTCAAGCACACCGCCCAATTCGCCGGCTTTTACCATGTTCACGAACAGACGATCGAAAACCTTCGGATGCTGAGCCAAGCCTTCGGAAAAGGTGCTGCCACCTTCGATTGAGAGGGCCAGTTCAGCAATAATCCCCTTAAGAGTCGCGTTGCGTTCCTGCTTCTCCAGCACGCGCAAACCGCGCAATAAGGGCAACCCGGCGTCCACCAGCGTGGCCAACTGGCGAGTAAAAGTAGTCAACACCTTGGACTTCACTTTTCCGCCCAGCCCCGGGATCCTGATGTTCAGGTTCATCTGGCCCTTCTTCCCGGGCTTCGCACCCTTTCTAAGCGGGGCTTTCTTATCCGCGCCTTTTTCCTTGGGCTTGTCCACCTCCACGATCTTCGTGGGGAACAAGTTCATCTCCTTGACGCGCGCGATGGCTTCGTTCTGGCTGGTTACCTCGAGTGTGCCCTTGGTTTCCTTGCCATGGGCATCCATGGCTACGTAATTGTATTTTGGCATACCGGGTCCTTTGTTTAAGTGTATTTCACTACTTCTTCAATCGTGGTGTCACCGTCGAAAATACTGCGCATGCCGTCTTCTCGGAGAGTCACCATTCCGAGCTCAACGGATTTCTGACGCAGCACCACAGTCGGTGCACGCTCGTTGATCAAGGTGCGGATCGCTTCGGAAATAACCATCAGCTCAAAAATGCCTTTTCGGCCTTTATACCCTGTATCATGGCAGGTGCCGCAGCCACGCCCGTAATAGAACACCTTCTCGCCTAAATCGTGTGGAGAAAGGTTTAACAGGGCCAACTGGGTCTCTGTGGGTTCGAACGGTGTGCGGCACTCACGGCAGACGCGGCGCACGAGCCGTTGTCCCAACACGCCCATAAGCGTCGAAGAAATCAGGAACGGCTCGACACCCATATCGATCAAACGGGTAACGGCGCCTGGCGCATCGTTGGTGTGCAGCGTGCTCAGCACCAAGTGACCAGTCAATGACGCCTGGATGCTGATCTGCGCGGTTTCCAAATCGCGCATTTCACCGACCATGATGATGTCGGGATCTTGACGAAGGAAGGAGCGGAGCGCTTTGCTGAAGGTCAGGCCCACCCCTTCATTAATGGCCACCTGCATGATGCCTTCGATGTCATATTCCACAGGATCTTCCGCTGTGAGCAGCTTCGAATCCATGGTGTTGACCCGGCGCAGGCAGGAGTAAAGCGTAGTGGTTTTGCCGCAGCCGGTAGGTCCGGTTACGACGAAAATGCCGTTCGGACGCAGGATTGCGTCATTGACGTATTCGTGAATGAACTTGGGCAGTCCCAGCGACTCAATCTCCAGGTTCACCGCGCTGCGATCCAGTACGCGCAACACGACAGATTCACCGAATTGCGTCGGCAAGGTGGAAACACGCAAGTCCACGGAGCGGTTGCCGCCCAGCGGGAAGTTAATGCGACCGTCCTGGGGAACACGGCGTTCCGAAATATTCAGGTTCGCCATAACCTTGATACGTGAGATGACCGGCAGCGCAAGGTGCTTGGGCGGTGGAGACATCTCATACAAGGCTCCGTCCACGCGGTAACGGATGCGGAATTCTGTTTCGAACGGCTCGAAATGGATATCACTCGCCCGGTCCTGAACGGCCTGAAACACAACCAGGTTCACGAATCGCACAATCGGCGCACCGTTCGCCAGGTTCTCCATGATCGTGGCGTCATCGGTGACCTCCACGTGGCTGACTTCCTTGGCTATTTCCTGATCCGCCCCGAGTTCTTTAAGAATGTCCGAGACACTATCTCCGCCGCCATCCCCCTCGGGGTAAATCTTCTCGATAATCTTTTGAATGGACGCCGGGTCCGCTACGACAAGCTGCAGGTCTTTACCTTTGAGGATATAGCTGAGTTCATCGGCTCGCCCCGGGTTCAGAGGGTCGGAGAGGGCGATTTGCAGGGTTGAACCGGAGATTGCGACCGGCACGCATTCGTACATCCGGGCAGTCTTCGCGGGCACGCTCGCGATGGTTTCGGGCGTTAAGTTGCGTTCGTTGATCGTGACCACCTCTGTGCTGAGATGGTTGGCAATCACCTGAAGGATGCTATCAATATCCATCACGCCAAAATCCTGGAGGATTTGGATGATGGGTTTGCCACTTCGCTTGAATTCGGCCGATACCTCCTCGTACTGAAGGTCATCGATCATGCCCTGGCTTTTGATCAGGGCGAGCAGCGGGTTGGAGATTTCTTCGGCCATAACTAAAAACTATTGAGCTTTTTCAGGCGGCTGCGCATTGGGGTCAATTCCGACTGCCTGGGCCAGTTCCAGTTCCTGGAGTTTGGCCTGGATGGTAATGGGATCCTGCGCCTTGGTGATGACCTCATCACGGGCAATCATGCCGGCCAGATACTTCTCGAGCAGGAAGCTGTCGAGCGTCACCATGCCATACTTTGCGCCGGTTTGAATATCAGACTGAATGCGGAAAGACTTGTTGTCGCGAATCAGCGCCGCAATAGAAGGTGTGTTAACCATGATCTCGAACACAGCCGCCCGCCCGGGCTTGTCCACGCGCGGGATCAGCAACTGCGAAATCACCGCCTGCAATACGGTCGAAAGCTGAATACGGATCTGCTCCTGCTGGTTGGTAGGGAAGGCGTTGACGACACGGTCAATCGTCTTTGCCGCACCGGTCGTGTGCAGCGTGCCGAACACCAAGTGGCCCGTTTCCGCCGCTGTGATAGCGGCATCGATCGTTTCCAAATCGCGCATTTCACCGACCAGGATCACGTCCGGGTCCTGGCGCAACGCGCGCCTCAGCGCTTCGGCGAAGTTCGGCACGTCCACGCCGATCTCGCGCTGGGTGACGAGCGCCTTCTTGTGTTTGTGGTAGTACTCGATCGGGTCCTCAATTGTGATGATGTGCGCTTCGTCTCGCTCCTCGTTGATGATGTTGATCATCGACGCCAGCGTCGTGGTTTTGCCCGAACCGGTCGGCCCGGTCACAAGGACGAGTCCACGAGGCTTATACAGGAGCTCCTTGGCCGACATTGGAATGCCGATCTGCTCCATTGTCAGCAACTTGCTCGGAATTTGGCGAAGCACCAACCCAAATTGGCCCTTCTCTTTGAATACGCTGACGCGGAAGCGGGCTGCTTCGCCAAACGCGAACCCGAAGTCAGCGCCACCGCGCTCGCGCACGTGCTGGATGTGATCTTCGGAGGTGATGCTGCGCATCAGTTCTTCAGTATCTTCCGGGGTCAGGGAGGGGCCCTCCACGCGATGCAGAATGCCATGCACCCGGATAACGGGGGGCGTGCCCACGCGGATATGGAGGTCGGAAGAACCTTCCGACACTACCAACTGCAACAGATCGGACATTGAGTAGGACATCTTAAATCCAATTCAGACGGTGCGTAATGTTAATAGATTAGACCAGGGAAACGGGAACACCTCACGGGTCAAACCGGCTTCATTCTTCATCCCCCACGGTCGCGCGAATAACTTCCTCGGCACTGGTAAGGCCGGCGATCACCTTGCGAATTCCGTCTTCACGCAGGGACCTCATACCGGCCTCCCGCGCCCGCGTGCGGAGCACGGAAGATGGCACTTTCTCGTAGATAAGCTTCCGCGAATCGTCATCAATGACGAAAACCTCAAATATCCCAAACCGGCCTCGGTAACCGGTATTGGAGCAATTGGCGCAACCCCGGCCCCCCATGAAATTGGCATTCTTAATCGTGGCGGCGTCCAGGTTCAGCGTGCGCAACTCCGCCTCAGTTAGCATCTTAGGCGCGGCGCATTGCTTGCAAATCTTACGCACCAGACGTTGGGCCATCAGCGCGCGGGTGGAAGAGGCCACAAGGAAGGGCTTCACTCCGATATCAATGAGACGCGTGACCGCGCTCGGCGCATCGTTGGTGTGCAGCGTCGAAAAGACCAAGTGACCGGTCAGCGACGCATTGATCGCGATGGAGGCTGTCTCCAAGTCACGAATTTCACCAATCATGATCACGTTGGGCGCCTGGCGCAGAATAGAGCGTAATGCCGCGCCAAACGTTAGCCCTACGGGCTCGTTCACTTGCACCTGGTTAATGCCCGCCAGCAAATACTCAACAGGATCTTCGACCGTGATGATCTTGCGGTCCGGGCGGTTGATGAAGTGCAGACACGAATAAAGCGTGGTGGTCTTGCCTGAACCGGTAGGTCCGGTTACCAGCAGGATGCCGTCCGGCAAACCAATCAACCGTTCGAACGTTTGCTGGTCGTCCGTAAAAAAGCCCAATTCCGGCAAGCCGAGCCGCAGCCCTTCCTTGTCCAGAATACGCATGACGATACTTTCGCCGTGGTTTGTGGGCAGACAGGACACACGCAAATCGATCGTTTTGGCTCCTACCTGGGTCTGGATACGACCGTCTTGGGGAATCCGGTGCTCGGAAATCGACATGTTCGACTGAATCTTCAGCCGACTGACGATGGCCGCCTGCAAGCGCTTGGGCGGAGACTTCATCTCATGAAGCACACCGTCAATGCGGTAACGAACTCGAAATTTCTTATCGAGCGGCTCCAGATGAATATCTGAGGCACGCAATTTGAAAGCCTCAATGATCAACGAATTGACCAGTTTGATCAGCGGAGCGTCAGCCTGAACAGTGGCGCCGTCCGCTGCGGCAGCCGCCTCAACGACGACATGCTCGCGGGTCAGCTCCTCGATGGTCTCCTTCAGGCGCGGGTCCGCGCTCATGCCACCGCGCTCGCCGCCATAATACTTCGACAAGGCTGCCTCGATATCGGATTCAGAGGCTACCTGGATGGTGATGTCGGCGTGGAGAAGGTGAGCTAAGCTATCGATTGTGGCGAGGTCGGACGGGTCGGCAAGGGCAACTGTGATGGAACCATCGTGTTTAAAAACAGGCACCACCCGGTATTTGCGTGCCACGTGGCGTGGCACCGCCTGAATCACCTCGTCCTCGATCTTTACCTCGGAGAGGTTAACCACCTCAGCTCCGAAGTGAGCCGCTTTGGCCTGGGTGACATCTGCCTGGCGGACCAACTTGTTGGCCACCATCAGATCTACTAGTCCTACCCCGGCGGATAGGGCTTCGGGGCGGAGTTCATCAACCTTATCGGGGGTAACGAACCCGAGATCCACCAGAATATCTACCAAATAATCGTCTTTTTCAGCCACGGCTTGCTTTTCGCACTAGACACGACATGCGCGTGAAGAGCTAAACGACAGGGTACCGGGCTCATAGGAGATGTCAATCCGTTGCCTTAGGTGCTTGGACATTATTTTTATGAGTAGCTTTCCGGCACCTCGCGGTCCGGCAGCACCTTTGGAAAGTCTCCAATCAAAACAAAAACAGTTCCTGGTTCTTCGGGGTTGGCACTGTTTCGCACCAGCCCCGAGGAACGAGGAACGATCAATAAAGGCCCGCTTGTTACCAACAATACGGATTCCGGTTCTGTCGGGATTCCAGCAATCGAATGTCAGGCTTTTACGAGCTTGTCCTGCACTCGCGCGGCTAATAACTTGCCGCATGCCTTTCAAATCTATCCTCGCGCTTGTGTGCTGCGGCATGTTGCCTTTGATGGCTGCTGAACCTGCCTCCAAAGCATTCATTGATGGCACCGGTCCGGGGTGGCGGACCCTGGGCCAAGCCGATTTTACAAATGTGAACTGCGCTAGTAACACCTGGAGTTTCTCAGAGAATAGTATTCGTTGCACTGGCCAGCCGATCGGGGTCATGCGGACCGTGCAGACCTTCACCAATTTCGAGGCTGTGGTCCGGTGGCGGCACATGGAATCCGGCGGCAATTCCGGTATGTTCGTCTGGGCCGGCGCAGCCGGATTGGAGGGACTCGTCCCGGGCAAGCTCCCCACCCAGGGCATTGAAGTCCAGATGCTGGATCATGGGTACATTGAGAAATACGAGAAATCGAGCGGCCAAAAGGGCGACTGGTTTACAACCAACGGCGACATCTTCCCTGTCGGGAGTTCCAAACTGATTCCTTTTCCTCCAACTTCGCCAAACGGTGCCCGGAGTTTTCCCCGCAAACAGCTCAGCCGCGGGGTAGGGGAATGGAACCATTATTATGTCCGCTGCATCAATGGTGAGGTGCGGCTCTGGGTCAACGGAGAGGAAGTCTCAGGCGGATCAGGGGCTCAACCGGCTTCTGGCTATCTTTGCCTGGAATCGGAAGGCGCCCCGATAGAGTTTCAAGATCTCCGCGTGCGCGAACTGCCTTAACCTCGCGCTGGCTCAGTGGCGGTCAGGGCTCCCAGTGCACCCGATAAAACCGGCGCGTTCGTGAGCTCTCGGGATCCCAATAGTTGAAGCTGCCATCGGTGCTGGGGATCGTTATCAGCTCCTGCCAATCGACCAGATTCTCCGAGAATTCAATGACATACTGCCCGGGAGAGCCTGCTCCTTTGATCGAAATAGGGCCGTCGGCTGGCATCACGAGCTGAGAGAAAGCCGGCGTTTGCGGGATTCTCACCAACAACTCGGCGGGACTGCTGGTCACTGCGCCGGCTACATTCGTAACGACCACGAAGTACAGGCCGGAGTGTGCTGCAAGGGCAGGTGCGCGGGTTAGTGTGCTGTTGGTTGCCTCTACAAGGGGCGCGTTGTTGAACCACCATTGATAGCCGAATGGCAATGATCCACCATTCTCCACGGAAAGGAGCGCTTGGGCTCCCTGATAGATATCGAGATCGTGTGGGGCGATGGAGATAGTGGGTGGCCGCGCAATGGTCATCGCCATCAAACCATTGTTCGAATCCAGGGCGAACAGCCGATCCCCGCCAAAGTCCACTGCACCAGTTCCTGCCGACGTATTGTCATTGTCAGTCGCAAAGGCATTCGTCGCGATGAGCACGGGCGTTTCCGAGCCCACGGGTATCTCATAGACTCGCACGTGATTCACTGAGGAGACATTGATGCCCGCGAGCATCTTCAGGTCCGGGCTGTAACCAATGGGGGAAACGGCGTTTGGCACCCCTGGCGATCCATGCGCCCGAAGAACGGCGCCCGTTCCCACAGCCAGGTCATAGCTGAACTGCCGCAGAGAGCGGCCGTTGGCCTTGCCCCAGAAGGTGTCGCCCTCGGCAAAGGCGATGCCGAGTCCAAAGTCCCCGCCCGCAGCTCCGGTAATACTGACACTGTTTGCGGTAAAGGTGGTTCCATCCGTGGTTGTGAACACAACCGCGTTCGTGCCCTGGCGCGATCCAATCAGCACCTGGGTCCCGCTGCCGCTGCCGCGTACATCCAACGTATCACCCCAACGGAGGCTGATGCCTGGAGTCGGATTTCCCGAATAGGCCAGTGTCGGAGTTGTATCCGCGCTATCATTTGCCCAGCGGTACAGCCGAAAGGGCGAAGTCGAGCCATCGGTAGTCAGGTTCGCAGCGTAAACGGCCCCGTCATCAGCAGCGCCGACCATCAGCAGTGGATAGGTGCCGCCGACTACCCCCGTGACGTTTAGTTCATGCAGATCACTACCCGTTTGCGAGTTGAGTGCGTAAACATGCGGGCCTGAGCGGCTGACGATGAGGAGTCGGTCAGTTGCTTTGTTATAAGCGAGCCCGCGCTCCAGGGGCAGGCTGTTGACGGTCAGATACGGGCGGGTTTGGGGAGCTAAGTGCCAGATCACGCCCACGCGTGAAGGAGGAGGAGGTGGCACCACTTGGAGGACCGCCACAGTGCTTGTGACGGAACCATAGTTGTTAGTGATAACCACATCATACGACCCCGTGCTATTGGTCGAAAGCTGGCCCAACGTCAACCAGGAGTTGGTCCCCTGAGGCAAATCCAAGCCTTCAAAACGCCATTGATAGCTCAACGGCTGGGTTCCGTTAGCGGTAACGTTGAAAGTGACGTTGCTTCCAATATAGCCGTTCGTTGAGAGCGGTTCCTGAATGATAACAGGCGCCCTAATCAGCATGAGGCTGATGTCGGCTGTTTGGACCTGCCCGACGCTCACACTCACTTGGTTCGTGGTGGGGAGGTAGCCCGGGAATGTGGCTGAGACTGTGTATGTGCCAGGCGTCAAATCCACAAACCCGTAGAAACCGGTGGCGTCGTTGGTCTGAGCGCGCGAAGAAGGTCCAGTGAGAATAACCACCGCACCATCCAACGCGTTCGCGGGGCTATCCCCAAACACGAAGCCTTTGAGGTGGCCGCGGGTGGGAGCGGTTTTCCAAGGCATCGTGGGCGTCGGAACCGGTTTTCCGAACATCGGCGGCATGACAGGGTCGTATTCGCTCAAGGCCACGAGCGAATTGATGAAGTCGGCGCGAGAAACACCCTCGTTGTTGGTGACTTTATAGCTATAACCGCAGACGCCTTCAGCCCTGTTCCCGCCTGGACTTAGATCCCGGGACATGCGCATTTGCGCGATGGCATTGCTGGTGTAATTGAGGTAGATCCCCGGTCCGTTGACCAGGTGCCGGTTAAACTTTCGGTCTTTGGCAAAGTTCAGCCAGTTGAGGTAATCCTGCGGATGGGTGTGCTGGCGGAAATAGTTCATGGGCATGTTAATGTCCAGGATTCCTTCCTCCATCCATCCCCGCCAATCCTGCATGATACTGTTCCAGGCCGCTGACGAGTTGTACCAGGTTTGATCGTCCGTAGGGCCTGGCGCCCATGTAATCGTATCGCAAGAAATCTTCACCTCGGGCCGGTAAGTAATCGCGTGGAGATAAACTTTCCGCAGCAAGGAGGTCACCTGGTCACGGCGGAATTGCTTCCAGAGAGCATCCCCTGTTGCGGGCACGCCAGTCCGGTTGAACAATCGGTTGAAACGGGCAACTGTGACGTCGTTGTAACCTTCGCTGGCGCTTGAATAGCGGATATAATCGAAGTTCAGACCGTCCACCATGTAGTTAGTGATAATATCCATCGCCACGTTGAAGGTGTGCTTTTGCACCTCAGGATGGCCGGGGTCGAAGGTGTACTCTCCATTAATGACGGTGTTGCCATTGATATCCTTAAGCAGCCAGTCAGGATGCAGCTTTAATGGATGCGTGGGTTGGGAAGCCGGAGGCGTGGAGCCTTTATAAATGTGATAGGTGACCATCCATGCATGGACCTCAACTGCCGGACCGTTGGTGTCTTTGGCGCGCGCTATGAGTTCAGCCAGCGGATCGAAATTGGCCGCGATATCCTTGCATTTGGGTTCATAATGCGAGTTGTAAAGCGCATCCCCGCGGCGCCGCATCTGCACGACCAGCGCATTCATATTCGCCGAGCGGGTCGTGCGGATCACGTTGGAGATGGCGGGGGCGGTCCAGAGTTCGCTCCCCCAGCTATCGACCCAGAATCCACGGAACTCCGGGGTGGTGGACTGCGCGCGGGCCAATAAAGCGGAGCACGCCAGGCTTAGCAACAGGAGAAATGTGGAGGCCACCGGCCGGCTGAGCCGAAAGTGAAGATGTGAGGTCATGCGGTAAAATAATTTCCCATTTGCACCCCGGGGAAGCAAGCATTTTAGTCCTGCCCGGCATGAGCGCATGCAGCGGACACTCCTCACCACGTTCAAAGCAGAAAGGACGCTGCCTTTTGTGAGCTTAGTGAGGGGCGGCAAACGGTCCATCTTTCGGTTGCCAGCAGCGAATATTGGGCTACGATAACCCCTAAATCCGCTGGTGAATGGAGCATCGCTTTTTGCGGCGATGACGTAAGTTCGATATCACCGAAGGGGCGGAGAACGGGCAACAAAAACCAAGCTAAAAGACAATGAATCAGAAACTAACCACAATCGGACTGGCGCTGAGTTTAGGGGCGGGTGCGGCTTTCGGCCAGGCAACAGATGCCGGGGCGCCGTCCACACCCAAAAGCCTGTGGGACAGCAGTGCCTCCCTGGGTCTGACACTGACCCGCGGCAACACGGAAACGATGAACATCATCGGAGATGTCCAAACTGCCCGGAAGTGGGAGAAGAACGAGCTGAGCATGGGCGCGAGCGGAGTTTACGCCGAGGATCGGGACGAGAAGAGCGCTGAACAGCTCAGGGGTTATGCCCAGTATAACAGACTCTTCACGGAACGCTTTTTCGGCTACATGCGCGTGGATGCCGTGCATGACGCGATTGCAGACGTTGAGTACCGTTTGGCGCTCAGCCCTGGTGCCGGTTATTACTTCATCAAGAATGAGGATACCAGTCTCCGGGCTGAAGTGGGTCCTGGCTACGTGTTCGAGAAAGTGGGGAGTGATCGGAACAACTATCTGACCCTCCGCCTCGCAGAGCGGTTTGATAAGAAGTTCAGCACCACCCTGAAGATCTGGCAATCGGCGGAAATCCTGCCCGAGATCGAGGATTTTGAAAACTTCATCATGACGGCTGAAATCGGCCTGGAGACTGCCTTATCCAAGCGGTTGAGCCTGCGAACTTATCTGCAGGATGTGTATGATAACGTGCCTGCCAAAGGCCGCGATCGGAATGACCTGAAGCTCGTGACTGCGGTTGCCTACAAGTTCTAAGAATGACCGAGAAGCGCTCGCAGGCTCACCACAAGGAGCATCAGCCACCGCTTGATCTGTGCCTGCGGGCCGCCAGTATTCTGCCCTGGACGTGGGACTTCACCACGGGTGAGGAGACCCTCACCCGTGCGTTTCACGCGCTGGCTTCCGAAGGAGCTCCTGCAGGGCGGAAAGGCGAGATCGCGGGCACATGGGAAGACCTTGTGCATCCCGAAGACCTGCCAATGGTTCAGGACAATTGGCGAGCCCATTTGGCCGGAAAGCTAATGGTTTTTGAAGCGGAGTTCCGCGTGAGACGGCAGGCAGGCGGCTGGCTGTGGGCATTCGCCCGTGGCAGTGTGCTGGAACGAGCTGAGAACGGAAAGCCCCGGCTTGCGGCGGGTTTGCTGTGGAACATCTCACAGCATAAAGGCGTCGAACAAGCCCTGTTAGAGGAACAGCGGCGGCTGAACCGGCAGTATCGGCGGCAGTCAGCCCTTGCCCAGGTTGAATTAGCCATCAGCACCCCCGGTGAATTGCAGGCGGCATTGGCTCACCTGGTCAACATCGCGGCCGATCTTCTTCCGGCCTCCGCCGGTGTGAGTGTGGTGTTGCTGGGCCAAACCACGAAGGTACTGACCGAGGGCGCCAGTTTCGCGCCGAATTCAGATATCTCGGGTTTGGAGCGCCTTAGCCGCGAATCGGGCGCCATTCGATGGATTACCGATCATGGTGAACCCCTTGTAATAAATGACGCTGTCCAGGAACCTTTCCCCGGCAACCTCGTGCTCAGCGTTTACGGATTTCGCGCCTTCGCTGGGGTTCCGCTGATTTCAGAAGGAGAAGCGCTCGGGGTGCTTTATGCGGTGGATTTTCACGCACGCCCCTTTGCCCCCGAAGACATTGATTTCTTGCGAGCCCTGGCCAACCGTGCTGCGGCAGCCGTTGCCCGCTGGCGAATGGTCGAAAACCTCCGCAGCGCGTGTGACTCCGCTGAGGCTGCCAATCGCGCAAAGAGTGAGTTTCTCGCCAGCTTAAGCCATGAGATTCGGACGCCGATGAACGGGATCATCGGCATGTCCGAGCTGGGCCTGGACACGCAGTTGACCCCCGAACAGCGCACGTACTTCAAGGCAATCAAGACTTCAGGCGAGGCCCTGCACGACATCATTAATGATATCCTGGATTTTTCGAAAATCGAGGCCGGCAAAATCGATTTGCAGTCAGAGCCTTTCGCTCTGCGCGACAGTCTGGCCGGATTGATGAAGATGCTGGGATTGCGGGCACAGCAAAAGGGGTTGGAACTGAGCTTTCGCGTTCATCCTGAGGTGCCGGAAAATCTGGTTGGCGATTCGGGCCGGTTGCACCAGGTGATCATCAACCTGCTCGGTAATGCCATCAAGTTTACCGAACGAGGCGAAGTGCGCCTGGAAGTCGGCACTGCGGGGCAGGACACCTCTTTCCGACGGCGTACACCGTTGGCTGGAGCTGCCAGCAACTTGGGCAATCCGAAAGCTCTGCACGTCACGGTGAGCGATACCGGAATTGGCATCCCGTACGAAAAACAGAGGCTTATTTTTCAGCCCTTCATGCAGGCTGATACCAGCATCTCACGTCGTTACGGCGGCACCGGGCTCGGTCTGGCAATCTCCGCCAAGCTGGTCCACCTCATGGGAGGTCAGATCTGGGTGGAGAGCAGCCCCGGGCGTGGCAGCCATTTTCATTTCACAGCATCGTTTCTGGCTCCCCCCGCAGCCCAGGCGCCCGCAGCCTCCCACGATTTCTCCGGACTTCGTGTTCTTATCGTCGAAGACCATCCCGCCAGCCGTGAAATACTCCATGAGCTTTGCCTGAACTGGAATATGGAAGCAACCCTTGCGAATGACGGCCCAGCCGGGTTGCAGGCGATGATCGATGCCCAGGCTGCCGAAAGGCCTTTCCAACTGCTCCTCGTAGACTCCAGCCTTCCCGGATTGAGCGGGTTCAACCTTGTAGATGAGGTCCGCCGGCGTCCCGAACTGCATGCCGGGCTTGTGCTGATGCTTTCCTCAGCGAATTGCGCGCAGGATTTTGCTCGCTGCCGCGAGCTCGGAATTGGGAACTACGTCGTCAAACCGGTGGGCCAATCGGAACTGCTAAACACGATTCTTACAGCCACCGGTACAGAGCCGGCGGGGACGCCCGATTCAGAGAAATCCCGCAAATCAAGACTCCCGAGACGTCCGCTCCGAATCCTGGTGGCTGAAGACAACCCGATCAACCTGGAGCTCGCTTCCCGGTTGCTGGAAAAGATGGGGCACTCAGTCCTGACGGCTGGGAACGGGCGACAAGCCTTGGCAGCGCTGGAGCATGCCAAGTTCGACGTCATTTTGATGGATGTTCAAATGCCGGGGATGGACGGGCTGGAAGCTACCAGGCTGTTGCGCCAGCGCGAACAGGTCACCGGGAGCCATATTCCAGTGATCGCACTGACTGCGCACGCCATGAAATCGGATCGGGAACGCTGCCTCTCCTCCGGAATGGATGAGTATATAGCCAAGCCGATCCGCCGGGAAGAGTTGGTGGACGCGCTTGTAAAAGTGCTGCCAGCAAATCCACAGGCAAGATCGGATGCTGAAACGTCAGAGACCAATCAAGCGCCAAAGCCAGTGGCGGATCTGGGCCGACTCCTTCAGGAGTTGGGCGGAGATGAAGCGGTTCTCGAACGCATGGTTGAACTGTATGAAGAAACTACGCCCAAGTTCATTCAGAACTTAAAGCAAGCGCTGGCGGGCGGGGATTGCCTGGCCGTTCGAACCGCTGCGCACACGATTAAGGGATCGGCCGCCCAGTTCTGGGGCAGGCCTGCTGAGGCTGCCGCGCTAACTCTTGAGAAAGCCGCAGCCGCAGGTGACCTTGAGCGGGCGCAGTCCCAAATGGCCGTGCTGGAAGCCGCCTTAACTGATCTCGGGCGCAACCTTCGTGAAAGCCTTCCAGGCCTCAAGACGCAGAGCGGCTAGTCCATACCGTAGCCGATAGCTTAAGACCCCTTTCCATGCCTTTCTCTTGTCCCGGAAGGGACAGATGTTCCCCCTCAATTCTGGGCTTTGTTTACCCGCAGGGTTCTGATATGTCCAATGCCATGCAAGCTGTCCTAGACTATTTGCGGGATAACGAGAGCCGCTTCATCGAGCAACTGTGCGAGTACGTCCGGTTCCCCAGTGTTTCGGCGCAACCAGTTCATCAACCCGATATGCTCCGCTGCGCGGAATGGCTGGTTAGCCACTGCCAAAGCATCGGGCTTGAAGCCCGGGTCTGTCCCACCTCAGGTCATCCGATCGTGCTTGCGAAGACACCTCGCCGTGCCGGCAGCAAGCGGCCTCATTTTGTTGTTTATGGACACTACGATGTCCAGCCTCCTGAGCCGTTCGACCTCTGGAAATCCGCACCTTTTGAACCGCGCATTGAAGGCCGTTCTCTCTTCGGCCGCGGCGCGAGCGACAATAAAGGGCAGAACCTGGCCCACCTCAAAGCCGTTGAAGCGTATCTGAAAACCGGCACGGAACTGCCTTGCGACATCACGTTCGTCATTGAGGGTGAGGAGGAAGTCGGCAGCAAGAGCCTCGGAGAGTTCCTTCAACAGAACCGTGCCGAGCTCGCGTGCCAGGCAATCATTGTTTCGGATACTGGCATGCCGGATAAAAAACATCCGGCGTTGACTTATGCATTGCGAGGCATTGCGGCTTTTGAGGTCACTTTGCATGGGCCTTCCCGCGACCTGCACTCGGGGATTTTCGGCGGATCAGTTGAGAATCCAGCGATGGCCTTGTGCCAATTGCTGGCCAAGCTCCGAGACAAAAACGGTCGTGTCACCGTCCCAGGGTTCTACGATGATGTGGAGAAGCTATCAGCTTTTGAGCGCAAAGAGTTCGCCCGGTTCCCATCGAAGGCGGCGGATTACCGGAAGTTCCTGGGCGTGCCGGAACTCTTCGGCGAGAAAGGCTTTAACCACATTGAGCATCGATCAGCGCGTCCGACATTGGAGATTAATGGCCTCACCAGCGGGTATCAGGGCGAAGGCAGCAAGACCATCGTGCCCTCCTGGGCCCGCGTGAAAATCACCACACGCCTCGTGCCGAGCCAGGACCCGCGGAAAATCGTTAAGTCGATGCGCGATTATCTGAAAAAGCTCTGTCCGCCGACGGTCACGATCGAGATCAAGTCCGGTCACGGCGCGGAACCCTACATCGTCTCCCCCACCAGCGCGCAAGCGAAAGCCGCGTTGCGGGCCCTCGAAGCTGCGTTTAAGGCGAAACCGATCCTGATGAGGGAAGGCGGATCGATCCCCATTGTGAATTCGTTCAAGAAGATCCTGAAGGCGGATTCACTGCTCCTGGGCCTGGCCTTGCCGGACGACAACCCCCATTCGCCCAACGAGAAGTTTGATCTCGATTGCTTCGCCAAGGGCCAAATCATGAGCGCGCACTTGTGGCAGGAACTGAGCGAGGTTTAGTCACCGCTTCGAAAGCATTACTGATGATATCTATTGTTCGCTCCTGGAGGCTGCTGGCAATCGCAGCAGTCCTGGTCGGTGGAATTGGGCGTGCCCAGGACACCAACGATTTTCGCGCCGCTCGTTCCGTGCACTTGGGATATTCGGCCCCTGAAGGCTTGGCTTTCTATACCGAAATGGCCGTGGAAAAATCGGTGAATGGCTCCTACTTCATGGCCTGCGGTTGGAATACGGGTTACTTTGGAATTCAGCAAATTAACAGTGCCGATGAAAAAGTAGCTATCTTCTCTGTTTGGGATCCTACCACCGGAGATGACCCTAATCGGGTGAAAAGCGAAGACCGGGTGGAAGTCCTTTACGAGGGTGAAGGCGTGCGGATCAAGCGCTTCGGAGGCGAGGGGACGGGCGGACAATGCATGTGGAACTTTCCCTGGGTCCTTGGGCACACCAACCGATTCCTGATAGCAGCCGAGCTTCAGGATACAAAGACAGCCTACACCGCATGGCTTGGTGTGACCAACGGATGGAAGAAGCTGGCGACCTTCAGGACGCACACGAAGGGGCGGCCACTTGGCGGTTACTATTCATTTGTGGAGGATTTTCGCCGGGATTATCGGAGCGCTCTGGATGTCCACCGTGCCCGCTATGGCAACGGCTGGGTGAAGACCATGAAGAACGAATGGATGCCCTTGCGCCAGGCTCGATTCACGGCCTCTGGAGCCGAATGGGAAGCGAAAGAAACAATCGATGCAGGTGTGGCATCCAATTGGTTTTATCTAGCCACTGGAGGAGAAACAAAGATGAGCCGCGAACTGCGCAGCATGATCGAGCTCCCGGGCAAAGCTCCGGCATCTGACAATTTCATCAGCACCTTGCCGGCTGAGGTTGTTAAGAAATGATCCGAACCTGCCGTCTATGACGGTGACTCGGGTGTGAAGCTCGTTGGGCTGGAATGCCGCCGCAAATAGCGGAGGGCGACCTCAAAATCTTTCGCCGGGGGCGTCGTGATTTCCAGGGATTGCCCCGTGCGCGGGTGTATGAGACGCACAGCCTCGCAATGCAACGCGGGCAGAGGAGTCAGGGGGCGCTCAGTTCGATTCGGCTTGAGATGATACTCGGGCTTTAGGCTTGATAGGAACAAAGGCTTCCCACTGTAAAGCGGGTCCCCGGCGATGGGTGCCCCACGGAATCGCAGATGCGCGCGCACCTGGTGCACACGGTCGGTTAGGGGCAGGCATTCAACCAGAGCATGACGTGAGAAACGCTCCAGGACCTTGAACCGGGTTTTGGCTTTTTTGCCACGTTGCGGGTCCACTCGATAGAATCCATTGGGGGCCGGCCGGGTGGCAATCGCGGCATCCACTGTGAATTCATCATCATCAGGAGGGCGGTTAACGATTGCCAAATAACGCCAACTGGGGAGCTCGGAGCCGAACACGCTGGCCGTCTTGGAAACCATCGCCCGACTGCGCGCCAGGAGCAGAACACCGGAGGCTTCCGCATCCAGTCGATGCGTATGCATCAGAAAATCCAGACCTCGCTCCACAGCCCAGGGTTTGCCGTCCTTAATGCCAGCATGAAGCAGATCCGTCAGACAGATCCGCTCCGGATGTTCCGGGTTGGAAGCGACAGGCAGGCCTGGAGGTTTGTCCAGTGCCAGGTAATCGGCATCCTCGAACAACACGGGGATTTCCCAAAAAAGCCCCTTGGGCTTTACAGATAATTTAATCGAAGAGCTCACGTTTTATTTCGGTCTTCTGCCAATGCCCCAAATCAACCAGATGGCCAGGGCCACAAGCAATACCACCCACCACAAGTACCGCAGTTCGCGGGCTGCCATTTCCATGAACCCCACCGCCCGGGGAAAAAGCAGGAGTAATCCCCCAAAAATCGCCAGCAAGACAATGATCCGCAGCAAGGCTCGAAGCCGTGGGTTCATGGATCAACAAGCTTGGGCGGGACACCAAGCGGCAGAAGTAATTCGGATGGGCCTGCTCCCGGGTTTGAGGGCACGACCAGCGGCGATTTGCCGTTCCAGCGTTCAACAATCTGCAGCCGCACAAATTCGGGATTAAGCTTCAGCGCCTCACCGCGGGCGCGGATGGCGTCTGCTTCGCCACGGGCGCGGATCACAGCGGTCTCTGCCTCTGTTTGGGTCTGGATCTGGGTGAACTTGGCCTGGACGGCTTGCTGTTCCGCCACCATCTTTGCCTCGATGGCGCGTTCAAGCTCCTGAGACAAATCCAGATTCTTGATCACGATGTCCTCCACCATGAGCATGGTGCCGATCTTGGTCCGGGCAGCAACCATGGTCTTATCTTTAATCTCCTCGCGCTTCTTGACGATTTGCTCCGCAGTCAACATGGCGGTTACCTCTTTCACCGCCTCCTGCACGCGAGGGGCGATCAAGCTATCAAATGGATCACCGGCGAAATCACGGTAAATCTGAACGACCGATTCCTGGGGCACGCGGAAGAGCACATTGAGCTCCAGTTCCACCTGTTGCATATCCGAGGAGAAGCAGTTCGCAGAAACACTGCGCGTGCGTTGCTTCACATTCACGGATTCAACACGGGTGACAAACGGTGTGCGAAACCCGAAACCTTCGGGCAAAAACTTGGTTTCGGTCTTGCCCAGCGTGACCTTAATGCCCCGCGTGCCGGGATCTACCACGTAAGTGCTGGTGGACGCCAGGATCAGGAAGGCAAAAACCACCGCGGCGACCGCGGCCAGCCTTGGCATGATGTAACGAGCAAAGGGATCAGCGGCGCCGTACGGCGGGCGCGGCATTCGCGGCGGGTTGGGCATGGGTTGGATTGGTTCTTAGGCGCTCCAAGTCCTGGAGCTGGAAGACGAGACCTTCACCCCCGCCGATCACCAGCGGAGTGAGCCCGTCCCATTTATCAACGATCTTTAAATCAACAAAAGCCGGGGTGTCTTTCAGCGCCTGTCCCCGAATGCGGATCGATTCCGCTTCACCCTTGGCCTGAATCACCGCGGTGTCGGCCTCAATCTGGGCGCGTTGCTGCAGGAATTTACTTTTAGCGGCTTCCTGTTCCTGAACCATTTTCGCCTCGATCGCGCTCTCGAGTTCGCGGGTCAGAGCGATGTTCTGAATGACGATGTCCTCCACCACCAGCAGAGTGCCGATTTTGCGGCGAGCAATTTCCAAGGCCTTGGCCTTAATCTGTTCGCGATTCTTGACGATCTGCTCGGCGCTCTGCAGAGCGACAACTTCCTTGAGGGCCTCATGGACTCGTGGCGCAATCAGGCTCTGGAAGGGTTCCCCATCATACTCCCGAAACAGTTTAACAACGGAGCTTTCGGGAATCCGAAACAAAACTTTCATTTCAACTTTTATCTGCTGAAGATCCGATGAATAGCTTTCAGCGTTTTCGTTGGCCGTCTGCTGCCGGATGGATATCTGGCGAATAGCCGTGATCATCGGGACCTTGAGGCCGAACCCCTCAGGCTTGAACCCGGACGACACTTGTCCCAGTGTGACCTCCACGCCACGGTAGCCCGGCTGCACCACATAGGTGCCGGAAGACGCCATGATCACCACCACAAAAATGAGAATGGCGATGCCTATCAAACGAGCGAGGGCCTGCGGATTCATGCGGGGGGAAGTTACCACAACAACCGCCCGGCACAAGCTGGATCGACTCTCACGACGGTTCTAAGTGCGAAACCCGAAAGTCCCGAGAATTGACTTTAGCGCACGGGGAGCGCATCCTCAGCGCCTTGGATCAGTTGCAGGATCGGCGGAGCATGACGGATTGTTTGCACCTGCCAGCCTGCACGCATCCACCTAAAAACATGAGTGTATCGCCTAATCGATTGGAAGCAAAACGGCTCAAGGTTCTGTGGGAATATGAAGTGCTGGATACCGTTCCAGAGGAGGTATTCGACGACCTGACGGAACTGGCCGCACGCATTTGTGAGGCGCCGATCGCCCTGATCTCCCTCGTGGATGAAAACCGCCAGTGGTTTAAAGCCAAGCTCGGCGTCACTCTCGGCGAAACCTCCCGCGACATTTCCTTCTGCGCCCATGCAATCAAACAGACGGACCTGTTCATCGTGCCTGACGCCACCCGCGACAAACGTTTCGCCGATAACCCGCTGGTGACGTCCGAACCCAAAATTCGTTTTTACGCCGGTGCGCCTCTGATTACCGCCGATGGTTACGCTCTTGGAACGCTGTGCGTCATCGACAAAGTGCCGCGAGATCTGCTGCCCGACCAGCGGCAAGCGCTGCGCATCCTGGCTCGGCACGTGGTGTCCCAGTTGGAACTGCGCAACCGCACCCGGGCGCTTAGCATCGCGCAGAAAGAAGGCCGCCGCATCCGAACGGAGGTCGGGCAACTCCGTGAAGAACTCGCGAAGGCCAACCGCAAAATCGCCAAACTCAAGGGCGCCGAACCTGCCAAAGCCGTCAAAGCGGTGAAGCCGGCCAAACGCAAGGCAAAGAAGTAATCGACTTCACTTAGCCGTTCATTTTGAAGGGACCGCTCGCGCGGTCCCTTTGTGCGTCTGGAGCGCTCACCGGTTGCCGTGGCGAAACTCAGCGCGCCTGCGCCGGTGTGAGCACCACCTTGATCACCATCTCCTGTCCGGCCTTTAGAGGGACAACAAAACCCACCACACTTGTTCCCGGGTTAGGCGTATCGAAATCGTTGGGTGGCGGATTGGCGGGCCACGATCGGACGGAGACGGATTCGGGGGACTTCACCTCCATCCGAAGCCGTTTGCCGTTCTTTACCAGCCACGCGGCATTCGAGCCATCCGCCTTGAGTTCGGCTGTCGTGGTCATTCCCCAGCGCACCTGGGCGGGTTCCGTTCCACCGGTCAACATGTCTTCAATCGTCACGCTTTGATCAGCAGCCAAAGAAAACCGGCGATTGGCCCGCTTGAGTTGTCCAGCGTAGGTCTCGGTTAAATCAACTTCTGTGTAGGCGTTGCTGGGCCGTGCAGAGAACGCCGAAATGGGAGCCTTGCTGGACACCACCTGCTCAGCATCATTTACCATCAGGGTGCTGTGTGCGCGGGTATGATAACGGAAGATGCGCCAGCGATCTGACCCCGGCTTGTTGTTCCAGAGCCCGATCCCGCGCTGCTCCAGTTTATTATAATCCTCTGCGCCTAAATCGAGCGACCAGCGCTCGCCCAAGGCATCGAGCACAAACGAACCCACATCCATATGCCCGTGGCTGGCGCCAGGCGTTCCGGCTTTGATCGCAAGGTAGGTGGCGTTTGGATTGGTCCAGGAACTGCGCAACACGGCAATGGAGTTCTGTCCTTTGCCGAGCCAATTCAGCTCGCGTGGGAAGTCATTCTTGAACGGGGGCTTCGCCCAGGTCAGCACCAATGGAAAATACCGTTCGCCCTGGTTTCTACCCTGGCTGGCCTTGGTCCTTTGAACCTGTTCGGCAAGCAGTTCCCATTCGTACGAAAGCCATTCCGGGCGGCCTGCGCGAGCGGCAAACCATGCCATGCCAGGCGAAAAGCCTGTGCCCGTGCCGCAATCGCTGAAGTTATAGGTGCGGCGAGTCGGCCCCATGATCTGCAACATGAACTCGCCCGACTTCAGAAAACCGGGGCTCTGGCTAAGGCCAAAATCTGTTCGGCATACGGATTCGAGCATCTCGATCAGCAGCACATTAAATGTGGTCCCGTAATTCCAGTAACCGGGTCCTTCGGGATAGGTGCCATCAGGCTCATACACTTTCATGGCATGCGGCAACCCGGCCAGCGCGCGACTCACCACCTGCACGGCACGTTCGGAGTCATCCTCCAGCAACGCGAGCGCGCCGGAAACCATTCCAGCGTGGCAAACCTGGTTCCAGTTGTTTCCACCTTTCTCCCACCAATGACGTGACTTTGCTTCCAGATAAGGTTTCAACCCCTTTTCCTCGATAGCCATGCGGGCCTTGTGACGCTGTTCAACCGTCAACATCGAGTAGAGCCAGTCGTAACCCACCGCCATTGCAAGGGTCATCTCAGCCGTATCCAGAAAGTGAGACGGGTTCCAATCTGGCATCTCCGCCATGGCTTCCATTTCTTTAATGGCCCGCTCCGCGTAGCGTCGATCGTGGGTCATTCGATAGGCGAAACCCAGGTGCATCACCCGCCCTAGCGCCTCACGCGACCGGCCCAGGAGACGGCGTCCATCCTTGCGATAGACTACCGGCGGCTCCTTTAGCATGTGGTCTGCGGTAATCCGCACTGCGTCCCATGCGTCCTGCAATCGGGGCTCTCCTGTCAGATTTTTCCGAACACGCGCTTCGTCTGAGGCTAACCAAAACAGGCGGGGATGTGCCGGGGCCTGCTTGAGGCGTTCCTGGATCTGTGTTGGGGTATTGGTGTTCGGAGCTCCGTTAACGGCGGGCACGCCTGAGAGCAGCATCCATGCAATGCCAAGAAAAACGGGCAGCGTTCGGGTGAAGGAATAGGATCGGTCCATAGGTTTTGGTAAATATCCCAAGGCTGATGGGGCTATCATGAGCCGTGAGCAGGCCGAAGTCCAGCCCATGGGAGGCGAGAGAACGACCATGGTCAAGGCAACCATACTTGCCACCTCAGCCTTTAGCCTTTCTCCTAACGTCTATCTTTGGGGGAGCGGAGCTTCTGCGCCGCCTCCTCCTCCGGCGTAAGCGCGGAGCCGGATTGTACTGCGTTGGTTGCCGGGTTTTGCCTCGGAGCTTTGGCTTTTGACCCCGGCTTGTCTTTGAAGGCTGAACGCAGGAGCCAATGCCGTTTCAACCCCTGCATGAGGTCGTCCGCATCCTGGATGGTCTTGCTGATGACCGAGAGTATATTGGTATTCGCCTCCACCTGCTGGTTCAATCCACCGGTGATGCTGGCCAGGTTCTCCAACGATTCATTGAGATTATCGACAACGGTCACGAGGTTGGTGTTCGCCGACACGATCATCGTGTTCGCGTTGCCAAGCGTCGCATCAAGCTGGCTGTTGATATTCGTGGGCAGAAGCCATTCGCCCAGCGCGCCTGGGCGGTCGAGTTCTGCTGTGACGGCCGCCAGATTGCTCACAGCGGGACGTGCACTCACCGCCAGGACATTGAGATTTGAAGTAAGATCCGTGCTGTTCGTCAGCAGCCGGGAGATATCATTGGTCAGCGCGAAAATATTTGGCAGGGCTGCTTCCACCTGGCCAATGAGTTCCTCCAGGCGCTCCGTTACTGCTGCCGACTCGCTGGCCATCAGCCAGTAGTTGTTTGTCCCTCCGTAAACTTCGTAACTGCCTTTCCTGTCATTCCAGACCGCGGTCGGCTTCTTACGGTCCTCTTTCGTGTTGAATGCCACCACTTGCTGGACCCCTGCGGCCTGGGCCTTGTTTAGGTTATCGGCGGTTAGCGGAGCCAATGCTGCCAAAACCAGGTTCGTTTCAGTCTCATCATACAGATCTTCTGCCAACTGCCACTTATCACCCTTGGATCGGGCTTCCGCCAAACTGAGTGTCTGCATTGGATGAAAAATATAAGTAGGGTAGCCGTTTGTGCCTTTTGTCACCTCAAGTTCTCGCTTGCCGAGCAGGTCGGCGGTTGCCACGCGGGCATAGGAGCCCTTGGTCCACATATATCCGTAGTTGGGGTCAACCAGTTCAAACTCAATGTAAATATTATAGGGGACCTCTGGCGGCATCGGTTTTAAAACTGTGATCTGCCCCACCGGCAACCCCATTAGCATGACCGGGTCACCCACACGGAGTCCTGTGGCGCGCTGTGTAAAGGTGAAGTAAGTCGCTTTGGCTTTGAACCACCCTTTGCGCTCGGCCGTGTTATACAGGTAATACCCGAAGCCAAACACCAGCAGGGCTACCGCCAGCGAGACAAACCATCCCACCGCCCGCTCCATGCGGCTTAGGCGGGTTCGTAACTGCGGTGTCAGGTCCTGCAATGCCATATATCCTGGTCCGGTTTATTTCAGAAATCTCGGTTCAGGTCAAACTTCCCTCGAATCCGCGTTCAGCAGGTCGTTCACCATTTGCTCCGACATTATAGTCAACTCGCTCCATGTTCCCAACGGTTTGAGCCGTTTATCATGCAGCGCCGCAAATTGGCGCGCTCGCCCTTTCCAGGGGCGCAGATCGGACACCGTGACAACCAGCGTGGTGCGCCGGTTGCCCATCCAGGGATGCCCTGCGTTAAGATTGTCCAAGAGATTCAACCACCAGTTCGAATGCCTTAGATCCAAACCGCTCAACGGATTATCCAGCAGCAACAGCTCCGGGCGCAGCATCAGTGCACGCGCCAGCCCCGCCCGCTTCTGCCAGTTTCTTCCAATTGAGCCGGGTGTGGAATCGGCCAAAGGACCTAGTTCAAGCCAGTCCAGCATCTGCCGCGTTTGTTCATGCGCCGCTTCTGGCGAGAGGTTCTCGTGATAACGCAAGGGCAGGGACACGTTCTCTTCAACGGTCAGATGATTGAAAAGCTGGCCGGTCTCGAAGACAAACCCAACTCGCAGCCGTTCTTTCAGGAGCTCGCCTTCGAAGATCGGCATATCATGTCCGAAGAGGCGATAGGAACCGTTGCGTCCGGCTATGAGCCCGGCGGTCATCATCAGAAAATCCGTCTTTCCTGACCCCTGCAGCCCACCAACGACCCAGTAATCTCCAGGGCGCACGGTCCAGTTGATGTCCGTTGCCACAGGTAACCGAGGATCCTTCAACGAGGGCGCGGTCATCCCGCTCATCTCGATGATCGGCTCAGGCAGGCTGGCGTTGGTTTCAGACATCAGATCGTGAGATAGATAATAATGAATAGCGCGTCGATTAACACACAGGCCACTACGCTTTGACCGACAGCCCGGACTGTTTGTTGAGAGACTTCCTCCAGTCGCAAAGGTTGAGCTAGTCCATGAAAGCAGGTGACCGTTGCCACGATAAAGCCGAACGCCAATGACTTCAGCGCCAGCAACGCAAAGTCCATGAAAGTCAGTGATCCTGCGAGCTGGCGGAAGTAATCCGATGGCCGCAATGGCACATCTTGAATGAACGCCCACAAGTAGCCGCTCAAAAGCGCACCAAGGATCAAATAAACCGTCAAGGCAAACACACTGACAGCCATGCCGATGACTCTAGGGACCACGAGGTAGTGTACGGGATCGATCCCCAGAGCCTCCAACGCCTCCAGTTCCCCCATGGCCCGTGCGGTGCCCAACTCAATGACATTCGAGGTTCCCACCCGCGCAAGCACTAGAAATGCCGTCAGCAAGGGGCCAAGTTCGCGGACCACAACCAGTACCATGATGGTTCCCAGGTAGTTAATCGCGCCCACACGGGTCAGCCACGATACCGCCTGGCCGATCACCAGGAAACCAAGCGCGCCAGAGAGAAAGAAGAACATCGGCATTAACCGCACCCCCGCGCCGCTTATCTCATGAAGAATGGCAGGCCAAAGAACTCGGCGCGAAAGACTCCACTTGGTCAGCAGCACGCCCAGCGTAATCAGGAAGAACGCGCCCAATCCTTGAAGTGTGAAGGCAAATCGAAAAATCTTCCGGCCAGCCCAATGGCTCCATGAGCGCGGCAAAGGACCGCGTGCCAGGGCGCGGAGTCGGGGAGCGTCATATGCGCTGGCTTGGCCATGCTGCATGCGCACCAAGCTAAGTGCCAGGGCTCAGGCGGTCAAATGCTTACGGACCTACTTCATAAGAAGGACCTTGCCCATGGGCAAGCTGTGAGGACGGTCCAGCGAACCGGCAGCACTGGCAGCATGCCCCTGAACGAATGATTGACAATGCATTGTTTCTTAGACAGAATATACTCATGCCAAACTCAGCCGTCCGCTTGCCTCTGACCACTCAGGAGGCCATTCAATACTTAATCGCAGAAGCGAATGGCTTGGTCAATTTGGCCCGGCGCGGTGACAGGGGACTGGACGGTCGGGCTCTTTCGGCTCAGCGCCAGGTCTTGCAGGCTTTGGCCTTGCGCGGGCCGCAGGCAGTGCCAGCCCTTGCAAAGAACCGCACGACGTCGAGGCAGAACATTCAGATAGTTGTCAACAAGTTGTCGAAGATGGGATTGGTCGAATCGGTCTCGAACCCCGCTCATAGAAGATCCAAGCTGATTCAACTCACTCCGGCTGGACGACAACTGCTAGACCGCTTCCAGGAAAAAGGCTTCCAACCCGTCGATCATTCGGAGCTTTCCCTCGAAGAATTGAGCGCCGCCTTGCGCACGTTGCGGATCTTGCGTGCACAATGGCTGCGTGGGGAGCGCCCAAGCGGGACGTCTGCTCCCACCCCGCAGGCTGAAACTGACGCTGCAACGAATGCCAATGACGGGGATCTGCCTTTTAATCTACTGTAGTTTCAGGACCGGAGAAATCGCTGGCTCAGCGCAGAGCAGTACGCGCCCGGGGTTGGCCGATTGGAAACGAATGGGGGGAGCCCTGCTAGGCGGCTTCGCGAGTAACCTTGCGGGTGATATGCGGCTTGTTAGTGCCGGTGATCACTTCGCGGGTAATCTCGACATGCGCGATGTCCTCGCTACTTGGAACCTCATACATGATATCGAGCATGATCCGTTCGAGCAGGCTCCGCAGCGCCCGGGCGCCGGTGCCTTTCTTAATGGCTTGAACCGCTAGTTCACGGAGCGCGTCGGGCGTGAATTCGAGGTCAACGCCTTCCATTGCCAATAGCTTGGCATATTGCCGAGTCAGAGCATTACGTGTCTCGGTAAGAATTGACACGAGATTGTCTTCCGTTAGCTCAGCTAACACACTAACCATCGGTAAGCGACCGATGAATTCCGGAATAAAACCAAATGCGAGCAAATCTTCAGGCTCGACGTACTGGAGGATCTCCTGACGATTGATCGTGGATGTCTTGTAACCTTCCTCCACCGCGCGGAAACCCATAACATGCTTACCCAGACGACGTTGAATAATCCGCTCCAACCCCACAAACGCTCCGCCAACTATGAACAGAATATCCGATGTATCAACCCGTATGTATTCCTGCTGAGGATGCTTGCGGCCGCCTTGCGGTGGCACGTTGCAGGTTGTTCCTTCCAGAATCTTCAACAGTGCCTGCTGGACTCCCTCTCCTGAAACGTCCCTCGTAATGGATACATTCTCGGTTTTACGCGCGATCTTATCGATCTCGTCAATATAGATGATACCGCGCTGAGCGCGTTTAACATCGTAATCGGCGTTTTGAACAAGACGGAGAATGATGTTCTCAACGTCCTCACCCACGTATCCGGCTTCCGTTAACGTTGTAGCATCGGCAATTGCGAACGGAACGTCCAAAATCTGAGCTAAAGTTCGCGCTAAAAGCGTCTTCCCTGAGCCCGTCGGCCCAATCATGAGAATATTGCTCTTCTCAATTTCCACATCTGCATGTGGATCACTGTGCGACGGAGCAGACTCTGCCTCTTCCCCGGGCTGAGCTTCCGGCGTTTCAGCCGGACCTTGCATAATGCGTTTGTAATGGTTATGGACCGCGACAGAAAGGGTCCTTTTTGCGTGCTCCTGGCCAATGCAGGCGATATCAAGCTGTTGCTTGATTTCAGTGGGCTTTGGCACACTCATCCGGCCCCGCGCCTTTTTGCCAGTCGGTGCTAGTTCCTTGTCCAGAACCTGTTTGCACAGAACAACGCAGTTGTCGCAGATGTAAACGCCAGGTCCTTGAATGAGCTTCTTAACCTCGGCGTGCGATTTGCCGCAAAAACTGCACAATGTAATGGTGGTGGGGCGCGCCATTCTAATCCAACTATTCTTTCTTGTCGGCCAGGCTTGTTTGCTCGGCCATGGTCTTGATTTCTTTGCGGGATTGCACCACTTCATCGACCAGCCCATAGGTCTTGGCCTCTTCGGCTGACATGAAGTTGTCACGATCGCAATCCTTCTCCACTTGGTCGATGCTGCGACCGGTGTGCTTGGAAATGATCGTATTGAGCCGCTGCTTCAGGCGCAGCATGTAGCGCACCCGGATCTCGACATCGCTGGCAGCGCCTTCGGCTCCGCCCAGGACCTGGTGAATCATGATGTTCGAGTTCGGCAGGGCATATCGCTTGCCGGCGGTTCCGCCGCACAGCAACACGGCACCCATGCTGGCGGCCTGGCCAATGCAATAGGTATTCACGTCACAGGTTAGGAACTGCATCGTGTCATAAATCGCCAATCCTGCGGTGACACTCCCGCCCGGAGAATTGATGTAGAGATGAATATCCTTCTTAGGATCACTCATTTGCAGAAAAAGCAGTTGGGCGATGATGACGTTTGCCACCATGTCATCAACGGGTGTTCCAAGGAACACGATGCGATCAACGAGCAGCCGCGAATAAATATCGTAGCCGCGCTCACCGCGTCCGGTTTGTTCAACCACCATCGGCACTAAAAAGTTATCCATAGACATTATCTCCAGTGCGGCAACCTACCGGACCAGTGCCCTCCGGTCAAGAACGGCAGAAGTGCGTTATAGGAAGGGGAGTAGGTTCGGCGGCAGCAAAGCCGCCGATTTAGGCTTCATTCTTCCAGAGTCGGGGTAAACCGAATCCATTCATGCTCGCCGACCCGTATTTCGCATCGGTCACCGGAGCGGACCTGGGCGGAAAGCCGCTTCAACCACAGACGATCGTAATCCGAAGGTGTGGGCACGAGCTCGAGCCAGATGCGAAGAGTCTTGTCCGGCAGTCGGGCTAAGGTGGCGAACAATTCGACTTTTTGCGGCAGTTGCTCGGGCTTGAGAGCCACGCAATAACTGGAAGCGGTGCCTGAGAGGGGGATTTGCCTGGGCACATCGGCCTTCAGGGCCAGGACGCCGAGGTCTTGCACGCGGGCGCTGGCGGGGATGGAACTTGTGGAACAGTTCCCGACGCACAACCCCAACAGAGACGTCGCACTTAAGCGAGTCATACGATGCTCAGGCATATTATTGGCTCGGCATTATCCGCCGAAAAAACGTGACGTCAACATCCTACGTGGCACGAACCCGAATGTAAACTGTGTTCAATGGACAACGCGAAACCGGCGAGCTGGATTTGAAACCGTCCGTTGAAATTTGCGCAGAGCCGTTGGAAATCCTCCAGCGAATGGGTCAGTACGGCTTTGTCCTCCCCTCATCCGCCGACATCTCATAGCTGAACAGGTAATGCGCCTGCAAAATCCACTCGGCGTGCCCATCCGCGAAAACGCAGTTGATTCCATCGGCACCATGGTGGTCAACCGCGTCGGGCCAATTATTGTGGTTGCGTGGGCTGGGTGGGTATTTGAGGTCATCGCTATCTACCATCAGCCACGTGCGTGCCGGACCGGGAATCTGCCCCCGCAGACCAAACGCGTCGTGCGTGTGTGCTCGCGAAAGCACAAGGTGTTCGGTCTTCATGGTTCCCGAAGGCGACGGATCGAGCCACCATCCGTACTGCTCATAGCTGTGCCCGTGGATGTCGCTGTTGGATCGGGCGAAGTTCGCTAAGTCCCTTAAGATGGGCAGGCCGGTAAGCGAACTGATGCCAATCAACTCGTCCGGATGCACTTCGTTCTGGGTGCTCGGACAGGCATAGGTTTTCGGAGTCGGAATGTACGTGGGGTAAAGCCAGTTCAGGTCGTCCTGCTTGTAATTGGTGCATCCGGTGAATTGCCCGTTGTTGTCCCCAGCGAACAGCAGGTTCCCCGTGCCCAACTGCTTCAAGTTATTCCGGCACGCGATCCGGCGAGCGCGCTCCTTCGCGCGGCCCAACGTTGGCAGCAGCATGGCCGTGAGGATGCCGATGATTGCGATGACAACCAGCAACTCGATCAAGGTAAATGCCAGAAAGCCGCGGACAACCGGCTTCCTGTGTTGGTCGTTGTTCTGTGGCATGTGTCACTCCAGACTGCGCTCTATGGCGCACCTTTTCGTCGGACATTACTCACGATCAATCAGGATCGTGGCTCTTGGGCCATGGCCTTCTTTGGCGCAGGGTTGGCCACCGCGGTATTCCCGTTCAGTGAGGGCGAAGCTCTCAGCACTGGTTGTTTGGTTTGATTTGCACTATCCACTTTGTTGACCTCTCAGGCGTTTTACCGCGATGACGATCAAAGCGACAGTCGTGCAGACCAGGAAGCCGACAATCAATGCTCTCGCTGCTCTTGTGCCGGGTTGTTCCACAGCAGCCTTGAGCTGTATTTTCGGATACAACGGCTCGCCCCCATTGGTTGGGTTTCTGTATTTTCCATCCGTTGATGTGTACTCAAAGTATGCTTGAGCATCTGTAGTCTGGCTGAAGTCCGTGACCACTGTCGGATTTGGCAGATCAGGCAATACCAGAGCTCGGGATGGTTGAACAATGACGCCGGTTACCGCTCCCTTGTAAGCCGTGCGTAGCGACAAGCCGGATTTCGTTTGAGCGTACCGTTGGCCGAGGAACTCAGCCGGAAACTCGAAACCCGCAACATTCGTCCACACTGTAACCCGATACAGGAAGTTCGACACATCTCCCCAACCCTGCCGATTGGGTGCCACAAAAGCAGCATTGGCCGGCAAATGAGGCTCGGACACATGCGTCTTTAGAAATGCACGAACCAACTCATGGTTGTGGCCTTCAGGTGTTGCCCACACTGGTTTAAGCGACACTTTGCCGTCTGCCAAGTCGTTATGCGGCGCACAGCCGAACCAGACGAACGATATCCTTGAGACTAAAGACGACGAAGCCGCCGGTTGCCAACCGTTATGCACCTCCGCGAAGGCAACATTCTCCGCACCGGAAGTGCGGTTCATTTGTGACAAAGCAGCGTCTGCAAGGCGTGTCAAACCAAAGATGCGGTCGTCGAAGTGAGCTACTATCCACTCTGATGCTGCTTCCGTTCTCTGATTCAAAGGTTTGCTTGAAATGACCCAGTTAGTGTCTTGAACGTCCACTTTGAAAGCATAACGGGACGTCCCCAAACCCAAGTCGGGATATTGCACTTCGAGGTTGCCCTGCAACGTGTAATCCAACGCCTCCGCAGCCGAAACGGGAGTCGCCAACGAAATGAAAATGCACGCGAGAAAGGCGGTTCCATGTTTCGTCAATCCCGACTTGACCATAGTCGCAAGGGGCGCAGTTCCTGGTTTCTGGGAGTTCGGATGAATCTCGGCGATTCGCGGCTTAGCGCACGGTTTGCAGGCGGGTCGAAACGAGGTTGCATACATGCTGGCGCAGACCACGTCCACCAAGCGTCCTTTCTTGATCGGCAATTTCTTCATGTTTTGCACGTCCACCGCTCGTCATGAACCGACACCCTCCCAACCACTGCTTCCAGCACCTCGTTCAGCCTAATGACAGAGTGCGTCTCACTCTTGCCGGTTCAGAATGGGTGTTCTCACCCTATCGTAGCGCGGCGTGTCCGGATGGCAATCCCACAAATATGATAAAACATAGGATGCCTCCTTCGTTGACCCGGCCATTCCCATCCGTACGTCGTAGCGTCCATGATTCTGCGATTAGCCGAAACGCCCGGACCGGTCGTCCCCGCCGGGACTTGATTGATCTAAATGGTGCGCAATACCCAGCACTCCCGTGCCGGGCTATTTGCGGTCGCCCCTGTTCAGGGGCTTCAACAAAGCGATGTCTCGCTTTTAACCACAACCACCCTGAAAGGCCTCAGCGGCCTTATTTCATTCGAAGTCGGTAATAGCGTCCCGGTGAATTCGCTGCTGCGGAGTCTGTGAAGGAACCCGCTCCGCCTGTTATGACGTTCGTTTGTATTGCCTCCCAATTCATTAGGTCGGTGGAGCTCTCAATGACGATTGATGAACCGGCGATGCCTGAGAAGTTGAATTTGAAACCGTCCGTTGAAACTTGCGTAGAGCCATCCGAGACAATGTGAGGCCGTGCTGGAGCATCACCCTTTAGCAGACCGAGAGAATTACGAGGCTGCCCGCCTAATGTTTCAAAGCTCCCGCCCACAAAGATGCCCCCGTCATTTCTGACAGCGAGGCAATTCACGTTTGGGTATATTCCTCCGGTTCCCGGATTAAAGCTGGTATCCAGCCTGCCATCGCGATTAAGCCGCGCGATGCGGTTGCGTGTCTGTCCTGCGACAGTCCCAAAAGGGCCTCCAACGAGGATCTTCCCATTAGCTTGGACTGCCAGAGTATTTACGAAATAGTCCGCTTCTGAAGTGAAACTGGTATCCAGGCTCCCATCGGAGTTGAGACGTGCGAGGTGATCACGATACTGTCCTGCTACGGTCGTGAACAAGCCACCCACCAGAATTTTGCCATCGCTCTGTACGGCTAATGAAGATACCGTGTTGTCAGTTCCCGGATTGAAGCTGGTATCCAAACTCCCATCAGGATTGAGACGCCCAATCCGACTGCGGCTCTCCCCGCCTAAGGATTCGAAAGCACCTCCGACCACGATTTTCTCGTCGGCTTGAATTGCCAGAGAGTACACAACATGATCCGCTCCAGGGTTGAAGGTCGTGTCTACTGTACCGTCTGCGTTAAGTCGCACTAAATGGTTGAGAGGTATCTCAATCGCCGCGCCACCAACCAGAATTTTTCCGTCCTTCTGCATTGCTATGGAAAAAGCGTAAAGGTCTAGGGTCGGCTTGAAGTTTGCATCCAAAGTGCCGTCCGGGTTAAGCCGTGCAATATACTTGCGTGGTTGTCCGCCTAAAATGCTGAAATATCCGCCAGTCAGGATTTTGCCGTCCGGTTGCACAGTGAGGGCACAAATTGTGCCATCCGCCCCTGGATTAAAGGCCGAGTCCACTGTGCCGTCTGCGTTGAGACGACCAATATGATTTCGTGGTTGCCCGCCGAGTTGGCTAAAATGCCCGCCAATCAACGCTTTTCCGTCAGATTGCAACGCGATGCAAGTGACATACCCATCCGTTCCTGCGATGAAGCTGGGATCCACGGTTGCAGTATTCACGGTCAGGGGAACAGTAACGCTGTTCATGTGGCCCCAGATATTGGAAATCACAACGGAATAATACCCGGCATCGGTCGCGCTCAGACTGTTCAGGGCGAGGGCGCTGCTTGTGTGACCGTTCAACGCTGCTCCGTCCTTCCACCACTGATAGCTGAGCGGCGCGGTTCCACCCGCCGTAATGGAGAGTGTTGCTGATGTGCCCAGTTCTCTCACCAGGACTGTTGGTTGTGACAAGATCGCAGGATCTGCAACGGTCAGCATGGCAACGACACTCGTAACACTTCCTGACGAGTTGCTGATCACAACCGTATAGTTGCCTTCGTCCGGCTTGAGCACGTTATTCAGGAAAAGAGTGGAAGTCTGTGCTCCGCTAATGTTACCTCCATCCACCAGGTTCGTGCCGTCCCGGTGCCACTGGTAATGGCAAGCTTCACCTCCGCCCCATGCGTGCACGGAAAAGGAGGTTGTTGTGGACGCGCTGCTGATTCGGTTGAACGGTTGGACGGAAATCGCCAGCTTTCCAAAGTAAGACTCACAGACAAAACTAGAGCTGCCCATAATTGAATGGCCGCTTGCCCGGATGGTTGAGTTGGCTGGCAAGGTGAGTCCCGAAAGTTCCCACGCCTCTCCGGTCCATGCCCCGTTGCCTAAAGCGGTCCATTGGACACCCCCATCCGTCGAGACATCAAACGTCGTGCGATATACCCCCGGGCTGGTTCCACCGCGCACCCAGGTAATTCTGGAACCATCAAAGGTGAGTTCCTCTGTAGCTGGGTCCGTATTGTTTAGCCGTCCGAAACCGTTGCAAGGCTTTCCGCCGAGTTCATTAAATTCGCCCGTTAACAGTATCTTCCCGTCCGGCTGAATCACAATGGAGTTCACCTCATCATCGGCTTCCAGGTTGAAAGTGGCGTCCAGAGTTCCGTCAGCGTAAAGCCGTCCAAGACGCTGCCGGGACTGGTAGTTCAATGTGTCGAATGACCCGCCGAGTAGAATCCTCCCGTCAGCCTGTACCGCCATGGAAAGCACCTCCTCATAGGCACTGGCATCAAATGTGTCATCCACACTTCCACCCGCGTTCAGACGGCCAGTGTTGAACCGTAGTGTCCCATTTAGTTCAGTGAAATCGCCTGCAAGCAGTATTTTTTGATCCGGCTGAACAGCGATTGTCCAGACACGGCCGTCCACTGTTGAGAGAAAAGCAGTATCGAGGCTGCCATCGACATTGAGCCGTCCAAAAGATTCACATGGCTGCCCGCTCAGCTCCTCAAAATCTCCGCCGACCAGAATCTTGCCGTCTGCCTGCAAGGCTACACAATAGACCTCATTGTCCACACCAGAGTTGAAAGTGCTATCAATGCTACCATCGGCGTTCAGTCGCCCGATATGTTCACTGGGGTGTCCATCCAATTGGTTGAAATCGCCTGTGATAAGGATCTTACCATCGGACTGCACCACAATACCGCGAACGTCGTAGTCGGGTTTCGCAGAAAACGTATTGTCCACCGTTCCGTCAGGATTGAGCCGCACCATATAACGATGAATCTCACCATTAACCTTCAGAAAACTTCCTCCAACGAGAACGCGCCCATCCGCCTGAACTGCGATCGAGCAAACCCGGTCGTCTATGTTCGGATCGAAAGAGGCATCCACGCTGCCATCGGCATTGAGACGTCCGATGCAACTCCGCGGCTGCCCGGATAACTGGCTGAACCAGGCTCCGACGAGGAGTTTGCCGTCTGCTTGTGGGACGAGGCATTGAATGTCCCCTACCGAGTCGGTTTCAAGATGGAAGCTCGCATCAAACCTTGCAGGAGCTGAAACATTCAACCGGGCTACCACACTGGTGACACTCCCCAGGTTATAGTTGAGCACGAAGGCGTAACTGCCATGATCCTCCTTGGTGAGATTGGTTACTGTCAGCGAGGTCGTTTGTGCTCCGCTGATACCGTCTCCATTCATTAGATTGGTTCCGTTTTTGAGCCACTGATAACTGGTCCCCGTAAGGCCGCCCGTCCATACCCCGACTTCAAAAAGCGTCGTAGCGCCTACGAGTTCATCTCGGCTGACCGGTTGCCGCCAAATTGCCGGCTGGCCACCAAGAGACTCGAAGAACCAATTTGCGTGAGCCCCACCTACGTAACCACGAGCGCGGAGCGTTGAGGTTACAGGCAGGTTGGGACTCGAAAGTTCCCAGCCACCATCAATCCGAGTGCCTTCAGACAACTGGGTCCAGGAAATGCCTCTATTCGTGGAAAACTCAAACGTGGTCCGATACACCTCCGGTGAGTTGCCCCCTCGCAGCCAGGTAATCTTTGAGGCATTGAACGTGAGAGTCTGAGCCACCGGCCCAATGTTGGTGATCAACCCGATATTCGTGCACGGCTGCCCGGCCAATTCGGTGAACAAACCACCAACCAGGAGATCTCCATCCTGCTCCAATGCCAAGGATATAACGGTGTCATTCGCTGTCGGAGTAAATGTGTTATCGATGGTGCCGTCCGGATTAAGACGTGCGATTCCTTTGCGCGATTGTCCGCCGATCTGTGTAAACAGCCCTGCTACCAGGATCTTGCCATCAGCCTGAATTTCCATGGAGGCAACATCTTCGTCGGTGTCCACGTTGAAAGTTTCATCCAGGCTGCCGTCCGCATTCAGCCGGCCAATCTTCTTTTGCGGCAATCCTGTCCAATCCCCGACGACAACGATTCTGCCATCTGCCTGCAGAGCAAGTCTTGTCGCAGACTCGACACCAGCAGGCACAAAAGTCGTATCCAGGGTTCCATCCAGATTGAGGCGGCCTACACCCGCACGCACTGCTCCCCCTAGTTCAGTAAACCACCCGCCTGCGATGATCTTGCCGTCTGGCTGTAATGCCATGGCGCGCACCTCAGAATCTGCGCCGGGGTTGAACGTGGTATCCACACTTCCATCGGTATTGAGCCGTGCAATATGGTTGCGCGTATGCGGGCCCATCCTGGTGAACTCGCCTCCGACCAGGATTCGTCCATCTGCTTGCAGAGCCAGACAACGCACAGGAGCGTCCGCGCCAGGGGAAGGGAAGATGTAGTCGACTGCGTTGCCGGGGTTGAATTTGAAATCAACATGTCCATCAGGCTTAATGCGTGCCAAGTAGTAACGGAGACTCCCTTCAAGAATTGTGAACCTACCTCCCACGAGGATTCCTCCGTTCGTCTGTATTGCGATAGCCAATATCTCACTATTCGCGCCTGGATTAAATCCTGCATCGACGCTCCCATTCGCATTGAGACGCCCGATATAATCGCGCGGCACCACTCCCAGGGCCAGGAATCGCCCTCCAACGACAATCTTCCCGTCGATTTGTGGGGCAATGGAGGTCACGGCACCGTCGGGAGCCGGATCGAAGGTGGGATCTAGAGTGCCAATGACGAAGTCTGCCTGAGCCAGCATGCCGGGCGAAACCAATGCCAAAAGTAGGAGAATGTGCTTAGCGAACCTTTGAATATACATCACAACAGGGTCGTATTCTCAATTTCAGCATCAAAATGTCAAGTATGCTAAAAAAGCCGAAAGGAAATCATCCACCGATTTCACAGATGCACGCAGATAGTGAAAAATGATACCGACGCGGCGGGTAGGGCGGCTTCGCCGAGGCCGCCATTTTGAACACCGCAAGCGCTTCGATGATGCCCCTTAAGGCTCTCCCCAGCTAAAAGTCACACACAAAGCAAGCCCTGGTTCTTCGGTGTGTGCGGGTTTGACCGCACCAATCTAATGGGGAAGGCACTCCGTTCTGTAGGCCGCGTCTCCTGACGCTACGTTCTAGAACGGCAGTGTTGGGATGTCCTCATGGTGAAGTGAAGCATGGGGCCGCAACCAGAAGGGTTGCCAGAGCGTAGCCGGAGGTCGCAACGAAGTGGAGACCTCCGGTCAAGTCGCAGATTGGAATTGCACCCCGGAATCGGGGTGCTAGAACATTCGATCATGGGATCCACCTTCTACAGTCTTCGATATCATATTGTCTTTAGCACAAAGCTTCGGAAACGGTTTATCCGGACGAGTTGGCGACAGCAACTCCATGAGTACCTGGGAGGCACCGTTCGAGGATTGGGTGGTGTGGCTGAAATGGTAGGCGGGGTCGAAGACCACGTGCATCTGTTGGCAATCCTTAAGACCACGGGTGCTCCAGCGGACATCGTGCGCGAAATAAAGAAAGCGACCTCATTCTGGGCGGCGGAGAACCACGAACGAGATTTTGCGTGGCAGGAGGGATACTCGATCTTTTCCGTGAGTTGGACGCATGCAGAATCTGTAAGTCACTACATCCAAGCACAGGAGCAGCACCACGCTCAAACTCCTTTTACCGAAGAGCTGAAGAGATTGCTTGAGAAGAATGGTGTTTCTTACGACCCGGAGTATTTGGAATGAACACCCATGGTTCTGGCACCCCGTCTCCGGGGTGCTGAATCGGGCTCCTGTAAACCGGAGGTCTCCGCTACGCTACGACGCTCCGGCTACTCTCTGCCAAGCCTTCGGCTTGGAGCCGCGTCTCCCGACGCGGCGGGCACCTTGGGGCCGTCCGGAATCACAGGGCACGTGCTCGTTGCGGTTGCTGGATTATGTTACACGGACCCGCCCGGCGCGGAGATTGGGCCTTCAACGCGGCGGTGATGCCGCCATTACTTCCGTTCCGGCAAAAGCTCAAGCGCCTGGAGCATGGCATCGTGGCCAGGAGTGGATGTGCAGCGAACCTCGATAATCCCATTCTGCGGCTTGATCCCGGTGAACTCGCGCACATACGCGCGGAACGTGCCAACTGCTTCCCGTACATTGAGATTCTGAATGACGCTCTCGCCGTTGATGGCGACTGAAGTCGGGCGCGAGACGGGGTCCCATTTGCCTTCACGTTCAACCCAAGGGGTCTCGGGCGTATCCGCCCAATGCAGACGCACAGTGTACGTGCCCGGGGCGACCGTCAGGTTCACCCAGAACTCAGGCGCATGCACGCCGTAGCGATAGATCTCCTCGTCCTTGGTGCCGCCAATGTACATGCTGCGCCGATTTCGCCACCAGCAACGCGTCACTGTATCAACTCCAAACCCGAGTCGGACCATCCACTCGGTGGCAGGCCTCCACGAATGGCCTTGTGAATCGATATGATCATTTCGTCCTGCATATCCGAAGATAAGGCGCTGGGCGTCGCTTTGACCTCCCTCGGAATCGAATCCAGTCTGGCCGGTTGCCGCCGAGAAATGGATCGCATCAATGTTGACTTCGGTCCCATGGGCCAGCGGGTTTTTCTTTCCCAGGGCAACAATCTTGAGTTCATGTTCTCCGGTGGTGAGACCCTTCTTCTGGAATATTGGCTGTTGAACTCGTCGTGTTGGATTCCAGCACTCAATCAGTGTGGGCTCTTTCTGACCGTCAATGAATGCTTCGGCCCAGCCGCCTGTCGGCCCTACTGAACCGATCAAACGCACTTGGTTCCCGTCGAACTTGCAGATCATGCTGGCGTCAGCTTCGCTGGCGGTCCGGGAAGACCGGTCGTGAGCAGCGGCGTCCGTCCTGGTCGTCCAATTTCCGGAAGAAGCAAACGCAGTGTCGTCGATTGCTTTCTGCGGGTCTGGACCTTCAATCAACAAACGCTTTCGGCCATCATGGCGGATGGAACAGATCACATCTCCGTTCGCGAGCTTCTCGACAGTATACCCATTTGCATTCAGATCGCTGCGCTGTTTGAGGCGGCGTCCGTCGGCTTCGATTCGGCTGGGCTCAAACGCGAGGCGTAGCACTTCGTGCGTATTCTTTGGCTGATCGAACGTTGAATAGGCGATCCGCCCCGGGCGATAAAGGACTTCATTGATAACTGTGGTGGAACGGACGATGTGGTTCTCTCGGGAAGGCGCGAACTCTTTCGGCATCCATGCGATAGCTTCGAGCACCTGGCAAAGCGGCCATGGATGAGCCAGGTTCGACCATTCGCCAGTCGCAACCGATTGGCCAAAGATCCCGTCCTTTACCACGCCGTTTGGAAGGCTGTCGTAAGTGGCCATGAGCATCATTCGGCGTCCGACCTCGCGCGCCCATCCACTGTTCGCCAGCACCCCGTAACGGATCAAGGTAGGTCCGGCAGTATACTGATTGTAGGAAAGTGAGGTGCCGCAGCAGACAGACGACTCGGGGAATGTCCACGCACCGGCATACACATCTCCATGGGACGCCGGGTCGGCACCGTTGCGATGCCACACCAGCGATAAAACATTTCGAAGGTCATTCTTCCAGTTGGTATAAACGCCGGGGTGTTTCATTAAATGATCGGCGCACATGGACGCCATCCCGCAGATCATGGAGTTATCCCAATCCCAGTAAGTCCGGCCCCAGGTATCATTGACCCACCAGGCGGGGAGCATCTGCTCGTTCAGAAACTTGCGTCCGGCATCACGTGCTTTGCGGATCGCTCCACCCTTCCCGTCATAGCCAATAGCCAGGAGGTCATCCAGAAAATCCACAATAATGGAGGAACTGCCGGTGAGGACATCCGACCAACCCACCACCGATGGGTCCACATACCGATTCCAGGGAGACACCGTGGGATCGGTAAACTGGCATTTAGCGGCAAAAACGTCTCCCCAGTGTTTTGCCATTTGCAGGTAACGCGGATTGCCGGTGAGCTTGTGAGCGCGGAGGACCTCGGTGCCGACGATGGCGCAGAGATCCAGTTGGATGCGGCCCTTGGGATCGCACTTGCCATAAGCTTTCCCCAGGGTAGGGGTGCTGATCGGGAATAATGGCCATTCCGCGTTATCAGGTGTGAGTCCGTAATCCAGTATATAATCGACAGCCAATGGAATGTACAGGAAGGCGATAGGATCGCCGCTGTACTGATAATAGGCAGTGAGGCCTTTAACGATGCTCCAGGCGCGCGCACCCAGATCGCCACACATCCAATCCGTGGTGGGAGGTATCAGGATCGTGCCATCCGGCTTGATGCTCCAATGGGAGTTGTAAACAAAATCCGGAGCAGCCATGACCGCCTTGGGCTGATCCACCCACGGATAGCGTTTATAGACATTCACCGCGATGCTCACCCTCTCATCGAGTTGACCGTTTAATCCCTGATACCACGGCGCAATGACCCCGTGTTCGTCCAAGGCCGCGGGATGCGCGTAGTATGAAGGCAAGTTGGTGGCGGCTCGAACCGGGAGGCATGCGAGAAAGCCCAGTGCTGCGACGCAGTTAAACAGCTTCATCAAAGAGGGTCTGTTCATAGTGAGTTCAAGCGGTTTGAACGCTTTGCGCAAATTTACGAACGCGTGAGACGAAAAAATGTATGAAAAGGGCGCCGGGGATTGTGTCCCCGGCGCCCTTTAGCTCAGATCTTGCGAGCCCAAACCGATAAGAAACAGAATTTAGCTCCGCCTGCGGAGAAGCAGTGACAGAGCGCCAAGCCCCAGAAGACTTAACACACTAGGTTCGGGGATAGTTAACGCCGTGGGTGTGGGGGACCCGCCGATCCAGCCGCCCATGCCGGAGACCTCGTCAGTAGTCAGCGCACGGTCCCAGGTGGCGACGGTTCCGACCAAACCCCATTGATCTTCCCCGTCATTATCAGCAAATAGGTGGAATGTGTCCGTATACAGAGCGAATCGGCCATCCACCGCTTGGCCAGCACCGTCCAAATACAGAGTGCCGTCCACGTAAACTCGGAAAAAGCTGCCGTTATCCACTGACCAGACGATGCGATGCCAGGATGAGGCGTCGTAAGTCAGGGTGGAGTAGCCGACATCTCCTACCCCGATATGGCCGGCACCATCCGTCCAGAGGTCGCCGTCGTTGGCAGTGCCCGTAGCAGCGGTTTGGAAAAGGCTGTTCCAGGTAGTGGCACCGCTGGTTTGAACATAATCGATGGCGACCGTGTATTCGTTTACGTAGATACCCTCACCACCGCCGTTCGCCGTGAAGTTTGGGTTCACCGTGAGAAAATCAGAGGTGCGTTCCTGGACAACTCCGCTATCGGTGAGGCCCGGATTGATGACGGTGATTGGGCCACCCATCCAGGCGCTGTTATCGACATGGCTGGACACAAGGGGCGAGCCCAAGGTGGCACTGAGCTTGTTGGCACTGTCCTGAAAGCGCCAAAGGCCGGTCACTCCGGCGGGAACGTCGGCCGCCTGTGCGACCGTTGCGGCGACGAGAGCAGTGATGATGAGAAAGGAGTTGTTCATAATTGCGTTCGGTTTCTTCTGATATACCGGTGCGGACACATGGATATGAGGAGATATATAGCAGTCTGCAAACGATTACAGAATACCCTAAATAGGGGGTGGTGGTACCGCGCGCGGTTAAAAGTGGGTAAAGGAAAGTGGCGAGTTTTCGAAGGGCGAACCGTTCACTTCGGCCAGGCCCATCTTCATCCTGTCGATATGCGATCTGCTCTTGAAATGGTTGGGGGCGCTTCCTATTCTGCGTTATTACAGAGTTTCCGCCGAGTCAGCCGTGTTCGCGGAAACTAAAACCAGAAAAAGTCAGTCATACAGGAGAACACAATGTCCAAGAGACCCCTAAATGTCGGTTTGGTCGGTGGCGGCAAAGGCGCGTTTATCGTGCACCCGCACCAAAAGGCGATTCACTTCGACGGCACCCGCCGGGTAGTAGCAGGCGCGCTGTTCCCAGACCCTAAAGTGGCTATGGAAGAAGCCGCCAACTGGCCGTTCCCAATCAAGGGTTACGCGTCATATACTGAGATGATCGATGCCAACGCCTCCCTGCCCGAAGAGGAGAAGCTGGATTACATCCTGATCGTCACTCCGAATTTCGTCCATTTTGATCCGGCGATGAAGGCGATGAAAGCCGGGATCGCGGTGTTCTGCGAAAAACCGCTTTGCTTGAATCTGAAGGAAGCGAATGAACTGGTAAAGACCTCGCGCAAGCTGGGCGTTCCCTTTGCCGTTTCGCACACCTACCTTGGCCATTGGACTACCCGTTTCAGCCGGTACATCGTGCAGAGCGGGTTGCTGGGCGATATCCGCTGGGTGGACAGCTATTACAATCAAGGCTGGCTGGCCTCCAAGATCGAAGCCACAGGCCAGCAGCAGGCCTCTTGGCGGGTTGATCCCAAGCGCGCCGGCGGCTCCGGCTGCGGCGGCGATATCGGCACGCACGCGCTCATGCAACTGCGCTACGTTACGGGGCTTGAAGTTGAACAGGTCAGCGCCCAGCTTGAGACCTTCGTCGAAGGCCGCATGCTCGACGACCATTTCACCATCTACTGCAAATTGAACAACGGCGGCAAAGCCCTGGTTCGCGCTTCCCAGATCTGCATCGGGCGCAAGAACGACCTCGGTATCGTGGTCGCCGGCACCAAGGGCACACTCGTTTGGCGTCAGGAAGAACCGGAATCCGTTACCATCCTGCTGAACAACCAGCCTGATCGCGTTTACTGGCGCGGTGCGGTGAACCCGGGCGACGGTTTCCTGCCCAAAGACGTCCCTGCCGACCTGATGGCTGAGCCAACAATTCCGTCCGGCCATCCTGAGGCGTTCCATGATGCGTTCGCACGCCTGCATCGCAGCTTCGAAGTCGATGTGCGGAAATGGAAAGATGGCAAGAAGTTCGATACCTCCGGCGCGAAATATGCCACCGTCGATGACGGCTGGATGGGCATCGCCTTCATCGAGACTTGCGTCAAGAGCAGCAAGAAGAAGGGCGGTTGGACCCCCATGCCGAAGAAGATCTGATTCTAAGTGATCAGTTGGGAAGGGCAGCCCCAAAGGCTGCCCTTTTTGTTTTTTTGCATTGCGCTGGCCGGGAAAACTGCGCACTTCTAGAGGAGATCCATGAACAATCCGGCGATTTCTTCGACCCCGCAAACCACCGGCTCCTCACGTCCACGTCTCTTCACGCTGCCTGAAGGGCGAAACGTGGTCTTCACTTTTATCCTGGTCAGTTCCCTGTTCCTGCTTTGGGGATTCTGCAACGGGATGATTGATGTCATGGACAAGCATTTTCAGGAGGAGTTGCACCTCACGCTGGCGCAATCGGCCTGGGTGCAATTCGCGCATTACCTTGGTTATTTCCTGATGGCTCTCCCCGCCGGGTGGCTCGCCTCTAAGCTCGGTTACAAGGGCGGCATCATTGCCGGGCTCCTCATGGTCGCCGTCGGCGGATTCTGGTTCATTCCTGCCACAAAGATCGCTGCATTCTGGGCCTTTCTGCTTGGAGTTTGCGTGATCGCCTCGGGGCTTACCTTTCTGGAAACCATCGCCAACCCTTACTCCACCGTTCTGGGCGCGCCCCAATACGCCGCCACCCGTATTAACCTGGCCCAATCCTGCAACGGAATAGGCTGGATATTCGGACCAATTGCCGGCGCCAGGTTTTTCTATGGAAAAGATGCAGCCGGGCAAAGCACAGGGAGCGAAATGCTTTGGATTCCCTACGCAGCCGTGGGATTGGTCGTCGTGATCCTGGCGATCATCTTCGTATTTGCCCCTGTGCCGGATATTAAAACCAAAGACGAATACCACATGGATGACAACCAGGCTCCTACGGGGGCCCCGCGCTCCATCTGGGGACATCCCCACTTCTATCTGGCAGTCGTAGCTCAATTCTTCTACGTCGCTGCCCAGGCCGGCATTTTCAGCTTCTTTATTAACTACATGACATCCCAGGTGCCGCCGATCCCGGAGGGTTGGAATTCTGGCTGGGTAGCTGCGTTAACGGAAACGCGGAACGGGGAACTGCACATCAGCAACGCGGGCGCGGCAACCCTCGCTTCGGTGGGTTTCGGATGTTTCCTTGCCGGACGATTCAGTGGCGCTTTTTTCGTCAGGTTCTTCTCGCCTCACCTGGTATTGGGAACATACGGCGTCTTGAACGTGCTGGCCTGCGGCCTGGTGTTCTTGAAGCTCGGGTGGTTCTCGGTAGCCTGCGTTTTCGCCAGTTACTTTTTCATGTCAATCATGTTCCCGACGATCTTCGCACTCGGCATCTCAGGCTTGGGTGCCCGCGCCAAACGCGCTTCTTCCTACATCGTCATGGCGATCATGGGTGGGGCGATTCTGCCGAAGCTCATGGGACATGTGGCTGATCGCACGGACATGTCGCGCAGCTTCATCGTGCCCCTGGCCTGTTTCGCGATTGTAGCCGCCTACGGCTTTATGTGGCGGCGTCTGAGCGGCACACCAGCGGAAGACCCCGCTTCACTGGCGAATCGATAGAGCTAGTGAGCGGTACTAATCGTGAAGAAGCGAGGTTCGCTTCCATCCGGGGTTGGGATTGAAAAACTGAAGGACCCTGCAGCACCTGAGAAGTTCGTAGCCACTCGGCTCCAGTTGCCTCCCAAATCGGTGCTAACGAGCAGCACATACTCTTCCCCCGGAAACCCGACGCCACCCAGATTCAATATGCCTGCTTTGATCGACGGAGGTTCTGTGATCAGAGGTGTGACTGGTGGCGCATTCGAGCATAAAGCGGCGACGCGCGTTGCGCTGAGAGGAATAGTGTACACCCGCACATCATCCACGCTGCCCGGGAAGAAGTATTGCCCGGTTGCGAGCTCCGAGCTGCCCGCGCCAATTCTCAGCGGAAACATGTCATTCGCCCGGAAGGTTACGGAGTTTGAGACCGCGAGCACACCATTGGTGTAAAACCGCGCCACTTTCCCGTCGAATGTCCCCGTCAAATGCGTCCACTCTCCATTTACCACGGGCCCTGCAGCCATTCGATTGTAACCGCTCGATTTGCCCGTCCAAAACTGCCATCGATTGTCATTCCCCGCGTAGAGCATATAGCCACTCTGCGGACCATCCCGGCGGCTGGATACCGGCGAGCGGTAGCTTCCGGCTCCTCCTGTTACTTTGGCCCAGCACGCAACGGTGAACACCGGCGGATTCAGTTCCGCAGACCATGCGACATCTATCTTCCCGTTAGTCGTGCCGGAGAAAAGGGCTGAGGTGCTCGTCCAGGGAGCAGCTCCGGGCTGATTTAACGTCACTCCAGATGAGCACACGCCGTCCTGCCCGGGTGGCGCAAAATCGAGCGCATTGGCTCCCTCAGATTCATCCAGCTTCCACCAACCAACGAGTGCAGCCGCATCGTCCAGCGGCTCCGAAACCACGACTCGGAGCGTTGCATCGGCCATCAAGCCTGCATGGTCGGTCACACGCACAGTGAAGATGTTAGTTCCAAGATCGGCGCTGCCCGGCAGACCGGAGATCGCCCCGCCGTCAGCCACCTGCAACCAAATCGGGCCGGTGACTTTCGAGAAGGTCAGTGTCTCACTCCATGCGAGATCGAAATCGGTGACGAGTTCCGAAAGATCAGGCCCGGTGTACGGTCGAGCCGACAGCGCACCCTGGCCAGCGATCTGGTTTGTGATAAAAATTGGTGGTGCGCTTGTGGCAGGCGCCGAGAGGATATGCTCCAGGAAGTTGCCCTTAGCCACTCCGGCGGGAATTACGAAACGTTTCTCCGTCGCATTCGTCGTTAGGATTGTATCAGGTCCTACTGTGCTGGCGTAGAGCCCCCACCATTGCGATGGATATGCGTCATAGTTTTCCCCGGTCTTGAACACGCTCGCCACATCAGGCTGTTTTTGCGACACATGACAATCCAACCCCGCGTCAGCCACTTCCGTCGGGGTAAGATTGCCCAATTCGGCAAAACGATAAGCTGTCGCCGTGTGAAAGAGCCGATTGCTGGGCCAGAGATGAAGATACAATTTGCTGGCTTGCCAGGGAAGCAACCCCGCCAGGTTGGTAGCAGTCGCACTCGGATCAGCCGCAACGTAAAAGGCGTTCGTCACAGCCCAGGCCAGCGCCCGGTGATTGTCGTGCCCATACTCACCCAGGTAATCCTGGGTGATGATGACATCCGGTTGGTAGCGCCGAATCTGCTCAGCCACAAAATTGATCGCGCGTCTCTTGCCGGCTTCCACGTCGCTGCCATCTCCCTGCAGCACACCATCCGCCCAGTAGTCCCATGTGGCATCGATCCGATTTGTGAACGGGGCTTGCGCCAGAACGTTGGTATAGGGATTGTTCACCATGGTGTGAGATGGCACATCGCGAAAGCGTCCGAATATTGGCTCGCCGCTAAATCCATACATGCGTGCGGCGCACTTCAGTTCCGCCTCACGCACGGCCAAGTTGCTCGGCGTCCAATCTCCGCTAGTCATCGACATCAGCACGGCAGGCACTTTCAACACCTGCGTGTAGTACGGCAGTGTGCCTCCGAAGAAAATGCCTTCGTCATCTGGATGTGTGCTGATAACCAGCACCGTGACTTTTTCTGCCTGAACCGCAGGTGGCACATGCCAGATGAAAGCTGCCAAAACGAGCGCGGACAGGCGGCGCAGTTGAGGCAAGCGAAAGAAAGGAAACATAGGTTTGAGTTTAGAATCCTTGGGAAAAGTGTCATCTAAATTCTGCACCCCTTAGCGAATGCTCTCTTCTTCAGCGCAGTCTCGACTCCGGTGTGTGCACTGGGTAGGTTGCGGCGGTGCATCTGAAGCTGATCAGCTTGCTGGGGTTGTTGGCGTTCATCGGGGTGGCGTGGTCTCTTTCCACGCATCGGCGGAGATTTCCCTGGCGAACGGTCGTATGGGGCGTGGCTCTTCAGTTTGGTTTCGCAGTTCTGATCCTAAAAACGCCATGGGGAGCTGCTGCATTCGATTTCGCCGGAAGCGCCATTCGCAAACTGATCGGGTTTTCAAACGAAGGTTCCAGGTTCGTGTTCGGTCCCTTGGCTGATGATGCGACCATGGGAGGTGTTTTCCCGGGGAAGGCTCTGGTGTTTGCCATTCTGGTCACTGGCACGATCATCATTGTTTCGTGTCTCTCCAGCGTGCTCTATCACTGGGGGATTTTGCAAAAGGTGGTGAGGGCTATCGCCTGGGTGATGCGCAAAGCCATGGGCACCAGCGGGAGCGAAACGCTGTCCGCTGCTGCCAATATTTTCATGGGCCAAACGGAAGCGCCACTCCTGATTAAGCCTTACATCCCTCGAATGACCCGGAGCGAACTGCAATGCATGATGGTCGGGGGCATGGCTACGATTGCCGGCGGGGTGGCTGCGGTATATGCCAAGATGGGCACGGATGCCGGGCATCCGGATATCGCTGGTCACCTGTTAACGGCTTCCGTGTTGAACGCCCCCGCAGCGCTGCTCATTTCCAAGATCATGCTGCCAGAAACTGAGATCAGCGAGACGGCAGGGGTGACGCCAAAAGATCCGCCACGGGTGGCGGTCAACAGCATCGATGCTCTATGCCGCGGCGCAAGCGAAGGCATGATGCTTTCGATTAATGTCATGGCAATGCTGATTGCGTTTGTGGCGCTCGTGGCCATGGCCAATTTCCTGTTAGGCTGGCCACAGCAAGCGTTGCTCGGAATCGCCCAACCGGTGACGATGGAGGCTTTGCTGGGCTGGATCAATGCGCCGTTCGCCTGGTTGATGGGGGTGCCGGCACAAGACTGTGTTGCCATAGGCCAGGTTCTGGGCAAACGAATCGTGCTGAACGAATTTATTGGATACCTATCTTTGACCAGCCCTGACCTCCAGGTAGCGGAGCGCAGCTTTACCATCGCGACGTATGCTTTATGCGGTTTTGCCAATTTCTCAAGCATAGCAATCCAGGTTGGAGGAATCGGCTCGCTAGCCGGGGAGCGTCGATCTGAGCTTGCCAGGCTTGGTGTTCGGGCGATGATTGGCGGGTTGCTGGCGACCTACACGACGGCGGCAATTGCGGGCATGCTTCTTTAGGATTGTCGAATCCGTTGCGCCCCAGCAGAATCGCGGCAGTGAATTTGCGCGAAAAACTGGTAGCATGGGAGGACTTGCCAGCATGGCGAGCCGCCATTCGGGCAGCGGGAAAACGGTTGGTGGCCACCAACGGTTGCTTCGATTTGCTGCATCCCGGCCATGTGCTTTACTTGGAATCGGCTCGCAATCTTGGTGAGGTAATGCTCGTCGGGTTGAATGGAGATGCTGGTGTGCGCGAACTCAAGGGCGAAGGCCGTCCCGTGAATACCGAGAATGACCGCGCTGTCGTGGTGGCTGCCTTGCAGAGCGTGGATGGGGTTTGTATTTTCTCCGAAAAGAGCGCCAACCGGTTCTTGGGGGTGGCTCGCCCTGATATCTACGTTAAGGGCGGCGATTACACCCTGGACACGATCAACCAGGAGGAGCGGCGGACCGTGGAAAGCGCAGGCGGCAAAGTTTGCATCCTACCGTTCGTCCCCGGCAAATCCACTACGACCATTCTGAAGCGGATCGCCAGCCTGTAAACTGGAGATCCCCTTGAGTTCTTCCTAGGCGCGAGCCGCCAGAGTTTCGGACTGTTCGGGACCTGCTTCCCGAATGGCCGCCTCCAACATTGCCGCTGCCGTGGGCAGGACCTTGGCCAATTGTGCACAGGATTTATTCAATTGGGCGATGGTCTCATGCGCCCCAAACTGGAGCAGTCTCTGGTACCAGCGTAGGAACTCGCGACTGACCGCGGCTTCCGAACCACTGATCGCCTGAGCAAGCGAACCGCTCAGCAGCGCACAAATGATGGAGGCGGCCTCCTGCCGGGAATCCGGAGCGCCATCCGTGCGCATCTCGTTCCAGATGCGTTGTGCTTCGGAAATTTTACCGCTGAGCAACTGGGCTTCACCCGCAGCGGCGATAAGGACCTGATCGTTGGGATGATGCTGCCGAGCTTCCTGCGTCCAATCGCAGGCCACCTCGATGAACTCCGGGTGGCTCAGTGCGACCTGCGCACCAAGGCGCCACGCCAGCGGATCTGAGGGATTCTCGCTAGCCAGCGCATGGAGTTGTTGCAGGGCATCAACCGCGCGATTATCGGCCATGAGAAATTGCGCATAATCCAGGCGCAACGGGCGTGAAGCCGGGTCGTCCTTGAGGGCCCGGGCAAACTCCTCTGCGCCGGCCTCCTTGCGGTTCAATTGAACCAGGCAGAGTGCCAGGCAATGGCGAGGGCCGGCCTTGGTGATCTCATTGACAATCGGTGCCAGGGCAGGCAAATGACGTTTATCGATACACGCTTTGAAGTTCTCGGCAGCTTCCTCGAAGCGCTTGAGTCGCATGAGGGCCAGGCCCAGGGAGAAATGGAGTGAAGCGGTCAGCCCGGGCTTTGCAGCGGCCAGGGGGGAGGTGAGGGTGCGTACCAGCTCTTCCAATTGGCCCGCTGCCAGTAACTGTGTGGCGATCTGACTGAGCAGCATTTCGCGCGTTTCAGGGACCACCTGCACCGGTGGGAGTGCCGACATGGCATCCACCGCGAGACGATACTGGACCAGCCCGGCTTCGGCCTGCCCGGAGCGTGTTAGTTCCAGTCCGTAATTCATTAGCAGGCTGCATTCGCCAGGCATTTCCTGCACGGCGAGCTCAAGCAAGCGCAGGTTGCGCTCGATCTTGCCGCGCTCCTGGATAATTTCCGGGCGATACCCGTGATGGAGCAGGGGTGCATTGCCGAGCCGGTTTTCCATGTCCCATTGCGCCCGGCGCACTTCAATGCTGCTGAAAACCTGCTCGTGGACGCGGCTCACATAAAACAGGGCCGGAGCGTTGCGGAACAGGCGCGGCACGTAAGAACACCCATCGCTTTCGCGTCCGATATCTACCAGCGGTAAGCGCCAGGCGATGACATTCTTTTCGCGCAACAGTTTTTGCAGAGCGGCGTGGTTCTCAGCGGTGAGCTCCTCGTCGGCATCCAGCATCAGAACCCAGTCGCCACGAGCGTGCAGCAAGGCCGCATTGCGGGCGGCGCTAAAATCGTCGCACCACTTGAAGTGATGCACTTCAGCCCCGTGTTCACGAGCGATCTCCACCGTTCGATCAGTGGACCCGGTATCCACGACTACAATTTGCGAGGCCAGAGCCTGAATGGACTTGAGGCATTGGCCAAGGAACTTCTCCTCGTTCCTGGCAATTAAGCAGACGGAAAGTTTCGGGGTCGCAGTTGCGTCTTTGCGCCAGCTCTCCGGCATGGTGAGCCAGGCGGGGTGAGCTTTGCCACGCAGATTGCCTTTGAGAAATTTCTTGGCGGGCTTCCATCCGGGAGCCATGGTCGAGGCTTGCTGGGCGCAAAGCCGTGCGGAATCTCCATCGCCTGCGGCGAGGGCGATTTCAGCCATCAGCAGCGCAGCTTCGGGGTGGAAGGGCCGCTCTTCGACGGCTGTGAGACAGGCGCCCCAGGCTTTGGGGTAATCTTTGCGTCCCAACGCGGCGCGAGCATCACCCAGTTGGGCGAGCAGACCGCATGCTGGAACAACGATCCGTGCGGCTTTGACGGCGGGTTTTGAAACAAGCGTCTGAGACGCGGGTGCGGGTGCTTCGACGGTGCGCGGCTCACGCAGGAGACCTTGCAGATGGACATTGATCTGTTGTGCGGCGGCCGCCCAGGTCCAGTTCTGGCGGGCGTACTCGCCAGCGGCGCGACCGCGAGACCGGGCCTCGTCACGATGCTCAAAGACATGGCGCATGCGGGCTGCGGTTTCCGGAAGAGACGGTTCGAGTACCCACGCATCCTTCACGAGATCGTAGTCGCCCAAACGGCGGCCGAGGTTGCGACGTGTTGCTGCCACACGGTAAACCAGTTCTGGCCGGGCAAAATCATCAGCGGCGCCACCAGAGGTGACGATCACAGGCAAACTACAGGCCATGGCTTCCAGAATCGGCAGGCCGAAACCTTCACCGCGGTATGGATGCACCAGGCAATCACAAGCGGTGTAGAGCCCGGGCAAGCTTTCGGGAGGCAGTTCCTCGTTCAGATATACGATTTCAGGCGCATTGGGCTGGCTTTGGGCAAAGCGCACAGCGTCCTCCATTGTCTGGCCGGCGTAGAAACTTTTCCCGCCAAAATCCTTTATGACCAGGCAAACATCATCCTGGGCATTGAAGGCCTGCACGAACGCCTGGAGGAGCACGTCCGGACCTTTGCGATGGATCGTGCCACCTACAAAAAGAAACTTGAACGTCTTCCTGGTCGGCAGTTGGAACGGAACAGCCTGAGGATTGAATCGTGCCGGGTCGATCCCGTTGGGGACCACTTTGAGCTTGGCCTCAGGAATCCCTGAATCGACATAGACCTTGCGCACGTACTCGGAGGGGACCCAGAACTGTTGAACGTTCGCGGACTTCTCCACCCAATCCACAGGCAGCGAGCCATACTCCCATGGCTGGATAACCACCAGTGCGCCTTGTTTCATCGGACTCCAATCCGGTGGCCACGCATGGCGAACAGTCACCGCCGCGTTGGCTGAGGGTTGCGAGACTACCTCGAAACCTTTCGGGCAGGAAAGACCCTTGGCCGGTGCTGCCCCGTTTGAGACACACCTGAGAGTGAGACCTGGTGTCGTTCGCAAAGCGCTCGTAAGCTCGCGGTTCACCTGCGACAAGCTTCCGTGATCCAGGAACGATCCGACCCAATCCAATTGCGTGGTCTGGGTCGCTTTTGCGGCTTGCGCCGCCGGGTTAGCGGTTTCACGGCATAGTGTCCTAGTCAGTTGCGGATAAGCAGGGCAGTGCTGTGCCAGGTAAGCGCGGTCGCTGCCGTTGATCGGAACACAGCTTTCGCCGTGCTTCAATTCGACAGTTACCGACGGGCAAAGCTGAACCGGCTGGCGCATGGCTTGCAGATGATGCGCAAGCTTCCAAATCGCGGCGGTGATGCTGACTTCTTCGCTCAGCCCCAGGCCTTCGACAAACGCCCTTCTCTTGATCAGGAAAACGCGCAGCGCGTCCACCGGGTTGTCAGAAGCTTCGCGGAGACGGCGCATGACCGGGACGGCTGCTGCCACATCGGAATCCGGCTTGAGCATCTCGAGCAATGGTGCATCCCAGCCGCTGGGCAGCAGGACTCCTTCATCGAGGAAAAGCAGGAACGGCGCTTCGGAATCGTCCGCCACATTGTTGATCTGTTGTGTGAGGGTCTGTCCCGGGCCACGCTCGTAGATGTGGATCGAGATGTTCGGACGGCTAAACTCCAGCGCTGCGGCTGACATTTCCTTCTGGCCGGATGCGATCAGGACGACCACATCCACGCGCAAACCTTGCTGTGTGGTGTTGCGCAACCTGGCGAGGCATTCACGCAGGGCAGCCGGCCGGGAGCCCGCAGGCAGGATCACAGTTAGGTCCGACTGGACACCGTCGGTGTCCGGTTTGACGTTGCACCAAAGCATCGCTTTGGCACACGAGAAGAATTCGCGGGCAGTGCGGGGATTCTCTTTATGAAAGACGCCATGGGGCCAGTGCACTCCAGGCTCGCCCATGATTTGAGCCAGGCCTTTTGTTCGCAGTTTCTCGACGTCCTTATCGCCGCAGAGAGGCTTGTAGTTGTCTTCGAAATAATAATCATCCAGCGCCAGAGAGCCGAAACGGGCAACCTCAGTGGTGAGCGGGAATGCAGTAGCGCGGGCCAGGATGGGCATGAAGCCTAGATCCACATCCGCAAGGATACGTCTTGAGAGCTCGGTCGTGCCATCCATCAGGCCGGGGCGGAGGCAGCTTGCCCAGAGCCAGAGTCGTTGGAAATCCAAAACGCCCTGTTTGAAGCGCTTTTGGCGATCCATCATCGTGTCATCGTAAGGGGTGCGATCCAGGATCGGTTTTACCGAGCCGTCAGCCAGCCGCTCGTAACCGAGCGTCGTGCCCATGGCGGCAACCAGGGATTGTTCCATGAACGCCGGGGAGCGGACGAACGCACGGAAGAAGAAATCAGGATGCCCGTAATCCCCGAGGAACGTGCGGATATCGACTCCATCCAGCACGCGATCCGCTGCTCGTTCATAGCCGACGAGGTAACAGCCGATCATCTGGGTCTTGATCCCCTCCAAATCAAAGATGCGCTGGAGTTGTGTCTGAGCGGAGGCGCTGTAACCAATGTCGCTGAGGCCGATTGGATAGCCGCCTTCCAGCCAGGGGCGCAGGTAATCGATGACTTTGCGCCGCTCCTCGGCGCTGCGAGCTTCGATGCGCCTCGCGATTTCCGGAGTGAACAGGAACTTGGCCAGCCGGAGGATTTTCTCCGGCTTGTCCGCCTTGTCCTCCAGATTCAGGGGAAGCTGAGCAACCACGGGGCCGCTGAGTCCGAAATGACTGAGGATGGTTTTAACCGAGAGGGTGGGGCGGGCCTCAAGCCAGGCGATAAGATTATCGGCCGTGAGCCGGTGAATGGCTGCGAGATCTGTAGCCTTGCGGTTAATGAAAAGTGGAATTACTTCGAGGTCGTGCCCGCGGGCATCTGCTTCCTGCTGCAGCAGCTTCCCAAACAGCTCGCCTTCGCGCATGAGAGCCCCGACCTTTCGCACGCCCGCAGCCACCCATTGTTCGCACGCCCAGGCAGCATAACGTGTCAGCAGTGGGCCCATCAGGAGGGCGCCCATCTGTCCAAAGAAAGCTTCTTCCGAGTCGTTTGGCTGGCTGCGCGTGGCCATGGTGCGCAGCGAGTGGGCACCAAACACGGGGCTTTGGCCTCCGAGCAAAATCCGTTCGCGCTCCATAACGGTGCGCGTGCGCGGGGAGACTTGCGTATAGTGGCAGCCACGCACGCCGGCCTTGCGGGCACCGGTGACATCCGCGGTCACATTATCTCCCAGGTGCAGCACCTCTTCAGGAGCCAGACCAGCCTTTTTAAGGGCGCGTTTGAAGAGATTTCCTGTGCCTTTGCATACACCTTCGTCACACGAGGTCACCAGCACGTCGAAAAGGGAAGGATCGACCTTGTTGGCTCGCAGGATGCCGCCCAGTTGAGTAGCGGAAAGATAAATATCCGAGACGATCATCAGCTTGCGTCCCTGGCTCCGCTGGTGCATCGCAAAGGACGCCATAAACGGATTGAGCACACATAGGTCGCACTCGGCTTGATATTCGGTTTCAATGGCTGCCTCAGTGTCCGTCACCACGGCGGACATCCGGCTATAGATGTCCACGATGCTGATGTCTTCGCGGGTGTGGTCCCTCATCGCCTGATGCTCGCGCGTCTTGATCTCTGCGTGCCGTCGCAGGACTTCGAACTCCTGATGGGAAAAGGCACGGCGCATCTGGCCCTGGCGCTGCAACCGCGTACTGAGTTCGCAGAACACATCGGTTGGCTTGTTTACCAACCGCCAGACCATCGTGTCGAAGAAGTCGAATGACACCGCGGCGATCTTACCTTCGCTTTGAGAGATGATCTCGTCGGCGCGGCAGAGGGATTCTTCGCGGCGCCAAAGATCGGCGGGCAGATCGGACAAAGGAAAAGTAGCGTCGGTCATAAAAAGTAATCAGTCCTGGCACACGGCTTCCGCGGGGCAGGGCGCGGCGGGTTGTGAAGGGTTTTCAGCGCAGCGTTCAATACGGCCAAGGCAGACCTTGCATTCCTGGCAGCGTGCGACGCCATTGGAAAGCTCGGCGAACATTCGGAAGCAGGCTTCGCTGGATAGGGCGGCTTTGAGGCTGCCGAAATCCTGGAGCCGCCCGAAGGAGGCGTTCTGGTCGACGCTCAAACAGCACACTCCCAGGTTGCCATTGGAAAAAACGGCCAGACCGGGCTTGCGAGTGAAGAAGCAGTCTCCCGAGTTAAAGGTATCCTGTGTGACCTGCCAGCCTGGCGTGTGATGAGGGAGTTGATTGGCATAAGTGCCAACCGGCCGGGGACAGATAAACGCGCTTTGCTCCCCGCCGAACTGATCTTTCCAGCGCAGCAGGTCGAGCTTGACCCACCAGGCCGGATGATCTGCCTGTTCAAACGCTTCACGAATCTGATCATCGGTGTTGCGCACCGCGAAAACAACCCGATTATCCGCCAGGGGACGAAGCGAGTCTTCCCAGCGCCGCACTGAAGCGGCAAACCGTTCCCAGTTGGGGGGGAAAGGCGGCCAGCACTTTCTCAGGAACCCCGAACCCTTCTTTGCCGTTGCGGACCAGTTGATAGAGGCGCACGTGACAGGCTCGGCGGTTCTGCACGAAGCGCTCCACGAGGTTGCGGCATTGCCTGGCCAGTTTGTCGTAATCTCCAAGGCGCACATCGCGTGAGGCTGCGTAGGATTCGTTGCAGTCATTCTGCAAGGAAACGCAGATGCCGTGAGGATGAGCGCGATCCAGCATGGCAATGTTGCGGTCGTTCAGCGTCATGCCGTGAGTAGTGAAGAAGAACGGACACGGCGCATGGCCTTCACGAAGGTACGTCAGCATTTGCTCGAATTGCGGATGGAGCAACGGCTCGCCATAGGCGTTAAGCTGCAGGTATTCAACGTGGAAATCGCGCTTAAGTTCGTCCACAGAACGCTTGAACACTTCGAGGCTGATAAACTGGCGTTTGGTTTTGCGCCATTGATCCGGGCAGAAAGAGCAGGTTTGGTTGCAGAAGGAAGTGACCTCGAACCATACAGGAGAAAGCTTCGGGCGGCCATCTGCTGCCAGCGGGAATGGTGTGGGGTTTCGACTGGCCCAACCGTTGGCCCGGCGCGCATTTAAGCTGGTCGCGGCGAGATCGATAAACTCGGTGATCACCGGCTGCAATTGAGGCGTATTCGTTGCAGCCGTTTGGGCCTTCTTGAAGGCATCGAGGGCCGCATCATGGCGCCCTGAACCGGCGGAACTGATTCCCAGGGCCAGCAGAGCCGGAGCAGTTTCTCCGGTTTTCTTCCCCAGCACTGCGGCCAGTTCAACGGCAAACGCAGGATGGAGTTCAAGGGCGCGCAAGAACCCGGCTAGTTGCGGTTGGGAAGCCGTGGGTAGGGCCTCAGGCAGTACCCGGGCCAGTTCGCTGGCTAGTATGGCGGACTGCGCGGGCAACAACCGGGCTGTGGCCCCCAGCAGATGCCTGTACTTCAAAAACGCTGCAGCCCAGTTTGATCCTGCGACCGCTTCACGAGCTTGATCCAGCAACCTTTGCCAGGCCTGCTCATCAAGCATAGGCTCGGAGTTAAATCCTTTAACGTCTCCACGGTCTCCCGGCAGCGCCTCGAACGGGACTGGCTGCTCCGCCGGCGCGGCGGCTGTGTTGGAGCCAGGCACGGTTGTGAAAGACATCGGTTCGATTGGCGGTGGGGCAGCGGGAACCCGCTGGCTGGGGCGAACCACAGCGCCTGATTCCATTTCGCGCAGCGCCGATTGCGTCTGATCCCAGCGTTCCTCACGCGAGGGCAGGTTGCGGCAGTCCATCGACGTGCGAACGATGAATCGCGCGAAATCGTCCAGCTTGCGCCGGGTGGGTGAGGATGGCGTGCAGCCGATGTGAAAGTTTTCCATCGACCAGGTAAGGAATGCCCGGGCGTTGGCGGAGACATCTTTCCAATCCGTGCGTTTTAGTGCTGCACGCAAAGCGGGGCGAAGATCTTCACGAGAGTTGACCTCGTAAGTGGCATTTCTACCCGACCAGGCGCTGGCTCCCATCAATACCACGGGCTTGTCATAAAGCGCGGCTTCGAACTGAAGAGTTGTCAGTTGCGCAATGACCGCATCCGCAAGGTCAATCAGAGCATGGGGGTTTTCATCACGTACCACGTGGACGCCTTCGATCTTGGCCACTGCGTACGGATCACGGTCGATCGGGTGCGGTTTGAAAATGAGCGCAACATCCGGGTCTTTCTCAACCTCGGCCCAGACTGCCATCAGTGCTTCCTGCGTGGAACTGAATGCGGGCGAATGATACCGGCGCTGGCCACCTGACTTGGGCGCAAGACCGCAGGCATCGTAATGGCCGAAGAAAACCAGAACCTTTCGGTTGCCGATTCCCAGCCGTTCACGTACCTCGGCTCCACCTCCGCCAAAAGCGGGTTGGTCATACTTCTGAGGCTTGTGCTGTAGATAATAGGAGCGGATTTTTTCGTAAGCTGCCGGTTCAGCCGCTGGAATATCCTGCGCAAGCCAATGGCTGCGCAGATCGGACGATGCGAAAATGCCACGACTCTCGACTCCTAAGGTCTCCGGCAGCAACCCGCGTTCGATCGCGTGAAAAGGCAGGTTATGCTGGAGGGCTGCGGCTTGGAGGACTGCGGCCAGGGGAGATGTGGAATCCCAGGCCAGAACATGGCTTGGCCGGAGCGTCGTTAACAGAGTGGAAACAAAATTGCGGCAGGCGATCAGGCCGGCAGAAGCGTCCGCAGGTGGATAACACCCTTCGGCGCGGGCTGAATCATTTTCGAGAAGCTCAAGATCGGCTGTCGAAATGCTGCCTCCCTGCGCCAGTGCGCCAGGGTAGTTGCGCGCATAATCGCGAAGCAGGAACGAAATGGGAATGACCGGAAAGGGCAGTGGGGGATCTGGCAGAACCGTATTCAACAGTACCAGCCGGCTCCCGGCCGCGTCCAGTTGGCGATCCAATTCGATCCACATTTGCCGAGTCGCCTCGGACATGATCAGGTAGTTGCTGGCCAGACAGAGATGGTTGTGCATCATGCTATTCGTTCCGGGCGCCCGGGCATCCGTGCGGAGGTGGGCGCTCTGGCTCATCGTCTTTCGTTAAAATCGCGGTCTCTTAATTATCAGGGCAAGGCGGCGGGTTGTTCGGCGCCATCGTATAGCCAGCGGAGGCTGCGGGCGATTTGGAAATCTTCCAGCACATCAATATCCACACCGGCAACTTTGCTCACCGGAAATTTGTAAGGGTTCGGGCCGAGGAAGTAGCCCTCGCGCAGAATGGATTCTTTATCGCGCATGTACAGGCCGTTCGTGACCCGGTATATGTCCGGGAGATGCTGGCTGATTGTGTGGTTCTTGTCGGCCTGGTAATTCAGCGGACGGTCGGGCCACCACAGGTATTCCTTCACAAGATTGGCAGCGAAAAGAGAATCGTGGGCGGCCTCCTCGATCACGTGCTTGTAGTAACTGAGGAAACCTTCCTGATACTCCGCCGGTGACATCAAAGGAACAACGACCGTGACCCACGCAATGTGCTCGTGGGGGATGTCTTTGACGATGCCGGAAATAACTTCCGAGAAAGTCGCATCGTGGCCCCGGCAAAGATACGGATCGCGTTGATGAATGCTCACGCCGTATGGCTGGGCCAGACGCTGCAGGTTTTCGGAATCCGTGCTGACGTAAATACGGGCGGGGTCGATCACCTCACAGAGTTGCTGAAGTTTCCACTCCAGGAGTGTCAGACGGTCATCGAAGGGCAGAAGGACTTTGTCTTTGATGCGGCTGCTGCCTTCCCGGACCGGCACGATGATGCCAAGATCATAGGGAAACGAGCCCTCTGGGCCCCGGCTTGTTCCGTCGAGGCGCGTTGGGGCTGCGTCATTTCCTGGAAAATTGTTCTGTGCGTTCATATCGACCTCGCTAATTGATTGTGACCGGCAAAATATTCACCTTGCTTCACATAGCACGACGTATGCCACCAAGGCTGAAAGCGAGGCTCCTGAGGCCGCCGATGAGAGGGCACTCTATTACAGAATTGACGCGCCTGAGCGGGCGCGAAGGGCATGGGACAGAAGCCCGTCTATCGCCGTAATATGGAGGGTGACTGACACGCCGTATGGCCGGAGGGACGGCCATGCTGGGCGGGAGTTGAAAAGGAGTCAGGCCCCAGGAAACCCTGGAGAAAAAGACGGAACCGCCTTCCGGAACCGGGCTGGGTGCCCGTCGCGCCAGTGGATGGCTGCGGGTGAGAAGGCGGCGTCTTTCACAGCTTTGAACGGATGCGCCTGGAGGCGCGCGGCCGGATTGGACCGACCGGCGCGCTTTCAAGCGAAGTATAGCCAGGCCTATTGCAGGAGCCGCAGAACGTTTTGCGGGAGCTGATTGGCCTGCGCCAGCATGGCGGTGCCGGACTGCACAAGGATGTTTTCCTTGGCAAACTCAGTAGATTCCTCGGCCACATCAGTATCCTGAATGCGGGAGCTGGCGGCGGTGAGGTTTTCACGGCTCACAGTGAGCTGCTCGGCGGTGTAGTTCAGACGAGTCTGATACGAGCCGATGATGGCGCGATCTTCAGATAGCTGGGTGATCGCGAGCTTGATGGAGGCAAGCGCGGTGGCGGCGGCGGCGGTGGTTCCAACGCTGGTTGCGGTTTTATCCATCGCGGTATCGTAGTCGCCGATATCCATCTGGATGCCGGTCATGCTGAACGTATCGCCATCAGCATCGATTGCGATTTCCAGTGCTTCACCTGAGAAGAGGCTCACGCCATTGAAATCTTTAGTGGCTGCGGAGCCCATGTATTCCTGCAGTTGCTCGAATTCCTTATTATAGAGCGCGCGGTCGGCATCGGTCTTGGTGCCGTCCTGGGCGAGGATCGCCAGTTCGCTCATGCGGTCGAGCGCTTTGCCAATCTTTTGCATGTAGCCGTGCTGCGTCTGAACGAACGAGACGGCGTTGCTGACATTGTACTTGGCCGCTTGGATACGATGAATCGCGGCATCCATACGGGAGGCCACCGCCAAACCAGCGGCGTCATCGGCGGGTTGAACAATGCGTGATCCGGAACTTAGCCGAGCCAGAGACTTTGCCAGGCGTGCCTGGGTGGCCTGCAGGTTGTCGGCGTTTGCCTTCGCTTGAACGTTTGTATTGATAACCATGGGACTTACTTTCCTGTGCTTTTTTGATTTGCGACGTTCCGTGTCGGGTTATAGCTGGCTCTCCTGCCGGCAAATTGTTTTCTGGGTTTCGGTGTTCGCCGGGCCTCGAACGACGGCCGGGGATAACCGGGGAACTACTCGAGACGCCGTGGTAAGCGCTTCGCGGTTGCTCCGCTGAATCTCATCGTAAACTTCCTGACGGTGCACTGGCACCTCGCTGGGCGCTGCGATCCCGAGCTTCACGATATCGCCATCGACTCGCATTACTTTGACCGTGATGCGTCCATCAATCACGATGCTCTCGTTTAGTTTGCGGGAAAGGATCAACATATAATCTGGGCGTTCAGGCTTCCGCGATCGGAAGCGGGTGTTGAACCGAGAATTGGACCGCATTCAGCGGCACCACCTGTTTGCCCGTGCGCGTCTGTCGATTAAGAATAATGGGACCTTTGAGATTGATCGTGGCCTGGCCGGGACCTCGGATGGTCACCAGATTAAAAATGAAAGCGTCCGCCAGTTGCTCCAGTCCTACGAAGCGCAAATCCTCTTTGGTGAGCTCCGGTGCGTAATCCGGCACGATCTGAAATGGGGATATCGCCAGAAACGCCAGGTCGCGTTGATTCGCTACCTGCAACCAGAAGAACGGTTCCTCGGCGGCACTACCCAGCAGGACATAATCCTTGTAGTTCTCGAACCCGAGCAAACCGGACGGGAGATGTATTCGAATCTCTCCAGCCGTGCTTTCGGCCTTCGTCTGTTCCTGTTCAACGCATCGCATCACGGCGCCCTTTAAGCAACGACCGTGCCAGCCTTCTCAAACCCCTCTTTCCTGCCTCTTGGTTCAGATTTTCCCCTGTGTTAACCGCTCTTGGGCTGCTGTTCCGGCAATTTCCTACCTAGCGACCGGAAAAAACTGCCACACCCGACCCTCCACGCTTACCCGCGAGAATTCCGCCCGACCCTCCCATTTTTTGGCCTTTTCGAGCCCTTAAACCCTCCCAGGTACGCTTGCCAGAACCCTCCTTTACAGTCACACTTATACTCGAATGCAGGAATTGTTGAGGAAGATCAGAGCCAATGCCGCCTCGCGGCTGACCCTCCCCACCGGGAAAACTGCTGCTGCTGAACTGCTTCGCTACAAGGCGTTTCTGAAGCTGGAAACCCATCGGCTGAAGATGCTTCATCGGGCTGGAGCCAGCGGTCTTGAGACCTGCCAGACCCGTTCGGAGATCCTCGACTTAATCCTCATATCCCTCTGGCAAACAGCCCTCGCTTTGCTATCCCCACAGGCTCGAAAAGAATTTAAATCGGTCGCACTGGTAGCCATCGGAGGCTACGGTCGGGCCGAGCTTAACCCCCATAGCGATATTGATTTCATGTTCTTGCATCAGGGCCAAATCGCTGCGGGCAAGCCGCTTCCGCATTTAGCAGCCATAGTCGATGGCATTCTTTACCCCCTATGGGACCTGGGACTTAAGGTCGGTCACTCCGTTCGTGACCTGGATGATTGCGTGAGTGTTGCCAATAGTGATATGCAGTCGAAGACCAGCCTGATCGAAGCCAGGTTGGTCGTTGGGGATCAGGCGCTTTTCGATCGATTCCAGAAAGTCCTGGTGAAGAAGTGCGTGCAGGGTCATGTGGCTGAGTATATTCAGATGCGCCTATGCGATCAGGATGCCCGCAGGGCCAAGTTCGGGAATTCCGCTTCGATGCAGGAGCCTAACCTTAAGAATGGGTGCGGTGGGTTGAGGGATTTTCAAAACCTGCTCTGGATGGCACTCTTCAAGTATCAGACCCGTTCCCTTGCAGACCTGCAGAAGCACGAGCTCACCACGGAGTCAGAGCGCAAGCAGCTTGAATCTGCATATGATTATCTGCTGCGCGTCCGGACTGAGATGCATTACCTCACGAATCGCCCAACCGATGTGCTCACCAAGAGCATCCAGCCAGCGGTGGCCTGGAACCTCGGATACAAGGAGCGTTCTCCCAGCCTGCGCATCGAAGCTTTCATGCGGGATGTTTACAGGCATTTGCGGAATATCTATTTGATCACGCGCACGCTGGAACAGCGCATGGCGCTCCTGCCTCAGGAAGAGCGGTTGGTCTTTTTGCGCCGGTTGCTTCCGGGCGCGCGCAAACCGGTCCCGGAAGAACTCGATGGTTTTAGAATTCTGGATGGCGAGATCCATGCCTCATCAGCACGTGTGTTCCGCGAGCAGCCCCGCCGCCTGATCCGAGTGTTCCGCCATGCGCAGCAACGCGGGCTGGTTCTTCATCCGGACTTGGCGCAGCTCATCCGGAGCCAGTTGGGAATCGTTAACCGCGGATTCCTCAATGACATCGAGGTGCGTGAGACGTTCCTCACAATTCTTAATGAACGCGGCAACGTAGCGCCTGTTTTGCGCGCCATGCATGAAGTGGATTTCCTGGGCAAGTATTTGCCCGAGTTTGGAAAGCTGACCTGCCTGGTGCAGCATGAATTCTATCATCAGTATACGGCAGACGAGCATACCCTGATGTGCATCCAGCAGCTCGATAAGATCTGGCATGCGAAACAGGCGCCACAAAGTGCTTACACGCCACTGTTCCAACAGCTCGAACGTCCGTTCCTGCTTTACCTCGCACTGCTATTGCATGATACGGGCAAGAAAGAGGGACACGGAAACCATACCGAAGTGAGTGTGAAGCTTGCCAATCGGGTTGCGAAACGCCTCGGTCTCGATGTGGCTGCCGCCCATACCCTCCGCCTCGTCATTGAGCATCACCTCCTGATGGCCAGCGTCTCTCAACGGCGAGACTTGGATGATACGTCCGTGATTCAACATTTTGCGCAAGAGATCGAAACGGTGGAGACTCTATCGGTTCTGACCTTGCACACGTTCGTGGATTCGCTGGCCACAAGCGATAAACTCTGGAATGGGTTCAAGGATTCCCTCCTGTGGACACTGCACTCCAAGGCCCGGCGGTTGATGATCGACGGTGAGGAGTTTTTGAGAGCCGAAGATAAGCAGCGGGAAACGCTCATGGCGGAGGTGAGCCGAAAATTACCCAGCCACATCAGCCAGGAAGAACTCGAAGCGCATTTCATCTCGCTGCCGCCGCGATACTTCAACGTGCACACCGTGAGGGAGGTGCTGGCTGATCTCGAAGTGGCGCACCAATTCATGCACCGGCAGATCGAAGAGACTGAGCGCGCTCTCTCGCCTGTTGTGCAATGGCAGGACGAGCTCAACCGCGGGTACAACAATGTAAAAGTCTGCACCTGGGACCGCGCCAAGCTCTTCGTGAACATCGCCGGATCATTCAGTGCAGCAGGGTTGAGCATCCTGACGGCACACATTTTCACCCGCGCTGACGGTATTGTGCTGGATACCTTCTTCATCGTGGACGCCCGGACGGGTGCGTTAGCGGGGCCTGAGCAGCGCGAGCAGTTCGGCGCGCTATTGGAGAAGGCACTTACTGGTAATGAGGTGGATTTTCAAACGCTCATCCGAAAGCAACATATACTCAGACCGGCATATGTGGCGTACCTGGGAGAGCAAATGCCTACGAGCATTCGGTTTGACAATGATGCTTCGGAACGGCGCACGGTTATTGAGGTCGAGACGGAAGACAGAGTCGGCCTGCTTTTTACCATCTCACAGTCGCTGGCAAAGTTGGGATTGGACATCTCGACCGCCAAAATCCAGACGGAGAAAGGCGCAGCCATCGATAGTTTTTATGTGCGCGACTCAAATCGGCAAAAGGTGCTTTCTGCTGAGCGGCAGAAGGTCATCGAACGCGAGTTGCGGAGCGCGATTCACCAGTTGGACGAGCCTGCGAAGGCCGGGCGGGACAAGCCATGACCGGAAACCAGGCAAACCAAGCCGCAGGATTAGCATTGTCCTTTGATAAAGAGAACGCGAACATAGGCATATGACTTTGCTGGAGAAAGCCATTGCTGAGAATATAACTACAATCCAGGCGTTATCCGCCTTGGAAGAACCCCTGAGCCGGGCCGCCACTATGGTGCGCGAGTGCCTGTTGGGCGGGCACAAAATCCTGATTTGTGGGAATGGTGGGAGCGCCTCCGATTCCACCCATTTGGCGACTGAATGGCTCTGTCGTTTTACTGGCGAGCGCCGGCCTTACCCGGCTATTTCCCTCACAGCAAACGGCGAATATTTAACAGCAGTCTGTAACGATTACCCGGCTGAGGAGATCTTCGCTCGCCAGGTCTGGGGCCTGGGCACTCCCGGTGATCTGCTCATCGCGTTTACCACCAGCGGTAAGTCGCGTAATGTTCTCCGAGCTATTGAAGAAGCCGGCAAGCACGGGGTTAAGAGCATTTGTTTCCTGGGACGCGACGGCGCGTTCACCCGCGGCAAAGCCACCCTGGACATCATGGCGCCCGGCCCAACGACAGCCCGCATTCAGGAAGCCCACAAGCTTCTCTTCCACGTGCTGTGCGAGATGGTCGAGGACTCGCTGGTCAATCAGAGGTAACGGTAGGGCTTGGGCATGCTGAAAGCATTGGGAAGATGGCGCATCTCGCGCACGCGTCCCCGCTCCAGCAACACCTCCACGATATCGAACCGCACCTTCACCAGTGGGTTCTTTAATAATCGCAGGTAATCAAGCCCGCACCTGGTGAGGTGCTCGCGTTTGTCCTGATCCACCGCTGCGGCCGGGCGTTCCCAATCCTCGGATGAACGGGTCTTCACCTCCACAAAAACAAGGCAATCCGTTTCGCGGAAAACGAGGTCGATTTCGCCCCGAGCACTTCTATAATTTGCCGTCAGGAATTTCAGGCCACGCTGCTGGAGGAACTTCTTTGCAGCCCGTTCTCCCAGCCGACCGAAGCGCAAATGCTCTGGACCTGTTCTACCCAATAGGCGTGTCCAGAGTTGCAGAAGGGGATTCACCCTGGTAATTGAACCCGAACCAGTGCGGCTGGCAACTCTTTTTCGGCTCAGCCCAATTGAGAAAGCCATGGATGTAATTTGCATTGTAGCGTCAGACGTCCTTGCCAGGCGCCAGGGCCTTTGCAATAACTAACCGAGAATTTCTCGCGACCTCGGTCTTGCCGAGCTAGGATTCCCTGCCCGTGAATGATCCGGAAGACAATGCCAGTGCTCTGCTCGTACGCCGCTGTCCGGTGTGCGGTAGCACCGTGAATTCGCCGGCCATGGAGAAGGGAGAGCGCCGACTCGTCCGCTGCGCGCAATGTGAGATGCTTTTCGCCAGCCCCGTCCCAAGAGCCTTTGCCACCGGCCAGTATTACGACAATGAGGGATCGGGTTACTACCTTTCTTCGGCAAAGCTGCAGAGCGATTTCTCGCCGGTGCGTTTCACGCGTGAGTTGGCCTTGTTTAGACGTTATTGCCAATCTGGAGCTGTGCTGGATGTGGGCTGCTCAACGGGGGCGTTTCTGTACCAGGTGGGTCAGCGTTGGCCCGGAGAGTACGAACTGTTCGGCACTGACGTCAGCGGACCGGCTATCGAGCATGCTCGGAGCAAGGGTTTACACGTTGAGGGCGGCGATTTTCTGACCTCGGATTTTGGCCGACGCTTCGCCGCAGTCACTTTGTGGGCGGTGCTGGAGCATCTGCTTGATCCAGGAGCGTTCTTGCGGCGTGCGGAGAGCTTGTTGGAGCCGGGCGGGTATTGTTTCGTGCTGGTGCCTAATGCCGGCTCACTGGCGCACCGCCTGTTGGGAGCAAAATACCGGTACGTTTGCGGCCAGCATTTGAATTATTTCCGTGCGGAACCTCTCGTGCGTTTGGCCGGGCCGGAATTCGAAGTGTTGGAAGTCCGCACCATGCATTTCAATCCGGTGGTGCTCTGGCAGGACTTGCGGCGTCCCTTAGGTGAGGTGCCCGATGCGGAGCGAGCCGGGCTGTTGCAGCGCACAAATGCCATGAAGCAGAGCAGGTGGCTGGGACCGGCCCGTGTCGCCTATAGACTTGGGGAAGAATTGCTCGCTGCATTTCACCTTGCCGACAACCTCGTGCTGGTGCTGCAAAAACGCGATTAGCCGTCTCATTCCCGAGCTGCTTGCGTAGTCTGGCAAAGGCATATTCTAAGAAAAGTAAAAATAATGGGTTCTGACCCCAGCCGTGGGGTCAGAACCCATTATTTTTACTTTTCCCGCGTCCGAAGGCGGTTGTTGGGTTTAAAAGCTCTCTAAGTTTTTATGCGCAAGGTTTTTAGAACATCTCTGACTTGCTCTTGCCGTCCTCAGACGAAGGTTCTGAAGCGGGGAGGGATTCATGCTGATCAAACTGAGCTTGGGCTTTCCTATACTTGTACAGAAGGCAATCTACGTAACCCGTTGATCCCATTCGAAGGTGTTCACTTATCCACGACAATGTCATGGTTGTCTCCCTGCGGAGACGATAGGCGATTCGGACTTTCTCCGGATCTCCCTTGCGCAATGTCTGCAAGTTGTCGTAGCTCCAATGTCTTGCTTCAAGCTCTTCTCGCAGAATTCTTTCCGCCTTGGCAACTCCAGTTTCAAAAATCTCTGGACCGCGATGCCTCGGGGTTGCCGCAATCTCAACCTGTCGCAAGAGTTCTTGCCGGAAGGTTTCACTGCCGACGCACCATTCCTTTCCATACGGGTCGTAACCCGGTTCTAACTCCGCCCGCCGACGTCCTTCCATTCGAGCGCAAAACTCTCTTCGACCTGCCGGACTATCATTTGGAATTCCCCACTCACCAAGCAACCTGTCCGTGCGAAGCCATGGAGGCCGAGAACTCGGTTCCTCCAGGTAAGAGCGAAAGCTGCTCCAGTAGTACTGTGCGATTCGATCTTCGTCGGCAACAAGGTTGGCGCGAACCGGGTTGAGATGCACGTAATCGCATACAGTTTTGAGATACCCACTTTCGCTGCCATCTACGAGGAGCGCTTTGTATCTCCCGCTAAAAACGTGTCCGACTTCTTTAAGTCGGAGATTGAAACGCCTGCTGTAAACACCCAGGAACCAGCGCATGCCATCAACCAGGTTGGGCCGTGGGGTCTCTATGACGAGGTGAAAATGATTGAGCATCAAACACCAGGCGTGAATCTGCCATTCGGTCTTCTCGCAGGCTTCCTCCAAGGTGAGAAGGAATGTTTGCCGATCACGATCGTCGCGGAATATGGGTTCGCGACGGTCCCCCCGATTCATGGCGTGGTAAATCGCCCCCGGGTATTGAACGCGGAGTTTGCGGGCCATAGGACCTATAGAACATGGCAACGAAAATTATGTCAAGTGCTGGATCAAGCGCATAAGCGCACAGTTCGGCCTCCGCACAGTCTACCCAGAGCGGGCTTTACACCTGCCACTTGCCGCGTTTGGGACGGTCGAGCCACTGATTCGCTTCATCATCGCCAACAAATCGCTCCTTTTCCGGATCCCATTTTAGCCGACGATGGTTCCAATAAGCCAGGTTGCCCAGGTGACAAACAGTGACTGACCGGCAGCCAATTTCCACATCGCAGATCGGTTGCTGGCGTGTCTTCATGCACGCCAGGAAATCGGAACAATGATTTTGGCTCTTGTAGAGCCGAATGTCTTTCTCGCCCAATGGCTCTTCGCCGAGGCTGGCCGGGGTGGCTTCGAACTTACCGCGGTTTACCAGGATCTTGCCTTCGCTGCCGATGAACAGCACGCCACCGCTGGTTCCATGCTCCATCTCTATGCCGTTCGCATAAAGATACCGCAGGCCCTTTGTTGCCTTCGGATCTTCCGGAGGAATGATTTCCACCGGACCACTGTGGTCCATGCCCAACCCCCATTGAGCGATGTCAAAATGGTGCGCACCCCAGTCGGTCATCATACCTCCGGAGTATTCGCGGTAGTTACGCCAGTCCGGGAAGTGATCATGCACGCCACGCGGGCTGAGAACGGAATTATACGGGCGCAAAGGTGCCGGCCCCAGCCAGGTATCCCAATCCAAACCTGGCTCCATGGGTTCTTCCGGCAAGTTGCACGGGACCGAAGGTGCTCCTACATCGACGATCACTTTGGAAATCTTTCCGAGGCGTCCATTGCGCACCAATTCGCAGGCCTTGCGGAACTCGCTCGATGAACGTTGCATTGAGCCGGTCTGAAACACCCGCTTGTTTTTGCGCGCAGCAGTCACCATCGCGCGTGCCTCGTGGATCGTGAGCGATAGCGGCTTTTCGCAATAGACATCTTTGCCGGCGTTGCAGGCCGCCACGGCATGGAACGCGTGCCAATGGTCGGGGCTCGCAATGACCACCGCGTCAATCTCCTTGCGTGCGAGCAATTCCTGAAAATCGCGGTGCTCGGTGCAACCTTTGAACGTCTTGTCCATCTTGGCGCTGTAATGGTCCTCAACGGTTTTGCGGCTATGCTCCCGGCGCTTGGTATCCACATCGCATACAGCCACGACCTGTGTTCCTGGCTGGTTTAGAAAATTATGCAGCAGGTAACCGCCTTGTTTGCCAGTGCCGATGAAACCGATTTGGATGCGGCTGTTGGGAGGCGTCTGCCCGATCGCTCGCACTGAGCCAAGCAGGACGGGGGTTGAAACAGCGGCAACCGAGGATACACGTAGGAAACGGCGGCGTGACCAGAGCTTATGCATGGAACCGATTGGTACGCTACCCGGGAATGACGGGCAACTCCAAAAAACACTTGCACGACTAATTGCAGGTAACCAAGGCAAAAACTAATCCTCACATTTCGGACACCGACTGGGAGGTAATGCGTGCAAGTGCTTCCAGTCAGACTCGCCGTTCCTCCTGGCCAAGCTTGAGATTTCAACGGCGGCCACTAATATTATTCCATGCCGATTTACGAGTTTCATTGTGACAAGTGCGAAAAGGACAGCGAGATCCTGGTGCGGTCCCTGGACTGGAAGGGGACCAAGTGTCCGCACTGTGGATCGGCGAAGATTTCAAAGAAGTTCTCTGTGTTCGCGTCCTCAGTTGCTGGAGCTAATGCAGCCAGCGCACCGCCTTGCGAAGGCGGGGCAGGGTCCTGCGGCGGTTGCTGCGGTGGCGGACCTCACCGCCATTAAGGCTAGTGAAGACGCAAGCAGCGCGCTAAACGGGTAGGGGGAAAAAGCGGAATCATTTCGGCTCTGACTGGCTCTTTGTCCGAGGGAGGTGATTCGTCGTGCTCCAAAACCAAGTGCAATTATCTTTAAGTTGCCCCCTTGACAGCTAAAGATTACAGGAGTAATCTCACCATAGTTTACACCTGTAATCTATGAGCAACGCCAAACAGTCCCCGAAAATCTCCGAATCCGAGTGGGAGGTGATGCGCATCGTATGGGCCCAGGCGCCCCGTTCGGCTAACGAGATTATCGATGCGCTTCAAGAAGAGGATTCAACCTGGCACGCCAAGACGATCAAGACGTTCCTAAACCGGTTGGTTAGCAAGGGCGCCCTGGGATACTCCAAAGAAGGGCGCAGCTACATGTACAGGCCGCTTGTGACCGAGCGCGAGTGCGTCGATGCCGCGAGCGAGAGTTTTCTGGGACGTGTCTTCGGCGGCTCTCTTAAACCGATGCTCGCGCACTTTGTCGAACAGAAGAAGCTGTCGCGAGAAGATATCCGTGACCTGAAGAAACTGCTCGAATAAGGAACGATATGGAAACTCTGTTGATTGGGGCAGAGGGGTTCTTCCAGTGGCTCTGGAGGGCTACGTGGCAGGCATCCATCGTAATTCTAATGGTGCTTGTGGCGCAGTGGGTGCTCAAGCGGCATCTCAATCCTCGGTGGCGTCACGCCCTTTGGTTCTTGGTGGTCCTGCGACTGGCGCTACCGTCCACGCTTGAGAGCCAGGTGAGCATCTTCAATTGGGTATCCTTCCACAGAGAAGCCCCGACAAGCATGGCTTCGGAGATTGCCATCGCGGATGCCGTTGCTGAGTCGCCTATGGAGGGCTCTACGGATGAAGAGACGAACTCGCCAGCGCCCACCGAGGCCGGTTGGTCATTCGTGCGTCTTACTTTTCTGACATGGCTTGCTGGGGCACTGGCGTTGCCAGTTTACCTGGTGCTAAAGACATACCAGCTTGCCCGCCGAGTCAAAGGCCGCCGGCCGGTTACTGATACAGCGGTGTTAAACCTGTTGGAAGACTGCAAGCAGGAGATGGGTGTAACCACTCCGTTACTGCTCGTGGAAACTCCGGCAGTTGCCAGCCCGTCACTATTCGGTTTTCTACGGCCGCGCCTGCTGGTTCCGCCCGGGCTTCTGCAGCAGTTCACGCTGGCCGAGTTGCGTTACGTGTTTCTGCACGAGTTAGGCCACATCAAGCGCGGCGATATTGCGATGAACTGGGTCGCCACCGCTTCACTGATCCTGCATTGGTTCAACCCGCTGGTCTGGCTGGCTGTCAACCAGATGCGCGCGGATCGTGAACTGGCCTGTGATGCCCTGGCTTTGTCCCGCACGCGTGAAGCGGAAAACAAGTCCTACGGACAGACGATTATTAAGCTTTTGGAACACTTCAGTCACTCGGCTGCCGCTCCCAGCCTCGTCGGCATACTCGAAACCCAGAACCAAATGAGAAGGAGAATCAGTATGATCGCAACGTTTAAGAAATCCAACCGGTGGCCCGCTGTGGCAGCCGGTGTATTCGCCGCGCTCGCCCTCGTGACGCTTACCGATGCACAAACCAACGGTGGCCCGGCTTCCGCCGAAAGCAGAGCCACTCCAGCAGGGCCGCCAGAAGTGGTATCCATTTCGCCGCAAATTGGCGAGACCGAGGTGGATCCATCCACCAAGGAGATTGTGCTCACATTTGATCGTGATATGCAGGGCGGCTTTTCCTGGACCGGTGGCGGACCCGAGTTTCCCCCGTCGCCAGAAGGTCAAAAAGCGCATTGGCGTGACAAACGAACGTGCGTGCTGCCCGTGAAGCTAGAGCCAGCCAGTTACTATCGGGTGGGGGTCAACTCCAAGAGCTTTCAAAACTTCCGCAGTGCGGAAGGAGTGCCCAGCAGACCGATTGTGATCTGCTTCACAACCAAAGGGGCGAGCGAGGAGTTGAAGCTCAAAACAGTGAAACCCACAATTGTAGCCGTGAATCCATTACACGGGGCGACAGATGTCGATCCCGGTCTCACCCAGATCACCATCACCTTCAATGTGCCAATGGGTGGAGGCTTTTCCTGGACCGGTGGCGGCCCTGGTTTTCCGAAGAGGCCCGAGGGGAAGCAGGTTTACTGGACAGAAGACAAGAAGACCTGCGTGATGCCTGTCGAGTTAGCGCCCAACTGGGAATACACGATTGGACTGAACAGCGAGTTTCACAATAACTTCCAGAGCGCGGCCGGTGTGGCTTTGGAGCCTCACATCCTTAGCTTTCGCACGCGCCCATGAGTTTTTGTTCAACACATCCAACTGACTCTTAAACACAATCTAAAGTATGAAGCTAAACATCACCTCACGTTATCTCCTGCTGGCAGGCATCCTTGCCGTGTCATTCGCAGGTCGAGTGAACTCGTTTGCTGAAGGAGAAAAACCGCGCATTGTCTCGACCACACCAAAGCAGGGCGAGACGGATGTGGACCCGGCCCTTAGCGAGATCACGGTGACTTTCGATCGGGATATGGGAGAAGGTCTCTCCTGGACCGGTGGGGGAACGGATTTTCCATCCGTTCCCGAAGGCCAGCAACCGAGTTGGCGGAGCAAGCGCACTTGCGTGTTTCCCGTGAAACTGCTCTCCGGGCGCTACTACCGGGTAGGCGTTAATTCGCCGAGCTATAGAAACTTCAAGAGTGCCGAGGGAGTCTCAGCCGACCCATATGGGATCTACTTCACGACCCAAGGTGCGAGCGAGACGCTGAAACTCAAAGTGACCCGGCCGAAAATAGTATCCATGACGCCCGCCAACCACCAAAAGGACGTGGACGCTGGAATCCAGGAGTTGCGCGTGACTTTTAATGTTCCAATGGCGGCAGGGTTTTCCTGGACCGGCGGCGGTTCTGACTTCCCGCCCACACCCGATGGGCAAAAGGCATCGTGGTCGAGCGATCGCAAGACATGCACTCTGCCAGTCACGCTGAAGCCTGGCGCCAGCTATCGCCTGGGCTTGAACAGCCCTTCTTTTCAGAACTTCCGCAGTGTAGCGGGTTTGCCCCTGGAACCAGTGGTTTACGAATTCAAGACCCGGGAATAACCGGTCTCATCCATTTCAAATCTCCTGTCGAGATTTGAAACGAAGCCGAGAGGCGGAGCAACGAGCCGGTCCGTTTGGGCCGGTTCGTTTTCTTTTGCCCATCGGAGATCAGGGAGTGATCCTGATCTGATAGAACCTGCCAGTTGTATTGGTGGCCGCCGTGGGATCGATGAACGTTTGCTTCGTCTCCGTTCCATAGTCAGCGTCAGCCCATTCAGTCGCCGCATCGCGAGCCAGTTCGGTGAATAGGCCTGGAAAGCCAGGCAAATCATCCGAGTAAAGCACACGATAGCGTACGCCACCTACGCCTGACCAGGTGAGTGTTACCGAACCATCGCTGCTCCTGGTCGCACTCGTGATGCGCAGCGAAGAGGATGCGTTGGTCGGATTGGTGTTCGCGCGATACTCAGCCAGGTTGCTCTGCCCATCTGAATCACTGTCCGTGTCCGGTGAACTGACTCCATACGCTGTCTCCCATTCATCGGGCAAGCCATCGGAGTCTTGATCAGCGGGAGCAATCACGTGCAGGTTCATGGTGGCCATGGATGAGTTCCTCTGGCCGTCGCTCGCGCTGAAAATGAAGCGATCCGCACCTCGGAACCCACGTGGAGGCCAATAGGTAAAGGTCCCAGTCGCGGGGTCGAAGCTCTTGAGCAGGCCATACAAAGGAGCGGTGTGGTTGGTAAATGTCAGCGCATCGCCATCCGGGTCGGTTGCGCTTAACTGCACGGATGCTGGAGAATCACCGATGATAGTCTGCGCCAGGTTCACTATGGTTGGCGATTGATTCGTTAGAGCTGTTCTGAAACGCCAAACGGGGCTTGTCACCGTTGTGCCTGCTTCATCCGTGACCGTGACATACCATTCGTAGCCTTGGTTGGGTTGCAAGCCGGTCCAGCGCCAGGCCGTCAACTCGCCTTGCACGACCGCCGAATTGGTGGCGAGAGCCCCGAAAGGAGCGGAAGCGCCCGGGCCAACCGGCTGCATATCGTAGGGGAAATAGAACTCGCTGTCCTCATCGGTCAGGTACTCGCGGGTCACGGGTGAGTAAGTCTGCGCCACGACCACGTTGTTGCTCGGTGAAAACTCGAACAGACGCATGAACCCATTACCACCCAGGTCCCAACCCTGGTAATCCTGCACGAAGGTCCTAATGGTGCGGCCCTGGTGAACATCGTCACGGCGGCCCTGGCCGGAGACGTGCCCGCCCAGCATCATGAACAGGTTGGTGTTATTCTTGAGCGCACCGTAAATGGCTCGAGCCTGGGCACTCCAAACCACCGGGGTCGCCGTATTGCCCATGTTGTGGGTGACCACGATCGCGCGACGATGCGCATTTGTGCGCAGGATGTCGTTTCCCCAAGCCAAGACCTGGGGCGGTGGATTCGTATTGTACTCGAAATAGAGCACAACGAAATCCATGCCGCTGGCGCTGAAAAAGTCGTAATGATTGTTGTTATTAGTGCCGTAGTGTCCCGCGTAATAGTTGCGTCCTGCGAAGTGGGACACGCCGAAATAACGGTTGTAGTTTGAAGTGGTGCCGATAGCGGCGTTGCCAATGGGCGAGATCTCGTGATTGCCGACCGCTACGCCATAAGGCATACCGTATTGAAGCTTGGTCCGGGTGGGATTCTCCAGCCGGTACATGGCGTTCGTCGCGTTCTGCCATTGGAAAAAATACGTGGGATTGTCGCCGTTGTTCGAAATATCCCCAAGCTGTGTTACATACGGAATATTTCGGAGGAGCCTGTTCGTGATCGCCCATTCAGTTTGGGCGATGAACATTTCCTTGGTACCGCCCTTGAGTTGGCCCGTGTACATCTGGGTGTCAGGCAGCACAACCATCGTGAAGTCGGGCCCGGGAAACAAGGTTGGGGCAGGGCGCCCGAAGAACCTGACTGTGAGAGTACCTTCGATAACGTTGGTAGCTCGCACCTGGAGCCAGGGGGCGGTGCCCACGGTTGCGTTCGTTGCGGGCGCGGCCAGGGTCGCTCTAGCCGGCAAGGATAGCACTCTCACATCATTGGGATTAATCCCTTGATACGATTTGTCGGAACTGGTGGCAGGGTTAATCGTGATTTGGTAATACCCGTAGCTGGCACCGGGCTTGCCTGTAACGGTGACGGTTTGAGGCACATCCCAATCACTGGGGCCGAAAACCAGCGTGCCAGGGGAAGCAGTGCCTTTTCCAGGGGCGCTGGAGGAGAGGCTGATGGTGACCAATGAAGCTGGGCGGGATTCAAGGGCGATCTGAAACTCCGCAGTCTCTCCAGTGCCGGTCGTGGTCAAGTCGTTCGTGCCGGAAACCGCGATGCCCGGCGGCGGTATAGGCACGTAAACAAACGAACAAACAGCCTCCGGTTCGCCATTGATGCCCACCGGTGTTTGCAAGCCGTTGGCCGGCGTATCCCGGGATTGGATTTCCCAGCCCGTGCCATCCGCATAGGCTTCATAGCTCACAATGTTGTCACCGTTGTAATTGCCCCCGCCTTCCGGTGAGATGATCAAAATGCCATTAGTGGGCGAATGGCCCGGAATGCGGAAATCCCAGCGCCCGTCTCCGAGGTTTGTGACGGTGAACTGCGGGGTCTCTCCACTGAACATCGAAATAGAAGCATCCCCGTTGAATCTGCCGGAGATCAGGTTTGTATTGGTGCGTGGGATAAACACGAAAGCGACCGGATCTTGCTCGTAGGAAGAGTAGGTTAACTGGCCGATATCCCGAATGAAGACATTCCATGTGCCGTTCGTGGGATTGACTTGGGCGAGCGCAAAATTGTCTTCATCGCTGGCGTGGTTGACCAAAAGCACGCCGCTGGTACGTGAATCGATGCCAAGGCCGCGCAGATTCACAACGGATTTGCCTGATCCGAAATCCCTGAAATGAGTACCAAGGACAAGCTGTGGTGATCCCGTCATAGCGTTGTTTGGACCCCCGGTGAGATCTTCACTATTGCAGGCCAACCCGCCGATGTAACGGTCGTAAGGGAACCAGGCGCCAGCCACATTCACGTTGTACTCACTACCAGGGGCGATCTGTGAGATGATGCGATACGTGCCACTGCCGTTCCTCTCAATGGCACTGGCCGGGTAGCCGTTTGTGCCGAAGTTATCCCGGCCATTCTCGGTAACGCTGCTCAGAAGCACGCCTCGCGCTTCGTCGTAGGAGGCGGACACACCGTGCCCGATTTTGACGTCATAATCGCCACGGTTTCCACCCGTGACGGCGAACGAGCCGATGACCAATCCAGCGCTGACGCTGGCGTTGTTGTTCGTGTTGTCCTGTGAGGTCTGCACCACCTTGACCATCCCTGCATTGACCCCGTGAGCGGCCATCAGGGATTGGGCCAGGGAAAGGGTCGTGGCTAGCAGCAACAGAGTTGTTGGCGCAGGATGAGCGAAAAGCCGGTTGAAGTCTTTGGGGCGGGTTGAACGGCGCGCGGTGAACGGCATACTGAGTTACTTCTCCTTGATCGGCGGTGGCTTGTTATAAAAAAGCGGGACGGTGGAGGCCACCGTCCCGCTTGCAGAACAAACAGAACTGAGTCGTGACCCGCTTTACGGGTAGATAACGCGATAGAACCCGGCGCCTGTCAACGGATTGGCATCCGTGAACGTGCCTTTGCCGGTGCCATCGGTCGTGGCTGTGCCTGCATTGCTCCAGGTCTGCCCGAGAGCTCCCACGCGTTGAATCGTGTAGGTGCGATTGGCATTGCCGCTGAACTTGAACTGCACCTGGCCAGCGCTATAGACCGGCGCTTCCAGTGCAATGTTCTCCGGCAGCGCGCCGGGAGTGTAATAGACCTTCAATCTGGGCCTATAGACCTCTTCCCATTCGGACGAGTTGATTCCCCAGCCGTTTCCACCGAGGTACAACGGCAGGATTGCCCAGCCGTAGTTGGGAGAACCAGCTACCCAGGATTGAATATCCGCGGTCACATCAAACGTGTTCAATCCGCTTTGCACATCAGGATTGCGGGTGAGATTCCCCGCATATGCGCTGACATTTACTGCGGCCTCGATACCGTCCGCTTGAATGCCGTTCACCCAGGTGTTCCAGGTGGCTGCGGCTGTCCAGGGCTGGAGGAGCGCATGAAACTCACCGCCGTCACCCATCGAGTCGGGGAACGTGCTATGAAGTTCCAGCACGGCTTTATGAATCAGGGCGTTGGCTGGAATCTGGCCAGCCGTATCACCAATGATATCATCGAAACGGAGGAGGACAGATTGCGAATCCGGTTTTCCGGATGTTATCTCGTAATCTACGAAAAGATTGGCGGTAGCCGAGTAGTCGTTGTCCGGTGTTGGTGTGCGGATCTGTGTGTCCACAGTGCCGGTATAGCCATTGACTCCCTGGCGGAAGCTGGTGGCTGCCGTGTCCTTGGGTATCCAAGTGATGCGCAGCATCGGGCGGTTCAGCACGTTGGTGTATTCACACGGGTTGAATCCTGTGCCGTTATCAGCGAAATCCCAAGGCCGAATAACCCAGCCGTAGTTGGTCTGGCCGCTGGCCCACGCCTCGACGTCCGGGGTGACGCCAATTGCCATGCGCCCGCTTCCGCTCGTGCCGGAGTAGGTCCCGTCCGGTTTCATGAAGGCACCCCAAGTGACATTTGATACCGACAAGGACTCGACATCATCCTGCTGGACGCCCCAGGCCACGCTGGCCCACGTTTCGTTAGTGGCATCCCACGGGATGAGCATGCGGTGGAACACGCCACCGTGACCACTGTTGGGAACGGTCAAAACCAATTCCGCGGATATGATCTGGCAGTTGGTTGGCACCTGGCCCAACTCCGTACCAATGATGTTGTCGAACCGCATGAGAACCTGCGATATGTCGCCCAAGCGATAATCCAACCACATATACCAGTTATTGGTGTCTTCACCGATCGGCATTGCATAGTAAGGGTCTCCTTCACGAATCTCGATATCCGCTGCTGCTTCATAGGGGCCAAACCCCGAGTCGATCCCATTCTGGAACTCATAGACGTTCACGAGGCCGACCTGGACCGCCTTACTGGCGCTGCTGGTGCCGCCTGCTCCATCGGCCAGAGCGAACGTGACCGTGCGGGTCTGCTTAACAGCACCCGTGAGAGTTGACTGGTAGGCGACGGCCCGCATCAAGGCCTGTGCAGCGGCTGGCGTAGCCTGCGCATTCAGTGTCACCACCAGGGGAGTGCCATTGCCGCCGACAACCGTGCCAACGACTGTTCCCTCGTAGCTGACATTCGCACCGTTGATGCCAATCTGGCCCGGCCCCGTGCCGAGGTTGCGCACCGAGAGCACGTCGGACGCCGAGCCGCTTGCCACGGTAACCGTCAGGTTGCCGCCATTGTAGTTGGCGCTTTCATCGATGATGGCAGCGCCGCCATCGACGCCAATTGCTGGCGATCCCAGGCCATAGTAGGTGCTGCCAGATGAGAGGGTGATTGCCGCTTCATTGTCAAAGGTCATTACAGCAACACTCGCCACGCTCAACGCGCTATAGACAGGATCGGCACCCGTAATCGAGAACGTGATCGTCGATGCCACATTCCCATCGTTTACTGCGTCATCCACTCCTGTGACTACGGCTTGCTGGGCAACATTCCAGTTAGCGGGGGTGAATGTCAGCGCGCTGGTCACGCTCGCCTGAGTGTTGTCGGAAGCCGTCATGTTTACCGTCACATTGCCGGTCGGTTCAGTGGCAAGCACGACAGTGAAGTTAGCTGTGGCGCCTTCGTTCACAGTAACTGACTCGGCGCTCACGGTTACGCTCGCGGAGTCATTATCCAGGTTAACCACCGACGGATCGATCGCATTGAAGCCGCTGTACGCCGCATCCGTGCTGGTAGCAGCCGCAGTAACAATTGTGTAGGCGGCATCCCCATCGTCTAAGAAATCATCGACCCCTGTGGCTGTCACCGTTTGAGGTGTGGCCCAATTCGCCGGAGTAAATGTCACACTGGAAGGAGAAACGGTTCCTTCAGTGGTATCTGAGGAACTCAGCCCGATGGTCACGTTAGCAGTGGGCGCTGTGTTGAGGGCGATGGTGAAGGCCGCCGTGCCGCCTGCTTCTGTGGTGGACAGAGCTTCGGCGGTAATTGTCACGCCCCCTTCATTATCCGAGTTGAAGGCGCTGATATCTGCCGGGTTCAGGCCGTTGTAATTGGTATCGGCGCTGGTGATAACGCCAAGCACAATGCTGTAGGCGATCTGACCGTCAATGGACGCATCGTCCTGCCCAGCCACCGTGACTGTTTGCGGGAGATCCCAATTCTCAGGAGTGAAAACCAGGCTGCTAACCGAAACTGTGCCTTCGGTGACATCGCTGCTGCTGACCGCCATGGTCACATCGGCAGTAGGCATGGTGTCCAGCACCACAGCAAAGGTTCCCGTGCCACCTGCTTCGGTGGTCTGCACATTACTGGCAGGATTCACGGTCACTCCAGTGGTCGGAGCTGGGACAAAGACAAAGGAGCAAACCGGTTCCGGGCCACCATCGGCCGCCGTGGGAGTCTGGAAGCCCATCCCAGGAGTATCACGCGTTTGAATGATCCAACCATCGCCTGCCGCATTCGACTGGTAGGTCACGATATTATCGAGGTTGTAGGTTCCTCCACCTTCAGCCGAAATGATCAGCACGCCGGTCTTCGGGGAATGACCTGTGATCTTCAATTCAAAATTACCCTCACTTAGCGGTGTTGCGGTGAATCGCGGAGAGGCGTCGCTGTACAAGGCAATGCTGCCATCTCCGTTGAACTTGCCGGAGATCAAGCTGCTGTTCGTGCGCGGGATATAGACAAAGGCCACGGGGTCCTCTTCCATAGTGCCGGCTGTAGCGTGCGACATGTCATGAATGAACACATTCCACGTTCCATTGGTCGGATTGGCTTGGGATAACCCGTAATTGGCTTCGTCTTTTCCGCCGGAAACCAGAAGCACACCGTCCGTGTGCGAATCGATCCCGAATGATGTCAGGTCCACCCCGTAGACGCCCGGCCCGAAATACAGAAAGTGGTTGCTCATCACTAATCCAGGGGAGCCGTAGAGGTAGTCAACCGCATAATATGCCTGATCGGTTGTATTCGTCCCACCGTTCTTCCGAAGCGAATTCCGGGCCAAACCGCCAAGGAATTTGTCATAGGGGAACCAGGCGGCTGCCACGTTGATATTGTGCTCAGCGCTTTTTCCCGCTCCTGACCCGGTAGATCGCGCGGTAGCAATGCGCCATCCCGCTTGTCCCAAAGCGCTTTCATCAACGGTAGCAATGCAAGCGCCATTGGTCAGATATCCATCGTCCGCAGTGAGGTTGTAGCGCTCATTCTCCGCTACCGAAGCAAATAAAACACCAGAAAGCACGTCCGTTTTAGGCGTGTTGGTGCTGCCACCATACACCCAGTTTCTGTTTGTAGTGACATAGTAATCAGCGCTGTTCCAAACTAGGAATGGCACCTCGCTGATGTTCGCATCGGTCCACAGGTCCGCTTTTATCGGGTAAAGTCCGAAATTCAGAGTGGCAGTCACCGCCACGTTGGTGTTGGCTGGGCCTCCATTCTGGTCCACTTTGAGGATTGCAGCGGCCACACCATGGTCCACTTGCGCTGCCTGGGCTGTTTGACTGAGCACGCCTAGAGACAATCCTAGCGTGGCAAGCACAGCAGGCAAATGCCTGAGTGCCTGGGCCTGGCCCGTCTTTCGACGATTTGGTTGATGATACATGGCTATTCCTTTGGTTTATTTTTGATTGGAATTCTACAGGGTCATGGACTTGTCCGGGTGCCATCGGAACCGATGTTCCAAGTGCGCAACCATTGCTGTTGGCGGATAAACTGTGCGTGGCCATCCAGAAAACTCATGTTAGCTCCCCGTTCTCCATGGTTGTCCATCTTGTCCGGATAGTTCTCATGATCGTTTGGGTCTCTCTGAGAGCCTACCCCAAGGTCGTCGGCCTCGCTGATCATAAAAATCTGGGATGGGCCCGGCTTCATGCCTTGCATGCCTGGGACGTTTTGCAGGGAAAACGAATTGACTGAGGCTTCTGTCTTCTTTCCAAGCCCGCGGGGCAGAGTGCCGTAAACCTCATAACTTGCGCCTGGTGTGTTGACGCTGCTGGCATTGTCAGCCAGGTCCTTCAGATAGGTTCGGGACTGCCCATCAACCACCAGTGTGAGGGTGTTGGTGCCAACTGTGTTTTTGGTGCTAGGGCATACGTAGGTTTTTAGCGTCTTCACATAGGGGTACAGCCAGTTTAGATCATCATCGACTCCGTGGCGGTTCTTCTGCCAGGGCGATTTGATGTCACTCCTGGTGTACATGGGATTCCAAGTGGCTCCGCAGTAATCCCCCTCATTGTCATTGGCGTACAGGATAGTGCCGATACCCATCTGTTTTAGATCATTTAGACAAGCGATCTCATGCGCTTTTGCTTTAGCTCTGCTGAGAGCCGGGAGAAGCATAGCCGCCAAAATGGCAATGATGGCAATGACAACTAGGAGTTCGATGAGCGTGAAGCCACTCTTGCGAGAGAGTGGCCCGTAACAAGGTTTTCGCATAAGTCTGGGCTAGGTTTGCTTTGTGAACGGATAGTAAGGGGTTAACGCGTGAGACGCAACAGTTTTATCACGCATAATTATGCGATACTTGATTTGGCCTTCATCGTGACTGAGATGGTTTCAGATCCTTGTTACATGCGTGTGCACAGCATGTTACAGGTATGTTACACCTCCAGTAGTTTGCGTGAACCCTCGTATGGAACTTGAACTTGAAGAAAAACTCTTAGGGCGTTAGGCCACTATGTGGAGCACCTGTAACAGCTTAAGCAAGTCCACCAGCCCAAACTCACGCTAACTCAACGTACCTTTCAATCGCAACCGCTGCCCCATCATCCTCCAGCGTCGGCGCTACCCAGTCGGCCGATGCCTTCGTGTCTCCAGTCGCGTTGCCCATGGCTACACCAACCCCAGCCCAGCGGATCATCGGAATATCAGCTTCACTGTCGCCAATGGCCATCACCTCCGCCTGAGGCACCCCCAAGTGAGCAGCCAGCCAGGCGAGCCCGTGGCCTTTGTGCACCCCAGCAGGTACACCTTCAACCAGATGCGGATGAGAGGGCACCGCATTCACTGCGCCTCCGAGTTCACGATCAATTGTCTCCACCACTTTAGTGCGATCTTCCGTGCGCTCGACCGTGATAATGAACTTCAGGGGTGGCTCCGGAAGATCCGACAACAAATCGCCGACCCTGACCCAATTGGAATACCTGAGCAGTTCGAAAAAGGCCGGTGAATGCGTCGATTTAGGTGGGAAGAACAGTTTGTCAAAGGTCTCCAGGTGAACATCCCACCCTTCTCGCTCCACCAGTGCGAGGATTTTTGGCAGAAGGTCCAGCGGCAGCCGCTCCTCATGCAGCACCTGATTGTTCACGTAATCGAAAATGCAAGCACCCTGTGCACAAACGATCGGAGCGGTGATCTTCAGATCGCGGGCTACACGCGACGCGGCATAGGCCTCCCGCCCAGTGACGATTGTCACCTGGGTGCCCTTGGCCTGGGCTCCAGCGATTGCGCGTTGCACGCGCGGAGACATGATCAAGTCATTGCCGAACAATGTTTGGTCGAGATCCAATGCGAGCAGACGAATCATAGGTTGTAAAATGCGAGCGCCCCCGGGGCAACCCGGGGTACTCGGGTGACACGAGCATGGATCGACCCCGTGATAATGTCCACGGGAATGGATGAATGGATAACGCAAGGGCTGGCTCACCACCCGGGCAACCAGAAGGGTTGCCAGTAAGCCGGAGGTCGGAACGAAGTGGGGACCTCTGGTCAAGTTGCAGATTCGAGCAGGTTCGGTATGGTTCGGTATGGTTCTCTGAGAGCGAAATTGACCTTCTGATTTTCATACATTAGCACCAACAAGCCGTTCGGTCTGTCCCTTCCCCCTATAGAATGTGACCCCTTCGGTGCTTCATTTGTCCCGGGCAGGGACTATTGAGAATAGCCCAATGCTTCAGCATTGGGTGGTTGACATAAAAGCCCAAGAGTCCCGCAAGGGACGGTTGATCTGTCACTCCCACAAGTACTTCGGATCATATTCGATCCGGTCCTTTTCCAGCAGCGCCAGGAGTTCTTCCTGCAAGTCATCTTCCGAGGGTGCTCCTCCTGGTTCCCAATCAATTCGTGAGTGATCAGGCGCTCTCGATCCTTTGTGCTGAAGACACAATGGGAGTATGAGCTCACGCAGGACATGGCCACACACAGCCGTTCCTTCGGAACTTGGTTAATATTGAACACCTGCCACCCAAAGCTGAAGCAAGCTGAAGCATTGGGCTTTTATCACCTGTCCCGCTGGGACAGAGCGAGGCGATCCGCGGATGAATGTTGAAACTTCCGCAGATCGCTCAGAAGATGTCCAGTATCCCACTGGTTGGCTCTCGCGAAGGCGTCAGTCGCCGAAGTTCTGTGTTCCAGGCCCTGACGAAAGGCAATTTGGCTAACCGAGCCTCACCCACTTCTAATCATACCCCAGCTTGGAAACGACAAGTAAAATTACTTGTGCCTGATCCCTGCCTTTTCCATGATCCCTGCTGCCGTTAAACGGCTTTTCCTATGCGCCTGCAATTCATTGATTGGATCATTGTCTTAGCCAGCCTGGCGATTTGCTTTTTGCCAGCGCTCTTTTTTGGCAAACGCGCCGCTAAGAATACCACGGAGTTCTTCGCTTCTGGTCGTTCCGTGCCGTGGTGGCTGGCCGGTTTGTCCATGGTGGCAACCACCTTTAGCAGCGACACTCCAAACCTGGTCACTGACATCGTGCGGCGCCAGGGCGTGGCAGGGAACTGGTGCTGGTGGGCCTTCACACTCACAGGGGTGGCGACAGTATTCTTCTATGCGCGCTTGTGGCGCCGTTCGGAAGTCATGACGGATCTGGAGTTTTACGAGATCCGTTACTCCGGAAAGGCGGCGATGGTGGTGCGCGGGTTCCGTTCCATCTATTTAGGATTTCTCTTTAACTGTGTGATCATGGCGTCCGTAAGCCTGGCCGCTTGCAAGATCGCCAACATTCTATTCGGTTTGCCAATGTGGCAGACCCTTCTTCTGTGCGGGGTGCTCAATGTTGCCTTTGCTGCACATTCGGGGCTTTGGGGAGTCCTGGTCATCGACATGATCCAATTCGTTATCAAGATGACTGCGGTCATTGCGGCAGCCTACTTTGCTGTTAAGCATGTGGGTGGGTTGGATGTGATGGTCCAGAAACTATCGGCCCCTGCCACGGGACCGGATGGTACCACCTTGAACTACCTCAACATCCTGCCTGATTTCAGCAGCAATTGGGATTTGGCGCTGGCGGTCTTTATTATGCCCATCGCGGTCCAATGGTGGGCGACGTGGTATCCGGGCGCGGAACCGGGCGGTGGCAGCTACATCGCTCAACGGATGCTGGCGTCGAAATCCGAGAAAGATGCCCTCGGCGCGGTGCTCTTCTTCAACATCGCCCATTACGTGCTGCGCCCGTGGCCATGGATACTCGTGGGCCTCTGCTCGATCATCGTTTATCCGCAGCTTTCTGACATCCAAAAGGCTTTTCCTAACATGGACCCCAAACTGTTGAATCACGATATCGCTTATCCGGCCATGTTGAAATTCCTGCCCGTCGGTTTCGTGGGATTAATGGTCGGCGGGTTAATTGCTGCGAACTCTTCCACGATTCTGACCCATTTGAACTGGGGTTCCTCATACCTGATACATGATTTTTACCGGCGCTTCGTAAGGCCTTCCGCGTCCGAAGAGCATTATGTGAAGATGGGACGCTGGGCGACGGTGTTACTTTTCGTGTGTGCCAGCGGTCTTGTCTATTTCCTCGATTCCGCCAAGGACGCCTTTGACATCATTTTGCAAGTGGGTGCGGGAACCGGGCTGCTTTACCTGCTGCGCTGGTTCTGGTGGCGGATCACCGCATGGTGCGAGGTGGTTGCCATGATCAGTTCGTTTGCCGTTTCTGTGGTTCTGATCATCCTGCATAAGACAGGGCACGGCATCCCTTCCCATCATGCGTTGTTGCTGACCATTGCTGTCACCACAGTGTGCTGGGTGGCAACGGCCTTTCTGGGACCACAAACTGATCGGGAGGTTTTGATCGCGTTCTATCGCAAGGTGCGCCCGTACGGGCCGGGATGGAACACGATTCGCCAAGCTGCGGGAATCAGTGAAGCAGACGCGGCGACCGGCGAGAGCATTCCGGCTGGGTTGCTCGGGTGGTCGGCGGGATGCGTCACGATTTGGTCGGCGCTTTTTGCCGTTGGAAACCTTCTTTACGGGCGAACGGGCATGGCGTTGGCGCTGCTGGCGGTATTTGTGATCAGCGGGGTCGTTTTGCTCCGGTGCATCCAGAGGCTGTGGAGGTGAGAAGACCAGTGACAATTCGAAGGGGTGGGGCAGGGGATTGACCGCAGACAATTGACAAAGTGGCAAAGCCGCCGCTTCAGCCTGCTCCGGCAGTATCTGCGAGGATCTGCGTCATCTGTGGACGATTCCGCTTTGAGTTTATCCGCAGATGGATCAGATGAGCACAAATGAAAATCCAGATTGGTCAAGCATCTGATCTGAGGTGGCGACCGCGACCGTTAACGCCATTTCTGGATTACCCCATCGATCTTATCCCGCACTTGCTGACGAGCCGCCATGCGCTCGACACCTTTCATGAGCAACGTGTCATATGGAGTGTGCACGTGCCTGATATGGGCGATGACGGCAAGGTCCACCGCAGCAGGATCGAGTTCCCTTCCAGCAGCCGAGCGACCGACTCGCCCGCTGCCGCGCAACCCGGCGTGCTCCGCTATCTCTTTAGCCTCAGCTTCCGGACAACCTGGATATTGGATCCGGATCGCTGCGGTTAATGCTTCGATAAACTGCGAGTCCTGCCCCACACGCGCCACTGCGGCGCGAGCGCGTGCTTCAGCCCGTTCTGGCGCGTCGGCTGTGCATTCGGCCTCGGCTCTCGCCAGAGCGTTGTCAGACACAAGCAATCCCTGCCGGTCATAACGGTTTCGTCGGCGATTGAATCGGACTACGACGGCTGACAACGGACTGTGTTTCTTTGCACGGCGCGTCAGTGCGGTATCTCCGGCTGGAAGGAAAACCAGGTAATCGAGGTCTGCACAAGCGAGGCACAGCGATTCGCCCTCCTCGCGAAACAGATAGCTCCCTTTTGGTAAATCCTGGGAGCATTCGTTGCACTTCGCAGTCTCGCTCACGGTTTCGAAAACAACCAGATCAGGCACTCGGTTTAGCTTGGCTGTGAGACGAGTGACTTTGCTGGCCGGCAAATCTCCAGGCGCAAAGTGGGTGCGATAGAACCTCTCGAGTCCGGGGTTCCCTTCCGCAGTGATGGTGAGTTCCTTAACTCCATCGTGCGTACGCCGTTGGTATGTTGCCTGCACGGGCACAAGTCTGCGCTCCTTGACCCAAGCCTCAAAAAACTCCAAGCACTTCTCCAGCTTGGCTTCGCCCACCTGCATGTATTTTTGCAACGAGGAGAAGTCTGGCAAACCTTTGCGCCAGGCTTCCACGTGCGGAGTTGGCAGAAAGCCAAGCGCCTGGATCAACTCCAAAGGTCCGACGCTGCCGTCGGATTTGAGAACGGCTTCAGCAGCTTGAATGACTCTTTCCTGGAGTTTGGAAGGTTGCGATTGATTCATGGCGACCAGTTCGACAGTAAAATGCCAAACCGGCCGCCAATGGCAATTCTTAGGTTTTGACCCGCTTAAAGGTGGTCGAATGTTCCTCCATCGCCTTTCCATCCATGATGGCCTTGCACTTGGTCGTGATCGTGTTCGAATCGTCGAACTCAATCGTCAATGCATGCATGTGCGATTGTTTTTTGGAGTCGATCCCACAGCTTTCGTCGAAATCGAATGCCAGGGTTTTGCCATCAGAGGATTTCAGTTTCATCGCCGGACGGTTCCCCAGCACGCAATAATGAGTGAGCGCAACTTTGCCGTCCTGTTCGTAGTACATCGTCACCATCTCCTGAGGAGTGCCGGGAAACTCTCGCGACTCCAGCACCGTGCCTCCGGCAATCAGACGATACTGGACTGTCATATCCACCGGACCTTCGCCCATATCGACCTTGCCTTTCCAGGTGCCAACCAGCGTTTTCAGCTTTTCGAACTCTTTGGTGACGGGTTTTGTCGCACCCGGAAACTCCGCCTGAGCCGCCAACGTAGCGGCGAGAAGGAGCCCGCATAACATAGCTGTTCGTGTAATCATAGATAACCTTTTGTTTAGTCGTTCATGATTACGACGAATGACGCGGATCAGAAAGGACACGACGGGGGTAGAAAAGCCAAGAATAAGAAGTTGGGGCCATTCTATGGCGGCGCACTTTTGGGTAGGGCGGCATTGCCAATGCCGCCGAGTTCCTGACGCTGGACAAGGCCTGACTTGAATTTGTCAGTTTCAGAGGACCTTTGAGCTCTCTTGCGGGGTGCTGCGAATCAAATCCAGGGATGCCACCGAATCGGAATCCGTACTGTTGGTAACCGCGCGTTCTATTTGATGTCATTCCTGGTGGTTCTGACTTGCGCCTTTGCGGCGCAAGTCAGAACCACCAGGACCTCTTCTATTTTAGGCCTGGAGGTTACCAACAGTACGGAATTGCCACGCCCATCGCCTGGTGTTCGGGCGTTTCTATCGCAAGCGAAGGCGTCAAAAGGAAACCTGCGACGCTTTCGAATGCGGAACTCAGACTTCGTTAATGCCAGGCATGTATGTTGTCCCGAATTCGCGCTTTGCGCTTTCTTTCCCTTACGCATTCCGCATTACGGATTATCCGACGCAACGAGTCAGTTTGCCTGCCTCATCCGCTGTCCTCCATCCAAACCCTGTTCGCGTTTTACGGGTCACGCATCACGCATCACTTCTCCATCAGCCTTTGTTTTCCGCGCCAGCTCAAGGAACATCCTCCCGACGGAGCTCAGTTGCTTCTCCACCCAGGCGGCGCCAACAATTATGGGTTCCGCCGAAGCTTGGAGCGGCACGAGTTTAACCCGGTTTCCGGCTGAGCAGGCGAAGCTCTCCGGCAAAATGGCGACGCCCGCCCCGGACTCAATGGCTGCCAACAAACTCGCGGCGCCGTCGTGCTCCCCGATGATCCGCGGCTGCCCCTTGGTGCCGCGAAACATTCGGTCCAGGTATTCGTGATACTCCGGATAATCCTTGCGGCTGAAGACCAGCAAGGGTTGAGAGATTACCTGGTCAATCCGGACCTCCCGCATCCGGCCGCAGGTATGCCCGGGGGCCACTACCAGGTGCATCCGATCCCTCGCGAGTTCCTCGAATTGAATGCCGCGCAGCATCGCGCGGCTCGGCTTCACCAGGAACGCCAGTTGCAGGCTGCCATCGCGCAGACCCGATAGCATTTCTTCGGTAGAAAGATCGTGCAGCCTCACCCGAGTGTCTGCGGCTGCATCCTGGAACGCGCGCATCGCAGCAGGCAGAATCCGAACAGTCGGTGACGGCGCATAACCGATATGAAGTTCACCTCCGGGGCTTTCAGCAGCCTTCCGCGCTGCGGTTATGGCCTGATGGGCGCGTTCGATAACTGCTTTGGCCTCATTCAGAAATGTGCGCCCAGCCGCTGTAAGCCGCACGGATTTTGCGCTGCGTTCAAAAAGTGCAACTCCCAGTTCATCCTCCAGGTCGTGGATTTGGCGGCTGAGCGCCGGCTGCGAGAGATGAAGCAACAGAGCCGCGCGGGAAACGTTTTCCGTTTCAGCGGCGGCAATGAAATAGCGTAAGTGGCGCAGTTCCATTCCCGGGAGCATACCTTTGAACTATGCTAAGTCAAAGAACTTGGTATTTACCCGGTGCCCCGCACTTGTGGTAATGTGTGCTTATGCGAGACATTAGCCAGCAGATTTCCGGGGAGAATCCCGCGGGGTCCGGGATCGGACATGCGAGCACCCGGTTGCATCTTGGTCGGGGTGATGTAAAGAGTTATGGCGATATCTTAGAAGTGCCCGGGCGCCTCCTTTGGAGGTGCGTGATGGAGGGGGTCTTGCCCGTAAGGGCCCGGGGAGGCTTGGGTTCTGCTGCGCAAAACTAATTGTATGAAGAAAGCATTTCGTATCCTGGCGGTCGTGCTGGCATTAGCGGGCGTCTTGTGCTGGATCGTCCTTGGCGCGCACCATGGGTGGAGTCAGACCAGTGTGCCCGTCAAAACTATCGATGAGGTGACCGGCATTGAAGCTGTGGAATACAGGCGGCAATTTGTTCCGGGTCTGGATTTTCTCGGCAGCACGCTGCTGGGCGCCGGTGCGCTCGCCACTATCTCTCTATTTTTCCGAAAACAACCAATTAAAACTCAAACATGAATAAATCGTTACTCGTATTTGCTCAATGCTCGCTGTTGGCTGGTGTGGCCGTCGCCGCACCTCTCACCTTTGATTTCAAAGATCCCAAAGGTGTTAACAATGTGGTGTTCAAGATGGATGCTCCCCTGGAGGCAATCCAGGGCAGCGCCAACGGGCTCTCAGGCACGGTGACTTTCGATCCCGAGAATCCTGCGGCCACCAAGGGCACCATTGTGGTCACATCCAGCTCCCTGCACGTGCCGAACCCCATGATGAAAGAGCACATGCTGGGTGGACAATGGATGGATGCCGCCAAGCATCCTGAAATCTCATTTGAGGTAAAGGAATTGAAGAACGTAAAGACCTCGGGAGACACTACGACGGCGGATGCCGATGGGAGCTTGTCGTTGCGAGGCGTGAAGAAGGATATCACAGTGCCCGTCAAGCTGACCTATCTAAAGGATAAGCTGAGTCAGCGCGTGCCCAACTTGAAAGGTGATCTGCTGGTGATCCGTTCCACGTTCGGTATCAAACGGACAGATTACGGCATCAACCCCGCTGCACCGAAGGATAAGGTTGCCGACGAAGTGGAACTGACCCTCAGTGTCGCGGGTGCTGCGGCGCAAAAGTAAAAGTCTCCCGGCTGTCTTTGATCACCTCTCCGCCCAGGCTTGGAGCACGGTTTCAATCCGTGCCTCCAAGGAGGCGTTGAGATTCTGCCGTTCCGGATGAGCGCGCAGCCAGGCGATGGATTCGCGCACGCCGAGCTTAAACGGCTTCTTGCACTCGAATCCGGGAACGAACCGCTTGATCTTTGAATTATCAAAGATTCCCGGATGCGCTTTGTCCCCCTTGAGGGTGCCGGTGAGTTGCGGGTCGGCCTGACAGATGAATTCGACTGGGATCGGCACCAATTGCGGGCTCGGATTTCCTATCGCCCCGGCAATCGTGGTGTAGATCTCTTTCCAGGAAAGGACTTCATCGCTGGTAATATGAAAGGCTTCCCCGATGGTGGAGTCGTTTCCAATCAGGCCACTTAGGCCTTCCGCAAAATCGCTGGATGCGGTCAAAGTCCACGGGTTCGAGCCGTCATCCGGCATAAACAACGGCTTCCCTTGTTCGAGGCGCGCCGCAACCGTATAGCTGGAACTTGAGATCGCATTGGGCACCCAAAGGTGCGAGTAGGTGTGCGAGGGACGTACTATCACCACGGGGAAACCTTCTTCGCGATGTTTGTTCAGCAGCCACTGTTCACAGGCGATCTTCTTGCGGGCGTATTCCCACCAGGGGTTGGCTTGCGGTGCGTCTTCGGTCATTGGCAGCTTCGCGGGGCGGGAGTAAACGGTGGTGGAGCTGATGAATATATACTGTCGCACTCTTTCGTGAAACAGCGCGTAATCGGTTTCCACGTCTCTTAGCTCATAGCCGAGGAAATTGATCACCACTTCGGGGTGATGGTTAGCCAACGCCTGACGCATGCTCTCCAGATTCGTGCGATCCGCCTGGATGGCATGGTATTCGACTGGGATAGGCGTTCTACCGCGAGTCAGAACCATGATATTATGGCCCTGCTGATGTAAATGTGCCGCGCATTCCGCAGAGATATTTCCGGTCCCGCCGATGAATAAGACGTTCACGGAGCCATCATGGTCAGACGCTATGACGGCTTTCAATGCTGTAGATGACTGGTGCTTCGTCTTGACGATAGCCATCTTTAGATCCATAAGTGAGGGCATCAAACTGGGAACTTTATGAAAAAATGGCTTGTTCGTATTGGGGTGGTACTCGTTGTAATCATCATTGCCGTGGTACTGGGAGTCCGGTTCATGCTGGATAGCGCCGTCAAGAAGGGCGTCGAGACCGTCGGCCCGATGGTTACTAAAGTGGATGTGAAGCTGAACTCAGTCAGCATTTCGGTGCTATCAGGCTCGGGGAGTGTACGGGGCTTGGTCGTTGGAAACCCCGAGGGCTTTAAGACTCCGTCCGCTATCAGCGTCGGCTCGGCCAGCCTAAACATTGTGCCTAAATCTGTCCTGAGCGATAAAATCGTGATCAAATCGATTGTAATCGAGGCTCCCGAAATCACGTATGAAACCAGCCTGAAGAGCAGCAACCTCTCGGCTATTATGGCCAACATTGAGAGCTTTACCGGGGGCACCTCGACCGAGAGCCAGCCAGCCTCTGCGCAACGCAAGCTCCAGGTGGACGATGTGGTCATTAGCGGCGGGAAAATTCACGTCAGCATTACCACGCTGGCCGGCAAATCAGTAACCGTCCCGCTGCCGACAATTCATCTGACCAATCTGGGACAGGGGCCCGAAGGCATCACCGCTGCCGATCTCACGAAGCGCCTGCTCAGTGAAATCGAGAAAAACACTGTTCAAGTAGCCGCCGGTGCAGTATCTGACCTCGGCAAAGAAGCCATTGGGGTGGTGAAGGATGCTGGAAAGGCCGCCACCGGAGCTGCCGAGAAGGCAGTCAAAGGCATCGGCGGACTTTTCAAGAAGTAGCTCGCCTTCAGGATGTTGAGAATCTAAATGGCCTGGTTTCTTCTATTCCTGGCAGGTCTCCTGGAGACCTGCTGGGCCATCGGTCTCAAATACACTCAAGGCTTCACGAAGCTTTGGCCCTCGGTATTCGTGGCCGTTACCATGACGTTGAGCATTGTTTTGCTGGCGGCTGCCGTCAAAACGTTGCCGATCGGCACGGCCTATGCCGTTTGGGTCGGAATCGGCGCCTTGGGAGCGGCGATCCTGGGCATCATTCTGTTCAACGAATCGCTCACCTTCGCGCGAGGGTTTTTTCTGACCCTCCTGCTAATATCGATTATAGGCTTGAAGCTGGTGACACCCGCCAAATGAGGAGGGTGTCATCCCGCAGTCTCAACCCATTCGGAACAGGCGCGCGGTATAAGCGCCATCCACTCCATCCCGGAATGGCAAGAGGTCCTGCTCTGATTCAAGTTTGAATTGGGGATGGTTTGCAAGAAACTCGCGCACTTGCTGTGAGTTTTCCTCGGGCTCAAGGCTGCACGTGCTATAGACGATGCTACCGCCCGCGGCCAGCAGTTCAGCCGCACGATTCAACAACCCGGCTTGAGTGGCTCTGAGGCGGGTGATTTCCGGGGGTTGCAGACGCCAGCGCAGGTCAACCCGACGCCGCATGACACCGGTGTTCGAACACGGTGAGTCCAGGAGTATCTTTGTGAACTTCTTACCTGTAAGTTGTTCTTGAGAAATGATTTGCACCTTTACACCTAAACGGAGGCAGTTCTCCTGCATCAGGGTCACACGCGCAGGATCTGGGTCGAACCCGGTGAGGTCACCTTCGTTTCTCAGAACCTGTGCGAGGTAGGTAAGCTTGCCGCCAGGCGCGGCACAGAGGTCCAGGACTTTGTCCTCGTGGGTGACTGCCAGGAGTTGGGGCGCCAGCAGGGTGCTGGGGTCCTGCACATAGAATTTCCCTTGAATGAAACTGCCCAGCCGTGCCAGTGGCGGATGCTTCTTTAGCTCGAACACCAGGTTGTCCGGCAGCCATGGGTGACGGACGAAATCGTATTCCACACCTTCATCGCGCCATTGCTCGAGGATCGCCCCGGCATCGGTCTGGAGCATGTTGACCCGCGCGAATGTGGATGGCGGTGTGTTATTCCAGGCCATGAGCTGAGTGGCTTTTTCGGCGCCGAATTGGGCCTCCCACTTGCGCCAGAGCCATTCAGGATGGGAATAACCGGCGGCTGGCTGCTTTACCTTGAGGTCCTCCAGGAGCTTTAGAATGGAGTCTCGCTCGCGCACGCAGCCGCGCAGGATCGCGTTTACAAATCCGGCTTGAGCACCAAACCCTTTCTGTTTGGCGATCTCCACTGTTTCGCTAACGGCTGCATGGTTTGGGATGCGATCCAGCCAGAACAGTTGGTAAAGACCCAATCTGAGAATGGCTTGGAGCATGGGTTTTTGCAGACGCCCATCCGTCTTTCTTGCAATAAGATAGTCAAGGGTGCCTTGCCAGCGAATGGTTCCGTACACCAGCTCCTGGCATAGGTGCCGATCCCGTATTTCAAGGCTCGTACGGTTCAAAGCTTGGTCAAGCGAGCTCTCTATGAACTCGCCTGTACTACGTCCTGCCAGAACCTCGGCAGCAATTTCTCTTGGTTTTTGTCCGCCCACAACCTTTAATAAGACATTCCCGTGGAGGGAAAGCGAGTTTTTGATGATATGAGAGAAGAATTTGAGAAGATGGCAGCGGCAGGTAAACTGGATCGGCACCACGTCGAAGCATTGGTGCAACTCGCCGAAAACGGTTTTTGCATGCACCGGAGCTGGGGTTTCGGACGCATTCGTACCGTGGACCCTGTCTTCGCGCGGTTCACGATAGATTTTCAAGGCAAGCCGGGACACACGATGGCGTTGGATTTCGCCGCGGAATCCCTCAAGCCGATCAGCAAGCACCACATTCTGGCGCGCAAAGCCTCCGATGTGGAGGCGCTGCGGCAAATGGCAGGGCAGAATCATCTGGACCTCATCAAAGTCGTGCTGTCCAGCTACGGCGGGCAGGCCAACGCAGATCAAATTCAGCAGGCGCTGGTGCCGGAAGTCATCCGTGAAGACTGGAAAAAGTGGTGGGAAGCAGCTCGCGCGGAGATGAAGAAGGACGGTCACTTCCGGGTGCCGCTCAAAAAGAGCGAACCCATCGTTTACCAGGTTAAGGAGATTTCGCTCCAGGATCGCCTGCTTGTGGAATTTCGCGCGGCCAAAGGCCTCAAGGCCCGTGTCGTTGTGGCCAATGAGCTGTTGAAGAACGCCGCCGACCTTTCTGACAAGAAAGCCGCCGCGGTCGAAATCATTCCGGCGCTCAACGCCGAGATAATTAGCTATCAACGCACCCAGCCCGCTGTGGCTCTTGAAGCCATGTTCGTGCGGGATGACCTCCGGCAGATGGCCGAGCTCGAGCCCGCTGCTGATGAGGTAAAAGTTGAGTCGATTTTCGGGATGGATGTACGGCTCGGGTCCCTCATGGAGGGCCTCCTGGCTGCCAAGCATCGTCGCGCCCTGGAAGCGTTCAAGGAGGCCAATCCTGAGCGCTGGCATGAGGTGCTCCGCAACTGCATCAACACGGTTCCCGCAAAGCTTTGCCGCGAGTTCGCCGGACTTCTCATCCACGAGGGCAAAATCGATCTGCTTAAAGAAACGTTGGCGCGACTGGTCAGCCAGCACACCGCCAGCTCGGAATTGCTGTTGTGGTTGGCGAAAGATCGCAACGACTCCTACGCAGATATTCTCGGGCCTGAAGTTTTCCGTGCGATGTTAACCGCGATGGAACGGGATCAGTTCAACGAGAAACGTTCCAATCGGTTGCGCGATTTCATCATGGATGATCCGGAACTGCTTGTGGAGCTGATCGGCTCCGCAGATCTGGATGTGATCAAGGATTTGACCCGCGCGCTGCAACTCTCACCGTCTTTCGACGATATGGATAAGCGGTCGCTCCTGGCGCGCATCGTCAAGAGTTACCCGGCGATCCAATCCCTCATTTCAGGTGAGCAATCCAAACAAGAGACTCACTGGATCGTTTCCTGGGAGAGCCTCAGCCGTCGTAAAGACGAGTACCGCGAGTTGGTGGAGAAGAAGATTCCTGCTAATTCCAAAGAAATTGCCATCGCCCGCAGCTACGGTGATTTGCGCGAAAACCACGAATACAAGGCAGCGAAGGAGATGCAGAAGATCCTTATGCGCCGCAAGTCCGAGCTCGAAGCGCAGCTAGATCGTTCGCGCGGCACGGATTTTGCCAACCCCCGCACTGACGTAGTCAGCATTGGCACAGTGGTTCGAGTGGTGGACACCGAATCCGGCCAACCGGAACAGTTCACTATTCTTGGCGCGTGGGATTCCGAGCCGGAGAAGGGGATCATCAGCTATCTTTCGCCCGTGGCCCAGGCGTTGCTCAATAAGCAGGTCGGGGAGCAGGTGGAGTTCGAGATTCACTCAGTGCGCCATCAGCACCGAATCGAGAATATCGAGGTGGCGACCATTACGCCGCCCCCGAGCGCATCGGCAGAGTGATCCGTAAGAGGGACTGCCGCAGTTACCGGCTTTGGAGTTGGGCACGAGGCGATCACATCGCCTCGTGAGCGCAGTCCAGACGGTTTGTTGCACGCTGGAGCAGTCACATTGAGCTAAACCGTCCATGTTCGTCCGTGCTCGTCCTGTTGAACACAGGAGCCCCACCCCTCCCGCTGCTCTCAGCTCTGCTCCTTACGGCTTGTTTTAGGGAGATGAAAAGGCCATCCTCATAGTTCGGTTTTCGATTGTAGATTAATACTTTTGCCATGACTGAGCCAGCCATCACGCCCGAATTGGTCCGCAAGCATAACCTCACGCCTGAGGAATACGAAAAAATCCTCGGCATCCTGGGGCGCACGCCTTCATACACCGAACTGGGCATCTTCTCGGTCATGTGGAGCGAGCATTGTTCCTATAAGAACAGCCGCCCGCTGCTCAAGACGTTTCCTACCAAATCACCGAAGATCCTGGTCGGGGCGGGTGAGGAAAACGCCGGTATCATCGATATTGGGGACGGCCTGGCGATTGCTTTCAAGATCGAATCACACAACCATCCCAGCGCGGTGGAACCTTTCCAGGGCGCCGCCACAGGTGTGGGCGGTATCGTGCGCGACATCTTCACGATGGGTGCACGCCCGATTTGCGCTATCAATTCCTTGCGCTTCGGCCCGATCAATTCCAACTCGGGACAAACGCCGACCGCCGAGCAGAAGCAGGAGCAGAGCAATAACCGCCGCTTGTTCGGCGGCGTTGTCGCCGGTATCGCGCACTACGGCAATTGCTTCGGCATCCCGACAATCGCCGGCGAGGTTTACTTCGATAAATCCTACCAGGGCAATCCGTTGGTCAACGCGTTCTGCCTGGGTGTTTTGAAACATGAGCAAATCGCTCGCGGCGCCGCAAAAGGCGTTGGCAACCCGGTTTTCTATGTGGGGCCGGCCACCGGCCGTGATGGATTGGCTGGAGCCGCTTTTGCCTCGCAGGATCTCACCGATGAATCGGCAGAGCAGCAGCGGGGCGCAGTGCAAGTGGGCGATCCGTTCATGGAAAAGCTCGTGTGCGAAGCCTGCCTGGAACTGCTCGCCACCGGTGTCGTGGCTGGCATTCAGGACATGGGCGCAGCGGGCTTGACCTGCTCCACCTGTGAGACAGCTTCCCGCGCAGGCACGGGCATTGAGATCGAGCTAAACAAGGTCCCACAGCGCGCACCGAACATGACTTCCTACGAAATCATGCTCAGCGAATCGCAGGAGCGCATGCTCATCATCGTTAACAAGGGCCACGAGGAAGAAGTAAAACGCATTTTCGACAAATGGGATCTGCCCTGGGCCGAAATCGGCCAGGTGACCGATACCGGGCGCATGGTCGTGCGCCATGATGGCAAGGTTGTTGCCGATGTTCCGGCCGCAAAACTGGCCAACGATGCCCCGGTTTATCAACGCGAAGCACGCGAACCCGAATATCTCAAAGCCGTGCGTGCGTTCTCGCTCACAGAAGTCCCGGATACCAGGAATCCCGCAGCGGATCTAAAGACGCTTCTGGGCTGGCCGACCATCGCATCCAAGAACTGGGTGTACCGCCAATACGACCACATGGTGCGGGACGGCTCTGCCACTTGCCCGGGCTCGGACGCAGCGGTGCTTCGGATCAAGCATGATTCGGTTCCGCTTGATCCCGCGATGACACCGGTAACGAGCGAAAAGTATGTGGCGCTGTCTGTGGACTGCAACGCGGTCTATGTGTATCTCGACCCTTATGAAGGTGGAAAAATCGCAGTAGCGGAAGCCGCGCGCAACCTGGCATGCAGCGGCGCTGTGCCGTTGGGCGTGACTGATAACCTGAATTTTGGCAATCCTCACAACCCGGAAATCTTCTGGCAACTGCGCGAATCCGTGCGGGGCATTGCGGAAGCTTGCCGTGCATTCAACGCCCCGGTGACAGGTGGCAACGTCAGTTTGTACAATCAGAGTCCCGATGGTCCTATTGACCCTACGCCGACCGTGGCTGTGGCGGGTTTGATTGACGATCCGAAGCACATCACCACGCAATGGTTCAAAGACGAAGGGGATGCGATCATCCTGTTAGGCGCGCCTGTGGATGCCTCTGATCCGTTGCTCGGTTTGGGCGGTTCAGCCTGCTTGCAGCTCCTGCACGGACGCAAAACCGGCACGCCGCCGCGGTGCGACCTGGAAAAGGAGAGAGAACTCAACCGCTGTCTCCTGGGCCTGATCCAATCCGGGAGTGTAAAGAGCGCTCATGATTGCAGTGAAGGCGGCCTGGCGGTGACTCTGGCGGAAAGCTGCATTAGTCAGCAAGTCGCTCGCGAGACCCCTCGCCTTATCGGTGCGAAAGTGGATCTGTCGTCCGTAACTTGCGCCCGGCTGGATGCATTGCTATTCGGCGAGTCGCAGGCCCGTGTCGTTATCTCTACATCGAACCTCGATGCGGTGAAAGTGATCGAGCGCGCCAAGCTTATGGGGATTCCAGCGCTGCGCATCGGTACGGTGGGCGGCGATCAGTTGGAGATCAAAACCGCGAACTCTACAATGGCCGCGTCACTTGTGGACCTGCACGATGCCTGGTGGCATTCCATCGCTCGTGCGATGAAAGACTAGGACTACTCCATCGCAGCCAGCACCTCATCCAGGGAAAGCGTGGCAAAAGTAGTCGCGTAGTCGGACATCGCGTAAGGAATCACAAGCCTGCGGCCATGCAAGAGGCCGCCGCAGGAGTAAACCACGTTGGGCACGTATCCTTCGCGTTCATTCGCGTTGGGTGTGATCAGCGGTTCACGAGAGCGGCCGATCACTTTGGAGGGATCATTACGGTCGAGCAGGAATGCTCCAATGCTGTACTTCCGCATCGGTCCCACACCGTGGCTAAGCACCAGCCATCCCGCCTCGGTTTCAATGGGCGAACCGCAGTTGCCCAGTTGGATGAATTCCCAAGGGAACTGCGGCATCAATAGCCGTTGCGCCGAGTTCCAAAAGTGCAGATCATCGGAGAACATCACATAAATGTTCTCGTAATCCTGACGGCCCAGCATCACGTAGTGGCCATTGATTTTTCTCGGAAACAGAGCCATGCCCTTGTTTTGTACCGCGGGCCCATTCAAGGTGATGAACGTGAAATGGAGGAAATCTCGCGTCTCAATAAACTGAGGCAGAATCATTTTACCATCATACGCCGTATAGGTCGCATAGTAGGTGGTCGTGCCATCGTCGTTTCGAAACAGAACGAATCGCGCGTCCTCGATGCCATTGCTTTGGGAAGGCGTAGTGGGGAACAAGACGCGCTCGGAGAGGCGGGAGTCAGGCGGAAACTGCACTTCGTAGTTGGACTGCGCGAGCATGAGAGTCTTTCTGGCAACCGCTTCGGTTTGCTGGTCGCGTGCTCCCAGGCATTCGCTGGCGCGATTGATCGCCGTCCGCAGTTCATGCAGTGTAAAGGACTGCCCAAGTTGCTGGAGTGCTTCGCGCGTGAAATCGCCGATTAACCCCAATTCACGAAGCTTTCGCTCGAAGAGCCTCTTCTCATAGGACGCGCTGGGGACCTGCTCGGGTTCGAGGCAGTAACGCGTGGGGGTGTTGATCACGACGTTGTTTTCGGAATCGAGAGTGCCGGTGCGAAAGGTCACGGATGAGATGTGGCCTTCGCCAGTGGCTCGCAGGCTTAAGACGAAACGCAAAGAGCCCGGCGCAAGATCCGATTGGTCTGGATGGGGGACCATCGAAGGGTTGAACAGTGCCGCCGCCTCAAGCGAATACTCATGACTAAAATAGGAGCCTAGCAGCAACGCGCGCTCTTCGGAGATGCCCTCTGCTGTTTTCAAGAATGGGCGAAGGTGCTCGAACCGTTTCAGGAGGAATCGCTGGGTCTTGGTGTGGCGCTCCCCAAACTCAGCCTCAACCTGTTTCCAAAGCTGGCGGACTTCACTTTCCGCAAGGGCCATGACGCTGGCACAAATGCGCAGGGCGCGCTCCTGCGGTGCGCCTGGCAGCGCTCCGGGCGGTTCATTGGAGAGCAGAAACGGTCGGAGCAAGACCCGGGTTCGGTCAGGATGTATAACGACTTGTGTGCGCTTGAGGCTCGCAGACTTCATAGGATTATTTTCGCTAGGAGACCGGCTGGTTGAAAGCAGTGACGGCGTTTTGAGTGAGCCGTAATTCCGCCAGTGAGAGCAGGAAAGCCAGCGTGGATTCGGCACCCTGGTTCTGGTTTACCCTGTCCACATGCAGCGCATCGCGGCACCCTCCGGTGTCCGGTGAGTATAATTCCAACCCCAGGTCGTTCCACCCGAGGAACCAATCAAACGCGCGCTGGGCCTGGTCATGCCACCACCGTTGGTTGGTGGCTCGATAGGCTTCCAGGCAAGCGGACACCATCGCGTGAGCCTCAAGGGGTTGTTGATCGAAATTGGCCCGCCCCCCGCCGCGTGGATAGAAACCATTGCTGCCGATGGGGCGGAAATCACCATTCTCAGCGGTTTGCAACTTAACCAGCCAGCCCAGAGCATGCAACCCGCGCTCCAATACGGGAGTCTGGCCAGTGGCCCGGCCACTCAGGATCAACGCATGGGCGAGCTTCGCGTTATCATAGGAAAGCATGTCCTCAAACCACGGCCAGTCTGGCTGCGTGCTGCGGTCAAACAGGCTCATCAACTTCACCAGCAGCGTATCGCGAACTTGTTGAGCAAACCGGTCACCACTCAGGCGCCGAAGGTATTCGTCAATGCCCAACAATGTGAATGCCCAGGCGCGCGGGGAAGTGAACCCGGTCGTTGCCGGCAGCGCCTGTGCGAAGATCTGCCCGCACATGACCTGGAAGCTCCTGTAGTGCGAGCGACCCACCCCCAGCCCCAACGCCCAAAGAGCGCGGCCATGGGAATCCTCCGAACCTTGTTCGTCCTGCCACCGGCGGTCAAAGCTCATTTGATTGTGAAACCGCTTGGTTTTCGGATCAAAGGCATGGTGCAGAAACGCCGCATAAGTAGTAGCCAGCGTTCGCATCCGCTCCGGTTCCTCAGCCAACTCGTTCAGCAGAACCGTAAGGATGAACCCTCGCGCGTTGTCGTCGGTGCAGTAGCCCTCTGAAAAATTGGGCACGGTGAACAACGCGTGCTGGAAGAGGCCTGTTGAGTCCGTCATTCGCGACAAATGTTCCAATTTGAAATCCGGCAGCGCGCGCGGCTGTTGGTCCAGGGTTTTGGTTGCAAAAGATTTTCGAGAAAGCACCGCGCGCTCCAATCGGGCCAGTTCAAAGGAACGCAGGTACAAGCCTGCCACATTACTCCACACCATTTCGCGTCCAAGTTTGTACGCGTTCTTACGAATGGAAGTCCGACGCATCTCATCGGAGAGCAGAGCCCTCACCTCCCGGGCTATTGCTTCTGAATCGCCGAAAGGGACCAGCACGCCACGATTCTCAGCGAGTAATTCTTGCGCATGCCAGTAAGGTGTCGAGATCACGGCCTTGCCCGCGCCGAAGGCATAGGCCAGAGTGCCCGACGTGATCTGTGCCTCATTCAAATACGGAGTCAGGTAAAGGTCAGCCGCGCCTATGAACTCCTTCAACTCGTCGAGTTCCACAAAGCGGTCATAGAAGATGACGTGTTTCTCCACCTTGTTCTTCTTGGCAAGCCGCTCCAGGCTCAGGCGATAGGCTTCCCCGTTTTCTCGGACAAGATTGGGGTGGGTGGCACCCAGCACGATATAGACGAGGTTTTGAAACTCGGCAACGATCGCTGGAAGCGCATTGATTACGTGTTCGATTCCTTTATTGGGTGATAACAGCCCGAACGTCAACAACACCAGCCTGCCCTCCACACCAAACTGGTCTTTGTAAAAATTCGGATCGACAAAAGGGATGTCGGGGATGCCATGCGGAATCAGATCGATCTTAGCCGCCGGGACCCGGTAAATCTCCTGCAACATTTGCCGCCCGCGCTCGGCCATCACCACCAGTCGCGTTGATCGCGAGATCAACTCCTGCATCACGCGGCGCTGCTCTGCATTCGGGGCGTTGAGGATCGTATGCAGGGTCGTTACGATGGGCATTCGCAATTCACGCAGCAGCGCGAGCAGATGGCTGCCCGAGGGCCCACCGAAAACCCCAAACTCGTGTTGTACCGAAACGAGGTCGGCGTTGCTAATGTTGAGAAAATCAGCCGCCCGCAGGTACGACGCCAGGTCCTGTTCCTCGATTTCGAACCGGACCTCCTTGGGATAGTCATATCCCTCCGCCAGATCATTGACCGGCACGGCGAAGCACTGGCTCGAAGGGTGGTTCTGGGCCACAGCCGAAAGCAGATCGCACGTGAAAGTCGCGATGCCGCATTTGCGCGGCGGATAATCGCCCAGAAAGGCGATCTTGCGGATTTGAGAGGGGTTTTCCAATAGGTAAAGTGGTTAAGGTGTTTTGCTGTTCTTCTGCTTTGCCGACGCGGCCTGTTGCTTCTTCCGTGTGGCGTCGTCAGCTTTAGATTGTTTTTGAGTTGCGTGCTTGTTTGCTGCCTTTGGGGATTTGTCGCCCATTGTGTTTACCTTTACTTCCAGCGGTTTATAGCTCAGTTGAAAATGCGGACGTTTTTCTGGATGCAGATTACAATAGCATAGGGAGTGCCGACACTCTAACGGCGCACACAGCCCGCTGGACTTCAAGGCCTTGTGAATGCAGGCCCCTCACGAATGGCCGTGACGTTTCGAGGACATCGTGCAGTTTGCACGCTCTTGAAAGGTGACCGTTATGCACTTTGCACGCTCTGCAAGGGATTGGTGTGCGCCGATCACCCGACCTGGGCAGGGGCGACCGACCCCCATTAACGTTCCTCACCCCTTTCCAATGATACCCCTGCTTCTCATGGTTCTCAGACGGGACTTTTATTTTGGTGGCACGTCGTATCTGCCGGGAGTAGTATTAGGCAAAGTTTCTTTTGTATGAGCGAAACCGTTCCTCAGCCACACGGCAAGCACGCCTGGCGCGAACTGGCACGACAGGCTCCAAAGCGCTCGGCCCGGGAACGAATCTCCGATTTCCTCGAAATTCATGGAAGCCTCAGCGAAGCCGCTGCCATCGACCAGGCCAGCCGATGTGTTCAGTGTCCCAATCCGAGCTGCGTTTCAGGTTGTCCGCTTTGCAGCCCAATCCCGCAGTGGATGCAGCTCACGGCTGAGGGACGATTCCTGGAAGCCTCCGCGATTCTTGGATCAACCGGAAGCCTGGCCGAAATCTGCGCCCGGCTTTGCCCTGCTGATCATCTATGCGAACACAACTGCATCCTGGATAGCGTAGGCGAAGCTGTTTCCATCTCGGGTCTCGAACGGTTCCTCACGGATTACGCTGCTCATCACCAAGCTGAGCAAGCGGTCACCGCGCCACCCAATGGATTCCGGGTCGCTGTCATGGGCTCGGGCCCTGGGGGCCTCGCGTGCGCCGATGATCTGGCTCGGCAGGGCTGCTCCGTTACAGTTTACGATGATGACCTCGTGCCCGGCGGATTACTCATCAAGGGTGTCCCTGCTTTCAAGTTGGAGGACTCCATTATCGAGCGGCGCCTGAACCTGATGAAACAACGCGGAGTGCGTTTTGAACTCGGCGTGGAACCGCTTGCCTCAGGGATGCTCACACGATTGAGAGATGAACATGACGCCGTTTTCCTTGGGTTCGACTCAAGGGAAGCCCGGGCATTGGACGTGCCCGGAGCCGATCTGAGCGGTGTTGTGCAAGCGGTGGCTTTCATCCTGCAAACTCGGACGCCGGTAAAGCTTCAAGCGCCCCGGTTCAACCTGGCAGGCAAACACGTCACAGTCATAGGTGGCGGCGATACCGCCCTGGATTGTGCCCGCGCCGCTCTGCGATGGGGCGCGCGTGAAGTGGTCTGCGCCTATCGCCGTGGCGAGGAAGATTTACCATGCGACCGCCAGGAATACCGCGACGCGATTGACGAAGGTGTGCGTTTTCTTTTCCACGTTGCGCCGGTGGCAGTCCTCGGCTCACCCGAAGGAGAGGTGCGAGCCCTAAGCCTGATCCGAACCACGCCGGGTGAAAACCAGGCAGATGGCCGGCATGCATTTTCCCCAATGCCGGGCAGTGAAACGGAGTTCCAAACCGATCTCGTGGTACCGGCATTGGGGTTCAATCCGAAGCCGTGCTTTCATGGGGGCGATTTTGCCGAGCTTCAGGTGAACGAGTGGGGCGGCTTGACGGTGAACGAAAGCCAAATGACGAATCTGCCCGGGGTCTTTGCCGGAGGCGACGTTGTGCGCGGTCCGTCTCTGGTGCTGGTTACGGTGCGCGACGCCCGTCGCGCAGCCGATGGGATAATGACATACCTGCGGGCAAAACTCCGTTAGCCAGATTTGCGGGCCGCCAGGTTTAGCCTGCCGAGCCCAATCGAATCAGGCGACTATCCCCCCAGCAATGAATATGGGCGGCGCACATCCCGGCCAAGATCATACCGCGGATAAGCCTTCAATGAGAAAGCGAAGCCAATCGTGAAGTCGTCCTGTCCGCTGCGCAACTCCCGCCAGCGCAAAGTGAGGGCTGCGGTCCAACTGCGCAGATCCCGGTAAACGGTGTAATTCTGTTCCTCCATTTCGCCAGTGCGCGCCTCGAAATGATGTGTCGCCCGGAAGCCCCAGTTCTCGTTCAGGCGAAAGAAAATGCTGCTCAGGTAAAGGTTGTTTCCCGGCCCTAAGGCGTAGCGGGTGTTTGAAAGGTCTTCCTTCAGGTAAAACTGGCCAACCGTCCATGTCCATTGGTCTGAAGGTTCAAGCGTCAGGCTGTTGTACGAAAAACGGAACTGGCCACTTTCGGTGTCATACCGGGTGAGTGATTCCAGCGTAAGCCACGCCCAGGGGCGGATCACGTTATCCGAATAGATGTCAGCAAAGGTGGTTTGGTCCGCACGCGGGTTAACGCGCCAATCGGTATACAGATCAGAACTCAGGAAGTTGATGATGGTTCCATCGCGTTTAGTCTGGATCTTGTTGCGCAGCCCAAGGCGAAAAACGTTCTCACTATCGATCGAATCGATCGCGTTGTAATCCGTGAACTCCAGCGGGAGCAGCCGCAGGCTCGGCATGTCGTAGTCGAACTGGGGCAACTCCCTCAACTGATCATCCGGGTCCGGCACATAGACGTAGTTGACGGACGGTTGGAGAATGTGCCTCGCGCCATCCATCCGGAAAAACTTATTTTGATACCCGGCCCACGTGCGGGAGGCCCGGAATGATGCCTCGGCGCCTGTGTTGAACACACCGCGATACTGCTCGTCAGTCACGCCACCCGGTTCGTCGGCCTCACTGTAGTAAGTAAACCGGCCTCCGACGCGTGGGGTAACGTTCAGCCAGCCGAAGTAGGTCAAAGGTAGCACGAGTTGATGGTAGGTATCGGCGCGGGCAGCGGAATAGGGATCTTGCACGGTGTCGTACTCCGAGAAACGCCTGCGGTAATAACCGGCCGAACTCTCACTCTCATAGTACACAGGAGACTCGCCCAACTGCTGGCGGAACCCCGTTAGCCGCACGTCCGGCAAACGCTCCACCGTGTTCAGAAATTCGTTCACGCGCGGCTGAGCCAGCACGTCTAAGCTGAAGTTATCCCAGAATTTGTTGAGCTCGAAAAAGGTGTTGGGATGCGGGTCATTCCGGTACTCGCCTTCAAAGAATTCGCGGACAATCCCCGGATCATCCTGATAGCGGACTTGCGAACGGAAGCTCAGGTTGGTAGCCGGGTGGGCCTGATAATCGAGCCAAACCCGCTTCCGATCGGCCGGAGCCTGCTCCCCAAATAAACGGTCCACCTCGGGTTTCTCGTCTCTCGCGTAATAGCCTCCAAAGGATGCCTCACCCCAGCGGCCCATATGTAAATTCACATCAGGTCCGAGTCCCACGCCACGTTCCTGCCGCCAATCCAGTTGAAGATCGCCATCTACCTGCTTGTTCATTGCCCAGTCGTAGGTGGTCAGCAGGAAAGGCCCGAACCGGCTGCGGTAACCCGGCAGAAAACTGAAGTGATTGCCCGAGCCAGACAGACTCCGCGAATAGTAGGGAAAGAAGAACACAGGCACATCCCCGGCGTAGACCGTTGCATTCCGTGCCACGACTTTGTCTCCAGGCAGGATCTTGATATAACTGGCCCGGATTTTCAGCAGTGGATTCTCCACGTCATCGGCAGTCACCAAGGCGTTCGTGGCGGTATAGACCTGGTTGCTCACATCAGCACTGACCGAATACCCTGCCACGTAAACAGGGGATTTTCCGGCGCGAAACTGTTCGGCAATAATCTGGCGTGTGCGGAAGTTGTAACGCACCTGGTCCCCCGCCCATATCATGTCGCCCTGTTGGATCCGCACCTTGCCCTGGGCCATGACTTCGCCGGAAGCCTCGTCAGCCGAGATAGTATCCGCTGAAAGGATGGCATCGCCCCAGCGAATCACCGCACCCCCCTGGGCGGCAAAGCGCTTGGACCCGAACTCATACTGAACGAACCCCTGTCCCTCCTTCAAGGGACGGATCTCCCAGGCGGTCGGCGCCTGCGCTTTTGCCACTTTAGGGAGGCAAACGCACACAACACAGGCCACAATTACGAGCATTCTAATCATGCGGTTCACTGAGCTAACCAAAACCAACCCCCAGTGCCAAGCGCGATCTCCGCAAAGTGGCGTAGGCGGCGTAGACGGGTGGCACTCAGGTGGTGAGCAAGGGGGCTGATTCAGAAAGGCCCTCTTTCGAGCATTGATCCAGGCGGTTTATCACTGTATAAATAGTCTCGGGTTGTGGCGGATAACCAACCCGGTCGAATCAAAACCGCATGGAACAGACAGCCACATTTCATTCATTTGTCGAACGCCTTAAGGCGTTCATGCACCGTTCAGCTTCTCTCGAAGGGGCTCCAGATCTGCGAGCGCAGGGATTCAACCAACTCGCCTTGGAGTTGTTCTCCCTTCAGTATCAGCATAATCCCGTGGTGCGTCAGTGGGCGCTATCCCGCGGAATGAAACCAGCGTCTGTCACAGATTGGTCCCAGATCCCGGCATTGCCCACGGAGGCTTTCAAGGAAATGGACGTTACCGCACTGCCACCTAACGAACGGGTGACGGTTTTCCGGTCCAGCGGGACGACCCTGCGCAATACCAGCCGCCATTTCCATTCGCCTGTCTCTTTGGCGATTTACGAAGCTTCGCTGTGGCCCTGGTTTTCCCGGCACCTGTTGTGCGGATTGACCCGGGACTTTTCACTTTTGGCCCTGGCTCCGACGCATCAGCTTGCGCCGCACTCATCCCTGGCCCACATGTTCGACACGGTGGGACGAAACTCAGGTCCGCAACGAACTCAGTTTGCTGGGCGGCTTGACGCCACTGGCGGTTGGGAGTTGGAGTTCGATGCAGCGGTGGCCTTTCTGGAGGAATCTATCCAGCGGCAGCAACCGGTTTTGATCCTGGGAACCGCATTCATGTTTGTGCATCTGTTGGATGGCTTGGCCGCGATTGGAAAACGGCTATTCCTCCCGGCCGGTTCGCGCGTGATGGAAACCGGAGGTTACAAAGGCAGATCTCGCACCCTGGCAAAACAGGAATTGCACCGGCTCCTCAGCCATTACCTGGGGCTCGGCGCGTCGCACATCGTTTGTGAGTACGGTATGGCTGAGTTGAGTTCCCAGGGTTACGACAGAGCAGCAGGTGACGCGCAATCCACGGGATTCCAATTCCCCCCTTGGGCGCGAGCGCGGGTGGTCTCACCAGAAACCGGCATGGAAGTCGAAAGCGGGGAGCGCGGGCTGATCCAGGTTTACGACTTGGCTAATGTGTTTTCCACGATGGCGGTGCAAACCGAGGATCTGGGCATCCGCCGAAATTTGGGATGTGAGCTGGTGGGGCGCGCGGCGCTGGCGGAAGCCCGTGGCTGTTCGCTGCTGGCAATCTAAGGAATGCCCATGGATCTTAATCTCCCCAACTACTTCCTGGCGGACATGCCCGCTGAAGCCGAACTGACCCATTCGATCGTCACGGAGGCGTGTCGCACCCTCAAGCACAACCGGGAGAGGTTCCTGGTGCATCGTTCTACGGCCAGCCTCGTTGAAGTGCTGACGCGGGTTGGCAGCGAGTGGCGCGATCCGAATAGCCACTTTCGGAAACTGGCGCTGCATCATGGGCCTGCCGCCATGGGTTTTTCGCGTGAGACCATCGCGCGCGGGCTCGATTCATTATTTGCGGAATTCACAACCTCCCATTTCGAAGCTTTGCTGGGGCAAGAGTTGGGACACCCCCATCGCCTGGACAAGTTTGCAGCCGATTCGGGAGAGCATAGGCACGGGCGCACAGCTCATGCGCGAGGAGCGGAACTCGTCGCGCACATCACTGCTGGCAATTTGCCGAACCCGACGATCATGAGCATGGTGTTGGGATTTCTGACGCGCTCCGCACAGTTCGTAAAATGCGCTTCTGGGGCGTCGCTTTTGCCTCGGCTCTTTGCCCATTCGGTTTATCAGATTGAGCCGAAGCTGGGGGCTTGCCTTGAGCTGGCCGAATGGCGTGGTGGCAGCAAGTTGCTTGAAGACGCCTTGTTCGCAGAGGCCGAACTGATCACGGCCACCGGCACTGATGAGACTCTGCGTGACGTTGCTCTGCGCGTGCCGCCCAGTCGGCGCATGCTCGGGTATGGCCACAAAGTTAGCTTTGCCTATGTAAGCGCGGGCATGCTCGGCGGGGGGATGGCCACACAAACCGCCAAACTGGCTGCAGCCGATGTTTCCGCGTGGAACCAACTTGGCTGCCTCTCCCCACACGTGATCTATGTGCAGGATGGAGCCATCATCCCGCCGGCGGGCTTTGCCAGCTTGCTCGCAGACGAATTGTCTGAGCGCGAGTTGAGTGAGCCACGCGGACCGGTTCCGGTGGAGATCTCTGCCGCCATTGCATCACGCCGCTCCATCTATCAGCTCAGGGCTTCTGCATCAGAAGATACCCGGGTGTGGTGCAGCCCGGGATCGACAGCCTGGACCGTGGTTTGGGAGGCTGATCCGCGCTTTCAATTCTCGTGCCTCCACCGGTTCATTTACGTGAAAACGGTGAAAGACCTGGAGGACGCGTTACAGCAAGCCGACGCGGTTCGGGGCAAGGTTTCCACGGTGGGTTTGGCTGTCCCGCCGGAGACTGCGCAGGAGCATGCTCGTGAATTGGCCCGCTGGGGTGCTGCTCGTGTTTGTCCTTTAGGCCGCATGCAGCGCCCCGCTTTGGCGTGGCGACACGATGGCCGCCCCGCGCTAGGCGACCTTCTGCTTTGGACCGATTTGGAAACCTAACATGGAACTGAGAAAGACCTTTCAATTTGAAGCGGCACATTTGCTGCCACGCTTGCCGGAGAACCACAAATGTCGCCGCCTGCACGGGCACAGCTTTCAGGTGGAAATCGTCGTGCAGGGTAATTTAGACCCAGAGCTCGGCTGGGTCATGGATTACGCGGATATGACGAAGGCGTTTCGTCCGCTATGGGAGCAGCTCGATCATTATTATCTGAACGAAGTGCCCGGGTTGGAGAATCCCACGAGTGAGAACGTTGCGGTCTGGATTTGGCAACGGCTCAAGCCCACGCTTCCGTTGCTCACAGAGGTGGTCGTAGCAGAAACCTGCACCGCGAGGTGTGTGTATCGCGGTGACTAATCAGTCGGCAATTACCAAAGGCCCCAGTAAAGAGTATAGGAGGAGGCTTGGCGGGTCATCATCTGTTTGAGGGAACGCCATTGAACCGAGCCGTCCAGACGACCCACGTTGCCTCCCGCCGCACCGAGCGTCATGGGGGTTTCGTTCCCAGTCCTTCGTCTGAACGTTGCGCCGCCGCTGTTGCATGGTCCGCTCTTGCCGTGCGGCGCCATTACCAGATTATCACCCCAATGATTGGCGTCGGCCAGGATGAAATTGGTGCCTGATTCGCTCAGCTTTCGGGGCGAATGCCAGTAATTCGTCGCGTTCTTGTTCCAGCCGGTCTGATTGGCGTCACCCAAATAATTGTATCCAACCAAGTATCCCCAATCCCCGACGTAACGTATCTGCGTTCCAAAGCTATAATTAGGGCAATCCATGATCTTTATGTTGCCAGTATACTTTATCAGGTTGGTGTAACTGGCACTCGAGATTCGGATGGAATGCCAATTCCCATTGTTATCCCGCCCGCTGGGAACAAAATCGTTCGCATCATTCCCATACATATGAACGGAAAGAATGGCTTGGCGCATGTTGCTCAGACAGGCCGTGCGCTTACCTCGTTCCTTGGCGCTGGACAGGGTGGGGAGAAGCATCGCCGCCAGGATTGCAATAATGGCAATAACAACGAGCAATTCGATCAAGGTAAAAGCCCTGCGGCGCCGAAGAAAATCACCCCAAAGATGGCCAGGGTTAATGTAGATCATAACTTAGCTTGACCCTTTTACCTGACGAATTCAAGCCCGATTGCGAGTGTCAGCATTATTCAAAACGCTTTGACCCAGGATCCCTACCAGAAGCGTATTCTCATCGGTCCGCCAAGCTGGCTCGCGATTTCACGAACATGCATGTTTTTACCAGTCCCGCATCGTCGATCTTAAACAGGTCAATCGTGTGCTCATCCAACCGCATTGGAGGAACCTCGCCGGCAACACCATCGACTTCCATACCCAGGTCCTGGGACTCTCCTTCCAGCAAGCGATGCACGACATCACAAACACCCCAGCAAAATAAAACCTCCACTGGCGTCATAGCCCTATGGCGCCAGTCCGGCCAACATCACCACGAAGCTCTGATGCCAATTAGGCCAAGACTATGATTGCAAATAAGTTCGTAACAACGATCCCGGCTCCATTGATCATCTATTGGAGAAAACGCAGGACAGCAAAACAAACAAAACTAATCAGGCAGATCCTGAAAACCTAACTTAGTTTCTGCGTTTTTCCTGTCCCACATCCGCAACGGATCTGTTCCCGAGCTCTGAAAGAGCGGCAACCCTCTAGCCCAGGGCCAGGCCGTCAGGCCGGCGCCCTGGGTACAACGGCATGAAACAACACCCATTTTCCCCTCTCGTTCGGCGCGTGCCAGACGCGCCGAACGAGAGGGGAAAATGGGAGGAATAATTTTGTGGGTGACCCAGGGCAGCGACTGGAGTCGCAACCCCTTTGGGATTGGTTACAAAACACGACTTGTCGCGCCGAAGCCGGGCGGAGGCGGATGTCAGCGCGGCCATTTGGAAAACCTTCGACGACACAAAGGCCAAATCTACGATCGGAAAAAAGTTCGTAACAGCTATGATACCAAATAAGTTCGTAACAATTACGTGCTCGATTGTGGAGACGCCCGCGCCGCTGTCGCCTCACTTCTTCGACACCCCAGAAGGGCAGCCGTGGCCAACCCCATCATGACGATACTGGCCATCACTCCAAGCGGTCCGTGCATCAGGAGCCCTGCAACGAGCAAGATGGCCGTTGTTTCGCGGTTTCCTTTGACCTTGCTAAAGCCGGAGCCTGTGGCTTTCCACACACCTTTTTCAGTCCACCGGCTATTGCACGTTGCTATCACTTCCTTAATACCGTCCCCGTCGATATCTCGGAACCCAACGAACGTGCTTTCGTCGCCACCGACTTGAAGGAGCTTTTTGCCGTCCAAGAGCAGCGAAACGTTGATGCCACCCCCCCCCAGCTCCACCTTCCTCAACTTCGTACCTAACCGTGTCGCATTGGTAGTGGGCGGTGTCGACCTTGACCTGACGCACCCGCGGGCTTTGCTGGAGCCGCCTGGTTCGGTCGCTGGTCAATATGTCTGTGAATCCTCATCAGGAACCTGTGAGTGGTCGCGTGGCGTGGCGCAAAAAGTCTCGGCATACAATTCCGGCTCCATGCCGCTGCCGCGCATCAGGGACCAGACCTCGGAACCGTGTCCGACCGACGCCGCGTGTAAGTGAAACGAGTCCGTCGCCCGAACGAACGTGCAGGTGCTGCTCCGCGCATACTCTGCCGCCTCTGCCTCAGCCATCGCGAATGCCTCCGCAAAGGAACTGGCCCGCCATAGGGTCGTGCGCTCCTCGTAGAGAAACCGCTCCGAATCGTCGGCTCGGCTCGGATGCGAGAAAAGGCACTTCACCGCGAACCACGGTGGGTTTGGCGAAATTGGTGCGTCCTGTGACATCGGCGTGTTCATGCGACCGAACGATTGTGCTCAGGCAGGGCTGGCCGAACGCGTTCGACATGCAGCCGAGGCAGAATCCAGCCCTTGCCTGCAGCACATTTGTTCGGCCATTTCATCTCTGTGCAATGCTCCATCCGGCTGGCATCCACGCCTGCGCCCCAGTGAACTCCCGCTGTGGGAAGTCGGTTCGGAGAAGCCGAAATCGCTCGGACTCCCAGTCAAAGGCGACCGTCACACGCCCATTCCGGTAGATACGGATGCGCCTCGCCACGGAATCAACCTCAGCGCGGCCGCGCCCCCAATACCAATCCTCGTGGTCGTAGTAGAACCATCCCCACTTACCAGCGGGCTTCCGGTAATAGCAACTGGTGGTGAAGAACTCCAAATTCCAGTTGCAGGTCTGAACAACGCAGAACTCCGTGCCGTCCGGTGCTACCGCTCGCGCCACAACCCGAGGACCATTGATGTGCCAGAGAAACAGTCCGACCGCAGTGGTCAAGAATAGGGCAATACCGGCTGCGATGATCTTGGTGCGACGCCGCACTGGTCGCCCTGACATAGGATGGTCTGTCGCAAAGATATTCACGCTACGTCACCTGGCCTAACGCCGAACGGAGCCGCGCCGAACCAAGGACCACCAAATGTAAGAAGGCAGCCGTTGAGGCGTCGGCTCCCGTGACGGGTTGGGCGGCGGCTTCATGGCTTCCGCAAGTGCACGTAAAACACCATGCCGAATGCTGCTACCGAGCCGAGCAGGCACAGCAATACGCCCCATGGGCTGTCCATATCCAGCGCTTTTATGATGCCAACGCCTCCGGCCGCCAAGCAGCCGAAGACTGCCCAATCTAACGCGGTGGTTTTGCCCGAAGTGCTCTCAGCAGCTTTGCCTTGTTCAAACGTTTCTGCTTCTACTGTCATAAAATGAATATAGTTCTGGCCGCCCAACGCCGCGCATCACTGGCGGCGCGTCTGTGATGCCCGGAATGTAAACACACGCGCCCCGCGCCGTCCAGTGAATGTGCCTGGTTCGGCTCCCTCATGTCAAAAACGCCCTGTCGTTTTCCTCTATTTGAACCGCCCAAAAGCGTAGAAACTGCTCGATCTCCTGCTCTGTCCACTCCTGATGCCCCTTCGGCATCTTCATCGGGAACGGCTGGGATGGACGCTTCGGAAATGAGCGGTTTTTGATGTCCAATGACGGAGAGAAGAACTCAATCACCGGGGGGCCACATGGCTCGTAGGCGATGGAGACGAACTTGTGATCTTTTGAATAGCGGATGTATCGCTCCCTACCGATTTGCTCTTCCTCTGGTCCTAAAAAGCCATACCGCTCTGTCAGGAATGCGAAACTCCTCTTGCACGGCCCAGAGAAATGCGGGAACGGATCACCGGCGCTCATATTGTCGCCGAACGTCGCTGGTCCGTGGCGCGTCGCCCCAGAGGCAACCTGCGCAAACAGATGTGCTTCGGCGCGTCCACTGAAGCAGCCTGGTTATGTGTATTAGTTGGCACGAACGAAAAACGTACCATCCGAGTCGTGAATGATTAAGGTCATCCCATTGGTGCTGATGCTGCCCGATTCATATCCGAGGGCGTCCCTGATGCGGCGGTCTGTTTCCGGCTTGAAGCCGCCAGCCAACGTTGGGTTTCCGACCGGCCAAGGCAGGAATATCCCTCTGAACGCTTTCTGTTGGGGATCGAAGAGGGCATTGGCTTTCTGAACGAACCGCCATTTTTGGTAAGTGTATCCGGCGGTCAGCAGCAGCCCGAAAAGGAGAGCCGATAAGAGCACGGTCAGGACCTTACGCTTACACATAACGGCCCGGCTCAGGCAGGCCGGGGCATCGATGTCCGATTGCGAACCAGGAGCCGCTCCCGGCCTTGCCTGCAGCCGGATGGTTAGGCCACATGGCTCACCTTTCTATCTCGAATAAACTGCAAAGTCAAACCGCCACCCCACGAGCGAATCGTCCGCAACGGGCTGGCCTCCACCGCACGCAAATAAATCCAGCCCTGCGGCTGCATCTCGGCAATCTTGGCATCAATCTCTCGCTGCTTGTCACCAGCAAATGTCGAATGCAACTCAAGATAGACTGAAGTCTGCTCGGCTCTCGGATGCTCCGCCAAAAGCGCGCTCGCTCGCCGCTTCATCCGAAGTCGCGGAACGACGACGAAAAACACAGACAGTAAAATCGCCGGAACGGCGCACAGGAAAACAATGATCGCGTTGTATTTCATAATCGTGTGAATGTGGCCTAACGTTCCAGATCAGTGACCCGGCGCCACTGATCCTCGACTGCAAACCAGAGCGCCATCGCCGGGTTCACCGCATCTGGTTTGTTAGCTGATCTGAGCATAGCTGTCCACCAATGATGGAATCTCTCGCTCCGCTGTCGAGTCGTCCCGCAGACGCTTCGATACTGAATCGAGCACAAAGCAAATCCAACCGTCCTGTCTGCGCTGAACCGCAGGGGCCTGTCCGAACTCATCTACCACCCAAACCCAAGCGCCTCCGTGCGACTCGATGATCAGATCGCCAAGTAAGAATCCCAATCCATCAATCATCTCGGCCTCGGGAACACGGCGGTCCGTCTTCCAACGGTCAATACACATCCCGATGCCCGTGGCGGTCCGACTGAGTCCATAGAACACTAGAATCTTCTGCCCGACAGAAATCCACTTCTCTTTGTCGCGCTCGACCGTCTCAGAAATCGGTGCAACGGATTTCATGTGGATCGTTTTCAGCTAACGCCCGGCCTGAGCGGCGCGGGGCCAAGGACGCTGGAATGCAAACAGGACGCGCCATCCCGCGTCCGCTCCAGGCCGCTCGTTAGGCTCATGTCTCATCTCAAAACGTTGCCGAATGATAAACAAAGTGCGCGCGATTCTCTTCCGAAAAAGGACTCTCCCGAACCAATGCTCGAATGCCGGAATGTGCTATCTCTGCAATCTTCACTCCATTTAGCACACAAGTCCATGTGTGCCCAATCCCGGCAACTGAGGGCAGGAAACCAGAGGAAAGCTCTCTGGCGAGAACTCCAGGGTCAACAAATGAGTAAACCTCGACCGTTTTTGCATGAGACTCGCAGTCATCGCCCGCGCAAACCGAGTCGCGGTCCAAAACAACCCAAATCTTCGGCCTGCCGTTTAGAACCTGAAATTCTGCCTTCATGCCAAATGAGCCTAACGCTCCGCAGCAGCGGCCCCGCGCCACTGGCGTGAAATGCAAGCAGAGCGGACTCGCGGGGTCCGCTGCCTGCGGCTGTTAGGCGCGTCAAAACCCATGACTTGCTAATCAATCCGAAAAGCAAGCTGGCCAGAGTTCCACTCTCGAATCTGATTTCCTTGAATCCTGTAAACGAGCTGGCCGCTGTTCCACTCTCTGATCTGGTCCCCACTGACTCGGTAAAGCAGATTACCACTGTTCCAATCTCGAATCTGGTCGCCCTCTAACCTCATCACTAGCTGTCCAGTGTTCCACTCTCGTATCTGTTTCATAAAATCACCTCAATGGTTTGGTGCGGCAAGCGCCTAACCCTTGATTAACACGGAAAACTTTCCTGTTAATTTGATAATGGGGCACAAACGAGTAATTGACGCGAGGTCAAAGCACTCATAAGTTTTCCTGCAATCACCCTATGCATAACTATAAGCGGAGTCAAGCGGGCGTGGTTGCTCCTCCAGTTGCTTACGAGTCAGTTATTCCCAATCCCAAAGCCAAGCTGTTGGATCAAATCCGGGAGGTCATGCGGCTCAAACACTACTCGATCCGGAGCCGCACACTCCCTGTCCCAGCGGCCGACGTCCTGTGGGCTGACCAGAGACAGTGCCATTAAACGCTCTAACTGCCCAGCCAGATACTCTGCCGCTTTCCGATTACCTGGTTGATTGGCTTCCGCCATAGCTCGTGCCTTATGCCCAACGATCGCGGTCAGGCAGGGCGGGCCGAAGGCGTTCAGAACGCCACAAAACGGCGACCCCGCCCTTGCCTGCAACGCGTTTGTTAGGTGACGTTGTTGTCATGGAGGCTGAAATGCCAGGGGACGTCATGTTGGAAAGCTATGCACAGAATGCGCTCGCAATTCCTGAGGTCACATAGAAGAGGACCGTACCGATTAACGGGATCAGGGTATGCTGCAATCTCACGGTAATAAAACTGTACGACGCGTAAGCCTTCATCGGGCGGGAACATCATAGGCTGGCAAAATTCAGACAGACGTCTAACTCCGCACTCCTTGGCTATCCAATCCAGATCTGCGGTTTCGCTCGCCAAACTTTTACCATTAATGGTGTTATCGAGTCCCTCGATCGGTTTCTCTAAAATTATGCGATATGCCGCAGCCATATATACTTTTGCAAACCTAACGACAAAAGTGAGCGGTGGCGGCAGCCCAGAACGCTCGAAATTGCGAACAGCCTCCGCCCGCCGCCGTCCGCTCCACTGGCTGGTTAGAACACCTGCCGGAAACAGCCTCCGATACCATCTGCATCTTCATAAATTTGGACATCACGAATCTCAAGCCGGTCACTTCGAATGCGCGCCCAGAGACCAAGGGCCGCAATCTTCTCTTCAGCCTCATCAATAAAGCTCAAGCTCTGAGTCGTGACATGCTCGGCGTGCTTCGCGAACAAATGCCGGACGTGGTCGTATGCGGGCACGGGGCGAAACGCGCCACACCATGCACCATACCGGGACTCGTCAATTCGGAAATCTCCGATGTGCTCTCCGGTCGAATCGCAAATCGCTACCGTCTCTCCGATGGCAAATGCTGGCATGGTGTGCGAAGTGGTCTAACGTGAAGCTGAGAGATCGGCGGGTAAGCCGGTCTCAAACAACGAAGTGAAACTTGGAAAAAGCAAAAGCATATATTCGCACCGGCCCACGCCGATTCTCTCCAGCGTTTCGTTAGGCAGCCTCGTTATCCAAAACTGGTGGCATGTGAACAAAGAGCTCCACATGGCTGCACTCTGCACACGCTAAAGCATTCAAAGCAATCAAGTTTACTCCGCCGTCGCGCCTTGTGAACCGGTCGTGCCCGCAAAACGGACAAATGAATGGCTTGCCGTGAACTCCATATCGCTTTGGTCCAATCGCTTTCTTAAAAGCGTTGGCCGCTCGTTTTAGTGGTGATGGTTTTGTGCTCATAAAATCTCCTGACGGCCTCGCTGCCTAACGACGCTGCGCAGTGGCGCGCCGCCAATAGAGTATCGCCTGCAACAGGAGCGCAATCGGCGCGTCCACTGACGCAGCCTGGTTAGCCCGGGAATATCTCATCTCCATACTCCCCTCAGCATGAACTCCTCAAGGCTCGGCGCAAGCTCGTGGATGCCGCCGAAGTTGTGATCCTCAACAACCACTCGACCAGTGGCTGCCTCAATACCAAACGGATTGCCTGAACCATCCCAGCCGATGATGAAAACGTTGCGCATCGTCCATCCGCGTGGCGGGCCAAACTCCCGGCGGAACTTGGCATGACTCTTCGCAAGCTCTGTGATGTCGTACACCTCCTCCGCGCCGAAATGACCACCGCCGCAAGTGAGAAGAAACCAACGGTAGTCTGATGGAATCGCGCAGTAACTCTCCTCGAACTCGCGCAACTCCTGCTCTGTGGCCGGCTCTCGGCGCAACGATTCCGGCATCGCTGCGATGTGCTCCTGAATCTTCTGTTTTGCGTCCGGTGAAAGCATGACGTGGTCGAGCAGGCTAACGCTCGTCCTGAGCGGCGCGGGGCAAAGGGCTTTCGAATTCAAACAGGATGCGCCATCCCGCGTCCGCTCCAGGCCGATGGTTGGGCTTGTTCATGTCCTGTCTCCTAGTACGATAGGCCGATGTGCCAGGGCGGTATCAATAACCTCGGCCGCACTCATCGAACGTTTCGGCCAGAAAATCAAGTCCGAGACTCCCGGCCAGCCTGTGCTCCTCGTGAGGAGTTCCATAAGCCCTGGCAATTCCTCCTCCGTATAACGCATGTCCATGATGCGCTGAACCAACGCGACCATCTCCGACTTGTCTGTGATGCGATTTGTCATGGTGTAAGCGGACGCACAGCCCAACGACCCAAGCTCAGCGACCCGGCGCACGGGACGCAACGATTGCAAACCGCGACGCCATGCCGGGTTCGCTGCAGCGCATGGTTAGCCCTACTCGTTGTTAGGATGGTGTCCATGCTGAATCAATCTCTGTGACGGCAATCTCGCAAATACTCCACCAGCGGTCAAAGCTCTCCGGCTGCTGAAGCTGTGCTGTGAAGTCAGGAAACTCGTCCGACCAAGTGCGCGCAAACTCGGCAAGAAAATCCTGCTTCGCCTTTGCCATCCATGCTCGCTTCCAACCCTCGAACGCGTCCTCGTAATCACGAACCGGCGTGATAACGGAGGCCGGGCGGCAAATCTCATGACCACTACTCGCGTCCAGGCTGAGCGCCAGCATCAACTCCGGCTTCGGAGTAACCAGATACGCCAGCCGACAAAGTATCGAATGTGTCATGGCGTGGTAGTAGGGCTAACGATGAAACTCACGCACGCCGGGCCACGAGTGTGCTCCGCGAATGCGGAATTGAAGCGCCCATCCGGCGTTGCGTGCAGTGATTTGTTGGACGTTTGTCACGCAGATTTGGACTAAGCCTCGTAAAATGCCAACCCGATTCGCGGTAACCGGACTCCGTCAAATGATTCCAGCTCATGTACCTCTTCCAGAGAGAATCTTATCGGATCGCTCGCTACATTTAAACACGAATCACGCAGACCCTCGTCTTCCTTCAAAAGCATCAAAGCCCGCACTTCAGCATCACCGACGTTGGAACCTTCAACGAATACATTTGTGTAAAAGCTGAGACGCTTCAGAATACCATCGACTTCTGTCAATGCATTCTGACCGTGAACAAAAATTCGGTATTTCTGCATTGTGCGTACTACCTTGTCCAACAGCTCGGCTCACCGACGCCGCGCCAGGCAGCCTCAAATAATGGATCATTTCAGCACCTTCCCCGGACGCGGTGAAGGAGATTTCCATTGCCGATGCCAAGTTAATTCCCACAACTTTTCCAACCGGACACTGGCTGCGTGCCCATCGACAAATGCAATGTTGTTCAGCCCGGGCAAATTGTTTGTAGGGTCGAACTGTCGCAAGCCCGCAGAAAGGCGAACTCCATGACGAGGTATCGCGACATGCCCCATCTCTGTGTCCGGTCCCCCTGAGAAAACATCCGTGCCACTCACGAGGTCCAATGCTGGCAGTTCGGTCGAGCGGGGATGCACAAAATCCCAGATAGCCTCGGCGATTACCGGCGTCTGAGTGGGAAATTGTACTTCAGCTTCATCGACGTATCGGTCTCCCGGCGTGAAGGCTGGTGCAACGGCAGGCCAAGAATACCAACCATTCAAGGCATAGCTCCCAAGCCAGGCCGGGTTGCCTTCGAAGGGAACGGGGTTGGTTGAACCCGCTGTCTGGGGGTAAAACCAACTCCGATCGGCTGCGCCGAGGGCAAGGAAGCTTCCATTGCCCTTTTCACGGGCACGGGGACAGACCCAAACCGAATTCTCGGGCGGTATCCCGTAGCGTTCCAGATGAAGCAACCAAAAGGGAAGCAACGAGGATGGACCACCACCGTTCATCCCGTATGGGCCAAGAGTCTTGCCGCCGGAATCATTCACATAGAGCGCGACTGATAACCCGATTTGCCTCGCATTGCTTCGACACTGAATCGATTCAGCCTCCGCTTTAGCTCGAGTCAAGGCCGGCAACAAAAGCGACGCAAGGATCGCAACGATTGCGATAACGACAAGCAATTCGGTTAAGGTGAATCCCCACTTCATTTTTGGAGATGAGTGGCCAATGTCTTGACCATTACCACAAGGAAAGCAGAGCTCCGCGGGGGAAATCTCCTGGCAAACCCGCCACTCCGCTAATGAACCTGTCAACTCTCTATGCACGTTCGTTCATCTTTATCAGCGCAGAACAGACACTCTTTGCGCGAGTCCAACGCAGAGTGCAGCCGCGCCGGCCTGAGCGCAACGGAAAACAAATGTGGCAACCTCCCGGCGTCGGCTGCCACGATTTGTTGGGCGTCATGAGTCGCGCCTCCGCCTGTTCGCTCTGTCCAGCAAGATACCACCGCAGAGCATGACTGCCGCGGGAGCAGCAGTGCTCGACAACATCTTTCTGGTATCGAACGCCGCTTGATAGACGGCTTCATCAACCTGCTGGGGGGTAAAGCTCACTTCTTTCGACAGATGTTGACGCTGCTGCATAATTGCCGCGAGGGCTGCCTGCTTCGACATCACCTGAAGTGCAGCTAGGAAGAGGAAGCCGACAACCAGAAGGATGTAGCCAAGGATTCGCATAGTTTACAGACCCGCCCAACGATTAGCTCACCGATGGCGGCCCTTCCGTGATCTTTGGAATCGGCGGAGGCATGGCAGGGCCGCCATTCGGTGGAGCGCAGGGTTGTGCCTTCTCGTCGAGGGCTATAGGATCTCCAAGCCTCCAAATGCTCTTCGTATCGGCGGCCACACTACCCTGCGCAGCAGTTGAAACTCCTAAAGGCAGGTTAAGCTTAACGCGCGCGGGACGGGAGATCACGAGTGCCCCCACAAGGGCACCAGCCACCTGAAGTCCCTCGCGCCAGGTATCCATACCAACGGCGCCAACGCGCATGCCATCGCGAAAGCGCAGCAGCGTGCCACGTCCGAATGGGTACTTTACACCCGCATAAACACTTAACGAGATCGTTTTGCCCTGGAGTTCAGACGGGATCGACCAGGGGATACTGCTGCGACCGAATTCTGCTGGCCCGCACGAAATCCCTAAAGCGATATCAGATATATCGGGCCTGCCGCTTAATAGGCCAGACGATCCTCGCATCAGGATTTGTGCGGAGCACGGTTGATCGTAACGATTCTGGAAGTAGACGTGCATGGCGCACTCGCCATTCGTGGCGTAGGGAACCAAGGTAAAGCAGAAACCGTCACGCTCAAAGTAACGAGCAGTGACGCGGGATAGAAAATCCGGCACCTTGTCTTTGCGCCGCTGCGCCCAGATGAGTGGCACAAGAGAGATAAGGCCTAAAATCGGACAGCCAATCCGAAGAGACCACATCGTAGAACTGACCTCGTTCGTTGCACCTGGAAGCCATGCAATGATTCCGATCAACGCGCAAGCTGCAATGACCAGACCGAGAACTGCTTTAATGCTTTCGTTCATACGCGCTGCAGAGAATGGCACAACGTTCGCTCTCACTGGCGCCCGGCCAATGAGCTTGGATATGAAAACAGAGCGCGGCCCGGGCGTCCAGTGCAGAGCGTTTGTTAGCCCGTCCGCTCATCTGTCCAGCAAACGACCGTGGGCCGTCTAAGGTTCTCATCAGGTTCATCCTCATAGCGATCTTCCTCTTCTTGCTGCTCCTCATACCAACGAACGGCCGCGAATGGAAAGCCTGATTTGGGACGGTAGGACTCATCACGGTGCTCGGCTGGGCGTGTCGCAAGTGCCTCGATATTGTCCTGTCCACGCGTAGAAAAAAGTGATGTGTCCCTGACGCGGATAAGGTCGAGCGCATCGTGCAAATGAAAGCAAATATCATAGCCTCGTAGTCTGTATATTCTGTGCACGAGGCCTGCATCTACAATGGCTCTGTCGCGTCCGCTATCCCGGATTGTTTCGTGGTAATCTTTGCCGTCGCACTCGAAAGCAACTCGACGGCCAGGAATTTCAACCAAGAAGTCTAAGTAGAACCTGCCAATGTGAGTCAAACATTCAAACTGCCGTGAAATGACAGCCCCGGGAACGAGCCGTTTCTGAATGTCCATGTAGAATATATTCTCGATCGGGCTATTGCAGGGCGAGAAATCCGGCATTTCCCGAATCGCTGCTTCAAAACTAAGCGCATTCAAGTCCATACATGGAGTAGACGCTAACGATGCGCATCACTGGCGGCGCACCTGTGATGTCCGAAATGCAAACACCCGCGCTCCGCGCCGTCCAGTGAATGCGCTTGGTTCGGCTTTGTCATGCTCTGATTCTCCTGAGGCGCAGCACATCTCTGATGATGAGAGATAGGGAGATCAGAAGTAGAACCCCATGGATCCCGAGAAATGTCCACGACCCCCAAGGAGCGATGAAATAGTCAACTGCGACAGCACCCCCCCAAGCGATCAGAGGCAAAACAGGAAAGCCGGGCAGAATGCTGGTCCCCCGCCGCTTGTCCTTTGGAAGATTGTTACGTGCGTCCTCAACGGCCAACCTCCCAGCCGGAACTAGGACGAAGGCAAACCAGCTCACAAAGATGACGACTGGAAGAATGATGTTCATCTCGCTGCCGAACGTTCTGCATCAGGCGCGCCGGACACCTGAGCCAGGGTAAACAGCGAGGCGAAATCCGGCGTCGCCTGAATGCAGTGGTTGGACTGCTCCATCATGGCGTTCCCCTCCAGTTCCCCTTCCAGAATTGCCACCGCGGTGCGGGGCTGCGAGACGAGCGAAGGGGAGCTCTCTCCTCTCGCAGGAAGATCACATAGCGCACCTCGCTCTCAGAAGGCGCGCCAAACAGCCACACACGCACTTCCCCTTGCATCCCGTCTTTACGATACAAAAGCTGCCCCGCTTTTCCCACCGGGTGAGGCGGCACAGTATTAACTAACTCGTCCCGACAAACACCACCAAGGGATTTGTTGAGGGCATCACGAATGGCAACGGCGACCGCCTCGCAACTGTTAGTAGTTCCGGTAACGGTGACCACGCCTTGCCAGGAATGGCACCGAACCAGTGTAGCGAGATTGGATGTTCCCTGACTTGGCGCATTCTTGAGCGCATAGCCTCGCTCGACAAGGCATGATTCCGGGCTAAATCCACCCTCGGACACGCTTGAGAACCTGGCAGGCTGGACCTGCGGGCCACAACCCGGGAGGCCAAGCAGTAAGAAAGGGAGCAACAAGCACCAAAAATTCTTGTCCATCGCGAGTGAGTTAGAGTTTTGCCTCCATCACAACAGCAGCCCAACGGCCCGGCTCAGGCAGGCCGGGGCATCGATGTCCGATTGCGAACCAGGAGCCGCTCCCGGCCTTGCCTGCAGCCGGATGGTTAGGCCACATGGCTCACCTTTCTATCTCGAATAAACTGCAAAGTCAAACCGCCACCCCACGAGCGAATCGTCCGCAACGGGCTGGCCTCCACCGCACGCAAATAAATCCAGCCCTGCGGCTGCATCTCGGCAATCTTGGCATCAATCTCTCGCTGCTTGCCACCAGCAAATGTCGAATGCAACTCAAGATAGACTGAAGTCTGCTCGGCTCTCGGATGCTCCGCCAAAAGCGCGCTCGCTCGCCGCTTCATCCGAAGTCGCGGAACGACGACGAAAAACACAGACAGTAAAATCGCCGGAACGGCGCACAGGAAAACAATGATCGCGTTGTATTTCATAATCGTGTGAATGTAGCCTAACGCCGCGCATCACTGGCGGCGCGTCGGTGACATCCGAAATGTAAACAACCGCGCCCGGTGCCGTCCAGTGCATGTGCCTTTAGGGTTCGGCGGTGTTACTGAGCCTTCCATACCGCTCCTTCTTTAACCATTGTGCGCAAGACAGTGTGAGTTGCAGCATTCGGTGAGGGTGGTGATTCCTGCCATACTCCGAGAATCAAAAAGTTACCCTCCGCCTTCTTCGCAAACCCGTGCACCGCCAACATGACGCCCTTTTCCGCTGTCTGCTTGTCTCTGAGCGTCGTGCCGTCCTCTCGCATGCGACTGTACCCGCGCACTTGGACACCACCTGCGCTGGACTTGCGGGCAAGTTCCTGGAAAGCATCCGGGAACTGCTGTTCCATGCTCTCGGGTCCAACGTCAGTGAAGATGACCGCATAGCCTTGAGCTTTGACCTTCGGGGCTGTCTCCCGGATGAAAGCCGAAACCGCGTCAATGAACTCCGCTTGGGTGAAAGGCAAGGTCTTCGCGAAAGCGGCTCCGCTGGTTATAGACTCGTCGAGTTTGGGTGAGGGATCAGATTTGGGAGAGGAACAGGCTCCAAGGGCGACTGCCATGAGAACGAAGCTGAGGTGTTTGAGTTTCATGCCTGGGATGCTTCCGTCGAACGTTCGCACTCAGGCACGGCGCGGCTGGGACGTTGAACATGAAACCAGAGCGCGACCGCGCCGTTGCCTGAAGTGCGCTCGTTAGGCATGGTGTCCTCGTTTTCTGATCCAGTCCGCTAGAAAACAAAGCGGAAAAAAGACAACAACAATCAGCACACCCGCTGCAAGCCAGGAAGGCCACCTGGGAAGAAGTGCAGCCCCTTGTGATCCTAAAGAAAAGGCCAGCGCTGTCCCAAAAGCCTCCAGCAAATCTGCTGCCGTCTTCCTGTCTTTGCTAGTAAACCAACGCGAGCGTACTAATTGAAGCACGATGGCGACCGGCAGCAAGCATCCAAATATTGTTAAGAACTCTGTCATGCGCCGTGTGCCTAACGCGGAACTGAGCCGCAGCCGACGGAGACAGCGCTCCGACGAAGCTGGGGAGCAGCGAATCTCCCGCAACCATGAAAAACAGAAATCGCGGCGGCTGTCGGCTCAAGAAATTGGTTAGCGGACATACGTTTTGGGACTCACAATGCAAACCATCGCTGAGACAAGCAGCGACGCAACGTTCAGGAGCGGAAACAAAAGAAGGAGCGGTAGCCAGTTTTGTCCCTGCCATGTAACCACGAGTAGCACGGCGTGACCGATTAGGACGCCCAGGGTGACCAGGAAGACGTTGAGCAGCCGCTTGGCACAAGGACTCCAGCGCCGATGGAAAAGCTGAAAGATGGGCCAAAACATCAGGCAAGCGCCGTAATAAAAAAAGGCGATGATCGTCTCTCCACTCATAGCGCACTTTTGCCGCTAACGACGGAACTGAGCGATGCGGGCGGCCCAGTGCGTCCCCATCGGCAACACAGGAGGCCCGCCCGCATTCGCTCCAGTGACCTTGTTCGGCAGATTTATTTCCATTTCGACAACGCCTCCTCCAGGCGTTGCTCCGTTGGATACCACTCGGCCTTGTTGGTTCGATAGGTGGCTCGGTAATCCCGCAAGTCTTTCAGATTCAGTTTTGTGGTCACATCGTCTCTGAGCTTGGGATTATCATAGAGGGCATACGCCGCAGAAAAACACATCGTCTCGATTCGATCAATTCCCGAAGCCGTCTCGCCGGCGCGAAGCCTTTTCAGCGCATCAAAAGTCCCGACAAACTGGCCGTCCACCCAATAATTGCGGCGTTGTGAACCAGCGTGGTAGCCAAACCACCCACAAGCCGCGCCGACAAGGACAACCAGTGCAGACAATAGTATGACTCGTTTCATAGGTGCCGCGATACCGCCGAACGCCAGAACTGACCGACGCGGGCGGTCAGTGACGTCCGAATTAGCAACTGACGTGGCCCGCCCGCGTTCGGTCGAGTGCTCTGGTTAGCCAGCGTCATTTCTGAACCTCATAAGCCTCTGAAAAATCTTCTGTGGACTCTGTTTCCGAATTGAGTCCGGCACTCAACAGTGAATCAGACTTGGGCGTGGGATATACGTACCACTTGTCGTCGTTCTTCTTAATAACAAAAAGCCGGTAGGGTGCATGATCACCGTTGACGCGAATGGTTTTCAAATCCACGAACATCACGCCGCGAAAATCAAACACCGCGTAGGCAAGCGAATCCGGTCCGCGGGTGGAAAGATGACGCGCAGCAAACACCTTGGTAATCGCTTTTGGTGCTCCCGGTGACGGCTCTTTCTTGGCTGCTTCCTCCTTCATGCTCTGAATCACGCTCTTGAGAAATGTCTGATAGTTCGTGCCGAAGGTCTCGCTGGCCCCAAAAGGCCGGATGCATGCGTTGGTAAAGAGAGCCGCATCGTGCTTGATGAATGCGCGTGCCAAATCACACGCGACACCCTCTGGGGTGTCGTGACCCGATGGATAACCATCGGCTGCAACTTTAATCTTCGGCTTCGCGTCGGCGGCCAATGCGCAGCAAGCCGTCAGCGCGACGCAAACAATGGCGATAAAGTTTTTCATGTGGTGTGGCGTAGCTGGCTAACCCTTGATTAACACGGAAAACTTTCCTGTTAATTTGATATTAGGGCACAAACGAGTAATTGACGCGAGGTCAAAGCACTCATAAGTTTTCATGTAATCACTCTATGCATAACTATAAGCGGAGTCAAGCGGGCGTGGTTGCTCCTCCAGTTGCTTACGAGTCAGTTATTCCCAATCCCAAAGCCAAGCTGTTGGATCAAATCCGGGAGGTGATTCGGCTCAAGCACTACTCGATCCGGGACGGAAAGATCTTATGTTGATTGGACGCGACGGTATGTACGCTTTCACAAAATGAAGGGGGCGCTAATCTCGGAGGGTCAGTCCGACAATCGTACAAAACAGGGTGGACTTTGATGGGACTTGCCTCCGGTTCCATGGCCACGATGAGATTCCTTTTAGGAATTGGAGATCACCGACAGCACAGATCTAAAGTGTCAGCGCACGATTGGGACATTCGGTAAGTATTACTCCCTCTGCTCCGTATCCCATCTCCAGAACAATAAATGAGCCGGGTTTGTACCATGTGCAATTCTTGCGTTTAAACCAAAAGAACGAGCCCAACCTGGACCCTCCGGCCTCCGGATATGAGCATATGAGCATTGCCCCCATTGCGTGCGGCATGGCATGATGGGGACCGATGGGCATTACGCCGGAACAGTTCAAAAAAATGCAGGCTCGCGTGGGCAATCCAAAACGCGCGGCCGCGCCGGTATTGCCTGCAAGCTCGCCCCGGAGCACCGTGCGTGCCCAGGTGATTCTCGGCATCGACCCCTCCTTGCGAGGAACCGGCTATGGCATCATTCGCCTGGCAAAGCCCGTGCCAGCTACACTGGCCCAGGGCACTATCCGTTGCCCGTCAACATGGCCCCGCTCCCGCTGCCTGGCGATGATTGCCCAAACCATTCGCGATTTGATAAAGAAGCATCATCCGGAGGTTTGCGTCACTGAAGGACTGTTTTTTGCGCAGAATCTGCAGACCGCTTTGATTATGGGCGAGGCGCGCGGGGCGGCTCTCGCCACAGTTGCGGAAGCCGGACTCGAAATCTACGAACTGGCGCCGCGCCGGGTTAAGCAGGCCATCGTGGGCTATGGAGCGGCCCAGAAACTGGCCGTTGCCAAAATGGTGCAACGCATGCTTCAATTGCCAGAAACACCCGAACCAGATGCTGCCGACGCCCTGGCGCTCGCTCTCGCTCAAGCCCAGGAAACCGACCGTTATAGTCTGACTGCTCCCAAACGCGTATGATTGCATTTCTTCACGGCAAAGTCGTCGAAGCGCTGCCCACACAGGCAACCATCGACGTGCAAGGGGTCGGCTACGAGTTGCTCATTCCCCTCTCTTCTTATAACAAGCTGCCGGCACCCGGGCAGGAAGTGACGATTCTCACTCATTTGGCAGTGCGCGAGGATGCTCACACGTTGTACGGGTTTATGTCCGCTGCGGAGCGCGATTTGTTCCGTCTCTTGATTAACACCGTAAGCGGCGTCGGCCCGCGCATCGCACTTAATGTCCTGAGCGGAATGAATGTCACGGTTTTTCGAGGAGCGGTGGCAGGCGGGGACGTAAAAACTCTGTCTCAGATTTCCGGCGTAGGCAAAAAGATGGCCGAACGAATGGTGGTCGAGCTAAAGGATAAAATTGGCGCAGCGGGCGCCTGGGAAGCTGCCAGCGCAGCCCGTGCCCTCACACCCGAAGAGCAGAAGATCAATGACGCCGTCCTTGCTTTGCTGGCACTTGGGTTCAAGCAAGTCGAAGCCTACGATGCGGTACGCAAAGCTCAATCGGCTCTCGGCCCGCAGACCCTTGTGGAAGACCTGGTAAGAGCCTGTCTCAAGAAAAGCTAATGACAGACTCAGCATCATCCGCAAAGAATCCCCAGCCCATCGACGCCAAGCGCAAACGCAGCGGCGTGGTGGTTCCTCATCGGCCTAGTATTACCCAGCGGCTCGCTGGTTGGTGCGTCTGGTTCGTGGTCCGGCTTGTTGCCCTAACCACCCGTTTTGAGTTAACACCCGGCTCCGGTAACCCGGCCGATGTGCCGAGCCCGGTCATCTTCTGTTTATGGCACAATCGATTGGCACTCTGCGTGCCAATGTACAACAAATATTTGCAAGGCCGAAAAGCCGGGGCGCCGGGCGCTGCGGGGCTGGTCAGTGCGAGCAAAGACGGCGCTTTTCTGGCGGGAATACTCAATGCCTTCGGAGTGGAAGCGGTCCGGGGCTCAAGCAGCCGCCGGGGGGCGCAGGCTTTGCTGGAACTGAGCACAAAAGGAAAAGCAGGCTGGGACCTGGCCATTACCCCCGACGGACCGCGCGGCCCCTGCTACCAAGTGCAGGAAGGAATTATCTCTTTGGCACAGGTAACAGGTTTGCCCATCCAAGTGGCAGGCGTGGAACTCACCTCCAAACTGTCTCTGAAGAGCTGGGATCGATTCCAGATCCCGCTGCCTTTTGGCAAGTGTCGCTTAACTTTTGGCGAACTCATCCGCGTGCCGGCAGACGCTTCTCCTGAGGATCGCGCCGGCTTTCGTGCGCAACTGGAGACAGGCATGAAACGGTTGACTGTTGATTAAGTCCTTTACTCAACGATGGCAAAGTAAACGTCCGCATTATCCTTGGCTTGCTGGTGCTGGCAGTTGGCGCCTTGGGTCTGCGCATGTGGTTGACCGGGCGCCTGGAACATAGCCAGGATAAAAACATTCGTACAGTCGCCGCTCGTTACCGCGTCGATGCTTCACTGGTAAAGGCTGTTGTTTGGAAGGAGAGTCGGTTCAACCCCGAGGTGCGCGGGCGAGTTGGGGAGTTGGGTCTGATGCAGCTTCGGGAGGATGCCGCCCGGGAGTGGGCGGATGAAGAGCAGATCGAAACGTTTGATCATTCACACTGCCTTGATCCAGTCACAAACCTGCTGGCTGGCACCTATTATTTGACCAAGCTCATGCGCCGCTACACCCAAACCGACAACCCAGTGCCCTATGCGTTGGCGGATTATAACGCGGGTCGTAGCAATGTCTTGCGTTGGAATAAAGGAGAGGCCGCCACCAACAGTGCTGTGTTCATCGAGCAGATCGGGTTTCCCGCAACCCGGGATTACATTCGGGCCATCATGGCCCGCCAGGAGCATTACCGGGATTTCCGTTAGAACTGTTCGAAGACCCGCGTTTTCCCCGGACAGCCTCCCCTTAACTTCCTTTCCATCCACACCTTTTGCATTATAATAATGGGGAGGGGGAGCTTAGCGAATAAACCGCGGCCCCGCCCGTCTAAAGAACAAGTGAACGTAAGGCTAACAATCACTGCGGGCCTGCTGGCACTGACGCCCCTGGTCACCACGGCCCAGATTTTCAACAATGACTCCGTCCTTGGTGGTATCCTGGGCGGGGTCGCTGGTGGGATCATTGGCAACCAGCACCACGGCCAGGGTGCTGAGGGCGCGGCAATCGGTGCTGGAGCAGGCTTTCTGCTGGGCTCCATTGTTCACCAGGAAAAGCGGCAGCGGGCCTATTACCAAAGCGGATACTACGCTCCAGCGCCTGGCTATTCTGGCTATTATTACTATCCCAGCCCACCGCCTGTTGTCGTTTATCAACCAGCGCCAGGTTACTACTATGCACCAGCACCAGTGGCGTCCGCACCCCTTCCAGGCACTAACCCGCCCGTGGAAGTTCAAGCCGCGCCACCTGTAGTGGTTTCACAGCCTGCCCCTCCTCAGGACCGTCCAAATTATGCGGTCACAGGTGCTGCTGTTGGCGCGGTCGCCGGTGGTGTGATTGGACATCAGAGCAAAGAGACTTTGGCAGGGGCACTCATTGGGGGAGCTGCCGGAGCAGTGGTTGGGGGAATAGCCGAGCACGAGACCCGTTTGCGGGAGCGGCGCCAGGCGCCAGTCGTCTGGGTGTCCCCAATCAACAACGCCCCCACGGTTCCAAACGCTCCGATGGCCCCGGCGGCACCTTCCGTTGCCGGCTACTGAGCCGGACCTTTTTGCACTCAAAAAACATCATTAACCATTATCTATGAATCTGACTAACTATCGTGTTCCGTTGGCAGCGCTGGCGATCGCGGGCATCCTTTCCGGTTGCGCCTCTTCAGGCGTCAAGAACCCCTCGGGTGTTCCTGTCACGGAAATGCGCCCCGATGAGCGCGGATTCGTTGCCGGCACAGGCGTCGAATCACAGGACCTGGTCGCGGTGACTGATAAAATGTCTCGCAGCATCCTGAGCACGCCGCAGATCGCGGCGGCGCAAGGTGTCCCTCGCATCGTGCTCGACCCTGTTGTCAATGAAACGCGTTTCCCCATCAACAAGGATATCTTTCTGACCCGTATCCGGGTGCAGCTCAACTCCAAGGCCCAAGGCAAGGTTCTGTTCCTCGCCCGTGACCGCATGGCGACGCTCGAAAAAGAGCGCCAGATGAAACAAACGGGGCAGGTAACCTCTACTTCCGACCCCAAGATTCAGGAGTTCAAGGGAGCCGACTTTTTCCTGACGGGCAAGCTCGAAGGCATGACCACACGCACCCGCGCGGGTACAAGTGATTATATACTGTATTCATTCCAACTGATTGATGCCCGCACCAGCGACATCATCTGGGAGGATTCCGCCGAGATTAAGAAGCAAGGGCTGGAGGATGCCGCGTATCGTTAAGCAGCACACCAGCAATTCCCAGTCAGAACCCAGTCAGCGCGCACGCGTGCCCATGCACTTCCTGTCTCGCAGAGTGGTCCTGGCCCTGCCGGCTTTGGCAGTTCTCCTGCTAGTCGGCGGCTGCGCCGCCACCGCCGTCAAACCGGTGCAACTTACCGGCAACCTGGCCGTGGACGGACCAAACGCAATCGCCAATGGCCCCCCGCGCGACAAGGTGCTGTGGCAGTATCGCACTTCTCTCGCCGCGATGCGGCACGGAGATTATTCGACCGCACGCAGCGAACTGGATGATGCCCTCCTCACCATCGGAGGCATCTTCGGCAAAGACAAAAGTGCCCGGCAATCGCGAAGCTATTTTCGCCAGGAGGCCAAGAAGACCTTTATTGGCGAACCTTACGAAAGGAGCATGGCCTACATCTATCGAGGCATCCTCTATTGGATGGATGGCGAACCGGATAACGCCCGTGCTTGCTTTCGCAGTGCGCAGCTAAGCGACAGCGATACCGAGAACAAGGAATATGCCGGTGATTGGGTCCTGGCTGAATACCTGGATGGGCTGGCAACTGCAAAACTCGGGGGAGATGGCTCCGATGCGTTTGAACGTGCGCGCAAGGCGGCCAAAGGTGTGTCGCTGCCACCGTACAATCCCAAAGCGAACATCCTGTTTTTTGTCGAGTTCGGCCCCGGGATCAGAAAGATCGGCGCGGGAGAATATGGCGAGGAACTTCGGTTCACCGTGCCCCCTTCGCCTGTTAAATCAGCACGGTTGCAGTTCGAGAATTACAAGATCCCAGTGGCTCCCACGGATGACCTGGGTTTCCAGGCAACGACACGAGGTGGACGGCTTATGGACCATGTGCTTGGGAACAAGGCCGTTTTCAAATCCACGACAGACAAGATCGGCGATGTGGCGCTAATGGGGGGGCTTGGCACCGCTATGATCAGTAATAACCGCACGACTCAGCAAGTCGGGCTTGGAGTGGCACTGGCGGGCTTGCTTAGCAAAGCCATCTCTGCCGCAGCGACACCTCAGGCGGATGTCCGCACCTGGGATAATCTGCCGCAGTATTTAACGTTTGCCGCCATGGAACTGCCGCCGGGGCGCCACACCGCAAATGTGCAGTTTTTAGATGCCACCGGGCAACCGGTGGCGAGCTTAACGAAGCAAATTACATTCGATGTGTCTGAAGGCAAAGACAAGGTCATTTTCATTAGCGATCAATCATCAACTCCACAAACATTATGAAACGAACTCTGCTGCTGCTCTCTTTGGCCGCCGGTTTGGCCGCGCTGGCCGGGTGCAAGTCACACGAAGGCGCCTATCAGCCTGTTAACACGACTACCCACAACCTGGAGGACAGCGCCACCTTTGTGCTGCTGGACCGCGGTGCCCAACGCTCTGTGACCCACTCCGGGATCGCCACCACACGGCTTCCCGACGGACGGCTCCAGGTCACGGCCAACCTGCGCAACCGCGAGAACCGCCGTATCCAGGTGCAGGTCAACTGTGTGTTTAAGGATGCGCTCGGCTATGTCGTCGAGGATGTCCCGTTCAAGAGTTTCTTCCTGGACGAGAATGCGCAGGAAGGTATTTCGTTCGTTTCATCCAACGACAAGGCCCAGCGGTTCACCATCCGCGTACGACAAGCACGGTAACCGTGGATGCCCATGCGGCGAAGGGCGCGCATATCCCGGAGGGGAACCTGGATGTGCCGCTCAAGAACGTGGTGTATTCTCGCAGCCCGACCAGTTCCGAGATTCCGAACAAAACCGAAGTAATTGCCGCTCTCACAAAGAAAGCGGTTGGTGGGAAGGTGCCAGCCTTCCGGATGCTCGTTCTGGTCTCAGGACTTCTGAGGAACGTCGTTGTTGACAAGAGGGGCGGTTGCCGGGGTCGAGGGCCAGTCCTCCGCCCCTCGTGGACGTCGCTGGCGCTTCTCCACTGGCAGTAGAACCGCCACCACCAACAGGGTCATACCAATTAGGCCGTGCCCGGTGCAGAATGTCACTACCGAGCCCACTACCAGGGAAAGCCAGACCACAATCTGGAGCGGAACCGCTCCAAAAGCGGGCAAGGCTCCTAGCCGGAGCCTGCGGATTTTCCAAATCGCCTGCAGGATGAGCCACGTTCCGATCAACAGCATGCCCACGGCAACGAGATAGAAATAAAGAGGAATGACACCGCCTGCCTTCACAGGGAATCCGGCTTCAGGTTGAACGCTGAGCAACCAGAGGATTGCGGCCTCACCTAAAAAGGGGGCGTCGCTCACGTTAGAAAGGAGTCGCGGCGCAGCGAGCACGCCTGTCGGCAACTCCCAGGCAGTGATGAGCATTTCCACAGAGAGAGGATAGGCGTGGTCAAAACGTCCATTCTTGCGAGCGGCGCCCACACCGAACGCACTGGCCGCCACTCCGTGCCCCGCGATGACTGGGCCGGCATCCACATCCATCCCCCAGTTCACTGCTTCCTCAGGAGAATCAAATCCCACCGGTCCAATTCGAGTGACTCTTTCCTGGGCTGATTGTGATTTGGCTGGCGCAAGGTCATTGGGAAACTCCCGAAAACCAAAGGCGGTTATGCGATAGTGCCAGAAGTACCGTTCGTGAAGGCTATACCAGGCTTTTGCCTGCACTGGCCAGATCTCGGGGGATGTCAGACACATGTAAGAATTGCCGCAGCCTCTGGAGGGCGCGGTCGGGGCTCCATTGACCGAACCTGCGGAATAAGGAGGCAACTGGTGCCGCGTTGCCCGTGTGCCAACAAATCCTCTGATCGCCCGGTTGATGAACCTGGAATGATCCGTTCCGAGAACCTCATCCGCCCTTTTGACGCACATAATGGCCGCCATCACATCGCCGGGGTAACATTCATAGGGATAGTCATCAAGAAGGCCCGTCGGGGAGGCATCCAACTCCGCTGTAAACGTCTCAACCTGATCGCGCAGAAGATCCAGGTGCGCGCCATCATGAAGAAGCTTCTCTCGGCTGGTAAGAGCGGCCATCACCAGCATTCGGTAGAACACGTTTTCACGATGCAGGTAGTCGGCACCCCAATGTTTCTTCACCCAGGCCGCGTGCTTCGGATCGATCACCAACTCAGAGGCGGCGATGATGGCTTCTTTGGCAAAAACTCTGGGCTCCGGGTGATGCTTCTGCTCATTAGCTTCCCATGCCATTTGAAGGTTCTCAATTCCCCAAAGATAGAAAACGGATCCAAACAGCGGCCATTCAGTTCCAGAGATATCTTTGGTAGAGAGCGATTCAGCACGCCCCCCGGCCACACGGTTCTCCGCCCATTCGGAGTACCTCGGCGTTAGCTTCTTATAGAGCCTCCAGGCGGCTTGCGGAACGCCCGGGCCTTTCAACGCGGGATCATTCAGATCCAGGAAACTGCGAATGGGCGGGTAAAAAAAGAAAAAGAGAGCGAGCAGGATCACGACGAGCGAATTGATGCAAATGATCATTCGCAGAACCCGGATGGGCTTAGAAATGAGAGACGCCATGGCTTTACTTTGCCGCACAAAGCCTGCGGAGTCAAGCCGGTTATGCCATTGTGCCATTGAAGAAAGACATGTCAGGTAATTTCCTAAGCGGCAATTCCAACTCGATTTCAATCGGCTGCCTTCCTCAGGCTCTCACTCAGTTTCGGAATGCCCCCCGCTCTCGAAGTGCGGGGAAATCTCTGCATGAACGCCCAGTCGCCGACGAACCTAACCGGTGCTCCATACCAATCGGTGTGAGGATAGTTCCCAAGGGGAAAATAGACGAGCTGATCCATCTCAAATCTACCCGAAGGTACAAACACCTTGATTATCCAAGGATTTCCATAGTCAGTAATAGCCGGAAAGTAGTAAAGAAACTCCGACGAAGCGCCAACAAGGGTACGTGGCACGGAGGGGATGAATTCGGGAACGAGCTCCTCGAGGGATTCTGGTGGACGTCGATACTTTTCCTCGAACGCACCAATTGCATGGATCAGGGGCGTACAACGCTCGGTCAGGCGGTGAAATGCTCGCATTCGCACTCGTTCACCCAGATGAGCGGACGCGAAGAAGCCAACAAGATAGGTCGTTGAACATAATAAGAAGATGGTCGCGAGATACCTGAAGCGCTGAAAAGCCAGGCCTATAAGCGCCATGAAAAAGACAGGTACAGCCGCTAGCAACGGTAACGAAAGAAGCGGCTGAGCCATAAGGTACAAACCGCTTCCATGTTGTGCGAAGGCCATATGCTCGATGGTGATCCCGAGGAGCACTGGGAAACCCGCGCAAAAAGCCGGGGCATAGAGAACGAGGTGTCGCCTTGAACTCTTCACTAGATTGAGTTCAACATAAGAACCGATTTGGACTTTGCCACGCAAAGCAATCGACATCATTACTGCTTCGCCGTTCAAAATGGAAGGATAGTCCCGTATATCACCTGCGCCGAAGGCTGCCTGAAGGCAGATTGGTATCAGCCCAATTCGCGAAGCTCCCCCGGTCTGGATCATCCCACCAAATACCAAACTCTTCGTCAAAGGTGCGGTTGGAATCCAGCATCAATACCAAGGCATTCCAGTGTTTGGATGGACTTTCCGTCCTCATCAACTCCTTGGCAAATTCGTCGTCCTTGATAAGGTAATGGAGCCTGATCGACCGTGACCCACCTTGTCCTGATCCGCCGCCGCGCGGTCCTTTGAAACCACGGTCAGAACTACCAATCACCGTCAGCCAGGGCATCCACGATGTTCCGGGCGAGATCGGCTGCGAGAATCGGCATCGCCTGGCGCTCGGCGCTGACAAGATCGGAACCAACACGCACCAGGGTAATACCGGAGATCGGACGATCTAGAATGATTTTACCACTGCTCCGATCCGTAACTGTTACCTGCGCGGTAAGCTGCACTCGGAAATCCTGGACAGTAAGAATGTCGCGGGATGAAAAACTCAATTCATTCCGTTGATACTTGATCAGCGTGCCTGAAACCACCAGATCGCCGTCGTCGTGGGTGGCCAGGGTAAAGGTGCCATCACGCTGCACTTGTTTGCGGACCTGCTGGGTGACCACGTCGGTCAGGCGCGGTTGCATTGTTTGGTTGACGAATGGCCTGATCTGAATGGATTGATCGCCTGCCGCCGTGCCGTTGCTCGGGCCTAGGGAATAGCCGGCGCAGCCAGCCAGACCCAAGGGGAAAACCGCACAGAGCGACAGTAGGAGCCAACGGCGCAGATTCATATCACTTGGCAGGGACCTTTGATTTGAGGCTCTCGATTCGAGCGCGCGCAATGTTGGCGTATTCGGAGTTAGGATCTTTCAAAACCGTTTCGTTGTAGTAAACGAGGGCGCCTTTCCATTTCCTGCGCTTCTCGTAAAACCGAGCGGTGTTGTAGCTACCTTTTGACTGCTCAGTGCGAAGAGATCCAATCAGCTTCTGCGCCTCGGGAACCCGGGCGTCATTCGGGTAAAGAGTCATGAAATCGGTGAAGGTGGCGATGGCTTGTGCGGCCGCGTGCTGATCGTATTCCGCGGTCTGGGCCTGCTTGTTGTAAGCCAGGCCGGCCCGATAAAGAGCCTCGGCAGCAATCTGCGGGCGGTCATGGTAGCGGTCCGCAGCCGTCTCATAGGCTTTAACGGCCATCGGATAATTCTTCTGCTTTTCGCGCGCTGTGCCGATCTTGAGCTGGGCTTGGGGCGCTATGTCGCTGTAAGGCCCGTTCTTCACGATCTTGGAATACATCTCCGAAGTCTTTTCCATGCTCGGGAAGAGCGGAATAAAGCCCCACAGTTTGAACCACTTTCCGGCAAGAAACAGGTCAGCGATCTTATCCTGGCGTTCGATGACCTCCTGGTAACTGGCCAGTTTCGGATACTTTTCGATTGTTGTCTGAAACTCCTTGAAGGCTTTCTCTTCCTTGTGTTTAGCCTCATAGCATCGGGCTATCAGGTATTGGGCTTGGGGAGCGTAATCAGATAGAGGCCAGACTTTTACAACTCGGCGCGCGGCTTTCAGGGCCAAGCCGTAAGCTTTCTTGTCGAAGGCCGCCTGGGCGACTTCCAACTGGTCCTTGGCACGTGCCTGTCGCCACTTGCCCGCTCCACCCACTGGTTCATAGGTCCATCCCTCGCCCGGCGTATAGATCAGCGGGGCCGGTGAAGGAACCGGCAGCGCCAACAAAAAGAGGGCGATCAGCAACGGGCGGCAGAACCTGACAGTCATGGGCGCACGTTAATGACCCGGCCCGGGCAAGTCAAACCGTAACCGCCCGAATTAGACAGGCCTGGGAGGCCGCTTCACGGCTCCGTCAGGCTTAAAAAGAGCCGATGCCGGCAGTGGCAACCGCGCGCAGGTGCTCTCCAGTCATTCGACTCGTGGTCACTGGCTCGGTCTCAGGGGGCTTTGACGAGGTCTCGCCTTGAATGGCCCGGGCCGCCTCCTGGATCTCCCGGTTGATGGCCGCGAGCTGCGGGGGACTATTACGGAAAATCGAGGAGATATTATCAATCACGTCGGATAGATCATCCAACTGGGTGCGCGTGGCACCGATCCGTCCCCGAAACTCGGCGAACATCGTGCGCAGCACCTCTCCGTCAGGGATGCGTGCTGTTTCAGTCAAACCGCATACCTGGGTCATCTCGATTGCCAAAGCGGTCCGCGCCAGTTCTTCCCGGCTTTGCAGCAGTTTCGGCAAATGCTCCTCCAAATGTCCCAGCGCCTTCTCTACCTGGCCGGTGCTGGCCACAAAACACTCCTCCAAGGTTCGCATTTCCTGCCGATCAATTTTCCCGGAACCGAGGGCCGATTCCGCCTGGAAAAAGAGTAACATCTCTAACTGCAGTCGCGCCATAGCGACTCGGGCGTTAATCGTTTGCGAATCGGAAGTGATCTCGCCAATGTGAGAACGCAGCCCGGCGGTGCCTTGGGTTAATTCTTGTGAATGCTCCCCAAGAAAACTGGCTACGACGCCCACGCACCTGCCGGCATCGCCATAGTGCCCCGATGTAATCTTCACGTTCAAGGCGTGCAGGCGGAAAACCTCTGCTGTATCCAGGACGGTAAGCGCTTTGTCCTGCAACCCGGAGGCGAATTCTACAAACCCATCCAAGCTCCGAAACAACCCGTTTACCCGATCATAGACTCTGACACTGGAATCGTAAGCGGACGCAAGTTCGTGCCCCTTGGAGAGCGTCCTCGGAAATAGGTGTGTCCTCAATGCTGCCAGTTGTGCATCGCGGGCTTTGATCTCTGCATTGAGCGCTGTGTGTGAGAAAAGGTCGTAAGAGCCATGCGTCTGCATGGCACGCTGTATGACCTGCACACCTGAGGCAACTGCCTCCTTTTCGGTACCGCTGCGAGCCAACACCTCGTTCTCGGCCGCAAGCGCTTCCCGGTAGAGGCTTTCAACCTGCAATAGCAGGGATGAGGATGGTTTGAAACGAACCGACACGTAACGACCGTCACTTGCGGATACAACCACTGCAAACACCCAATAGAATCTGCCATCCTTTGCCATATTCTTCACATAACCGGCAAAAGGCAGCCCTTTCTTCAAATTCCCCCAAAGCAACGCAAAGACGGCCCGTGGCATGTCGGGATGGCGTATGATGTTATGGGGTTTACCACAGAGCTCCTCCTGCTGGTATCCACTGACCCGCGCAAACACGCCGTTGATGGACTGGATCACCCCCTTGAGATCCGTCGTGGAGAAGAACATCTCATTGAACTTGAAGTCGCAGGGGAGGTTTACCGGCTGGATAGGACGAACGTTCATTTAGGGATTACTGTAAGTCGTCTTTCCTCGTGCGGTTGCTTTGTCTTCTTCTGAGATTCACCGGCTGATATGACGCCGGCTGATATGACGCCGGCTGAGGCCTTATCGGCAGATTTCCGGAAAACTTTAGTTTGGTGTTTCAGGTGCCGCCTGGTTTTTGAGCAGGTAACCCCCTACTGGAGCATCCAGCGGGTCGATCCGAAACTCCATGTGTTCGGAAAATAAAAGAAACTCATTAACAAACACCGATGAAAATACGTACTTCTCTGGTTGCCATAATCCTTGCCGCTACAGCAGCTTTGTCCACTTACGCGGATGAGCTGTACCAGATTTCCTGGCGCGGCACTGCCTACCGCACCACCGAAAGCGGGAAAATTGTCATGCGTCGTGTCACCGAAGCCGAGTATGTGAACCGCGCTGCGGCCAACAACGGGCTTAACCCAAAGACTCTTGCTTTGGCTTACCGGGCCAACAAACGAGACATAGCCGTGGTTCGGCTTTCGGACGGTGCTTTCATCGCCGATGCAATTCAGTTGGAGTACAAGTTCACCGAAGCTGGCCGGTCGGATGGCACTCAAGCCTATCGGCAATCCTTCATTTTTGACGAGTTCCACGATGAGGCCATAGGGTCGGCGTTTGGAACTGAACGGTCCAAGCGGGATAAGAACGGGATTCTCGCCTATTTCAGCTACCGAGGGACGTTTAACTACTCGCGACCGGAAGCTGGGGAGGTTATCTCCGGCACATTCGTCACTAGCCGAAAGATCGTTGATCGCACTCCGAACGATTGATGCGGGTGGGTGTGAGACTTCTGGCGGGCGGGTTGTCGCGGTGGGATCTCCCTGCCGCCATTCCGCTTTTCTGGAACAAACAAAACGATTGCGATCCAGTGAAAAACGAATAAGCCTTTAGTCATGAACTCGCAAAGGTTTATTCACTGGCATTGGATGGCCGCAACCACCCTGGCGGCTGGTCTTCTTTGCGCCCAGGCCGCTCGAATTGGTGATCCTGCTCCACCCTTGCGAGTCGAGCGCTGGGTGAAAGGAGCTCCAGTCAAAATGGGACCCGGCACCAATATCTATGTTGTCGAGTTCTGGGCCACCTGGTGCCCACCGTGCAGGAAGTCCATCCCGCATCTGACCGAACTCCAGAAAGAGTATGGTCCCAAGGGTGTAACGATCATTGGCATCAGCTCGGAAAAGGTGGAGGAAGTGACGCCTTTCGTAACCGCTCAGGGTGCGAACATGAATTATCGAGTGGCGGTGGATTCCTCGCGCACGTCCATCAAACAGTGGATGGAGGCCTATGGCGAGACGGGCATCCCACACGCCTTCATCGTTGACCGCGAAGGGAAGGTCGCCTGGCATGGCTTCCCATCGGACGAACTCGATCGGACCCTGAAAAACATGACATCGGGCAAGTTCGATGTGAAGCAGGCCCAAGGCCTCGAGAACGGCACCCGCGCGGTGGAACAGTACCGGGCCGCTGTGCTCAAGCCCAAAACTGCGGAACGCGCGGCGGCTTTTGGACAGAAGATTGTGGACGACCTGGCCACTGATTGGCGGGTGCCTCACCGTTTGGCCCGCACAATTCTGACAGATCCCGAAGTTCGATCCCGCGATCTTGAGCTCGCGTTGAAGGCGTCTGCAAAAGCTGTTGAAATGACCGAGCGCCGCAGTTCTGATGCTTTGGAGATGCATGCACGGGCACTCTTCGCGACTGGCAAAAAGGCTGAAGCGATTACGGTTCAGAAAGAGGCTATCGAACGAGTGACCGATGATAGTGACTTGCCGGAATTGAAGAAGTTCCTGGCGATCTACGAAAAAGGCGCGACCGCGAAGTAGCCGGCCTGCCCCCCGTTCTTCACCTTGGCCACTCAACCGCGTGGTCTAGAATCACCACGAGGAAGCTGCGTAAAAATGCGCATCGTGGTGCAATATTTTCGCATTCGGGCTATTTCCCGCCGGGAGACGATTGGCAAAAATCGCCACTTGCCTCTCAAAACCCCAAGAAAACGGCCATTTCCTGCCGTTCAGAGCATTTGGCACGATCCCTGCACTAAAGGACAGCGTGAGTGCAAACATAATATACGAACGGACCCATACTGAGAAATCTTCCAATGTCTCCAGTGCCGCTGCGATTCGCATCTGGCACGTGGATGACAATCAGGAAGTCCGCCAGGTTATTGATGAAGCACTCCAGACGCTGCCCGGATTCGTGGTGGAGCGGCAGTTCGCTTTTGCAGATGCAACAGTGCGTGCGCTGAAGAATTGCACCAATCCTCCAGACGTGATCCTCCTTGATCTGAACTTGGGCGAAGAGTGCGGATTGGATGCGTTGAAGCCGCTGCTGTCGGCCTGCCCGAAGGTCCGCATTCTGATGTTCACCACCTTCAGCGATTTGATGAGCGAGGTTCATGCTTTGGAAGGAGGCGCCACAGGGTTCCTGCTGAAGAGCTATCCATTGGCGGAAATTGGACGTCTCATTCGTCTGTCCACCGAGGACCCCTACAATCCTTCTCTGTTTCCGCTGGCGAATCTTTCGGCGGGCAGACGCGCTGCGCTGAAAAAGGAGCCCGTAAAAGGGGTTCGAAAGGAAGCCAGCCTGCTGGGCACGCTGGGAAACTTCTGGCGCTGGCGGCACAGAACAGTTTTTGAGTAAGCCGGAAGGAGGTTAGGTTGCTTGGGAGATGGGGAACCGCGGACTGTTCATCCGCGGTTCTTCTCTTTGATGCAAGCGTTCAACCATTGCGGCTATGGTCGCGGGGGCATTTCCTTCGAACCGATTGTTGACGTAAATGTAGGCGCGTTTTTTCTGTTTCTTGGCTTCGGATGCCAACGTAGCGCCTGCCACCCTGCCGTCTGGATAAACCTCTCGCACTTCCGCATACGGCTGAAACATTTTCACAGCCTGTTCATACTTGCGTCCGGGCTTAAGCAGGAATCTTCCAGCCACCAAAGCGGAATGAGAGAAAGCCTCGGGGTGCTTCATCTGCTCGTCAACAGCGGGCATGCCCTGCCAGCTATTGAAGACATGGCATACATTGTACTGGGACAATACGGCGAAATACTCGGGGCGCAGAAAACCCGGATTCCGAATCTCAACGCCGTAGGGCCATCCCTGAGGCAGCCCCCGAAGAAAGGCGTCCAACACCGCCAGGAAATCCCGCCCGCGTTCAAAATCTTCTTTTGAGAAACGGGAGAACTCAAAGATCAAAAGCCCGATGTATTCCCGAAATGGTTCGCAGGGTTCAAGGAAACTCTTCTGAAAGGCCTCGCACCTCAGAAACTCCGGATTCAGCTTGCCTGCGCGCGGTCCAAATCGCGGCAGTTTTGGAAACTGCTTGATGGTTATCAGATCCGTCACCTTCAAGGCAAAACGGAACCCGGTGCCCACCTGCGAAACCATTTCGCTCAGCCACCGTTCCTCAGGGTATTTGTAATAGGCGGCATCCACGCAGACCGTTGGAAAAATCTCTGCGTATTCCCGCAAACAAAGCCTGTCAAAGCGGTTTTCTGAGAACGAGCCCCGGTAAATGTAGCGATCATCGGTGTAGATATGGCCGCGCCATCCGGGATATTTCCAGGATGAAGTCCCGAAACAGATTCCCTCGACAGCGAGCCGGCTGAGCTCGCCTGCGAACTTTTCGCGCGTCCATTCCGGCATGATCAGTACCCGATCTGGCGGGCAGCTTCCCGTATCTGATCCACGCTGCCGCGCAACGCGGTAAATTCTTCGTCCGATAAACCGGGCAGGAGTGTGCCCTGAACTCCGCCGGCTCCCACCACACGCGGCAGGGAGAAGCACACACCCTCGAACTCAGGCATGCCAGATGTCCCGGTGGAGACGGTGAAAACGGCCCGCTCATCTCCACTGATCGCCTGCACCAGCCGTGAAAGAGCTGCGCCGATGCCGAAGTAAGTGGCTTTCTTGCCTTCAATGATCCGATACGCCGCGCGGCGAACACCTTCGTCGATCCGCTTCTTGACCTCGGCTGTTATCGCCTTGTCCCGCTGCTGGGCAAAATGATTCAGGGATACACCGCCCACATGCACACTCGACCACGCGAGCATCTCGGAATCGCCGTGTTCACCCATCACGTAGGCGTGAACGGAATGCGGAGCGACGCCCAGGTGCTCGCCAAGAAGCGAACGATATCGGGCGGTATCGAGAATGGTGCCCGAACCCACCACCCGGCCCGGAGGCAAACCCGCGCGCTTGCAGACTATCTGGGTGATAATATCGACCGGATTTGAAGCGACGAGGAGCACAGCTCCCGGTGCGTGCTTAATGACATGAGGAGTGACTTGCTCGAAAACCGTTAGATTGCGTTCCAGCAACTGCCGCCGGGTTTCGCCGCTCTTCTGGCCTACGCCGCAGGCAAGCACGACCACGCCAGCTCCTGTCAGGTCGGAATAATCGCCTGCATGCACCCGCACAGCGGAAGCATAGGGTGTGGCGTGCAGAATATCCTCTGCTTGAGCCCGAGCTAATGCAACATTGACATCGACCAGCACGATCTCGCTGGCTGCCCCTTGCATCACCATCGCGTAGGCCGCAGTACTCCCAACAAATCCAGTCCCGACAATTCCTACTTTCATAATTTCAACACTATTCCGAGCGGCACCTTCGGCCACATACCGGCCTAATGCAAGACCCGGCTGTTCCGGGGGGTAGCGCGGTCGTCTCGACTGCGAGTTCGCGCACCGTCCCGGTGCGCTTTCAATCCGCCGCATGAATGAAAGACCTAATGCAAGACCCGGTTCAAAAACCAGCACACAGCCACGAACGCTGCAAGCGCAGGCCAAAACCAAAGAATCAAGAAAGCTGGCATGCCTCCGTTAGCGCTTGCGCGCACGCGCTTCAAGGCGACTATTCCGAAGAGTAGATTGAGAAATATCAGGCCGAACGCGGCAACGGTCAAAACAGCAGCAAATATGAACTCACCCTCCGATGGATTCCATGATCCGTCCTGCCTGATCAGTAGCGCCATGACCATCCACGCACCGGCAGCCGGCAGACTTGCGCTCAGGGAAGCCCCGGAAACATAGAATTGCCAGGGCATATTTCTCCAAAGTTTTCCACTCCACAGTTCGACCATCATAAACCTGCTCGCGATATAAACCAGGCACGCCCCGATCGTCCCACCTACTGGCAAGCCTGCAAGGCCGGCAAACAGCCGAACACCCGGTTCCATCCCGTCGATTGCCAGCACACGCCATCCCATTAGGGCGACGGGCCCCACAAACAGAAGCAGAAGTATCCAGTCGCTGGCAGGCAGGCTACGGCGCGGCAACTCGGCGGGCAGGTGGGACTGAGCTTGCGGGTCAGCCGTTATGGCCTCGATCCGTGTTTTCACCTCACTCGCGTGTTGGTAACGGCGTTCCGGCTCTTTCTCCAGCGCCCGTAGAACGACCTCGTCTAAACGCACGTCAAGAGTGGCCTTGAAGGAAGGTGCTTGGAACCGGCCCAGCGGCAGTTCACCGGTGAGCATCTCGTAAATCACCACACCCAGGGAATAAATGTCTGCCCGATGATCAACTCTCGAAGGCTGCTCCACCTGTTCTGGAGCCATGTAGTGTGGGGTGCCCACAACCTGATGCTCTGCTGTTAGGGGCTCGGGCGGGGCCGCCCCTACGATTCTGGCTATGCCAAAATCCGCTATTTTGACTCGCTGTTCTCGGTCCAGGAGAATGTTCTCGGGCTTGATGTCCCGATGCACGACTCCGAGTTTGTGAGCATACTGCAATGCGTCACAGATTGGAGCCACCATGGGCAGCGCCACCTCGGGCGAAAGCTTTCCTGCGCGGAGGAGCTGTCGCAAGTTCACGCCCTCCACATACTCCATCAAAAAGAAATAGTAGCCTCCGCTTTCGCCGTAATCGTAAACAGCGACGATGTTGGGATGGTTCATCTGCGCCAGGGCCTGAGCCTCCCGATGAAATCGTTCCCGGAACAGCACATTGTTACGGTGCTCTGGGCCGAGAATCTTCAGCGCAACCAGCCGATTGAGCTTTATTTGCCGCGCGCGATAGACCACCCCCATGCCACCGCGGCCAAGGCATGCCTCAAGTTCAAGATCTGGAAAATGAGGGGCAATATCCTGGATGTCCGGAGTGCTGCTCCCTTTCTCTGTCATGGGCGCTGTCCCCAGTCCAACACCCATGACACAGCGCGGACACAACCCCTCCGGCGCGCCTGCTGGAACCTGCGAACCGCAGCGTGCGCAGACACGCGGTTCTGATGCCTTTGGCATTGGCGGAGGAACCGGGGAGCTCTGTCTAACCAAGCGAAATACCAGGAAAATCAGCACACATCCTAACGCCACCGCGACCGCAGCGACGCAAAGAATGAGTATGGTCTCCCACCCACCTAACATCCCGCCTAGCATCATCCCAAAAAATGGTGCGTTCGACATGATTGCATCGTTCATACACCCGCTACTAACGGAAAAAGTACATCGGGTTACACCTTTATTTCATTTCGTTCGGCGCGTCTGGCACGCACCGAACAAGAGGGGGAAAATCGGAGGAGTTAAATTTGGGTCTGCCCCAGGGTAGCGATTGGAGTCGCAACCCCGGGCTTCGGGACGCAATCCCGTTGGGATTGGGGAATGGCAAGTGGTTAAGAGCCGCATCGGGTCTGTTGTTCCACCTTCGCATCTTGGCGTCTCTGCGTGATTACGTTTTTTCTCCGCCCCCCTCCCTCGCCGCGTGCGGAGACCGGGCCTACAGGGACCTGACCTCTGACCTCCGTCCTCTGACCACTGGCCTTCGTTCCCTTGGTCTTCCTTGGTGTTCAAGATTCAGGCCAGGTCTTCTCGGCCCCTCCGACCTCTGGTTTCCGATCTCCGGCCCGCTGCCCGTGGCCCCCTCCTGTGCAATTCCGTGTCAGGTGTCCGCGGAACCGCGAGTCGGGGATTTGCCGACGGGCGGACGTTCTGGTAGAACAACTCTGTCAACACCAACGAAAGACCTATTCAGCATGAACACGACCGCCAAAACCATCGCCTGCACACTCGCCGCCATTTCGGCGGCCTCCGCGTTTTGCGCGGCGGCACCGCGCATGGACCGTTCGAAACTGCTTATCGGCGCCTACTGCCTGCAGGCGAACGCGCGCACCGAAGCGCACGTGAAGGCGATCAGGGAGTGCGGCGTGGACTTTATCGTCGGCGTGGGCGCCGACGACCGCTCCACGCTCGACCTCTTCGCGAAGCACGGCGTGGGCGCAATTGTCAACGGAGTTGTGCCCGGCTGGTGGGGCGGCGACGGAGAGAACGCCGGCAAGCTGCGTGAGAAGAATCCGCCCGACGTCTACTCGAAGGGCGCCGCCACGCTAAAGGACCACCCGGCGATCTGGGCGATCGACATCGGCGACGAACCTTCCGCGCTCGACTTTCCGTATTACGGCGAGGTGGTGCGCCAATTGAACCGCGAACTGCCGGGCGTCCCCCTCTACCTGAACCTCTATCCGAACTACGCGAGCGTGACCCAGAACACGGGCAAGCAGACTGTTAATCAGCTCGGCACCACGACCTACGCGGAGCACGTGGCCGAGTACTGCCGCCACGTGCCGTTGGACTACATCTCGTACGACTTCTATCCCTACGTCGAGCCCGCGGGCGCAGACAGGTTCCTCTCGAAATGCTACGACAACTTCATCCTGGTGGCGGATGCCTGCCGCCGCACCGGACGTGGATTCTGGTACATTCCGCAGGTGAACTCGCGAGAAGGCCAGACGCCCACGAGCGAGAACCGCCTGCGGTTCCAGGCCTGCGCGGCCATGAGCTTCGGCGCGGAGACGATCACCTGGGCATGCTGGACCGCCGGCTGGTGGACGAACAATGTGCTCGACGCCGCGGGCGTGCCGACGGCGCAGTATGCGAAGCTGAAGAAGGTCAACGCCGAACTCAAACGCCTCGGGCCCCAGTACATGAAGTTCAGGTCCACGGCCACGCACTTCGTCGGCTTCGCGAGTGGATCGTCGCGCAACCCGAAGGAGCCGGTATCCTTCCCCGACGCGCTTGACGCTGGCTTCTTCAAGGGTGTGCGCGCCTCGAACGGCGCGCCGCTCCTCGTGGGTGAGATGTCCGCGCGCGACCCCGCCTGCACAGCGCGAGCGCTCTTTGTAACGGCGGCGGACGACCCAGAGGATGCGAAGCCGGCTTCGTTCGAAGTCATCTTCCGCGCGCCGAGCCCCAAGGCTTACGGGGGCGACGGTCCCGTCCCCGTGAGAATACTGCCGGATGGATCCTGCTCGGTTCCGCTCCGTTCCTGCCACGGTGTCCTGCTTGTCTCAGGCGAGTAAAAGAAAACTCAGCCGCAGGGAGGGGAGGGCAGTAGGCGGTGCGACGGGGGGGGGCAGGCGGACACGGAGCAATCACGGTCGAGGGAGCACGGACGCCGACGGAGCGCGAGGGGCGGAGGGTGGCTACGAAGTGAGCTCCGGTTTGCTGGGAGTTTGCGTTGGTTTGAATCTCCTTGTGAATCTGACCGTGGTTCATGCGTGCAGCCCAGCATATTCCTGAGATAAGGTCGGGGATAGTCGCGCCGTGTAGCATTATTTCGCCGTTAGCCCGACTTTCGTGTCACCGAAAAACCAGAGCTGCTCGATAGTGAGATTACTGAAATTGAGTGTTGAAAGATCTAGCTTGATGTCTCGATTGATCCAAAGTGCTACGACCAGCGCTGGAGAGAAAGCGTATTTCTGCAGCTAAAGCAGAAATCAGAAATGGTGGTTGCCTGGCGCCGTAATAGTCCGCGGGGTTTTGCCGCTCTTCCCGGAGTGCTGAGTGTGCTGGCCGTTCGTGTGGCGTCGCCGTGCTCCGCCCGGCAAGGCAGTGGCGCCAATCCTTACCACGGCCCGTCGCGTTGGGTGGTGGCCTGGGCCGCCGGCCCGTCCGGGGATCGGGGCGAGCGAAGCGCAGATGGTTCCGGCGCTTCTCGGTTGTTAGCGTCCAAGGACCCGTGCTATCGCAGCAGTCAGCACCGGAGGGTCGACAGGTTTTTCGAAAGTATTGCGCGCCATGTTGATCCCGATGCTAATCAGACTGCTCCTTATTTCAGCATCATGCTTGTACTTCGACACAACTATGACTTGCTCCGGCGTAACGGCTCCAGACAGGATCAGTCCCCTAATTGCCTCAATTCCATGCTCCGTGCTCGGCGGAGCCGGATCGCCAGCTTTTCCAGAATACACTGCTATATCAGCAACAAATGCGTCGATCTTCCCGGTCGCCGCCAGGGCCTCGACCTTCGTGCGGACCCAATTTATTTCGCAGGGCGTAGTCGGGCCCAGACTCGTCACGGCAGCCTGGATGATAGGCCTGATGTCGTCCGTATCCTCAAGAACCAGAATTTGTTTTGCCATAATTCGTTGTCAGAACGCTCGCTTTAGGCACCAAAACCAATTTGAACACAGCACCAGCCGTCAGCCTCTCGTAGCGAAGATCGCCCTGGAAAGATTGCATCGCGTGCAATGCGCTGAAAAGCCCTACGCCACTCCCAGACCTGTCAGGACCATACTGCAAGCCGCGACCGATTTCGAAATTCTCTGGAAGGCCGGAACCGTTATCCCGCACTTCAATAACGAGCCTCTGCTCCTCCTCAAACAGCCTGATCTTTACAGGGGTGCTTCCATGCTGGAGCGCGTTGTCCACCAACACGTCCAAAGAACCCCGAAGGAGCGGATACACACAGTAGTAAGCGACACATCCCTGTGCTGGAGAAAACTCGGGTCTGAAGCTCACGTCGAATCCCTTGAGCCTGCCCAACCGCACATAAAAGCCCGACCTCGACTCTACCTCACTTGCGATCTCCTCGACGGTGTATGAAAGAGCGCTTTTTGCAGCGGCAGCGTGTCTAAACAACTCTTTCGTCCCATCAACGACCAAGGCGCTTCGATACGCAATCTTCAGGGACTCCAATAAATCAGGCTGAGGCTTCGGAAGCCCCTCCACGATGAGAGAAGCTGCCCTGTCGACGTGCCATAAGAAGTTCGAGGGGACATTATCAAGAGCGTGGCGAATTCGATCCCAGCCGTGGATATAGGCAGCACGGTCAATATCAAGAACGGCCGCAATCATCGCGGCAATTGTCCTCGCGAGCAGCAGATCTTCCCAGGTGAACGGAGCGTAATTGGCAAAAGCCTTGTCAAGGACCTCCGCTGAAGAGGCAACCTCACAGATCTCCTCCTTTAATGACCTATAAGTATTACCCGCCAATCGAAGCTCGTCCTGAACAAGTCCCAACTGTCGTCGTATACATTCTATCTGAAAGGCCAGTTGCTCCTCGTATATGCTAGCCTCAGACCTGCTGGGCGTCGGAAAGGTGCTCTTCGTCTGTTCGGGTTCGAGAACGAAACGAATCCGTTCGGATGCCTCCCGCAGTTGACCGGCTAGGCTGCTCAGTTTCAGCACCTGCTTCTCGGAACTGGTGTTGGGTTCGGTTCGGAGCTGGTTTGCCAAAGACACAATATCATCGTGGAGGCTCTTGGCTGTACACACTTTCCTCCTGCTGCAGATCTTGAACAACTCCTGACGAATCTCCCTAGTGCTCCACGGACGCCTCTTGTTCTCCAACTTCAGGACACCTAGTGGTTTTCTGTCGCCGCTAGAGCTCACGATCGGCACACCAAGCAAGGACCAGCAGTGCGTTTCGAGCACATCATCGAAGAAACCGCGCCAACCCAATTCGGGGTCTTGGACACTGAAATTAAGGATGAACTGACACTTCTCACGAAGGATCCTCCCTGTCAAACCCTCCATGTTGTGGGGTTTGCCGATGGCATCCGCTTTGTAACCCTCGGCTTCCCTCAAAACCAAACTCTGCCCTGCCTCGTCTAGCAGCCAGATTGAACAGATTTCGGCGTTGAGCAGGTTAGCAACCTCGGTCGTGATCCCTCCCAATGGAGGGCTGCCACGACTTGACATCGCAGAAAGCATACGCGGCAGCGCGTCCGCCAGAACGTGGAGCACCTGGACTGCGGATGTACTTGTCGAAAGCATCCAACCGCATTATGTGTTTCGAGCCTTGGTCACGCAACGAAAAACATGGAGGAAGGAATTGGGGGAAGCAGGGGCGGTGGTAACGGCCCCGACACGAACCATGCGAGTCCTCCGACGCGGTCAGTAATTTTCGGCGGGATGAGGAAGGAAATGAACGAGATTCAAAGGGATGCACATGCGCCGTTCACTCCGTTCCCGTCTTATTGTGAAGGAATTCCCAGCCGACATGCTCTTGTGCGAGCCGGTGGCTGGCAGCAAAAAGTTTCCGGACGGGTTCGGCAGATTCGCCCAGCCAGTCGCAAAGCGTGGATGCTGACGGCTCACCTTCCCATGGTTGACCGCGGCCGTTAGCAACGGTTAGCAATTGTCGATAACTCCAAAGATGGGGCTCGATGGCCGGCAGGCCGGCGGCTTGCGACCGGTTCGATGCCTCCTGCGGAATGAGTAAGCCTTGGGGATCTAGGTCGCCAAAATAAAGCACACGGCGCGGGCCGCCAAGTTCGAGAAAGATGTCGTCGATGTAGCGCACGCCATCCACGAAGCGGTTGCCGCAACCATACACGACGGCGCTGAAGAGTTTGCGCTCGGTGTTCCAACGACAGTAGGAATGCCACGTTGCCGCATTTTCGACGACAATAATCGGTTGCCCGGTTGCTTCAGCCGGTCCGCGTTTCCAGGCGAGAGGTTCGCCGATGAACTCGCATCTCAAATCTCTCACCCAATCGAGTCGGCCCGCGCGAAAGAGCGACGTGGATACCAAGGCGTCCAAGCGCTTTTCGTCCCCGAAAATCTCAAGCGACCGTTCCTTGATGGGGACGACCGCTTGCGTTGGTGAGTTTTTCAGAAGGAATTCGTTAAGCTTGAGCAGATCGTCGGGCGCAACGGAGACGGATTCGCTTGAGAGGAAGGCAAGCGGGGAGGCCCATGCTACCGAAGCAAAATCAAACTTTGGGTCGGGGGCACCGGGGAGTTCGCCTGCGAACAGTTCGCGCAAGCGCAGTTCAGCCGCGAACGGAATCACCACCCGTTCAATCTGGTAAGGGCGGTAGCGAACGGTCTTAAGGTCAACAAGCCCGGCCGCCTGCAGTTCCCTGGCTTCGCGGAATGCTTCGTTTCGCGACTCAGCAGAGAACAGGTTACCAGACTGAAGCAAGTCCTCCCAATCCCGGGAAAGCGGGCGCTGGAAGTTGGAAACGGCATAGCCGCGCGACTTGTGCCATTGGAAGACGAGCGCCCGCAACCAAGCGCAGCCCCGCCATCGCTTGGAATCCAGATTCATGAAATGGTTTCCTGCACGTCATCCGGCGGCAGGACGATGGGAATGTTGTCCAGTTGAGTAATGAAACCGTCGGCATCGCGGACCTCCTCTTTACGCAACTCGACGACGGTGTCCGCGTAAGGAGTCATTACGCCGAGACGGTCAATGGGGAACGCCATCAAAAGCTGGAGATTGAAATTGCGGGCGAGTTCGAGGCAATCCTCAACGCCGTCGCCGGAAAGTTTGGAAAACGCCTCGTCCATGACGACCAACCCGAGATGCTGCGAACGTCCACCTCCCAAATCATAGAGGCGGCGCGCAGCGGCCAGCATGGAGATAAAGAACGGAGCTTGGTTCTCGCCGCCGGACATGCTGACGCCGCTGCGGCCAAACGAAATCTCTGGTCCGCTGGCGTGATCGGCCGGGCGCATCTTGATGTCGTAGCGGTGGTAATTGCGGTAATCGAGCAACAACAAGGCGCGGGCGTCGGCCACGCCGTTGGCTTCGACGGCTGACATCAGCTCCTCAAGCGCCTGCTGGACTTCCTGGGTTCTCCCGGCGGCAAGCAGGTCGTCCGTCGGCTCAAAGCCGGTGTCCACCAGACTCCAATGCGCGGCAAAAGTCGGGTCGCGTTCCTGACTGATACGATATTTATGCTTGCCCACCTGAACGTCGAGGTAAGTGCGCAACTGCCGGACGGTGCGCTCGGAAGTCTGCAAGTTCTCGTTCAGCCGGTTGAGCACCTGGTCTTTCAAGCGGCGCTCCCAGTCTTTACGACGTTCGGTGGCGTGTTTCCGTGATTCCGCAAGCTGCACTTCCTCCAGCAAACGCAAGCGGGCCTGCCAGCGGTCATTCGCCTCCTCTTCGGGATCAAAATGGTCGTGGCGATACTGCGGATGCTTCGGACGGCCATTGCCATCCACCGCATCGAGCAAGGCGCGGCGTTCGTTGTTGCGGGCGTTGCGCGCCTTTTCAACGTCCACCGACGCTTTGCTGCTGCGCTCGCTTGCGGCTTCCTTACGCTCAGTCCAGGTTCTGAACGCGGCTTTCGACTGCTCCAGCCGGTCCTGGATTTCTGCGTCGAGGATTCCTCCTGGCATCGCGACGCGGTTCTCAGTGGTCGCGAGCTTTGCCTTGGCGAGCTTTTCCGCAGCATCCCCGAGCGCATCCTGCAAAGCACTTTGTTTCAGTCCAAACTCTTTTCGCGATTTATTCAGGCTGCCGATTTCTTGGTGGGCATTGGCGAGGTCGCGCTGGAGGTCTTTCAACTTTCGCAACCGCTCCGTGCGTTCGTCCGTGGACAGGAAATCGATCCGCAGTTTGAGCGCGGCAAGCTCCTGTGCCAAGACCGGCAACCGGGGAAGTTCTCCGCTCCGGTCGGGCAGTCGCGCATCGCTCAAGCCGCCTTTCTTGCCGGTGTCTAGCCAGTCATTGATGGAAGCCACCAGCGCCTCCAGATTCTTCCGCTCCGCCATCTTCCCCTGCTGTTCCCGGGTCAGCGCCTCGCGAAGCCGCTTCAAACCCTCCGTTCCCAGCGTGAACTCGAAGCTAGGCATTTGCCGCAACCGGCGGCGGATGGGCGCTTGCTTGTAAATGCCGTCGCGGGTGATGCCGCGGTCGGACAAATCTAAATCCTCGACGCGCTCGGCGGCCATCACGCGCCCAAGCAGGTGATTGGTAAAGTTCATCGCGGCGCGCTGAATCGGGTCGGCAACCCGCGCGAACTCGATCTTCTCGGCGAGCGAATGTTTTCGCACGTCGGCGGACAATTCGCCGGCCTCGCGCGGATGCACCAGCGATTCGTCCACGCCGCGCTCGGCGGGCGAGCGTTTGCGGAGAACCTCCAGTGCCGCACGATAATCCTCGCCCGAACCCAGGACGATGGCGAACCGATTCCGGGCCAGAACAAGTTCGATCGCGTTACGCCATTCTTCGGCGTCTGGCTTCACTTCAATGAGCCGGCACAATTGTTCGGGTGGAGTCGGCGAGGATGCCAGTCGAGTTCTGATGACTTGGAACAGGGGGAACGAGCCAGGGGTCTGCGAATCTTCAATCCGCTCCAAGTCGGCGGCGATTTGTTTAAGTCGGCTGGTAATGGAGTTAATTTCCGTGGTGTGCGGCTCGAGCAGCTTTCCTACACTCTGAAACAACTGGCTGAACCGATCCGCCAAGTCTGGAATAGCCCGCAGTCCGGCAGCCTCGTCTGGCGCGGCGAGCGCATCCAGCAATTTGTCTTCGACCGTCAACGTTGCGGGCAGGCCGTCCAGCGGGAGCGTGGCGCCGCGTTTCAACCATTGCGTCCAACGAAGCCGCAAGTCGCGCAGTCGGGCACGCACCCCTTTCTGGGCTTCGAGCACGCCAGTCTGTTCCTCCCGCTTGGATTTCTGTTCAGTCAGCTTCTGTTGCAGCTCCGATTCGTCTGAATCCAATTTGAACTCTGCCAACGCGTTCGTGAACCGTTCGGCATCGGCCACCGCTTTGTCGAAAGCCTCGTTGTCGGATTGGTGTTTGGCGCGGAGGTCGGCAAGCCCCTTTTCGTGGCTGGCAACGAGTTCGCTCAAGCGATCTTGCTCCAGCGCATGGCTGAGATGCTGGAGAATTGCAGCCTCGCGCCTGGCCTGCGCGTAGGCGTCATGCCTCGCTTGTACCACGCCAAGCAGCTTGGCCTCGGCTTCTTGACATTCCAGCCGCGCCTGTGTCTCGCGATACGCGCTGACAGCCGCCTTTACGTCACTGACCTCGAGCGGGTTTTCTTCAAGGATGAATTTGCGGATGAAATCCTCGACGTTCTTTTCCGTCTCGAAAGCGATAGACTTGGGAAAAGTTTTAGGAAACTGTTTTTCATCGAACCACAGATGATGTGGTGTCGCCATCTCGGCAAGGTAATCCTTCTGGCGGGGAAACAGGCATTTCCGGCTGGACGCGCCTTCGTATTCGCGCCGGACGTAAGACTTGAATTCCTCCTCGGACATCAATTTGCCGGACGGGGCGATTTCTGCCCAATCAAGTCGCGCGGGAATGCAAAAATACGTCTGCTCCGCACGCGAGGTCGGGCTGGCGTATTGGATGCGGACGCCCCACGTCTCGCGGCGCGGCGACTGGTTGCGCTCGACGGGCCAGGTGAATTCCAGAGCGATGAAGGTGACGCCGTCATGGCGGATGTAGTGCGGTTCATTGTTGCGCGTGTAGTTCGTATCGCACAGGCAGTAGCTCACCAGCGTGCGCCCGCGCGCTACGCCAGCGGCGGCGCGGTTGGGCCGCCATTCCTCACCCAGCATGACGTATTGGATGAGGTCGAGCAGCGCGGATTTGCCGCTGCCGAAAGCGCCTGAGATAAGCGTATGATTGGAGACGTCGAAGATTTGCCGGAAGCCATACCAGTTAACGGCAATGATGCGCGTCAGGGAAATGTGCTGGGCACTCACTGCTTATCTCCTTCCTCGCCCGTTGATATTTCGGTTTTGCCGTTCGAGGCGGCGGGCTGCTGAAAAAGGGCGGCGGATTGCGCCCATTCTTCTGGACGCTCGAACGGAATGGCGCGCGCAAGCGTGGGGAGAATTTCCAAACGCGATTCCCCGAACTGTTCGGGGTCGGGCTGAAAGCGAATGAGCCGCCGCGAACGGAGTTTGACCAGAATCCGTTCAAGATGCGTGGGCGCAGGTGGCTCGATGTGCTCGAAGTAGAGATTGAGCTTCCCAAAGAGTTCATCTGCCGACAGCGTGACGACGTTTGTGGGCCGCTCCATGATGGCGTCGTCGTAAATGCGCCAAAGTGTCAACACCACCAGCGTTTCATCCTTCGTGAAGCGCGCAGTGAGGCCGCACTCGCCGGGAATCGGCCGAGCTTGGAGAATCGCCCGATCCGGGTCTTGGAACAGTGCCACATTCAAGAGCGAAAGGTACTCGGCGAGTTCCGACTCATACTTGCGCGCGGTCTGGAAAAGCTCCCGCTCGCGGCCGGTGTCGCCAAATAACACTCCGGCGGCGAGCAGGTCGGTGAGGATTTCACGCATTGCCGGACGATCATCGCCAGGAATGTGCGCCCAGAAGGATGGCCATTGTGGTGTCATGCAGTTCTCTCGATGGTAAGCCGTTCGACGCGCCGCCCAGCGATAACGTCAGTCGGAATTTTCTCCGGCTCCAACCCGTGCTCCTGTCGGGCAGTGTGGATTCGCCAGCGAATCGGCTTGTGGCCGCGCTTCCCGGAAGCACGGTCGTAGGCCAGCACCGCGAGGAAATCGAGCAAGTCGTCCTCGGTGCTCAATTTCAAATCCGCCGTGGAAACTGCCGCGCCCTTGTGTGCCAGGAACGTTTCTATCAAGCGACCAGCGCGTTGAGGTGTCACTGCGTAAAGATTTTGCCGCCGGATTCGCTCCAGCGCATCGTGCGAATCACCCGCAGTGGGCGGCATCGCAATCCCCAATTCAACTGGCAGCCGGGCGCGACGTGGTCGGGCGAGCGAGTCCTGGCCGAAAAAGAATTCCACCTCTGGGCTGAGAATCACCATGCCGGGCTGGCTCGCAAGATCGTCGAACGAACTGCCGGAATATTGCTGGTCGGCGCTTTGCAGATACGCCTTCACCATCTCGGGACGCCGCCCGCGCATTTCCGTCTGGTAGCGATACCGCGCGGCGGACAGCTCGCTGAATTCCGCGATGCGCTCGTCAATGATGCGCTGCTTCGCAGATATGCCCGCGATGGCCCGCTCCAGTTTGAGCAGCATTTCCTCTGCGTCGCCATAGGCCGTAGTCTCATCGACGCCACGATGCGCCGCGATGCCTTCCGCAAGGCGCTGCTTCACGAACGGGTTTGCCCAGGCATCCTGCGCGACCAACCGGGCCTGCTTAAGTTTGGGCAGAAGCCCGCCGTGTTCCAACGTGTCGTAACAAACCATGTGCTCGCCTTCGTGGAACTCGACGAGGAAACGACGGAGGGTCTCGTTGGGAGTGACGCTTGCGCGTTGCTGCTGGGCGTAGCGGACAATCACGATTTCTACGGCGCGCATTTGCTGACCCGCGCGGGTGGTGCGGTCGAGCAACTCCTTGACGACTTGCCGCAATTCCTCAGCATTGCGCTTGGCTGGATCAAGCGCACCCTCGCTAAGAAGGGTTTCACAAACCGAGCGAATAGTGGCCGCGAAATCTTTCAGTTCGGCAAGATCGTCCTCTGCATAACCTCGCAACAATCCAAGCAACGGCGACAGGCGAGGTGAAAGAACCACCCAGCGCTCGTCGAGACTGGCGGGGCGCTCCTCCAACCAGCCCGCCTCAAGCAGCCGGTTGAAAATCTGTCCCGCCCGGTGACGAACATCCGCAAATTGCCCGCCCTCGTCTTCTTCCAGTCTCACACTTGGATGCACGGCCAGCGCGTCGTGAATCAGCGCGATGGCGTCCGCGTGGGAAAGCTGGTCGCCTTCGTCGCTCGCCCGCTCCAGACGATCCGCACAATCCACATATAGTGGCGCGGAAGGTCGCGCGAGAGGACGAAAGAATCCTCCGGCGAGAACCGGCGAAAGCCGAACACTTAACAATGGTGTGTTTTCGGACATTCAGTTGGCAGTTCTAGGTGGTTCTGGGGGGGGGCGTCCCAGTGGCCCACACCAACCCAAATTGACGACGATCTTCCGCCGAAGCGGAAACCCAACGGTTGGTTGTGTGCCGTGGCCATAGATTCCCATCCCGTTCAAGGGATCGCCGCACGATATTTCAATCGAGATTAGTTGTCACGATTGGAACGAGGCTTGATGGGGAACAAGGGCCGAATCACTTGTGAGCAAACTTCGAGTCCAAGAACGTGGACAGGTCCGCGCGCTTCACCGGCGCGCGGCCAGGGAATTCTTTGATGGCGTCGCGGACGGCACGACGGTTGTTTTCATTCACTGTGTAATTGTTGGTTTTCAGGTAGTGATCCACGAAGTGATTCACCTCCCATGATTCAGTTTGAGAGACGAACACTTTGTCAATGGCGTTGGGGGTGGGATTATCGTTCCAGCTCATAATTTTGTGTGGTTATGGATTTGTTCAGGGTTATGAGGAAATTGGTTACACAACGGAAGCCTCCGCGGCGGCAGGGAGTTTTTCGATCAAGTGGAAAGGCGACCAAGTGAGGAAGCGTGCGTTGGCTTCCTCGAACCACACATGGAGCATGTCGCGCAGGTCGGGATCGGATTCGCCGACAACGACCAAGTGAAATGGTCCGCGATCCTTCTTCACCCAACGTTGGTAGTAGCGCTCCATCTGGCCGATGCAGCGGTCAAATTCCAGCACGTCAGTCAGGCCAAGTTTGACCTCAATGACGTGGGAATCTTCGATGACGATGTCGGCGCGGCCTTTGGCCAGACCGTGTTGAGTAGTCATTGGTACGTCCGGCAAGGCTCGGCGGAGGGTGGCGAACATGTCGCCTTCGTGGTCCTTTTCATCTAAATCGAAGGCTTTGGGTTGCCAATTTGCCAAGATGGCATTGAGTAATTCAGATTCGGTTTCGAGGAGGCCGGTGTGGTCGTTGATGCGTTTCATTGGTTTAGGTGTTTTTGATTTGATTCTACAAGAGGGGGAGTGACAAAGGCTGTCCCGGTTGGTAAGAATTTTGAATTCAATTTGCCAGCCCACGAATAACTTATGAAAAAAGCCCAACGCGAGATGCGCAGTCGTCCGCCGTTGCACCGGATGCAACGGATTCACGAGTGGATCAAAGCTGGCAAGTATCCGAACGCGGTCGGTATGGCGGAGGATTTGGAGGTGACGGATCGAACCATCAAGCGGGACATTGAGTTCATGCGGGACAGCCTGCAAGCGCCTATCGAGTATGACGAGCTCAAGCATGGTTATTGTTACCGGAAGGAATATGACTTCCTGCCGATGGCAGCGATGAGCGAGGCGGAAATTTTTTCGCTATTGGTGGCCGATAAGGCGATTGCCCAATATGGCGGAATGCCGTTTCAAAAGCCGCTACGCATGGCGTTCAAAAAACTCACCGGCCAATTGGATGACAGGGAGCGATATTCGCTGGAGAATCTTGGTCTGGCGCTGTCTTTCCGCCCATTTGCGCCAGAGGACGCCGACCTCGATATATTTCGGGTCCTCACCAAGGCGCTGCAAGAGCGGCGGGTGTTGAAGTTTGAATATCGGAATTTGGGAGCGAAGCACTCGCTGGCGCGGCAGGTGCATCCGTATCATATGGCCTGCATTGATAGCCATTGGTATCTGTTTGCCCACGATGTGAAACGGGATGCCATGCGAACATTCGCGCTGACGAGACTGACCAAGCCAACGGCGACAGAAGAACGTTTTGTGAAGTCGAAGGATTTTAATCCTGACAAGTATCTGGAGGGGAGTTTCAGCGTGATGAAGGGCGACAAGGAATACGACGTGGAGATCGAGTTCAATGCGTGGGCAACTGACTTGGTGCGGGGCCGACAATGGCATTCAAGCCAGACGCTGACTGAACTGCCTGACGGTGGCTCACGTTTGCGGATGCGCTTGAACGGTCTCGAGGAAATCGAACGGTGGATATTGAGTTGGGGCACGCACGCGCGCGTGGTTGGGCCGGCGTTGCTTTGCGAACGCGTCAGAAAGATGGCGACGGCAGTGGGGCAACTGTATCAACCAAGTTAACGAGCGTCAGATCGGGGGAGAATCAGTTGGCGGCGGGGAGTTGATGGGGCTGCCTGCGTTGCGCCGGTTGGAGTCGGCGGGGATGGTGTCCGCGCCAACGAGGTCGTCAGGGCTGATTGTTGATGGCGATGCGGCCTTCTGGCTACCGGGGAACAATTCATGGGAAACCAAAAGTGCGTTGTGACGAATGGACCAAATGCTAGCCAACGGGGTGGAAAAATTACGGGGTGAATCCAAACCGACTGAAACACGGAGGCACAAAATACTACTATTTATACTACTCTGCAGGTGGCGAAACTGACGAAACTCAAAAAAACCTGATTTATTGGTGCATCCGGCAGGTCTTGAACCTGCAACCTTCTGATCCGAAGTCTGTGGCTGTCGGCGCAACGGTAACAGGGTCAATTGGTGACCCGTCAATCACTGCGATCGCCAATCACGAGACCTGTTTGGCTGAGAAATATTCCCTCAGCTCAGATGCGAGAGCGTGCAACTCTTTTAGCCTTTCAGGAGTCGGAGCGATGGCGAACCAATCTTCGGCTTCCTCCTCAGTTGCCAGTTCGAGGTAATTGTCTTCGATATCGCGGTCCGAATTCCCGCTTTCCTGCTGGATAGGCTTAATTCCCTTTTGCGCATATCGATTGTAAAACCGTGAAACCTCTCGCAGGTCGGCATTCTTCGCCAGGCGTTTCGCATCGGCGTATTCACGAGTTGCTGCGTCAAGTGGAACCTTCAAGCCTTTGATGTTTTCGCACGAAGTCAGATAAATTTTGCGGTCCTCACCGGTGAGTGCCAACGATTGCATCTCACCGTTCGCAATTTTAACAGCGACGGTCTTTGCCCAGGTCCTCGCCTTGCGAAATGAGTTCTTACGGTCGCGGCAGCGCTTGCCGTGATTCGAATAATCTACGAGGCAGGAATCGTACCACGTTCCGTTGGTCTTGCGTGGACTAAATCTCAACCGGACGACGACAGAGCCCTCCTTCACCAGAATGGGAGGACGTTTTCCAGGCTTGCGACGCTTGCCATTCGTGCGCGACATGACAACGGTATTTGGCACCAAAAACAAGAAGATTGAGAAGACCCTTGTAAACATTGGAGCGGGTGAAGGGAATCGAACCCTCATCTCAGGCTTGGGAAGCCCGCATTCTACCACTGAACCACACCCGCTTGAACGCCAGAACTGTTAGCAGATATGCATTCCCTTGGCAAGCGGCGAATCCTTCCAGCCGCAAATTTTTTGCCCGCTTTTCCACGTTTTCCTATGGCATAATCCCCGCCAACGGTACACGGTAAACTCATGGCAAGCATCGTCAATTATGCAAAGCAGGCTTGCCGTTTTTTGGAATGTCCATCCGATCTCAACTGGCGCTGCGCGAAGCAGCCGAGTGGCTGGGTGACTGGCATCCGCTGGCAGACCAATTGGGGTCTTCCGACGGTCTGGCAACCCTCGGCTCGGTCTCTGCCTTGCTCCAATTGCCACCCGTCACCAGCCTGATCTCGCTGGAACGATTTCTCAACGAGTACCATCAACGTGTCCTGTTGCCTTGCGAGCTCCCGGCCATTCAATCGGCCCACGCACATGCGCTTCACAACGAGCTGCGCGAATTAGTCGCGCTCGATCAGCAGATGGCTGGCGAACCGGTGCTCCAAACCATTTCCGAAGCCAGTCGGCGCGTCGGGTTTGCACAGCTTCAAAAGCTGCGTCCGCTCCGTGATGAACGGATGGTGCAGCGCTATCTGCGGGCCATCGAGGCAGGGGAGGCCCACGGCTGGCATACGCTGGTTTATGGTCTGACCCTCGCGATCTATTCGCTCCCGCTCCGGCAAGGTCTGCTGGGTTACGCGCATCAAAGCACACGCAGCTTCATTTATTCCGGGGCGCGCCTGCTCAGGCTTTCCGAGTTCCAATGCCGTGAGTTGTTCGATCGGTTATCCGCCCATCTCCCCGGAGCCGTCAGCGGTTTGATTTCCCAGCAGCAGAGCTGATTCTCGCCCGATTTTCGCCATTTTCGCCTTCCAAAAGGAGTTTTTGCTCGCGTCAAGTCGCTTTGAACTGTAATTCCAGAGCGGACATGAACAGCTACTTCAACTTCGGCGACTGGGTTGTCATTGTTGCCTATCTCCTGGGCATCATCGGCCTGGGGGTCTGGTTCGGCAAAGATCAGCAAAATACCCGCGATTATTTCCTCGGCAGCAAGACGATTTCCTGGTGGGGCATCGGGCTCTCCATTGTCGCAGCCGAAACCAGCGCGCTGACGATCATCGGCGTGCCAGCTATGGCGTATGGCGGCAACATCGCCTTCATCCAGATGATCATTGGATACGTGATTGCACGTATCATCCTGGCGGTGGTCCTGGTGCCGCATTATTTGAAGGGTGAGATTTACTCCCCGTATCAGCTTTTTGCCAACAAGTTTGGCCCGAGCGCACGGCAAACGGCCGGCGGCTTTTTCCTGATTAGCGAGACGCTGGCTGCCGGTGTGCGCGTCTATGTCGCCAGTATCCCGGTCAAACTGATGCTCGGTGATAAGTTGCTCGGTTTTGGAACTGGCGATCCCATTCTCGGGGCGATTCTTTGGTTCGTGGTGCTCTCGCTGGTTTACACGTATATCGGCGGCGTGAAAGCCGTCATTTGGACGGATGCCGTCCAGTTCTGCCTGTTCCTGGTGGGCGGGTTGTTTGCTTTGTTTTATATTCCCAGCCTGATTGACGGCGGATTCAGCACAGTCATGGCCAAAGCCTCCGAAGCTGGCAAGCTACACTGGCTCAATGCCACGCCTCCGGAAGGGGTTTCCTGGACCAAGTTCCTTCTGGGATCTCCGTTCAACATCTGGATGGGGATTATTGGCGGCACGGTGCTGGTGATGTCCACGCATGGCGCAGAGCAACTCATCGTGCAACGCGTGTTGGCCTGCAAAACCGTGCGAGACGGTCGCAAAGCGCTGGTCCTCAGTGCGGTTTTTGTCTTCCCGCTATTCCTGATCTTCCTGCTCGTTGGCGCGATGCTGTATGTGTTCTATCAGACGCACCCGTTTCAAATTCCGCTGCCCGAGTCGAGTCCCGGAATTAAGGCCAATGACTTTATTTTCCCGATCTTCATGATGACCGAAGTGCCGCACATCTTAAAAGGCTTCCTCATCGTGGCCATCCTTTCTGCCGCCATGTCGTCGGTGAGTTCAGCACTCACCTCACTGGCTTCCGTTTCAACGATGGATTTCGTGAAGCACCTCCTGCCTAACCGCAGCGACATGTTTTTCCTGCGTTTCAGCAAAATCTCCACCGTGTTCTGGGCCGTTGCGCTGGTGATTATTGCCTATCTGAGCCGGAGGGTGGATTTCGTCCTGAACGCCGCGTTCCAACTCAGGGGTCTGACCGGTGGGGCCCTTCTAGCCGGATTGATCCTGGCGGTATTCTGGAAGCGCGGGCGGAGTGGGCCGGTGGTGGGCGCGATGCTCTTCTCGCTCGCGTGCATGACGTTTATCCAGCTTTTGCCCAAGCTTTCCTGGAGCAAAGACTTTTGGATGCGCCATGTGGGGGTTGAGATTTTCTGGCCTTGGTACACGCTGATCGGCGTGGTGATTACCCTGATTGCGGCTTTCGCGTTGCGCGCATTGCTGCCAGTCGGACCACCCGCGCCCAGCGAGAACAAAGCGGCCTAACCAGCGGCTGTAAATTAGACCTCAATTTGTAACTGCCAGATTTTTTGTGCAGGCTATCATAGCCCGCATTAACGAAAGGAACTGAGCTATGCCAGCAATGCACGAGATTGATTATAAGATTTTTGGAGACGACATGCAGTACGTGGAGGTCGAGCTCGATCCCATGGAAGCGACCGTCGCTGAAGCCGGCGGGATGATGTACATGGAGGACGGCATCGAAATGGAAACCATTTTCGGCGATGGTTCCCAGCAGCAATCTGGACTCATTTCCTCTCTAGTGGGTGCAACCAAACGCCTGCTGACCGGCGAATCGCTGTTCATGACGGTTTTTCAAAACCGTGGCCAAGGCAAGAAACGCGTTGCTTTCGGTGCCCCATACCCAGGCAAAATCATTCCCGTGCACCTCTCGGAAATCGGCGGCGAATTGATCGCCCAGAAGGATTCGTTCCTGTGCGCTGCCAAAGGCGTGAGTGTTGGCATCGCATTAAACAAGCGGCTGGGTGCGGGCCTCTTTGGCGGCGAAGGCTTCATCATGCAACGCTTGCAGGGCGATGGCTGGGCATTCATGCACGCGGGCGGCACCATTCACGAGCGGGTGCTCGGGCCAGGAGAGGTCTTGCGAGTCGATACCGGCTGTATCGTGGCTTTTCAGCCGACTGTCGTGTTCGACATCCAATACGTCGGAAAGATTAAGTCCGCTTTGTTTGGTGGAGAAGGGTTGTTCTTTGCGACTTTGCGCGGCCCCGGGCGAGTTTGGCTGCAATCCCTGCCGCTCAGCCGATTGGCTAACCGCATCTACGCGGCCGCTCCCCAGAAAGGTGGCAACCGCGAAGAAGGCTCCATCCTGGGTGGTTTACTTGACGGTGATAATCGCTAAAGGCAGCAGCATCAGCCGGCTTTGAGCCCCACACCAGGCGAAACAGGCCGGCGCTTTTCACCTTACAATCCGGGTGTATCAGCGCAATCTGTGGATGATCGCTTCGAATTCATCCGCAGATAGCACAGATTCGCGCAGATGAGGAAAGCCCGGATTATTCCTTAACGATCTCAGCGTCTTCCATCAGCACATCGTACTGATAGCCTGAGCCGAAATCCTTGTTGGTGGCAATGGTGCCGGTTGCCGAAATGGTATCCCCCACCTTTGCGGGGCTTTTGGAAGTCACCAGCAGATCGTTCGAACCGGGTTTGCCTGTGCCATCCTGGATATGAATCCAGTTTCGATCCATGATCATCGAATTGAACTTCACGACTTTGCCGCGCACGACCGTTTTCTTCCCGCTCAATTTGGCCTTGCTGGCATAGACCTCGGCCACGGTAGAGCCGCCTTCAGCTTTCTTGATGCCCTTAATCGCGCTTGGTGCCTGCGCAGCTCCACCGATCGGCGGATGGCCATCTGGCAGAGCGGCGGCCTGAGTCGCACTACCAATCGGCGGATGACCTGCTGGCAACGCTGGCTGGCCACCTGCCGTTGTCGTGGGAGCGCTGCTCGCCGGAGCGCCATTGACCGAGACACTGCCAGTGAAATAGACCATGTCGAAAGTGCGATTCAGCGTCTTGCTCTGGTAATTCTGCATCGGCATGGGTGAGCCGACCTTTACGGTGTCCCCCACTTTCACATTGAACCGCGGAGCCGCCGCCCAGAGCTTTTTTGAGCCGGTATCGACCAGCACGTAGGTATAGCTGGCAGCGTTCATCGTTTCGGCCACCTTCCCTGAAAAATCGCCTGACTCTACAGCGGCGGTTTTGGCGGACGGTTTGTCTTCCTTGGCCACCGCGACCAACACTGCGCACCCCAGGCAAACGGCTATCAAAATGGATTTCATAAATTGTAACTCGACGGATGGTGAAGATCCTCCTGAGACCATCACACTCTCCGCCAGTCTGCATAATAGTTGCAGAACAGGGGGAACTCAAGTTGGGCGCCGCTTTAAAGGTAGCGCGCTCTTGCCGCAGAGCGCTTTCGCGTCAACGCAGGACGGCATAACCGCCGTTTTGTAGGCCCGGTCCCCGCACCGGGCGTGACCTCACGCGGCGGGGAGCGGGTTTCACGCGGAGACCTCTGGTTAACAGGCGCTCGCCTCAGCACGCCGGGGACGGGTGCCAGAACTTTGAAGGTTATTCCAAATACTCCGAGTCGTGGAAGACACCATTCCTTTCGCGCAACCTCTTCAACTTCTCGATAAAGATTATGCGTGCAATTCGGGGGCCGGCTTCGTACTGATGCGTGACTTTCTTTCATGGGTGGCATCTGCATACGAATATTGGAAGCGAACGTGTCCTTTTTGAGACGCAGCGCCCCGGAAACACCCTTGGCCGACGTGCCACTACGGCAAGATTACCCGGTTTATTCAACCATGCTGCCGATCTAAAAACCTCAACAATGAACAGGACTGTCATAGGAAAAGGAGGACAAGTCCCACTCCGAAATCTGCGAGCAGTTAAAGTGGTTGAACCCCATCGCTTAATTAAAGTTCCCAAAAAGGGAATGGTTTGTTGACAACATAGAATAATCTGGGAACATTATGCATGTTATATCGGTCAAGAGCCTCCGGGAGTTCTGGCAAGAGCACACTGATTCCCAAGCCGCTCTGAGAGCCTGGTATAGCGAAGCCAAAGCAGCGTCCTGGAAGTCCTTTGCCGATATAAAGAAGCGTTATCGCAGTGCCGACTGTCTCCCGGGAAACCGGGTGGTTTTTGACATTAAAGGGAATCACTATCGGATGGCGGTTCGGATACATTACAACACGGGGCGAATCTTCGTCCGGTTTATCGGCACGCATGCGGAATACGACACTATCAACGCGGAGACCATCTAATGAACCCCAAACTGATCAAAACCGAAGCGGACTACGAGGCCGCTCTCGCCCGGCTGGATGCTATCTTCGAGGCCGAACCCGACACGCCGGAGGGGGACGAGGCAGAGCTGTTGACGGCCCTCATCGAAATGTATGAGGAGAAGGAGTATCCAATGGAGCTGCCTACTCCTCTGGAGGCGATCCAGTTCCGCATGGAGCAACAGGGGCTGAAGAACAAGGATTTGGTGCCCTTCATCGGCAGTCCGAGCAAAGTATCCGAGGTTCTTTCCGGCCGGCGCGGGTTGAGCCTGGCGATGATTCGCAATCTGGTGCAGGGATTGGGCATTCCAGCCGAGGTCTTGATTGGCAAGCCCGGGGCCGCCCTCAAATCCGACCAGGATGTCGCGGAGTTGCGCAAGTACCCGCTGGCCGAGATGGTCAAGCGCGGGTGGTTCCCGGGGTTCAACGGAACGCTGGCGGCTGCCAAAGATCAGTTGGAAGACCTCTTCGACCGGTTTGTTGGCACGGTCGGCGGCCAATCACTGCGCCCGGCATTCAACCGGCAACACGTCCGCAGCGGCTCACAGCATGATGACTATGCGCTCGCCGCCTGGCGCATCCGCGTCATGTCACTGGCTGCCAAGGAATCTCTCCCTCCGTATCAACCGGGCACTTTGACCTCGGAGTTCTTGAGCAAACTCGCCCAATTAAGTTACTTCGACGCCGGGCCGAAACTCGCCCGTGAGTTTCTTAACAAAAGCGGCATTCACCTCATTTTTGAACGCCACCTCCCCGGGACACACCTCGACGGCGCTGCCATGAAACTGCCGGACGGGTCTCCTCTCGTCGCCTTGACCCTCCGGTATGACCGCCTGGACAACTTCTGGTTCACACTTTTCCATGAACTGGCACATGTTGAGCTGCATTTGGACGAGGATGGTTGCGAGGCGTTTTTTGACGACCTCAATGATATCGGCATCAACCGCTGTGAAAAGGAAGCTGACGCCTTTGCTCAGGAAGCGCTGATCCCAACCCGTCAGTGGAAAGCTTCTGGCTTGGCCAAGCACGCCCCGGCCGACGCCGTGAGCCGCTTTGCCGATCAATTGCGCATCAGCGCCGCCATTCCCGCGGGCCGCGTCCGTCATGAACAGCAGAACTTTGTCATGCTGAAGAATCTCGTCGGCCAGGGAAAGGTTCGCCGCTTGTTCGAGCCTGAGGCCAACTGAACCTATGCCACCCACAGACACCAGCGAAAGAGGCCTTGAAACCCTGATTGTTGCCGCCCTGATCAACCCGTGCCTGGAATCCCGGTGGCTCCGATGGCCGCACCGCCAGAATGCCTGACGCCGCACCCGGGAGACCCGGAGAGAAAATCCCTGACGGCTGGCATCTGAAGTCTTATCATGCCGCCCATGGATAAACCTGACCAGTTGCGAGAGCTCTTCCGGATGCAAAAGGCCCTGAACGAACGCATCGGCGTTCAGACGGACGGGATGTCAGAGGAAGACAAGACCAAGTGGCTGCTCAACTATACGCGTGCCATGTCGCAGGAGCTTGCCGAATTGACGGACAGCGTGCCATGGAAATGGTGGGCCAAGTACCAAAAGTTCGATGAGCAAAACGCGCGCGTTGAAGTCGTGGATATTTTCCATTTCCTCATCAGCATGGCCCAAGTCCTCGGCATGAGCGCAGACGACGTGTTCAACGCTTATGTGAGGAAGAACGCTGTCAACCTTCAGCGCCAGGAATCTGGTTACGTCGTGAAGGATCACGACGATTCCAAGCATATTTAATGGCCTTGTTCCATTGATCGCTTAGCAGGCTATGACAATTTCAGCAACTCACAGTTCCCGTTCCGCCCCGGTTCCGCCACGCTGGAAAAAAGAGGTGGCCAGCGTGCTCATCACTCAGGAACAAATCGCACGCCGCATCAAAACCGTCGCACGGCAGGTTGAGCGCGATTTTACCGGGCGTGAGACGGTCGTGGTTTCCCTGCTGAGCGGCACTGTGATGTTTCTGGCGGATCTGATTAGAAACCTCTCCTTGCCCCTGCGTTTGGATTTTATCGGTGTTTCGAGCTACGGCAGTGGCACCGAATCGGGGGAATTGGTGTTCACGAAAGAACTGCGACTGGATGTGAAGGGCCGGGATGTGCTGCTGGTGGATGATATTCTGGATACCGGTAAGACACTCACACGGGTTTTGGCCAAACTGCGCCCCCTTAAACCGCGTGTTATCAAAACATGCGTGCTGCTCAACAAACAGGCGAGGCGCACAGAAGATATCGAAGCCGACTATATCGGATTCGATATTCCAGATTACTTCGTCATCGGCTATGGGTTGGACTTCGCGGAGCGGTATCGCAATCTCCCGTTTGTAGGGGTGCTGCGGCCAGAGCTCTACCAGGACGTGCCTACGCCTGCGAAAACGAAGGCCTCGAAAACACGCGGCACGCGCTGATTTGAGCACAGGTCGGCGTGGGGTTCCGGGGCCGTACGTCAACTATTTTGCGGGTTCCAACTCACCTTAAAGACGCTTGTCGATCCTATCCGCCGGGCGTAAGCTATTTAAGCCATGAGCGATACTCCGTTGAAAATGGTCACTTGCAGCGGGTGTGAAAGCAAAGCTTTCATCCCGGGCGACCTCCCGCCGCTCTCCACCGTGGCCTGCCCCAAGTGCGGCCACGAAATCATGATGCCCATGATGATCAAGCATTTTGAGCTGCGGAGCAAAGTGGGTTCAGGAGGTCATGGAAAAGTCTATCGGGCATGGGACAAGGTTCTCGAACGCCTGGTCGCGATCAAGCTCATGCGCAAGGAACTGAGCCAGGACGCGGCTGCCCTGGAAAGCTTCTACCGTGAGGCGCGCGCCTGCGCGTCCTTGAACCATACCAACATCATTCATATTTATGCCTTCGATGAGTTTGAAGGCCAGTTGTACCTGGTGATGGAACTAGCCGACCAGGGGAGTCTCGATAGCCGCATCGATCAGCACCAGCGGTTGCCTGAGTTAAAAGTCCTGGATTTCGGAATCAAGATCGCCTCCGCCCTGGATCTTGCGTTGCGCCACAACCTGCTGCACCGGGATATCAAGCCCGGCAATATTCTGTTCAACGCTGACGACGAGCCCAAGCTGGTTGATTTCGGCCTGGCTCGCAGTGCGGAAGCCGAACCCGAAGCTGGGGCTGTGACTGAAGGCACACCGTATTACGTCGCGCCTGAGAAGATCAAACGGGAGCGCGAGACGTTTTTGTCGGATATGTATAGCCTCGGCTGTACGATGTATCATGCCGTGACAGGCCATGTGCCGTTCGAGGCTCCTAGTGTAGATGAATTGGTGGCAGCGCACGTGCACACGCCCCTCACCCCTCCCAACCAGGTGCTGCCGGAAATCACCCAGCCAACCAGCGATGCGCTGAGCAAGGTGCTGGCCAAAAACCCTGCAGATCGTTTTCTCAGTTACGAGAATCTCATCATGGCCCTTGAAGTCGCCCGGGGCCAGTTGTTGTATGCTCAAAGTACTGGGGCTGGGGCTGCTCCTGCGAACACGACGAAGAGCAAAACAAGTTGGTGGCGCCGCTAGCCAACCCCTTTCCCCTGATCAGGACACCGGGACCGGGCATACCACTGCATTAGCCTCATCCACTTTCAATCGCCCACGCTAGTCTCGCCAGTCTGGGAATTGCACGAATTGCTTCGACATCTGTTATGAAGGCTGAGTAGGATGACCATTGCTGATGCATGCTTCCAACAATGAAACATTTCTGTTACGTTTCGAGCAGTATCCATCCACACCTGCAACTGCGGGTGACACACTAATCAAGCACATCTCCTGGTGACGTTATGGGGAGTGATCGAATGCAGGCATCCCGGTTCGAGCTGAAGTATCTCATTCCGGAGCACGTGGCACAGAGAGTAAGAGATTACGTCGTTTCCTTCCTGGAATTGGACGAGAACGGTCGAGGGAAGCCGGATTTGTCGTATCCGGTGCACAGTTTGTACATTGATTCCGACGAGTTGCGAACCTACTGGGACACGATCAACGGGAACAGAGATCGATTCAAATTACGCATTCGTTTCTACGAGGATGGTCCTTCGAGCCCGGTATTTTTGGAGATCAAGCGGCGTGCGAACAGTTGCATTATGAAGCAGCGGGTAGGAGTGCAGCGAGAGGCTGTTCGAATGGTGCTTGACGGGCAGTTCCCTCCGTCCGACCTCGTGCTGGGCAAGGAGCCGAAGCATCTGCGAGCGTTACAGGATTTCTGCAGAATCCAGCAGCAAATGGGTGCGAGGCCCAAGGTGCACGTGGCCTACATGCGCGAAGCCTATTTGCCTGTTTCCGGCAATTCAGCCCGCCTGACGATGGATCGACAAGTGCGGTCCGAAGCCGACACGGAGGGAAGATTGTCCACCACCCTGGCAACCCCGGTTTCCATATGGGACAAGGCCGTGGTGCTCGAGTTAAAGTTCACAGATCGCTACCCTAACTGGTTTGGCGACCTCGTGCGCACATTTAACCTGCACCAATGCGGGGCAGCAAAATACGCGGACGGCGTCGCGCTGTTATCCGGCGGCTTGCCTCAGCATCGCCGGATGCCGCAGCTTGTCTCGGATGTGCCCTGGCCGCAAGTGTGCGGTGTTTCCCAGCCTCTGAGCAGCGCAGGCAAGCTGTGCAGGAAGGTTGCCGCAGCAGTGACCAACTTCTCGCCCGCTGACAAAATCTGCCCGAACGGAGAAAAGACGCTATGAACGGGGGACTTGATTGGCTTCTGAATTCTGATGCTGGAACGGCGACGCTGAATTGGCCCTCAATGATGCTGGGGCTGGTTCTCTCTCTGGTGTGTGGACACCTTATCTCCTGGGTTTACATGCTAACTCACAGTGGTCTTTCCTACTCTCGAACGTTCGTCAACGCCCTGGTGCTGGTGCCGCCGATTGTGTGCCTGGTTATGATGGTTCTGACGAACAACCTGATCACCGCCTTTGGCATGATGGCGGTGTTTGCCATCGTCCGATTCCGGAATATTCTGCGGGATACGCTGGATACCACCTATGTCCTGATCTGCCTTGTGGTGGGCATGGCGGCAGGGACTCAGAAGTTTGGCAGCGCAGTTATCGGTTGCGCCGTGATCTGCGTGACGATGCTGTACCTGTGGTATTCCAGTTTTGGCACGCGGCGCCGCTACGATCTGATCCTGAACCTGCACTGGAGCGGCCCGACAAAGGATTTGCCGCAATTGGAGCGACTGCTGCACCGCCATAGCTGGTCCTCGGTTCTGGCGAGCCACCGCGCCGATACCGAGAAAGGGGCCGACCTTTCCTATCGCCTGCTCCTGCGAAACATGAATCGCAGCACCGACCTACTGTCCGAGCTAAGCGCATTGCCGGGCGTATCTCACGTCACCTCCATGGCCGCCCAGGATGAATCGGAAATTTGAAGATGGAACCGCTCCCACCAATCCCCGCTGACCCGCAAACGATTCGTAGATTGATACGACAACGAGTGTTGCCTCCGGTGGTTTTTATAGGGCTGTTGGCCATTACCGTGTGGCTTTGGGGCAGCGTGGGCAGTGCTCCTTCCCTCGCCGGGGTCGGGGAAGGAACCAAAGCGACCATTTACAGCCCCCAGGCAGGGATTGTGACAGAGTTTAAGGTTCAGCCGTACCAACTCGTAAACCAAGGGGATCCAATTGCCGTATTTCAGCCCCATGATCCGCGCCAGCGACTGGACATGCTGCAGGCTGAAATAGCGCTTGCCCGGTTGCGGAAGGAACCCTCGCAAGCCCAGCAAAACGCGATGAACTACCAGCGTGTGCGAGTTGAGTTCCTGCGGTTGAAAGCGGAATTGGCAGTGGCAAGGGTGAACCATAAACAGGCGCAGAACGAAGTTGACCGGAACCTGCCGCTTTACACTGAAAAACTTCTCTCAGAGGAATTATATGAGCTGAGCGTCCAAATTCGCGATGCGTTTGGTGCGGAGGTGGCCGAGAAGGACTCAGCGGTGAAAGATATGGAGCAGCGTCTCGAGGAATTACGCGGCCTGGGAGACCCGGGCGCGGCGCCGCCCGATGTGGATTCAGATCGCCTCTTGGCGCGCTTTGAGGAGGCATGTAAAACCAACCAATTAGGGCCGCTCACGTTAGTGGCGCCAGTATCCGGCATGGTGATTCCCACCGGAAAACAGCCGGGAGAATTTGCCGTGGAAGGGGAGCCTTTGGTGGGAATTCAATCCACTCGCTCTGAACGAGTCGTGGCTTATCTGCGCCAGCCTTACGCCCTTGATCCCGAGGTGGGAATGAAGGTGCGGGTCATTACTCGAGGTCCACAACGGGTTGAGTTCATGACCTCAATTGCGCACGTCGGCGCCCAAGTGGAGGCAATTACTAACGCCCTTGCCTTTGTGCGACAAGGTGCGTTGGTGGACGTTGGCTTACCCATCATTCTGGACCTACCCCCCCAGAGCCGGATTCGTCCCGGTGAGGTGGTGGATTTGCGCCTTGAAAGGGTGGTCCGCAACAAACTGCGACTAGCCGAGCAGTCGCCCGTTGTGAATCAACCAACCGCCCCGACTTTATGATAAGTAATCAATCCCTGAGACACTCTATGTCCTCGGGACGTTTCCTTTACCCGTTCGCAGTCGTTGGGATTCTTCTTTTCTGCATCAACGCTCTTTCCGCGCCTTACGCCAACGCCCTGCGCATAACGGAAATCATGTATCACCCGGCGAGTGGTGGCGTAGTGGGCGATGAGGATAATTACGAATTCCTCGAACTAAAGAATACAGGCAACACGTCGTTGAACCTATCGGGTGTCTTCCTGGAAGGGATTAATTACACATTCCCACCCGGCACCGTCATCGCGCCCAACAGCTTCTATGTGCTGGCCCGCAACCAAGCCGCTTTCTCGAATCGCTACCCGGGCGTTGCTCTTAACGGCGTTTACACCGCCAAGTTGGACGATGGCGGTGAAAAAATCAGGGTGCTTAATTCCAGTAGCAACACGGTAATCTCCGTGGAATACAGTGACGATCCACCGTGGCCTGTCTCTCCGGATGGTCTGGGCTATTCGCTGGTGCTGGCTAATCCGGTTAGCGACCCGGACAACCCCGATGCCTGGCGCGCAAGCAGCAACGTGCACGGATCACCGGGTGCGGATGATCCCGCGCCGCCTTACGGGCTGGGCGTGGTCATCAACGAAGTGCTGGCTCACACTGATCCGCCTTTCGAGGACGCCATCGAACTGTACAACACGAGCACCAATGCCGTGGACATCAGCGGGTGGTATCTCAGCGATAACTTTGTCCGCACCAATGTGGCCGATTCGTATAAACTGAAAAAATACCGTATTCCTCCAGGAACCATCCTTTCAGCCGGAGGTTTCAGGGTGTTCTATCAGCGCGATTTTGACCTCAACAACCCCACCAGCCCATTCGCCTTGAGCGAGTTTGGCGAGACGGTCTATCTGAGTTCCGCAACTTCCAGCGGCACACTAAACGGCTACCTCATCGGCGCGACATTTGGACCGAGCGATAACGACGTCTCCATTGGCCGCTACCATCAAAGCCAGGGAGTGGATTTCGTCCCGCTGAGCCGGACGAGTTTTGGCAAGGATACACCTGCCAGCGTCAGTGTATTTCGACTGGGAACCGGGGCAACCAATCCCGCCCCCCGCGTTGGGCCGCTCGTTATCAATGAAATCATGTATAATCCGGCGGCGGGTGGCAGCGAGTTTATCGAGTTTTACAACCTCACCAACATGCCTCTGGACATCAGTGGCTGGACCGTCGAAGGCGCGGAGTTCACTTTCCCAGTCGGCAGCGTCGCCGCTGCCAACAGCTTCGTGTTACTGCTCAAGACGAATACCACAACCGTGGCCGCTTTCCGCACCCAGTATGGGGTCCCCGCTTCCGTGCCCATTTTTGAGTATAACTTTGTGCTGGAGAATGAAGGCGAGTTGCTGAGCATCAGCAAACCCAACTCACTGCCCACCGAACCGCTCATCCCGGTCGAACATGTCACCTACAACAACAAAAGTCCCTGGCCAACTGAAGCCGCCGGGAAAGGTCCATCGCTGGAACGTTTCTCGGCATCACAGTACGGGAATGATCCTGTGAACTGGCGCACGGATAGGACGGGCGGTTCGCCTGGTCGGGCGAACCCGGTCAATCCAATTCACATGTCGGTCCGCTATAACACCGGGAGCCCAGCCTCATTTGAGGTCACCATCAAAGGCCACTCTAATTCATGGTATGTGCTTGAAGCCTCAACCAACCTGCTGAATTGGAGCGCTGTCGCGACCAACCTCACAGGGTCTGAGGGTGCCTGGACGCATCACGAGACCAACCCGTTCCAGCGCCGATTCTATCGGAGCAAACCACAAGAATAGCCTCACCAACTTTATCGCCCAGTGCGCCTTGTCGCTAACATATTACAACCACTCTGCGGTCTGGCATGCCGAGCTTCCGGGCGTCTCCGCACCGCGTGGAGCTTGCCTCGGCTTCGCCTACTCTGGATTGCTCTCGGATGGGTGCTGACGTCACACGCCTTCGGCGCAGCAGTGCAGTTGCGGGACTATTGCGGACTCTGCGACGCCTCGGCTACCGTCTGGCTCAATGCTCAGGCCTTCGCCGTGGCCAATGATGAGGACAATGTAATCCGTGTCTATTCATGTACAAATGCAGGTGCGCCGCTCGCTTCTGTCGATCTCTCCGAATTCCTCGGAGTGGACCCCAAGAAACCTGAGGTTGATATCGAAGGGGCGGCAACCATCGGCGATTTAACCTTTTGGATTTCGTCGCATGGGCGGAATGCGGAGGGGAAGGAGCGCCTCAGTCGCCATCGTTTCTTTGCAACGCGGACAATCGTTGAAAAAGGAGTTCCCTGTCCCGCTCCCACTGGCCTTCCTTACACTCGGCTCCTAGAGGACCTTGCGAGCGACCCGCGTTTGAAGGAGTTCAGGTTAAAAGAAGCCGCGGAACTCGCGCCCAAAGCTCCCGGAGGGCTGAATATCGAGGGTTTGGCCGCGACCCCCGAGGGCCATCTGCTGATTGGTTTCCGGAACCCGGTCCCGATGGGAAAAGCGTTGCTGGTCCCCTTGTTAAACCCCACCCAGATGATCGCAGGCGCCTCGGCTAAGCTCGGCGCGCCGATCCTGGTGCCCTTGAAAAATTATGGTGTTCGCAGCATCACCGAATGGCGAGGAGCCTACCTGATCGTTGCAGGCGCGTTCGATGGCGAAGGTAAGTCGGCTTTTTACCAGTGGCCGGGGCCAGGGGGAGTTCCAGAGCGCATCTTAATCCCAGGCATCAGCCATCTCAATCCCGAAGCCCTGGCAGGGAGCCCCGATTCTAAAGGGACCGACTTGCTGGTGATCAGCGATGATGGCAAGCAAATGGTTGGAAACAAACGCTGTAAGCAACTCAAGCAGGCGAACCAGCGATGTTTTCGTGCAGTGATTCTGCCCGACTTCAAACCCTGAGTCCTGGCAAGTGCTTCCTCAGCTCTTCTTGCCGGCCGTTGTTGACAGCGCAGGCGCTTTTGATCCGGTCTCAACCTTCTCACCGAATCGCAGGCTCGCAGCCATGGCACGACCGTCCGATTCCTTGCGTGCATAACCGACCGCTGCTTCACCGATGACGCCATCCGTCAAACGTGCGGGATTTCCATTTTTTATTATCTTGGTCTGTGGAGTAATCCAGTAAGTGCTCTTGCCTATTTGGATGGTGCCTTTCGCGAGATCCACGGCTGCCAGCTTGCCCCGGAACGGATAGCCGCGTGTTTTCTTCTCGGTTTGCTGGGATACAGACTGAACAGGCCCCTTCGCCGCGATTTTGGGCGTTGAAGACGGTGGAACAGCATTCGTGGCCGGGTGTGCTTGAAGAAACTGACACCAGATACAGCCGGCCAATGTAAGGGTAATTAATAGGCGTGGCATGCGCCGATCATACTACTTAAGTCAATACAGGCAAGAGGATAAGAAAGCTAAGGCGGAAGGCTGAACCCCGGAAATAAAAGTCACGTAATGAGACCTCCGCAAGCGGCGTGTCCGTGTGGGTAGCGTAGGCGTCCTCGCCTGCGAGTTCGCGCACCGTCCCGGTGCGCCTTGAAAGAGGATCAACCTCCTCTACTTTGAAACGGCGCGTCGGGTGCGGAGCGTTTTTCTCTGGTCTAGATGGACAGTCATCCTATAATTGCGCTTAGTCGTCCATTCAAAGCGCAACACAATGCCACGCATTTGCGACAATATCAGCAAGCCCAAAGCGCCAGGTTTTCGAATCATGACTCGGGCGGCCCGCCACGAACCGGAGCTTTTCTGCAGAAACAATTTCACGGCTCTTATCGAAAAGGAGCTCTTCAGTTAGAAAGGAGACACCATGTCAGACGAAGCAAACCTCGCCAACCAGGTCGCAGATGCCATCATTTCCGAACTGGATCACTTTCAGAGGCATTTCGAACCCGCAGGCGGTGCGCTGACCGGCCCGGACCAGTTCCAACTCAGAAACGAGCCTTGTGTCGGGTACGCTCAAGCAGAGAGCCAGAGCGGGGATAGAGTCGAGATATTTATCTGCCGCAATTACACTCCGTCAGGCTACAGTCCGGTACGACCCTCGATTGAGTACGCTAGCTATCTGAGCGATCTGGGCCGCATTATCACTAAAAAGCCAGGCGATGCTCATAGTTTCGAGGTTAAGCACCACAGACTTGGATATGTCCTGGAAGCGCACGCATTCTCCCTTCAGATCAAGGATGAGTTTCGCCTAAGACTGGATGGCACAAGCTTTGATCCATCCGAAAACAGGATAGCCTGGATCGGTGGCGGTCTGGCGGTTCGGTCTCTTCGCAAGCTCCTTGAGGGGATCAGCCAGAAGGCGTCGACCCGCGCCATCAGCTACTCGGTCCAACTCCCCGACCAAGCGATCCTCGACGAAGCGCAGGACGAAGTTTTCCGTCTTCCGTTCACTACCTACGTAATAATCACCGGCGCTCCGGGCACTGGCAAGACAACGGTCCTGCTGAAGAGGCTCTCTCAGAAGACTAAAAAGGAGTTTCTGACCGAAACTGAGCAGAAAGGGCTATCAGACCAAGCCTTCAAAGCCGGCGCGAATTGGATACTGTTTACCCCAAGTGACCTTCTCAAGGTTTACCTAAAAGAAGCTATGGCCAAAGAGTTTCTCCCGGCCACTGACGATCACGTTAAGGTTTACCGCACCTTCCGTCTGGAGGTCCTCCGAGACAGCGGGTTTATAAAAGTCGGCCCTCACGGCTACTTCAAGCAGGCCCCGGTCGGCCAGCCCCTGATGAAGCGCGCCACCGGTGCCGAGCAATTGGCTCTCCACAAGGCCTTCACCGAGCACTTGGCCAGCGCCTATCCAATCTTCTTTCGTCAGGCGCTCCAAGAATTCAACAACGAAATCCGCTCCCCCCTCAACGGACTGACCGACGCCAGTCATAAGGTTCTCATGACTGCCCTCGACATTATCTCCAAGACCGGTGACGTGATCGAGCTCCGCGAGGCCCAGCACCGTGCCGCCGACTACCGCACGTTAAACACCGATCTCAATACCATGGTGCAGGCGGTCAGAGACATCGCCGAAACCCTCGACAAGGTTGTGGACATCAACGCGTCGGCCATCAATAATTACGTGGAACGGTGGCAAAGGGCCGCATTCGGCCTCACGACGGAGGAGATCGACACCGCCGTCTTCCCGAACGTTCCTCCGCTGGTGGCTAAACTGAAAAAGGAAGTCAAAGGCTTGGTTGAGAGTCTCTCGCTCGCACGCCTGTTTCTGCTCATCCCCAGGGCTTACCAGGATTTCCGTGAAGTCCCAGCCAACCAGACGCGCTTTTTCGAAGCCGATAGTGAAAAGGCGATCCGCGACCGCCAGCTATCGGAGCCCGAACAGGATGTCCTACTCTATCAGGCCTTGGAGTTCACTCGTGGGTTGCGCGGCCAACTGCCGGGCGATCAAACCGGTGTGCCCGACGAACTCCGCTCGCTGCTCACAAGATTCCGTCTCCTCGTCACCGTTGACGAGGCAACCGATTTCTCACCATTGGAACTGGCCTGCATGGAGCGGTTCTCGTTACCGGAGGGGGGCGTCACCATCTCGGGCGACCCCATGCAACGCGTCACGGAAACCGGCCTGCGCGACTGGGCAGACATGAAAGCCGTTTGCAAGCCCTACCAAACAAGCGAGCTAAACGTCAGCTACCGCCAGACTGAACGCCTTTTCAACATAGCTCGGGACCTCTATAAGCACGCCACGGGCTTAGAGCCAAAGTTCAAATCGGCCTACGCTCACCGCCCGGAAGATCCGCCAGCCCTCAGCTTCAAAACCAGCAAGGAAGCCCCGGCTGCGCATTGGCTCGTCGAGCGAATCTGCGAAATCTTCACCCTGGGCGGTAAGCACCTTCCCACAACGGCCGTTCTCGTGCCGACCATCGCCGACGTTGAGCCCCTAAAGGCGGCCCTGCTGCCCCCGCTACGCGAGAACGGTCTCGAGGTAGACGCCTCGCACGGCGGACAGGACCTCGGCGACTCGGCCCGCGTCCGCATCTTCCCCGTCGAGCACATCAAGGGTCTTGAATTTGAAGCCGTGTTCTATGTTGGCCTGGACCGAATGGCCGAAATTCACAAAGAACTCATCGACAAGTACGTTTACGTCGGCCTGAGCCGGGCAAAGAGCTTCCTTGGTGTCTCCTTTGAGCGCGTGTTCCCGTCGAGGCTCAAACCTATCGAGCATCACTTCCAACTCTGCGGTGTTTGGGCCCAAGCCCCACAGCAGGCTCGCGCTGCGCAACCTCGGGAGGCGGACGCGAACCAGATCGGCATCTAGCGCAAGGGCTCCCAAAAGCTTGAGCGCCGCTAACAGCATGAATCACGCAGTCATCATACCGATGCAGCCTGAGCGATTCGTGGGCAAAGAAGTATACACTGTTCGTTCCCATAATTGTGCTTTCAAGGCCTGGGCCATATGGTCCGACCCCGCTCTGCCACAACGCCTATCCTGATTACTCTCGACTACCACACTAACTCGCATGTCGCCTTCCTCCATCACCTGAACGTCACTGGCGGAATCAAAGGCGACACCACCCCCGATACTACATATACTACGATTAATACGGAGTGCGAAAAGATCGACATCAACAGTGTCACGAGCGTTGACCTAGCAGTGCTCTGGAGTTCGCCCCGGTATTCTGAAGCATTCGTGGATTGGCTAGTGAAGCAGTATCGTGCGAATAGCGCCTTTTTCGACCAGGCAAAGCTGAAAGCTGATGTATTGAAAGCAGCCGAAAAGTCTCCCAGTCGGAGTGGTACAATAAACAATGTCATTCAACTCGGCTACGGGGAGACGCCGAACAATCATACCGTGTTTCTTGCCACGCCGCATTAAGGCAGGCTACACAACCAGGCACGACAGGGGCAACCATGGAGCATGTTTACCATGATCCGGAGACCTGACCCCAGCCACTTGCACTTTGTCCTGAGAGAGTTATCTATGCAGGCAAATGGCAGAAAACCCTGTGGAATTTTTCAATAAAGAGAAGGCACCATCGCATGACGAGCGGTTCCGTCCGTTGCGGCCTTACATGTCCGCTATCCATTTGACCGCACGTCTGCTCTTCAATCGACTGCCGAACCCTTGTCGCATCTTGAGCGTAGGTGCCGGCACCGGTGAAGAAGTGCTTGCCCTCGCGGGCGTTTTCCCCGGTGCGGATTTTGTTTTAGTGGAACCGTCCGAGGCTATGATGTCGTTCGCCAGGGACAAGCTTGCGGGTGCCGGTCTTGCCGACCGCTGTCAGTTCCACTTGGGCTATCTGGACACGCTCCAGGCAGGACCGGATTTCCATGCGGCATTGGCCCTTTTCGTAAGCCATTTTATCCTGAGGCAGGAGGAAAGAGAACAGTTTTTCCGGAGCATCGCCGGGCGGCTGCAGCCCAACGGAATGCTCATCCATGGCGATCTATGCCTCGGTGAATGTCCTGAGGATGACGCATGCCTGAGAGGCCTTCATCGGGAAGCATTGCGCCTTTGTGGAGTTGAGGGCGATTCCATGACCGCCATCGATACTCATGTCGCCCTGCTACGCCCTGCCTACATCTCAGCGATCCTCCGTGCCGCAGGCTTTGCTTCCACCCGGCAAATAGTCCAAACAGGTCTTCTACGAGCATGGGTATCAGAGAAGGCTTGAATCTGGGATGCGGCGATATAGCTAACTTGGATTAAGGGTGCACGTTTCTGCGGCTTCAATCGCAATGAACCCGATTTACTACTTGCCCGTTCTCCAGGCGGAGCCAGGTGTCGAAGGATGATGTCCCTTGCTTGAGCAAAATCACACGCGATCCCCTCGCGTAGTTGTCTTTGCCGTAGGTATTGTAACCAATACCGCGAACGTAGCCGAGCCATAAACCATCAAAGCTGCTGATGAAGTCATTAACATGATCATGTCCGCAGAACAGCGCTTTGATATCTCGATGGTCTAAAATTGTGGCGGCCAATCCACCGTTGATTGCTGAACTGCAAACGTCCTCCTGCTTTACGCCTACGGTGGTACGGTTCGTGTGCACCCATGCAAATTCGGGAAGTGGGATGTGGCAAAACGCATACGAAGGAAGATAATGTCCGCCGTTCTCCTTGCGATACGTTTCCGAGCAATGCCGATACCATTGAATCTGATCTTGATGAATCCAATCGTAGGTTTCCAAACCAGCCCTCTTGAAATACGCGTTTGAGTCCAGCACATAGACCAGGGCTGCCCTCTCTTTCCCCAGAGGGTCCATAATTGGCAGAATGAAATTTCCGTACCCGTGGATGTCTGAAGGCCCCAGGCGCGACAGGTTTCCGGGCAGACCCAGCATTGAGGAGAAAACGTCGCGCCGCGAAATCCCTCCTCTTTCCGCGTCATGGTTGCCCAGTGTCGCCGCCCATGGGATCTTGCGTCGAATAACCGGTTCGGTAAGGTCCAGATAACCCTGTTTCACATCCCCGAGTTCGTCGCTAACGCAGTTGTCTCCAGTATAGATCACGAAATCAGGTTGCTCCGCCTCCACAATGGTTTCCATGGCGCGCAAGGTCGCTTTATCCTTCTCGGTGGCTTTGTCCCAATGAACGTCGCCAAACGCGAGGATCTTAAAGGTGCCATCCGCGTTGAACCGGAGTTGTGAGTTGAGCGGCAAATCCCATTCCGCTGCCAAAATACTGCTCCAGCAGCACAACAGAGCCAGGGTGAATCCGGCGAACCTTTTTGCAGGGCCGTTTCTTTGGCTCGCGCACATGTCCGAAATGCTCATGCCGCATGGTCTTGGGCTGGGAGCACTCCGACAAGTCAAATCATTTCAAACCTCCTCCCACAACTCCCTCCTCTCCGCAGCCTCTGCCCGGCCCCTCCAATCACCCGATCAGATGACAATTCGCGATCCGTGAGGCATGGTGCACTCATTCTTAAGAAACTAGAATGAATACGGGTGCCATCGAAAACCTGGATCTCCGATCCGAAGTCAAAGCCTTGCAGCGCGAGCTCGAACAATCCCGCCGCGAACTGGAAACGCTCCGGGATTGGCAGAGGATCGCGCAGCGTTTGATTTCTGTTCGTTCGGATGTAAGCGCAGCCTTCGCGAAGCCGGCTCCCATCAAAACCATCCTGCGTGAGTGCACGGAAGCAATTGTGCGTAATCTCGATGCTGCATTTGCACGGATCTGGACACTGAATCATCAGGAGAACGTGCTGGAGCTTAAAGCCAGCGGCGGCATGTACACTCGACTCGATGGTGAGTATAGCCGGATTCCTGCCGGCAGCCTGAAGCTGGGGTGGATAATCCGGGAGAAGAAACCGCTGATGACAAACTCCGTGCTGAGCGATCCTCACATTCACAATAAACAATGGGCGCTTGACTGCGGGCTGGTCTCTTATGCTGGCTACCCGCTCATTGTTGAGGGGCGTGTCATCGGGGTGATGGCCATGTTCGCGAGGCACCCATTGTGCGAAGCGACTCTGGACACCCTTGCAGCGGTAGCTGATGTGATCGCCCAGGGCATTGAAAGAGACAGAGCGGAGTCTGAACTCCGGGTGAGTGAGAATCAGTTTCGGACGATTGTGGATACAATCCCGGGAATGATCTGCACATTGAATCCGGCGGGCCAAGTTAAGTTGCTCAGCCGCCAGGTCCTGGAGTATTTCGGCAAGACTGCCCAGGAACTGAAGAACTGGACAATGAGCGATGCTGTTCACCCGGAAGACCTGCCCCAGGTGATGGAGCGTTGGAAGCAGTCCATTCAATCCGGAGAAGCTTTCGACTCTGAACAGCGCCAACGCCGGGCCGATGGAGTATATCGCTGGCAACATTCTCGCGCACTGCCAGCTCGGGATGATCAGGGAACGATCATCGCCTGGTATATGTTGATCACGGATATCCATGACCGACGGCAAGCGGTGGAGGCTCTGCGGCGAAGCCAGGCCTATTTAACCGCAGCGCAGCAGTTAAGCCGGACCGGCAGTTTCGGCTGGAAACCAGGCACAGACGAAATCATCTGGTCCGAAGAAACGTTTCGCATCATGGGATACGATCCTGGTTTGCGCCCAACGATGGCGATGGTGTTCGAGCGACTGCACCCCCAGGATGCGTCACTGGTGAAGGAGACGATGGATAGGGCTGTGCGGAACCTGTCGGACTTCGAACTGGAACATCGCTTGCTGTTTGCAGATGGGGCAATTAAACACGTCCAGGTAGTCGCACGCGCTGCGAAGGATATCGGAGGGGATTTGGAATATGTAGGCGCCTTGATGGACATTACCGAGCGCCAGCATTCCAGGGAGGCCCTCGAAAAAGCGCTGTTAAGCAGACAGACTGCCGTGCTCGCTGAGCGAAACCGTTTGGCCAGGGATATCCATGATACTTTAGCGCAAGGGTTCACCGGAGTGATCGTTCAATTGGAAGCCGCCGAGGATGCAACATCCCAGGGGTTGGGAAGCGAAGCGATGGAGCATGTTCGCAGAGCTGGATTATTAGCGCGAGAGAGCCTGCGGGAAGCCAGGCGATCCGTTCGCGGTTTGCGTCCTCAGGCACTTGATGAGCAGGATTTGTGTGAAGCGCTCGATACATTGCTTGGCAAAATGACCGTCGGCACTGCGTTAAAAGCCACGCTGAGTGTGGCAGGCAGGATGCCGTTGCTGCCGCCCGATTGGGAGGAGCACCTCTTGCGAATCAGCCAGGAAGTTCTGACAAACGCGTTGCGTCACGCGCGGGCGACCGAGTTCGCCGTGAGGCTTGCCTCTGAGGCAACCGGCATACGCCTCGAATTGCGGGATAACGGGTGCGGATTTGATTTCGCGGGCAAGCATGACGGGTTTGGTTTGATCGGAATCTGTGAGCGTGTGGAGGGCATGGGAGGCGAGTTTTCGTTGAACAGCACTGCGGGAAAGGGGACATTGATCCTAATTACACTGCCGTTGAATATTGGTTCGTAATAGCGTTCACATGAGCTTAAGCCCCAAAAAGCAGGGTACCAGGACAGCAAAGATACGCGTCCTTGTAGCGGACGACCACGTAACGGTACTGGAAGGACTGGTCGCAATTATTGGCAGGCAGCCAGATATGGTCGTGGCAGCGCAGGCAGCCGATGGCCGGGAGGCCGTCGAGCTTTGGGCAAAGTCCCGGCCTGATGTGGTCCTCCTGGATCTTCAGATGCCGGTGTTGGGAGGCATTCGTGCGCTTGAGGAAATCCGGCGGCAAGACGCATCCGTGCGTGCGTTGATGCTCACCACTTTTGATACGGATACCGACATCGCGAATGCCATCAAAGCGGGAGCCAAAGGCTACCTGTTAAAGGATGCGCCGCGCGAGGAATTGCTCACCAGCATACGCAAAGTGCACTCCGGCGAGACGACAATCGCGCCTGCGCTGGTTGCGAAGCTCGCTGCCGGACTGAGCAGCGAAACGCTCACCGGGCGCGAGCTGGAGGTGCTCTCGCTGCTTGCCCGTGGGAAGAGCAACAAGGAAATTAGCGCCAACCTCTTCGTGAGCGAAACGACCGTTAAATCGCACCTCCGGAGCATCTTTGGAAAACTCAACGTACTGAGCCGAACCGAGGCGGTAGCCGCCGCGAGCAAGCGGGGCCTGGTGCAGATGTGATTCCACTCCACTGGACTTCTCCTTCAAAAGGAGGAGCGGCCCCTCATCCTCCGGTCGCACGGAAATTTCACCCACACGACCAATAGCGAGACATCAATCGACGAACGATGCTCTGAGTGTGAATCGGGAGATTCCGATCGCATATATGAGCATGAGTTCAACTGACAAAGGTTTGATTACGCCGGAGAATTGCGCGGTGATCTTTATAGATCATCAGCCTCAGATGTTCTTCGGCGTTGCAAATATTGATCGTCAAGACCTGCTCAATAACGTCCTTATTCTGGCCAAAGCCGCCCGTATATTTGATGTTCCCGTCATCTTGACTGCGGTGGAGTCCACGGGGTTTAGCGGAAATATCACACCTCAACTGCTGGATCTTTTTCCCGGCATCACTCCTATCGAGCGCTCCAGCATGAATGCCTGGGATGATCCGGCTTTCGTTGCCGCTGTTAAGAAGACTGAGCGCCGGAATTTCCTGATTGCCGCGTTGTGGAGCGAGGCGTGCCTTGTCTTCCCAGCCCTTCAAATGCTGGAGCAGGGTTTTGGGGTTTACGCCGTTGAAGATGCCTCCGGCGGGACCAGTCGGATAGCGCATGACGCGGCAATCAGGAGAATTGAGCAGGCAGGGGCGGTGTCGTTGACAGCCCTCCAGGTGCTGCTGGAGTTCCAGCGAGATTGGGCTCGGCGGCAGCATTATGAGGAAGTGATGGAGGTGGTAAAAGAACACTGTGGGGCCTACGGACAAGGGGTGGAATACGCTGCAACGATGGTTCAGAAAGGGCCTGCGAGCCGTAAAACACGATAAAACCAATAGGAATAATACATGACAGTTAAATCGATAATTGAACCTGAGCTGCTGACTACCAGACCTTTGATGGTCTCCAGCGCCAACCGCCGCCAGTTTCTGTTAGGCACTGCTACTGTTGCGATCACGACCGCCTTGCCTGAGTGGGTTGAGGCGCGGAGTGACGCCGAACCACAGAAGCAAACTCAACCGCAGGAAGGAGTCCAGATGATGAACACATTCACAACAAAAGATGGCACAAGTATTTACTTCAAGGATTGGGGCCCAAGGAATGGTCCCGTCGTCACATTCAGCCATGGCTGGCCTCTGAACGCCGACGCATGGGATTCGCAGATGTTCTATCTGGCCTCGCACGGTTGCCGCTGTATCGCCCATGATCGCCGGGGCCACGGACGGTCGAGCCAGCCCTGGGACGGAAACGACATGGACCACTATGCTGATGATCTAGCTGAGTTGTTTGAAACGCTCGACTTAAAGGACGCGGTCATGGTCGGGCACTCGACCGGAGGCGGTGAAGTGGCGCGATACATCGGGCGTCACGGCACAAAACGGGTATCGAAGGCTGTCCTCGTCGGAGCGGTGCCACCCATCATGCTCAAAACGGACAACAACCCGGGCGGGCTTCCCCTGGACGTGTTCGATGGTTTCCGCAAGGCTTACTTGCAGGATCGAGCCCAGTTCTTCCTGGATATCGCCAGCGGCCCCTTCTTCAATTTCAACCGACCTGGCGCGAAAACCTCCAACGGGCTCATTCAAAGCTGGGTCATGCAGGGGCTGATGTCGGGCTTCAAAAACGCCTATGACTGCATCAAAGCATTTTCGGAGACTGATTTCACTCAAGATTTGAAGAAGTTCGATGTGCCGACACTCATTGTCCATGGCAGCGATGACCAAGTGGTGCCAATCGATGCGTCCGCGAAGCTCAGTGCCAAGCTTGTAAAGAATTCTACCCTGAAGATTTATCCAGGTGGTTCACATGCTCTGGGGGATACAGCCAAGGATCAACTTAACAAGGATCTGTTGGACTTCGTTAAAGCCTGAAAATCGTGTTTATGAGCATCTCCTCCCAACACTCGCGCCGCAGCTTTCTGGCCGCCGCCGGCGTTCTTGCCGCTGGGGCTGTCTTCAGACCATGGCGGGCTTTTGCCGAGAGCGACAGCCCCGTGACAGTGATCCGGGGTTCCGCGGCTTCAGCCAGAATCAGCGTCCACAAATTGCGTGGGAAGGTCAGTATGCTGGAGGGGTCAGGCGGGAACATTGCGGTGCTTGCTGGAGACGATGGCCAACTCCTGGTTGATGCCGGAATCACGGCGTCCCGGCCTCGGCTCACGGAAGCCCTGAAAAGTCTGAGTTCCAATCCGATCAAACATTTGATCAACACACACTGGCACTTCGATCATACAGATGGAAACGAGTGGTTGCATGAGATGGGGGCAGAGATTACGGCACACGAAAACACCCGCAAACACCTGTCAAAAACCACGCGGGTGGACGCCTGGAACTTCACGTTCCCACCGGCGCCCCAAGGTGCCCTGCCATCAAAGGTATTCAAGAGCGACTTCAAGCTGGGCATCAACGGTGAGGAATTGCTCTTGAATTACTACAGGCCGGCTCACACCGACTCCGATGTATCCGTGGAGTTTACCAGGACGGACATCCTTCAGACAGGCGATACATGGTGGAACGGGCATTTCCCGTTTATCGATCACAATACCGGCGGAAGCATTGATGGAATGATTCAGGCTGCGAACCAGAACATTAAGCGCACATCCAAGGACACGATTGTTATTCCTGGACATGGCCCCGTGGGTGGGAAGGCGGACTTGATCGAATATCATGAGATGCTGGTCACGGTCCGCGACCGTGTGGCCGCCCTGAAGAAGCAGGGCAAAACTCTCGAAGAAGTGCTGGCGGCTAAACCAACGGCGGATTACGACGCCAGGTGGGGAGGCTTTGTCATCAATGGCAACACCTTTGCCAGCCTCATTTACGCAGGGGTGCGGAATGGAGGCGGGAAGCCTGCCGGGCCTGCCTGAAACTCAAGTCGATGAATCTATCGGGTATGAAACCAGAAGTGTTCGATTTGGTGGTTCTGGGCAGCGGTGAAGCTGGAAAGTACCTTGCCTGGACACTGGCCAAACAGGGTGCCAAGGTGGCCGTGGTCGAGCGAAAGTATATCGGCGGGTCCTGCCCAAATATCGCCTGCCTTCCAACCAAGAACATCATCCATAGCGCCAAGGTCGCCTCGTACTTTTTGAGAAGCGAGGAGTTCGGAATCACAAAGCAAAACTGGCGGATCGACGTGGCGGCTGTGCGGGATAGAAAACGGCGCATGGTGGATGACCTGGTCGAGATGCACCTTGCCAATTACCGTGCGAGCGGGGCCCAGTTGATCTCTGGGTCCGGTCGTTTCACTGGGCCAAGAATGGTTACTGTTTTGCTGCCTGATGGCGGGGAACGTGTTGTTATGGGAAAGGCTGTTGTCATCTCCACGGGAAGCCGGACTGCCATTGACTCCACTCCGGGCTTGAGAGAGTCGCATCCCTTAACCCATGTCGAAGCTCTCGATCTGGATCATGTTCCCAGACACTTGCTCATCCTGGGCGGGGGGTTCATCGGACTTGAGTTCGCCCAGGCCATGCGGCGATTCGGCAGCGAAGTATCGGTTGTTGAGCGGAATGACCGGTTGGCCCCCAAGGAGGATGAAGATGTTTCCGCGGTCTTGCATGAGTTGCTTTGTGACGAGGGCATACGGGTCGTCACTTCCGCAACTTTGCAGCGTGTTGCAGGCACTTCCGGCGATAGCGTGACATTGAGCATGAGCCAGCAGGGCCAGGAAATAACTCTGGAAGGGTCTCACCTGCTGGCTGCCACGGGTCGCACTCCAAATACAAACGACCTTGGCTTGCACCTGGCCGGTGTCGAGACAACGGCGCGTGGCTTTGTGAAGGTCAACGAACGCCTTGAGACTTCCGCACCCGGCGTTTGGGCTGTGGGGGATTGCGCCGGGAGCCCGCACTTTACCCACATCGCATTCGATGATTTCCGCATCGTGCGGGACAATCTCGCTGGTGGCAACCGGGTGACGACCGGACGCCAAGTGCCGTTCTGCGCGTTCACAGACCCCGAGTTCGCGCGGGTAGGCCTGAGCGAGACCGAAGCAAAGACGCTGGGCATTAGTTATACTCTCGCCAAGCTTCCCATGAGTGGGGTGCTCCGGACGCGAACTCTTTCCGAAACGCGCGGCTTCCTTAAGGTTTTGATTGAGCCGGAATCGGAGCGAATTCTGGGCTTCGCCGCTCTTGGGGTGAATGCAGGCGAAATGCTGCCGGCCATTCAATTGGCCATGACCGCAAACCTTCCATACACCTTGCTGCGTGATGGGATTCTGACCCATCCCACTATCGCGGAGGGGCTCATTCCGCTGTTCAACCAAATTCCGTCGAAAACAAAGCACAATCGTTCCACACATTAGGAAACAGAGGATTCTTATGAACCCACGTATGCCCGTCCCACCGTTCACCGAGGAGAGCGCTCGTCAAAAGGTCCAGGCTGCTGAGGATGCCTGGAACACATGCGACCCCGAGCGGGTCGCCCTCGCCTACACCGAAGACACAGAGTGGCGCAACCGCGCCGAGTTTCTCAAAGGCCGCGCCATGGCCGCAGAGTTTCTACGCCGCAAATGGAGCCGTGAACTGGATTACCGTTTGAAGAAGAGCCTCTGGGCCTTTACAGGCAACCGCATCGCAGTCCGCTTCGAATACGAATATCACGATGATTCTGGACAATGGTATCGCGCTCACGGCAACGAGAATTGGGAGTTCGATGACCTGGGGTACATGAAGTTCCGGTACGCCAGCATCAACGAGCATCCGATCCAGGAGAACGAACGCAAGTTCCGGTGGGAACGAAAAGCCAGATAGGTGGCATGCTATGAAAGCTGTGACGTTTTACAGTCCGTTGCCAATATCAGAATCGAACAGCCTGGTCGATGTGACCGTGGAACGCCCTTCCCCAGGTCCAAGGGATTTGTTGGTGGAAGTGCGCGCCATTTCCGTTAACCCGGTGGATGCCAAAATCCGGGGTGGCAGCGGGCCTCGTGGCCAGGCCGACGCGAACAAATTGCTAGGTTGGGATGCCGCAGGGGTCGTCAGCGAGGCTGGGAGGGATGTGCGTCTGTTCGCTCCCGGTGACGAGGTCTACTACGCGGGTTCGATTCATCGCAGCGGTTCCTACGCCGAGTATCAAGCCGTGGACGAACGGATTGTGGGTCGCAAGCCGTCCTCCATTGGCTTTGCGGATGCTGCAGCTCTCCCACTGACGGCAATTACCGCGTGGGAACTGATATTCGACCGATTACGGGTTCGCCGGGGACAGGAGGCCAATTCTTCAAGGACCCTGCTGATCGTTGGCGCCGCCGGAGGTGTGGGCTCCATGGCAATCCAACTTGCACGATGTCTTACCGACTTGATCATCATCGCAACCGCATCTCGGCCCGAGACGCAGGCCTGGTGCCGTGAATTGGGCGCTCATCACGTCATCGATCACAGTCGGCCTTTGGCAGAGCAGGTAAAAGCGATCGCCCCGGGTGGTGTGAATTACGCCCTGGCATTGACAAAGACAGAGGAGCATTACGAAGAGATCATTGAAGCAATGGCCCCACAAAGCGGCATCGCATTGATCGAGAACGTGGCCCGGCCTCTCGACATAAACAAGCTGAAGCCGAAGAGCATTTCGTTGCATTGGGAGTTCATGTTCACACGACCGCTTTACCAAACGGCTGATATGGCCGAACAAGGAAATATCCTTAACGAAGTGGCTCGCCTGGTAGACGCCGGTACGTTGCGTTCAACCGTGCGCGAACACCTGGGAACGATCAACGCAGCGAATCTGAGGCGGGCCCATGAGATCGTCGAGAGCGGGAAATCGATCGGGAAGGTTGTCCTGGAGTCCTTCTGAGGCATCCGCCGAAAACCACGCTCACTGTCTCTTCACCGGCCTGAGAAGCCGGTGAAGGTATCCAGCCGGATACGCGCCGCTTGCAGAAGCAGGGGAGGGATGCCTCCTCATTGCCGGCCTTATTCATTTCCCCGTCTGAAAACAATAACAAACCATATAGCTATGAAACCAAGTAAAAGTGTCCCCATCAATCGAGCTATGCGACGAGCTGTCGCGGCTGCTCTTCTAGTCATCGGCGTCGGGATGGCGCCATGGTCTCCGGCCGCTTCCATGTCAGAATCGGTTCTGAAATCCCCCACTTCGTATCGGACCATCAAAGTAAACGGCTTGGATATCTTCTACCGTGAAGCTGGTCCTAAAGACGCCCCTGCGGTTCTGCTGCTGCACGGGTTTCCTACTTCCTCGCACATGTTTCGCAACCTCATTCCTGCTCTTGCGGACCGATATCATGTGATCGCGCCGGATTACCCCGGCTATGGGCAGAGTTCGATGCCAAAGGTGGAAGAGTTCAAATATACATTCGATAATCTGGCGAAAACCATGGAGGATTTCATACAAAAGATCGGTCTGAAGCGATACAGTCTATACGTAATGGACTACGGGGCGCCGGTCGGATTCCGCATCGCCGCTGCCCACCCCGAGCGGGTGGAGGGGTTGATCATTCAGAATGGAAACGCCTACGAGGAGGGTTTGCGTGAGTTCTGGAAACCGATACGGGCTTACTGGAAGGAGCGTTCCGAGACCAATGCCATGGAGTTGCGAAAGATCCTCAATATGGATGCAACCCGCTGGCAATATACAAATGGCACCCGCAGAGTTGAAGCGATCAGCCCCGACAACTGGGTGGTGGATCAGGCGCTCATGGATCGTCCCGGCAACCAGGAAATACAGCTCGCCCTCTTTTATGATTACGGTTCAAACCCGCCGCTTTATCCGAAATGGCAGGACTATTTCCGAAAGCATCAGCCACCCACGCTGATTGTTTGGGGGAAGAATGATCACATCTTTCCTGCTGAAGGTGCCCATCCTTACAAACGCGATCTCAAGAACATAGAGTTTCATCTTCTGGACACCGGCCATTTTGCACTGGAAGAGGATGGTGCGATTATCGCCGAATACATCCGGGGCTTCCTGGAAAAGCAAGTAGTGAACAAGAGACTCCCGAGCCAGTAGATTGAGGTTAGGTCATAGATAGTCGAACACCCCCTTGCCTAGGGGGTGCCGGCTTTTCGCATGTGCGCCCGGCAGGGTGCACTGACTAGTTGGTTAAAGTCCAATGCGCACCCGGCAAGGGGAAGTGCTAGCTGAACAGCAAGGGTGTCGGTCGCGAGGCCGAATCTGAAGGAAGCTGTAGGCAAAACGCTGGCCTGACAAACAGGAACCACATAAGAGGCAACCGCAGCGGATGAGAAGGCATGAAGATTCAAAGTCCAACTCTTGCACGGAGACTGCGGAAGTAGATGTGGCAGGCATAAGCGTGGAAGTCAGTGCGCAATACCCGGGGAGATCTCCGGCGGTGTTCCGCTTGCGGGACTAGCGTGGTCGAGAGGCTGCGACGAAGCCGACGGAGAAGTCAGCAGAAGCCATAGTAAGCCGCCTCGCGGCTGAAGGGCTGAACATAAAGACAAGGGAAGGAGCCCTTGTTCCCGATGAGAGAAGCAGAGCCAGAAAAGAAGATTGAGATATCTGAAGCTGACCAGCGAGCCCGGGGCCGGAAGCCCGAAGTGGCGAGGGTTGGCGGCTCAAACTTTCCGGGAAGCAAGGAACAAACCGGCCCCAAACAACCAGACCTCATCGAAAGAATGCTCGAGCGAGGTAACATGCTCAAGGCCTTGCAGGCCGTAGAAGCCAACCGAGGTGCCGCCGGAGTGGATGGCATGGAGGTGAAGCAACTGCGGGAGTTCCTGCGGGAGCATTGGGCAGAGATCAAAGAGCAAATCCTCAGCGGGACCTATGAGCCACGACCAGTCAGGCGAGTGGACATTCCCAAGCCCGGAGGAGGAACACGCATGCTGGGAATACCGACGGTCCTTGATCGTTTAATCCAGCAGGCGATGCATCAGATACTAAGCCCCGTATGGGAAAAGGGGTTCTCACCGCACAGCTACGGGTTTGGGCCTGGATGCAGTGCGGCACAGGCGGTCAAAGCGGCACAGGCCTATATTCAGTCCGGCAAACGCTGGGTAGTGGATATGGACTTGGAGAAATTCTTTGATCGAGTAAACCACGACGTGTTGATGGCTCGGGTGGCGCGGAAGGTGAAGGATCGGCGTATGCTGAGACTGATCCGGCGCTATCTGGAGAGCGGGATCATGCAGCATGGGTTGGTGGAGCCGCGGAGCGAGGGGACACCCCAAGGTGGGCCTTTCACCGCTGCTCTCAAATATCCTGCTGGATGACTTGGACAAGGAACTGGAAAAGCGGGGGCATCGGTTCTGCCGGTACGCCGACGACTGCAATATCTACGTAGGCAGCCGACGGGCCGGGGAACGGGTGATGGCATCGCTGACCCGGTTTCTTAAGGAAAAGCTCAAGCTGACGGTAAACCCGAAGAAGAGCGCGGTGGAGAGGCCATGGGGACGGAAGTTTCTGGGTTTCTCAGTGACCGCGCACAAGGCATGCCGTTTGCGAGTGGCTCCGCAGTCCGTGGAACGCTTCAAGGAAGCTATGCGGGCAAAGTTCCGCGAGGGACGAGGCCGCAACCTGAGAGCGTTTCTGGAAAGCCTCAAACCCAAGCTCCAAGGCTGGGCCAGCTATTTTAGCGTCGCGGAAACGAGAAACGTATTTGAAGACCTCGACCAATGGCTGCGGCGCAAGCTGCGGTGCGTGGAATGGAGGAAATGGAAGAAACCGCGCACACGAATGCGCAAGCTCATCGCCTTGGGACTGGATCGGGAACGCGCCCGTGAAAGTGCCTTCAATGGCCGTGGCCCGTGGTGGAACGCGGGCGCATCGCACATGAACGCGGCCCTTCCGACTGCTTACTTCCGGAAACGGGGACTCATCTCGTTGTTGGAGGAGGTTCAATGGTTTACGACGCTGCGCAAGCAGCGGTCTTTATGAACCGCCGTGATACGGAACCGTACGTCCGGTGGTGTGGGAGGACGGTGAGGTTCTAACCCTCACCTCCTACCCGATCAACCGAGTTAAGTGCAGGCAGTACAGCAGGGGAACTGCGCCAAAAATCCCAAACCAGCAATCGAGCACCCGCCAATAAAATGGAATGCCGCGCAAGGGTCCGCAGATCAGAGCCAGCGGAATCACCAAAACGCACCCGATGAGTCCGGCATAGATTACCCAGTCATTCTTCAGTGGATTGATTAACGGGCCTATGAAATACACAGCAATGGCAATGTGCGCGAACGCCAGCCAATCCGTGCCATAGGCCATCCACGGGTAGGCGGCGTGGGTTTCTCGCAATCCATTGTTTACTGTCGCCAGCCAGAACGAGAGCCCAGTGTAATGATCCGGTGGCAGGGACGGATCAACCCCAAACCACGAGGCGAGTAATCGCATTTCCCATTCAAGTGGGAATGCGGTCACACCGCTTAGAATCAGTCCAAGCATGAACAGGCCGAGCGTTAGGCGGTACCTTGAGAGGATTGACATGATCGGTTCTCGTTTCCAAACCTAGCCAGATCTTTTTCCCACCCCAGCGAAAAAAACGGTATCCTAAAGATTTTTTTCAAAGGAAACTACCGGAGCGATTGTCTAGTCTGGTAGAAGTGCTCAGTATGGCTGTTGCCGAAGAACCGACCGAAGCTGCTGATCCTCAGGTATCTATACCCGAGGTGGACGCGTTCGTTCATGAGCACCGGAGACTCGTGTTTTCAATCTGTTATCGCATGACCGGCTGCGTTCAAGATGCAGAAGATCTCTCCCAGGAGACCTTTGTTCAGGCTTTCCGGAACTACGCTCAGTTCCGCGGCGAATCCCAGATCTCTGCCTGGCTGCGCCGGATAGCGGTGAACCAATGCCTCAATTGGAAGGCCAGGCGAGCGCGTCTCGAATCTCTGCACCAATCGTTCGCGGAGAATCTAGAGGCTGGGGAAGAACCCGGACAGGATATCGATTGCTCTCAAGCAGTGCATGAGGCGCTGATGAAGCTTAAGCCCGCCCATCGTGCCGCTGTGGTGCTCACGACCTACGAAGGCTTAAGCCATGCCGAAGCCGCTTCCGCTCTCGGTTGCTCCGAAACAACCGTGTCCTGGCGCCTGTTCGTTGCGCGACGCCAGCTCAAGAAATCCTTAAAACACCTTTCCAGGAGGAACACATGACCGATCACCAACTGGACCAACTCCTCAAAACCGTCCAGGTCCCCACCGAATCACCGGACTTTTGCGAGGCCTTGCCCAAGGACGTGTTGCGCGGGCTTCAGCGCAGCCTATCGCGCCCGCGCGAAACCGTTACCCTCCCCAATTGGCTTGCTGGCGCCAGCCATCCACGCCTTGCCTTCGCAGGATTATGGGCCGCGGCCGCCATCATGCTGCTCCTGGCGTTGTGGAGCCATCAACCCGGAACCAGTCCGGGCATCACGGACCAGCAGCTTGCCGAAGCCCGCAAGTATTACAGTGAATTGGCTGGTTTGTTTCCAAGCCAGCTTCGTGGTGTGGTTCTTGGACGCAACTCGACAACCCTTATGTTGGCAGAGAAGCCGAATGTGGCGCAAGAGGAGGCCGTGCTCGTGCAGGTCGCCAGCCGCAATTCCCGCACCCGTTTGGTTGTTCTCAACGGCCAGGACTTCTCCTTTGAAGGCAAACGTTATGAGGTCCTTCTCGATCATCAGGGCGGCGTGCTGGTGGTCGGCCCCGATTGCGCATGGTCCAGTCGGGAAACGAGGCCCCAGCCTCGGGCCCTGCAAATCGCGGCACGCTCGCTAAACCTCCCCTCGTAAACCCATGCCTGCGCACGCGCCCATTTTGAAGCTGCCGAAGGCCCGAGCCTGCCACCTGGTGCTGGCTGGCCTCGCCGGGTGGCTGGCGCTGGCCGCGGTCCCCGTTCAATCGCAAGTGCCGCCTGTGCCTCTCAAGATTACCGCGCTCGACTCTGCGCCGTGCGTCTTCTCAGGCAACCGCACGCAGTTTTCGCTTCTGGTCAGCAACAGCACTTCAGAACCGTTTCATCGCGAGGTCCGACTCAGGCTTTACCAGGCTGCGGAATCCACGGCCGCGCTGCACAGGGACATCACATGGAAAACTCTCCACGTGCCGCCTGGGCAAACCATTCTTGAATCTGTGGACATCGATATACCGGTCGTGAAGGCCGAGACCCGATTTTTGGTGCAGTTTCGGAATGGCACCAATACAGTCCTGGGCAACATAAACATCCGCGCTTTTGGAACGAATCTCCTGCACGAATTGCGCACCCTCGCTGGCAATACCCTCATAGGAGTGCTCGACCCAACGAATGCGATCAAGCCCGCGTTGGCTGTGAGCGGGCTCCAATTTCATGACCTGACATCCACAGGGTTCAATTCGTTCACAGGGAAGCTCGCCATCGTTGGTCCTTTCCCGGTTGCAAAAGAAGTTCCTCGTGACTTTGTTAGCCGAGTCAAAGCGCTGGCCGCACGTGGAACGGGCGTCGTGTGGATACAGCCCCCGCCCGCGCATACCGATCCGCCATCTCCATCCTTCTTTTCCCTCGCCGAAGGGCAAGGTCAGATCGTCGTGGTGCAATCCGATCTCATTTCCAGACTCGAGTTCGATCCTCAATCGCAGTTAAACCTCGTTTACCTCTGCCGTCTGGCGGTGCGGGCTCAGCCGCTGCACCTTCCCGGCAGTATCCCCGAATCATGAATAATCCATTCAAAGCATTCCTGTCGCTCGTGACCATGCTCGCATGCACGACGCTCCTCGCGGCGCCAGCGGCTCCCGCAGCTCCAGCGGTGAAGCCGACCCAGGCGCAGCCGGACATTCTGTCGGTGGCAGTGTTCGATTTTGAATCCAAAGACGAGGGCGTGCGCGATCTCGGGCCGAAAGCCGCTACGATGATCAACGCCGCTCTTTCCGTGGAGCCTCAACTCATCCTGGTTGAACGCGCCGAATTGGACAAAGTTCTTGGAGAACAGGAACTGAGCCTCTCCGGCACTGTTTCGGCCGATACGGCTGCAAAAGTTGGACACCTCACGGGCGCCAAGATCCTTGTGACTGGCCGCATTTTCAAAGTCGACAACGAAACGGTAATGGTCGCCAAGGTTATCGGGACCGAAACCAGCCGTGTCTATGGTGAGATGGTGAAGGGTGGAAGCGCGAAGCAGATCACCGTTCTCTCGGAAGAATTAGCGAAGAAAATTGCCGCCACGATCACGAGCAAAGGCGGCACCATGGTTGCCCAGTTCAAACCGCGCGAAGAGCGGATCGCGGCCCTAAAGCAGAGCCTAAAGTCGAATCAACTCCCCTCTGTTTCAGTGAAGATTACTGAGCGCCATTTTGGTGAGCCCGTCATCGACCCGGCTGTTGAGACCGAACTTGGCAAGGTTCTTATCGAATGCGGTTTTACTCTGTTGGACGATCGATCAACTAAAAAACCGGATTTGGAAATCGTAGGCGAAGCATTTAGCGCCCATGGCATGCGCAAAGGCAACCTGGTCGCCTGCAAATCCCGGGTCGAGCTAAAGGTCCGCAATGCCAAAGGCGCTATTTTGGTTGTGGATCGCCAGACCAGCGTGGCTGCGGATTTGACAGAGCAAACGGCTGCAAAAACCGCCCTGCAAAATGCTGCGTTTGATCTCGCGGAACGTATTGTTCCGAAGCTTGTCAAATAGTGTAGTGCAAGTTCCACAATCAAGAAGTGAAAGTTCCTATGAAATCGCCCTCACCCCGAACCTTCCCTCAGGTTCTGTTCAAAATGCGCTATTTCTGCGATCACCTGGAGCAGATTGGCCAATTAGAACAGGCGCTGGCCGCAAAGCCAGAGAAACTACAACTCGATCTGGTCGGCTCCGATGACCTTCCACCAGATGTCGCCCTGCTCACGCGAGCCGTCCTGTCCAACCGCTCCCCAAACACCCACCTGATCACTAACGCCCGCTCCAGTCTCCAGGGCGGCGCAGTTCTCGTATGGCTCCTGGGCGACACCCGGCTCATTCGCGAAGACACCAAGCTGTTCTTTCGCAAGCCCAATACGGACACCGTCGATGATGGTGAGGATTGGAAGCGGCAGAAACCGGAAGACGCGGCTGTGGAACTCGAGGAGGTCGATTATGCTCAGGTGCTGCAGCAGATAAACCACTTCCTGCCGGTAAACGAATTTGCCGGCCGCCCGGTCGATAGAGAAATGCTCCGGCAGTTCGGTCTGGTGGACAACGAAAAGGCGGACCAGTTCCTGGCATCCATCTTTGCAAGGACATCACACGGAACGACCCTCAGTCCGACCGAAGCGAAACCAAAACCTCGAAAGAAAACTCCCAAGGTTCTGAACCCTATCCCCCGGCAAGGCCGAGAGGGTTGAAAGTCTCTGGTTGAATGTTGAAGGATGGGGATGGGTGCCAGGACGGGCACTCGACCGCGGCAGGAGTTCCAGAGACGGAAACGATGAATCGGAATCACACAGGGACGCGAAGACTGCCAAGAAAAACAGAGGAAAAAGAAGTCTCCGTTTTTTCTTAAGAATCTTTGCGTCCTGGCTTCTTGGCGTGAATCTCCGGTTTTCGTTAGGATGAATCCGCAGATGGCACAGATGGACGCAGATCAGCGGTTGAGCCGCCCTGGGAACGAAATGACAAACCGCTAATAGGGACCTAATCTGACGCTGATAAGCATCATTGTCTGCAGCATTCACGACCAAGGTGCAAAGAGACTGGCTTTCAACCTTCAACCTGAATCTTTCAACAACTTTGTCCTGAGCTCTGGAAGAGCGGCATGATAATAGCCCAGGACCAGGCCGAAGGCCGCAGTCCTGGGTAGAGCGTCATAAGGAATATACCTCTTTGCTCCTATTGGTTTGGCGCGTTTGTGACGCGCCAAACCAATAGGAGAAAAGAGACCGGATAACGGGGGGGCTGGAACCCAAGGCGGCGACCGCAGGGCGGTCTTGCCTTGGGCTATTGTCAGCCGCCCCTGATCCGGGGCTCGGAAGGGGTAGGGATGGCAACGTCTCGCGGCACCTAGGCTCATGGATAATCCGGGTGCAAAGGAAGATCGGAATGACCCCAGGCAGGGGTCGCAGAATCCTGCTGGTTCTCATAAACACGCTGGCACCCCTCATCGGGGTGCTGACGGAACAACGCCTGGTCCGGTGGTGTCGCGCTGACGCGCTCAACCACCGTCTAATGGCTGCGAACCCTTCGGGTTCTGGGGCGAGACAATCGCGGGGCCAGACTGTGATAACGCCTGCATCCATCGGGATGCGCTACGCGTTTTGGAGAGTTCTGTGAAGCACCGCTTTCCCGGCAGGTTCAGAACAACGTCCCATTGCGAGATTACCGGTTGACTTAACCCGATCCCTAAAGTTCACTGAGTTCGCAACAAGGCAAACCTGACCGCGCGCCACATGACGACCACCCGGACATATGACCTGGCCAATCGGCTCCTGAAGATTGAGTCTTTCAACGCTCAACCTTCAACCCTCAGCTCGTTCAATTACGATTACAATGCCGCCAATCAACGCACGTTGCGCCGTGAAGCCGATGGCAGTTATTGGCGCTATGAATACGATTCCCTCGGCCAGGTGATTTCCGGGAAGAAATATTGGTCCGATGGCACGCCCGTGCCCGGACAACAATTCGAGTATGCCTTTGATGATATCGGCAATCGCACCGGGACCAAGGCAGGTGGGGATGCCAATGGCGCGAACTTGCGGAGCGCCGATTACTCAGCAAATCTGCTGAACCAATACGCCAGCCGGACGGTTCCCGGCGTGGTGGATGTCATGGGTGTCGGTTTCGCCACCAACACAGTCACTGTCAACAGTCAGGCTACCTACCGGAAAGGTGAATACTTCCGCAAAGCAGTTACCGTGGCTAACAGCAGCACACCAGTCTGGCAAAGCATCACAGTCTCCGCCGCAGGACAGACGAGTATTGCGGGCAATGTGTTGGTGCCGAGAGCGAATGAGAGCTTCTGGCACGATTCAGATGGGAATCTGCTCTCGGATTCGCTCTGGACCAACACATGGAGTTCTGAGAATCGTCTTGTTGAGGTGGAGAGCGCCGTGAATGTCCCGGGTCAGGCGCGTATGCGTGAAGAATGGACACATCTACCGGATGGCCGGTGGATACAGCGCATTGTTTCAACCAATAGCGGGGGTGTCTATTATCCCGCCTATACGAACCGTTTCGTGTGGGATCGCCAAGTCTTGCTGGCCATCCTCGACCATACCAATGGCGTTGTAGCGTCATTCATGCGCGGCAGCGACCTATCAGGGTCGATTCAAGGAGCAGGAGGCGTTGGAGGCGTTCTCGCCGTCAATTTCGGGCGTTCAACTCTCAACCTTCAACCCTCAACTCACATGGTTTCTTATGATGGCAACGGGAACGTGGTGGCGTTGCACAACGCCGCCGATGGAGCGGAAAGTGCGGCTTACGAATACGGTCCATTCTCCGAGCCCATCCGTGTCACTGGCCCGCTTGCCAGCCTGATGCCTCTGCGTTTCAGCACCATGTATGAGGATAACGTCACCGGCGACCGCAAATACCTGTTCCGGGATTACTCCCCCAGCACCGGCAGGTGGAAGAGCAGGGATCCGATTGAGGAGGCGGGGGGACATTCTCTATACCTGTTTGTGAGGAACGGACCTGTGCATGAAACTGACGATCTGGGCCTCGCCCTTTACGCATTCGGAGGAACACTGGAAAACGCTGGAGAACGCGCGGCGAATGCATGGTGGATGGCCCAGGAAACAAGGGAAAGCCCAGCTTGGTTTTTTCCTGGACCAAATGTGGCAGGAACGACTTCACCGGACATCGCTCTTAGGGTCTTCTATCAGATTGAGCAGGACTTTTGTGCTGCGAGAAAAGCAGGTAAGGACTTTACAATAAACCTCACTGGGTGGAGTAGAGGGGCTGTTATCGCGGTGCAAGTCGCGACTTTAATAGATGAACTGGGCTTTTGGTGCAGAGAGTGTTCCTTTCTGAGGCATTATCAGGACGTCAAAGTGAACTGGATCGGGGTTTTCGACGCTGTTGCGAGAATGCCGTGGGGGACGGGGTTGTCGTGGCCAGGCGTGGTTCCCGACAATGTCACCCAGTTTGATCATGCCATTAAGACCGATACGGAATCTGCATACCAGCGGCTTTTTCCAACGGTTCATTATAGCAGCGGCAACGAGAGGGCATTCAACCAATACGATGGAAGCCTCACAACTCATGCAGATATTGGCGAATCCAGAAAACGTGGGAATAACGATTCTTACAATTGGATCAAGAGCCAGGCTATTTCCGCTGGGGTCAAGTTTTAGGTTCAAACCTATTTATGCTTTTGAGAATCTATGTTGTTTGTATGGCCTTAGTGCTCTTCTCGACCGGCTGCAACAGAGGCGGATCACGGGTCGATTTCGTTTACTTTAATTTGAGTAGCAATGAGATCTGGATTACGGAGATCACCGGACTGCCACCGGAGGCGTCGCCTGGGCGTTTGGCTCCAGTGCCCGACGAAGGACCACTCTCGGTAAAAGGATGCGGATTCTTTGAGCCCGTCCGAACGGGTAGTAAAATCAAGCTTATCTGGGAGGATGGGGGTGTGGAAGGTTGGCCGGGTGGCAATTATGTGAACAGGACACCTTTGCGTGAGATGACGTGGACACGAGAGGAATTGGGCATCCCAGCAACAATGAAATCGGGAAAACTCCGCTTCACGTATCTCGGAGACGACAAATGGCGCGTAACACTCCTTGAGTGATGCCGAACGGTGAAGTGATGCGGCGCATGGTTGCCAGGACGAGCACTGGACCGCAGCAACGGTTGGATTTCGGATATGACTGGCGCGCACGGCGCATCATGAAGAAAGTGTGGAACAACACGGAAGGGACAGGCGCATCGAGCGTAGATCGGCTCTTCGCCTATGACGGCTGGAACCTGATCGCCACTCTCAACTCTTCATTCAACATTGTTAATTCCTTCGCCTGGGGTCTCGATCTCTCCGGTTCTCTCCAAGGCGCCGGGGGAGTCGGCGGGTTGTTGTGGGTAAATGATATCTCAACCCTCAACTCTCAACCTTCGACCCACCTCGTTTCATTCGATGGCAACGGGAACGTGGTAGGTCTGTTCAACACCACCGACAGCTCCGAGACCGCTCGATATGAATACGGCCCCTTCGGTGAGGTCGTCCGCATGACCGGTCCCGCATGCGGGATCAATCCCTTCCGCTTCTCGACCAAATGCCAGGATGATGAGACGGACCTGCTTTACTACGGCTACCGGTATTACAACTCGGGCACCGGCAGGTGGTTGAGTAGGGATCCGGCAGATGAGGCGGCGTTTCGGCGGATGTTTCCGCTCACTTTACTGCGAGAGCAGCGATCAGAGGAACAGGGCCATGAGTATCGTTTCTGCCTTAACGAACCAGTTCAAATGATCGACTATGGAGGTCTTATGGTATGGTTTCCTAATGAAGATATCGGCGAAGGAGAGCCGTTTGCGAAAGTGAAGGGTCGACTAGTTAGGGTGACGACGGATAGGAACACAAAACTCACTGCTTTTGTCCCATACAATAGAGAGACCTACAATTGTCATGGATATACGTTCGATGGGTATAGCGCACCGGACGGTCCCTATTCCATATTCGACAAGGATGTTTTGACCATTATCCGTGACGATCTCTGGGTCAGGGTATGCTGCGGAATGGCGAACGGCGGGATCGCCTTATTCGGTGAATCTAAGGACGGTTGGGTATCCCACAGCGGGAAGATCACCTCCGTTGTCCACCAAGGGACGAAATTCGATGAGGACGCAAGCCAGGTTGCCTCTAAATATGGTCCGTCTGGTGCTCTTGCTGACAGATCCTTCTCCTCAACAGCTGACATGTATGGGGATTACAAATGTTATATCCGGCTAAAGGATCTGAAGCTTGGCTGTTGCGCCGAACCGGGCGCACACGAGGCAGGGAACTGACTACTGCTGCAAGGTTATGACCATCCGGATCTCTATAGTTGGCTTCGTGACAAGCTTAATGCTCATCTCGGTCAGTGTTGCCGGGCAAAACAGGACCAATGTAACTGTCACCATCATGGAGGCATGGGCGGGGTCAGCCACCTTGAAACTTTTGAACACTGGGGAAGTGAGAACAAATCTTCTGAATATCCACTGTGTTGCTGTGGTGAACAACCTTACCGGCGCAGCAATAAGTTGGGAATCAACTTATAGTTCTCCTGTTTCCTGGTTGTTCCTAACAGTAAGGGAGCCTGACGGTGATGTAATCATACGGAGGTCGGTCGTCTGGCACCACTCTGGTTATTCTGCTGTTCCTCTCCCTTTTGTTTTGCCGGTTGGCCGAACCACGAACGTCTTGGCGAATCCGGAACTAAGCCTAGGGGCCGCAAGGCACGCGGGCACGAATACTTACTATAATGTCTCCCTTGATGGATATATCCCAGGAACAAAGCAAAGTATCACGTCCAATATAGTAAAGGTAAGCGTTTTGCAATGAGCGGGTGTTCATCGGTTTGGAAGGCGGGAAAACAAGATCGTATGGGTGCCACGAACCGCACATGCCCCCATCTGCGGATTTGGCCCTTACCTCTGCACATTGAATGACCTGATCATGAGAAATACGATTTTAATCGGCGTAGTTTTGCTGCTGTGCGGAATCGTGAGCACCACTGGAGGCGGTTCTACACATTCCACCAAAGATCGTGACGACGATTTCGGCTCCTCAAAGATCAAGAACACAGACGACCTGGAATGGCTTGTGGGAAGATGGAGGTGCGTTACAAGGCAGTATTTTGCGAAGCAGGAGCAGTTGCTAGGTGGCAGGGGCGAGGATTCCTTGGACTATTTCAACGTCTACCTCCCGTATGCTGATGACAAGCTGACTCTTGATTTGGCTGATGATCCGGAGCTGAGGCCCATAGCGGCGGAGTTTCTCGTTCGATACGTCGATGATACGGGACCTTTCAAGGAAGTGCTTGCGCCGATGTCTTCTGAGGGACCTGTGAGGATGGGGCGGGATCGCATTTGGTACGGGTCAGCGCCCACCAATTTTGAGTTCAAGTACACCGCTGAAAAACGGGGGGATAGGCTCTGGCTAATACTCGAGTCAAAGTACATCAGGCTTGAGCTGATCAAGCTATATGCCAAGGTGGGTGACCTTCGGGAGTCTTTCGTAAAAGCTCCTGTTAAGGAATACTCGGTCGAGCGACTTAGTGAACTGGCGAAAAAGTATGAAGAGTTGAAGCAGCGCCAAAGTGTCCGCGCTGTAGAACAAGACAGTGGAACGGTGATCTCTCGATAGATGTCTGCAATTCTCGACCATACCAATGGCGTTGTAGCATCATTCATGCGCGGGAGCGATATGCCAGGGTCCATTCAAGGCGCCGGCGGTGTTGGCCTGCCGCGCCATAGCGAAGCGACGGCGGGCGGTGTTCTCGCCGTCAACTTCGGGCTTTCAACTTTCAACTCTCAACCTTCAACTCATTGCGTTTCTTATGATGGCAATGGGAACGTGGTTGCCTTGCATAACGCCGCCGATGGAGTGGAGAGCGCAGCTTACGAATACGGACCGTTTTCCGAGCCTATTCGTGTCACTGGCCCGCTTGCCAGCCTGATGCCCCTGCGTTTCAGCACCATGTTCGAAGACAGCGTTACTGGCGACCGCAAATACCTGTTCCGGGATTACACGCCCAGCATCGGCCGGTGGAAGAGCAGAGATCCGATACATGAGGTGGGCTTTGAATCGATCAGATCAGGTAAAGCAAGGCTAGCTAGTCGCTTGCCCATTCGAATGCGCGAAGCGGGTAACTTACAGGTATTTTTACGCAACAATAGTCTTAACGATATCGATCTCTTCGGCCTGTGCGAACCTCCTCCTACTGCTCCGAGTTGTGAGTGTGGCAAGGATGTTACATCGCAGGTGTTCCTAACTCTCCAAGATATCGCTGATACTTTTGCTAACGCTAACGCGTTTCGGAGATGGGAGGCCACTTGGAGTATGTTCGGAATTCTGAGCTTTGCAAGCTGGGACATTCGATATCTCTATGACTACTATGACTACGTCAACCCCTTCCCAGTGATCCCCGGTTGTGAGGTATGCGACAAGTCAGTGACATTTCAGGGGATGTGCGTCAGGCCCAATGAACTAAACTACATTATGTATGGGTGGGGCATGCAGATCACCGACTACCCTAGAACGCCAGCATTGCTTCAACTCGCATCAGGCCTCGCGATCCGAGGCGCGGATGATCCGCAGGCGGCTTTGAGGAAGCTGGCATTTGCAAGTTACGGGAGCGATCTTAGTCATAATCTCCCTTCCTGGGCCGCGTTCCCCTCGACACCTCAGTGTCAACCGGTCACCAAGAAGTCCAACTTCGATATTCACCATTGGCGCTGGATGGGACTCAAGTGGACCGGGTGGTAGAAGGGACTATTAGCATCGGACACATCCATACATGAATAAGCAACTCATAGTATCCTGGGGCGGAACTTCCCTCATGGCGGTGGCCATCGCATGGTCATTTGCGGCTGCATGGTTCTCCGCCAATTTGGTGATAAGTGTGGTAGCTGAGCTTGCCTCCTATTGGCTATCTCTGCTTGCTGTATTGTTGGGAGCGTACCTTCAGCTTCGGATTCTGAGGCGACCAGTTTCTCTGGCAAACGTCCTTTGGCGGAGCTGGTTGTCTGTAGCTGCCCTCGTGATTGTCGTGGTTTGCTGGCGGCAGTCCGACGAAAGATTTGCGCTTTGGAAGATGAGGGCGATATCTCCGAAAGAATGGTCTGAAATGGTTTCAGAACTTAGGAAATTCGGAACGGAGATCGCGCAGAGTGGCGTGACCTCCGCCTCTGCAACGATGGTTCCACCTGAGACCTTACGGTCTATTGGCTCCGGGACGGATTATAGCGGTGCCTTCGGCAACATCATTACTTCGTCAGAGTATAGTGGCCTGACTGCTGAAATTCTATTTGGTTACAAAGGGCGAGGTTGGGGTCTTTGTGTCGGACCTGAGAGCTTTGCCGAGAAATACAGCCGGGGTACCAATTATATTCGCGTCGCCACAGATGGCTTTTTCTTCTGCTCGCCCAGGGATTGAGGCACACGTTCCGGTGTGTTGCAGAAAAGAGTTTAGGGTAGATGGATTCCGCTGGAAAATGTTCGTGCAAGTTGCCTTAGAGCTCAGTGTTGCCCTCGATTCAGGTGACAAGGATCTGTTCACGCTTAAGAACGAGGTTCTCAATGATGAGTCGCCAGGAGCTTATTGATGAAATGGACATGGATTAGAGACCACAAGCGTGTGATCAAGGTCGTCGTTGGTTGTGGGCTTGTCATATACATAGGCTATTATGTTGTCGTCACACGATACACTGCGGGTCTCCTCAGGAGCATCGGTATTGATAATTGCTGCATTCTCTTGCCGGTTCGTGAATTACCCAGTGATTCTCTTTTGGTGAGTGAGCTCAATGCGTTTCTTATGGGGTGTTTCTACCCATTATGGCTCCCTGATCACTTAATCACCGGAATGCACATGATATCTGTTCCACACAATCTGTTGGGTCGCCGCCCAAGTCGAAGCCTTAATGGCGCGCACTATGCCGAAAACCGGCTTGTCAGCATGATTGCCCGGACGGGCACTGGACCGCGGCAGGAGTTCCAGAGACGGAAACGATAAATTGTTATCACGCAGAGACGCGAAGACGCCAAGATTTTGAGGGCAGGCTTCGGACAAGGGACGAACTTTTCGGATTTCCCAACACGAATGGAACAGCGAGGGAGCGAAGGGAACGAAGATTCTGGCACCCCTCATCGGGGTGCTGATTCCATTCGGATTGTGACCGGAGGTCTGCGCTTCGCTCCGACGCTCCGGCTACTTTTTGGCAACCCTTCTGGTTGCGCTAATGCTTATCCCAGACTTAGGCCTGCGGACGGATCTGGAAGGTCTGTCCTGAACTCGGGGGGAGGGTGGCCGGACGTCGGATACCAAGGGTTTTCTCGAACTCGGCTGAAAAGGCTTTGACGCACGTCTCGATGCGAAGGGGTTGCTCGCCCAGTGAGGCAAGGAAACGGCCGGCTTCCTGCGGTTTCATGCGCAGCAGCTCCATGGTGGCGACGATAACAGCCAGTGCCCCATTAACATCGTGCCGCATGGTCGAGAGCTTTTGATTCAACTCCGCGATCTGCTCCGGAGTCAACGTCACGGGCTCATTGGGAACAACAGGCTTTATGGGAAAAACCATTGCATCTTTATCCGTGATACGCATGCTAAAAGCAAGCTAACAGGTGCACGATCGCCTCCGGATTGTGCGGATCACCGCGTCCGGACTTTTTCCTGCGTTTTCTGCATTTTTTTGATTTTCGCAATTGACACTGGCGCGCGGAAAACTAGGCTATCGAGTCCTGACCAAAGCGGCAGTCCGGGTTAAACCAGGCTGGCCGGGGTCCTGAGGAAGGAAGTGAGACAGATTGACAGAAATTAAACTGAAAAAAGGCGAGTCCGTTGAAAAGGCGCTTCGGCGATTGAAGAAAAAGATCGACCGCGAAGGCACGCTCAAAACTGTGCGTAGTCATCGGCATTTTGAGAAGCCCAGTGAACGCCGTCGCCGCAAGGAAAAGGCGGCTCGTTTCTCGGCAATGCTTACCGCGCGCTACGCGGACCTGTAATTCGCCAGACGATTTGAGGCGCAGTTCATCCTGCGCCGTTCCTGTTTCATCCGGGCTTGCACTTGTTGAGTGCCGGCCCGGTTTTTTTGCAGCAACTCGACTCATGTATTCCCTATCCACCTGCTGGAACTCGCACCGCCATACTGACGGCCGCGCCATGCTGCGCGAAGTCCGCGAACTTGGTTTTGAATACGCCGAACTCGGTCACGGCACCCGCATCAGCCTGATGCCGGGAATCCTGGAGGCGGTAGATGCGGGGGAGATTAAGATCTCCAGCCTGCATAACTTCTGTCCGCTGCCCATGGGAGTAACGAGGGCCGCGCCGAATCTCTTCCAGTTTTCCTCCCCGATGCCCCGGGAACGAGAGCAGGCGGAGCGTTACACGCGCAAGACGATGGAGTTTGCCAACCGGGTGAAAGCTTCTCTCGTGGTTCTGCATCTCGGCAGCATCGAGATGAAGGATTACAACGACAAGATGCTGTCCATGCTCGAGCATGGCGAACAAAACACGCCGAAGTATCAGAAGCTTTGCCAGGAGGTGGAGGAAAAGAGGGAGAGCCGTAAGGAGGAGTATTTCGAGCGAGTGAAGGAATCCATCAAACGCCTGCTTCCAGAGGCGGAACAGCGCGGGTTAAGGCTGGGGGCAGAGAATCGCCAGGCGATTGAGGAACTGCCGTTGGATGGCGATTTCTATTTCATGTTCCGCGAGATCTCCAGCCCGAATTTTGTTTACTGGCACGATACCGGCCACGCGCAGATTAAAGAGCACTTGGGATACATCCATCATCGGATGCACTTGGAGTCACTGAAGGAACGCCTGGCCGGATTCCACATCCACGATGTTCAGTACCCTGGGAAGGACCATTGTCCGCCTGGAACTGGAACGATCGATTTTGCAGGGCTGAAACCTTTCGTGCAACCCGGCCATCTGAGAGTGCTGGAACTCAGTCCCAGCCTGACACCTGAGCAGGTGCGCGAGGGATTTGCGCGAATTCGCTCGGTTTGGGGCGAGGATTAGCTTCAGTTGCGAATCTGGGGTGGGGTGAAGTCTGAAGCGCCTTCAGGGAGGAACAAGAAAAAGGCGCTTCATCGAGAAACTCGCGAAGCGCCCGCAGGTCTTTTCTTCTCGAATACCGTTCAGAACCTTACCGCACTTCTCTCCGTAAGCCATCGATAATCGACGTTTTTGATAGTCGGCGAGCTCCAGCTCGTAAAGGTTATCTTCGTGACAGGACTCACCCATTTGTGAATTTCGGAGTGGCCGTCTGCGAAAGACAATCCGGCTGCGCCGCCATGGTAAGCGGCGGGAGCATCCCCCCATGTAGTGCTGTTGCCATCCGGATTATTCAAAAAGTAAGCGTCATTAATCGAATCCGGATGCTCATCAAGCGTTACCCAAAACTTGGCTGGCGTCGGCACTGTGGACATCTTCAACCATTGGCGATAGGCGGAGAAATGAACGTTCTTCCCCTTGGCCCAGGTGTCACCAGGATTGGCGTTGTATGGCCCAAAGAATGCATTCATAGAAATACTGCGTGTTCGGGAAGCAAAACCCTGCGCTCGCTGGGCCGGAGAAACGAAATTGTCCGCAGGGCACTTATAAACGCCGATGCTCTTTCCCACATATATGTTGAGGATACCGTTCCTTACGAGGTTAACGTTCGTGTTCATGGTGTCAGTGCCCCAGCTCATGACATTGTTAACCCAATTGCGGTAAGTCCCACCGTTAATTTCGGCTCTCGTTTCATCTACACCGAAGTTATTGACCACTTTATCCGTATAATCATCGGAGTACATCCGCCAACCCAGCATGAGTTGTTTGGTACTATTGAGGCATTGGATGCCCTGTGCTTTGAGTTTGGCCCGACTGAGTGCGGGCAAGAGCATAGCTGCCAGAATGGCGATGATGGCAATGACCACCAGCAGTTCAATGAGGGTGAACCCAGCTTTGGCGCGGGGGGTGTTTGTTGTTCGATTAGGCTTCATGGGTAGATGTTCACCATGAGTATATCGTGCTCCAGGCGCCTGTTAAGTGTGCTTCCGACTGCACAGGCAGAGGTTTTGCAAGAGAATCTCATGGCTCTCTATTAGCAAAGCCAAAAAACATCCCTTTGCCAAGTAGTTAAAAGTCGTTACAGAGGTTTCGGACGATCTTTATCCAGCTAATGAGTTTTCGAACCCGACGCGCGAATATCCCAGGCATCCCGCAGGCCGTCTCCCACGAAGTTCAGCGCCAGCAAGGTGGCGACCAGTATCCCCGCCGGGAACAGGATCAGCCACCAGTAAACACGAATGGGATTAATCTGATCGGCCCCCTCTGCTATCAGTGTTCCCCAGGAAGCCATCGGGGGTTGAATTCCCAACCCTAAGTAACTTAGAAAGGATTCGTAAAGTACCACCGCTGGGATCGTCAGCGTTAAATACACGATAATGACGCCCATGATGTTAGGCACGATGTGGCGGCTTAAAACCCACACAGGCCCAGCACCCAGCGTGCGGCTGGCTTCGACGAATGACCGGTTGCGGAGCGACAGCACCTGGCCCCGAACAATGCGGGCCATGGTCAGCCATGAAACCGAGCCCAACCCTGCAAAGAGGAGCAGCAAACGGCTGAATCGGTTGACCCATTCCGAACCCAGGACCGCCAGAGAATCCTTCACCACACCTTCCAGGGTCGTGATCAGCACGATCACGAAAATGATGGAGGGTAGGGAGTAGAGGACATCCACGATCCGCATGAGAACGCCATCCAGGCGGCCCCCGGAATACCCTGCTGCCGCTCCCCAGCAAACACCGATGACCAGGCTCACTCCTGCTCCCACGAGGCCCACCAGGAGCGAGATCTGCGCTCCGAACATAACCCTGGAGAAGACATCCCGGCCATGGACATCGGTGCCAAACCAGTGCGCCTGAGAGGGCGGCTGAAACTGCGCTTCCGTCGTCCGCTCTGGGTGCCATTGCTGCGCAAGCCTTGCGCCTGTTGTGCCCAGCTTGGGCATAAGGCCGAGCCCAATGGGCCACAGCACGACGATCCCCAGCAGCACAGCCAGGAATCGAGCGCTCCACACCGCCGGCTGATGGCTTCGAAAACGTGCCCACGCCTTCTGATTGGGTGACAGGCTCACGGCGGGCTTGAGGGGAGGCTGTGGGTTATTCATATTTCACCCTCCGATCCAGAACGAGGTAAGCCAGATCTACCAGCAAGTTCAGCACGAGCAGCACCCCGGCATAAAGCACCACGAGGCCAACCACAAGGGTGTAATCGCGATTCAGCGAGCCGTTCACCATAGCGGTCCCCAACCCCGGGATTTGGAAGATGCTTTCAATCACAAACGAGCCGGTAAGGAGATCGGCAAGCAGTGGGCCCGAATACGAGACCACTGGCAGGATAGCCAGGCGGAAAGCGTGTTTAAACATGACGGCATGTTCGCTCAGACCTTTGGCGCGGGCGGTGGTAATGAACTCCGACTGCATGGTGTTGAGCATGCCCTCCCGCATCAACCTGGCGATGCGGCCCGCAAAATAGAGTCCGAGCGCAAGCACTGGCAATAGCGCGTGGGCGGGAGTGCCCCACAGCGCCACGGGAAGGACGCGGTAATGGATTCCCAGAACCATGACCAGAAGTGGAGCGACCACAAAACCAGGAATGCAGATCAACACCACCGCGGCAAGACTCCCTGCGTAGTCCTGCCAGTGCCCGCGCTTAACCGCAGTCCAGTAGCCCAATGGCACGCCGACTCCCATGGCGAAGCCAAACGCGAGCCAACCCAGCACCAAAGTCACAGGCAGGCCTTCCGCGATGATGTCATTGACCGAATGATTGCGGTACTTGAGTGAAGGTCCGAAATCGCCCCGGCTAAGGTTCGCTAAAAACCGGAAATACTGCTGCCATGCAGGCTCATCCAAGTGATACTTGGCTTGGATCTGGCGTTCGATTTCTGGCGAAGCAGGTTTGCGTTCTCGATCGAAGGGGCCTCCCGGAGCCACCCGTACCAGGACGAATGCCAGGAAGCTAATTCCCAGGAGCAGGGGAATCATGAACAGGATGCGACGTAGAAAATACATGGTCCTCAGCGGGAAGAGAGGCTTCGCTTCCCGAGTTCCTGGAGGGGATGCTCGTCCAAAACGTTTTGGTGCATGCCTGTCACTTTGTTCGGATCAAAATAGTTGAATCCAACGTAGAAGAACAAGGGGACCACAGGAACTTCTTCGGCTACGAGAAGGTGTTCGGCCTCCTGTAGCAGGCGAATGCGAACGCGTGAATCCAACTGCCGGTTCGCCTGCCGGATCAAATCATCATAACGGGGGCTTTTCCACCCGGTGCGGTTGTTGCCGCTGTTGCTCATGTAGAGATCCAGGAACGTGTTCGGATCATTATAATCGCCGACCCAACTTGAAGCGGTCAGATCAAAATCCAAACGGGACTGTGCGCTGTAGAAGATCTTTCGCTCGATTTGGCGGAGTTCGATCGAAATGCCGAGGTTTTCCTTCCACATTTGCTGAAGTTCAATGGCCACCTTGCCCTGCATTTTGGCCGCTCCACCCGCCGAGGAAAAGAACGTGTACTGCACAACTGGAAAACCACGGCCTTCTGGAAATCCGGCCTCGGCCAATAGTTTTCGCCCGGCGGCAGGATCGTAAGAAAGACCTTCAGGTGGATCGTAATTGGCAGTGCCATCCGGAACAAAATGAGCTGCCGGCTTCTCCCCGCCTTGAGTGAGTTTGCGGGTAAGCCGTGCTTTGTCCGTGGCCAATGCCAGGGCGCGACGAACCCGTGCATCGTCAAACGGTTTGCGAGTGACATTGAACCGGAAGAAGTAGGTTCCAAGATAATCGAACGTGTGGAAATTGGGACGTTTCTTCAGCACATCGAGAAGCTCTGTAGGGATGAGATCCTTGTCCCATACGATATCGGCGATCCCGGTTTCATAAAGATTCAGCGCCACATTTGGCGAAGTCGTAGGAAGGACGTCTATGAGCGCGCAGCGGGTGTTGGGGGCGTCCCAGTAGCGTTCGTTTTTCTTGAGGCGAATGCGGTCGTTAAGCCGCCAGTAAACGAGTTCAAAAGGGCCGCTGACTGGTAGTGGCTTGGCAGAGAGCCACTGATCGCCCAGCCGGTCCATCACCTCGCGGGGCACGACTGCCAGGGTGGGGAAGCAGCACAGATCCAGGAAGAACGGGGTGGGAGCTTCAAGTTCAACCCGAAACGTCCACGGATCAATCACAAGCAAGCCTACCTGGGCGAAGTCCTTTACTGCGCCTGAATAGAAGGCCTCGGCGTTTTTGATGTAGAACAATTGGCCTGCGTAATCGGCGGCGGTTGCAGGGTCCAGGGCACGTTTCCAGGAGAAAAACACATCCTCGGCGGTAATCGGTCCTCCCGTGGACCACGTGAGGTTTGAGCGGATGTGAAAGGTGTAAACTGTCTTGTCTGCCGAGATATCCCAGCGTTCCGCCAGGGCAGGGATGGGGCGTGCATTCGTCCCATCCAAGCGCAGCAAGCCCTCGAAGAGGGCCTTGGTTACCCGCATGTCGGAATATGAAGTCACGATCGCCGGATCGAGCGACTCCGGTTCACCGCCATTGACGATGACGAGGTCGGCGCGGCGCTCGGGTGGATGGCAACCGGTTAAGAGGACGACGGAGGCCAAGACCAGGCAGGCCCACGTGGGGAAGAACGTTAAAAAACGAAATGCTCCCCGGGGTGGCCGGGGAGCATTCGCGAAAAGACGCATGCCTGAAGGACTACTTCTTAGGCTGTGCAGCGGGTGCCGGGGCGTTCGTTGCAGCGGGCTTTGCTGCTGCATTGGTAACTGCCGGAACTGCTGCTGTCACGTTGGTAGCTGATCTGGGAGCCGGTGCAACGGCACTTGCAGCCGGGCGGCCCGGGTTCTGCAGGTTGCGCTCGAACTCGGATGTTGAGCGCCTGTGATGCCGGCTTTGCATGGTGGAAAGCACCAGTGCCAGCAAGAAAAACACCACTGCCGCGTATTTGGTTATCTTGGTTAGCACATTGCCGGAGCCGGCGCCGAACAGAGCGTCCGTAGCTGCACCGCCAAATGCCAGGCCTGCACCCGCGTCCTTCTTTGGCAGTTGAATCAACACCAAAAAGATCAGGAGCAGACAATCCAGCACCAATACTATGGTCAATAGACCGATAATGAATCCCATACCAGTTCAGTTCTCTTTAAATCGAGTTTTTGATTATATCAGCAAAGCTGCGAACCTCAAGCGCTGCGCCGCCGACTAGTGCGCCATCCACGTCGGGCTGGCTCATCAATTCGCGGGCATTCGCGGGTTTGACGCTGCCACCATATTGGATTCGGACCCGGCGGGCAACTGTTTCATCGAACATGCTCGTGAGTACGCTACGGATGAACGCATGGGTTTCCTGCGCCTGAGCCGTGGTTGCCGTCTTGCCGGTGCCGATAGCCCAGACGGGTTCATAGGCCAGAACGGTCTCGCTCATCTGCTCTTTTGTGAGGCCCGCGAGGCTGCCACGCACCTGGGTTTCGAGCACCTGCTCCATCTTGCCGGCTTCGCGTTCGGTCAGTGTTTCTCCAACACAGACAATCGGCTTCAGGGAAGCCGCATGAACGGCCGCCGCCTTTTTCGCGATCAGCGCGTCGGATTCCTTCTGGTACTGGCGGCGCTCCGAATGGCCTAAAATGACATATCGAACAGAGAACTCTTTGAGCATGACTGCCGCGATCTCGCCCGTGTAGGCGCCCACATTGTTCTCGCTCATGTTCTGCGCGCCGAGCCGGATGTTGGAATCCAGCACCGCCTTGGACACTTCGCTCAGGGCGGTAAAAGCCGGGCAAACAACGATGTCGACTTCTTTGATGCTGGCTAATTCCATTTTCAGGCCACGGACGAGGTCAAGCGCCTCGGCCACGGTCTTGTTCATCTTCCAGTTGCCAGCAATGATTAGTTTACGTTCTTTGTTCATAAAATATCGCTCCAGGCTGAATTACTTGTCGCTCAGAGCGGCCACGCCGGGCAGGACCTTGCCTTCGAGGAATTCGAGGCTGGCGCCGCCGCCGGTGCTCATGAAGGTCACTTTGTCACCCAGTTTAGCCTTGTTCAAGGCTTTTACGCTATCGCCGCCACCAATGATGCTTTTGGCACCCTTCTGTGTGACTTCCGCCACTGCGCGGGCCACTGCGAAGGTGCCTTCCGCGAAGCGCTTGTCTTCAAACAGGCCCATAGGGCCATTCCAGAGGATGGTGCCAGCACTGGCGAGTTCGTCGCTGTACAGCTTGGCTGTGGCAGGTCCGACGTCCACCCCCGCGGCGTTATCCGGGCAGTTGAGATCCGAACTCGTGCGCACGTTCTGCCATTCAATAACAGGCTTGCCCTTCTTGTCCAGTTTGTCGGTCTTGAACGGTTCCGCCACCACATCGTCCACCGGGAGGAGAAATTTGACGCCCTTTTGTTGGGCTTTGGCCAAGGCGGCCTTTGCGATATCTGTCTTGTCCGCTTCCACCAGGGATTTGCCGGTCTTATGACCTTGGGCCAGGCGGAAGGTATAGGCCATGGCGCCACCGATCAGAATGGTGTTGGCCTTCTCCAGAAGACGGTCGATGACCTGGATCTTATCCGAGACTTTCGCACCGCCGAGGATTACCACAAACGGTTTGGTCGGATTTTCGAGTTCATCGCCCAAGAACTTCAGCTCGCGTTCCATCAGCATTCCTGCGGCACACTGACCACCACGTTTGGCAACGATCCGGGCAACACCCTCCGTGGAGGCATGTGCGCGATGAGCCGCGCCAAAGGCATCATTGACATAGACATCGGCCAGTTTGGCGAGCTTCTCAGCAAAGGCTGGATCGTTGGCTTCCTCTTCGTTGTAATAGCGGACGTTCTCAAGGAGGAGGACATCGCCGGGTTGCATGATGGAAGCGGTCTTTTCGACTTTCTCGCCAATGCAATCATCCACGAAAGCTACGGGGCGTCCCAGGAGGCTTGCCAACCGCTCGGCTACCGGGCGCAACGACATCGAGGGTTCCCTCTTGCCCTTCGGGCGGCCCATGTGGGCGGCCAGGATCAATTTGGCGCCTTGTTCCGTGAGTGCGCGCAGGGTAGGCAGGGTTTCCTTGATGCGAGTCTCATCGGTAATGACCATTATGCCGTCTTTTTCTTCCAACGGCACGTTATAATCCACGCGCACAAAGACGCGTTTGTTCCGGGCATTTAAGTCTTTGACGGTTAATTTAGCCATAAAAATCACTCCCCAATAAGGGCCGCGAATCATACCCTATTGGACGAGTGAGTCAAAGGAATTCGACCCGCGCGACGGCGAACCCACTTAGCTGAAATCTACATTCGGAACCTCCTGAACGGACGGGGGGACGCTGAAGAACTCCTTGGGCTGGAATCCGAACAACTGGGCAACGATGTTGCTTGGAAAAGCTTCACAACGATTCCGGCGTGCGCCTACGCTGCCGGGTCATTCTCCCATCGCACCGCCAGCAGGTTCAAAGCCGTGCTGCTCGCCAGATGCAGTTTGCGTTTGATGTGATCCCGATGTGCTTCGACGGTCTTAAGGCTGATATGGAGGTGCTTCGCAATTTCCTGGTTGTGCAAACCGCGCCCGATGAGGCGGAAGACTTCGAACTCCCGCTCGGTTAAGGTGCTGATCAGCGTGCTGGAACCACTCCGCCCTTGACGAGCCCGTTTCCGGGGTGCCCGCAGGCTTTCACTTAGAAAGATCTCTCCCCGCAGCACCTGGCGGACGGCAGAAAGCAACTTGTCCCCGGTTTCCTGTTTGGTTAGGTATCCGCGAGCCCCGGCACGAAGGGCCCGTTCCGCATAGATGGATTGGTCATGCATGGAATGGACCAGCACCGGTAACTCGGGAAAACGCAGGCGCAGATCTTTCAACAAATCCAAACCGCTGCGGCCCTCCAGCGAGATATCGAGGATCAGCAGGTCTGGCGAGACGCGTTCCACCACGCTTAACGCTTCTGTGGCGTTTGCTGCCTCGCCGCAGACTTCCACATCAGGTTCCTGGGCCAGGTATTGACGCAAACCCACGCGCATCATCGGATGATCATCGACAACCACGATTTTCCGGACGCGTGATGATGCCTGGGCCTTCATGCTATCTTAACTCCACTCATGTCCCGGCGTTTTGGTCAAATGAGTCCATCCGCAATTCCTTGCCTGTTCTGGTTGCCTGTGACGCTCGTGAGCGGCACGCGGCAAACGATGCTCACCCCATGAGGCGAGCGGTTGGAGGTTTTTACCGTGCCTTCCAGGCGCGAGGCACGATAGGCCATCAGCCGCAAACCGAGCCCCGGGCACGCGACAGGGGTTTCCATTCCCTTTCCCCAATCATCAATCTGCAGAACCAACTGGCGCCCGCTGCGCCGCAGGCCGATGGCAATCCTGCGGCTTCGCCCGTGCCGAATGGCGTTGGTCACCGCCTCCTGCGCGATTCGGAAGAGGTGAACTGCCGCGCCGTGATCATCCACCAGCACAGGCTCTTCACAGTTGAACTCGCATTGGGTCCGAAAACACGCCCTCGTAGTGGTGGCCAGTTCCTCCAAGGCGAGCATTAATCCGTTTGGGTTATCCAGCACTGGCGTTAACCCCCGGGCGATGGCCCGGGTTTGGGCGGTGGCATTTTGAATCTGGCGCACCAGGAGCCTCGCCGTATTCGCCTCAGGGACTCCCCGACGATTGAGCGCTTTGTGCAGGGTGCGCCCCAGGAGCTCCATCCCGCTCAATTGTTGTCCGAGACTGTCGTGCAGGTCGCGTCCGATCCGCTGGCGTTCTTCCTCGCTGGCCTGCAAGAGCCGCGCCTGCAGTTCTCGCTCAGCCGTTATGTCACGGGCAATGGTGGAAACGCCTGCAATGCGCCCTCGTGCGTTGTGGATGGGGGACAAGCTGAGGGAGATGGATAGGCGCGCGCCATCCTTTCGCACCCGGACCGTTTGCAGATGCTCCACTCTCTGTCCGCGCCTGATTCGGTCGAGCAACCATCGAGTCTCACTCGCCCGTTCAGGAGGCAGGAGGATCTCACTTGACCGGCCGATCATCTCCCGGGCGGAGTAGCCAAAGATCCGCTCCGCTGACCGGTTCCAACTGATGATCACACCGGCCAAACTCCGGCTATAAATCGCATCTTCGGAAGACTCCACCACACTCGCCAGCAGGTTGCGCAACTCGCGCGGTGCGGCGCGCCTGGTATCATCACGACGTGGATTCTTCATGCGCTTACACTCTGTAGCCATTCTGCCGTGGAATCAATGCAGCCCGTCCGAAATACCTGATTCCGTTTGGGCGCGGTCTAGGATGCTCTGAAGAGCCAGACGGATTCTCTTGATGGACTCACCACGCTTTGCAACCTGCCGTTCCAGTGATCCAAACTCAGCGTCAATCCAAGCAAGATCCCGAGACCATTTACTCTGCTGGCCGGCCGTTTTGCGCAAGGTTCCGCAGAAGGAAGAGAATCGGGCATCGGATATTTTGCCCTGTATCCAAGTGCGATACGCCAGGCGCAGCGTTTCGAGATAGACCCGCTCGTCTGCCGAACTGATTAGTTGAGCCAATTCTGGGGTCTGGCCCTGGCTTGCAAGCTCAACCAGCCATGACTGCGGTTGCTTGGTCTCCCCCATGCGTTTCCGTGCCGCATCCAGGATCTGCGGTTGGGTGACGATGCCCAAGTCCCTGGCAAATATCAGGGACGCAAAATGCACGCGGTCATCCATGGTTTAGATCGAGGAATGAAGGTGCACCATTTCGCTGGCAAGTGATCATCAAGCCGCTTCAGCCGGTTGTGCTGGTTCCTGTATTAGCACCGGGGTCTCCACGACATGCACCGGCGCTACGACCTGCACCGGGCTGCGCGGTTCGAGTATCTGGCAGGAGAGCCGCCAGGTCGCCTGCGTTTGGCGCCACACCCAATAGACGAGAAAACGTGCAGAGCACATGACCAGAGCGGCGATCGGCCCGAAAACGTAATCAGTAAAGACCAGCATGCCGGTGGTGACCAGCAGCGCGGCTCCCAGGCCGAGCTCGGCGAACGTATGCCGCAGGGGCCCTGGCATCAGGTGGCCGATAAACTTGTTAGTGCGGATGAACGGGGATCGGTGGTCGATAAGACATTTGATCCAGCTTGCGCTGAAAATCCAGCCGAGCCCGACATGCGTGAGATAGGCGAGCCAGATCTCTCGCAAGCTGTGCCCATCCTGGTGGAGGCTGCGAAATATGATGCCAAAGCGAAGAATCAGGAAGCTCAGCAAGGTAAATGCGGAGACTTGAATGATGGAGTGTTGCGCGGGGGATAGATCGCCCAGCAACGCAAAAGGCGCCAGCGCGATCAGCGAGAGGCTGGGAATGAGATTGAAATTGAACCACGCGGTCAGGTGTGCCAGGAAACCCAGCTTTTGACTCCACTTGAGCTGGCGCCCAAGAAAAAGCGCTCGCCAATTCAACTTCAAAATCTGGGCATTACCAAAAGCCCAGCGCCATCGTTGCTTTTTAAGGCTCTCGAGATCGTACGGCATGACTCCTTGTCCTATAATCTCATTGACGAAAACAGCGCGGAACCCCTTCAAACATAATCGCAGGCCCAGGTCTGCGTCCTCAGTGATCACCTGGGTATCAAACCCATCCAATGTTCGCAGCGCGCGCAGGCTGATGAAACTGAGCGTGCCTGTTGAAGGCACACAATGCAGCACGTTAGCCATGTTCATGTAGCCGGAAAAGAAATGCTTGAAATCCAGGGCGATTCCGAGGTTGCCGCGGCCAATGTTACGGTAGTCTTGCGGGAACTGAACGAGGCCGATCTTCGGATTTGTGAAATAGGCAAGTCCCCGGCGCAGAGCGTCGCGATTCACTACATAATCGGCATCCACGACGAACACGTATTCTGCCCGAGAATCGATAAACGGTCGGATATAATTCAAGGCACCGGCTTTGTAACCCGGGAGATTCTCCACATGGAAGAAGCGAAACTTTGATCCGAGCTGGGCGCAGTATTCCTCAATCGGTCTCCAGAGCGATTCATCCGTTGTATTGTTGTCGATGACAATGACCTCGTAGTTGTGGTAACGAAGCCGGCTTAGGCTGCGCAGAGTTTCCTTGAGCAGTTCGGGCGGTTCATTGTGAGCGGGGACGTGGATCGAAACAAACGGCTCCAATTCGGGCAGTTCCCGCTCATGCAGGGCAAGGCGGGGTAGAAGGCTCGTGATCCATTGCAGCGACAGGACAATGAGGTGCGCTACGAAGTTGACGAGAACCACGAAAGCATGAAGCGGAGGTAATAGGAGCAAGACGGCGAATGCCGCGCAGCCGCCAAGTACTTTCCCTGCGCGCTTAAAGTTTTGAGTTGTATTGATCTGCATAAATCGGTGCTCAGCCGCAGGGGCGTACGTAACAGAGGGCCCTTGTGCGTGCCGGAGCGCGTTTATTCTCGCAGTAGCGATGGCGCTTTTCTATTGGGGTTTTCTCTTAAATCACGATCAGCAGTTTTCTGGGAGCGCCAAGAGTCAGGTGATCCATCAACAAACAAGTCTCGTCTCAAGCTGTTGAACCGGATAAATAATGCGGTGTTATGGGAAGCGGCGCCAATCTGTTGGGAGCCATAAGTAGTAACGGGGCTTCTGTGGCGGTCTTAGGCTTAGCCCTGATCGCCGCCGGTCTTGGCGTGCGTCCCTCAATGGGAGATGGTCTAAAGCCAGGTCCTTAATACGGCAATGGTCACGATGTTCAGATTAGTGCGAATCGGTGTGGTTCTGGCCATCATGACCGGCTTCGGCATGGTTGCCCCCGCGCAGAATCGCGTTTTCACCAACCTCCCGCAGGTGAAGTTAGCGATCATAGCACAGGATGATCAGTCTCGAACCTACGCCGATCTCCTGACGGTGGAGCTTTCCAGGCACGAAACGTTGCAGTTGCTGGAGCGCAACGAAATAGAAAAGGTTTACCGAGAGCAGGGGCTCTCCGCATCGAACAAGGATTACCTGAGGCTTGGCCGTGTGCTCGGGGCGGATGGTCTGCTGTTGTTGTCACTTGCGAAGGAAGGAACCAACGAATTTTTGCAGACCCGCTTGTTAGCGGTCAAACCCGGGGCAATCATCGACTCTGCCCGGTTCGGATTGCCAATGACGAATTCGGTTGAATGGGCAGGTTGGATGGCTCGTCGCGTTCAGCCAACCTATTCCAAGCTCGCCGTTTTGGCTCAGGATGCCGTGGCGCTTTCCATCATGAACCTGCGAGGGGCCATCAATTCACCTCAACAACGGGAATTGGAGGTGCAATTGACTTCGCTGGCGATTCTACGGTTAAGCCAGGAGCCAAGCCTCTTCGTGCTTGAGAGGCAACGCTTGAATTTGCTCGATGATGAGAAGGGGTTATCTGGCATGGGAGATTCCGCATTTTGGAACGGCAGTTTTCTGTTGGAAGGCACCATTGATCCTCAGGGGTACTCCAAACAAACACTGACAATCAGCGCGCGTTTGATTCCGCCGGGCGGCGGACAAGCCATTCCAATCGAGGCGAGCGGCGTCCGGACAAACCTTTCGGAGGTGACAGGAGAACTGGTTTCGAAGGTGAAAACGGCATTGAAGCTGAGATCCGCTGCGCCGTCCTTTAATGCGGTTGAAGAGGCTCAAAGGTACTACGAAGAGGCCAAATGGGCGTTGAAGTGGGGTGCGTTTCAAGAAGCCCAGGCGGCAAGCGAATCGGCATGGGCTTTGGGTAAACACGATCCCGAATGCGCGGAGCTGAGATTGCGCTCATACCTGCCTCTCGTGGCTCCAGCGGAGAGTCTGTTCAATCGGGGTAGTTCCGGTTTTCCTATCCATCATTATCAAACGCTCCAGGAAGAGTTCTCGTGGGTCTTTCGCACCCGCCCGCGCGGTTTGGCATTTCGACGTGTCCAGGTGGGGAAGGAAATTACCTGGCATTACGTCAAAACAGATACTCTTCCGGAACCAAAATCTGCGAGTCGTGCGATTCATCTTATAGGGCTCTACCTGGATTATAGCCGAACCCTCTCGCCCGAGAGCATTCGGTTCGGTGCACCCTGGCATCAGATCGGGATTGAGGTGCTCGAGTCGGCTTCGAAGGTCCTTCACCATTACCATTTCGTCCCCGACTCTCAGGCGGGAGCTGAAGAAAGTTTAGCGCAGCTTAGGGCAGCGGCGCGGTCTTTGGCCGGATTCCTATTGAATGCGCCGTCGGTGCGGGATTCTTATTGGCCGGGGGAGCGCTTCATTAACTCGGATGCTATGTGCCCGTTCAGAGATGGCCCCACAATCTTTCGCACCATTACCCAGTATGGCTATTTGTGGCAGGAACGTCCCGAGGACAGCCTGGCCATGTATCGGGAGTTGATGAGCAGCATGGCGTTTTCCTATGTCGATGGCGCATTCCAATTGCGCGACCTGCGTGATCCTTTTCTTGCGGCATGGAATTCGGAGGATCGCGCCAGGCTCCCGGAACTCTGGAATGGCTTTGTTCAGGAACTCCATGCTTCCACGAATGTGGTGTGCCGAATGGAAGCCAGGCTTCTTGCGCTGGGCGAGGCACGAAGTGAAGAGGAGCAGCAAACGCGGTTTGACGAACTTCTTGCCTTTCTTGAGGAGAACAAATCCGCGCTGCTGGAGAGCAGAATCCAGCCTGCGTACATCACCTTTGAGACAGGGTCTCTCATATTCCGGCTTTTGGACAACTCGATTCGGATTTCAGCGACGAAGGAGAAACTTCGCGAGAGACTCCGTGCCCAATTGAATCCCTGGCAGACTGCAATGGCAGAGGAATGGAGTGAATGCCGTGTGTATCGTGAAAATGCTGGCCGAGTCGAGGAACAAAAGGAATTCCTTAGGAATCACACGCCTTTCGACTTCATGAAGTTTTGCCGTGTATTCAATTTCTATCACTACTCCAGGGAGCAGGCTGCTGAGTTAAAGCCGCTGTTGACAGCTTATAGATCCAATTTGCTGGCCCAGGTGGAGGATGGAGATGCGCGGGAGAAAGTGCGTGTTAACGGTGTCCTCGTTCATTTGAAAGGGCGCGAGCATCTTGTCGATCAACGATTAGCTGCTGTCTCAAGGATGCCGACCAACGGTATGTTGCTGGCCACTTTTCCGGGTCCGTCGAAGATTTCTCGCGAATCACAGTATCCAACCAGTTCGCCCGCTGATGGCAGGAGTTCTGCAGTTGCCGAAGTGGCTCCCACAAACATCATCAGCGTCCGAAAATTCCTTCCGATCCCATTGGATGCTCTTGAAGGGGGCGAAGTTCGCCAACCTACCATCATTGCGCACCACTGGTTTGAAAATAAACTGGTGCTCGATCTTACCTATGGAGGGTTCATTTATTCTTTCGATGAGAAGGGGGATTGGAAGCGCACCAAATCCGTTGTCCGGTTCTCAATCGCGATCATTGATCCGGAAACCGAGCAGTGGGACGTAATCAACATTCCTGGGGTCAGAAGTTCCAGGTTTGACCATCGCTACCATCGGAGCGTTTTATTGGGCAAAGACCTCTTCATCTCTGACGAAGCTCAAGTGCGGCATTTCAACTTGGAGACGCGGCTATGGCGGAACCTCAATATTCCTGAGGTCGGTGATTGCGAGTTGTTCGGTGTTCGCGGCCGGTTGTTCGCCGCGAACGCTCATTCGATTATTGAAATCCTAAACAAAGGAGCTGAGACCCGCATTCTGGCGAGCACTCGCAGGTATCCCGCCGCTTCCGAGTTGGACAAGCTGGACAGGTTTCCCAACGTGACTCTTTTTGCAGGTCCAGGCGACGTGGTGCGGGCCCACTTCAGCACAAACATTTACTCATGGCTTGGAGACCGCTGGCGGCAAGACGAAACAACCCTCACCAAGTCCCTCCCGGAGCCGTTCCAGGGAGGCGTTCTACTGCGGGAGCCGTTCGTGATTTCCTGTTTGGCTGATGATTCGGTTAGTCCGGAGCGATGCCTTGCTGTAAAAGCACCACCGGCCGCCGCTAACCAATCTGCCCGCATGGTTCCGATCATCACGATTCCAGAAGATCCGAAGAAGATCTGGGACTTGCCATATGGCATTAGCCATGCAAGCCATCCCGCCACTGTCAGGGGGAAGGATGTCTATCTGCTTCGCGACCATTCCACGACGCAGAGGCTTAACGAGGGAGGCGCCTTGGCGAAGTTGGAGGTATTGGAAAGGGATGGCTACCACGCCGAGATGCTCTGCTTCTTACGCGGTTCTCCCGATCCACAAAGGTTATTCCTTCGGTTTTCTGATCCGAGGGGGTGTCCACCCGCGACGGGTTCCGAGGCTGCACTGGACTCCGTTTTTTACGTGCTGCCGCCAGCCTGGATGTTCTGCACCAGCAAATCACTTGTCATGGGCAGGGAGGAGCGCCCATTTAGGCCTTCAACGGGCATCGGTTGCGGGTACGCACCCGGTATTTGGATCATGCCGCTGGCAGAGTTGGACGCCGCGCTCGCGGCGACCAAGTAATTCGAACACCACAGAAGCGAAGAGAACAAAGGATGTTCGAGGTCTGGCCAGGAACGCATCACGGATTTCCTCCATCATTTGCAGAAGGCATTCGACATTTGAAAAAGTGATGCTATTCGATCGCGGGAACGCCGACCGAATCGGACTCCGTACTGTTGGTAACCGAGCGTTCCATTTAATGTCATTCCTGGTGGTTCTGGTTTGCGCCTTTGCGGCGCAAACCAGAACCACCAGGAACTTTTCTATTTTAGGCCTGGAGGTTACCAACAGTACGGAATTGCCACGGACATCGCTTGGTGTTTGGGCGTTTCTATCACGAGCAAAGGCATCAAAAGCAATGGTATAGGAAGCTTTCGGACGCTGAAATCGGACTTCGTTAATACGAGGCATGTATCGTATCGCGAATTCACGTTATACGCGATTACGCTTTACGAATTACTGATCCTTCAACTCCTTCATCCTCAGAATCGTGATCCCGTTTCGACATGGTCTTCAAAAAACTCTTCGTGTGCGTCGGCTTTTCTTTCAGTTCGCTTGATGGCGGGTTTGAAAGGAGCGACTGCAGTGAGGCCGGGTGTGGGATTGCCAAACGCTGGAGGCTGCGGTTCTCTTGCGTCAGATTGGGCTTCCAATCCAGCGATGTTCAACAGATCAGCGACGGCAGCGCCCAGGGCGTTGGCCTGGGCCTGCAACTCTTCGGAAGCAGCGGCGCTTTCCTCAGAACTGGCTGCATTCGATTGAGTGACCTTGTCCATCTGGGCGACAGCAGTGTTCACCTGTCCAATGCCGCGGCTTTGCTCCTCGGATGCGGAGGCAATTTGTCCTACCAGTTCGTCCACCTTGCGTGCCTTTTCGACGATGCCGCTCAGCCCGGAAGCAACCTTGGCACTGAGTTCTACTCCGCGCTGGCTTTTGTGGACACAATCCGCGATGCGTGCAGCATTCTCGCGGGCGGCATCGGCAGAGCGTTGCGCCAAGGTTCGGACCTCGTTGGCTACGACCGCAAATCCGAGTCCTTGTTGGCCGGCTCGCGCAGCTTCCACCGCCGCGTTGAGCGCCAGCAAGTTGGTCTGAAAGGCAATCTCATCGATCGCTTTCAACGACTTCGCAATGTTATCACTGGCTGCCTTGATGTCATCCATAGCCGTGGTCATCTCTGACATATCGGTCGAACCAGTCTCCGCGGCAGACCGCGCGTCTTCTGCCAGCACCTTGGCGTTACGTGCATCGAGAGCGTTGCGTTGGGTCATTGAGGACATCTCCTCGAGGGACGCACTGGTTTCCTCAAGCGATGCCGCCTGTTCGCTGGCCCCAGTGGCCAGGGACTGGCTGGCTTCGGCGATCTGGCTGGCACCGGCGGAGACGTTCTCACTGGCAGAACCGAGCGCTTCGGCAATCCGCTGCAACCCTCGCGAAATCCCCGCACGCATGATCCATCCGACAACCACCAGCGCAGCGATAGCTGCGGCCATAGCAATGATGGTTCGCAGCAATGCCCCATGCGCACCTTGCTGCTGAGTGTCCATCTGAATCAGCGTGTGCCGCTGATTCTCAACCGCGAACTCCTCTATTGCCGCAGCAAGTTTATCATGCTGGAGAGCGTACTCTGTGATGAACTCCTGGTACGCAGCTCCTGCGTTGCCCAGGAGCAGAGGTTCAACAACCTTCTTTTCTGCCGCCTTGAGTTCGGTTAACTGGCGCGCCATGGCCCGGCCTGATTCGCCGCGCTGGGCGATCATGCCGGACAAGTCCTGCCCGGTTTTTTCCAGAATCTGTAGATGCTTCTCGAGCTCGTCGGGATCTTTCTGGCGCAGCAAGAGTTGAATGGCGCTCTGTACGGAAGTGAGCCGTGTCAGCAGTTCACGGCTGCTGGTCATGTCCGCCAGCACAGACTTAGTCAGCGCGGACGAGCTGTTCAGGGAACCCCTGAGCGTGAACCAGAACACCGCAGAGGCGAGCACCAGGGCGCCGACCGCCATGGCTAACAGGAGCAATAACTGACGGGGAAGACTGAGATGTTTCATGGTTCAAATGCGTTAGGAGCCTACTTCAGCTTGCTCAGGCTAAGCCCTGCGACGAGTGAGCCAATTGGTTTGCCATCGTCCAGCACAGGCACCGCTACCTGGATTTGCTGCAGGCCGGTGGATTCGTCCACTTCCACAGGACCTTGCCAGGTCTGCCCCGACATTGGCTTATCATGCTTCGGATTGCCCTTGTGGGACCAGCCGCTTGGCTTGCTCAGAAAGGCGACCTTCAAGCCGGCGGCATCCGAAACGAATGCCTCAGTGACGATATCCCCTTTCTTTTCCTTGAGAAACGTCCCTGCCGGATTCTTGGTGAATGAACGGACAAACGGGTCCAGTACCGTGAACGCCTTCCACTTTTCCTGAGTGATCGCCGCGTAATCCGCCGGCAAGTTGGCGTTTTGCGCTTTCACTGCGTTCACGATTGCGGGGTCGGATGCCCACGCTTTTACTTCAACCAATTTGGCATCAACCTTAGCCTGGACTGCGGCGTCCAGAGCCTGGGCCGGCGAGGTCAAAGTTCCTAACAATAGCGCTGCACACCCCGCAGCGATGTTCCATTTTGTCTTCATGCTTTGTTTCTTAGTTAGTTGAACTGTTTTTTAGAAATCGAGGGTCGCTTGCACATAGACCCAATCGGCGTCCGTGGACCCGCCGACGGCGGCTTTGGATTGGTCGATGTAATCGCCCGCAAAGAAATGGCCATAGCCTGCCTTCAAGCCCATCCAGGGGGTCAATGCGTAAGCAACGTCCAAATCCACCTCTGAACCGACAAAGCTATCGTAGCCCGGGTTGCGGCCATAGCCATTCGCCGAGCGGCCTGAGCCACCCTGCGGGTAGAACGAGTCCTGTGTGTCAGCCAGCCAGAAGAGGTGATAATCCAGATTGACGCTTACCTTCCGGTGTGGCTTCACGCTGGCGCTGAGCCTGGGGTTGTGGATGTTTCGCCAGCTCACATAATCCATCAAGCCATAGTGCTTGTGGTTGGTGGGGAACATATTGTCGAGAGTCTCATTTTTGTCGTCATTCGGGTCGTTGTCCCCGCTTGAGAAGTTGTACTCCAGACCCAGACGCGGGCTTCCCCAGACATCAGCCCACGTGAATCCGCCACCCGCCGACGCTGCATACGCATCATGGTCTCGGCGGATACCTCCTTGAGTGATGTTGCCGAACTGCTTCACAAACTCTGCGGAGTAATCCCAGCCTTGGAGCTTGCCGGGAAGCGACTTAACGCGGGCGCCTATCGAATAGATGTCGCGCTGGGAGGTGCCTGCTGGGCTCCCTTCCTCGACATTTCGCGAGAGGAAGTAGAGCTGCGACTCCTGGATCGGGATCAGTGTCTTGGATGAGGCGTAGATGCCCGACAACCAGTCATCACCATCCGGATCATTAAACTCATTATCGTCCACCAGAACCACGCGTCCAACGAAGGCGTCCAGCCAGAAATCCTGGTTTTCAAACCGCACTTTGGCGGTATCAAATACGCGTCCCGTATTTCCCCAATCGGAGCGTCCGACTAAGCGTTCATCGCCGTAGGCCAATTCCTGGCGACCGATTTTGGCGGTGAGCGGGAACTCCTTCGCATTGCCCAGGGAAACGTAGGCCTGGTGCAGATCGAGGTTGTCTTCACCCAGATCGCGCGGATCATCATCGCCTTCTGAATCGCTGTTGCGGCCTTCGACAAAGGCGCTTACCCAGTGCGTTTTGTACCCGATATGCAGTTTTTCACGGGCCCAGATGTAATCGTTTCTGTTGTCTGCTCCTCGTTTCTGGAAGTCGGCATTGGGAGCGGCCGGGCTGCCGCCATCAAAAAGCTCGTAGCGGACGCGGAACTGTCCGCCGATATCCCAGGCGTCAAACGCGCTGGATTGCCCTCGCAACCAATCATTTAGCAAGCCTGCGCTTGGAGCTGCAGGTTTCTTGGGCGCCTCCGTTCCCGTTTGGGCCGTGGCGGATGCTGTAGCCAGGGTGGCCAAGGCGGCCGCGATGGCTGGCAGAGACATTGAGTTGGACAGTCGCCGTGCGACATGCGCGGTATGGTCAGTACATTTAGAGTTTTCCATAATATGAGTAGGCTGTCTTCCGGGTCGTATTATCGGCAGTATAGCACATTCTCTTAAGTTGTATTCGCTCGGGTTTTTGTGGGTTTTCACCCTGCCGTTCAGTTGATTTCGGGTGTGTGACCCAGAGCAGTGGACCTTCGAAGCTATGTACCAATACGTTGCAAACGCGCCTCCCGCCGGGCAGATGCTGGTCCTTCATTGTTACTGGGAACAACCAGAACATCAGGCACGGCCACCTCAGGTTGGAAACGGAGTCGGGATATGACACCTACCTGTGGGGTCCCCACAGGTGTGACATCGGCAGGCCGTGCAGATTCGCAGCAAATGGAATGACCTCACTGCCGGTGTAAAGCACCACCCCGCGAAGCCATCGCTTGCCTGTCGCGCTGGCCAGCGTCTGCAATCCCTTGACATCCGAGCCGCCCAACGTTGCACCAGCTTTGATCTCAATTCCGACCAATCGCCCCGCATTGTCTTCCAGCACAATGTCCACCTCTTGTCCCGATGCCGTTCGCCAGAAATAGAATTCCGGCTGGGTTCCGGCCCACGCTGACTGCTTGCGCAATTCCATCAGCACGTAGTTTTCCAGCACGCCACCCGCCAGAGTGCCGTCCACTTTCAACCGATCAAGCGTCAATCCCAACAGATGCGCTAGCAAGCCAGTGTCGTCCAAATATACTTTAGGAGTCTGGATAACACGCTGGCCGAGGTTGCTCGACCACGGGCGCAGCAGTTGAACCAGGAACGTCGCTTCGAGCAGCGCGAAGTAACGCTTCAATGTGGTTTGCGGCAGCGCCAGGGAGCGCGACAAATCGGCGAAGTTCAACAGGCTGCCAGCACGTGCGGCCACGACTGATAGCAAGCGGGGCACAGCCGTCACATCGGTGATGTTGGTCAGATCACGGACGTCGCGTTGAAGAATGGTCGTCAGGTAGGATTGAAACCACGCCTTGCGGCGCGCACCGGTGCTGCGGGCAATCGCCAGCGGGTAACCGCCTGCCAGGACTTTTTCAAATAGCTCATCGCGTTGGATAATCTTGTTCTTTGCCGATGCCCATGCCGGTTGCTCGGAAAAAAGGGCATCCACGAAGCCTTCTTTAACGCCGTCGATTTCCCCCTGCGAAAACGGCCAGAGGGTCAACAACTCCATGCGACCAGCCAATGACTCGGATAATCTCGGCTGGAGCAACACATTCGCCGAGCCGGTAAGCAGAAAACGTCCCGGCTCGCACTTCCGGTCAATCGCCATTTTGATCGCCGGGAAAAGTTCGGGCACATGCTGCACTTCATCCAGCGTCACCGGCGTTGTCAGGCCGGCGATAAACCCATTCGGATCTTGCTTCGCCGCCACCAGCACGCCGGGGTCGTCAAAGGTCAGGTATTGACGACCATGTTTTTCGAACTTCGGCAGTTGGGCCAGAGTGCTCTTGCCGGTCTGCCGCGCGCCGTTGATCAGAACGGCGGGCGTGTCCGCCAACGCCTGGAGGAGTTGCTCGGTGAGATGACGACGAATCATGTCTGTATAATCAACCATCGTGTGGATGATAATCAACCACTATTGGGCCGTAAATCTCCGCTGTTTAGTAGAAAACAATGCCAGCAAAAGTAATGCTCTTACTGCCACATCGTAGCCCCGCGAGAGTGTGGCTTTCGTCCTCTCGCCACCCCTGCCGCCGACCCTGTCTGGCGAATTCTTTACTTTTGCGGGCTATTCCGGAAAACTGGGAGAGTCGAAATGCAGCAAAACGTTGACAAATCACAGATGGTTTCAGACTGGGCGCCCTCCTCCTGGCAGAGCAAGCCGGCAGCCCAGCAACCCAACTACCCGGACCGCTCAGCCCTGGAGCAGGCGGTCCGCGCCCTGGGAGCATTGCCTCCCTTGGTTACCAGTTGGGAAATTGAGAATCTTAAGGCGCAGCTCGCCGAAGCAGCACGGGGCGAACGATTCATCCTGCAGGGCGGGGATTGCTCGGAGAGCTTCGCCGATTGCGAAAGTGGCGCGATCGCCAGCAAACTCAAGATCCTGCTTCAGATGAGCCTGGTCCTGGTTCAGGGCGGTCAAAAGCGTATCACGCGGATCGGCCGTTTTGCCGGACAATATGCCAAGCCTCGCTCGGCTGATACCGAGACACGGGACGGTGTGACACTGCCGGCCTACCGCGGGGATATGGTGAACCGGATCGCATTCACGCCAGAGGACCGGGTGCCAAATCCCGACCTGTTGCTCCGTGCCTACGAACGCTCCGGCCTCACTATCAATTTCATTCGTGCTCTGATTGAAGGCGGTTTTGCCGACCTTCATCATCCTGAATACTGGGATATTGGGTTTGTTGCCCGGTCGCCACATGCCGCCGAATACATGCGCATGGTCGATAGCATCGGCCAATCCCTGCGTTTCATGGAGACTCTCACCGGGCAGGTGATGGCCGATATCAACCGAGTCGATTTCTTCACCAGCCATGAAGGTCTGATTCTCCCTTATGAAGAAGCACAGACCCGCCAGGTGCCTCGTCGCACCGGTTGGTACGACTTATCCACCCACTTCCCCTGGATTGGCGAACGGACACGTGCGCTGAATGGCGCTCACATAGAGTATTTTCGAGGCATCGCGAATCCGATCGGAGTCAAAGTCGGTCCTAATATCAAGCCGGAGGAAGCTGTCGCGTTAGCCCGCCGTCTGAATGCGAGTAATGAGCCAGGGCGTTTGACTTTCATTCACCGGTTTGGCGCGGCGAAGGTTGAGAAGTGCCTCCCGTCTCTGGTAGCCGCCATCCAAGCCGATGGGGCCAAGGTGCTCTGGTGCTGTGATCCCATGCACGGCAACACGGAGACAACCTCCGCTGGAATCAAGACGCGTCGTTTCGAAAATATTCTGCATGAACTGGAGAGCTCCTTCAGCATTTTACGCGCTCATGGCATCGAGCCGGGCGGTGTTCACTTCGAACTAACCGGAGAGAATGTTACCGAATGTGTCGGCGGCGCCTCCGGCGTCACGGAGGCAGACCTGAGCCGCGATTATCGGTCGCAGGTCGATCCACGTTTGAATTACGAGCAGGCTATGGAAATGGCGCTGGTGCTCGGCAGCCTGATGCGCAATAACCGGGTTTGACAAGCCAGTGGAGGCGGGATTCGACCCGCTTCCACTGCTCGCCAGAACAGAGTTTAACGGGCTCTCAATTGGAAACGATAGTTCGCCCGGCGGTCCGGTGCGCTGTCACCATTGACTCCCAGTTCCGAGATGTCTCCGAACTTTTGGATGTTATCCGCCCAATGAAAGTCGAACGCAGGCTCCCCGGCCTTCTGCTGGAGCAGGGCGCGCGGAAAGGATAGCTCCATCGCGTTCCCGTTCACTGCTAGCTTTCCTTTTCCTGCTTGGTGCCAACTTCCAGACTCCCAGCGATGCACGACCGTCTCGTGTTCGCCTGAGACCTCGTGATTCACGACCAGGTCATAACCCAGCCAACCGGTGGACGCATCCTGGTCTGTGTCCAGCAAGAGCAGCATCCAATGAGATCCTGCTTTCGGAGTGATCGCACGCAAGGTCTGTGCGTAGAAGTAAAGCTCGCGGCGATTGTATGCGGCTTTGAGGATTACCAGGTCATTTCGCCCGCTATCGTTGCGATAGACCAGCTCGCCATAACCGGGATGGTCCCGATGGGTAACGTCCCCAATCCGGTCGCGGAATTCGGGTCTGACTCCGGACCAGTCTTTGAATTCACCATCGATACGAATGCTGGAAGGTCCCGTGGCGCAGGGTTGTTCGCGCACGCCTTTGAAGCGCCGGACCCAGGAGGCCAGTTGATAATAATAGTTGTCGGTGTGTCCGCCGAGCATCGGTTCGCAATCCCTGCTGTATTCCTGCGTGTATTGGTCAACAAACAATCCCCCAGGATAGTAACAGTCCTTCTCGTGATAGCTGCTCCAGTGGCTGAACCGTCCTGCGGTCCACTCGTTCCACCCGGTAACGAAGATGAACTTGGGATCTACCATAATAGCGCGCTGCCATTGCTCCTCGAAGTTGAACCCATGATCCACCGCTCCTGGACGCAGGTCCTTCGCCCCCGCATGCCAACTGCGCCCCATCGCACCACTGCGATGGCTCATGGGCGCCGGTCCGGGCGTATTCGGCAGCGCGTTCTGGCCTACGCCCACGCTCATCTGCTCTGGTTGGCCAGTCGAATTTGTAAATACATGCTGGGGGTAAACCTCCAGCCAACTCCACTGTCCGGGACCACTCGGCCCATCCCAGTAATCCGGCATGGGCCGCCGAAACGTGAAAAACTCACGCATGGCTGGATTGTGGATTTCATCCGGATTGGCCAGTAGCAATGGCTTTCCTTCCCACCTGAACCAGAGGTCCTGCCACAGGCCCGGCTGATACAAATCACGCCAGAGTGCGTCAGTGACTGCGCGAGGAGGGCCGAAGGGTGCGATGAATGCGATGGAGGGTGTTCGGGCGCCTTCCTTGCGCATGGCCGCATATTCACGGCACAGGGCTTCGTATTCGTCCTTCCAGGTAAAAGGCGGGTTGGTCGTATCGAAGAGCACCACATCGACCCCTGCATTGGCGAGCATGGCCGCGTGCTTTCGGATCACAAAAGGATCGGTCATCCGGTAATACCCCAATTCAGGTTCGCCCCAGTGGTGATCATGATGCCCACTTGGCCAGGCGACCTTTGAACTCCCTTGCGCCTCTGCCTGGGCGATTAACTTGGTATTGTCGAAGGGACCCGGTCGCGGTGTGTGCCAGGTCCAATAGAACATACCCACCCATTTATCCTTGCGAGGTGGCCCGCATTCAAGATAGCCGGGCAACTTGCGGGCCAGGGCATCTGTAGCGACCCAGGTATCAGCGAACACATCGTCCCCGACGTACGGGGGAGCCAGGTAGGGCAGGGGAGGTGCGGACGCTTGACTAATGGTTACCCAGCCTGCGGCGGCGAGACCCAGGAGGGTTGTCAGAGGCGCCGCCCATGGGTTTGCAGACGATTGTCGGAGATCCATAATCAGGAGCTTGGAGGGAGGGGCTGGGTTTGGAAAGCTGGAATTGGGAAGTGGTAAGGGGCTGGGATGGAGGGGGAAGGGTAGAGGCGCTATTATTAGATGACATTAAACTCTGTTCGATGGCTACCCGTATAAAAACTCTTTGAACCGCTTCGTGAATAGCCATACGCGCCTACCGTCTAATTAGATGACGAGATACCCGCAACCATGTATCTTGATCAAAGAGAGAGTTTATGAAAACACGGCTTTCCAGGGTTTGGGGGATCACACTGGCCTTAGCGACGTTGCCTTTTGTAGGCGGCTGTCTTCAGGATGCCTCCAGCGCTCCCGGCACTAACACGGCGATCGTTGTCACGAACGGCACAACCATTACCAACAGCATGGGATCGAATACCCTGCTGGTGGCCGCAGTTGAGCCGTCGATCGGCACGAACTCCTCTACCAATTTGCCACCGGCCTCTGTCGATGACGATCCGCTGCTAAACGCCTTGGTGACACCGGTCTCAGTTCCGGGCACGGCAACCGGCCTTGCGGCGGTGCCTGCGGTCGAGACCTCTACAGCGGCCGGAGAAGTGATCAAACTGGCCAACTCTGGTGTGGATGAAGGCGTCATGCTGGCGTTTGTGACAAATTCCGCGTATCGCTTCGGGTTGAGTGCGGACGCCATTGTTTATCTGAATGATCTTGGAGTCCCTCCTGCAGTGGTCACGGCTATGATCCAGAGGGACCAGGTGAGCGGCGTTGGCCCCGCGATGCCGCTTGCTGCCCAACCAGCGCCAGACACTGAGGTTGGTCCGAATCCCGCCGACGTGGCGCCTCAAGCCATACAGGGCCAGGGCCCCGCCCCCGCCGCGCAACAGGAGACAATGGCCGTGGCGCCTCCTGTTCAAGTGGTGGATAACAACACTTTTTACACCAGCCTCTCGCCTTATGGCACCTGGATGCAGGTCGATGGATACGGCATGGTCTGGCAACCGAGGGTTACAGTCATCAATTCTTCGTGGCGCCCTTACTTTGATGGAGGACGTTGGGTGTGGACTGATTCGGGATGGTACTGGTACTCGGACTATTCCTGGGGTTGGGCTCCGTTTCATTATGGTCGCTGGTTCCGCCACCACCGGGTTGGCTGGTGCTGGGCGCCGGATACCGTCTGGGGCCCCTCATGGGTGACTTGGCGTTACGATTCGGATTACTGCGGATGGGCTCCTCTGCCTCCGGCCGCCTATTATCGCCCGGGCTTGGGCTTCTCTTATTACGGACATCGTGTCGGCTGGGACTTCTCGTTCGGCCTGGGCGTGGACTATTACAGCTTTGTTCATTTCCGGCATTTCAACAGGCACCATTTGCACCGGCATGCGCTGCATCGGGATCACGTGGATCGCATCTACAGCAGAACCAAAGTGGTGACCAAGATCACCGGCAACAACAACGTGGTTATCAACAACGGTTTTGGTGTTGGGCCGGTCTCCCGGCATACGGAGGTCCGAAAGGTCGCCTTACGCGAGCAACCTTCGCGTGATCTTCCCGGCCGGTTCCCCAGCAGCCGTCCCGAGCGCATGGCTTCAGACGGAAAGAGCCTTTCGGTTTATCGTCCGTCAGTGGCGCCGCTGCGTTCCCCCACCACCACCCTCGCAGGGTCGCCTCAATCTGGCAGTGGCCGTTTGTCAGGCGGCACATCCACGAAGGTGGATAGCTCACGTTCGGGGTCTCGCCTGGTTGGAAGAGATTCCATCGTGGCGCCCAAGCCGATAACCGGTACACCAGCAGGTCAAGCGGGCCAATCCAGTTTTGCTGATCGCTCAGGCTCGCGCCTGCCAAGTACGCAAGTCCCGCGAGTGGCACCTCAAAGGAATGAGCTGTCATCAGAGTCGCGTCTCCCTGGTGCCCCGGCGCCTGCGCCCTCAGCCAACCCTTCGTCAGGCAATGACCGGTCATCCACTCGTTTAGTGCAGGCTCCGGCCTCCGCACCACGCAACGCCCCGGAAGCCGTTGCACCTCAGAACTCCGCAACATCCGGTCGGGGATTCCCAGGCTCAAGCCTGGCAAACCGTCCGACCACTGCTCCGGTTCGTGCGCCTTCGCCGACTCCGGCACCTTCCGTCAGCACGCCAGCGGCTACGCCAAATCCCTCGGTCGCCGCACCATCGAGTTCTTCCTCGGCTTGGGGCCGCATGCCGAACCGTTCTGCAACAACCTATACGCCGCCGGCGCCCACCGCCCCGGCACAGAACTATTCGGCACCTTCACGCGCTCCTTCGCCAGTCCCTACTGCTCCCACCCCGTCCTACTCCGCGCCGACCCGATCGGTCCCGACGTATTCCGCGCCTGCCTACACGGCGCCGCGGGCACCTGCACCGGCTCCTGCTGTTACCGCTCCGAGCCGTCCGACGCCGTCGTACACCGCGCCCAGCCGTATGCCTGCCCCCGCTCCGAGCATGTCAGCTCCGAGCCGGTCCGTTCCAAGCTATTCCGCCCCGTCGGCTCCAGCACCCGCTCCAAGAATGAGCGCGCCTGCCCCCAGCCGATCGGTCCCCTCAGCCCCGAGCCGTTCGTCAGAACAGAGCTCTTCGGGCGGCGGGCGTTTCGGACGAAGGGACTAGATTTTTGGCCCACACTCGGCAACTATGAACTGCATGCTAAAACGTTGGACCCGGGTTCTGCTCAGCTTTCTCCTGGTGGCGCTCCCATTGGGTGTGCAGAGCGCAACTGTCACCAATGTTTATTTCACCGGGTTTGAAACCAATGAAGCACCCGGCGCTTATGACCCTTACTACGAGTTGGTCGGACAACAGGGCTGGCTTCGCTACCCCGCCGTGTTCGGCGGCAACGGGCTCATCACAAACTTCCTTGGATCACAGGCCGCCTATATCGGCCTGTTTCCGACAGATCCCAAGACAAATACCCTCAGCATCTTTCGGCACATCGATTATACCCCGCCCGCCAACGCGCGCACGATGGTGAAGTTCTCAGTAACCATGGATATCGAGGATTCCTACGAGCGCCGCTATTACGATGATTTCTGGTGGACTCTCTATAACGCGTGGGGCGATTCCCTTTTCACCCTGGAGTTCGATAATAAAACCTGGGCGATCAGCTATGGTCTGGACAATGGTATCTTCTATGAGACAGGGCAGCGTTTTACCAACGGCCTCGTTTACCAATTGATGGTGACCATGGATTTCCAGAGCAACCGTTGGAGTGCCGTCATAAGCAATGAGTATAAAACCACCCTGCTGGCCACCAACCAGTTGATCACGACCAAGAATACGCCGCTCAACTTCGGCAGTATGGATTTGATCTGGCGTCCCAAAGACCCTAAGAATCCCGGAGACAATTTCCTCATCTTCGACAATTACAGGGTCGTGGCTGAAATTCAGGATACCCGCCCGGTTTACCTCCTAACCCTTGGGAAGCCCTCCGGCAGCAGCTTTCCGCTCCGCCTGACTGGTCCAGACGGACAACGTTTTGCAATCGATGTGTCGGCCAACTTAAGCAGTTGGACTCCCTTAAAAACCAACACCATCACCGATGGTTCCTTCGATTTCGTGGATCAGAACCCCGGCAGTGCCCCTCGATTTTTCCGGGCGCGTCTGGTTAATTGAAAACGGATCGATCGTGATCGAATCTAACCCGTCACCCGGCATCCTGTCTCTGTTCAAACGCGGGACCTTCAGTTATTGTCTGATCCAGCATGAGTGCTGAATCCGAACTACTAGCCAGGTGCCGCCGGGGTGATCCCGAGGCCTGGGATCAGGTGTTCGACCAGCATTATGAGGCTGCGGGCCGGTTCGTCTGCCAGCTAGGAACTGAGCTTACGCACGAAGATATCGAGGAAATCTGCCAGGAAACCTTCCTTGCGGTCATTCGTAATTTGAAGTCCTTTGATGGGCGCAGCCAGTTTCAGACCTGGTTGTTTCGCATCGCTGCAAACAAAGCCAAGGATTACCGCGCCCGGCAGTCCGCTGCCAAACGTGGTGGAGGGGCTCAAGCCCTTTCCCTGAATGCCAATCACGACGACACCGAGGCGCCGCCGATTGATCCCCCTAGCCAGGCCCCAGGACCGGACGCCACACTCATGACGCGAGAGCAGCATGAGCAAGTGCGAGGCGCGCTTGAGCGTTTGGGGGAGCCTTGCCAGGAGATTATCGAACTGCGGTATTTTGGCGAACTGAGCTACGAGGAGATCAGCGCCAGCCTTGAACTTAACCCCAAGACGGTCAGTTCGCGTCTGAGTAAATGCCTGGACCGCCTGGAGATTCTCCTGGCGGGCATGTTTTCCCGGGAGAAATCTACCGCTTTCCCGTCTAACACATAGGAACAATGGAACCGGAACGTCCCATAGAGAAACGACTCCGCGAGTACGGCAAGAGCCGTTGCGAGCGAGCGGGGGACTTGCGGCTGCATCCCGCCACCCGGCGGCTCCTGCATGGGGAAGTGGAGCGAACGTTGGGGACGCCTCATCGGTCCAAGCCTCGCTTTTTCGGTTTCTGGCCGAAAGTGGTCTGGAGCGGTGGGTTGCTGGCGGCGGTGGTCGTCATCGGCATCATGAGTTGGCCGAGTCAGAAGAGCCGTTTCAAAATGGCAAGCAACGTCGAGCTGACTGTCATTTCGAACCAGCCTGTTTTGGCCTTCCGCCAGTCGAAAGCCGAAACTGGCCAGCCCGAAATATCCAGCGGCACCGTCGCATTACCCGCAGCGGCTGCCGTGCCTCCCAAGAAAGAGGAGCGCCTGATTGCACTGATCCGGGTTCCGGAGGAAAAGGCCAAAAGCATAGCTTCGAAGGACGCCGGGGTTTCTTCAGCGTTGCTGGCGGCTGCCCCTGAGCCAAGCACCCCGATCACGTTCGGCAGATCAGCCACAGTAGCTGCTACCTCAGCCACCGCTCGGCGGGGTGGCGAAGTGCTGGCAGACAGTCTCACCCCCTTGGCAAAGGAATCAGACGCGCTGCAAAATAAATTTGGGACTCTCATGGCTGGCGTGGCAGTCACAAATGGAGCTCCTGAGTCCCTCCAAGCGGGCACAGGAGTATTCAAGGGCGTTCAAGAAGCTACCCTAGCTAATGCAGTCATCTACGAGCGCACGGATTCAAACGCCGGTCCCGTGCTCCGCGTCGAAGCGGCTTCCGCCGCTGAGACCCAACTCGCTCGCAGATTTGGAAATGGTTCAGTCGAGCAAGACAGATCCGAGAGTTTCATGGCTAACCAGGGTTATGTGCGCACTCCCACACCGCAAGCTATGGGAGCGTGGAAAACGGTAAACAACGAGGCACGGATGCTCTCAAATTTCCGGATGCAACAGACGAGCACCGGCCTGGAAGTCGTGGATGAGGACGGATCGGTTTATAAGGGGCAGTTGGAACCGTTGGCGGATAAAACGACGGCAGTCGCTCGCCATTATCTGGGAGCGCAGGTAAACCTTGCTGCAGGGGAACAGGCCATGCAGTTTCGGGTGGCAGGCACGAATAACAGCCTGGGCAAGCCGATAGTATTCAGTGGCCAAATCATGCCGCAAACCACGTTGCTGAACAATCAAGCTCCAGCCCAGAACGTTTTAAACAACAACGTGCCAGGCTCGCCCCAGGGCTCGAATCAGACGCTGAATTCGTTCCAAGGCCTGAACAACCAAGCTCAGTTGATCCTGTTCCAGAACTCTCGGATCTCAGGGAAGGTGCGGGTGGGTTCAGAAGAGACTGAAATCAATGCGATCCCGCGGAATCCCTAGGCTGCCTGAAGGCCAGGGAAACCTCTTCAACCTGCCATTTCTTCTTTGACCTTTTGACAGTGCACGACATATTTGCCGCATGGCTACTGATCAACCATTGCTGACCCTGGATCTACCGGGGATTAAGAAGCTGAAGAGCGGCAAAGTGCGCGAGGTTTTTGACCTCGGTTCCAGTCTTCTCTTCGTAGCCACAGATCGCATATCGGCCTTCGATTGCATCATGCCCAACGGCATTCCGCGCAAAGGCGAAGTGCTGACCCAGATCTCCCATTTCTGGTTTGCGCAGACTGCAGACTTCCAGCCAAATCACCTGCTCGCCAGCCCGCGCGATCCTCTGCCGACTAACCTCCAACCGTTTGCGGCGCAGTTGAAGGGTAGGAGCATGATTGTCAAAAAGGCCCAGCCGTTAGCGATTGAATGCGTCGTGCGCGGCTACCTCGCAGGGTCCGGTTGGAAGGAATACCGTCAGAGTCAAACCGTGTGCGGCATTAAGTTGCCGGCTGGATTGAAGGAATCCTCCGAGCTTCCTGAGCCAATCTTTACCCCTGCAACCAAGGCCGAGACCGGCCACGATGAGAACATTTCCTTCGAGCAGGCGGCGCAAATCGTCGGTGCAGACACCGCGGCGGCTGTGCGAGACATGAGCCTCAAGATTTACAATTTTGCCCGCGATTACGCCCGCCAGCGCGGCATCATAATTGCCGACACCAAGTTTGAATTCGGCATGTATGAAGGCAAGCTGCTGCTCATTGATGAAGTGCTGACCCCGGATTCTTCACGGTTTTGGCCGGCTGATCAATACGCTCCGGGCAAAGGCCAGCCCAGCTACGATAAACAATTCGTCCGCGATTACCTGGAGACACTGGATTGGGATAAAACCCCGCCTGCGCCCGCCCTTCCGGCGGACGTGGTTCATCGGACCCAGGCCAAGTATCTCGAAGCTTACGAGTTGCTCACCGGACACTCGCTCTGAGTTGCGCCTCGGCGTGACGTGACTCATGGAACAACTGGTTGAGGATTTTCTCCAGTACATACGCCATGAGCGCGGTCAGGCGGAGCATACGCAGCGCACCTACGCCGCCTTGCTGTCCAAGTTCGTTGCATGGGCTGGCAGCAACGGATTAAAGGATTGGTCCTCTGTAGAGCTCAAGGACCTGATGGCTTTCCTTGAGCATGAGCGGGTTCGGGCATTGGCTAATCAGCCGGAAGGTTCCCGCAAAAGTTTGAGCAGTGAAAGTCTGTACTTGGAGATCGCCGCGCTGCGCGCCTTCTACCGATTTGCAGAAACGGAGAAACTGCTGGAGCGCAACGTGGCCGAGCATCTCTCACTGCCACGCCGCTGGAAACGCGTTCCCAAGGCGCTCTCTGAGGAGGAGATCGACAGGCTCATGGCGCCCGTCCCCAAAGAGCTCGAGACCCCTCAGACCCTGTGTGAACAGGCGATCCTGGAAGTTGCATATGCCTCTGGTCTGCGCCTGGCTGAACTGCGAGATATACGGTTGGAACAGCTACACCTCGAATCGGGCTTCCTGATTGTCATTGGCAAAGGAAACAAGGAACGCGTGGTGCCGGTTGGCGCCAAGGCCATCTCCGCGTTGCAGGATTATCTGGATCGCGGACGCCCCAAGCTGGTGAAACCCAAAACACCGGGGAATGTCTTTCTAACCCGGCGAGGCACCTCCTTCGCTTCCGTAACACTATGGTTGCGGATCAAACAGCGCGTAGGTCGCGCAGGAATCGGCCGCAACGTGACACCACACATGCTGCGCCACAGTTTTGCAACTCATCTTCTGGAGCATGGGGCCGATCTGCGGATCATTCAGGAATTGCTCGGTCATTCCAGTATCAGCACCACCGAGATCTACACACACGTAGCAGGCAGCCGCCTGAAAAAGGTGCATGAACAATTCCATCCCCGGGCGTGAGCCCGCAGTCGGAGGTTGTGGAAAGTAGAAGCGGCGTCTCGCCGCTTCAGCCCTGGTTTGGAAGCAGGTGCTGGAAACCCCGGATACCCTGTGAAGCTTTCAATTCCTGTGACGCAAAAGCATTGTTCGTCAGCTTCAGTTCTCTTTGCTGAACGGTGTTGAGCCCAACTTTTGCCAGCGCGAGGTAAAGGGGTAGGCCAGCAGCGTGTGTGTCAGGATGCTTTTCACCGTCCCGCGGGAAACCTTCACGCAATTCTTTGGATCGAGCACAGGTTTTACGCGCAATAAACGGAGTGTCTCCAACCCGATCAGCACGGGCCATGCGCACGCGAGACGAACTCGGACGCCAGTGCGGGGCAGGGCATTCGTATATGCCCAGCCCGATTCGAGGTGTTCCGTTGCAGCAGCGAGAAGTCGATTGTAAACCGGGCGAAAGATGGGTTCGTTGGCCGGATTGAGCAGGTCCTTTGGCTGCAGCCCGATACCAGCCAGTTCTTGAACGGGGATATAGCAGCGGCCCTGGCGAAGGTCTGTTGGCAGGTCTCGAAGTATGTTTACCAACTGCAAGCCTTTACCGAACCGAATGCCGTTTTCGTGCAGGAATCGCTGCTTATCCGGCGGGCATTTGAAGAGATGCGCCAGGCACATGGCGGTCCAGAATTCGCCCACACACCCGGCCACTCGATACGTGTAGTCGTCCAACGCGCTCAAATTCTCGAGAGAGACAATGTTTTCTGACGAGGCGCTGGCGAATCGTTGCAGGTCGAGGGTCTGTCCGCTTACAATAACTGCCATCACTCGTTGAATGAGCCGGCGGTCGGATTCCGGGGTGCTGCTGAGAAGGGAGAGGCTTTCCTCCACACGAGCCAACAGGGCGCGCTCAGAGGGGTTCTGCTGGTGAGACAGAAGCTGTGGAAAAGCGAGTGGCTGCTGGCTGGTTCCCAGAATCCTCTGGCCAAGCGCTGCCAGCGCGACGAGACGATCTGTGGGCGGTAGCACTGCCGTATCAGCAATCGTATCGGAGGTGCGAGCCAGTAAATAGGCCAGGCCGATCTGCTGCCTAACGGCACGTGGCAGGACGCGCAATGTGAGATAAAACGAGCGCGAGACCTCCTTCAGGAGATCGGTCAAGAGCGGCGGGTTAACCGGCGTCATGAACGGGAGCGCTTGCGTGTGGGCTTGCTGGTTCCCAGGAGTTTCTTCCAATAGGCAATCTGTTTGCGCACCTGTGCGGTCCCTGGAGCGCCGGGGATATCCCGCTTGCGCATGGCGGCCTTCAGATCGAACACATTCAAAACATCGGCATCGAAGTGCTCATTGGTTGATTTGAATTCCTCGATGTTGAGAGCATTGAGCGGCTTGCTCTGCTTTTCTGCTATTGCGACCAACGCACCCACGGCATGGTGTGCCTGCCGGAAGGGAACGCCCTTATTGACCAGGTAGTCCGCGAGATCCGTTGCGAGCAAAGCGGGATCTGCGGCGGCGGCGGCGCAAGCAGGCCTGTTCGCCTTCGTGTGATCCAACATGGCGGCACAGATGCGGGTGGTGGCACGCACCGTGTCCGCCGTATCGAACAACCGTTCCTTGTCTTCCTGCAGATCGCGGTTGTAGGTCATGGGAAGTCCTTTGAGCAGGACCAGCAGGGACATCAGATTTCCAATGACTCGTCCGCTCTTGCCCCGTGTGAGTTCCGCTACATCCGGGTTCTTCTTCTGCGGCATCAGAGAGGACCCAGTCGTGTAGGCGTCATCTATCTTGATAAAGCTAAACTCGCTGCTGGCCCAGAGGACAACGTCTTCGGCCAGACGGGACAGGTGCACCGCCAGCAAGGCGGCACAGGAGCAGAACTCCACCACGAAATCGCGGTCGCTGACACCGTCCATCGAGTTGCGAGTAATTCGGGGGCGTCCTGCGGCGTCGGTGAAGCCGAGGAGTATGGCCACAAACTCACGATCTATCGGCACAGTTGAGCCTGCCAGCGCGCCGTTGCCCAGGGGGCAGACATTGATCCGCTCCCGGCAGTTCGCGAGCCGTTCAAAATCCCGGGCGAGCATCTCCACGTAAGCCAGGAGGTGATGGGCCAAATAGACCGGCTGCCCGCGCTGCATGTGGGTATAGCCGGGAAGGATGACCTCCTGTTCGCGTTCGGCAAAGTTGGTTAGCGCCCGTTGCAGTTGGGCAATCTCACCCATGAGTTCGGTGGTCTCCTGGCGGAGCCAAAGGCGCACGTCCAGTGCCACCTGATCATTGCGGGAGCGTGCCGTGTGCAGCTTGGCACCGGCGGGAGCCCGGCGGGTCAGTTCCGACTCGATGTTCATGTGCACATCTTCGAGCTCGAACTTCCATTCAAACTCGCCTGCTTCGATTTCCGCAGCGATCTCAGTCAGGCCTTTGAGGATCTCCCGCAATTCCTTCGCCTTTAACAGTCCGATGCGGTGCAGCATCCGGGCATGGGCGCAGGAGCCCTCTATATCGTGGCGCCACAACCGCCAGTCGAAAGAAATGGATTCGGAGAACTGAGCAACGTCCGCGGCCGGTCCGCCGGAGAACCGCCCGCTACGAGATACGACTGAACTCTGCTTCTTCATTGTAAACGGGCCGAATGTGCGATGAACCCGGCGGAAAGTCACTGTGAAAAAACGTTGTCCCGGACGTCCGGCTGTGGAATTTTGACGCAAACGGATGAGTGACTTGAAGTTTGCCTGTCCCGTGTGCGGTCAGCATTTGACCGCGGCTGCCGCCGATAGCGGACGGCAAATCGATTGCCCCACCTGTTTTCAGAAGCTCATTGTTCCTGAACCGCGCAATGGCGACTCCAAACTGGTGCTGACTGCCACTACGGCCGAACGCCGCAAAGTCCCCACCTCCCTGCTTTATACCGCAGCGGTGGCGCGAAGCCGCCCTGCCAGGATTTCGGCCTCAGTGATTCTGCTTCTGCTTATCCTGGGTGGCCTACTCTATGGGGCTTACAAGTATCGCGAACGGATTTTTCCAAACCGTGCTAAAGCCCTTCCGTCAGGCTCCCTTTCAAACAGCCTTCCGGTTGCTGTTTCACAACCGAAACACGACTGGGTCTGGACCCTGGACGTCGCCACAGCCGCCTTTACCAATGCGCCGGTTCAAGGGCATGTTAGGGGACAATCCTTCCAGGCGGAATCGGCGACCTTGCAAGGAGGCACGCTTACCTTGCGGCAGGGCCGGAAGCAGCCTCCGGAATTGACTGTGGCCATTTATTTGCCGGCGCGCCGGGGTGAGGATTTAGCGGGAAAAACCTTTCAGATTTCGACAAACTTCCCGACGCCACCCGCTGTGCATCTGCGATGGAAAGATCCTCAGGACAAGACGGTGAGTGAACGCTTCAAGGAAGGATACGCTATGAAAATTGCGTTCGACAAGGCAGCAACGGGACGCATCACTGGGAGGATTTGGCTGAGTATGCCTGATACGAACTACACCACGATTTCAGGCCAGTTTGATGCTGAGATACGCAAGCCACAGCCTAAGAAGTCCGCCAAGAAGCCGGCACCGAAGAACCCCGCACCTGCCCCTTCGCCTCCGCCTGCCCCTGGAGGGTCCCCCTGAGGGAGGGTGCTAGGGATGCGGACGCCTTTCAGGCGGCTTGAGGTATGGCTTCCACCACAGTGATCCGATTCTTTCCCCGGCTCTTGCTCTCAAAAAGGCACGAGTCCGCAGCCCCAAGCAACGCTTTCTTGTCGAGCGCGTCGTCCGGGAAGGAGGCCAGCCCGAAAGATGCCGTAAGATGGAAGTTCACATCCTCCTTTTGTAAGAACCGGGTATTTTCGATTGCGCGCTTCATCCGTTCGACCTTAAAAGCGGCTTCCCGCTTATTCTGGCGTGGCAGGATCACGATGAACTCATCCCCACCATAGCGGACAAGGCGATCCTCCTCATCCAACTCCCTGGCCACGGTTTGCGCTACTTCGCGCAGAGCTTTTGAGCCGAGCAGGTGCCCGTGCTGATCCACCAGGCTTTTGAAGCTGTCCAGATCGAAGAAGGCCAGGCTTAACTCAGCCGGGCGCGACAATGCAGCATCCAGAAAACGATCGAGGTAACGGTGCAAGTATCTGGTGTTATTGAAACCTGTCACGTCGTCTGTGACAGCCAGGCGCATTACGCGGTCATGCTCCTTTTGGAGTTCCAGCGACCAATGCCGCATGCGAAGGAGATTGGCCACCCGAGCTTGGACCTCGCTTTGGTGCAGTGGACGGACCACCAGGTCATCGACTCCTTTGCCCAAGTGCTGTCCTGCGCTCCGGAACGGGGGTGAGATTAAGAGAAGCACAGGAAGGAACGCTGGCTTGTTCTCGTTCTTAATTTCAAGGAGTTGTGGGCGCAGGATTCGGAAGTTCTCGCGATCCACAATTGCCAGATCAAACCCGGTGGGGATGGCGGCATCCGGTCCGGGCAAGAGCACATGGCAACATGCCGCCAGCCAATCCTCCATTAACCGCCGATCTTTCCTGGTTTTAACCTGTAATAGTATGCGATCCATGGAACCCCCTTGTTAGGGATAAACGTGACACGCAAACGACAGGGAGCAATAGGGAAAGCGGTAATATTGGATGATGTGCCTTGACTTTATCACTTCTTGGCACGGGACAAGCTACCCTCATCGGAAGACGCGGCGCCTGGTTGCTCACTCCTGCTGCCGTTACGTAAAGGGGATTTCTGTGTTCTGCACAGGGACACTTGTCTTGTTGCAGGACGTGGTTGAGGTTGAAACAGGAGGGCGGAAGTACCGCTGTTTATAGGTTGTTATGTTTTCTCGTATTCGTGCTATTGGAATCGTTGTTGTTTGCTCGTTGGTCACTCTCCCCGCAAGTGTTGAGGCAACGATTGGTCCATTGGTTTACACCCGGAATGCTGCCCCGCCCGTTCAGGAGAACGTGGACGTCCAATTCGACAGGCTTACCCAGGGCACCGAAGCTAAGCTGCTGATAGGCAAGAAGGTTAAAGATGCCCAGGGACGAACCGCAGGCAAAATCTCTGACTTAATCGTGGATTTGGAGACTGGCCGCGTCTTAGCAGCATTAATGGCGTTGGGGCGGGATTATCGTGTCGTGCCTGCGCCTGCCTTTGCTGTGGCTTTCCAGGATCGAATTGAACTGAATAAGAATGTTGATCTTGTGCAAAGGGCACCCCGTGTTGGAGAAGCTGAGGATGCTCGCCAACCCGAAACCATTCAAGAGGCCTTTGAAATCTTTTCTATCTCAAGACCTGCGGTGAGCAGACCTGTGCTGGCTTCCCAATGTTTTCGGCAGAAAGTGACCAGCAGCGATAATGTGGCCCTCGGTTACATCCAAGACATGGTTGTTGACCTGGGAGCGGGTCGCATCATTTACGCCATCGTTGTGCCGAGTGTTGGGCCCGATCCGCAGGAGAACCTCTATGTCGCGCCGGGACGCGCATTTCGTTGGGGCTCAAGCGGGTTAAGTTTAAAAGCCACGAAAGAGCACTTCCTCGAGTCGCGCGTCGTTAGCCGCCAGTTCCCCACCGACATGGTGCTGCCGGAGTTAGCCAGGGATATCTACAATCATTACCCCTAAACGCTATTTGGCGTTTCTTAAGTGTCCACGGCTGGTCTGATCTGCCATGCGAGACAGGCCACCTGTGTTCAATTTGTGGGCACTGTCTATGACATAGTCCCATTGGAACGCCGGACCCGGATCAACCTTTTCCTTCTGGATATGGAAATGCCCAATTACTCCCTGTAGATTTGGAAGAGCCTCGTCCGGGAGCTTTTCGGTAATTAACTGGCCCTGTGTATCCCGCGGATAATCGCAAGGCATTTTAGGGAAGATCCGAGTCAGAGCGGCCGTCAATTTGATCAGCGCCTTGTATTGCTGCGGGGTAAAGTCATACTGCGAGAGTTCACGGCCCTGAACATTGCCAACGACCATTTCGGGCCGGGCGGGGCTTCCTTCGAAGTCTTTGGTAAGAATCCCCCCATCTCCGAAGCGAGCCGGAAGGGTGATCTTCGTGGAACCATCTGATTGCTTGGCATACCAGTCTTTAAGAGGGCTCTTTTCCGGGTTTGGGTAGGCTCCCATGTTCGCAATTTCCACTCCCACTGACCGCGTGTTGGACGAGGTCGCATGCCAGGCTCGTTCCTTTAAATCGAGCGTCTGGTAAATGGTGCCATCCAGATCGAGCATGAAATGCACGCTTAAGCCCCGCATATCGTGCAGAATCTTGAAACACTGGCGGCTCACACCACAAACGTCATAATGCAGAACAAACTGGTCGACCACCTTCTGAAGCGTTGGCAGGTCCCAACCGCCGCCGCGCACCCGTTCGATTTCTTCGGGTGTCAGACCCGCACTGCGCAGATTATACCGGTTAGGTGAGTCGAGATCTTTGACCTCCTCTTGAGAGGTTTGCCACGAGGATTTTTCCAGCGGCGCAAAACGACGGTCCACCCGGTAGGCATCGTAGCCACCGGGATCCATCCATGTGACCACTTTGGTCCCTGTATGGAAGAGCTGGCCCGCAACGATGATCTCATCGCCTTGGCGCACGGCCATGGTGCCGGGGCGCGGTGTTGTTTTGCAGCCAGCGAGCCCCAGGGAAAGGAGGCCCAGGAGGAGCATTCGCAGGGCAGAGGGGGTGTGTGTTGAGCGCATCATGTTATGTAACTGAGTTATGGTCTTGGAGAAGGCTAGGGGCGTCAAGGGACAATTCTTAAACAAAAAACCCGCCAGGGGTTGCCCCTGGCGGGTTTGCGAGATTCAAACCGGCTTACTTGTCTTCAGGAATGCGCATTCCGTAGAACGAGCGATAAACGAAGAACAGAGCGACCAGGAAGAAGAAAGCGCCAATGGCGTTACTCCAATTGATAGCATTGGGGTTCGTCTTCAAAGCCTCGGTATGAGCTTGAGTCATCGACACGGCGATTTCAACGGCGAGCAAACCGAACAGCGTGGTGAACTTGATGACCGGATTCATGGCCACCGAGGAGGTGTCCTTGAACGGATCGCCGACCGTGTCGCCAACGACGGTTGCAGCATGCAGGTCGGTGCCCTTTGCACGCATATCAACTTCCACGATCTTCTTGGCGTTATCCCACGCGCCACCGGCGTTCGCCATGAAGATCGCTTGGAACAGGCCGAAGAACGCGATACCAATCAGGTAACCGATGAAGAAGTAAGGATTGAAGAACGGCAGACCCAATGAGAAGCAGAAGATCACCGCGAAGATGTTCCACATGCCCTTTTGAGCGTAAACCGTGCAGATGCGGACGACTTCCTTGCTGTCCTTTTCGGAAGCAGTGGTCGCATCGAGTTTCATATTCTCTTTGATGTAAACCACGGCACGATAAGCGCCGGTAACCACTGCCTGGCAGGAGGCGCCCGTAAACCAGTAAATCACGCTGCCGCCCATGATCAGGCCCAGGATGATTTCAGGCTGCACGATCGACAGCTTGGTGATGACACCGCCGAACGTTTTGTCCAGAAGGATGATGATGCCGAACACCATCGTGGTGGCGCCGACGACTGCAGTGCCGATCAGCACGGGCTTGGCCGTGGCTTTGAAGGTGTTACCTGCGCCGTCACCCTTTTCCAACTGATACTTGGCGTTTTCGAAGTCGGGGTTGAAGCCGAACTGGCTCTTGATGTCTTCCTTGATGCCGCTGCGGCCTTCGATCTGGCTCAGCTCGTAAACGGATTGAGCGTTGTCCGTTACAGGGCCGTAGCTATCCACAGCAATGGTCACAGGGCCCATGCCGAGGAATCCGAAAGCCACGAGACCGAACGCAAAGATCGGAGCGGCGAAGGCGAACTCCGCGGGCATGATGGTCATGAGCGCCGGGTTCTTTGAAAAGAAATAGGAGACGTACATGAGCATCATGATTATGAGGCCCATCCAGAACGCGGACATATTGCCCGCAACGAAACCAGAGAGAATGTTCAGGGAAGCGCCGCCGTGCTTGGAGCAGTTGGTGACTTCCTTGACGTGGCGTGAGTTGGTGCTGGTGAACACCTTGGTGAACTCAGGGATCAAAGCGCCGGCCACGGTGCCGCAGCTAATGATTACCGAGAGGACCCACCAGAGGTTGGCGGTGATTGCAGGATCAATTCCCGGAACTGTGAAGTCGCCGAGCATCATCTTGCTGGCCACGAAAGTAACAATAATGGAGACCGCAGAGGTGATCCACACCAGGTGGGTGAGGGGAGCTTCGAAATCGAAGTCTTTCTTACCGCCGAACATTGCTTTGCTCAGCGCTTCATTGGCGAAGTAGGAGGCCAGTGAGGTCACAATCATCAGCGCCCGCATTACGAATATCCAGACGATCAAGGTCGCCACGATCGTAGGAGCGTTTGCCAAGGCCAGGGCGAGGAACGCGATCAGCGCCACACCAGTCACACCGTAGGTTTCAAAACCGTCAGCCGTCGGTCCGACGGAGTCACCGGCGTTGTCACCTGTGCAATCAGCGATTACACCGGGATTCTTCGGATCGTCTTCCGGGAGCTTGAAGACGATCTTCATGAGGTCGGAGCCGATGTCGGCGATCTTGGTGAAGATACCGCCGCAGATACGGAGCACTGAGGCGCCGAGCGATTCACCGATGGCGAACCCGATGAAGCAGGGGCCCACGAGCTCGCGAGGGAGGGCGATCAGGATGCAAATCATGAAGAACAGTTCAACGGCGACCAGAAGCAGGCCAATGCTCATCCCGGAACGGAGAGGAATAGTGAGCGTAGCCAGGGGGTTGCCCTTCAGTGCGGAGAAAGCGGTGCGAGAGTTCGAGATCGTATTGATTTTGATACCAAACCAAGCCACTCCGTAGGAACCAAGAATACCGAGAATGGAGGAAAGGAGAATGATGACTACTTGAACGACCACTTTGTTGGTGGACATCGCCGTTCCATCCGCGTTCGTATGCTCGGTCAGAAAACCGAAGTACACCACCATGCACGCCCCAATGAGCACCCAGAGGATGGCCAGGAGTTTGCCTTGGGTAAAGAGGTAGGTTTTGCAGGTCTCATAGATGCTATGGGAGACCTTTGCCATGCACTCGTGAACCGGTAACGATTTGGTCTGGAAGTACTGGACCAAACCGAACAGGGCGCCGATGGCACAGATAACGATCCCGAGGATCATTAAGGTGGTACCATTGAGGTTGCCCATACCGGGGAACCTGACCGATCCAAGCTCTGGGATGTTGATGGTGGCTTCGCTGCCCAGAGCGGCGTGTGAAGCACTCATTAAGGCGAGCATTACCCCGCCGGGTATCAAACGATTTACATTTCGCATAAATTGAGCGGAAACTATGAGAAAATATGGGGTAGAAAGCCAATACATTTTTTGCGCAAAACGCCCCGTTTATTGCGATTTTCGTGTCAAAAAAAGGTAAGTTATGGGTCCTTTAGCCCTTGACAGCTTGCTTGATTTTGCTCTGATGTTTCAGTCTTCACTTACTATCAGGTGTTTACAACACCCTCTGCTACCCGGATCGGGCCAGTCTTCGGGTGACCGTGATTTAACCTTTCTCAGAACGCTTTTCTGAGCCATTGTTGTGGCATGGGAAAAAGACGAGAGGCGCGCGAACGCGCCGTGCAGTTTCTATTTCAGCATGATTTGAACCCGCCAGAGGATCTGGATCGGGCTTTGAACCAGTTCTGGGACTCGCAGCGCAACGGGGCCATTGCCGAGGAAAAAGGGGCTGCAACCTGGGGCCAACCAGTTGAGCTGCCGCCACCTACAGCGGAAGAAGCTGCCATTCGTATCTTTGCCGATCCGTTGATTCGCGGCGCCCTTGAGCACCGCGAGGAAGCCGATGCGATCATTCAGAAGCATGCCAAGAACTGGGAATTGCATCGAATTGCGGCGGTCGATCGGAACATTTTGCGTCTGGCCCTGTTCGAGATGTTACATCGGGATGATATCCCACCCGTTGTTAGCATCAATGAGGCCGTGGATATCGCCAAGAAGTTCTCCACTCAGGACAGTGGCAAATTCGTCAATGGTATACTGGATAAAGTCAAAGGTGAATTGATGCGTCCGGCGCGTGACCCGAATTGACGCTGCTACGTCCGCCCGGGCACAACATGTTTGCCGATCTCCATTTGCACACGGCCTATTCGGATGGCACTTATACGCCAGAAGAGTTGGCCGCTGCGGCCGCGCACAATCACTTAAGGGCTATAGCCTTGACAGACCACGATACGGTGGAGGGTTGCATGCCCGCTGCTCAGGCGTGTGCTGCGCGAGGAATCGAGTTCCTGCCCGGAACCGAGCTAACCGCCGAGCACGACGATAATGAGGTGCACATCCTCGGGTATGGATTTGATTTGAACAACGCCCATTTTCTTGCGGAGATGGGCCGCTTTCAGGAGGTGCGGCAGGAGAGAATTCGCAAAATAGTAGCGTTGCTGAATGAGCGCAAGGTGCCGTTGAAGGCCGAAGCTGTTTTTGAATTGGCGAACTGCCGGGCACCGGGGCGTCCGCATGTGGCCCGGGCGCTGGTTCAGGCGGGTATCTGCTCGAGCCTGGATGAAGCCTTCGAGCGTTTCCTAAGGAAACATCGGCCAGCCTGGGTGCCTAAGGCCAAGGTATCTGTGCAGGAGGCCATCGGGCTGATTCATGGTGCCAATGGGCTGGCCGTGCTGGCGCATCCGGCTTTAAACCGGGTGGATCATCTCATTCCGGCCATGGTAGAGGCGGGTTTGGACGGTATTGAATGTTTTCATACCAAGCATACGCCGTCTCACACGGAGCATTACACTAATCTGGCAGCCCAGCACGGGTTGCTGGTCACGGGTGGGTCGGATTGTCATGGCATGAACAAGGGACGTCCGCTGATTGGCACGGTGAAGATACCCTATGCGCTGGTTGAGCGGCTGAAAGTTCGCCTGGCCGAGCGCCGGCTCCGCAGTTAGTGAATGGATTGAATTTTTATCAACATGGGACTGTTTGCAAAAATTAAAGCGGGTCTCCAAAAGACCCACACAAAGCTCACACAGGAAATTAAGCGGATCGTCACGCGATCACCGCGCCTGGAAAAAGGGGGGATCGAGGAATTGGAAGCCGCTCTGATAGGAGCGGATCTCGGTTTCGCACTGACGTCTCAGATCATTGAAGAGGTCAAACGCTCGTTTGAGTCACAAGGCAGTGCGGGCGAGGACGTGTTTGCGATTGCTTCGCGAGTTGTAGCCAGCAATTTCGCGGTTACGGCTCCCGAACTGATCCGGGCCCCTTCCGGCCCCACTGTCGTTTCGATCGTGGGAGTCAATGGCACGGGCAAGACAACCACCGCCGCCAAGCTGGCCCACCTCGTGCAGGAACGGGGCGAAACGGCATTGCTGGCGGCGTGTGACACGTTTCGAGCCGCAGCGATCGAGCAGTTAAAGCTTTGGGGACAACGGCTCAACGTGCCTGTGATCGCCGGTTCGTATGGGGCTGATCCAGCATCCGTCTCGCATGACGCGGTAAAGGCCGCGCAATCGCGCAATGCGACATTCCTGTTCGTGGACACCGCAGGGCGTTTGCACACCAAGCACAACTTGATGCAGGAGTTACAGAAGCTTCACCGTGTCATGGGCAAACAAGTTCCCGGTGCGCCGCACGAGGTTTTGCTTGTCCTGGATGCCACCACCGGCATGAATGCGTTGAACCAGGCACGTGAGTTTCACAAAGCCGTTCCGTTGACGGGGCTGATTGTGACCAAATTGGATGGCACCAGCAAAGGTGGCATGGTGGTTTCGATTCAGAAAGAGCTCAATCTGCCCGTGAAATTCATCGGGGTAGGGGAGCAGCCGGATGATTTGCAGCCGTTTGACGCGCGGCAATTTTCGGAAGCCTTATTTGAGGAATGAAGGAAGAGCTCATGCGCCGGGCGTTGCGCCTCGCTGCTCGAGCTCGAGGCAACACTTCGCCGAACCCGATGGTCGGTGCGCTCCTGGTCAATGGTGAGCGCATACTAGGCCAGGGCTATCATCATCAAGCAGGGCAGCCGCACGCTGAGATCGAAGCCTTGCGTGATGCTGAACGGAATGGTTGCTCACCCAAGGAAGCCACACTATATGTCACCCTGGAGCCATGTTCCAGCTACGGGCGCACCCCCCCTTGCACAGAAGCGATCATCGCCGCCGGAGTGAAGCGAGTCATTGTAGGAACTCTCGATCCAAATCCCAAACACGCCGGGCGCGGGTTGAACGTGCTGCGCGATGCCGGAGTGCAGGTGGAGACTGCCAATGAACCGTTGGCGGTACAATGTGCCGAACTGAACGCGGCGTTTAACCATTGGATCGTCACCCGCACGCCCTGGGTGCGGGTGAAGGCCGCGATGACTCTGGACGGGAAAATTGCTACTGAAAATGGCCAATCTAAATGGATAACGAGCGAGTTCTCCCGGCGGTTCGCCATGCGATTGCGCTATGAGGCCGATGCGATCTTGGCAGGCGTGAACACGGTGATTGCCGATGATCCGGCGTTGACCCTTAGGCTAACGAGAAATCGCAAGGCCAAGCCGTTGCGCCGCCTGGTTCTTGATCCAAGGGGACGGATTCCACTCACCGCCAGGTTGTTGAATGATGATCAGGCGAGTGCCACTACTGTGGTTGTTGGCCCTGCAGTCTCGCAGCGTGCTGTGCGAGCCTTGGAAGAGAAAGTTCAAGTATTGCATTGCCCCGCGCAAGGTGTGCGGGGGCTGGATCTGGGATGGCTTTTGCGCGCATTAGGCTCGCAGGAAGTCACCTCGCTGCTTGTTGAGGGAGGCGGAGAGACCGCTGCTGCTTTCCTGGAGCAACGATTAGCACAGGCGGTCGCTTTCTTCTACGCTCCAAAAGTGTTAGGCGGCGCCAAAGCACGTCGCGGCGTGGCGGGTTCCGGGGCTGGCACCCGTGAGGACTTCCTGGCACTGGAAAACTTGAAATGGCGCAAGCTCGGTCCGGACTTGCTCCTGCAAGCATCTGTTCGGAACCCTGGTGGGGAAACTGAGAACCGCAGGCCCAAGTTAGCCAGTTAGGTCGTTGACCGTCGTTCGGGCGATATGGCGACCGCCTCAACCTCCCTCAAGGGACGCACTGCAATCATCAGCGCGCGGAGCGTCCGGAAACCAGCCTCGCCCAAATGCAGCCGAAACGCCGCATTCGCTGCGAACCGATCATAACCATACCGGCGGATACGAAGTGCCTTAATTTCGAACCCGAGCAGCTCCAGCAGATTTCCCAGGTTCTGCGCGTTCCAATTATATAAGTGGTGGTTTGGTTCGTCCTTCTGGAATTGTGCGTAACGCCGCTCCCGTTCCCAAGGCACATGCAGGATGAGTTTGCCTCCGGGTTTCAGAACGCGTGATAGCTGAAGCAGAGTCTCGGCTGGGTCGATCACATGTTCGAGGGTCTGATGGCAAATGAGCACATCGGCGATGGCGACGGGGACTTGCTCAAGCTCGGAAAAGAATTCAATCCCAAGTTGCGCGAGCTTTTCAGACAAAAAATCAGCTCGGTCGATTCCGAGTTTACGGCGGCACTGGAGGTGTCCAAGATTCCAGCCCGACCCTACACCAAACTCAACAACAGTATCCTTCTGATCAACGAGACTCTGGAACTTAGCTGCGCGTAGATTGAGCACCCATGCCAGGGCCTCGGGCCGCAATGCTCGCTTTTGGTCATGATACTGGTGCCCTCCGCTGCCGCGGTAGTAACGGTCTGTGATTTGTTTGAGAGAGGAATCCATGATTGCCCAAATCACGGCCATTATGAAACCCCGGCAAAGCGTCGCAAGGCCTAAGTGGGTTGTGGGCCATCCGCAGATCGGTGGGATCAGAGGTTGGTTTTCCGTTTTAATTTTGCGCAGATGTCGTTTGCGGCTAGTCTAACCCGGTATGCGTTTGATTGGGCATTTGCCGGAGGAAACGGCGGCTCGCACCTTCGGCGACTTCCTGTTTGTGCAGGGAATCGATAACCAGGTGGACCATGAGCCGTCGGACGGCTGGGCTATTTGGATTAAGGATGAGGACACGTTGGCTCGCGCGAGCGACTTTCTGAAGGATTTTCAGCAGAATCCGTCCAATCCACGCTTCGTCTCCCAGCGCCAGAGCGCCGCCTCTTTGCGTGCTGAAAAGGAGAAGGCAGAGTCGGCATATCGCCGGAAAATGCACAGTCGGCATGATTTGTTTCGGTCGATGGCTGCCTACGGCATGGGGCCGCTGAGTCTCGCGTTGATCATCATTAGCGTGTTGGTTTTCGTGCTCTCAAAGTTTGGCCGTGATTGGGGGCAAATCGCTTACCTGCTTATCTCCACGCCTTTTGCCACCGAGCCACTCCATGAAGTTCGCCAAGGCCAGGTTTGGCGTTTGCTGACACCCATTTTTATTCATGGTGGTGCAATACACATCTTTTTCAACATGCTATGGCTTCGTGATCTGGGCAGCATGATCGAGGGGCGGCAGAGCACACGCCAGCTTGCTTTGTTGGTCGTTCTGATGGGTGTCTGCTCTAATGTGGCTCAGTACTTCGCAAGCGGGCCGATGTTCGGCGGCATGTCCGGGGTAGTTTATGGACTGCTGGGATACATTTGGATTCGAGGCAAGTTCGACCCGGGCTCAGGTCTCTTCCTTCATCAAACAACAGTGGTCATGATGCTAGTCTGGTATGTGCTCTGCCTGATGAACCTAATGGGCAACATCGCCAATACCGCTCACACCGTTGGGCTTTTTATGGGGATGGGCTGGGGTTACCTGGCAAGCCTGCGTTACCGCTAGACCGCCCCGATGAAACCCATTCACAAATTCATTTTAGTGGGTTTCATGGCACTCTCAGTCGGCACTTTTATCTTCGGTGTGCTCCAACTGGCTGGCCCACCTGCAAAGGACGGGCAAGGACCCCCGCCAGAACCCGGGGTGTCCACGAACATGTCTGCCACCGAATCGGTCGCAAAGTAGTCGGTCGGCCCGCGGTCCCAACCTTCCTGGGAGGACTCTGGACTCTTCGCAAAGTGCTTTTGCGCTTCACAGCACAGCGGGATGGGTGGCATGCTCTGTACATGGCATCGAATGAGCCGGAACATATCCGCCACTTACGCGAAGCGGTGAAGGTGTCACCAGCAAACACTCCTTTGCGGCAGGCATTGGCTGAGGCATTGCTGGCGGCAGGTCTTGCAGCAGAAGCGAGCAATGAGTTCCGCACGGCCTTAGCCGCCTCACCGGAAGACCTTGCCCTGAAGTTCGGCCTTGCCCGGGCGTTCTTTGCCGATGGTAAAAACAGCCACGCGCTGGTGGTGCTGGAGGATTTGGTAACTCACCCGGAAGCCCCTGCGCGCGCTTTTGTGCTGCACGCCCGTCTGCTGGCAGGTATTGGCGAAGTGGAACAGGCAGTGCAGGAATACAAGCGCGGCGTCGCGAAAGACCGGTCAGCCGCCGATCCAGATTTTGCCAATCGATTCGGTATTCACGTGGCGCCTGATGCTGAAGATGACACACCGACTGGGATTTTTGAGCCAGGCGATGAACATAACGATGAGATTATTGAAGGCCGGGTAAGAGCTTCGTGGGAGGGGCAAGAGGAAGGCGAGATGGCAGAGATCGAGCGCCCCAAGATTAATTTTGCCGATGTCGGTGGAATGGATGCGCTGAAGGAAGAAATCCGGCTCAAGATCATTTACCCGTTAACTCACGCAGACATGTTCAAAGCCTACGGCAAGAGTGTCGGAGGCGGCATCCTGATGTATGGCCCGCCGGGATGCGGAAAGACGCATCTGGCGCGAGCGACGGCAGGGGAGGTGAAGGCCGGGTTCATCTCGGTAGGCATTCACGATGTGCTGGACATGTGGATCGGGAACAGCGAGCGAAACCTGCACGCCCTGTTCGACCAGGCCAGAAGGAACGCGCCCTGCGTGTTGTTCTTTGATGAGGTGGACGCGTTGGGGGCAAGCCGCACGGATATGAAGAGCAGCGCTGGACGGCACCTGATTAATCAGTTCCTCTCCGAACTGGATGGAGTGAAGTCCGCAAATGAAGGCGTGTTGATTTTGGGGGCAACCAACGCTCCATGGCACCTGGACAGCGCGTTTCGACGTCCTGGCCGGTTTGACCGCATCTTGTTTGTTCCGCCACCCGACATGGCAGCTCGATCGGCGATTCTGCGTCTGCACCTGCGCGGAAAGCCAGTGGACGAAGTGGATTATGACGCCGTAGCGAAAAAGGCGGATGGCTTTTCCGGTGCGGATCTCAAGGCCGTCGTCGATATGACGGTAGAAAACAAGCTTCGCGAGGCGATGAAATCGGGCATTCCAGGCCCGATTCGAACGAAGGATCTCATGACCTGCATCACCTCACAGAAACCGACAACCCGTGAATGGTTCGCCACTGCAAAGAATTACGCTTTGTATTCAAACCAGGGCGGAGCTTACGACGACATTCTGAAGTATCTGAAGCTCTAAAACCGATCAACAAAATGGAAACCTCTCCCCAGATCCAGCGGGCCATGCTCCTGGCCGAACAAGGCCGGCACCAGATGGCGGAGAAAGAACTGCGTCAACATCTGGCTGCGAATCCCCAGGATGGATTCGGCCAGGCATTGCTGTCGCTGAGCCTATTGGAACAAGAGCGGCGGGACGAAGCTGAACGAGCCGCCCGTGAGGCCATCGGTTTAGCGCCAGATATGGCGTTTTCCCATTATACGCTGGCCCGCGTTTTAACGGATAGAAATCGGTTGGACGACGCTTCGGCGGTTATCCAGGAAGCGATCCGGTTGGACCCGGAGGACGCGGATTATCACGCGATGCGTGCTGCGATCGAGTTTAGCCGCGAGAATTGGAAAGGGGCGCTCGAGGCGGCTGATACCGGATTGCAGTTCGATGCCGAGCACGTCACCTGCAACAATTTCCGCGCCATGGCCCTGGTGAAATTGGGGCGCAAGGCGGATGCCGGTGTGACAATGGGATCGACACTGGCACGCAACCCTGAGAACTCGATGTCCCACGCAAACCAGGGCTGGACGTTGCTTGAGCAGGGGCAGCGAAAGGAAGCCATGACCCACTTTCGTGAAAGCCTGCGGATTGATCCCGAACAGGAGTGGGCAAAAGCAGGGTTGGTGGAGGCCATCAAAGCCGGCAATCCAGTTTACGCCGTGTTCCTCAAGTATTTGCTTTGGATGCAAAAGTTGTCCCCCGGTGCCCGATGGGGAGTCCTGATTGGTGGCTATTTTGGGATGCGATTCCTTTCCGGACTTTCGGTCGCGAACCCGACATTGGCCCCTTACATACTGCCCATCCGGATTCTCTACATCTCGTTCGCCTTGCTGACCTGGCTGGCCTACCCGTTATTCAACCTGATGCTTTTCCTGCATCCGTATGGAAAGCACGCGCTCAATCGCGAGCAACGCTGGCAGGCCGGGTTAGTCGGAGCCTGTCTGCTTATGGCGTTGGTGTCCCTGGGTTTGCTGCTTGTTCCCGGGTTTCGCGGTGTTGGTCTCGTCGCAGCTCTCAGCTTCGGCCTTTTAGCAATCCCAGTATCCGCCATTTACATGTGCTCGGAAGGTTGGCCACGCTGGACCATGATAGGGATCACGCTCGTGCTCGCATTTGCAGGACTGTTCCCGGTGCTGGTCGGGTTTCTGCATCCGCCCAAAGGCTCGGCTCTTCACAAAGCAGCAGAAGCAGTTTTCGGATTTTTTCTGCTCGGCTGGTTCATTTCCCAATGGGTGGCCAACTTCCTTGCCACTCGACGCCCAACCCGATGAGCAGGCAGCGGGAACGCGCTACTTCCCGCAGCATTTCTTGTATTTCTTGCCGCTGCCGCACGGGCAAGGCTCATTCCGGCCGATCTTTGGCTCAAGCACAAGGGGCTGTGGCTTTGACTCTATTTCTTGTTCAGCTAACTCTGGAAAGATCTCGGCTGGATCGAGTTCCAGATCGGCCTCCAGCTCCTCATCCGTTGGCCCTGAATCAGCGAAATCGATCCCAAACCACCAGCAAAGTTCCTCGACCGCATCATCAACGAGTTTCAGTTGGCTGGTATCCTTTTCGGATTTTGGCTCAGCCAGGGCACTCTCTACTTTCTCAATGGGAAAGTCTCTGGCATCGATCAGATCCTCCGCATAGGCTTGGCGTAACTCCGGCAACAACTCCGGGGCCGGCAGGCGGCTGACGGCATCTCTTAGACCCACCCAGACATAAGTCGGTTTTCGCTGCAACCCTCCATTGAAAAGCCCTCGATAGAAGTCCACGGCTGACTCACGGTTGATTCCACCGATGTGTTCCAGAATCAAGATCGAGGCTATAGCCGACCACCGCGCAAATGGATCAGCCGAATCGTTCTGAATCAACTCCCGCAAAGGTGCAAGATCACCGTCAAATACAGAGGCGAGAATGGAGTCCAGTTCCAAACTCGTGAGATCTTTCACCAGCATGGAAGGCTCGTCCTCAGGCTCGCTAATGATCCGGACAATGAGAGGGTAGGCTCGTTTCTCTCGGAATTGGGCGAGCAGGAAAATGGCGCAAAGGGCGAGGTTCCCGTTCTCGCGCTCGGCATACCCTGCGGGGTCAGACGCGACCTCCTCAAGCACTCGCAAAAACTCAGGGGTGATTGCCTCACGGTTCTCTAGCGCCGCTTCCAAAGCCTCTTCCGGGGCCTCAAGCGCGTCAGTTCCCAGGCTCTTTAGAATTTCAGGGATCGTCATAGTATCTTAAGGGATTTGAGTCATCGCCGCAGTGGTAGCATACGGAGGAAAAGAAGCCTGCCAAGTCATGAAATCCAGAATGTCGTAAGCCGTGATTTAGCGAAGGTTACGCCTCTCTGGCGGCTGGGGTCATTGCGCCCATTGTCACCTGGTGCTAAAGATCGTCTATTAGTACGACCGGCTGATAATATGCTGAAACAGAAAGTCCGTTTTCGGGGCAGAAAGCTCTGCGGATGATTCCCGTTTTATGGGGCCACGTTTTCTGGATCGCAATGATGGAGGAAAGAGCCTTGCTCGGAAGCTGCGCACCTATTCCGGTGATCCGACCCTGCTGGTTCTGGCGCTACCCCGAGGTGGAGTGCCTGTAGGCTACGAGGTCGCCAAGGCGCTGAACGCGCCGCTCAGTGTGTTCATTGTCAGGAAACTTGGTGCACCCGGTCAGGAAGAACTCGCCATGGGCGCCATCGCCTCAGGTGGAAACCGCGTGCTCAATGAGGACGTGGTGCGCAGCCTGAACATCACTCGCGCCCAAATCGATCAAGTGGCAGAGCGCGAGGAAGCTGAGTTGCGCAGGAGGGAGCAGCTTTATCTAGGGGACCAGCCTGGCCTCGATCCCACAGGAAAGCGCGTTATCCTTGTAGATGATGGACTGGCAACCGGTGCCACGATGCGAGCAGCCGTGCTGGCGCTGCGCCAACTCAAGCCAGCTCTGATCTGCGTTGCCGTGCCCATCGGAGCCAGGGAGGCTTGCGACCAACTGAAAACCGAAGCTGATGATGTTGTGTGCGCGGATATGCCCGCGCCTTTCTACGCCATCGGAACCTGGTATTCGAATTTTCTTCAGACCACAGATGATGAGGTTCGCGAATATCTGCAGAAAGCCCGAACCGAGTTTCTGAGCCCCAAGGCCAAATGAAATCCCGGCTACGGCTCTCCGACTACACCGGTTTTAATGCCAGTTCGAGAAGGCGTTTCTGCTCTGGCGAGTAACTCAGCCCGAGCGCGAACTGATGGCCGCGTTCTGTTATTTTCCCCCAGGACTTGCGCAGCGCGTTGACGACCTTTTCTTCCGTGCTCTTACCCGCCAGTTCGGCAAATTGATGCTCCAGGAATACCAGGCACAAAGCATCTTCGAGGACACCCGTCTCCGCGTCGTGCGGGAGCAGTTCCTTCCGGATCAGTTGCCGCACCCGCGCGACCGCCGGTTCCTCATACCCGCATTCCACAAGGATGGCGGCTGCCTTGTCCGCATGCAGGTTCTTAAGCGTCTGCCGCCATTTCAAATAACCGGGCCGGGTTAGCGGATACTCGCTGCGAGGTATTTCCCAGCGACACAGGTGTTGCGCGCGGGCGGCGAGCCGGAGTTGTTCAGAAGCGTTCGGCTCCAGCTTGAGCACCCAGGCCGACAACCACCCCGCATACACCAGTTCTTTGGGGCTTTGCGTGCCGCCGCAATCAATGAGATTCGGGTCGCGGGAATTCTCCCGGTCAAATCGGGCAATGGCGTTTTGAAACCGATTGACGTTGGATATATGAGCGCTGTTATCAGACACTCTGGCCTTATGACAAAACTGGGGTATCCTAGCAAGCGTGAAGGATGTCAGGTGCCCCAGCACAATTGCTGACGCTGCCGAAAAAATGAACAAAACATTAAGGAATGGGCCGCCGAGCCCCGAGGATTTTCAGAAGCAGTTGACCGATTTCATGCGCCAGCACTTTCAGTCTGGGCGCCCAATCACGCCTGCCGAACCGGAATCGGACCTCTCCGCCCCCGGAGAGGCATCCAAGCCTGACGGTCGTGACTTTGCGTTCAAATACAAGCCGCGTGAGATCAAAGAGTACCTTGATCGCTTCGTGATCCGTCAGGATGAAGCCAAAAAGGTGCTCAGCGTGGCACTCTGTGATCACTATCACCATGTGCGCCTGGCCTTGGAGGGCAAGGAGTCGGCCAACTACGCCAAGCAGAACATCATCCTGATAGGCCCTACGGGCGTCGGTAAAACTTTCCTGATCCGCAACGCCGCCGATCTGATAGGCGTTCCGTTTGTCAAAGCCGATGCCACCAAGTTTTCCGAGACCGGTTACGTGGGGGGCGACGTCGAGGATATGGTGCGCGACCTCGTTCGGTTGGCAGGCGGGGACGTTGCCCGCGCACAATACGGGATCATTTATATAGATGAGATTGATAAAATTGCGGCAGCCAGCAACTCCTCTGGTCGTGATGTTAGCGGGCGCGGTGTGCAAACCAACCTGCTCAAGCTCATGGAAGAGACGGAAGTGCCGGCGCGGTCACCCAATGACCTGGCGGGCCAGATCCAGGCCATGATGGATTTTACCCAGCGCGGGAAGCGTTCCCCAGCCACAATAAATACGAAGCACATTCTGTTCATCGTCAGCGGGGCATTTACCGGCCTGGAAAAAATCGTTCAGCAACGCATGCGCGAGTCGGCCATCGGTTTCGCTGCTCGGGAGCGCCCGGCCGAAACCGCCGAGGAAGTGCTCGGCGGCGCCCAAACAAAGGATTTCGTCGATTACGGCTTCGAGCCGGAGTTTATAGGCCGGCTTCCCGTGCGGGTTGTTTGCCAATCTTTGGGTGTGGATGATCTGTTCCTTATTCTACAGTCTTCAGAGGGCAGCATCATTCGGCAGTACGAACAGGATTTCGCCGCTTATGGCATCGAGGTTCTGTTCTCTGAACAGGGTTTGCGCCGGATCGCGGAAAAGGCAGCCGAGGAACGCACCGGTGCTCGCGGCTTAATGACCGTTTGCGAGCGTGTGTTTCGGGACATCAAGTTCGAGTTGCCCTCCTCCAGTGTGCGTCGCTTTGAGGTAACACGAGAGTTGGTGGATGATCCCGCCGCGGCTCTGAAAGCGATCCTTGGCGATGTGAAACGTGAGGAGAAGACGCTGGCCCGCCAGGTGGTCGCTGAGTTCGCCCGCCGTTTCTACGAAACACACGGCATGACCATCAAGTTCACGGATGCTGCTGCGGACATGCTCGTTGAAGAGGCCGTTTCGAAATCGCAATCCGTTCGCGAACTTTGCGCCACTCGCTTCAAGGATTTTCATTTCGGACTGAAGCTCATCGCTCAAAACTCTGGTAAAACCGAATTCACGCTCGATGTTCCGGCAGTGCAAACTCCGGATAAGGTCCTGAGCGAGTGGGTGGTGGCAAGTTACCGGGAGCCAGATGCCAGCCAACCGGCCAATGCGGAAAAGACTTCTTAAATCACCGCCGTTTTGCTGAAATCTGCGGCGATGCCGCAGCCGAGAAAGAAGAAACAAAACCGCGAGAGCGCTTCGCCGGAGCGCTCCGTACGTCCAGTAAACCCAGGAAGAAACGCATCACACTGCGGACATCCATGGCTGCTTGCCGGGCTGCTTTTGCTGCTGGTATTCGCCCTTTACGCGCCTGCGGTTTACCACGATTTCGTCAATTATGACGATTCGGATTACGTTACCGGCAATTCGCAAGTCCTGAACGGGCTCAACGCAGAGGGCCTAAAGTGGGCCTTTACCTCGGGGCATGCCAGCAACTGGCACCCTCTCACGTGGATCTCTCACCAGCTCGATGCTGGGTTCTACGGCTCCTCGCCCGGGGGACATCATCTGACCAGCATCCTGTTCCACGTCTTAAACTCGGGCCTGTTATTCCTGCTGCTTAGAGAACTCACGGGCGCGTCCTGGCGCGCCCTTTTGGTCTGTGCCTTATTCGCCCTGCATCCGTTGAGAGTGGAATCAGTAGCATGGGTTTCGGAACGAAAAGACGTTCTGAGCGGGTGCTTCTTCCTGCTGACTTTATGGGCTTACCAGCGCTTTGCGCGTGCTGACAGAAACCTTAAATCAATTCGGCGAAGCTGGTTTGCTGCATCCCTCCTGTTCTTTTCGCTGGGGTTGCTGAGCAAACCCATGCTGGTGACGGTGCCTTTTGTCCTCTTGTTGCTCGACTACTGGCCGCTAAGGAGAGTCGAAGTTTCACAATGCTTCAGTATCCGAGCCTGGCTTCCGCTTATCACCGAGAAGGTCCCTTTCTTTGCACTCGCGATAGCCTCGTCCATTATCACGTTCCTCGTGCAACGCGAGGGCGGGTCGGTCTCAGCCAGCATCTCGCTTGGAGCGCGGCTCGCAAATGCCTTCGTTGCTCACGCGCGCTATCTGAAGAAGCTCTTCCTTCCAAATGACCTGGCCGTCCTGTATCCGCATCCGGGTTCCTGGCCTGTTTCCATAGTGACCGCCAGCGTGATTCTGGCCATCGTGGTGGCAGGCTGGATCTGGTGGCAGCGCGGGAAACGTCCTCACCTGCTTGTGGGTTACCTGTGGTTCATCGGAATGCTGGTCCCGGTGATCGGTATTGTGCAGGTTGGCATCCAATCCATGGCCGATCGCTACACTTATCTCCCTATGATCGGCTTAACCGTGGCGCTGGTCTGGGCCCTTGGTGAGATGAAGTGTTTCGGCATCCGCCCGATTCTAAGCGCAACGGCGGCCCTGATGGTTTGTTGTGCCCTTTCTCTTTTGACCGCCCGGCAGGTGAATTACTGGCGCAATTCCGAAACTCTGTTTGCCCGGACTGTGGAGGTAACTCCAAACAACTACCTGGCTTACAACAACCTGGGGCATTATTTGGAAATCCAGGGCAAGTCGGATCTGGCTCTAGAACATTACCGGAAATCGGTGAACATCAATCCCTTATACGATGAAGCGCTTAATAACCTTGGGCACGCACTGGCGTCACGGAAGCAGTACGCGGAAGCAATTGACCTATTGAAGCGCGCAGTGGCGTCAAAGCCGAATGAGGTCGAGGCGCACAACAATCTCGGCAATGCACTTTCAGAAATCGGGCAGATCGACGAGGCGATCCCTCATTACCAATTTGTCCTCGAAAAGGAGCCGATGCATGCCAATGCAAACAATAATTATGGGATTGCGCTGGCTATGAAAGGCGATCTGCCCGCAGCTATAACACATTTCCAACGCGCGCTCGAAGCCAAGCGCGATTACGCGGGTGCCTACAGCAATCTCGGCAACGCCTATGCCGTGTCCAAGCGGTTGGAGGAGGCAGAGCAAGCCTTTCGCCGGGCCATGGAACTCGATCCGAAAGAGCCGAAAGCACGGAACAATTATGGAAACGTTCTGGCCGAACGGGGGCGATTGCCCGAAGCGGCCCAGCAGTATGAAGTGGCATTACGGCTGCGGTCGGAGAATCCAGAGGCGCACATGAACCTGGCTGTGGTGTTGCTTCAGTTGCAGAAGACTGCCGCCGCTCGGGAACACCTGGAAACGGCGCTGCGTCAGCGTCCCAATTACCCGGAAGCAGCCCGTCTGTTGAGCCGGCTAACGGCGGGAAGCACCTCGCAGGATCAGCCAAAGTGAGTAAAGATTTGCGTGACTCTGGACAATGTTGTCCTTAATTTTCGACCGTTGGTAACCTTAACACCTAAACTGCAATGCGAACACGTTTTGATCTGACGCAGTCTGACATCCCCCAGCGCTGGTACAACTTATTAGCCGATTTCCCTGAACCGCTTCCCCCGGCGCTGCACCCGGGAACACGCGAACCGATCCCGCCGGAAGCGTGGTATGGCATCTTTCCTGAGAACCTGGTTAAGCAGGAAACCAGCAAGGAAACCTGGATCGAAGTTCCCGAACCCGTGCGCGAGGTCTATGCGCTGTGGCGTCCAACTCCCCTGCTTCGTGCCGTGCGATTGGAACGTGCCCTGAATACGCCGGCTCACATTTATTATAAGTATGAAGGCGCCAGCCCTGCTGGCAGCCACAAGGTCAATACCTCCGTGCCCCAGGCTTACTTCAATAAAATCGCAGGCACAAAGCGTCTCGCCACCGAAACCGGCGCGGGACAGTGGGGGGCCAGCCTGGCCATGGCCTGCCAGATATTCGGCCTGGAGTGCAACATTTACATGGTCAGGGTGAGCTATCAGCACAAACCTTATCGCCGGATGCTCATGCATACCTGGGGCGCTACGGTTCATTCCAGCCCCAGTGATCAAACTGAATACGGACGGAAGGTTCTCGCCGAGGATCCCAATTGTCCCGGAAGCCTGGGCATCGCAATCAGCGAAGCCATCGAGGATACAGTCAAGCATCCCAACACCAAATATTCCCTGGGCAGCGTGTTGAATCACGTATGCCTGCACCAAACGGTGATTGGCGAAGAAACCATCAAGCAAATGGAGTTGGCCGGTGAGGAGCCCGATTTTATTTTTGGCTGCTGCGGTGGTGGCAGCAATTTTGCCGGGCTGGTGTTTCCCTTCATTCGTAAAAAACTGAAGGAAGGCAAGAAATACCGGATCATCGGCGTCGAACCTTCCGCCTGCCCAACCCTTACCAAAGGCGAGCTGCGCTACGACTTCGGCGATACCGCCGAGACCACGCCACTAATGATGATGTACACCCTGGGCCATAACTTCATGCCGCCTTCGATTCACTCCGGCGGGTTGAGGTATCACGGCATGTCTCCCATGGTGAGCCATGCGCTTAAGCTGGGACTCATGGAGGCGCAGGCCCAGCATCAGACCCGTGTGTTTGAGGCAGCTACGCTGTTTGCACGCACCGAGGGCCTGGTGCCTGCCCCAGAATCGGCTCACGCGATTGCCTCTGTCATTGATCAAGCCGTCAAGGCACGCGAGGAAGGCAAGAAACAAGTCTTGTTATTCAACTTGTCCGGCCACGGCCTGCTTGATCTGAGCGCTTACGAGACTTACCTGACCGGAAAACTGGTGGATGCTTAACCCCTCAATAACTCAACACAAAAAAACGAAATCAGAATGAAAACACTCACATGCACGGTGCTGGCCGCGGGATGCCTCGCTCTTGCCAGTGAAGTACAGGCTCAGTATATCATCGGCGCACATTACCCGGCGGGCGTGGAAGGAATCAAAGGCGCTTCCCTTCCGCCTCCAGGTTTTTATCTCCGCGATTACAACCTGTTCTACACCGCCGATCGGTTTGAGAAGGTCAGCAAAGATTTCGATATCTTTGCTTACGTGAACGCTCCCCGGTTCATTTGGATGACCGATCACAAGATCCTGGGTGCGAACTACGGAATGGATGTGCTCGCCACGGTTGGCCATGCCGATTGGAATGCTGCCGGAGATGATGATTACTTTGGGATCGGCGACATTCAAATCGAGCCAGTGTTGCTGTCCTGGCAATGCAAGCAGTTCGATTTCTCCGCTGGATACGCCTTCTGGGCGCCAATTGGAGATTTCGACGTGAAGCGCCCCAGCCTGATTGCCAAGGGTTTCTGGTCACACCAGTTGACCCTGGGTAGCACCTGGCACATTGATGAGGCCAGGACCTGGGCATTCTCATTACTGAATCGCTATGAGTTCTGCCATGAACAGCAGAACACGGATATCGACCCGGGGCAGGTTTACACCGCCGAATGGGGCTTGAGCAAAACGGTCTGCGAGAACGTAGATGCAGGGCTCGTTGGCTATTATCAACAGCAAACCACCTACGACAAAGGCGCTCCTATAGCCATGGGCCACCATGACCGCGTGTTCGGCTTGGGCCCGGAGGTCAGCATGTTCTGTCCTAAAGCTGGCTTGTTCACTTCGTTGCGCTACATCCATGAGTTTGGGGCTCGGTATCGTCCTGAAGGTCATTTGGTTACTTTGACTTTGACCAAGCCGCTGTAACTCAGCGTCCAACACTATTTGTCACAACGGCGGCGGCGCATCTCGCGTTCGCCGCCGTTTGCTTTTGAACTGACAAGTCCGGCATGGGTGGGATCGGTGATTTGCAGTTGAACGCAAATGTCAGGCGGCGGTATCATAGAGGCGTGATACGACGATTCTACGTTCATAATTTCCGGTGCCTTGAGAATTTTGAACTGCCATTCGCGGATCAGTCTTCCGTGCTTCTTGTCGGCAACAACGGCGCAGGCAAAACCACTGTCGGACTTGCCTTGGAAGTCCTTCAGAGAATCGCACGGGGAGTAAACCGTGTGGATCAAAGGTGGTCAAGCCCAAAGACTTCACACGCGGGCGCACGGAAGTCCCAATGCGATTTGAACTGGAAGTAGTCCTGTCCAACCGGGCCTACAGCTACATTCTTGCTTTCGACCTTCCTGAAGGCTCCAAAGAAATGCGGGTTGCCGAGGAATCCCTGAAGGTCGATGGGGCTGCCGTTTTCACGCGGCAGCTCGCGCAAGTGCATCTGGCGAAAAACGAACAGGGGAAGGAAGCCAAGTTTCTGATAGACTGGCATTTGGCAGCTCTTCCAATCGTTCAAGAGCGCAACGCACAGGATCCCCTATTCACTTTTAAGCAGTGGCTTGCTCGCGTTCTTATTCTGCGTCCCGTTCCAAGTTTGATCACCGGGGAATCACAGGATGAAACCCTGCAGCCGAACCCACAAGTTCTAGACTTTGGGGCATGGTTCTCGGGGCTGCTCGCCTACTCACCGGCTAGCTATGGAACGCTGGATCGATATCTCAAGGGGGTGCTCCCGGATTTTAAGGACATTAAGAACCCGAACGTCGGAAAGAGCGCAAGGAGCTTGGAAGTACAGTTCTCCACCGAACAGGGGAGCCTCAGCATTCCATTCTTAGAGCTTTCAGACGGTGAGAAGTGTTTCATGATTTGCGCGATGGTGATTGCAGCAAATGAAGCCTACGGGCCGCTGCTATGCTTTTGGGATGAGGCGGACAGCTATCTGGCACTGCCCGAGGTTGGCCACTTTATTAACGCTCTTCGCCGCGAGTTTCAGTCAGGACAGTTCATCACCACCTCCCACAATCCAGAAGCCATCCGGCGATTCTCGGATGAAAATACGCTTTTCCTCCACAGGAAGAGTCATCTTGAACCGGTGGTTGTTCGTCCGGTAAGTGAACTGCCCGTGAAAGGTGAGTTCGTATCAGCTCTCATCCGGGACGATGTGGAACCATGAGCGTTAACAAGTACCAACCACATCTCTTCGTGCTACCGGAAGATGACGCCAACCGCCAGCTAGCCAATGGATTCCAGCTTCATCTGTCCGTCGAAGCGAGGAAAATGCAAGTGCTTGAGGAAGCTGGTGGCTGGCAGAAGGTGATCGATCTCTTCAAATCTGATCATATCCACTTACTTCTCCGCAACGAGCAACGTCACATGGTTTTGTTGGTGGATTTTGATGAGAATGCAAATCGTATAGCCGTTTTGAAGTCGGAGATCCCAGAACCGCTGAGGGAACGTGTCTTCGTTTTGGGCGTCTGGAGTGAGCCTGAGAATCTGAAACGTGAACTCGGGGCCTGCGAAAGCATCGGATTGGCTCTCGCCAGGGAGTGTCAAGAGAACATTCGGCTCACTTGGAGCCACGAGTTGCTGCGCCATAACTCGGAAGAATTGAACCGTCTTACCAAACGGGTGCGTCCCTTTCTATTCGCACTGTGAAGTGATCCTACCTGTGAGTGATCCCAGGTTAACTTCAAGTCGGGTGACATTGGAATTCGTTGAAAATCAGCGGTTTTCTTGAGGTTTCTCGGTGATAGGAGGGGTAGGGCGGGTCGGTGGCAAAACCTCGATTTTTTTTGAAATACCTATTGCATACCTAATTGGGTTTGTTATATTCCCGGCTCCGTTTGACCCCGGTAATGGGCACGGACAGCATAACCTGTGGAGCCGATAACTGATCCCCACCAGGGGCAGGAATGATGGTTCCGCTCTCCAAGTAGCTGACTTGGTTGGGAAACGTTATTGATTTTATGCCAGTAAAGACATTTAGACCGCTGACGCCGTCGACACGTTATCTCGTGTATCCGGACTTCAGCGATATCACAAAGACCCGGCCTGAAAAAAGCCTGATCGAGACCCGCAAGCGTACCGGTGGACGTAACGCCTACGGGCGCTGCACGGCTCGTGGTATCGGTGGCGGCCATAAGCAAAAGATGCGTCTGGTGGATTTCAAACGCGCCAAGCACGGCGTGGAAGCCACAGTGACGGCTATTGAGTATGATCCGCGCCGGACAGCCCGGTTGGCCCTCCTTCAATACGTGGATGGAGACAAGGCTTATATCATCGCTCCGACCGGTCTGAAAGTTGGTGCCCGTCTCGTGAGTGGCCCTACAGCTCCGCCTGAGCTCGGAAACAGCCTGCCTCTGAGCATCGTGCCTGTGGGTTTGCCGATTCACAACATCGAGCTGATCCCTGGCCGCGGCGCCCAAATGGTGCGCACCGCCGGTGGCGCTGCCACTCTGATGTCTCGTGATGAAGGATATGCCCAGGTCCGCCTGCCCTCCGGTGAAATTCGCCGGGTCAGTGAGCAGTGCTACGCGACTATAGGCCAGGTCGGCAATACCGAGCATGAAAACATCATCCTCGGCAAAGCTGGCCGTTCCCGCCATCTTGGCATCCGCCCTATCAACCGTGGTGTCGTGCGTAACCCGGTTGACCATCCGAACGGTGGTGGGGCCGGCAAATCGAAGTCCGGTGGTGGCTGGCAACAATTGACCTCCCCATGGGGTTTGTTGGCGAAGGGGTATCGAACCCGTCATAAGAAGAAATCGTCGAACCGGTTCATTTTGGTTCGTCGCGACGGTCGGCCGATGAAGAATAAATAATTTAACACGACTCGCGTATGGGACGTTCAATTAAAAAAGGCCCGTTCATCGATCAGCATCTGATGGACAAAATCGTAAAAGCCAAGGAGAAACAATCCAAGGCGCCTATCAAGACCTGGTCGCGGCGTTCGATGATTACCCCGGATTTTGTGGGGCTCACCTTCAACGTGCACAACGGCAAGGTATTTAACCCAGTGTTCGTGACGGAGAATATGGTGGGACATCGCCTGGGCGAGTTTTCACTGACCCGCACGTTCAAGAAACACGGCGCTCATACCGCCAAGGCGGAGGCCAAGTAGCATGCAAGTCCAAGCGATTACAAAAAACGTGCGGATGTCCGCCCAGAAAATGCGCGAGGTCGTGCGGCAGATCCAAGGTTTGCCCGCCGCCCACGCCCAGGCTGTCCTCAAAGTGGTTCCTCGCAAGGGTGCCCGCCTGGTTTACAAGACTTTGACCTCGGCTGTAGCTAACGCCGAGGACTTGAAGGCCAATAACAAGTCCTTCAGCGCCATGCAGACCGACCGGTTGGTCGTCAAAGAAGCCGTGGCGCAGACGGCAACGACGATGAAGAGGTTCACGCCCAAAGCCCGTGGCTCGGCTGGACCGATCCTCAAACGCAACTGCCACATCAAGATTGTTTTGTCAGACGAATAGGACGCGCACGTATGGGTCAAAAAACTAATCCAATAGGCTTTCGTATCGCTGTCAATCGCGATTGGCGATCCAAGTGGTATGCCGGTAAGAAGGAATTCGGCAAGCTGCTCACCGAGGACCGCCAAATCCGCGGGCTTCTCAAGAAGAAGCTTGAAACAGCCTCCGTTCCTCAAATTCGCATCGAACGGGCTGCCAATCGCTGCCGCATCACCATCATGACCGCCCGCCCGGGTATCGTGATCGGTCGCAAAGGCGCTGAGATTGATAAAATCAAGGAAGAGTTGAGCAAGATGACCGGCAAGGAGATTTACGTCGACATCGTCGAGGTGAAGTCCCCGGAAATCGATGCGCAATTGGTGGCGGAGAACATTGCTCTGCAACTCGAACGCCGTGTGTCCTTCCGCCGCGCGATGAAGAAGGCACTGCAGACTGCCAAGGATTTCGGTGCCGAAGGAATTAAGATCCGCTGTGCCGGTCGTTTGGGTGGGGCGGAATTGGCGCGAGTTGAACAATACCACTGGGGCCGGGTGCCACTGCACACATTACGTGCGGAAATTGATTTCGGGGCTGCTGAAGCCAGAACGGTTTACGGCAAACTGGGAATCAAGTGCTGGATTTGTAAGGGAGAGACCAAGGGTCCGGTTCGTCCGCAAGCCCAGCCTTTGCAGGCGGCTGCCGAACCGGCACCTGCTGTGGCGAGTTAAACCAAGCCTAAGCTAAGAAAGAATTTTGTTATGCCTTTGATGCCAGATAGAGTGAAGTACCGCAAGATGCACCGCGGCAACCGCGCCGGCTTGGCGTACCGGGGGTCGACCGTTGCATTTGGCGAGTATGGACTGATGTCGTTGGAGCGTTGCTGGCTGGACACGAAGCAGATTGAAGCCTGCCGCGTAGCCATCTCACGCGCCATGAAGCGGCACGGTAAATTGTGGATTCGGGTGTTCCCTCAGAAATCCTATACGAAGAAGCCTTTGGAAACTCGAATGGGTAAAGGCAAGGGCCCGCTGGAATCCTGGGTCGCGGTGATCCGTCCGGCAAACATTCTGTTTGAAGTGGACGGTGTGACCGAAGCCGTGGCGCGCGAATCCATGCGCTTGGCTGCCTCAAAACTCCCGATCAAAACCAAGTTTATTTCGCGCCATCGCCACGCCTAGGCGCCGGAACCTATGAAGAAGTCGACACGCAAAGAAATTCAGGAAAAGACCCTGCCAGAGTTGCAGGTAGAGTCCCGGAACCTGCGCCAGGAGATTTTTAACCTGCGATTGCAGCAGGCAAGCGCGCAATTGGAAAAACCGGCCCGGCTGCGCACGTTGCGCCGGGATATCGCCCGGATCGAAACCCGCATCACTCAACTGCGAGCTAAAGCCGCTTAATTTCGTATGGCAGAAACCAATGTAAATCAAACAGCCGCTGCACCGGCGACCCGGACTCACCGCAAGCATCGGGTAGGGGATGTGATCGCCAATAAAATGGATAAGACCATCGTAGTGCGTGTCGAGCGCCGCTTTCCGCATCCGCGCTTCAAGAAAGTCGTCACCGGCTACAAGAAGTTCTATGCCCATGACGAAAAGAACGAGGCTCAGGTCGGGGATCGTGTGCGAATCGAGGAGACCCGGCCCCTTTCAAAAACCAAACGCTGGCGCCTGATTGAAATCGTGGAGCGCAGCTCCGGGGTTGCACAGGTAGCCGCTTAATCGAGGATTTATGCTACAGATCCGATCCATTTTAGACGTTGCTGATAATACGGGAGCCAAACGCGCCGCTGCCATCGGGGTGCTCGGCCGAAATCAGCGTTACGCCGGCATTGGCGATATTATCAAGGCTCACATCAAGGAAGCCACCCCGGACGGCACGGTGAAGAAGGGCGATGTGGTCGATGCTGTGGTGGTCCGCACCAGGCAGGCAATCCGCCGCAACGACGGGTCGTACCTGCGCTTCGACAGCAATGCCATCGTGATCATTGACAAAGAAATGAACCCGCGTGGCACCCGCATTTTCGGGCCTGTGGCTCGCGAGTTGCGCGACAAAAAGTTCATGAAGATTGTTTCGCTGGCACCGGAGGTTATTTAATATATGCGCAGTTTCCATGTTAAGAAGGGCGATGAAGTGGTCGTGATCGCAGGCTCTGAGAAGGGCAAACGCGGTCGGATCATTACTGTCGATGGCAAAAAGTCCCGGGTGATCGTCGAAGGAGTGCGCATGACCAAAAAGCACATGCGCAAGAGCCAGCAGCATCCGAATGGCCAGATCATCGACCGCGAAGGTCCCATCCACATCTCGAATGTGGTTAAAGCAGAAAAGCTCGATGCCAAGAAACCGGCCAAAGCCTGATTTAGAAAACTAAAAGCGATTTAGCAAGCGCTCCGGCAAAATCCGGGAAAAAGCGAAATGAAAGCCAGACTCTACGAAAAGTACATGAACGAAGTGGTGCCCGCCCTCAAAGCGAAGCACCAGTACCAGAACGTCCATCAAGTGCCACGCATGGAAAAGATCGTGGTAAACATGGGCGTGAGCGCTTCCCTGGAAAAGGGTGCGATTGACGACGCGGCGAAGGACCTCGCGCAGATCACCGGCCGCAAACCGGTCATCAGCAAGTCCCGCCACAGCATCGCCAATTTCAAGCTCCGCGAGGGCCAGCCCATTGGCTGCCGCGTCACTCTGCGCCGCGATGCGATGTATGAGTTTTTTGACCGCCTGGTTGCGACCGCCCTGCCGCGTATTCGCGATTTTCGTGGCCTCTCGCCGCGCTCGTTCGACGGCCGGGGCAACTACACCCTGGGTGTGGGCGACCAAACGATTTTCCCCGAGATCGAACTCGACAAGATCAAACGGCAGCAGGGGATGGATATCACCATCGTGACCACGGCTGGTGAGAATAAGTCCGCCCTGGAAATGCTGAAGTTGATGGGCATGCCTTTCGCCGAAGCGAAGGTCAAAGAAGCCAAGCCCGAAGCGGCCCACTAACCACAGACATTAGATAGATTTTTATATGGCTAAGACAGCATGGATCGAACGGAATAAGAAGAAGGCCGAGACGGTGAAGAAATACGCCGCGCTGCGGGCAGAGCTCAAGGCCAAGGGCGACTACGCTGGCCTGGCCAAGCTCCCGCGTAACGCCAGCCCAGTGCGCGTTGTTAACCGCTGCTCCATGAGCGGACGCCGCCACGGCTATTTGCGCAAGTTCGGCTGCTCCCGCATGACATTCCGCGAGGGCGCACTCAATGGTTTGATCCCCGGCGTCACCAAAGCCAGTTGGTAAACTGTTATGAACGACCCGATTTCTGACATGCTGACCCGGATTCGCAACGCGACCCGCGCGGTGCATCCGATGGTGGAGATTCCGCACTCCAAACTCAAAGCGAGCCTCGCGGGCATCCTCAAGACAGAGGGCTACATCACGGACTTTTCCGTCGAAGCCCGAAGCCTGAAGATTAAGTTGAAGTACCAGGGCAAGAAGGCCGTTATTGAAGGCCTCTCCCGGGTGAGTTCACCCGGCCTGCGCCGCTATGTCGGTTCCACCGACATCCCGCGCGTCAAGGGCGGGCTCGGCGTGGCCATCCTGACTACATCGGAAGGTCTTATGACGGGGAACCAGGCCCGAAAGAAAAACCTGGGTGGCGAGCTTCTATGCTACGTCTGGTAAGCAGTATTAACGATTAACATTTTCCAGCCATGTCACGTATCGGAAAACAAGCAATTACGATTCCGCCTAAGGTAAAGGTGGAAATCAAGGGGCAGCAGGTGCTCATTGAAGGCCCCAAGGGCAAGCTCGGTTGGCAGCTTCCGGCGCGCACTGCGGCCAAAGTTGACAAGGGTGAGCTGCACGTCTCCCGCCAGGGCGACGATGCCCAGGCCAAAGCGTTGCATGGGCTGAGCCGCGCGCTCCTCAACAACATGGTCACAGGCGTCAACGAAGGTTTTGTCAAAAAGCTCGAGATTCACGGCGTCGGTTTCAAGGCGGCTGTGCAGGGCAAGACAGTTAACCTGAGCCTCGGCTATTCCCATCCTGTGGTTTTTAACATCCCTGACCAGATCAAAGTCACGGTGGAAGAAAACACCAAACTGACCATCGAAGGTCCGGACCGGCAGGTTGTGGGCCAGGTCGCGGCAGAAATCCGCGGCTTCTATCCTCCTGAGCCTTATAAAGGCAAGGGTGTCCGTTACGCCGATGAACGCATCGTGCGCAAGGAAGGCAAGACTGTCCAATAAAGATTAACTGGTCCACGGCCAAATCCGTGGACTCTACGAGATGAGAACCGATCATAAACAAAAGCTGGCGTTGCACCGTAAATGGCGCATTCGCTCCAAAATCAGTGGCACCCCGGAACGTCCCCGGATGGCGGTGTGCTTCACGAACGAGAATATCTACGTGCAGTTCATCGATGACGTGGCGCGGGTGACTTTGGCCTCGGTGGCCACCACCAGCAAGAATACGCCCGATCGCGAAAAACTTGCGGCCAATGTATCCAGCGCCAAAACAATGGGCGCTCTGGCCGCTCAAGCCGCTCTCGGTAAAGGCATTAAGAGTGTCGTGTTCGATCGCGGCGACGCCCGGTATCACGGTAAAATTAAAGCTTTGGCCGACGCAGCACGCGAAGCCGGCCTGCAATTTTAAGTCCCATGGAGAATAATACTACGGCTGATAACACCAATGTGCAGAGCGCGGAGCCGCGCGCTGAGGTGCGACAGGAATTCCGCGGCGGCCGCGGTGGTGGCGGAGGGTTTCGCCCCCGGCGCCCGCGTCCTTCCCAGGACCACGATCAAGGCGGCGAGGACCTGATGGAGAAGGTTGTGTTCATCAACCGCTCCGCCAAAGTCGTCAAAGGTGGCCGCCGTTTCAGCTTCAGCGCCCTCATCGTTGTGGGCGACAGGAAGGGACGCGTCGGTGTCGGATTAGGTAAGGCCAGCGAGGTGGCTGATGCCATCCGCAAGGGCGGAGAAATGGCCCGCGCCCAGATGACTACCGTCTCCCTGATGGGGCCGACCCTTCCGCATGAAGTGTTTTCCCATTATTGCGGGGCCAGGGTGCTCCTTCGTCCCGCCTCACCGGGCACCGGCATCATCGCCGGCAAGAAGGTTCGTGCCGTTCTGGAATCGGCTGGGGTAAAGGACGTCCTGTCCAAATCCCTCGGTTCAAACAACGCCGCGAATGTTGTCAAGGCGACCTTGCAGGCGCTGCTTAGTCTGCGTCTGCCCGAAGAAATCTTAAAGAACCGCGGTCTGCAAGTGAAGACCGCCAAAGCCGCTGAGGCAACTCCGGCTGCAACTCCTGCAACTGTCTAATTTATGCGCTTACATGATCTGAAACCTCGTCCGGGTGCCAAACACCGCCGCAAGCGGTTGGGGCAGGGCGAATCCAGCGGCCACGGCAAAACGAGCGGTCGTGGTGGCAAAGGTCAGACTGCCCGTTCCGGCAGCTCCATCCGTATCGGTTTTGAAGGCGGCCAGATGCCGCTTATTCGACGCATCCCCAAGCGCGGCTTCAACAATGCGCGGCATGCCACGGTTTACCTCCCGGTGAACCTGGAATCGCTGAATCAGTTCGAGGATGGTGCCCGAGTGGATGCAGCCATTCTGCGCAAAGCCGGTCTTGCCAATGGTAAGTCTGCGGGCATCAAAATTTTGGGTGTGGGTGAGCTTACCCGCAAACTGACGGTGGCCGCCGAAGCCTTTAGTGCTTCCGCTAAAGCCAAGATCGAGGCGAAAGGTGGTAGTTGTGAAGTGGTGAAGCCGAAGGCCGCACCGGTCAAAGCATAAACCATTTTGAACGAACATGTTCAAAAACATCCTCATCACGTTTAACAACTGCCGCAAAATCCCGGAGCTTAAGTCCAGGATTCTGTTCACTTTGGTGGTACTGGCCATCTGCCGTCTTGCGGCAGTGGTCCGGGTTCCGGGCTTGGATGGCGCGGCGCTGGCGGCGTTCTTCGAACGTCAAAGCGCAGGCGGCAACTCGCTCATGGGCATGTACAGCCTGTTCACAGGCGGTGCCTTGGAACATTGCGCCATTGGTGCCCTGGGCATCATGCCCTACATCAGTGCTACCATCATTATCCAGTTGTTAACCGCTGTCGTGCCCAAGCTCAGCAAGCTGGCGCGTGAAGAGGGTGGGCGGACTAAAATCATTCAGTACGGTCGTTATCTCACTGTTCTCCTTTGCCTCGGCCAAGGTTTCTTCATGGCCATGCAGTGGGAGAAGCCGGAGGGGATTTTTGGTCAGGGCATCGATAATTTGGTGCTTTATCCTGCTTCTCAGCTCTGGTTTTACCGAATCCAGACGACGTTGATTCTTACCACCGGCACCATGATGTTGATGTGGCTCGGTGAACAGATTACCGAACGTGGTATTGGCAACGGCATATCGCTGGTGATCACCATCGGCATTTTGGCAAGGTTGCCACAGGCATCGGTGGCTCTTAAGGATATGTTCTTCCCCGGCGCGGATGTTGTGCGCCAGTTTAATCCCTTGGGCCACGGTTTGATGCTGCTAATTCTTCTTGCAGTTGTGATTGGCGCAGTGATCGCGATTACCCAGGCTCAGCGCAAGATTCCAGTCCAATACGCTCAGCGTGCGGTTGGTCGCAAGGTCTATTCCGGCGGAACTTCCTTCATGCCGTTGCGCGTCAATTACTCCGGCGTTATGCCGATCATCTTTGCTCAGGCAATTCTGATGTTCCCTCAGAAGCTGTTCCTGTTTGCCGGTCAGGCTTTTGCTAACATGGATAGCCAGGCAGCCAAGCTGGTTTCAGAAGTCCTGGTGAAAGTGGCTCGAATGCTGGCCGATGGCGCCTTCCTGTATGTGGTGCTCTACGCCCTGATGATCCTCTTTTTCTCCTACTTCTGGGTGGCAACGCAGTTCAATGAGCTCCAGATCTCGGATGATCTGAAAAAGAACGGCGGGTATATTCCTGGGGTTCGCCCCGGACAGGCCACAACAGATTACCTGCACAATGCGATGCATCGGATCACCCTCGCCGGAGCTGTGTTTTTGACGATTGTTGCGATCATTCCGATTCTGCTCTATTCAAAGATGCAGATTCCGAATGCGGTTGCGACGTTCTTTGGCGGCACCAGTATGTTAATTCTGGTAGGTGTGCTCCTTGATACGATGCGGCAAATGGAGTCTCACTTGCTCATGCGCCACTACGACGGCTTCCTGAAGAAGGGCCGCGTGCGGGGTCGGTTCTGATCCCGAATCGGCTGCCTGCGGGTGCCGAAGAGAGAGTGTTGGATGGCGATGATAGTTATAAAAAACGAGCGGGACCTGGAAGCGATGCGACCAGCCTGCACGGTAGCACAAGCGGTGTTGAACGAGGTGGCGGATTACATCCAACCCGGGATGACCACCAAAGAGATTGATGACTATGCTGCAACCAGGATTAAGCAGTATGGGGCCAAGAGTGCGTTCCTGGGCTATCGGAAATATCCGGCGCAGATTTGCATTTCGGTTAACGAGCAGGTCGTGCACGGGATCGGCGGGAATCGCCAGGTTCGCTTTGGAGATATTGTAAGCCTTGATGTTGGAGTGGTTTACAACGGGTTCATTGGAGACAATGCTCGGACGGTCGCCGTGGGCGGCTGTGGTGTTTTAGCGCAAAAGCTGATGGATGTGACCGAGAAGTCACTTTACCTGGGGATTGCGCAAGCGGTAGCAGGAAACCGGGTGAGTGATATTTCCCGAGCCGTGCAGCAGCACGTTGAGAGTAACGGGTTTAGCGTAGTGCGGGAGTTTGTCGGCCACGGAGTGGGGCGGTCAATGCATGAGGAACCGCAAATTCCGAATTTCGTGGAAGGCAAGAGTTCACCGCGGTTGCGGCCCGGAATGACGCTGGCGATCGAGCCGATGGTTAATGCGGGTTTGCCAGGCGTTAAAATTTTGAATGATGGCTGGACAGTTGTGGCGCAGGATGGTTCACTATCGGCCCATTTTGAGCATACAGTGCTTGTAACGGAGTCCGAGCCGGAGATAATGACATGCCGGAGCCGGACGTCTTTACTGTCGAAGGTGTGATCCTTGAAGTGCTGCCGAACCGGACGTGCTGGTTGGGGCTGGCAAACGGGCACAAACTGCTGGCCTATGTGGCGGGCCGGGGCAAGGCAACAAAGACCTTGCCGGAGCCAGGAGCAAAAGTCCGGGTTCGCCTATCGCCGTGCGATTTGTCGCAAGGGCGGTTGCTAATATAATTAATAGAGAATTTACGTATGAAAGTTCGCGCATCAGTAAAGAAGCTTTGCGAAAATTGCAAAATTATCCGGCGCAAAGGCATTATCCGTGTCATTTGCACCAACGCCCGGCATAAGCAGCGTCAGGGTTAAATTGAATTAATACTTATGGCTCGTATCATCGGAGTAGAAGTTCCGCCGAACAAGCGCATCGACATCGCGCTGCGCTATATCTATGGCATCGGCCCCAAGAACGCTGTGGACGTACTCGTCGCGGCGAAAATTGATCCCAGCACGCGCGCCAAGGATCTCACGGAGCAGCAGCTTTCGCAGATTGTTCACGCCATTCAGGACGGCAAGTATGTGATCGAGGGCGATCTGCGCCGCGAGATTGGCATGAATCTGAAGCGCTTGCAGGGTGTCAAGTGCTACCGTGGCGTTCGCCACCTGCGCAGCTTGCCCGTGCGCGGACAGCGTACCCAAACCAACGCCCGCACGCGCAAAGGACCGCGCAAGACGGTCGGCGTGGTGCGCAATCCAACCGCCAAGGCAGGCATTCACTAAGTTTTTATGGCTGACGAAACGAAGAAGAAATCCGCTCCGAAGAAGGAGAGCAAGCCCGAGGCTGCAGCGGCTGATAAACCCGCCGCTAAACCGGCTGGCGAAGCCCAACCGGCCAAGGCCAAGAAAGCGGCTGCTCCCGCCGACGCTGCTGCCGCACCCGTACCGGGTGCCCCCGCTGCCGAAGCACCGAAGCCTGCCGCAGAAGGCGTTCCGCCAGTTGCCAACGCCCCAACGGCCGCCGAGTTGCTGGCCGACGAAATGGCAGGCAAGAAGATTGTCAAAGCCAAGGGTGCCAAAAACATCACCTCCGGCATTGCCAACATTCTGGCTACTTTCAACAACACGCTCGTAAGCATCACCGACATGCAAGGGCATGTTATCGGGTGGTCCAGCGCCGGCCGGGTTGGCTTCAAAGGCAGCCGCAAGAGCACGGCTTACGCCGCGCAGCAGGTTGCCCAGGACGCCGCTCGCCAAGCCATGGCTCACGGTATGCGCGAAGTCGAAGTACGGGTCAAAGGTCCCGGCTCCGGTCGTGAATCCGCGATCCGCGCGCTCCAGGCAATTGGGCTGGAAATCACTACAATCAAAGACAACACCCCCGTTCCTCATAACGGTTGCCGCCCGCGCAAGAAACGCCGCGTCTAACCTGGAACCCACCGATTTAGAAAGAAAGTATGGCTCGTTATACTGGCCCCCGCGTTCGTATCAGCCGCCGATTCGGAGTACCGATTTTCGGCCCATCCAAATATTTGGAACGCCGCAATTACGGCCCTGGCGTTCATGGCCCCAAATCCCGCCGCAAGCACACCGATTACGGCCTTGGCCTGATCGAGAAGCAGAAACTGCGCTACTACTACGGTCTGATGGAGCGCCAGTTCCGCGGGGTTTATGAGAAGGCGCTACGCCGCCGCGGTGTTACCGGCGAGCACATGCTCCAGATTCTGGAGACCCGCTTGGACAACGTCTGCTACCAGCTTGGCTACGCCGCCACTCGCGCCGCCGCCCGGCAGATGGTAGCCCACGGCCACGTGAAGGTCAACGGTCGCAAGTTGGACGTGCCCTCAGCCGCACTGAAGGTTAACGACGTGATCGAGATCAAGAACTCCAACGCCTCACGGCAGTTGGCAACCAAGAATCTCGAGTCCGCCGGAAGCCGCGTGGTGCCCGATTGGCTCTCGCTGAACAAAGAGGCCCTCAAGGGCGTCGTGATGCGCATTCCTACTCGGGATGAGATCCAGCCGATTGCCAACGAGCAGGCCATTGTTGAATTTTATTCCCGGTAATCATCATTAACTCGAAGTCGCGGAGCGGGCCTGGTGCCGGCTGCGCGACTTCAAACAATTATAAGGGCCGCGGCAAGCTCGGGAATAACTCGCCGTAGCCAGATTAAAATTGTTGAAAGGTAAATTATGCCAGTACGTTTAGGACGCTTTGAAATGCCAAAGCGGTTGAGCAAAGAAGAGACAACCGCTACTCCAGTTTACGCCAAGTTCATTGCCGAGCCGTTTGAAACCGGCTACGGACATACCGTAGGCAACTCTCTTCGGCGTGTGCTCCTCTCCTCCCTGGAAGGCGCAGCGATCACCTCCATCAAAATCGACGGAGCGATGCACGAGTTCGCCAGCATCGAGGGCGTGGTGGAAGACGTGACCGACATCGTTTTGAACCTGAAGAAGGTTCTTTTTAAATCCCAGAACCGCGAGCCTCAGATGCTCCTCCTATCCGTTAACAAGGAAGGGGCAGTCACAGCGGCCGACATTCAGCTTTCCCAGAACACGGAAATCGTCAATCCGACTCAGCACATCTGCACGCTGGACAAGAAGCGCAAGTTCGAGATGGAGTTGGAAGTGAAAGTGGGTCGCGGCTTCCTCCCTGGGGACGAGAACAAGAAGCCTAACCAGCCGATTGGCGTGGTGGCTATCGATTCTTTATTTTCGCCTGTTATCCGAGTGCGTTACGCCGTCGAGAATGCACGCGTCGGCCAGCGCACCGATTATGACCGCCTGATCCTCGAAGTGTGGACCGATGGCCGTATCACCCCTGATGACGCGCTGACCCAGGCGTCCGCAATCCTGCAGCACCACCTTGATGTGTTTGTCGGCTACGACAAGAACGCCATCGAGTTCGAAGAAGTGGTGGACAAGCAGGACGAGGAAAAGACCAAGCTCAAGAAGTTGCTCAATATGAGCGTGAACGAGATTGAGTTGAGTGTTCGCGCGGCTAACTGCCTTAATAACGCGAACATCACCACCGTCGGTCAGTTGGGCATGAAGTCTGAGCAGGAGATGCTCAAGTATCGCAATTTCGGGAAGAAATCCCTCAACGAAATTAAAGACAAGCTGCAGGCGCTCGGGTTGACTCTCGGGATGACGTTCGAGCCAGACCTGCTGGAAACACCCAAGGACGAGAATTCGACCTCGCCCATTCCGACGAGATAATTTTTTATGCGACACCTTAAGCGTACCGCCAAGTTGGGCCGCACCGGCGAACACCGCAACGCCATGCTTGCCAACATGGTTTGCAGCCTGATCAAACACAAACGTGTCATCACCACGGTGGCAAAGGCGAAAGCCGCTCGTTCCGTGGCTGAGAAAATGGTGACCCTCGGCAAAAGCGGCACAGTTCACGACCGCCGATTGGCCGTGGCTCGTTTGCACCAGGAAGAGGCCGTAACGATCCTCTTCAAAGAGATCGCTCCCGCCCAGAAATCCCGCCCCGGCGGTTATACTCGCATCGTGAAGATGTCCTGCCGCCAGGGGGATGCCAGCCAGGAAGCCATTCTTGAATGGGTGGACCTCCCGGCCTCGGTGGAACCCACAGCTCCGACTGCCGCTCCTGAAACCAAGGGCGAGAAGACGGAAGCCGCCGCAGCCAGCAAGTAAGCTTTACGGATTCAGTTTCAGTAAGCCTGTCTTCCTTCGGGGAGACAGGTTTTTTTATCTCAGGCCAAGTAAAAAGGATAGCAGCACCAGCACGAGGATCAGTGCCACGATCCACCAGAAGGGTTTGATCCCGCGCGGAAGACGCTCCGGTTTGCTCTCAAACTCACTCTTCACAAACTCGTCGTAGTCGAACTCCCCGGGCAGATCCAGACCACTTGCCGCCGCTTCCTCTGACCAGCCAGTCTCCTCATCTGCTCCACACTGAGGGCACGCGCGCGCCTTGCGCGGCACAGCGGCTCCACAGTTCGGACAGTATTCAGGAGGCGATTTCACTCTGACCAAAATCTGCCTGAGGCTGCTTCGGCAGGCAAGAGGTTTGCCCGAATTCGGGCAGAGAAGCGGGCAGGTTCAGTAGAGTCGTACGAGTTCTCCTGCCACCCCGGGGCGATCCGTAACCGCGCTTTCGTCTATCCCTGCTGGATCGAGACTCCATTGAGATGCCAGCAACGGGACTTTCTCCGTATTTGCGGCGACAGATTCAGACGCAAACAAGGCAGTCTCCGGTTCATCGCCGTAATCAGGACAATGCAGCTCGAGTTGTTTTTCGGCGGCCGTGATCTTGCCTTGTTTCCATAGGGTTTTTCCGGCCCAGGCAAAAGCTCGTAAGACATGGCCACCCTCAGCCTGAACCCAGGCATGGTGTTGCAGCACCGGGGACGCGCTAAAGAATTGCACATGGCCGAGCTTGCGACTCAGTCCCAGAATGAAGCGGAAGAGCCGATCGATGTCATCGTTAGGGTCTGGCAAACCAGAACCGGTTACAAGAATCCACCCTTTCACAGGCGGAGCGATGAATAGCGGGGTTTCACTCGAGAAACCGGCCGCCCATGAGCAGGGCTTGGGGTTGGTAATCCCGAGAGCCTCTTGCACCGCCTCCAGGCTGCGACCGCGGATCGCCAGCCAGGAGGTTGGCCGGCTCCACAAGCTAATGGAAGGTCCCTCGTATAGGGCATTTGAGCCCGATTGAAGCGGTTGGGGAACCTGAGCTCCAGCACGCGCTCCGCTGCGATGGATCACGACCGCCACCACACCGAAACCAACACTCAGGGCGAATCCGAACACAATCAGCAGGTAAATTGGTAACAGATCCCAGACGTTCACATTACCGGAAGGTAGTCCCCGGTAACAACAGTTCAATGGGACGTTTTACCGGGGGGGATCGAGCAGAGTATCAGCAAGGCTCATTCCGCTGGAGCGAGGCCAGCCACCAATTCAGGTAACGTTCGTTGCCCCCGTCCACATCCAGCAGAACGAATTCCGGCGTGTCGTAGGGATGTTCAGCGATGATGAGCTTTTCCAAATCTGAGGTTTTTGCCCGCACGGTCTTGAAGATCATCAAGACCTCGGAAGAACAGTCCAGTTTGCCTTCCCACCAGTAATGAGACTCGACGCCACGAACCAGATTGACGCATGCCGCCAGGCGGGCGCTCAATGCTGCTTGCGCGAGGCCCCGCGCGGTATCCATGTCCGGCGCGGTGACCAGCGCTATCACGTAATCAGTGCTCGTACTCACAGCGGAAACACTTTTGGCCAGGAAAGCGGCACACCCTGTTCAGCCAACATTCCTTGGAATTCGCCAAGCACCTTCGCATTGGCGCGCACTTCAAACGGTTCGCTCTTGCGGTTGATACAAAACGCCGCGAGAGCACCCACCGTCTCTCCTATATTCCATTCCACAGAATGGACCCGGTAGCAACCATTGGTGATATGTGTTACGCCCAGGTTTTTGCAGCCCGGCAGCAGGTTGCGGACGCGTTTCGGCAGCAATGAGCCCAAGGGGATTTGGAAGGGCAGGGAACTGATATCGATACCGCCATCGCCCGCGGTGCTGGGGTGCAAATCGATCCTGTAGCTCCCGATTCCAACGGTATCGTTGAAATGCACTGCGGTGACGGTATCCCGGGTGGCGCCAGTCTCCTTCATTCGGTATTCGGTGCTGATATGCTGCTCTAGCACAGTGAACTGCGCCTGGATGCGGCGGCTTTCACGGATATAAGGGTATTTGGCCAAGCCATCCAGTGTTCCCACCACGTCCGGACGCAACCGCAGGCCAGCCCACCCGGTTCCACCGTCAGACCGGGGAGCCTCCGTTTGCAGCCAATAGAGTAGCGAGAGGCTCAGTTGTTTTCCGGCTTCAAGATGCCGTTTGGCTTCCTCCTCAGTTCCACCATAAAGGTTCCCTCGAAAGTAATCGTTTTGAGGCCAGTTAATGAGTGAAATATCTGCCGGAAAAGCGCCGGCCATGAAAAGTGAACGATCAAGAATCCGGCGGTAAGTCCACAGCCCAAGCGCGCGTTCAGGGTCCGTCTCGAGTTTCTTTGGCGTGGGCGTGGTGGGATCGCCGTAAAACCAGGAGAGGAGTTTGCCGGGCCATGCCGGCTTCATTTTCGGCTCGTAGTCCCTCCAAAAACTGTATTGGGCGGGCTTATCGATAACGTGGTTCTCTCCTTTGATGTAATCCGCAGCGAAACAGCAGGTGAAGCCCTGAAGATTGGCGGGGTTGGCAACCTCTGCCGCATTCGGCTCGCCGGTGTCCTTTCGAGCTTCTGCTCCGGAAACAAATTCTGTTTTAGTCAGCGGCAGCAAATCGCCCATCTCGGTCGCATCAATGAAATAGGGCGCACGAAGGACCAGTCGGTCCCCTGAAACCAGGCTCCGGATTTCCACGGCTTTGACACGATCACCATCGGTTTCTGCGGCGGTCGGCACGTGCTGCAACAAGATTCGTATTCGTTGGGATGACTGGTGAGGCGCCAGCATTTCCTGAAGAGCGGCCAAGCCGGCCCGTGGCTCGCAACAAAGCCGTGATACCCAGCCGTAACCGGGATTCAGATAAGGGTGAGCTCTCGCCTCGGCAGTGAGTGGGTAATTCCGGTAATAGAATTCACGGATTTTGCGGCGTAGCTGCAAATAACTGCGAGTTCCGCCGAAGCTTTCGATCCAGGCGTTCTCGTCGGGTGGAACAGCCTGCGAGGTGAGTTGGCCGCCAATCCAGTCGGTTTCCTCGGTAACAATAACCCGTAATCCGTTGCGTGCGGCTGCAAGGGCAGCGGCGCAGCCACCGAGACCTCCACCAATGACCACCAGATCGGCCTGCAATTCGTGAGGCTTGGTGTTCCTGGAGCTTGTTGGAGTTGGGATGCTGGCTGTGATCGGAGCCTGGGCGTGGGCAGAAATCAGGGCCAGGCTCGGTGTGGCGATGCCGAGCGTTTTGATAAAGTGACGGCGAGAGCGTGATGACGCGAACATGGAGAGACGTTAGCAAGAGTATTTTTAGGTGACAACTTTTTCATCCGCCTGCCGCAGTTTTCCTTGGACAAATCCCTAGGACCCGCAAAGGTTGGGATATGTCAGAACACCAGGCGCCATTGGCAGGGGATATCACTGAAACGGAGTGGCTTACGATTAGACCGTCAGGCATTCACGGAACCGGCGCGTTCGCACGCCGTCCTATACCCGCTGGCACGCGGGTCATCGAGTATGTAGGCGAACGCATTAGCAAAGCCGAATCCCTCAAACGCTGCGAGGGTAACAATGAGTATATTTTTTCACTAACCGAGACCGATGATCTGGACGGGAACGTTTCGTGGAATCCTGCACGGTTCATCAACCATAGCTGCAGCCCAAATTGTGAGGCAGAGCAGGATAATGGGCATATATACATTATCGCCTGTCGCGACATCGACACTGAGGCAGAGGTAACTTTCAACTATGGCTACGATCTGACTGAGTATAAAGAGTATCCCTGCCGCTGCGGAGCTTCAAACTGTGTGGGATACATCGTCGCTGAAGAGTTCTTTGACCACGTTCGCAAGAAAGGTGAGGGTGGGGCTTGAGGGTTTCTCCATGGTCCTTTCATAGGCGCGCTCCTAAGCGGTAGCCAGAGGGTATGCGGGAATCGGATATTCTTAAATGGAATTGTCATCCCATTCCCTGATAGACCCAACAACAATCGAGGTGTTGGACTTCTGACATTGTGTGGCAAAGCTCAACCGGTAGATGTCATTGTTCGCGATGTAAGAAATCCTCGGCGCGCTTGTACTTTTCTGGGAAGTGCATCCTCACACTTTCGGCACCCAATCTTGCAGTCGCAATCCTGAGTATGTTCATTGTAGTGGTCGCAAAGACAGTTGTTTGGTTCGCTTTCGTTCAATAGTCACTGCTTCATTCAAATAATCCGCCAGCATCTTCCACCGCTTCCTGCACTAACGCCTTGATGGTCGCCACCAGCGCGGTGCTATGGGGATCGGCAGTTCCACCGGGAATAGGCGCGGCTGTCCCGTAGATGCCCTCAATATCCATCGCCCGCTCGCGGGATGACCCCGTGCCGCGATGCGAGTAGGCAACGCTCCACTCCTTCACGCGTTCATGGAACAGCCGGTTTTCTCCGAGCCCATGCAGTTTGCCATGGACCGCGCTGGCGATGTCCGCAATGACTTGGCGTTTCATCTCTTCCGTCGCGTTTTCCGGATCCCATCGCAGCGGATTGGAAAGCACGACCGTGACGTGCTCAATCAGGCGGGCAATGAAATCCGCCACCGGTCGCAGCGTGTCGTATTCCGTGCTGCCAAGTTCGGCAAACCGGCGCGACAATGCCTTGATTCGCGTCCAGTGCTCCGGCGACACTGTGGAGCGTGACGGCAGACGAAGACGTCCGCGCCACGGATCGCGAAACGAGTTCATCGCCTGCGGGATGGCAAGAATCAGATTCGACATGTCATAAACCGGCCTTACATGCGCGGGTGGCCGTGGCTTGATGCTGTCTCGAATGGCGTCCACCAGGCGCTGCAGTTCGGAGATCGTCAGGCGGTTTGTCTCCTTGATCAGATTCTGGATGTTCGAGAGGAAGAACGTCTTGTCCGCCGTCTCACGCCGCAGGGCATACTCGGCGCTCCGTCCCAGAACTTCGCGGATGCTGCCAATCGCATTTTCCAGCGAGCGAAAGACGTGTTCTTTACGTGCGGTGATACTGGGGAGGTTCGGCCCTTTTACTTGGTCGAAGTGCGTGAAGCAGACCATCAGTTTCCGCTCATTACCGCTCGCGGCCAGCGTCCGTACCAGCGCCTGTGGCGCGGCCTGCATCGGTTGTTCCGCGTTGTCGACGAGAACTACCGCATCAATGTCCTTGAGCCGTTGCGTGATGCTCGTTGAAATGCTCGAACTTGAATCCGGCGTGTGGCCCAGCCCCTCCCCGTCGAGCAACACCAGCTTGCACTCCCCGTTTTGATGCCAGTTTGGTGCGAACCCTCCGCGCACCCGTATCCCTTGCACCAAAGGGGTCAATAGCCGTCCGAAGTTCGCTGCGTAGTTGCTGGAAAAGCGGTTCACCGTCTTGACGAACTCCGCACGATCGGTCGTTTCAAACTGCCATAACAGTGGCCAGTCATTCCGGTCGCGCTGAAATCCGACCGGGTCGAGCAATTCAAAGCGTTCTTCCACGGCGTCCATGATCTCATCCACCAGTGCGTGAAAGCCCTCGTTCTGCTTCAGTTCGTCCTCGAATAATTCCTGGAAAGCGTTCTCGTCCTCGCCTTCAGTCCGGTTCAACCGCACTCCCAATTCCTTTTCTAGCTTTCGGGCTGCATCAATTGCCATCGCCTCGATGCGTTCGACGTAGCCCTCCAGTTGGCGCGACATGGCTTCGCGTTCCGCGTCGCTGACTTCCGCGCCCTCGCTGCTGGCCATTTCCTCTTCCGTATCGCCATCGTCGGAAATCTCATCTTTGTCTCCCCGCACGTTGCCTAGGAGATAGCTCAACCGAAATCGTTGCTCGCTGTGCTCCAGCAATCGCGAAGCCGCCGTCACGGTGCCACCCTTCTCAAAAACAATCGATGCTGCGGCGGCGAGTGCGCACTCTTCAATGTGCAACCGCACATGCTCGCGCGGGAAGAAGGTGATGACAGCTTTGAACGGGCCGGAGGCCAGCACCACTTCGATGTCGCAAACTGTCGTCTTCGCGGTTGAGGTGGAGGGGAATCGCTCCTTTTCGGGGTCTGTGCCGATCAATTGCCGGACGAGCGTCGTCTTCCCCGCTCCAGTCGTGCCCAAGAAGCGGGCGCGCGCATAGCCTTCTTCCCGTCCGGGCAGTGGAATGATTTGCTCCCGCAACGCCCACGCATCTTGAGTGGCCGGGAGGAAGTTGTCATAAAAGGCGTTCACCACCTTTGCGTCGAATAGGGCCTCTGCTTTTGCCTTGGCGGCAGGTGTCCAGAAATTTCGGTCGCCCAGAATCTCGTTTAGTTGGCCGACGAGATTCTCAGCTTCAGCGCGATCCCGCGTTCCAAGTCCACGCCGAACCCGCACCGCCGTGCCATCGGCATTTTTCCGCAGTGGATGCCGGAAGATCACACAGCACCCGCTTCGTCCTCGCTCGCCGCTCAATGTCGCTTTATACTTCGTTTCACTCATATCCTTCCTTTCCTGCCGCAGATGTGTTCCGCGTTGTTCCTACGGTTGTAGATCAGGCTTGAGATCTTGTCAATAGAACAACGCGGAACACAGTAAAAATAAAAATCGAGTGCTTAGCCCTTGTTGCTACCGCTGCCAGCCTCGCTCTCTCCCTGTCTTCGTTCTACCATGTGCCGGGTCGACATCTGCGCCGACAGGTTTGGGTGCGGTGCAACGCTCGTGTTGGTCCTGTTCAACCTGGTTGTGGGCACCTGTTGCCAACCTTGTTTTGAGGCGCATAGGCGGGCCTCAAAGCGGCAGCCGGACGGTATGCGGGTATGCGAGTGCGGAGGTTGACCCGTTCTATCACAACTGGTACAGAACACTGACCAACTCGGATCGAAAGGAAGCTATGAAAGTGACCTATTACGGACATTCCTGTTTTTCTGTGAGGGTGGGGAACCACGACATGTTGTTCGACCCCTTTATCACACCCAATGAGCAGGCCAGGCACATCGATATCAACTCGATTCCTGCCGATTTCATCCTCGTGTCGCACGGGCATGCGGATCACATTGCAGACGCGGTGGCAATCGCGAGGCGGACTGGTGCTACCGTGCTTTCAAATTTTGAGATCACCGTCTGGCTTGAAACACAGGGTGTCAAAAAAACGCACCCGTTGAACCACGGCGGCGGATGCCCTCTGGATTTCGGCCGAGTCAAATTCGTGAGCGCCATTCATTCCAGCAGCCTGCCGGACGGCGCCTACGGTGGGAATCCCGGTGGATTTGTTGTCGAGACGACCGAAGGGAATTTCTACTATTCGGGGGATACGGCGCTGACCTTGGATATGCAGTTGATCGGCGAATCAACCCAACTGAAATGGGCGGCGCTTCCGATTGGTGACAACTTCACCATGAACGTCGATGACGCCTTGCGTGCCAGTGACTTCATCGGATGCAACGAGATCTTCGGCCTTCACTACAACACTTTTCCACCGATTCAGATTAACTCCGAGGATGCGGTGCGAAAATTCGCTGCAAAAGGGAAGAATCTGCGCCTCCTCAAGATGGGCGAGAGTCGCGACTTTTAAAGAAAAGGGCCCGCCTTCCAGGAGGGTGGACGGCGGGCCCAGGGTGCTGTGGGGTTACCGGAGAATATGCCCTCGGATTTCGCCACTGGTATTAAGCGGCGTGTGGAAATTCACGTAGGTCTGGCCGTCAATCAGACTCAGCAACTGAGACACCGTGAGCGGCACGATGCCAGAGAGCGCACCTGTCACTCCAAACCCGCCTGCATTGATTGTCTGCAAGTCCACCATGACAGTTGCATTCTGCAGGAATCCCGCGGGTCCATGAATGTGCGACATGCTCGCATTTGTGCTCAGGTTTTGATACGCGACTGCTACTGCCAGTTGATCACGTACCAGGGCAAAGGTGCCTGAGCCTGCCCCGGCTGTTTGCACGGGAGTATTGCGTTCGTTGTTGCCACTCAAGGTTGCTGTCATGGCAACGGGAGCGATTTGCCCCCTCATCTCACCATTGGGATTATCGGGTGTGTGGACGTTGATGTAGGTCCTTCCTGCCAGGAGGGCATCACGTTGCGCGTTATTGAGAAGCACGGTGCCTGACAACGTCCCGTTCGTGCCGAAGCTTCCCCCATTGAACGGCGCCAGATTCACGACGACGGTCGCATTTCCGGCTGTGTTAGTGAACCCATGGATATGCGCGCCGATGGCATCTCCAGACAGCCCACTATAACTGATGTTAAAGGTCAGGGCATTGCCGTCCAGGCTCAACGTGCCGTTCCCTGTCGCTGTGTTCACCAGGGGGCTGGGCTTTTCCGCCAAGCCACTTAGCAGCACGGTTGCGGGTACAGCCGTGGGGTGTGCCACGATCTGCCCTCGAATTTCGCCCCCCGTGAAAGTGGCATTATGGATGTTTACGTAGGTCATGCCATCCACGAGGCTGCTGAGTTGAGCCGGGGTGAGCACTACAGTTCCTGAAAGAGCTCCATTCGTGCCGAACGCTCCTACCTTGGAACTGCCAAGGTCAACCATAACGGTGGCGTTCTGACCGGGCGCCGCAGGTCCGTGGATGTGAGCCATGGTTGCCGGTGAAGTCAGTCCCCTATAGGTGATGTTGAAAGTCAGTTGGTTGCCGACCAGCGAAAGCCCTCCCAAACCGCTCGCTGTTGTCGGTATGACCGGGTTTTCCTGGGTGCCATTGAGTTCCACCTGGAAATTCACGGGAGCGATCTGGCCACGGATTTCCCCGCCTGGAAAGGCATCCGTGTGCAGATTGACATAAGTAAGGCCACTCAAAAGATGGGATTTCTGAGTATCGGTGAGAATGACCACACCTGAAATGGTGCCAGTGCTTCCCCATGAGCCCCCGTTAAATGGCGCAAGATCAATGAGCACATTCGTACTGCTGCTCGCAGGGGCGGGGCCGTGGATGTGTCCGTTCCTGGCTGGTCCGGACAAGTCCTTGTAGCTGAGGTTGAATGTTAGAGTGTTGCCGTCCAGGATGAAAACGCCAAACCCCGTACCGGCTGAGTTGTTTGCAGGCCGTTCGGCGGCGCCGCTCAAATAAGCGGTAAAGGGAACGGAAGGCAGTCCTGCCGCATCTCCCACTCGAAGAAAACCTGATGAAAGGGAACGATTGACCATCGCGGTGCGCGCGTTTAGTACAGATGCTGCGGACCATGTTTGATCCATTAGGGATGATTTCCGTTGCAGCGAGAACGGGCCCTTGCCCCCGGTCCAATCCACGGCCAGGTTTGTACCGATAGTCCTCACTCCTGTCATGACGACCTGATCTGATAACGGCACAATCTTCAGCATCCGTCCTGTGTTGCCGCTGGGCCCGAGCCAGCGGCTGCCAAATACGTACAGCTCGCCATCCGGCCCCTGGCCAAATCCTTTGAGCCAGACGCCCAGCGGGCGGTCCTGCCGGCCAATGCGGAATTCTTTGACGCCGTTGGTTTCATCGAGGTAGAACAATCGGCCGCTTGGTGCCCCAAATGTGCCCCAATCCCCGAACACATAGGTGCCGGACAAACCGGGTATTGCTCCACCGCGATAAACATAGCCACCAATCGTGGCTGTCCCGTCGTCATGGTCATACTGCGCGATGGGATCGATCATGCCTTCGGGTGGCATGCGGACAGGTGCCTGCACCAGTGACCCGGTGGCGGAGTCGAACCAGAAACGTGCTTCACGAAGATTCCATCCATAGTTACCGCCGCTGGCAATAACGTTTACCTCTTCAACTTTTCCCTGGCCAACGTCGGCAAGATAGATCTGCCCATTATTCCGATCGAAGCTGAAGGCAAAAGGATTGCGCAAGCCGTAGGCGTAAATCTCCGGAAGCGCATTAGTGCCCACAAACGGATTCTGGGCCGGGATGCCGTATTTGCCGTTAACCGAGTTATTTCCGTGAACATCGATGCGAAGCAGTTTGCCCCAGATCCGGTTCAAGTCCTGCGCATTACCACCCGGGGCGTGGCCTGGTGCGACGTCGTTTGCCTGGCCTCCGTCTCCCAGGGTGATGTAGAGCATTCCGTCAGGACCGAAGTGCATGGCTCCGCCATTGTGATTGGATTGGGGCTGGTCTATCCGCAGGATCTCCCGGCGCGAAGCCACATCCACCTGGTTTGAATTCGCGACGTTAATGCGCCATTCGGAGATGACAGATTGATGATTGTTAGCCACACCAGTTTGAAAGTCGGCCAAACCCGATATAGGCTCGGAGGTGTAGGTATATACCAATGGATTCTCGGAAAAGTCCGGATGAACAGTCATCCCGAGCAGCCCGCGTTCATCGTAGGCGCCTAGCAGGACAAGCCTGGTCCGCAAATCCAACAGCAGACCAGGAAGTCTTACCCCGTTTGCCAGCACATAGACCCGGCCATCCTGGTCGAAGACAAACATGCGTCCACTACCGTCATCTGGAACTGCCATACCCAGAGGGGACGCCATCCCGTCGGCAACGGTTTCCAACTCAATGCCGATTGTGCCTTTGGGGATGCGCTCAGGAATCGGATCTGCAATCGTCGTGTTCCCAACGGAAATAGTGACTGCTGCGGAGGTGGCGGTGGCCTGGTCATCATCCGTGGCGACGGCCGTCAGAGTATGAGCCCCCGGAAAGAGCGGGACGCTGACCTCATAAGGACTGGTTTCATCAGATCCGAGCAAGTTCGTGCCGGAAAAGAACTGCACCCGAGTTATGGTGCCATCACTGTCAGCCGCTTCCGCGGAGATCGCTACCACGGCAGGTGCAGTGAAGGTTGAACCGTTGGTGGGGGAGGTGATCGTCACGGTGGGCGGGGTGTTTCCGGCGGACGCAGGAGAGTACCCGATCTCAAGTGCCGGCGCATTCGCGGCATCCTCGCTCGCCCCGAATCCCCTCACGCTGCGTGGAGTTTCCTCAGCGCTTGAGCGGATCATCCAGCCGAAGTTCTGGGTGCTATTGGTGAACCAGAATCGCACGTCATCAAGCAGACCCGCGCTGGTCCAGGCGAACGGGCCTGCGGTGCCATCGATAGCAGTAGAGGCACTGGCGGTTCCGGCTGCCTCACCCAGCCCCCCTGGCTCTGACCAGTTGGCAGTGCCAAGGATTCGCGCATTCCAATTGGCTTCACCAGCGACGGCAGGCCCGCCGTTCTGTGAAGCAGCATTATTGCCTTCCCCCCAATCCGCCGTGACGCGATAGAGATCAAAAGTCGAGTTAACCCCGTCTGGAGGCACTTTCACTGCTTTCAGTCGCAACACTGCCGACGTGATGGTGGAACCAGGTGGGATTGTGCCAAGGTCGAATTGGATCAAGCCCCGCCGCACTCCCGGCGGGCCGAAGCGGCCACCATCGGTTCCGGCGTCAAACCAGAGCATTCCACCTCCATTACTATCGGGAGCAAAACTGCTGATGAATGTATCTTTGACGGCCGGTACATTGACTGTGTCTGCGCGAAGCGAGCTTGCTCCCAGCATCGTCGCAATCGCGGCGCACTGATAAAGGCCAAGGAGTTTTCTAATCATTTTCTTTACCTTTCTCTCTCTTATGTCATCAGGATTGGGGGGCTGGCCTTGAGCGCAATCATCTCCATGCTCATTTGGCGCCGTGACCGAACCCCGCAATCATGGATTGTTTCTTCTTATGGGAGCAATGAGGAAGGCTTTTTGTTCCCGGGAAGTTTCTTTTTTTTCAAATGTTCGGTTATCCCTCCAGGAGTGCTTGCGACAGCACCTCGCTATTCCTACTGTAATTGCAGATTTATCGGAACCTTTGTGGCATCTCAGCACTCATATGAGCAAGGCCCTGAGCGGGGTGAACTGGATTTCGAGACCGTTATCGACCAGTGTTACGCCCCGTTATTCAGGTTTGCGATGAGCTTGACTCGAAAAGAACATGCGGCCACTGACCTGGTGCAGGAAACCTTCCTGATCTGGGCTGAAAAGGGCGGTCAGTTGAGAGACCCTGCCAGGGTGAAGGCCTGGCTTTTCACCTCTCTGCACCGTACGTTCATGGCCGGACACCGGCGCATGGTTAAGTTTCCAGAGGTGGAGATCCAGGAAGGTATGCCAGACCTTCCGATCATCGAGGCAGACCACGTCAACCGCTTGGATGCACAAATGGCTGTGGACCTGCTGATCCAGGTGGATGAACAGTACAGGGCTGTAGTCGCCCTCTTCTATCTGGAAGACTACTCCTATGCAGAGATCTCCGAGGTGCTTGGCATTCCCATGGGAACTGTTAAGTCTCGCCTTGCAAGGGGAGTGGCTCAGCTCAAGGGACTGGTGCTGCATGCGGGGACTGCGTCTTCCTTGCGAAAGGAGGACTTGTGACGCCACAAACGGCCAGGGAGATTCTCCTTCTTTACCGGCCCGGAACCTCAGATGACCGTGATCCAGCCATTGCCGAGGCGATTGCTCTCTGCCAAAGCGATCCCGTGCTGCGGGAATGGTTTCAAAGCCACTGCGAGTATCAGCAATCGATGCGCAACAAGCTCCGCAGCAGCCCCGTTCCGGCGGAATTGCGAGAACGTTTGCTGAGCGCCAGGAAGACGATTCGGGTGCCGCTGTGGAGGCAGCCTCGCGTTTGGCTGGCTGCTGCTGCGGCATTCGTCCTCCTGGGGGTAGCATTGATTGGGCGGCCCGGAGAATCCTCCGACCAGTTCGCCCGCTATGAAGCCCGCGTGGTTGGGAGCGCCGTCCGCGAGTACCACATGGACGTCGTGACCAATGATATGGCTGCGTTGCGGCAGCATCTCGCGCGTGGCGGAGCCCCGGGAGATTATGAAGTCCCGGGCCCACTGCGTGAGTTGGAACTGACAGGGGGCGGTGTGCTCACCTGGCGCAACCATCCGGTGGGAATGGTCTGCTTTGATCGAGGTGACCGGCAGATGCTCTTTCTGTTTGTAGCTCGAACCACCGATTTTCGAGATCCTCCAGGAACAAAACCTCAGGTGACACTCCTGGCCGATTTGGTCTCGGTCAGTTGGACATCTGGAGACAAGTGCTACACCCTGGCCGGTCCGGCCGATTCACCAGCGCTGAGACGCTATCTCTGAAGTACCCTCCATAAACCGCAGACGCGCTTTCCTTCCTGCGGCCTAATACTCATCTGTATAGCCCTCGGCATAATCTTCGGTGCTCATTCGATGCATGAGCCATTCGAAATCCCCCTGCTCAGCCGCTGGGATGTAGAATGGCAATCTTGCGGCATCAGGGCGGGCAGGTGGCCGGGTGCTTGCATATCTCCAGAGATGCTGCTCGGCATGCCCATCGGCGTAGCTGAGGTTCGCACCCCCGTTGTGCCAGGATGCAGGTAAATCCATCCACTTGTGCGAATGAGCGCGATTCAGAAAATAGCCATCGTTAATGCTATCGGGGTGTTCCTCGATGAAAACGAAAATCTCGGCAGGCCTGGGAATCTGCGTGCTTTTGAAATACTGTTTATAATCTGGATTGTTGACGTTACCACCTTCCCTGGTGAATTCCCCTGCATCTCCGATCATCATGTTCATCGAAGTGCTGCGCGTCCGGCGCGTCCAACCTGCATCTGCCTGCAAGTCGCTGACCACAGCATCTTTGGGGCAGCTATAGAGGCTGGCCTCGCGCGTGACGTAAGGTCCCAATCCCCCCAGGGTCAGCAACACGGTGTTGGTGTTGTCTGAATCAAGTTCCCAGCTCATGACGGGACTTGTCCAGTTGATGAACCGCCGGGATGCAGTGGAACGCTTGATCTCCGAGGTGCCGAGATTATAGGGCAATCGATCCTGCTCATCGCCAGTGTAGAGCAGGCCGGCCAGGCTGAGTTGTTTCAGGCGTGCCAGGCAGGTGATCGATTGTGCCTTGGAGCGGGCGCGGCTGAGGACGGGCAGGAGAAGGGCGGCTAAGATGCCGATGGTTGCGATGACCACCAGTAACTCCACGAGTGTAAAGCCTCGGGAGCTCAGCCTTGAAAGGCAGAACGGGCCGAAGATAGTGCTTGAGTTTGCGTTACGCAAGGTATTAGGAACGGTTACCCTTCTGTCGGGACTTTGTCAAATGCAGTCGAAATTGCTTTCGAAGTCCGCCCCGCGCTGGTAAAACAGGTCCAATGGGTTCCACTATGAAGATCGGATTTATTGGCGGTGGGAAAATGGCGGTGGCTTTGGCCAAGGGGTTCATCAAAGCAGGCCTGGTGCAGGCAGCGGATGTTATTGCCAGCGACCCTGCCGAACCGGCCGGTCAGTACTTTCAAAAAGAGACTGGCGGGCGAACGACCGCCTATAATCCCGATGTTTTGAATTTTGCGGATGTCATTTTGCTGGCCGTAAAGCCCGATCAAGTAGCTGCGGTGCTTGCAGATATGAAACCGGCCTTTACAGAGCGGCACCTGCTGATCTCGATCGCGGCCGGGGTGCCTACGGCACGCATTGAGCGGGGGTTGGGCGAAGGAATGCGGGTGATTCGGGTGATGCCCAACACACCGGCTTTGGTAGGTGCCTCTGCTACAGCGCTGGCGCTGGGCAGTTTTGCAACGCGCCAGGATGGTGAACTGGCGATCAAGCTGTTTTCATCGGTCGGTCTGGCATACATGGTTCGCGAGCCCCTTCTGGATGCGGTGACGGGCCTCAGTGGCAGCGGTCCTGCCTATGCCTATATAATGATTGAAGCACTGAGCGACGGTGGGGTTGCTGCCGGTTTGCCGAGAGACATCTCCACGCGCCTGGCCGCACAAACGCTGCTGGGTGCCGCTCGCATGGTGCTCGAAACCGGGTATCATCCGGGCGCGTTGAAGGACATGGTGACGAGTCCGGGCGGGACGACCATTGAAGGAGTGCATGAGTTGGAGCGCGCTGGGATTCGCGGTGCATTAATGAACGCGGTCCGGGCGGCGGCTGAGAAATCGCGGAAGTTGGGACAAGGATGAGTTTATGAACTTTACTCGTTTTGAAGACCTGCCGGTTTGGCAGCTTGCAGTTACATTGTATGAGCAGGCACATGAATTGGCGGAGCGCAGCCCCCAACTAGGGGAGGTCTTCAACACCGAGTTTCAGAAGGTCGCTCTGCAAATCTCCAACCAGATTGCGGAGACGTTCGAGCACGGCACAAAGTCCGAGGTGCTGCGGCATATTGAGATGGCCAGGGGTTCTGCCGGTTCCTTGCGTTCGATGGTTTTTATCCTGCAACGACAGACCGGCACCCCAAGCCAGGAGCCCAGGCTTGCTGACCTGCGCGAGGGTGTGGAAAGCTGCTCCCGTCAACTGCGTGCCTGGTTGGAGGTCGTGCGCAAATCGAACCTGGAGGAGGAACCCGGTCGTCCGCTGCCGTCCCCGGAGCGTTTTCAACGATTGTTGGACAACCTGCCCGCGGGTCATCCGCTGCGTAAGACAGGTTTTTGAACCGAACTATGCACTTTCCACCCCCTTCCGAACGGCAAGCCAAGCTCATGTGGATGGCGTTGACTGGGCTATCGGTGGCCTTGCTGCTCGCGCTGATTGGCGGGCTTATCTGGGGCATGGGCCAGGTGTTGCGCGTGCTCTCGCCTGTGCTGTGGCCGCTGGCTATTGCAGGCGTGCTGGCTTACCTGCTCGATCCGCTGGTTGACTTTTTTGAGCGAAAGCGCGTGCCCCGCACTCGTGCGATCATCGCTGTTTTCATCATTGCTCTGGCCATTGTGGGGGCTCTGCTGGGCAGTGTCGTTCCACAGATCGTAAACGAGACCCGGGATCTCGCAAACCGCCTGCCAGAGTATGCGACGCGAATTCAGCAACGCACCGAGAAATTCATAACCCAGCCGCCGGACGTTTTTCGCAAGCTGTTCAATGCCTATTCCAAGCGCACAGGCCAGGTGTCACCCGGTAAAACGGCCCAACCCGCGGCCCCCGCAGATCAGGCCACCCCGGCAAAACAATCCGAGGGGCTCAATCCCGAGACCATCCAGAGCGCATCCGATTGGTTGAAGACAGCGGCACCCAAGGTGGGTGCATGGATTTTCGGTCAAGTGGGCAAGGTCGCTTCCTGGTTGGGAGTTCTGGCTGGTTTGGCGCTGGTGCCGGTTTACTTGTTCTACTTCCTGCTGGAGAAACGCGGTATCTCTGATCATTGGTCCAACTATTTACCTGTCTCGGATTCCGGGTTTAAGAACGAGATGGTCTTCGTCATCAATTCTATTAACGATTACCTGATCGCTTTCTTCCGCGGGCAGGTTCTGGTTGCCATTTGTGACGGGGTGCTTTACACGATCGGCTTTCTAGCGATCGGGTTACCATACGCCATTTTGCTGGGAGCCATCTCCGTGTTTCTTACAATGGTTCCATTCCTTGGAGCCATCATTACTTGCGGGGCTGCGCTGATCATCGCTCTCGTTCAATATGGTGACTGGCTGCACCCTTTGCTGGTGATGGGAGTATTTGCTGTCGTGCAGGCGCTGGAAGGCGCTGTGATTTCCCCCAAGATCATGGGCGATCGCGTCGGGTTGCACCCGGTGACGATCATCATCGCCGTGATGGCCGGGACCACTGTGTTGGGCGGCATATTAGGCGGCATTCTCGCCATCCCGTTCACCGCCGTGCTGCGGGTTTTGATGTTCCGCTACATCTGGAAGCGGCCTGAGTCTGAAGCTCCAGCTAAGGGGAAATAGCTTAGGCCCGCTGCGCCAGCAAATGACGCACGTCCACTGCTTGCATGCCAGCCGAGCGGATGGCCTGCATCCCAAGGTCCGTGTCTTCGAATGCCTGGCAATACTGTGGGGGTACGCCGATCCGCCTTGCTGCTTCGAGAAAGATGTCCGGCGCAGGTTTCTGCCGTGTGATCTGCTCGCTGGTCACTATCGCCTGAAATAGATCACGAATTCCTAACCGTTCCAGCACCTCGCAAATAATTGCCTGAGTTCCACCGCTGGCCACCGCCATAGGAACCTTGCCGGCATGTTGGCGTGCAATTTTTACCACGCAATCGATCGGTTCCACATCGTCTAGAAGTGGCAGGTAGATGGATTCCTTCTCCCGAGCCACAGCCAGGTGATCCAGTGTTACCCCCTGCTCGGTGGACAGGATGCGAAGGATGTCCCGGGACGGCACGCCTCCCAGTGAGTAAAAACGATCCTCCGGGAAGTTCAGGCGATACCGATGGCTGATCTCAGACCAGGCGCGCCAATGCAGCGGCATCGTATCGGCCAGTGTGCCGTCACAATCAAAAATGAGTCCGCGGATTTCCCGGGATGAAGGATGCAGGTCGGCTACCATGATAAAGCGGAGCAGGAGAGGGGCTTGTTTGTTACAGCTTCAAAGCTGCCAGCCGTTCCTCGGTGTCATTCGCCATCAGAGGCTCGATCACAGAATCAATTACCCCTTCCATAACGACAGGGAGATTGTAGAGCGTGAGCTCGATCCGGTGATCCGTTACGCGGTTCTGAGGGAAATTATAGGTCCGAATCCGTTCATTGCGTTCGCCCGTTCCCACCTGAGCCTTGCGTTGTGCCGCGTATTTCTCGTTCTCTTCACTTACCCGGCGCTCCAGGAGGCGCGAGCGCAGAACGGTCATAGCCCGGAGCTTATTCTTCTGCTGCGAACGCTGGTCCGCGCAGCGAACAATCAGGCCGGTCGGCTTATGAATGATCTGTACCGCAGAGTCTGTGGTGTTGACTCCCTGTCCACCAGGGCCGGATGCGCGGCATACAGTGATGTCCAGGTCTTCAGTCTTGATTTCCACATCCACTTCTTCGGCCTCGGGCAGGACAGCCACCGTGCAAGTGCTTGTATGAATTCGCCCTTGCGCTTCCGTAGCAGGCACTCGCTGCACCCGATGGACGCCACTTTCATACTTCAGACGCTTATACACGTCGGTGCCTGTTATTTGGAAAATGACTTCCTTATAGCCGCCCAGATCCGATGGGCTAAGGTCCAGGCTCTCGAATTTCCATCCGCGCCCTTCAGCATAGCGGGTGTACATCCGGTAGAGATCAGCAGCGAACAGCGCTGATTCCTGCCCTCCCGCCCCTGCCCGGATTTCTATAATCGTATTGCGCGAGTCCGCCGGGTCAGGCGGAATAAGGCCGCGCTGCACCTCCAGGCCCAGGCGTTTCTCGTCGGCTTCGAGCCGGGTTACCTCCTCAACGGCCATCTGACGCAGCTCAGCGTCCGCCTTTTCATCGGCGGCAAGGGCACGATTCTCCGCCAGATCAGTCACGGCTTTGAGATAAGCCTGCCCGTGTGCCACCAGCTCTTTGAGCCGGGCATATTCTTTGGAAAGCTCCTGGGCGCGTTGTTGATTGTCGAAAGCCTTGGGATCGCTTAAAGCGGCTTCGACTTCCGAAAAACGCCGGGCGAACTTCTCAATATGGGGACGCAGATCCATGACATTCCTAAGCAACTGGCCAGACCGGCTGGGATAAAAAAGAATCCGCCCGAATGGTTCGTGGACCATGCGGGCGGAAGAAAGGGAGCGGTGCTACTTCTTTTTGCGCTTGGCGGCGGTGGCGGCCTGCGCGGCCTGGGTCTTGGCCATCCGCTGCTGGAATTTATCCACACGACCGGCTGTATCCACGAATTTCTGCTGTCCTGTGTAGAACGGATGGCAGCCATTGCAGATACCAACAATAATAACCGGCTTGGTGGAACGGGTTTTGATCACGTTGCCGCACGCGCAACGGATTTCAGATTCCACATACTTCGGATGAATATCTTTCATAAAAGGCCGAAAAATTTAACACGTAGCCGGGCGATGACAAGCCTGATTTTTGACCCAGCGCCGCTCAGGCCGCTCAAACAGGAGCAGGATAGGACGAACACGGACTTTCACGGCTTGGCACGGACACACACCGGATTCCGGCTGGATATTACAGCCGGGGCGCTGGCAGTCCCAATCCACGATGAATTTCCAGGCTCAATTTGATGACGAGAGGATGTCTTCTGCTGGCGGCCGATAACTTCCCCCATTCGATGCGGGCCTGCGCTGCCTCCCCCAGGCAAAGCCAGTATTCGGAGCTTTTGGCAATCAGCGCCTGTCCCAGCGAAAGCTGAGCCAGGGACGGCGCGGTTTCATGGTATTCGCGCTGTTGCGGTGGGGTTGCCGGCCAGAGGATTATGCATGGCCAACTTTGAGTTGGTGGCTCTGGGTGGGTTTTGAGGAACTCATCACTGAATGGACCCGCGTTGAGTTCCGCAATGGCCAGGTTTAGAAGGGCAAGCACTTTTGGGCTGCGTGTTTTCTTGTTCTTCATGCCCGAGTATCCCACGCGGCCTTAGACAAAGCGTGTCCGACCTCTGATTGCCGAAAGGCCCGCTTGACGGCCTTCCCAGTCCGGTTAGAGTGGCGCGAAGCATTGATCACAACACCCAAAATAAAACTTATGATTACACGTTATCTGGCCCTCGGTTTACTCGCAGGCACTCTCGCCTTTTCGTCCAACGCACAGACGTCACTCAAGAGTCTCGTTGCTGAAAACTCGGTGGAGTGGATTTTCGGCAGTTGGAAAGGGGTAGGCAACAACGGGGAGACTTGCACCCTGGATATGTCCTGGGACCTGGACAAGCATCTGATCGTGCTTCACGTTAAGTTCGCTGATATGGAATCGAAAGGCTTTACAGTCCTGGAGCCGAATGACGAGCGGCCCAAGTATTACAGCGTCGATAGCAGGGGGTCCGTTGCCAAGGGATCATGGGATAAGGAAAATGACGAAATGGTCCTCCGCGTCACCGCAAGCTCGGCTGAACGCGGCTCTAGGAAGATGGCTTTCGTTTTTAGCGGGTCGCCCGAAAAGGGGCTTCAAGTGCGGCTCCATGCCATTGATAGCGACGACAATCTCGAAAAAGAACCCAAAGAGACGTTCAAGTTCAAGAAGCAGTAACTTCTTGCCTTCTCAGGCTCGGCTTCAACCCCCGGCAATGAGTTTCTTGATCATTGCCGGGCCGTTCTCCCAGAAAATCATGACCACACCCATGAGCGAGCCGCCTGCAATGATTCCGGAGGCGACAGGGAAGGTGTATTCCTCAGCTTTTTGTGGGGATTTCTTTTGCAGGACACTCCCGATTAAAGCGCCTATAAAAAACAACATGCTGTAGTACCAGTGGAAGGTCCACGACAAGCCGACACCCGCTGCTGAGGGGAAGAACCGGGCCTTTTTAGGAAAGAACGAGGGGAGGAGTGCCAGCACGACCCCAACCAGCGCACCGACGCCTATCGATGCTCGCTTAATCGGGTGCAAATCGCCAATTCCTTTGCTCATCGCTTCAGCAACGGCCCGCCAACTTTGGGCCGCCGGAGCTGGAAACTGGTCTGATGTCAGAGTTTCTGCATTGGGAACAAGGACACTAAAAGCGAGCACCGTCACGACTGTTCCCATGAAAATACCCGCGAACTGGGCGATAAACTGCTTGCGCGGGTTCGCTCCGAGCAAATAGCCGCTCTTGAGGTCAGTGAGCAGATCGGCTGAGGAGATGGCAGCGCTGGAGACGATGTTGGCGCTCATCAGTGTTGTCGTGGCGCTCCCGGGATTCAGTGCACCGACGGTCAATTGAGTGATTTGGCCCATCGCGCCGACGGGGGTGGTATCTGTCTCGCCAGTGACGCGGCAAGCAACTAACGCCAGAATGAAAGACATCACCAGTGCCAGCCCCCCGATCCAGTAGGGGATGTCGAACGTGAGCTTGGCAAGAATCGTGATCACAATCAGGGAGACAACCTGGCCAACCAGGAACCACCAGCTCGGTGCTTCAATTGCATCCAATGGGTCCGAAGAATCAGTGCTGCGGTTGAACATTTTTCCCAGGTTGCGAAAAGCCCTGAGAGAGGTGCGCCATTGCAGGAAGAAGCTAAGCAATCCGGAGCTGACCATGCAGGCGGTGCCGCCCCAAAGCGTCCACGGCACGATCTGCCGAAAGCTTGAGCCCTCGATGATACCCTGATTCTGTAAGATAGGCACATACACAGCCCAACACAAAGTGCCGCCAACCAGCATGCTCAGGCAGACCTTCATTCCAGTGATGGAACCGGCCGCGATGAAGATGGGGTCCCAATAAAACATGATCGTCCGTCCCATCCACGCCTCGCCAGGAAATTTCTTATTCAGCAGGTTAAGCAACGAACCGAGTTGAAAAGCCTCCAGAGAATGATGAATCAGTCGCAAACCATCCGTGAGGAACTGGCTGATCGCCGCCAGCAGCCCGGCCAGACCTAAAGCCTTGGCCGCACGCATTCCCTTCTCACCATGCGAGTGAAGCGCTCGCAAGGTCTCCGCTGCGGCTACCCCGGTCGGAAAGCGAAGCTGCTCCACATTGATCATTTGCCTTTTCATGGGAATGGCCATGGTGACCCCGAGCACTGCCAGAAAGAAGACCCAGGCCAGGGTAAGGCCTACGGGCAAGGGTTTGCCATTGATCAGAATAAAAGCTGAGAACGCCGAGACAAGTGTGGTGCCGGTAGAATAACCTGCCGCGCTTGCGGTGGATTGCATGCAGTTGTTCTCAAGGATCGTCATGGGCGTCCGGACCCAACCGAGTTTGTGGAAGGTTGTCCAGATGCTGTATGAGAGGATGGCGGCAGTGATGGCTACGCCAAATCCCCAGCCGGATTTCAGCCCGATATAGAGGTTGGTGAGGGAGAGCACACCGCCGAGGACTGATCCCATGAGTACGGCACGCCATGTCAATTGAGGCATGCTGTCACCACGGCCTTTATAGACCGTTTCAAACCAAAGGCGCTCCACCTCCTCCGGGGTGCCTTTGAAGCCATCAATTGGCAATTTGAAGTCATCGCCATACTTGCTGGCTTCCACCGGCATCGCCCCCGCAGCTTTTTCCTCGCTCATTACCGATGATTCTCCGCATTCCGAATCCTGAAGCTAGCAGAATTTGCCTTAGGGCGTGCTTCAGGGTGTTAATGGAGGCGGGTGAAGCTAAATCGGGTTGGGGTAAACGCCCCGGTGCGCTCGTCGGAGAGCAGCCTAAAATACGATTGACTGAGACCTGCCTGAGTGGCGGTCACTACGATGAGCGAAGCAGATTATGAATATTAAGCCGTTATTGGTAACTTCGGTCGCACTTGCAGCTATCGCGGGCATTATCTGGTTTGTGAACAGGGAATTTCCGGCGGCACCCCATGCTAGTGGGGCTGGAATCGAGGAAACGGTATCCTCGCCCGAAACAGTCCAGGCAGCGCCCCCTGCTTCCGATAGCACACCGCAGGCGGGAACAAGCAATGCAGTTGAGTTGGCGAGTCTGCCCAGTCCGGACCCGGCGGCTATAACCGAGCAGACCAAGGAGGCAAGAATTGAGCATTTGATGGATCTATCCTCGAACGAGGACTCCGCCAGTCTGAGCACCATCCTTTTGGAACTTGAGAATCCAGACAAGGATGTCCGCGAGGCAGCATTGGAGGCAGCGATTCAGTTTGGGGAACGCACCAACACGATTGCGCGGTTGACTGATTTGGCACAGCGGACAGAAGACGAGGATGAGCGCGCTGTTCTGCGGGAGGCAATTGAGTTCATTAAATTACCTTCGCTTACTGAAGTGGTGAACGCGAGGAAGGCCGCAGGCCTCCCGACGGGCGTTGCGAAATCGTCACAACCGCCAAGGGCGACCACAGCACGGATGCCCAAAGCTCCGCTTCCACCAGGCCAGATTCCCGTTTCGCCTGCTGCTTCTAAGTAGGTTAGGCTTAGACATTTACTGACTATATCGGTTCAATCCTGCCGTCGGCGTTAGCTGGAGCCACGCCTTCGTGTTGGCTATCCATTGGGCCTGAGTATTTACGCCTGATAGTCTGATTGTTTACTCGGCGTCGAGATGGGTGGGTAGGGGTTGATAGTTTCAAAATACATTAATTAGCCTATTGACATTCGGGGTCTTTTTCCCTTTACTCGTTTACGTCTCCCCTCAACTTGTTAGCTTGGCAGGGGAGAAACGGCAAGTGAATTGCCTGTAGAAATGGCCGTTGAATTTCAACGGTATTTCAGGCAAACCTCGCCAAGCAAAACAACAACTGAACAGATATTATGAGCAAAAAGCAATTACTGATCGCCTTGTCTGCGATGGGGCTGTGTCTTTGTGGTGCACAGGCCGCTGTTACCAACTCGGTTGCAGCCAAGCTGACGGTTACCATGGAAGAGTCTGTGGACTCCAAGAATGAGGATGTGTTTAAGTGGAAGGCGGTGAAATCCAAAGCCACAAACAAGGACCTGCTTGAGGTGTTTGCCGATGCTAATCCGGAAATCAATTTGAGCAAGAAGGCCAAGCTGGTTCGGGTCGGTAACGCCTTTTATGTGGCTGATGGTACTAACACGTATCTCTATCCCTTCATGTCTATTAGCGTCGGCGCTGTGCGTGTGGGTAACGGAAGCATGAACGAAGCGACTGGCGTGGAAAAGTCCTCCCAGACCATGATTGGAACCTTGCATTTTGATACCACTCCGGAGTCGGAAACCGTTCTGGCGGTTGAGGAGACGAACATCGTGACTTTCCAGATCTCAGGGTTGGTCGATGTGAAATACTCTACCTCCAAGTACAACGACGATGGCGAGCAAAAGGTCAGTGAGGCGTATAAGTTCTCCGGAGTGGGTGAAGGTTCGTTCGAAGGAGATGATGCCATCGTTGAAGGCACCATCTCTGGCAGCGGCAAAGGTGTTGAAGAAGAGCCCATGTTTAACTCCGGATCCTCCGGATCCTCCGGATCCTTTATCGGGTCTTACCTGTACTATTAAGACACGAGACATCAGTGTCCTGATATTCAAAGGGGGCTCGGTACTGAGAGGTGCCGGGCCTCTAATCTTTTGAGTGGTTATTGATATTGTGACAAAGAAACTCGCTCTATTTCTCCTGGCAGGAGCTTGTCTGGTAATATCGGTCTTCTGGTTTGTTGATCGAGAGTTTGCAGCACCGGAACTGGGCCAAGACCAGGCTGCGTCTGACCAAGGCATTATTGAGACCAACACCGGTGCTCAAACAAATGCACTGGTCAGTGACCAGGCTGCACCAGCGGTTGCTCTGCCGAAGCCCGATCCAGCGCGTGAGACGACCCGGGTGCGCGAGGCACGCATTGAACTCCTGGAGGAACTCTCCATGAACGACGATACCGCGAGTCTTGAGACTATTCTTTTTGATCTGGAGAACCCGGATAAAGAGATACGCACTGCTGCGCTCGAGGCTGCAATCCAGTTTGGGGAGCGCACCAACACTATTGCCAGGCTGCAGGAGTTGGAGACTCGCATTGAGGATGCGGAGGAACGCGCGGCTATCCATGAGGCTATCGAGTACATCGCGTTGCCTTCCTTGAGAGAGGTTATGGCGGAGCGACGAGCTAGCCGACCTAAAATCAACCGCACGGCGCCCTCCCAACCAACGCAAGGATTGCCTGGTAAACCACCGGCAACTCCGGCCCCTACACGCCAGGTGCGGTAACGATCGTCCCGGGTATCCACGCAATCAGCATTTGTTCCAGGAGCCTTGGAGAATGGCTCCAACAATCCTCATTCGCAAAAATTGATCACGCTTGTCTTTGGTTTTGGGAGGTCGCTGGCTTACAATCTCCCCAGAGCATGGCACTCCGTGGAGATTCCCATCGTAGGCATGGCGCAGTTGGACCAACCCAGGTCCGCCCTGGCGCGCCCTCAGATTTGCTCCATCTCTGCTTGCGGGAAGAGGCTCGTGAGCCCGCTCGCTTCCTGGCGTGGACCAATTCCATTTGTCTCCTCTTCCTGATTGTTGGCATCTTGGGACTGCGCTCGCCATCCGTTCGGATGCAGGCATCACCGCCTGTTGCTGATTTTATGCCGGTGCAATGGACGTTACCTGAGATTGAACGCATAATTGCCAGCTCTGAGCCGAGACAACCCGCAGAACCAAGAGAAGCCACTCCCACCTCTGAGCTCTCAGCAGAGCCCACAACGGAGCTTCCTACAATTGAAGGGGTGGCTGCCGTCCGCACTCCTGATACAATTGCATTCCCGGTCATCGCTGCATTAGATGGGCCGGCGGATGCTCTGAAGGGGACCGCTGAGTCTGGCCACCAGCCCTATGTGCCGCCCCGGCCCACGGCCTTCAAACCAGGAGTTGCAGGCGTCGAAGCTTTTACCCCACCGCCGGAATACCCTCCGAGCGCGCTACGCAACCAGCGGAAAGGTACGGTTATCATCGAGTTCAGCGTGAGCTCAGCAGGCCACGTGCACTCGGTCAAGGTCCGCACCACATCCGGCTTCAGGGATTTGGACGAAGCAGCACTTTTCGTGGTGAGAGATAAATGGCGCTTGGGGCCCGGGAATCCGAGATCCTACTTTTGGGCCTGCACCTTTCAAATAAAGAGAACCGAGAAATGAGTCTGGCAAACATTTTGGTGCAACATTTTATTGCTGGCGGCTGGGTTATGTGGCCTTTGCTGGTCACGGCCCTGGTGGCAGTGGCGGTCGTTGGCGAGCGCGCATATTGGTGGTGGATGGAGAGCACGCGGCGCGATCCTCAGCGACTAGAGCAAGTGTTTGCCGCCATCGAGGCTGGTGACTTTCAGTCGGCCAGTCGCCTGGCCGAGAACTCACCCGATGCAGTGATTCGGATGATTTGGCATGGCATGAACCATTTTCATTCGTCATTGCAGGGAGCTTTGCAGGTGGCTGCTGGTGCTGAGTTGCAGAAAGCCGGCAGGTTCCTCACGGTGATGGATACGCTGGTAACGCTGGCGCCCTTGCTCGGGTTGCTGGGCACCGTTTCAGGCATATTCCGCACTTTTAGCGCGCTGGGGGATGCCACAATGGAAGGAGCCACCAGCCAGATTACCGGAGGAATCGGAGAGGCATTGATCGCCACCATGTGCGGGTTGGGGATAGCAGTGTTCGCGCTGGTGCCTTTCAATTTCTTTACACGCAAGGTTGCTCAGCTCCATTTCGAGCTCGAATCGGCCGCGACCAACTTGGAGGTCATGGTAAATGCCGACCGGCAGAGGGAGCATGCCTCGGTCCGTGCTCCGAGCGGGGAGGAGACAAGCGGGAGGGTCCCATGAAGCTCCGCTCGCCTCTTCCGCAGAAAAAAGCGCGCATTGAAATTATTCCTCTCATCGACATCATGTTTTTTCTGCTTTGCGCGTTCATGCTTGCCAGTTTGAGCATGATCCGGCTGCAATCCATTCAGATGGATTTGCCAACGGCCACAACAGCCAGACGGGATGTGAAGTCCGATGTTCTGAATATTGCTGTTGATCGGCTGGGTGATACCTACATCGATCAAAAGCCCGTTGGTTTTCTTGAACTTCAGCAAGTGCTTTCAAACCGGTTCCGGGCGAATCCGAACCTTCCTGTGTACATCAGTGGCGACCGTGAAGCGACGCACGGTGCCGTGATTAACGTGCTGGACCAGGTGCGCCGCCAGGGAATACAGAAGGTCTCATTTGCCATCTCGCCTCCGTGAGCTTTCGCTTGGCTCGGCGTCTCGGCCGCCGACATCACTTGCATTCCATCAGTTTCACGCCATTTTTAGAGGCTGGTTTGCTGAAGCCGGGTTGAGCACAACAAACCTGATATTCCATCAAATAATTATGGCTACCAAGAATGTGACTGATTTAACTCAACGTCCTCCGCGCAGTCCCCGCGTTAAACTGGGAGGCTTCGTCATCCTTCCTCGAATACTGGATAAATGCCGGGCATCCCTCGCCGGCAAAAACGGCGAATACAATTATGCCTGCCCAATGGACCAGCAGTTCTTCTCCTTCACGGGAGTTGATCCCGAGGCTCTGAAACAGCAGGTCGCCGCCGGCAAAGGGGATGGCGAACTAATCGAGTGGATCATGAGCAATTCAAAGTCCCCCCGCACAGATGCTGAGATCAAGGCTTGGTCCGACTGGCAGGCGCAACGAGTGCCCATGGATACGGAATCCCGCGAATTCTTCCACGGCCTTCATTCCAAGGTCGCTCCCGCGCGAGAAGACATCGCGGGCTGGTTTGATTTGCTGGATGTGGACGATTACGTGAGCTTTGGCGGACAGCCCTGAGCCCTGCAAGGCGCTTCATGCTTGATTTGCGGCAGGTTTCTGGTCACTTGAAGACCATGCACTCCTGCCGCTTTCTCTTCATCCTGGGAAACTGAATCAATTTTATGCCTTTGATCAAACTCAACCGCATCAACAAAGGAGGGGAGATCCTTCTCAACAGCGAGCACATCGTCTATATCGAAGTGGAATCACGCACGACGACCATCCATATGACGGACGGCCTGTTTTCAGTGGAGGAAACGCCCGGGATGATCGCAGAACAGGCAGAGCATATTGAATCGGAGCGGATTCGCTCCGCAATAGTGGCAAGCGGGGTAGGGCAGGCTGTATAGGCCAGCGTGCGGAGGCTCCTGGCCTCTTGTTTACACTAAGCTCGGGACTGGGAATTACCACACTGCAAGCGGGCTTGCAGCAATTCCATTGCTCGGCTGAGGCCTGTCTTCGCCAATGGGGATAAGCCTTCACCCAGAGAAAGGTCCTCTACCGGGATGGCAAGCAGGCAGGCGTGTGGACAATGCCCAAATACATCCCGGGCCAATGCGAGAATAGTCTCCGGTCTCGCAGCGTGGGCCATCACCTGAGATGAGTGGGCAGGTTTGAGAACCCGCAATTGCAACATCGTGGCCATTCCCTGTAGCAGCATCTATGAAGATGACCTCACGCGCGCGCGAGACCGGTTCGGCAGCTTCTGGGGTGAGCAGGGGATAGCTGAGCGTGTGAACTCCGGGCAGATGTAGTCGGTCCAGTTCTTCCACCGCTGTTGGGCCAACCGCATCATCAGAGCGCAGCGTGTTGCCATAGCCAATGACCAGCCAGGGCATTGTTTTTTCAATCTCAGTATTCACGAGAAATCATGATTAACCGGGACTACGAATTGCCTGTTCGGCCTTTGGCAAAAAGCCAGACGGCTGAGCAAAGCTCAGGTGCGGACCACTTTCTTAATCAGGGTGCCGTCCGGCCCGATCAGGCGCACTTCCAAAGGCATTTGGCCCACAGCATGGGTAGAGCAGCTTAAGCATGGATCATAGCAACGTATGCCGTGTTCGATTCGGTTGAGCAACGGCTCAGGGATGTCGCTGCCGCGGATGTAATGCCGTGCGATTTGCGCTACCGTCTGGTTCATGGCCAGGTTGTTTTGTCCGGTAGCCACGATCAGATTCACTTTCTTCAGCAGACCATCGCGATCTACCGTGTAATCATGGAAGAGGGTGCCTCTGGGCGCTTCACTCACGCCCACCCCACGCAGGCTATTGATTCCGGCGTCGGCCCGAAGGTCTTTGCTGAGCAGTTCGGGATCTTCAATGAGCATTTCGATTCTCTCAAGACAAGTCAGGATCTCAATCAGGCGTGCGTAATGGTACAGGAAAGAAGAAGTGACTGCTCCATGCCCAAGTTTCCTAAAACTCTTAAGCTCAGCATCTGCCTTTGGGGTGCCCATTCGTTCTGCAACATTCAGCCGAGCCAGCGGTCCGACCCGGTACATGCCATCGGGAAACCCCAGCGGCGTGTAATAGGGCGATTTGAGGTAGGAAGTCGGCTGGACAGCCTCCCCGACATAATCGAGGTAATTTCCGGGCTCAAGTTGATCGGCAATAATACTCCCGCTCGAATCAGTGAAGCGGAGTTTCCCCCCATGATGTTCCCATGTGCCATCGGGCTCAACCAGTCCCATGAAAAGGGAAGGGAAGTTGCCGAAAATCTGGATTTCGCGCCTATGGGATTCCAGGACCTTTCGAAACAGATCGAAGGCGACCTTTGTGGTTGCGTAGGCCTCGGGGAGCCAGGCTTGCACGCGGTCCCTGTCCTCTGGGCTCAGGGCGCTGCGCACGCCTCCTGGCACGGCCCACGCGGGATGGATCTTCTTGCCTCCGAGCATCGAGATGATCTCCTGGCCGAATTGCCGGAGACGAATGCCCGCCCGAGCCAGATCCTTGTTAACCGTGATCAGGCCAAACACATTGCGCGATGCCGGCGGGCTATCCCAACCGAGCAGAAAGTCTGGCGCACTCAGGTGGAAGAAACTCAACGCATGGCTTTGCACGAGCTGGCCCATGTTCATTAGGCGGCGCAGTTTTTCGGCAGCCGCTGGGATGCTCACCGCCATGATCGCGTCCCCGGCCTTTGCCGAAGCCAGTAAATGGCTGACCGGGCAAATGCCGCAGATGCGCGGAGTGATGCCCGGCATTTCAGTGTAGGGACGACCCTCGCAGAATTTCTCAAACCCGCGGAACTCCACCACGTGAAATTCCGCATTGGTGACCTGGCCTGAGTCGTCCAGGTATATGCTGATCTTGGCGTGGCCCTCAATGCGGGTCACGGGGTCGATGATAATGCGATTGGCCATAGGTGAACGGGCTAACCGAACTTGAGTTGGGCACCTTCGAGCCGGGGTTCCTCGCCCGCCAGCACTCGGGTCAGAAGCGCTTTAATCCGATCGGCTGGCGGGGGACAACCAGGCAGAAAGTAATCCACGTGAATGGTTTCATGCACCGGGAGCACGCGGGGGAGAAGAGGAGGCACGATGCCGGGTTCTCGCGGAACAGCAGGATTTGTGAGCGCCCCATCCATGTAAGCCCGTTGCAGGACACTTTCGCAATTGCATAGCCCCAGTTGATTGCGAATCGCTGGCACATTGCCTGTGATGGCGCAGTCGCCAAATGACACAACTATTCGCGTGCGCTGCCGGATCTTTCGGATGTTTTCCAGGTTTTCCTCATTGCAGACGGCGCCTTCGACTAGGCAGATGTCCACCTTGTCTGGATACTCCTTCACATCCATAATCGGGCTATAGACCAGGTCTATGATTCCTGCCACGTCGATCAGGAACTCATCCAGGTCCAGGAAGGACATGTGGCATCCCGCGCAACCTCCCAGCCAGGTCGTGGCGACTCTTAAGTGATCCATTGCTTTTTCTCCCTTGCTGTGACGATGTACTCAAGACGGGTGCGGTCCCGTTCGCTTTCACCCACGGTGACCCCTTTGGCAAAGAGCGCGCCGGTGGGACAGGACATGACACACTTGCCGCAACGAGTGCAGGTATCGGACGTGCCCCACGCCTGGTTCAGGTCCGAGATGATTTTGGATTTGGAGCCTCGCCCGGAGACATTCTTGGTGCCGGCTCCCTCGATGTGCCAGCAGACCCGCACACAGCGGGTGCACAAGATGCAGCGGTTGTGGTCCATTCCAAACAGATTGTGCGTGGTATCAACTTCCCATTGAGGGAAATTGTATTCGTAACGCACGTGGTCCATGCCGACGCTGCAACCCAACGCCTGGAGTTCGCAATGCCCGTTTGCTACGCAAACCGAGCAAACATGGTTCCGCTCCGCAAACAGCAGTTCCAGGATCATCCGCCGATACTTGCGCAGCCGTTCCGTGTTCGTCCTGATCTCCATGCCTTCGGCTACACGTGTGGTGCAAGCGGGCAAGAGCTTGGGGACGCCTTTGACTTCCACCAGGCACAGGCGGCACGCCCCAACGTCGTAAACACCTTCCAGGTGGCAAAGCGTCGGAATGCTCACCCCTGCATCTCCGGCGGCCTCCAGAATGGTCGCCGTCTCATCCACACTGACCAGCTTGCCATCGATTGTTAGGGTTTTCGCTGCCATAGAGATCCCAGGTTATTTGCCCGTCGCGGAAGTTGCGGGTTGAACGCTGCCACCGGGCTCGACCGGCGGGGTGGTGGCACGTCCTTGAACGCTTCCATTTCCGTTGTTGCGCGGACCGTGCACATCTTCCTTAAGCAATTCCAGGTATTCCTGGCGGAAGTAGCGCAGCGTGCTCATCACCGGGTTGGGCGCCGTCTGTCCCAGCCCGCAAAGGCTCGTATTTCGGACCAGGTCGCAGAGTTCCTCCAGTTTTGCCAAATCCCGTTCCGTGGCCTGACGGGCCAGAATTTTCTCCAGCAGACGGTGCATTTGCACAGTGCCCGTGCGGCAGGGCACACACTTTCCACATGACTCGTCCATGCAGAATTCCATGAAGAACCGGGCCACATCGACCATGCGCGTCGAGTCGTCCATGACGATCATGCCACCGGAACCCATGATGGAGCCGAGTTTCGTGAGGGAGTCGTAATCCACTGGGGTGTCGAGTGCTTCTGCCGGAATACACCCGCCGGATGGGCCACCCGTTTGCACCGCTTTGATCTGCCGGCCGTCTGGTGCGCCTCCACCCATGACTTCGACAATCTTTCTCAATGAGGTGCCCATGGGCACTTCGATCAGACCGGTATTATTGATCTTGCCGGCTAACGCAAAAACTTTGGTGCCCTTGCTTTTTTCAGTGCCGATGCTGGCAAACCACTCCGCCCCTTTCCTGAGAATCATCGGAACGTTGGCAAACGTTTCCACATTGTTGATCAGGGTCGGACACCCATCCAGCCCGCTTTCCGCTGGGAATGGTGGGCGCGGCCGGGGTGTCCCTCGTTTCCCTTCAACCGAAGCCATCAGCGCGGTTTCTTCCCCGCAAACAAATGCGCCAGCCCCTATCCGCAGGTCGATGTTAAAGTTGAAAGGCGATTCAAAAATCCCGCTACCGAGCAAACCCAATTGCTTCGCCTGCTTAATCGCGGTTTGAAGACGGACGATTGCCAGGGGATATTCTGCGCGCACATAAACGTAACCCTGGGTCGCGCCGACAGCGTAGGCAGCGATGGTCATACCTTCCAGGACCAGATGCGGATCGCTTTCCAAAACGCTGCGATCCATAAAAGCGCCGGGATCACCTTCATCCGCGTTGCAAATTACATATTTTTGCGCGCTTGCCGTTTTCGCAACGGTCGTCCATTTAAGCCCCGTAGGGTAGCCCGCGCCACCCCGCCCTCGCAGCCCGCTGCGTATCACCGTATCCAGGACATCCTTGGGCGTGAGCTCGCGCAAGACCTCGTGCAAGGCCCGGTAACCGTCCCGTGCGATATAGGATTGTATCCGTTCCGGATCGATCTGGCCGCTGTTGGCGAGCACAACGTTGAGTTGCTCGCTGAAAAATGGGTGAGTCGGATCGCCCTTCTCCACCTCAGTATGCCCTCCCCTGAGCGTCAAAATGAGGGATGCGGCATCGTCAGGTTTCACCTTCTGATAAAGGACATTGTCGGTGTCGAACTGAACCAGGGGCCCCTGGCAGCAGAGTTTCATGCAGCCAACCCCGCGCACCTCAACCTCATCCTCGATCCCAGCCGTTTTGACTGCTTTCTCGAGTTCATCCTTCACTATCTTGGATTGGCTGGACATGCACCCAGCCGCCATGCAGCACCGGATCGTATGCTTCTTTGTGGCCGCCTTCTCTTTGCTGGCTATTTCGTTGAGATCATCGATGTCCATGGCGGATCCATTGGTTGATTTTTTCCAGCGCGGTCGCAGGGGTTTGCCGGGGAGTAACGGTGCCATCGTAAACCACGGCAGGGGCGATGCCGCACGCACCTATGCAGCGCGCTGTGAGCAGGGAAAGCTGGTTGTCGCTCGTCGTTTCGCCTGCCTTGATCCTTGCCTTTTCCTCAACCGCCGCCAGCACCTTATCCGCCCCTTTGACGTAGCAGGCTGTTCCCATGCAGACGACACATGTGTGCCGCCCTTGCGGTTTAAGTGTGAAGAAGTGGTAGAAGGTTGCCACTCCATAAACCCGGCTGGCAGGAAGCTTGAGCTTGTAAGCGACGAAAAGAAGGAGATCGTCTTCAAGGTAACCAAACAGTTCCTGCGCTTTGTGCAGCACCTCGATGAGTGAATCGTGCTTGAACTGGTGTTTCTTCATGTGCGCTTCAAGGATGTTGAAGCGCTTGTCCCCGCTGGCGTGAGCAAGAATCTCCGGCAGCCGGTTTCCATTTTTCTTCGGCAGCATCGCAATCATATCGCTTATGGGGGACTCAAAAGCGAGCGGCTGCTTCGGTGGAAGCAGTTAAATCAAATGGAGTCCCACCGGGAGGTTACCACGTGGGGAAGGAATGGCTTTACTTTGATTGGTATTTACTAAACATTTTTTGACATGCTCTACAATACTGAGAGCTAATTGGATGGTGAAGTGGGATTAATACCAACCTTCCCAGAAGCCTGCCAGTGCGCTTGTTTTCAATAACGTTCGCCTCCAAAAGAGAGAGCCGGTCAGGGAACGCCGCAGGCAACCGATCACATGACGCCGTGATTTTTAAGCTGCACCAGCACTGCTTCCGCCCAACCTCTATTGGCCGCCGGACTCGCGGGACTTGGATGAAGAATCTGGCAAACCTTGAACGGCCCGCCTGTCTGCGAACTGGCCTCAACCCCTCGATTGTAAGCAAAGCCCCCCACACAGACCAGCCACTCTGGTTCAAGAACGGAAAGTACAGATCTGAGATGCTCGTCGCAGGCGGCGAAGAGAGAGTCCTTCTCGGCGGCTGGCAGTTTGTCGGGAGTGCGGTTGCGTCCGGTGTCTTCCAGAAAAGCCAGGGGGCAGTAATTTAACACCAGGTGTTCCCGGAAGAAATCCTCGGCCGTTTTAAACTGTGCCGCGAAGAACCCCCACAATCGTTGACCGCTGATCTCCGAGCGCGTGCACTCGAACCCGACAATCGGTCGCGCCGGGTGCTGCCTTTTCGGTGGTGTTACCTCACCTCTAATCTGCAGCCATTGGGTCACGGCATTGACTTCGCCGAAAGGAATGCCGGTTTGCACCATGCCGAACGGGCCGGGGTTCATGCCAAGAAAGACGACCCGCCGCGGACCGGAGGCGTAGCTGCGCAGATACTGCTCGTAGGGTGCCCAGGCGTAATTGAGCGGATTGTAAACGTAAGAAACAGGCGCACTGAAACGCAGCCAATCTACCCGCTGGGCAAGGGCCTTGCCAGCGCCGATCATAGCGTCTGCTACGGTCAGCGCGGTTGTTGAACCGGGCGGTTGCGCTTTGGAAACTGCCCGGCGGGGGCGCGGCATGTGAAATTAATGGCGAGGCTGCCCGGCAACCGGGGTCTCGCGAGGTTTTTGCACATGCCGAAGGGATCGGCGGAGTGTTTCGACCTCACGCTCGTCAGCCGTCTTTTGACGTTCAGCCAGTTCGAGGGTCTCCAGCACTTCTTCCATATCATCCAACGTTTCCTTCAAGGTCTCGATCATGCGGTTTACATCTTCGATGGCCTTTTGGATGGTCGCAGGAGTTGCCGGTTGATGCGGTGGCGGCAGCGGTTGAGGCGGTTGGTATGCCGGAGAGCCCTGGCGCGGGCGATCCCGGAAATGCCGGGGGCGATCCCCATGCTGGCGCTGCTCCTGGTGTTGCCGCTGTGGGTGCTGCTGGCGAAATTGTTGCTGCTGCTGCCCGGCAGGTGTGGAAGCCGGGCGCTCGGTGGTTGATTGCTCCATCGGCGGTGCATTCTGGCCGCTTTGGGCTCTCGGCGCCTGCTCTCGGAACTCCCCCCGATCCCTGTCGGCAGATTCCTCAAGGTTTTGGGGCTCGGGTTCGCTCTCAGTATCGCCTTCGATTTCAGGCTCCTCCGCCTCCATTTCTTCCCGGGCGCTGGTGCGGGCTGACTCCTGCTCAGGATCGTGAGGCGCGGCAAAGCCAACATCCGGATCGGAACTGGTAGGCCGCATGGCCTCCATTTCAGGCGCGGATGCAGCCGTCGCAGTTGTTGCTTCAACCCCTGCTTCAGCGGGTGTTTCCGCTTTCCCAGTTGTGCGCGGTCCATGCTGCGGGCGCCCCCCCCGCCCCCGGCGTCCCCGGCTGACGCCGCGCGAGCGCCGTTCCGGAATGTTTTTCGGACTGCCTGCTGTTTCTTTCTCGGGCTTGGAATCTTCAGCCATTCGTTTTCCACAACTTGCCCGGAATGCCTACAAATGCAATGGAAATTATGGGATGGACGCCCCCTCTCGGATTCTCCACATTTGGCGGCAGCATGAGCAAACTGCGTGTATATTGCCATTTCTTGGCTCTATCGTTGATTGTCGGGTTACTGGCGCCGGTCGTTGAGGCTGCCGAAACCAACACACCGGCCCGCCGGACGGGTGCGCGACGTCCCAGCATTATACTCATAGTGGCTGATGACCTGGGGTATGGCGACTTGGGGGCTTATGGCCAGCGCAAGATCAAGACTCCAAACCTGGACCGTTTGGCTGCTGAAGGAACCCGGTTTACCAGCTTTTATGCCGGCAGTACCGTTTGCGCCCCTTCCCGCTGTGCGCTGATGACTGGCCTCCACACCGGGCACGCCCGGATAAGAGGCAACGCCAATGTGCCACTGGAACCCGGTGACACAACCATCGGCGAGGTGCTCCAAGACGCAGGTTATTATACTGCCCTGGCAGGCAAATGGGGCCTCGGTCGTGAGAACACCACCGGCGTTCCGCAGAAGCAGGGTTTTAACGAGTTCGTCGGCTACCTCGACCAGACCCATGCCCATGACTATTTCCCCACCTACCTTTGGCGTTTTGACCCAGTCACCGGTTTCGATAATGCCCAGCAGTTGCCAGAGAACTATGCGAATGCGCGCAAACTATATAGCCACGACCTGTTCACAACTGCGGCCTTGAATTTCATCCGGATCAACAAGCCCGATCAGTTTAACCAGTACCGCCCCTTCTTCCTGTACGTGGCCTACACCATTCCCCACGCGAACAACGAACTAGGCAAGGAAACGGGAAACGGGATGCAAGTGCCGTCTGACGACCCGTACAGTTCTGAGGCCTGGCCGCAACAGGAAAAGAACAAAGCCGCGATGATTACGAAATTGGACTACGACGTTGGCCGCATAATGGGCAAATTGGAGGAGCGCCATATTGCCAACAACACCATCGTGATCTTTACGAGCGATAACGGGCCGCACAAGGAAGGTGGGGTTGATCCGGAGTTTTTCAAAAGCTCGGGCGGGCTGCGCGGCTACAAACGGAGCCTTCACGAGGGCGGAATCCGTGTTCCCTTGATTGTTTGGTGCCCAGGCCGAATTCCGGTTGGCCAGGTCAACGATCAGCCTTGGGCCGCTTGGGATCTGCTTCCCACCCTGGCAGAGGTCGCTGACGCTAAGGTTCCAAAGAATATCGATGGCATTTCGATGTGGCCGGAGCTTACCGGCAAAACCCAAACCAATCGGCATTCCAGTTTTTATTGGGAGTTCCACGAGCGCGGCTCTGCCCAGGCCGTCCGGCTTCAGGATTGGAAGGCGGTCCGCCCAGGCCCCGGGAAGCCGATTGAGTTGTACAATCTCAAGGCCGATCTCGGTGAAACAAACAATGTGGCTGCCAAAAACAGCAACCTCGTCGCACAAGTCGAAGCCATCTTGAAGGAAGCACGCACGGAGTCCGAGCATTGGCCACTTAAACCAGCCCCCGAGGAGGAAAGTCTGAAGGCTAAACGCTAAAGGCTGAAGGTTAGGGCTCCAACTTGTGAAGAATCTCCCCTGATCGGGTCGGGATGACGGGAGTTACCCGTCATCCCTCCCACACCACCGGACAAGCGGTTTTCACGCATCCGGCGGTTGAGCTCATTCAGGTTTGGCTGATCAGATCTGCAAAGCTTAGGAATCCGTGGCGGCGAAGACGCCGGTTATTCAAGCCTGTCTGCATCACGGGGTGTTTAGCCATCCTCCACGCGCCGCGTCCACTTTTGGCGGACCGCAGCAGCGGGTAGGTGACCCCGAGTTTGCGCAGGGCGTTGATCCGTCCTGTTGAGTTGTGCCAGCGCAGCCAGAAATACTTCCTGACGTGCTTAAGCGTATCCACCCGTCCTGCGCTGTGAACTGCCTGGTGTTGCCGCTCAGACGGTAGTATTCCCACCATCCCCGCAGGTACCGCTTCCACTGATCGCGCATTTGGGTGCTGGTTTGACTCTGGCAGCTTCGCCACAGTTCGCGCACCTTGTCCCGGAGTCGCTCGATGGCTTTATCGCTCGCTTCGATGACTCCCTGGGGGCTGAGTCGGAATCCTAGAAACTTGCGCTTCCAGGGCCGGTCCACCCCACTCTTGCTGGCACTGACTTCCAGCTTGAGTTTCTGGGCAACAAACTTGGTTACCTTCTCCAGAACCCGTTGGGCGGCTTTCTCGCTGCTGACGTAGATATTGCAGTCATCCGCATAGCGGCTGAAGCTCAACCCGCGCTGTTCCAGCTCCTTGTCCAGCACATCCAAATAGATGTTGGCCAGCAAGGGTGAAAGCGGGCCGCCCTGTGGCGTGCCCTTGCCTTCCGGCTTTGTGATGCGTCCCTCTTCCCACACTCCGGCTCGCAAAATGCGCCCAATTACCTTGAGCACCTGTTTGTCCCGGATTTGCAGGCCAATGAGCCGCATCAGTATGTCGTGGTCCACGTTGTCAAAGAAACCTTTGATGTCCATGTCCACTACCCAACTCTTGCCTTCTTCGGTCATGATCCGCTGTGCGGACCGGACCGCGTCATGGGCTCCCCTTCCAGGCCGGAACCCCCAGCTATGCTCGCTGAAGATCGGCTCGAACAGGGGCTGCAGTTCTCCAAGGATCAATTGCTGAATGAACCGGTCGAGCACCGTGGGTATTCCCAGCGGGCGCTTCCCTCCGTTTGGTTTAGGCAGCCAGACCCGTTTGACGGGGCTGGGCACATAGGTTCCTTCCAGCAATTTCCTTCGTATCGTCGGCCAATGCTTTTCCAGGTGGGGCCGTAACTGCTCCGTTCCCATCCCGTCGATGCCTGCTGCCCCTCTGTTCTTCTCTACAGCCAGTAAGGCCAGCGCGGCATTCTCATCGCTGACGATCTTCTCTATCAGATCTGGCGCTTGTTCCTTTCTTTCCTCCTTCCGCCCCTCTCCAGACTCGGAATCCGCTGCGACTGCTTGACCGGTTGCACCGTGGGGCAGCCACATCCCGGAGAGCCACTTCTGTTTGCCTGGCCCCCCGGCGCGTGTTCCTTCTTGCGCACTGGATAGGGAGTTGGGATTAAGGTCATCGCCTTTGCTCTTTAGTCCTTCGGCGGCTCGGATTTGTTCCATTTCTTGAAGGTCTTTGCCTAGGAACTTCCATCCGCCTACTACGACCTCTGCTGACTCCTCCCCTGAAGCACCTGCCTCGGAGGAGGTCTCCCGGGGTAAGACACCAAACTTTCCCGCCGTGCCTTCGGACTCTACCTGACATGGCTTGCACAGTTGTTGGATTTCGACGCTCCTAGCCCTCTTATCTCCCATGTCCGGCCTCACTGTCCGTTTCTGTTCGTAAGGTCGTCGGTTTGTCTCAGGCTTCCTGCCAGCGGCCCCCTCACGAGGTCCACCTTGCCGTTGACTACGATTGCCACTGTTAGCTTCGATCATCACTTTTCAGATGATTAGTTTGGTGCCCTGCCCGGCGCCCTAGGCCGCGTCTCCTGACGCGGCGGTTGGATACTGTCTGTAGCAGAAAATTCCAGAAAATGATCCCTGGTTTCTCGGGGTTGCGCCGCCAAGGCCCAACCCCGAAAAACCAGGGCTGACATTAGAAGCGGCGCGTCGTTACCAACAGTACAGATTCCGGTTCGGTCAGTATGCCTGTAATCGAATGGCAGTGCTTGCAAGGAAGTCCAATGGCCCTCCAAAAATGCAGCCGCTCACCTCTGAAATCATGCACCAAGTTCACGGTTTTTGTGCATTACGTATCTCCTGCAGCACTTCACACCAAAACTCTTCTGATGCAGTTCCAACCACCAATTGGTACATGTCCTCTGCGTCCTTGATGCCGTCTTCAGCCAGCTTTAAGCGAATCAATGACTGCAATTGGTCCGCACCGGAATGCGCTAGGTCCGCCCCAGGCGTTGACAGCAGCTCCTTTAGTTCATTACGAAAACGCTCGTTGAGCCAAAGCCAGAGGTCCTGTCTATAGCCCGGCGATAGAGTGACTTGGTGCTGATTAAGGGGAGTCATCTGATTGACGGCACTCATGGCCAGCTTGGGGGTGTTGGTTTAGGATCACCAGGGTGCGGGATGGTTCTGCAGTGGCATATCATCGTCCCTTGCGAGGTGACAGTGCACATGAAAATGTATTTGTAACCGCCGCACTGGGCAGCACACAGTTTTCGCTCCGTAGGATTGCACGATCTAGTGGAGTTGTCGGGCCAGATCATTTCGCTACCACGGTCGATGGCTGCAGCACCCAGCGCACCGCACATGTATGCAACTCCAATGGGCCCGAGCACGGGGCCCAACCTTGGTGGGAGCCTAAGCCCAGGTGGAAGTCTGCGGGGCGGAACTTTGGAGGGTGGTTCCGGAAGTCGAGTCGGGAATGTCATAGGTTTACGACCGTCGGGATCAATGAAATTGACTGAAGCATTCGCGGCAAATTCATAGAGATTCAGTCCTCCTTTCTCTTCGATGGGATCCCTATTAACCCATCGCTGCACGGTAGGGTCGTACCAGCGGTAGCCGTAGTAATAGAGGCCGCTGACGTTGTGAAACTGTTTGCTCGAAAAACGATAGACGTTTTGACTGGCCAAAGCGCCAGCCGCCAGGATCGTGTTCCCAAAAGGATCATACCGGTAATGAGCCACCATTGCCTGATTGCTGTTGAGCATGAAGGTCACATTGCCGTTTCCATCGGATTGATAGTAATTGTGCGTGCTCCAGTTTCCGCCCGAGTGCCCGTGGCTGCGGGCGAGCAAACCACCAATGCCGCCGGCTCCTTCCATGCTCCCGCTCAGGTCATTGCCCCGGGTGTAACTGACCAGCGGCCCGTTCCCGCTGCTGCGCTCCTGAATCACCCTCATGCCGTCATACACATACCACGTTTGGGAGTTCTCAATAGACAGCCACTCCGTGCCGTCAAAGTAAAACTCGGACTCATATACCTTCCTGAGCCGTCCCAGACCATCGTAAACAAACCCTGAGCCCCAGTTGTCAGCCCAGGTCAGGCTGGTCAACCGGTTCTCATCATCGTATGTGGCGTTGGCTCCACCGAATTCGCTCCCGTTGCAAACACCAGTCGAGGGATTCCCGTTTGCATCATAGGTCACCTCGCCGTAAGGGTTGTTTGTTAGCTCGTTCCGAATGTTCACGCGGTAAGCCCCAAGCACTCCGTTGTTCGTGCGGAAGTTCAGGTTCCACCCGGCATCATACGTGTACCCGCGATCCTCAGCCGCTACCGAACTGTCAGCCACCTTCAACTGTCCGATGAAATCGTAACGGTAAGCCACGGTACTGGCGTCCAAACGGGTTTCATTGGTTCGCTGATTCCCTCGGTTGTAGCTGTACTCATGTTTATTTGTCAGCACTCCACTGCTGGTGCGTAGGTGCGTCGCCAGAAGCCGCCCAACATTGTCATGGCTATTGGTGATAACGGAAAGATTCGGGAGCACAAGCCGCTTCACCAGGCTTGAGGAAAAGCCTGAGATGCCACCAGCGCCTCCGGAATATTCGTTGGTGAATGAGCCTGCGGGCGAAGTGACCCGGACAAGCCGGCGAGCCGAATCGTAGGCAAACTGGTTGGTCCACAACCCTGACGGCTGCTGCAGCCGCATCCCTGTGCGCAGGCGGTTTTGGTAAACGTTTGTCACTGTGTCACTGGCAAACGGGCCATCTTCAGTAAGAAGCTGCCCCGCCGCCGTATAACTGTATTTCGTAGTCCCTGACGCGTCCACCATGTTTGTTACCCGGTTGAGCCAATCATAAGCAAAACTGACGTCCGTGCTGGTAGGATAGTTTACAAACGTGAGGTTGCCGACGGCATCATACGAATAGTAGGTATTGCCCCTGGCAGCACTCCAGCGATTCGTAAGCCGGCTATTCGCATCGTAGTTGTATCGCAAGATCACTGTGCTGGATTGGTCAACTTTGTTCGTAACCCGCCCATATACATCGTAGCCCCACCGGGTAGTCTGGTTCTTACCATCCGTAATGGAAATGAGATCTCCGGCTGCATTATTTGTGTAAAGGATCACCTCCATGTTGGCGTTCGTTTCGGCAACCTTCCTCCCCGCCTGATCGTATGCAAATTTGCTGACAAAACCCAACTGATTGGTATGAGCCACCAGTCCGCGCGCCGAGTATCCAAATTTTTCCACTCCACCGTCTGGATAGCCGCGGGTGACCAGGCGCCCCAAGGCATCGTACGTGTTCGTTATCGTAACGCCCCTTGAGTCTGTTGTGTAGATTGGACGGTCATCAAGATCGTAAAGCAGGAGTTCTTCAATGCCGACCTCGTTCGTAACCGCAGTGAGCAGCCCAAGATTATTGTAAATACTCCATCTGTATCCTGTGCCATCTCCTTTGGCTATCTGCCTCCCAAGACTATCATACCAGTTGGTAACATTATACCCGTCCGCGTTCCAAACGAAGGTGAGGTTTCCTTGATAATCGTAATCAAACGAGGTGACTTCCTGAACGGGGGTTCCTGAGGCTTTAATTAGAGTGCTGACAGCACCGCACGTGCAGTAGCCATACTCGGTTGCTACGTTGTTGGCATTGGTTTCGGCAATTCTGCGTCTCAAAGAATCATAGAGGTAAGTCGTCCAATGCCCCATTCGGTCTTTTGTTGCCGTAAGATCAAGTATTTCGGTTCCACCACTGCTATTTGGGAACGGGGTGCCTCCCAGAATTTTGTACAGATTCGTAGTCGTCGTGCCGTCCGGGAATGAAGTTCCTGTGGGTCGGTTCAGTCCGTCCCAATAGTATGCTATGACCAGTCCTCGCTCATCTGTCATCGTTTGCACGTTGCCGCTGGGATACCAGGTGTAGTTCTGTGTTCGGTTCATGGGTAGTTCCGAAACTTGCTGGAGCCGGTAACTAGCATCGTAGATGTTGGTTTTTGTGAGACCTGACGGATATGAAATCGAGGTTAGGAGCCTTGTAGTCGGGCTGTAGGTGTAAGTAGTCGGCTGGGCCAATGCATCGTAATTAGTGAGAACCTGATGGTTCAGGTTAAACACATTACTCTGAACCAGGGTACCCATAGCATCAATATGGCCTATCAGATCGACCTCATTAGGAGCATAAAGAAACACATTGGTCCGAAAAAGAGTCGCACCGCCGTCACACCACTTTTCAACGGAATTTGTCACATGGCCCAGAGTGTTGCGTTGTGAATACTGATACCAAGTTGAGCCATCCGGCATCACTCGCGCTGTCACGGCTGGCATCACCCGGGTGCCAATTTCATAAACGGCCAGGGGATTTTTGCCGGCGTAATCATACCATGTCACTTGGCCCTCGGTAGTGCCGTCAGGGCTTGGCTCCTGCTCCAGCGAGAGGGTATTCCAATGCGTGTAAATGGGGTCGGCTGAGGCCAGCCAGTGCCGTATGCGCGCGCGCTTGAGTTCGGCCCAGGTGAAGTCGTGAAGGGATGTTGAGGCAAGGGATGAGAATTGATGTGGATTCCAATGAAACGTATTGCGTTCATGACGCTCAGTGACGTCCAGTGTGTTCAAAGGCGTGTTTGTGGGAATCTGGCTCGACGAAAATGCAGGCCAGTCTGATCCAGGATACTCCAGCATGGACGCATATAACTCTTCAGTGCCGTCCGGAAGAGTAATTCGAACTGCGCGGTAAAACGAGCCTACGGCGGACAAGCAATTAAAGTAGGTGGTCCCATAGGGGGTCGTAAGGCTGGTTGGCGTAAAAAAATACCCTTCATAACTAATCCCTGAGGAGATGCCAGCCGCATCTGTGATGTTGGTTAAGGGCCCGCCTGGTTCATAGGAGAAGGAAGCGGACGGTCCGTATGACGCAACAACATTGGTGATGACACCGGTCCCGTCATTTCGAACCGTAAACGAAGTGCCGTCAGCGGCCAAGACATTGGTGAGATAAAAATTTCCGTCGTATTGAAAGTTTATAGATGCGCCCGAGGGATCTGTACGTCGAGTCATATAGAACAGGTTGCCATATGGCACGTAGCTGTTGGTCGCGGTGCTTAGGTCGGAAAGCCCGTAGGCGATAGTTGACCCGTCATCAAAATGCAGAATGAGGTTTGTGATCGCACCCGGGACTCCTTCTTTTTGAACCCTCAGGTTGTGCCGGTAATGCAACCTGCTCCAATTATTCCCCGCATCAAAATCGAATGTAGCCCACCCTCCTGCTGGCAGCATTATTTCCACTTGGTTCTCGCTTGTATCAATCTCCGCAAACGACAACCAGGAGCACGCCCACCTTCCTTGCCAGCCCACATAGCTATTTCCGAATGCGGCTCCGTGCCAATTCTCGGCACTGATGACGCTGCCGTAGAAGGTGCGGGCGTTATAGGCTATGCGCAACGAGACTTCCGGCCCGAAGCTTGAGTTGTAACGCAGGGGCTCATCTTCGATCCAGAGATTCATGTGGGGATCCGAGACAAACCAGGCGGGCATTCCGCTACAGTCCCCGCAGGAGCTCTGGGCGGTGAACTCCGTCCTTGGATCTCCTCCCGGTCCCTTATGCGGAGGATTACTAGGGCCCTTGGGTCCGCCAATTCCCGGCGGGCACGGGCAAGTATAGCACGGGACGTCATCATGATCCCAGGGTTCTGGACCGTGACACCGTCCTCGAAAAGCCGAGGCTGATGTGCTATCCATCGGATTGAACTGCATCCCTGATGAATTGCCCGTCATATCACTTACGATCGCGCAACCAGAGGCTTCCCTGGCGATTTCCTCAGCTATGAGCCAGCGCGGTCCATGAGCTACCGTGTCATACACATTGTAATAATCCCCGCGCTTTTCCCTCAAGATTACGAAATGATCAGACCGCAAATGCACGATGGCCGGAACCGGAAACTCAGCGGGGTTGGTTAATGTGACCGCACGGATCCCTAGCCCTTGCCTTGTTCCGATTGCGACTAGGTCCGCCGCGCTGAAACCATCCAGAGAGGATGGAGTCTGAAGTATGCTGCTTGGTTTGAAAGATCCCGGTTGTGTTAGCCGGCCGAGTTGGTCCAGGCAGTAGAGTCCGCACTTGGAAGCCTCAGTCGGATTTGATCGAGCCCAGCGGGAGGTTTCAAAGGCAAACCGCCACTCTCCCCCAATGGGTTGCGAACCGTTCCGTCTGAGTTCGTTTTCAAGAACGTCCAAGTCATTTAGGCGGCCTGTTATAGAGAAGAGGAAAGCCAGTCCCGCCGAAGCGGATCGTGCTATCTGCTGCGCCCTTGGATCAGACAAACCCTTTGTGTCCCCCCAGGCGAGGGAATACTGCTCCATGGCCTCAGCATAGCTTGTCCGAAGTCGAGCCCGATCTGCAAGCCACAGACGGATGCTCGGTGCCCATCCGCCCGAGGGATGCTTCTCCGCAAAATCCTGCAAGCTGGTCCGTAATTCGTTCTCAATTCTTCTCCGCAGTGCTCCAGACTTTTCGCTTGAAGATAACGACGATACCGCAAAGTCAGCTTCCTGAATGAGAGCCTCTAGAACAGCGCCGTCCTCCTTGGCTCCAACTCTATTGCCAAGCTCAAATATCCCGGCGTCTTCAAGGCGCGTGAGGGGCGCCGCCGAAACAACCAGCAAACCGAGCCCGAGCAGGAAACAAACGGAAACACATTCTCTGATCCGGTGATTCATATTTGGTACATTTGTCACTGATTTTACATTGCTTTGATACGACTCTGTGGAACGACGGTAAGCGTGACTTATGATGCGAATTAGTGCAAAGTAGGTGTTCACCTACCCTTGCTTCTCAGTCGAATCTTACTGAGCTGATGGTGAGTTAAGAATCCTTCTGCCGCATACGTCCTTTGGAACAGAAGGGGACAGCACAGACGTGCAATGGAAATCGTTCGTGTCCGCCAGCTAAAAGCATGCACCGAAGCGTTTTTACAAAAGGGCCCTTCCACCGATCACTGAGCACTGTCTTTCCCCCTTAACCTTTGTTCTCCTATGTAAGAGTTTGGTTGCGGCTTTGCCGCGCCGCATGCCCGCGCATTACCTTGCGTGGGAACCAATTTTACCTGAATTTTGTGGTGCGTGACGCCGCACCAACGACAAATTGCCACCATCGTTTCCAGGCTCTTGGGATGGTATGCAGAGAATGCACGGGACCTGCCGTGGCGTCGCGAGCCGTACTGCAATGATCCTTACGCAGTCCATGTATCTGAGGTCATGCTGCAGCAGACTCAGGTGAAAACCGTTATTGGCTACTGGGAACGTTGGTTGCAGGCACTTCCAAATGTTGCAGCCCTCGCCCATGCTGATCCCGATCAAGTCCACAAGCTCTGGGAAGGGTTGGGCTACTATTCACGCGCGCGAAATCTCCAAAAGGCTGCTCAGGAGATTTTGAAGCGGCATGGTGGAGAGTTTCCAACGCAATACGAGGATGTGCTCGATCTGCCAGGCGTGGGGCCTTACACGGCGGGTGCCATTTGCAGCATCGTTTACGGACAGGCCAAGCCGATCCTCGACGGCAATGTAATCCGCGTGCTTGCGCGGGTTCATGGCATCCGAGCAAATGTTCGCACCAACCCGGTGCGAGAGAGACTTTGGAAGCTCGCGACAGAACTTGTGGAAGCCGCGCCTCAAAACCCGGGTCACCTCAACCAGGCACTGATGGAATTGGGTGCGACTGTGTGCGTTCCCAAGACCCCACGCTGTCTTGAGTGCCCCGCACGCAAGATTTGCAGGGGCTACATCCAGGGTGTCGCTGCTCGTCTCCCGAATTTGGGAGCCCGCGTGCCGGCTACCTCTCGCAAGTTCTTCGCCTTTGTCACCGAGCGAAAAGGGAAGTATTTGGTGCGCCAACGATCGGCGGGCCTCGTTAACGCACACCTCTGGGAGTTCCCAAATACCGAGTCAATTTCCGGAGTTCCGGATGCTTCTGCTGCCGCAGATTTGTTGGGGCTGGAGTTGCGTGGTGCGGGCAGCCCGTGGATGACAATAAAACACAGCATTACCCGCTATCGGATCACGATGGAGGTTTATGTCGCCACAGCCAGCGGCCCGGAACGGACTGGTGTCTGGGCCTCCAAATCGGATCTGCGGCGGCTGGCCTTTCCGAGCGCGCACCGTCGCATTGCCAACGCGCTGGTTGAACGCGATCCGGGATGAAGTAGGAAGGCAGGATGCCGGATGGATAGGGAAAGCCAGCCTATCGCTGCGAGACGTAGTAAAGAATCCAGGCGAATACCCCGGAGACCAGCAAGCCCGCGATAATCGACCAGGCCAGAATGATGTTCCGCTTGCGGACATACGCCTTCCCTCCCATGCCAGGAAGAAGGTAGAACCTGTCTTTTTCGCGATCTCGTTTGAACCAGCCCATGAAATGAGTCGAATCTAAATTGTTCAGCGCCCGCTCCCCAACCCCCATCTCAACCACAAGCGCGGCATGGTTATTTCACGAGGAAAGCGGACACACGTCAAGTACGCATGCATAAAAGCGCTAATAAGAGAATAGACTCGCACACGAGAGAGAATTCCTTAGGATTCTTTTGGTCATTTCATGAAATCAGTATCGAAGCTCCTACTCGCCTGGTTGATGGCGGCCCCCTGCTTGGGCGCCCCAGCTATCGAAACCAACAACCTCAATCACACGGCCGGCGGCCTGGACGCCCGCATGATGCGGTTTCCGGACATCTCGCGTTCCCAAATCTCTTTTGTGTATGCGGGAGACATCTGGGTGGCTCCAAAAACCGGCGGGGCGGCTTACCGGCTTAGCTCTCCGCGCGGCGAGGAAACCTTTCCTCGTTTCTCCCCAGATGGCACAGAGATCGCCTTCACTGGTAATTACGACGGCAACAGCGATATCTACGTAGTGCCAACTGCCGGAGGCATGCCTCGCCGGGTGACCTACCACGGCGCACCTGACCGCGTCCTGGATTGGCACCCTGATGGCAAATCGATCCTCTTTGCCACCAGCCGCACGAGTGAAAAGGACCGGTTCAATCATCTCTACACTGTGCCTGCTGAAGGCGGTTTGCCGACGCGCATTCCCGTTCCTTACGGTGAGTTCGGCATGCTCAGCGGCGACGGCAACACCCTGGCTTATGTGCCGATTGGCATCGATTTCCGGACCTGGAAACGGTATCGCGGTGGAATGACCCCCGCCATCTGGTTGTTCGATTTAAAGACCCAGGAGGCGCGCGATCTTACAGGCAATGCTGCTGCAAATACTCAGCCGATGTGGCACGGCTCGACTCTGTATTTCCTCTCAGACCGCGATAAGAACAAACGCTTCAATATCTGGGCGTATGACACCCAGAAGAACCAAATGCGCCAGGTCACTCGATTTGAAGAGTTGGACGTGCATTTCCCGAGCATTGGGCCGGAGGAACTCATTTTTGAATGCGGCGGGCGGTTGTATGTTCTCGACCTTGCCACCGAAAAGCAGACCGAAGTTAAAATCACGGTAGCCACGGATCGCGCCACTCTCAAGCCACGTCTCACCGATGTATCGCGGATGGCTCGCGAACCGGACATCTCGCCCGCAGGCAAGCGGGTTGTTTTCGAAGCGCGCGGCGAGATCTTCACCGTCCCGGCTGAACATGGAGTGGTCCGGAACCTCACCCGGTCCTCCGGGGTGGCGGAACGCTTCCCCGCATGGTCGCCGGATGGCAAGTCCATCGCCTATTTCAGTGATCGCACCGGTGAGTATGAACTGACGATCCGCCCGGCTGATGGTTCGGGCAGCGAGGAAATTGTGACCAAGCTCGGACCGGGCTATCGCTATCGCCCCATGTGGTCGCCGGACAGCAAAAAGCTCGTGTTCATTGATCAGGCGATGCGCGTTCATTTGCACAACCTCGAAACCAAGAAGACGTCTGAGATTGCCAGGCAGTTATGGATGTATCACGGGGGACTCAACGGTTTCCGCGTGAGCTGGTCCAAGGACAGCCGCTGGATCGCTTTCGGGCAGGAGTTGGAGAACATGCATACCGCCATTTGCCTGTATGATGTGCAGGACGAAAAGAAACACCAGGTCACCAGCGGTTATTACGATGACGATCTGCCGGTGTTCGATCCAGACGGCAAGTATCTGTTCTACCGGACTGGGCGTGAATTCAATCCGGTGTACAGCGATCTGGACAATACCTGGATTTATCCAAACTCATTCCAGCTTGCTGCCGTTTCACTGAGGAAAGATGTGCCGTCCCCACTGGCTCCGCGGAACGATGATGAAGGGGAAAAGAAGGACAAAAAGGACGACGCGGCGGATAAAAAAGATGAGAAAAAGGATGAGAAAGACTCCAAGCCGAAGGAAGCCGAGGTTGTAACGGTAAAGAAAGGCGAGAAGACGGGCGAGGCGAAGCCCGAGGCTGCCAAACCTGCCGAGAAGTCCGAAGACAAGAAATCCGAGGATAAGAAGTCTGACGATAAAAAGGATAAGCCTGCGAAGACGTTGGAGATCGATATAGCCGGGTTTGAGGGCCGGTCGGTCGTGCTGCCGATGCGGGCGGGCCGGTATGGTGATCTCTATGCGGTAAGCGGCAAACTGATTTTCCGTCGCTTGCCCTACGCTGCGGAGATCGATAATCGAAGCGCACTGATGGTTTACGAATTGGAGAAGCGCGAAGAAAAGGTCGTTTTGGACGATGTCGATGGCGCTTCCATCGCGGCGAAAGGTGACAAGCTCCTGGTTCGGCGCAAGGGCGAGTATGCAATCATCGATGCCAAGGACGGTCAGCGGTTCGATAAGAAGGTTCCCGTGAAGGGCATGGAAACGGTCTTGGACCCGGCGGCTGAATGGCGTCAGATCTTCACCGAAACCTGGCGTTTGGAACGCGACTATTTCTACGACCCCGCAATGCACGGGGTGGATTGGCGCGAAATGCGCGAGCGTTACGGAGCGCTTTTAAAAGAGGCAGTCACTCGTTGGGACGTTAACTACATCATCGGAGAACTGATCTCAGAACTCAGCTCCTCACATACCTACCGCAGCGGCGGCGATCTGGAGTCCGAGGCGCAGCGAGGAGTGGGCTATCTGGGAGTGGATTATGAACTCACGAATAAGGCCTACCGGATCAAACAGATCATCAAAGCCGCAGAATGGGATGCGACTGCCCGGTCGCCCTTAAGCGAGCCCGGCGTGGACATCAAAGAAGGTGACTATCTCCTCGCCGTAAACGGCTTGCCTGTGGATATCGAGCAGGAGCCTTCAGCCGCCTTTCAGGGCTTGGCCGAGGAACCAGTCTTCTTAACCGTGAACAGCGAGCCCAAACTCGAAGGCGCTCGCGAAGTGCTCGTGAAAACACTCGGCAGCGAAGCGCGATTGCGCCACCTGGCATGGATCGAGGCGAATCGCAAACGCGTCGAGACGGCGTCCAAGGGCCAGATCGGTTACGTGTACGTGCCAGACACCGGTCGTGGTGGACAATCTGAACTCGTCCGCCAATTCCGGGCGCAGTTCACCAAACCGGGTCTGATCATTGATGAACGATTCAACAGCGGTGGGCAAATACCGGATCGTTTTGTCGAGTTACTCTCTCGCAAAACCTTGAACTACTGGGGCGTTCGGGACGGCAAAGACTGGTCATGGCCGCAAGTAGCCCACTCGGGGCCAAAGGCAATGCTGATCAATGGGTGGAGCGGTTCGGGCGGGGACGGCTTCCCGTATTACTTTAAGAAAGCGGGCCTCGGACCGCTCATTGGTGCACGCACGTGGGGCGGGCTCATTGGCATCACTGGCACGCCTTCCTTAATTGACGATGGCAGCGTGACTGTTCCGACATTCGGTATCTACAGCACGAAAGGTGAATGGATCATTGAGTCGGTGGGAGTTGATCCCGATATTGCAGTGGTTGACGATCCGGGGCTGATGGCCAAAGGCCGTGACCCGCAGCTTGAGCGTGCCGTGCAGGAAGTGCTGAAGGAGTTGGAGAAGAATCCTCCTACAGTGCCACAGAAGCCCAAGTACCCGGACCGCTCCGGGAGGTGACGTTTAGTGGTAGGGCGCTCTTGCCAAGAGCGCCTTCCGATTTCTTGTTTTCGGATGCCTTGTTGATTCAGTCGATAAGGGCGCTCTTGCTGAGAGCGCCTTTTTTCATGTTTTTGGATTAGCGTTTGATTAGTTCCCAATTAGCGGTTTCTTCTCAGGGTTGGTGCTGAAGGAGCAGATTCCTGGTCACGGGGGATGCTGACGGCACAACGTCTGGTCCGGTGGTGTCGCGCTGTCGCGCTCAACCACCGGCTAAGAGCTATGAACCCTGCGGGTTCAGCCCTTCTGGCTGCGGGCGATCCAAGGCGCTATGACGGGCGATCATTAATTCTTGATCACCTTTCCGAACCGAAATCCGTACTGTTTGTAGCCACCGCTCCCCTTTTGATTCTACCCTGGTTCATCGGGTTGGCGTCAAGGAGCGCCAACCCGATGAACCAGGGTAATCCTTTTTGGCTCCTCTCTACAAACAGTACTGATCTAAAGCGCCACTGCACCATCAGTGCGATTCGGGACTTTAGCCTTTCTTCGCCAATCGTTGCGCGGTTTGCAGCGTATCGATGTCTGCCGGACCTTTATCCGTCCGGATGCGAATGATCCGCGGGAACCGCATCGCAAGGCCGCTGGAGTGGCGGTCGCTACGCTGAAGTTTGTCGAACGCGATCTCCAGGACGACCTCTGGTTTCACCTCGAAGAACCGGCCTCGCTGGCGCACGGCTGATTGCATGAACCGCTGAGTGAGCTCACCGATCTCCTGGTCAGTAAGCCCTGTGAACGCTTTGCCGATATTCTTAAGCTCGCCATTGCGCTCGTCGCGCACGGCAAAGGTGTAATCGCTCAGAACCTGGCTTCGTTTGCCGTGGCCATACTCTGCCCCTACCACCACACAATCCAATGTGGCCTGCGCTTTCTTGAGTTTTACCCATGCCAACCCGCGCCGCCCGGGAGCGTAAACACTGCCAGGCTGTTTAATCATCAGACCTTCGTTGCGCCTGTCGCGGGCAGCTTGGAATGCGGATTCAATTTCCTCGGGTGATTTTGCAGAAACCACGTGAGCCAATCGCATGGTTTGAGGCAGAGGGGTGAGAGATTCCAGCGCTGCCCGGCGCTCTCTCAACGGGCTTTCCATCAAACTGCGCCCATCCACCCAGAGCAGATCAAATGCAACGTAACGGATCGGGACTTCGTCCCGCATGAACAAATCACCTTCGCGACGTCCCAATCGTTTCTGAAGTTCGGCAAAAGGCAGGATCTCAGTCCCGCGCATGGCCACCATCTCGCCATCCAGGATGAAATCGAGTGGTGCTTTGGCCAAGTCATCCGCAATTTCGCGAAAGGTGGACGTGATATCCTTGAGATCCCTTGAATAAAGGACCACGCGCGAACCCACTTTATGAGCCTGACACCGGATACCGTCATATTTGTCCTCAATCCAGACTGAGGCCGGCGCTTCCGACCCGTTCGGCTCCTGGGAATCCGCCTCCCCACCCGGTTCCATCATGCGTTCCCAAACGGCGGCTGCGGTTTCTTCAGGTGACGCGAGCATGAACCGCACCGGACGGAATGGCACAAGGCTCGTTTCTTGCAGTTTGCCCGCCGCCGCAATGCGAGCGGTCTCCCCGATGTCCCCCACCAGCAAGTGAGCGCGCCGGACCGCCTCGGCTGGCTGGCTGAACGCACTGGAGATCGCTTCCTCCACCAACCCTTCTTTCAAGCCAATACGCAAATCGCCCGTTATGATTTTGACCAGATATTTGGCTTCAAGTGCAGACGTGCGGGTGAGGATTTGCTGTAGCACTGGTTTCTTGGCCAAGGGACCGCGGGCGGCATGAAGGCTATCGAAAAGCTGGGAGACATCGTCCAAAGTCAATCCGGCTGGCTGCTGGGCCGCCAGGATCTCCCGTGCGGTTTCCCCGAGGTCACTGTATTTGAGATATACCTGGTGGAACGCGACTGAATCGATGCCTGCCGCGGCGGATAGCGCATCGCGAATAACAGCCCAGCCGAGCTGCAGGACCCGGTTTTCATTGGGCGCAAACGGGCGGCCTGAGAACCATAAGGCCGCGTGTCCCACTTTGGCAGGCGGCAACGTTCGCAAGTAATTGGACAGCAGGCGAACTTTCTCCAGCTTGCCCGGGGTTTGCCGAACGGCCTCGCAACACTGGGCGAACTCAAGAAACCCCGCGCCGGAGCTTTCCAGAGGACGAGCAGAGGGCTCATCGGTTGATGGCTTCGGAGAGGTGCGTTGAGCAGGAGTGTTGAATGCCAAACCCAGCGAGAACTGCTCGTTCTCGCTTAATGCCTGGGCGGCATACCCGGCGTCACGCAGGGATTGGGCGAAGTCCGAGGCGAACCCGTGCAGCGTGTAAACGCGTTTCGGGTTTACCTGCCTAACCATCGCCAGCAGATCCGGGTAGTCCGCATGATCACTCAGCGGAAACGCCGCGTCGCATTGATAGCGATAGCGGCAATTCGGATCGACCGCCCACCCCGTGAGAATGGCTGAGCGCGTTTTGCCAAGCTTTCGCAGCATCGCCGAATTGGCCACATTCGGCGGACAAAGCAGAACTTTGCCCCGGGCGGAACCTGCCTCGTATCGGTCGTATTTGGGAAAGCAACGGCCAAACTCCTCGTAGATCCGGGTCAGGCGAAAAATGGCTTCATGCAGCATCAAGGGAAGACCGGCCTCTCCCAGCCCGCAGAGCAACTCCTGGCTTTTGCCCAGTGAATATCCCAGCAAAACCGGAGTCTCATCGTTCTCCAAGGCTTCGCGGCAAAAGCGGGTTACACCTTCGAGCACGGCTTGGGTGGAAGGGAACACATATTGCGGCCGGCCGAAAGTCGTTTCCATGATCAATTCATCGGCTGGTTGCGGCTGGCAGGTTTCAGCCGAGAGACTGGCCCGAAGTTTGAAATCACCTGTGTAGAGCAGGGAACGGCCTTCTGCCTCTACTTGGGCGAGCGCGCTGCCGAAGATATGGCCGGCTGGGAACAGCGTTATTGTAAAAGGCGTCTTGTTCGGAAGCTGAAAGGCCTTCGGTTCGCCGAACGCGAGGATGTGCTCCAAACGCTGACCCGGCATGCGCGCCTGCATGAGCTTGGACGTGGGCGGACTGAGTATGACTTCCCGGTGCTCCGCGATGTGATCTGAGTGCGCATGGCTTACAAAAACGGGCTCTGGTCCTTTTTGAGGTGCGTGCGGATCAAGCCAAAGCCCCAGGTCTGGGAGAAACAAGTTGCCCTGGCGATACTCGATACGGAACAGATCCACAGGACAAACCTATGCACCCGGGATGCAGAGTCAACTGGGGTTTGCGAGGCTGCCCCCCCGCGTAATTGCTGTTGAATGCCGCGTGACCGTCTATCAATGTCATCCTCCTATGAGGTCCCTTCAGCTAATAGAGGGAATCAGCGTTGAGGAACAGCGAAAGCGAAATAAAACGGCGCGTAAAATTATTTTCCTTTCGGGTTTACGACTTTACATAGTAGTATCCCGCCCATGTTTCACCGACGTTCCGTCTTTGCCGCCGCTTGCCTGGGCATGCTGCTGTTCGGGATTGTCTTCCTCTCTTTGGGGTCGGTGAACAATATGCTGGCTGAGCGATTCCACCTTAATGACAACCAGATCGGTACGTTAACGGTCCTCTTGCCCTTTGGCATTTTGCTCGGCTCAATCGTGTTCGGCCCAGTCGTTGACCGCTTCGGATATAAGGGCATGCTGATCGGCGCCTCGCTTCTGGTCGGAGCCGGTTTGGAGGGATTGGCGTTCGCACCGTCCGAACGATATGTGCAGTTTTTCATCTTCTTAATTGGCTTCGGAGGTGGTGTGCTCAACGGCGCAACCAATGCATTGACCTCTGATATTAGTGAGGGGGATCACGGGGCGAAACTCAGTCTCCTGGGAGTCTTCTTCGGAATTGGCGCGCTCGGCATGCCCGGCACGCTGGCCGCCCTATCCCAGCATTTTGAACTACCCTCGATCATCGCCGGCATTGGTGCCGTGGTGCTGATCCCAGTCATTTACTGCATGGTTATTCAATTTCCTCCGCCGAAAGCAAAGGCAGATGAGAAGTTCATCACCTCCGGCCTCGCCTTGTTAAAGGAACCGATTTTTCTGTTCGCCGGTCTGGCCCTTGCCATCCAGAGTGGCATGGAGGGAATGAGTAATGATTGGATGACTCGCTACTTCAAAAAGGTAACCTTGGCTGGGCAACAAGTTGAAGAATGGAAAACGTTGCTCGGCCTGATGGCAGTCACTGGCGCCATGGTAGCCGCCCGCCTTGTTCTCAGCGGCCTGCTGCGGCGCATCGCTCCTCCCCGGGTGCTCTTTGGGAGCATCGGTGTCGCCGCTGGAGGAGCTCTTTTGCTCACTTTTGCTGAGAGCTACGGAACCGCTCTTGTTGCTGCTTTGATGATCGGCGCTGGATTGGCTGCTGGATTCCCCGTGGTGTTAAGTTACATTGGGCAGCGTTATGCCAGTCGGTCGGGCACTGCATTCAGCCTGATTTTCTTTCTGGCCTTAATCGGAAATATGGTAATCAACAAATCGTTTGGCCTGCTTGCCACCATTCATGGCGTGCGGCAGTACGGCTGGGTCATGCTGGCCTGCCTGGCGATCTCTGCAACCCTTCTGGCGCTGGTTTTGCGCCTCCTTAGAACATCCAAGAATACTTAGAATTATGAGCAACCTTGCTAAACAATGGCTGGACAACGCCCGCGGCGTCATGGACCAGATCGAGAACACACAAATGCCTGCCATCCGCCAAGCGGCGGAGGCGATGGCGGACACTATCCAGGCCGGACGCTGGGTCCACGTTTTTGGCTGTGGGCATGCGACGATTCCAGTCGAAGAAATGTACCCGCGCATCGGCGGCTTCGTCGGATTCCATCCCATGGTCGAGCTCCCGCTCACCTTCTTCACACGCATCGTGGGTGAGATGGGTGTGCATCAGTTCGTGTTTCTGGAACGAGTGGAAGGCTACGGCGTCGAGATCATGAAGGGCTACAACTTCGATCAGCGCGATTGCATGTGGATCTTCTCCCATTCCGGCATCAACAACGTGAACATCGACGTCGCGTTGGAAGCCAAAAAGAAAGGAATGAAACTCATTACCTACGGGTCGGCTGCTGCCGCCAAAGGCAAGCAAACCCGCCATTCCTCAGGGAAGACTATTTTCGAAATCGCGGACATCGTGGTCGATTCCTGCGCACCTATCGGCGATTCCTCGGTCCCGTTGAAAAATCATGTGGATAAAGTAGGCCCAGTTTCTACTCTGGCTTTTGTGACGACTGTCTGGATGACGGTATGCACCGTGGCCGAAATCCTGGCTGATCGCGGGGTGAAGCTCTACATCAACCCTTCGCACAACGTGCCCGGAGATACGACTGCCAAACAGCGGCTCGATGAAGCCCTGGCTGAATACAAGAAACGCATCGCCGGAGTCTGATGCTCCTGAACGCCCGAATCCGAATGAGTCACGCGGAGGAGGGCGGATCAATCCATGTGCCGACAAAGTGGAGTCAGGATTGAGTCAGAATTAACTCATTTCGGTGGGTAAGGCGCTCTCGTCTGAGAGCGCCTTCTAAGGCCTCATCCGGGCGTGCGCTCCGCTGTGGACAATTTGCCCAGTCGCACCACGACCAGACTGGTGGTTAGCAACAATATCAGCGTGCACGCCAGGTAGGGCAGGGCGGGCTTAACCGCCAGTAACGTCGTGGCGAAGATCGGGCCGACAATCCGCGCCAAACTCGCTGCACCTTGTGCCACCCCAATATTGGCACCTTGCTCACCTGGAGGTGTGAGATTTGATAGCAAGCCAAACAACGGCGGACGCGTGAGGCTTGTTCCTACTGAAAGGGCGCCTAATGCGATCAACATCAGCACCCATGGGATGCCCTGCGGTTGGGTGAGTATCCGCCATGAGAGTTGCTCAGTTCCGGTCACAAAGGGCAGCACACCCATAGCCACTGCCGTCAGCACCAGGCTGAGGCCGATGAGTCGCGCTTCCCCAAGCATCTTCACCAAACGCCCGATCAAGCCTCCTTGCACAAAGGCACTGATGATCCCGCAATAGGCGAAAAGGTAAACCACGGTGGTGGCTGAGGTCTCGCTCTGGCGTATATCGAGATGAAAGTTATCGCTAACCACCAGGGGCAGGGTGCTCTCGAAACAACTGAAAGCAAAGGTGGACCAGAAAAAAACTACCACTAGCGTTCCCACTCCAGGCTGCGACAGGGTATGACGCCACTGGCTCCAGTGCGGGCGTTCAGCAACCGGTTCAGAACCAGGCTGGCGGCTCTCAATCAGAATGGCACTGGCCAGGAAGAAGTTCGCTGCACAGATCGCCGCCGCCACCCAACCGGGGCCGCTCTCACCCAAATAGTGCAGGCTCAAACCACCCAAAATTGGACCGCAAATAAAGCCCAACCCGAAAGCCATTCCAATTAACCCCATGCGCCTGGACCGGTTCTCCGGAGGTGTGATATCCGCAATATAGGCCTGTGCAACCACGATGTTTCCGCCACAGATCCCCGCAAGCATCCGAGAAACTATCATCAGGCTGATCGCCGCAGAGTGGTTGTCCAGCTTCGCGCTCAATGCAAAAAGCACATAAGAAACCGCCGCCCCCGCCGTGCTGATCAGCAGCATGGGACGCCGCCCATGACGATCCGAAAGGCGCCCCCAGATAGGTGCAAACAGGAACTGCATGGCGGAAAAAGAAGCGATGATTACGCCGATCATCGTGCCTTCCGCCCCGAAGTGACGGCTATACACCGGGACCAGGGGAACGACAATGCCGAAACCGATCAAATCGATGAAGACAGTAAGAAAGATGACCAGGACGGAAGCTTTTCTCATGAGCGCGCAAAGGCGCCGGGCGTCCGCCGGCCAGTGTTCAGCATTAACATGGATGCAGTCTAGTGCGGCGTGAGAATCCGTCAAGTTGACCGCATACGCTCGGTCCGCTCCGTCCGGGGCTGTCGTCGGACGCTTGCGCCAGGACTACTCTGCTGCCCGTGTAGAGCCATACTTCAACCAACGCCCCTTGAACCAACCCTTGGTCTCACTCGCTTATAAGCGCACTCGGCCCAAAGCCTTCCAGCGTATTTCATTGCTCTTACTCATCAGTTCGTAAAAAATACTCACATTAGCCGGCGGTGTATTGGCTTGTGTATGGGCAGCGCAAAAAATCAAGTCGCGGGCAAGACCCGCATCCTTCTGGTAGATGATCACGCCGTGGTCCGGTTCGGCATGGCGCAACTGATCAATCGCGAATCCGATCTCATGGTCTGTGGAGAACAGGAGGATGCCGGACATGCTTTGGCCGCGATTGACACCGCTAAACCTAACCTGGTGATTGCGGACATCAGCCTCAAAGAAAGCAGCGGGCTTGAACTGCTGCGCAACGTCAGAGCACAGTATCCAAAGCTTCCCGTGCTGATTGTCAGCGGCCACGAAGAATCCATTTATGCCGAGATCGCTTTTCGCGCCGGCGCGCTCGGTTACCTGATGAAGGAAGAGGCGCTGGACAAGATCGTCCCAGCCATTCGACGGGTGCTGAGTGGCAACATCTTCGTGAGCGAAAAGCAAGCTGGCCGAATGCTTCAGCAGCAAATACTCGGGCAGAAAGATGTGCACCAATCCCCGGTCGCAAGCCTTAGCGACCGTGAATTAGAGGTGTTTAAGCTTATTGGTGAGTGGCGGAAAACAGCCGAAATCGCTCGCCAGCTTCATCTGAGCGTGAAGACCATCGAGTATTACCGCGAGCAGATTAAGCAAAAACTCAACTTGGAAAGCGGTGCCGATCTGGCTCGCCGCGCCACAATGTGGGTGGAGCAAAACCGCCACTAGGTTCCGTACTATTTACTACACCAGGCTGGAGTTATTCCCGGATGCGCTCTTTCATGGTTTCCCCGGGCACAACCCGGGGTGTTAGCCCGGTTGTCCCGCCCGTTAATCAGTATAGGATGCTATTCCATTATGAACGGCGTGAACCTAAGCACGAGCGCACCAATTACGCCTCCCCCTGTTATTCCCTTCAGTAGTTCCCAGCCTCTGAAAGTTCTCATCGCGGATGATCATCCGCTCGTTCGGCGCGGCCTCATCGCGGTTCTTTCCAGGCGCTCATGGATCCACGTGCTGGCTGAGGTCAGCGACGGCGCACAAGCTGTCGAGTCTGCGCGCCGACTGCATCCAGATATCGTCCTGATGGACATCGATATGCCTCACCTCTCCGGACTGGAAGCGACCGATCAGTTGCGCCACTCAAACCCAGCGATCAAGGTGATCATTCTATCGATGCACAAAACCCCTGATTACATCGCTCGGATCATTCATTGCGGCGCGCGGGGATATCTGCTGAAAGATGCGCCCCCCGAGGAGGTCGTCCAGGCAATTGAAACCGTTATTGGTGATAACGCCTATTTCAGCTCCGAGATCGCACGCCTGGCCTTGAACCAGTTTGTTCTCGGTGGAGGTTCCGACGAGACCGATGCTCTCACAACCCGCGAGCGAGAAGTGCTTACCCAAATTGCGGAGGGCCTCAGCAACAAGGAAATCGCGCAACGGCTCGACGTCGGAGTGCGTACCGTGGAAACGCATCGCGAACGCATCATGCGTAAACTGGATATACATAGTATCGCGGGCTTGACGAAGTTCGCCCTGGCACGCGGCTGGGTCTCACTGCCAGAGTTGGCCACCACGTAATGTGAACAAGCCGCTGCTTTTCACGTGGCGCCAGGGCTCCGTTTACCGCTAGTCTCGCAGGAAATGCGCGGCCAAGCTCAACCTGCGGTTACTTTCATCACCGGCACAGACACCGGTGTGGGAAAGACTGTCTTCACCGGACATCTCGTCTATCACCTCCGCGCTCGGCGGATTCAAGCTCTCGCCATGAAGCCATTCTGCTCCGGCGGACGCGAGGATGCTGAGTTTCTTTCCGCTGTGCAGGACGATGAAGTGGAATTGGATGTCATGAACCCCTTCTATTTTTCTCTGCCGTTGGCGCCCCTAATGGCAGCGAGAAAGGATGGCCGTCGCATCAGCCTGTCGGACACGATCTCTGCGATACAAGCGGTCCGTACGGGCTGCGAGCACCTCGTCATCGAAGGAGCTGGCGGGCTCATGGTGCCACTCGGCGAAGGTTTTTCAGCACTCGATCTGATCAAGCGCACGAAGGCTGATGTTGTGATCGTCGCAGCCAATCGGCTGGGTGTGATCAATCACACACTCTTGACAATCAATGCTCTGCCCAGGGCTGCGCGGGCACGCGCCCGCGTTGTGCTGATGGAAACGAGGGAGCCTGATCTCTCGTCTGTAGGCAACGCTCGCATGCTGATGGAATTGCTTCCCGGCACGGACCTGACTGAGTGGCCGTACCTGGGCCCCCAGGCAAGCACTCTTGAGAGCGTGAAAAAGAATTTCAAAAAAATCCAAAAAACTCTTGCGCGGAAGTTTTAAATCCATATTGTTTGCGTCCTGTTCTTTGCCAGACGAGCGGCAAAAAACCGGCGGTAAAAAAAGTTAAAAATGGTTTTGACTCCGCAGGTTAAATCGGTAAAGTGAGCGCCGCTCTAAGGAAGCTGTCAAAAGCGAACGGTGAAAGAAAGTTGAAGAAAGTTTTTGACAGTTGAGTGTGAAACCGGTTAAGGTGTTCACGCAATTTAACGAAGGTCTGCGAGGCCGAGTTAGCAGGAGTAAATCGGCTCTCGGATTTTTTGTCCCCCGGAAGGGTAGGATAAGCCCTGAGAAAGAGGAAAAGCAGGCGGTAAGCGGAGGTCTGCGAGGGGTGAGAAGATTTTAGGGTGGCAACACCCGTTGTTCATTGAAAATTGAATTGTGCGATAAGTTTTGAGAGCCCCTTCAAGGCACTTGGTTAGTTCGAGTGTTTTGGAGAGTTTTAATAAAGTAAGAAATTGACCGTCTGGTTTTCACGAACTGGACAATTAGTCAAAATCAAAACTAACTGTTTTTTAACGGAGAGTTTGATTCTGGCTCAGAACGAACGCTGGCGGCGTGGATAAGACATGCAAGTCGAGCGCTGGTTGCAGGGTAGCAATATTCTGCAATCGGAGCGGCGCAAGGGTGCGTAACACGTGGGTAATCTGCCGTGAAGTTTGGGATAATTCCGCGAAAGCGGGACTAATACCGGATGTGGCAACTGGGAGGCATCTTCTGGTTGCTAAAGTTGGGGACCGCAAGGCCTGACGCTTCATGATGAACCCGCGGCCTATCAGCTAGTTGGTGAGGTAACGGCTCACCAAGGCAAAGACGGGTAGCTGGTCTGAGAGGACGACCAGCCACACTGGAACTGAGACACGGTCCAGACACCTACGGGTGGCAGCAGTCGAGAATTTTTCACAATGGGCGCAAGCCTGATGGAGCGACGCCGCGTGGGGGATGAATGGCTTCGGCCCGTAAACCCCTGTCATTCGCGATCAAACGTTGGTATTTAAAAGATGCCAGCCTGATAGTAGCGGAAGAGGAAGGGACGGCTAACTCTGTGCCAGCAGCCGCGGTAATACAGAGGTCCCAAGCGTTGTTCGGATTCACTGGGCGTAAAGGGTGCGTAGGTGGTAAGGTAAGTCGGATGTGAAAGCTCGGAGCTCAACTCCGAAATGGCATTGGAAACTACCTTGCTAGAGGTTTGGAAGGGGGACTGGAATGCTTGGTGTAGCAGTGAAATGCGTAGATATCAAGCGGAACACCAGTGGCGAAGGCGAGTCCCTGGACAACACCTGACACTGAGGCACGAAAGCTAGGGGAGCAAACAGGATTAGATACCCTGGTAGTCCTAGCCGTAAACGGTGCACGTTTGCTGTAAAAGGAATCGACCCCTTTTGTGGCGAAGCTAACGCGTTAAACGTGCCGCCTGGGAAGTACGGTCGCAAGATTAAAACTCAAAGAAATTGACGGGGGCCTGCACAAGCGGTGGAGTATGTGGCTCAATTCGATGCAACGCGAAGAACCTTACCTGGCCTTGACATGCATATAGTAGAAGGGTGAAAGCCTGACGAGGTAGCAATACCAGTATGCACAGGTGCTGCATGGCTGTCGTCAGCTCGTGTCGTGAGATGTTGGGTTAAGTCCCGCAACGAGCGCAACCCCTGTGTCCTGTTGCCACCCGGCCGAGAGGCTGGAGCACTCTGGACAGACTGCCTCGCTTAAACGAGGAGGAAGGTGGGGATGACGTCAAGTCAGTATGGCCCTTACGGCCAGGGCTGCACACGTACTACAATGGCTGGCACAAAGGGAAGCAAGACCGTAAGGTGGAGCAAATCCCCAAAAACCAGCCCCAGTTCAGATTGTCGTCTGCAACTCGACGGCATGAAGTTGGAATCGCTAGTAATGGCGCATCAGCTACGGCGCCGTGAATACGTTCCCAGGCCTTGTACACACCGCCCGTCACATCATGAAAGCCGTTTGTACCCGAAGTCGCTGTGCTAATCCGCAAGGAAGGCAGGTGCCGAAGGTATGGATGGTGATTGGGATGAAGTCGTAACAAGGTAGCCGTAGGGGAACCTGCGGCTGGATCACCTCCTTTCTAAGGAGAAACCACGGGTCCGGGTTTAAAACCGGACTTCCGAGGTCGAACCCCGACTCCGGTCGGGGGACTAGGCTCTCTCTTATCGCACAATTCAGTTTCCAATGAGCATTGCGCTCTTTGAATTTCAGTTCTGTATCGCGAACTCCGCCGAATATTAGTCGTGGGGCTGTAGCTCAGTTGGTAGAGCGGTAGCTTTGCAAGCTATAGGTCAGGAGTTCGAATCTCCTCAGCTCCACCAGCTTTCGCTCATCGCGAAGCGGAGTTGCATGCTTTACGCATCGGCGCTAGTGGCCTCTTGCGGGCATGACTCCTCCCACTGCGAGCCGCGGCTCAACAAGCCGGGAAGGTTTTGCTGGGCGTGTAGCTCAGTTGGTTAGAGCATGCGCTTGATAAGCGCAGGGTCACTGGTTCGAATCCAGTCACGCCCACCACTTCAGAACTGAAAATCACATTCAATTTAACCGGTTGTTCTTATATTCTGGTGTAAAAAGCTGGGATATGGGAGCGGATCGGGGATGTTCTTTGACAATTGCACATAGGTAGAAACTAGAAAGTAAGAATTAGGGCAAATTAAGATACAGTTCGCTGAGTTCTATCAACAACGCTTAAGGGTGTTGTTGGTGGTCAAACTTTGTGATCAAGCTACTAAGGGCTTATGGTGGATGCCTTGGTGCCAGGAGGCGATGAAGGACGTAGTAAGTTGCGATAAGCCACGGGGAGCCGCAAGCAGGCATTGATCCGTGGATTTCCGAATGGGACAACCCAGCCCGAGTAACATCGGGTTATCGACCGGATGAATTCATAGTCCGGCGAGGCGAGACGGGGTGAAGTGAAACATCTCAGTAACCCCAGGAAAAGAAAACGAAGTGATTCCGTAAGTAGTGGCGAGCGAAAGCGGAAGAGCCTAAACCGAGAGGACTTGTCTTCTCGGGGTTGCGGGACCCTGATATGGGAGATGAAAGACTAGTGTAACGATTTGGAAAAATCGGCCATAGACCGTGATAGCCGGGTGCGCGAAAGTTGGAAGTCCCCTAAGGGTATCCCAAGTAATGCGGTGCACGTGAAACTCTGCATGAATCTGTCCAGACCACTGGATAAGGCTAAATACTCCCTGGCAACCGATAGTGAACCAGTACCGCGAGGGAAAGGTGAAAAGAACCGCTGTTAGCGGAGTGAAATAGTTCCTGAAACCATAAGCCTACAATGTGTAGGAGCCTGGCCGCAAGGCCGGGTGACTGCTTGCCTTTTGCATAATGAGTCTGCGAGTTATTGTCCGTGGCCAGCCTAAGTTGTTTTGCAACGGAGGCGAAGGGAAACCGAGTGCCAATAGCGCGAACTTAGTCGCGGGCAATAGACCCGAAGCGGAGGTGATCTACTCTTGAGCAGGTTGAAGCTGCAGTAACATGCAGTGGAGGACCGAACTCGTGGATGTTGAAAAATCCTGAGATGACTTGAGAGTAGGAGCGAAAGACTAATCAAACCCCGTGATAGCTGGTTCTCTCCGAAATCGCTTGAGGGCGAGTGTTGTGGAAGTACTCAGTGGAGGTAGAGCACTGAATGGCTTAGGGACCCCACCAGGTTGCCAAAACCAATCAAACTCCGAATACCATTGATCTCAGTATCACAGCAATCAGGCAGTGGGCGATAAGGTTCATTGCCGAGAGGATAACAGTCCAGACCATCAGCTAAGGTGCCAAAATGTGATTAAGTGGAAAGGATGTGACGTTGCTTAGACAGTGAGGATGTTGGCTTAGAGGCAGCCATCATTTAAACAGTGCGTAATAGCTGACTCATCGAGCGATGTCGCGCCGAAAATGATTGGCGATTAAATCACATACCGAAGCTATGGATTCGAAGAGTCTTCGGACTTTTCGAGTGGTAGGAGAGCGTAAGGAGTGCTGCGAAGCCGAAGGGAAACCGACGGTGGAGCGCTCCTTAGTGAGAATGCAGACACGAGTAGCGATAAAGCGGGTGAGAATCCCGCTCGCCGTAAACCTAAGGTTTCCTGGGCCAGGTTCGTCCTCCCAGGGTTAGCCGGGAGCTAAGATGAGGCCGTAAGGCGTAATCGATGCACAGCAGGTTAAATATTCCTGCGCCGGCTGGGGTTAAGGCTGCGAATGACGCGTTGGAACACATCGGCTAGGCAATCGAATGCTGAGCTTAGGGGCAACCCGAAGCGTACCGGTGGGGAAGGCGCCTAGAAAAGTTTGCAGTTGTTCCCCCAGTTGCCCGTACCGTAAACCGACACAGGTGGGTGAGTGTAAGCGCACTCAGGCGCGCGAGAGAGACCTCTCTAAGGAACTCGGCACATTAGCCCCGTAACTTCGGGAGAAGGGGTGCCCACTTCGGTGGGTCTCAGTAAATTGCGTTTAGCGACTGTTTAACAAAAACACAGCACTCTGCCAAGTCGTCAAGACGACGTATAGGGTGTGACACGTGACCAATGCGGAAAGATCAAACTATGGGGTTAGGTGTTAAAGCCAAAGCTCCGTAGCCAAGTCCCCGTGAATGTCGGCCGTAACTATAACGGTCCTAAGGTAGCGAAATTCCTTGTCGGGTAAGTTCCGACCTGCACGAATCGTGTAACGACTGAACGACTGTCTCGGAGAGGATCTCGGCGAAACTGTAACGGCGGTGAAGATGCCGCCTGCCCGCAGTAGGACGGAAAGACCCTATGCACCTTTACTGTAAGCTCGTATTGTGTTCTGGTTAGAAATGCGTAGCGTAGGTGGGAGACTTTGAAGTCCGGGCTTCGGTCCGGATGGAGTCGCAATGTGAAACACCACTCTTTGCTAATTAGGATTCTAACCTCAAGCTGTGAAGCCAGCTGAGGGACAGTGCGTGCGGGTCAGTTTGACTGGGGCGGTTTCCTCCCAAAGAGTAACGGAGGAGCGCGAAGCTTGGCTCAGCATGGTTGGCAACTATGCGTCGAGCGTATGGGTATAAGCCAGGTTAACTGTGAGACGAACATGTCTAGCAGGTGCGAAAGCAGGCCCAAATGATCCGACGGTTTAATGTGGAATTGCCGTCGCTCAACGGACAAAAGGTACGCTAGGGATAACAGGCTGATCGAGTCCAAGAGTTCATATCGACGACTCGGTTTGGCACCTCGATGTCGGCTCATCGCATCCTGGGGCTGGAGAAGGTCCCAAGGGTCCGGCTGTTCGCCGGTTAAAGCGGTACGCGAGCTGGGTTCAGAACGTCGTGAGACAGTTCGGTCCTTATCCACTGTGGGCGCAGGAAACTTGAGGGGTTCTAACCTTAGTACGAGAGGACCGGGTTAGACGCACTTCTGGTGTGGCAGTTGTTCCGTCAGGGGCATCGCTGCGTAGCCACGTGCGGAAGAGATAAGCGCTGAAAGCATCTAAGTGCCAAGCTCATCCCAAGATATTGTTTCCCGGACCGCAAGGTCCCTAAAGACCCCCGGAAGACCACCGGGTTGATAGGTTAGGCGTGCAAGCCCAGTAATGGGTTCAGCGGACTAATACTAATCGGTCGTGCGGCTTGATCGCTTTTTCTTTCCTTCAAAACGAAAGATAAGCGAATTTTAAACTCGCGAACAGTATTCAATGTTTGCTCTGTTCCTGCCTTCAAAGCCTCCTGTGTGCAATTTTCAGAGATCAGTTCCCGATTCAAACCGGTAACGCTCTTTTAACATTTTTTTGGTGGCCATAAAGCTGTGGTCCGACCCGTTCCCATTCCGAACACGGCCGTCAAACACAGCCTTGCCGATGGTAGTGGTTTTATAGACTCCGCGAGAGTAGGTTGCCGCCAGATCTTTCATCCTAAAAGCCGATGCGCCCAATAACGCATCGGCTTTTTTGCGTTTAAGAGGCCTTTCAGCGAAATACTAAAAATAATGGGTTCTGACCCCAACTTCGGGGTGAGAACCCATTATTTTTACTTTCCATCACAACCGTAAGCGTCACGCCAGGCATCACTGTTCGATAGTACCGTAAGTGTTGTACTGTTTCGGTATGGCATCTACGATTGATTCTGATTCGAGTTCCCAATCGCTCATTCTCAAAACCAACAGCCGTGGGCATGTGCGAACGCCTGTTGAGCGTCAGCAGGCGCTGCTAGTTGAGTTTGATCGCAGTGGTCTTTGCGGTAAACAGTTCGCTCGTCTTTCCGGGATTAACTATTCAACGTTCCAGTATTGGCTCCAGCGCCGAAAACTCATCTCAGGAAGTTCCGAGGCCGGCCCGAAAAAACAACAACTCACCTGGGTTGAAGCGGTGGTGCAACAAGCCTCTCCAGCAGTTAACAGCGGATTACTGCTTCACTTTCCTGGCGGAGCCCGCGCTGAGATCCTCAGCCATCAACACATCCCTCTTGCCGCCGCCCTGGTGCGCGCTTTGGAGAAGCCATGCTGACCTTCTCCGGCAGTCTCAAGATCTTCGTTGCCGTGGAACCCTGCGATATGCGCAAGGGATTTCAGGGTTTGTATGCGCTAGCCAGCGAGCGGCTCGGGGAGGATCCACGCCAGGGAGCGCTCTTTGTGTTCATCAACCGGCGCCATAATCGCATCAAGATCCTCTATTTTGATGGAACGGGTTTGTGGGTGATGACCAAGCGTTTGGAGGAAGGCACTTTCTCCTGGCCGAAATCCGCTGAGCCGGGCACGAGCAAGCTGGCGATCCGTCCCGAAGCACTGGCGATGCTGACTGATGGAGTAGACTTGAAGGGAGCCAAACTGCGGCCCTGGTATGAGCGGGAAAGTTGACGGAAAGATCGCGAAAAAAGTTTATTAAGTCATTATATATTTTGAACATTTTCGGGGACTTTGCGTCTGATCTATTAACCGCAGATGACCCCGCGCGAAGCACAACTAACCGAGCAACTGGAGCAGGCGCTCCAGCTCAATGTTTCGCTGCGGCAGGACAACGATTCGCTCCGCAAAGAGAACCAATTGCTCCGTGAAAAGGTCAATCTGCTGTTGCGCCGGGTCTTTGGAGCCAGCAGTGAGAAGATGGATGTGGCGCAGCTTCAGTTTTTACTTTCAGGTGCCGAAACGGCGCAGTCCGCCACTGAGGCGAAAGTCGAAACTCCTAAACCCCAGCCACAGGTTCAGACAGTGCGCAAACCCAAGGCTCCGCGTCTGCCCGAGAACCTTCCTGTAGTTGAGGAAATCATTGATCCTGAGCCCGTCAAAGCAGCTCCGGAACAGTTTCGTCAGATCGGGGAAGAAGTCAGAGAGCAACTGGATTACGAGCCTGCGCGCTATTTTCGCCGCCGCCTGGTGCGCCGCACCTATGTATCCAAAAGGGAGCCGGAGCTGGCTCCTGTGACGGCCCCTTTGCCGCCTACATTGCAGGAACGCTGCATCGCCACTCCGGCGCTGCTGGCTCATGTCCTGGTTGCCAAGTACTGCGATCACTTGCCGCTTTATCGGCAGGAACAGATTTTGGCCCGCCGCCACGGCATCCATCTGCCGCGCCAAACACTGGCCCGGTGGGTGGAGCTGGCCTCGGACTGGCTCAAACCGGTGCATCAACTGATCAAGACAGGAGTCGTGGCCGGTGGCTATGTGCAGGTGGACGAAACACCGATCGATTATTTGGAACCGGGAGCTGGCCGGACCTTAAAGGGCTATCTTTGGACGGGCAGCCGTCCGGGAGGGGATGTATTCTTTGACTGGCATGCCAGTCGTGCGGGTGCATGTTTAGACACTGTTGTTCCGGTGAACTTTCAAGGCACCATTCAATGCGATGGATATGACGCCTATAATCGGCTGGCGCAACGTGCGGGCAAAGAGATCAAGCTGGCCTATTGCTGGGCACATGTGCGCCGCAAGTTCAACGATGCGCTGGAAAGCAATCCCAGGACAGCAGGATGGCTGATCAAGCAGATCCAGCTTCTCTACCGGATTGAATCGAGACTGCGGGAACAAAAGGCAGGTCCAGCATTGCGCCAAGCCGTGCGTGCCAGCCAGAGCAAACCGGTGGTAGAACGGATCAAGAAAGCGTGCGAACTGCTGGTGCGCAACAAACGGTTCCTCCCACAGGACGCGATCTCTCGAGCGATAGCCTACGCCACAAGCCAGATGCCGGGGTTACAAGTGTATTTGGAAGACGGCAGGATAGAGATCGACAACAACCTGGTCGAGAATGCCATCAGGCCAACCGCCCTTGGAAAAAAGAACTGGTTGTTCATTGGCGAAGCAGAGGCTGGAGATCGCAGCGCCATCATCTACACCTTGATCGAGAGCTGCCGTAGGCGGAACATTGATCCTTACGCATACCTCAAAGACGTTCTCACACGCTTGCCGCAGATGACCATTCAGCAGGTCCCGGAAGTCCTTCCCGGCGCCTGGGGGAAACCCCCTCAGCAGCCTCTTCGCAAAGCATCATAACTGTCAGAGGCAAATAGCCTCTGACATCTACGCCTCCCCGGACTCCTGTTGTCCAGTGGTGCCATAAATGACGCTTACTCACAACCAGCATCCTCACTACTCACAGTCGCTTCTCCTGACCCGGAGGTTTGGAGGTGATCAAGACCACGCTTTCAGATCCAAGGGGTACCCGGATACTTCCGCTGCAACTGCGCCTTTAACTTCGGGTAACTATTGGCCTTGAATGCAGGCCAATTAAATGTTGCTTCCAGTCGCTTTCCTTCGGGAGTGCAGAGCCAGAGCTTTACAGGCAAGCGGCCTTCGAAAATATGCGGATGCTGCTGAAGCGCGAAACATTCTTGAAGCTTCACTTGCAACTCCGGAGAGTTGGGCACGTCATCCTCATCAACCGGTTCATCCGGATAGAGCAGCTTCACACGCCTTCCATCGGGCCAATTGACAGCGAGCGGAGCCAATTCATTGAGCAGTTGCTCCTGTCCCGCGGCGAGACTCTTGAGAAACGCATCGCGCAGAGGGGTTGCTTGAGCTTCTTTGGCAAGCGACAGACCCGAAAAGGCCCTCCCGAGGATCTCGACGATCTGCGCCTCATCAAAAATGGGCAGCTCCAACTCGGGCACTACATGGTGAGCGAGCCTCAAACGCGAGATGAGCTGCTTGATTTCATGGTTGAAGAGCGGCAGTTCGAAATATTGTTTGGAATAGGCAAGGGCCAACGCGCGACCGGAGGCCTCTGGATCGAGGTCGCGCTGGTGTTCGTGACGAATGACCAGGTCTCTGAAGCGTTCCAGTTTCACCGCTGCAACACGTTTGTGCGTGCGATCGTAAAGATGCTCGACCTTGATTTCGATTTGATCAGGGAAAGCTTCCTCCAACCACTCCGGCTTTACTGCCGTAGCCAGACCCAACAAGGTAAGTGGTGAGGTTCCTCGACCTTCCACCTCGCGAATCGTTGCAACCACGAACATCGGGGCCTGCTGCACCACACTTTCTCGCATCAAGGTACCCTGTCGCCCACCCGCCATATCGCACTCGAGCGTTCCCTGGCTTCTTCGCAGACAGAGTTGATCAGCAAACCCCGTCATAATGCAGCGGGGAAGGGGATCTTCCTGGGGTGTCGCCTTAGCGGGGTCTGTTATCAGTCCGTGATTCCGGGCCAGATACATGAGCTGATCGGAAGTCTGCTCCACTTGCCGCGCCGTTTGAGCATGAATGCCGTAGCGCCGGCATCGCTCAACGCCAAACTGGGATTGTCTTGCGAACTGGAACGCCCGCATCAGCGTGTGAAAATCTGATTCCTGACTCCCCTCGAAGAGCTCTCGAGCTTCCTTGATGTGATGATCATCCCGCCCCACTCTGAGCAGAAGATCCCGTCCGCTAACCAGTGCGGCACACATCGCTGCCGCAGGCACGCATCCGTATTTCGAAGCCTCAACAAGCATTCGGGAGTAACGTGGATGCATCGGCAGACGCAACATTTTGCGACCGATGGCTGTCAAATCACTGTCTTTCCCGGAGGCGTCTGAGCGAAGCGCGCCCAGGGTATGAAGCAATTCTTCCGCTCTTCGCACCGCTTCCGGGTCGGGTTTATCGAGCCATGGAAAATCAGCCGCCCGGCGCACGCCCAATGAGTGCAGCAGCAGGACAACCTCAGCCAGGTCACTGCGCTGAATCTCGGGGGTATTGCGCTCTGGACGGTTTAGCTGACCACTTTCAGTCCACAGGCGGTAGCATGTTCCTGGAGCCGTACGACCGGCCCGGCCACGCCGCTGATCTGCGGAAGACTGGCTGATCGGTTCGAGCATCAGGGTTCCGATGCCTCGCTCAGCATCGTAACGAGCAACGCGCGCCAGTCCGCTGTCCACCACGTGGCGGACCCCATCGATAGTGACGGAAGTCTCCGCGACATTGGTCGAGACCACGATCTTGCGCATCGGGTTAGGCTCAAACGCGAGATCCTGGTCTTCTGCGGGCAAATCCCCGTGCAACGGCAGCAGTGCGAGCTTCTCAATCGTTCGCGCGGCCCGAATAGCTCCAATCGTTGAATTGATCTCTGCCATCCCCGGCATGAAGACAAGGATGTCGCCCGGCTCACCCGAGTTTACAATTTGCTCCACCGCATCAGCCGCTTGATCACTCACAGGCCGCTCATCTGGCACATCCAAGTACTTAACCGCCACCGGGAAAAGTGTTCCTTCCGAAACGAGTGAGGGACAAAGCCGTCCATCAGTCGAAAGATAGTCAGTGATGGATTCCACATCCAAAGTCGCCGACATGACAATGAACTTGAGGTCCGAACGTGTGGTTTCCTGCAACCGTTTGACAAGCGCCAGGGAGACATCGCTGAGCAGGTTGCGCTCGTGGAACTCGTCAAAGAGGATGATGCTGGTGTCGCGTAGTTCCGGGTCATCCTGCAGCCAGCGGAGCAGAATGCCTTCTGTGATATAGCTGATCCGGGTGCCAATCGTGGTCTGGTCATCAAACCGCACCTGGTAGCCGACCTCCGTCCCCAAACGGCAACGCCGTTCCCAGGCCACGCGTGTGGCGACCGACCGGGCGGCCACTCGCCGAGGTTGAAGCACCACGATCTTTCCGCTGCCTGCCAAGCCACTATCCAGGAGCATTTGAGGCACCTGGGTGGTCTTACCGGAACCGGTGGGCGCCGAGAGAACCAGCCGGTTGCCGCTCCGCATTAAACTGAGCAACTCACCGGAAATCTCGTGGATAGGAAGAGAAACCGACACGATTGGGAAAGCGATCCGTTCAGATGTGCCGGAGCGCCAGGGCAAGTGCCGTTATGATCAGCATCATGCCGCTCGGCATAAATTTCTTGGTTTTCGCGAGGCGAATGGCGAACACGACCAGAAGCGCTGCCATGATTAAATCAGCCAACCCGCGGGCGAGGCTGGGCTGCAGCAGACCGGGGATCGCAGTAATCACCAGGAGCGCGGCAGCCACCGCCGACGTGATCAACGAAACGCGGCTTTTGGCTTTGAAAAAACCAAACAAACCGCCTGCCAATATCAGGATGATGTATATCCAAAGAACCGTGCTCGGATTCATAAAGTGCGTGAATGTAGCCCGGGTTGGGTAGCTGTCCAAAGTTTATTCTACATTGGCTCTGCCGGGAAGGAGGTGCCGAACCGAGCTTTATCTCGCACCCGGAGCGCCCGGAGCGGTTGCCGCTGGTGTTTCGGATACCATTCTTCGAGCCCTGTTCAGCGCTATAAGGGATAAAATCAGGCCCAATACGAGAACCACACAGCCAATAGCGAGCCAAACGATCTTGCGACGGGGAATAATGGGTTCGTCGGGCGGCGCGGCCAGGAGCAATTCGGTCGGTTTTCCGCAATGGGGGCAGTTGGCTGTTAAACCAATATGTTCCGCGGGATAAACGAACGCGGCCCCGCAATGTTCACACGTGCCGGTGATATTCTTCGTTCTGCTCATCTGGTGCTCAAGCATAACAGTCATTTGGACCGGGAGAAAGCCCCGGAGTCACGTCCGAGAACGACACAAACGCCGCCGGAGGGAGCTTCAGCAACAAAGGGGGAATGAAAAGACTGGCCCCGTGCCCCCTCCACCTTTCGGTGTGGCCCCATCCCCAATTACTGATGGCTGGGATGATTCCGGTGTAGCGTAGGTCCGCGCCTTTGACCCTTTCCATCTTCTTTGAGTCACCCGTGGAGGCCCCCCTCCTGAATTCATCCGCAGATGGCACAGATGAACGCGCGGCAAAACCAGCCGTCAGAAGACGCGCACATTACCGGTTGACTTTAATGGCGCTTAGAGTTCACTGGTTTTACGAGAAATGCAAACATGACCGCGCACGGATGACAACCACCCGGACAGATGATCTGGCGAATCGGCTGGAGAAGGTTCCGAGCGTGGTAGCTATGCACAACGCTGCCGATGGAATGGATAAAGGCCACTCGTATCTTGAAATGTTGCGGTGTATCTGCGTGGAACTGCTTTCTCATATGAACAACCCGGCGGTTTTGATCTTCTTGATCCTCGTTCAATCCACCATTGGCTCCGAGGTTGCTCCAAAGATGAGGCAAACCCTTCGGAGGCTTGATCCGGCCAGCGGCGAAATGAAGTGGATTACGCGGCTTCCACGCCATCAAATGGCGTATCGGTGCGAAGCTTTTCCAGGTCGGGTGGTAGTATATAGCACTCGCAATGATGCTATTGCTGATCATAACTCGGAGGTGCCTCAAAGCAGGGTGATGTTTATCGACTCACAAACCGGGAGAAGCACGGCGCCCTTCGACACGCATGATTATACGTTTGATTATGATGATCCCCTTTTGGTCTGGTCTGGGAGGCCGCAGGCTGTCCTCGATCCAAGGAGTGAACTGCGGCTTTCGAATGATTGGGTGTCGCACGGATTGGGCGCATTGCCTTTGTGGAGTGCTGGTAGCAATACGATCCACTTCACTGATAGTCGCCTGCAGCCTGTTTGGGCTCTGCATTTGCCTGAGGGGGCCTATAACCTGACGAGTTGGCGGGACATTCTGTCCTTCGTCGGATGGGGCGCATCAAAAGAGGGAGGGCGGAAGCTCTATGCTCAGCGTGCAGGGGAAGATTCAGTTCTCTGGGAGTTCACGCCGTTCAAGGATGTGGTTGGCGCGAGTGATCGCGGAAGAGCGCTATTTGCACAGGTGGGCCTACGAGTTTTCCCAGGAAACCAGGAGCTGTTTGCGGTTTCTTCTGGTCACATCTTCGCACTTGAGCCCGCCAGCGGCAAGGTTCTCTGGACTTATGCGGTTAACACCGACCCCATCATCAGAAAGGAAGGCGCGATTTTTCTTAGCATGGAGTTGTTGGATTCGGGGGAGCACCTGTTCCTGACGTCTGATCATTTGATGGTCAAATTCAGCAAGAGCGAGAAGAAGGTAGAGCAGGTCTTTTTGAGAGATGTTCTGTCCTTCCCTGAGCCTTTCCTTAGTGAGGGATTTGTTCATTGCTTCACTGCTCACGTTGATCAACGGCAGGAGGAACGGCGCATGACGGTCCCCGCCAGAAATGCTACGAATTACCGGCTGGGTTCATTAATTGACTCCTTCCAGCGAACGCTACCGGAGAAAGCCGAACTGTTGCTGCAGAAGGGCGTTACAAACGGCATGTCGGTATCTGCCGGTCCCGATGTGGTTACCGAGGCGGTCTGGGATTTCAAGGAGCGCCATTCTGAGAATGATATAGGAACAGACGTGCTCGACAGTTGGAAGAAGCCGGTAAAACTTAGTTTCATTTCCGGCGAGTGTTCGACCAACTCTGTTGGTCGGGTGCAATCCTGCATTGTGGTTCGTGCCCATAGCTTTGGCCCTGATCGTCGGGATGATGGAGGGTCTGGCGATGATTTAGTCTTTCATAAAAGGATTCTCGTAGCTGAAACAATCCATCAGGAGGCATCTAGCGGCTCGTCCAAGCAGTCGAATTCTGTGGGAGGGGCAGCACATGCTATTCTTCGGATTAGAAAGGAGTGATGGTCGCTGGGCTTATAGCTGGGATGCGGAGAACAGTCTTGTCAGCATGGGGGGCTCTATCGACACCCTATTCCAGGTTTGAGGAGCCAGGACCATAGGTCTGTTCATCATGTTTGAACGCATGCATATGACAGCGACGGGCGCTGGCAATTATTTCATTCAGTTGCGCTAGGAGCGCCGTGAGCGACAAATTGTTCGCTTGGCAGGGCGAAATAGCCGTGGACGGTGCCTATGCGGAATTCCGGATAAGGGCACTGAGAAAACAGAGAGGTTTCTTCTCAGCTTCCTCCCGTGCTCTCGGGCGGGTTTGGGAATGCGGCCCGGAACAACGGTCATGTGGTTTGGATGGTTGCAACCCGGAGAGCTTCGGGCTAATCTCAAAGCATCGCGGGGCCCCTATAGCTCAAATGGATAGAGCGGCGGTTTCCTAAACCGTTGATCCCTGTTCAATTCAGGGTGGGGGTACCACATTTCCTCAGCAAAATGACGAAAATGAAAAACCGCAAAAACGATTCTGACACGGTTTCTGATACAGCGTGGAACCTGGAACCTGCGCAATTCGTTTCGTCAGCGATTTGGTTCCTTGGGGCGGTTGGATCACGGTTCTAAAGACCCCAGCGAAGGTATCCCTTTTGTTCTGGAGCGCCTTACGCTACGTTCCGAGAGATTCCGGAGAGTACCAACTGGTGGGCTGGTCGGAGAATACCGGCGGTTAGCCCCCGACCTGCGAGACTGATGAGGAAAACAAAACAGCTATCCGCACGAATCTCTGAACTAGCCAACGCTTTGCTCGAGATGGAGCAGAAGAAAACAAACGAGAGTCAGGGAGCAATAATAGAGCGTTGCATTTTTAACACGCTGCGAAGGCCAGAAGCCGTCCAGATCATTCGCGACGTGGCTCGAAAAGATCCTACGCTGAGGGCGGTTCTTGAGGCATACGACACGGCCTCTGGGGCGGAATCGCACAAAAGGGAATAAAGCGGGCCCTTTTAGCTGCGTCTTTTCGGGCTCCAGGCTAAAGCGCTACGAAGTCTGTTTCGAACGCCCTCTCACCCGAAAGTTCTTGAGCGGCGGCGGGCGTCATCTAAAATCCGGCCCGTGAATATTTCCATCTCTGCTATCATGAGTGTTCCTTCCCGGATCACGCGACGCCGCCTGGCCGCATCCTCCAGGGGAATGATAACAACGTTGGCTCTGGCTGCGGTCCTGGCCGGATCAATGAATGTAAACGCCGCCTCCCAATCGAAGATTTCCAGGGAAGAACTCAAGGACAAGATCAAAGGTGCCTGGGCCGGGCAGATGATTGGGGTTTCCTACGGGGCCGCTACTGAGTTCAAGTTCAATGGGAAAATGATCGAAGGCGAGATCAAGCCGGAGCCAATCACCAACTCGATTACTCAGGACGATCTGTACGTTGAAATGACGTTCTCACGCGTGATCGATACGAAAGGGTTGGACGCCACCAGCGCGGATTACGGGGTCGCATTTCGTGATTCGCAATACATGCTTTGGCATGCAAACGCCGGAGCGCGGAGGAATCTCAATCGTGGGTTGATGCCACCCCTGAGCGGTGATCCACGCTATAACATTCACGCAGACGATATTGATTTTCAGATCGAAGCCGATTTCATCGGGATCATGTGTCCAGGCATGCCTCGCACTTCAAACCGCTACTGTGATCGCGTTGGGCACGTAATGAATTACGGGGACGGTGTGTATGGTGGCATGTTCGTCTGTGGGATGTATGCCGCCGCGTATTTTGAATCCGATCCCCGGGCAGTTGTGGAAGCCGGTTTGGCCTGCTTGCCGAAACGCAGCGGCTATGCGCTCCTGATAAAGGACCTGCTCGAAGTTACCGCCCAGAATCCTGATGATTGGAAGAAGACCTGGCGCGTGCTGCAGGATAAATGGGACCGGCATGACCCATGCCCTGACGGCGCATTCGCGGATTTCAACATTGATGCTCGTTTGAACGGTGCCTATATCGCAATGGGCCTGCTCTATGGCGGTGGCGACTTCGATCGCACCATGGAGATCTCCACTCGCTGCGGCCAGGATTCGGACTGCAATCCTTCGAATTCGGCCGGCATTTTAGGCGCGATCTTAGGCTATAGCCGTCTCCCGGCCCAATATCGGGCTGACGTACAGACGATCGCGGATACCAAATTCGCCTACACGGATTATTCATTCAACGACATCGTTCGTTCCAGCGAGACCGCTGCGTTGAAACTCATTCAACGGGAAGGCGGAAAAGTCACGGATACTGAAGTCACGGTCCGTCGGCAAAAGCCCAAAGCCGCACGTTTGGAGCAATCGAATATTGGTGTGCCGGTGAAAGCCATCATGCCGGACGACACAGCCTGGAGATGGAAAGGCCAGTGGGCAAAAGGAGCACAGCAGCGGGTTTCCCAGGCAGCAGGCAACGAGGGTCAGTTCACCTTTGAAGGCACAGGAGTGGCCTTGCAGGGAGCGATGGGCCAGGACGGCGGTCGGGCAGACGTCTATATTGACGGCAAGGTACAGAAGCTGATCGCTGATGCGTGGATTCCCGAACGCACCTACGATAACGATCTTTGGCGGATTACCGGGTTAAAAGATGGCCGGCATGAACTCCGAATCGTCACACGGGCTGACGCCGATGAACGGTCCAAAGGCAAGCGCGTGACCATCGGCAAAGTGGTTGTTTATCGGTAAGTGCAGGCCGGTAGATTTACTGCGACCTTGTTCGGGTGCCGGTGTTAGGTAGATAGTTAGCTTTATGCCGGCAGAACCAGACCCCGATGCCGCCCTGATGCTCCGTGTGAAGCAGGGCGACGGGGATGCTTTTGCTCAGTTGGCAGACAAGTATAAGCAACCGGTCGTTAATCTCGTTTACCGGATGCTGCGAGATGCCACCGAGGCGGAGGACGTTGCCCAAGCGGTTTTCATCCAGGTTTACAAGTCGGCTCATCGTTACCAGGTTGCCTCCAAGTTTTCGACGTGGCTTTTTACGATCGCTCGAAATCTTTGTCTGAACGAGATTCGCCGCCGATCCCGGCATCCAGCGGAATCAATAGACGCCCCGCATCCAGACCAAGAGGACCAGCCCGCGCAGCAGTATGAAGACAAATCCAATCTAGGGGCAGGGGAACGGCTCTTGGCGGGGGAGTTGGAAGCGAAGATCCAGGAAGCGTTGAATTCGCTGCCAGAGAACCAGCGCACAGCCATCCTGCTCTGTCGTCAGGAGGACCTTTCCTATGAGGAGATTTCCAAAATCGTCGGTTGCTCTGTATCTGCTACGAAATCCCTGATCTTCAGGGGGCGCGAAACCTTGAAGGAACGTCTGAAGCCATATCTGCGCTCCGGTGAATGGAACCCAGTCTGATGAGCAACTTTATGCCAATGGCGGTTTTAATAATGGAAGGCGGTAGTTATGAATGAGGAGTCCGTATATCAACGGTTGCGCGAGATCAGTTGGGAGCGGTCGCTGACTCCCGCTGAGGAAACCCTGCTCGCTGAATGGCTGACAACCCATCCTGCGGATCGGGCTGACTGGGAATTGGAGCAAAGCCTGGATGGTGCACTGGATCAGTTGCCGGACGCGCCGCTCTCCACGAATTTTACCGCACGCCTGATGCAATCCATTGATTTGGAGGAGCATCGGGAGGATCGGCGAGCGAGGGATGTATCCTGGTGGGATTTTGCCACGCCTTGGCGCTGGGTGCTGCGCGGGGGATTGGCCAGTGTTATCCTGGCTGCGGGGCTTCTGACGTTTCATCAAGTACAGGTGCAACAACGGCAGCAGCTTGCGGAGAGCGTGGCCGCCGTGTCGAATGTGTCTTCGATGCCGAGCACAGAAATGCTGCAGGATTTTGAGGCCATTCGTGCGCTCAGTCCGGCCCCGGCAGCCGACGAAGAACTCCTGGCTTTATTGCAGTGATTTAGCCGATGGCCTTTGGACGAACCATTTTGCTTTCTGTCACCTGCGTTTTGCTGCTGAGCATCGCGCCGAGTGGCGCGCAGCCATCCAGCACGAGCGTTACTCAATTAAAGGAAATGTCAGCGCTGGGGCCCCCTCAATTGCCGGTGATCAAACCGCCTGTTGAGTTTTTCCGCGAGCTGCTGGCAATGACTCCTGGCGAGCGGACGCGTGCCTTAGCCTCCCGCCCCGAAGAAACCCAAAGACGCACGCTGGAGAAGTTACAGGAGTACGAGCAAATGTCGGCGGATGACCGGGAGTTACGGCTGCAGGCAACGGAATTGCGCTGGTATTTGGCACCTCTATTGGCCGTAGCTCCGAGCAACCGGGTGGAGGCGTTGAAAAACGTGCCTGAGCCAATGAGGGAGTTGGTTGATTCCCGTTTGCAGGCTTGGGACAAGCTCCCAATCTCTGTTCAAAAAGGCCTCTTGGATAACAGGGTGGCGATTACCTATTTCACCGAAACCAGCCGCAGCTCATCAGCCGCACAGCAGCAGAGCCTTGCGAGCATGAACCCCAAAGCTCGTGAAAGACTTGAGGCGGAGCTTGCTCGCTGGCGTCAACTTCCGGAAGGGGAACGCCAGCAACTCTTGGCAAGGTTCAACGAGTTTTTCGATCTAACTGCACCCGAAAAACAAAAGGCGTTGGCGACGCTCTCTGATCCAGAGCGGAGGCAGCTTGAGCGCACTTTGAAGACTTTCGGCAATCTTACGCCGCAGCAGCGGGCCAAGTGCATTCACAGTTTCACCCAGTTTGCGTCCATGAGTTCAGAGGAGCGGCAGATGTTCTTTCGCAATGCCGAACGATGGAAGGTGATGCCTCCGGAACAGCGCCAGGCGTGGCGGGATCTGGTTGCGAAACTGAACGCGCCGCCTTTGCCCTCGGATTACTCATTACCTCCTTTGCCTCCTCGCAATCCAAAGAGTGCGCGATCGCCCGGCACGCCCGTTCTAACGAATGTGCCCTATCCGGGTCACAGCCTCACCCCCGGATCTTGATGGCGCATTTAAGAGGTTTCCTCCCAACGAGCCTATCGTTATCTTCCCACGCGTGGACCCTGTAGCACTCAGGATAGGATCATTAACCATTCATTGGTACGGCGTCATGATGGCTCTCGCTTTCGTGGCCGGGATGGTTACCGCAAATCGCCGCGCTCGACTGACGGGCATCTCACCGGAAGCCGTTCTGGACATTGGCCCATGGCTGATCGTGGGCAGCTTGATTGGCGCGCGCATCTTCTTCGTCATCTCTTTCTGGGAATCACAGTTTGCGGGGAGGCCCTGGTGGGAGGTCCTCATGATCCACCATGGCGGGCTGGTCTATTATGGTGGGCTCATAGGGGCGATCATCTCAGGCATATTGTTCATCAAGCTTCGCAAGCTTCCACTCTGGGCGATGGCCGATGTGCTCTCACCGAGTATCGCCTTGGGCTACGTGTTCGGACGGATCGGCTGTTTGATGAATGGCTGTTGCTATGGGCAGGCATGCCAGTTGCCGTGGGCAATCCGCTTTCCTGCCGGGCACGAAACGCATCCCACCGATGGAGCCGCGATTCCGGTGCACCCCACGCAAATCTATGACTCTTTTCTAAACGTGGGCCTATACCTCGGACTGGCTTGGCTTTATCGGCGCAAGAAGTTCGATGGACAGGTCTTTGCCGCTTACCTCCTTGGCTACGCGCTTACGCGATCTACGGTGGAGTTGTTCCGCGGGGATTACCCTCACGTTATCTCCGGTTGGATCACGCCGGCGCACCTGGTCAGTGTGTTCATTTTCGCCGCTGGGCTTGGTTTGATAATGCTGTTGCCGCGGAAGCTAAGCTTCAAGAGGTAGGCCGCACATGAGCGAACTGTTCAGTGGCCCGCCAGCGCTACAACCTATCCTGGGTGGATTTGGCCGCTAACGACATGGGGCGAGATGCAGCCGAAAGTATTCTCCGGCGACTGGCCACTTAAAAAGTGACTTTAGACCCGCTACTCTGCATATTGCCGCCGAATGGAACGGACGGATGCGGAATTAATCAAAGCCGTGTTGGGCGGTGATTCCGCGAGCTTCGAGCCGCTGATAACGAAGTATTCGCCAAAGGTTTTTTCGACCGTGCGGCGCTACGCCCGGCGTGAGACGGAGGTGGAAGACATCGCGCAGGAGGTGTGGCTCAAGGCCTTCCAAAAGTTGGCCAGTTTTCGCGGAGAGGCCCCTTTCGAGCATTGGCTGATGCGTATGACTGTGCGCACTTGTTACGATTTCTTACGCGGACACCAGCGGAACCGGGAAGACAGCTTTAGCGATCTGACCCAGGAGGAAGGTGATTGGCTTGAGCATCACTCGTCGCAGCCGGATTTGGCAGAAGAACATGCAGATGCGGCGCGGGCCCTGGTAGGGCGGTTGATGGAAGGTCTTTCCCCGGCTGCCCGCCTGGTCATCACTCTGCTGGAACTGGAAGAGAAATCAGTCAAAGAAATCGCACAGCTAACCGGGTGGTCGATCCCATTGGTAAAAGTGCGGGCTTTTCGAGCCAGGGCCGAGATGCGCAAGTTGCTGGCGCAGTTGGAACGAAAGAAGTATTTGTAACCCCTTAGCGCGGGTGGACGTCTGATTAAATTGACGGCAATGAACTTGGATAACCTCGAGAAACGGCTTCTGGATAGTGCGCGGGCGGCGAAGCCCAGCGACCGGGTGCCGTATGCGTTTGAGAAACGCATCATGGCGCGCATCCCCGAGCTGCGTGAATGTGATTTAGGCGCGCTGTGGGCACGGGCGTTGTGGCGCGCAGTCGCCCCCTGCCTTGGAGTCATGCTGGTGTTGGTTGCCTGGACGAGTCTTTCACCCGAGCCACAGGTACAAGCCGGCGACTTCTCCGAGGATTTTGAGAACGCCGTCCTTGCGGTCGTCGATCAGGAATCCGGTGCCGATTACGTCTGGTGAACGCCTGGAAAATCATACTTGCGACGATGGTCATCTTCGGCACGGGGGTGATTACTGGTGGATTGCTGGTGCGCCATTCGCAGCATTCGCAGCGGGTCTGGCCGCGACAAATCATTCAGTACCAGACGCCCCCTCGCCCTGCCGCCGCCCCGGCCAGTTCTGGAGGGCCCCGGCTTGAATTTCTGCGCCGAGCCGAACGCGACCTGCATCTCACTGCCGAGCAGCGGCAGCAGGTTGATGGAATCCTGCGCCAAAGCCAGGAACGCATCAAAAAACTGATGGACGATGTGTCCCCGGCAATGAAAGAGGAAGTGCAACGGGCCCGGGAAGAGTTTCGCGCGGTTTTGACTCCTGACCAGCGCGAAAGAATGGACGAGTTGCTCAAGCAACAGCGTGCGCGTGATCCGAGGCGCACTCAGGGTCATCGAGAGAAGGCTGCCGGGACCAACACCGTCAAGCGTGGCGATCGGTCGGATTTCGGGCAGCCTGCCACGCGTTGATTTAGCCCTCACCGTGTTCACAGGGTTTCTTTTCAAAACGCCTCTACGAGTAACATTCATCGCCTATGCTCAGGCCTCAGACCGCTTAACGCGGAGGGACCGCCACAAAAGCCACAAAAGGCTCGCGAATTTCATGTGAGCTTGGCATAAGGGAAGCGTGCCTCAAGCGGAACTGACATCAAGCACGGGCCGACCTCGAGTTTGGACTCCCGAGGAAGAGGCTCTGTTGGGCACGATGCCAGATAAAGAAGTGGCCGCACGGCTTGATCGCAGTTTGACCGCCATCCAGGTTCGCCGAGGCCTTTTAGGAAAACCCAACCCTAGTCCGAAGCATCGCCCCTGGACGAAGCATGAGGAAGCGTTGCTTGGAACGGCTCCCGATCGGGAGATTGCCGCTCGGATTGGCAAGCAGCGAGCCGCAGTCGCCGCGCGCCGTATCAAATTGGGAATCGCTCCCGCTCCCACACAGCCACGAGGTGCCTGGACCCCAGCGGAAGACAGCCTGCTCGGAACAGCACCAGATCCAGAGTTGGCGATTCGGTTGAATCGGCCGCTATGGGGCTTGCGCGCCCGCCGCAGAAAACTCGGGATTCCGAGTCCTGCATTCAGTTCCGTCTGCCGCCGCTGGACTCCTGACGAGGACGCCTTGCTTGGAAAAATGCGCGATGAAGAGGTTGCGGAGCGGACAGGTCATCCGCTTTCCGGCGTCAAGCAGCGCCGTCTTGACCGAAAGATCCCACTGGAAGTCCGACAGAAACGGCTATGGAGGCCTGAGGAAGACAGGTTGCTGGGCACGGCGCCAGATAAGGAAGTTGCCGCTCGACTGAAGCGCCCGGTGAAGAGTGTGGCAGGCCGCCGCTTGAAGAAGCACATCGAGGCCCACGGCCAGCCGCAGTTTTGGACCGACAAAGAAGAGTCATTACTAGGCAAAATGAGTGACACGGTGCTTGCGAGAAAATTGGGCCGTGCCCTCTCGGCAGTGAAACTGCGGCGTATCAAACTTGGAATCCCGATGTTCAACCAGTCGCGCCGCACATGGACCGCTGCTGATGACAAGCTTCTGGGAGTGCGAACTGATGAAGAGGTTGCCGCATTTCTTCATACCACTCTGAAGGCGGTCCGAAACCGGCGCAGCCAATTTCGCATTCCGCCTTGCGCCAGGCAGATTGCCAAGGCTCGTCTGGGGCAAAGCCGCTCAGGCCAGTTTCGCAGAGCGGGTGGACACAAAGGGAAGTACACGCCGGAGGAGGATCGGCTCATGGGGACCATGTCTGATCAAGATTTGGCAAATCAGCTCGGGCGCACCTATCACGCGGTGGAGGCCCGCCGGATTCACCTCGGCATTCCCAAGTTCAACGCGAGTTTCCACCAATGGACACCTGAGGAGGATGCAATGCTTGGAACCCTGACAGATCGAGAGGTTGCATCCCGATTGGGCATCACCAATAGCGCGGTGGCGCATCGCCGCCGCCGTGTGGGGGTGGCTGTGAAGTACTCCCACCGCCGGCCCTGGACACCGGAAGAAGATGCCGTGCTGGGCACGGCCACTGATACGGAGATCGCGGCTCGTCTCGACCGAAAAATTGAAGTTGTTTGTATCCGGCGTCAGAAGCTCGGCATCCCGAATTTTTATTGGCAGCAGCGATGCGGAAGACAGCGCGAGTTTAAGACACAGAGTTGAGCTTTGTTCTTGCCAGTAACAACAATGGTTTACGGGGAGAAGGAGCGCAGCTAATGAGTGCAATCATCGACCGCTCCTCGCGCTCCTCTCAAAACTTCAATTTGACGGGTTGCTGTTCTTGGAGAAATGTGCACGAATGCTCCAAGCTAATGATAGGGATTCCGGTTGCGAATATCGATTTGTCAAGGACCGGTGCTTTCGTGGGCTGCTCGCGTGTCTGGTTGCATCTGGCCTTGTTGCTGCCTCTGGATCGGCTCAGGCGGGCAGCTATGTGGCGGTAACCTGGGGAGATGATGCCGTTCATCTTCTGGACCAGGATTTGCAGGACACAGCGTCGTTTTCAACCTCTGTTGGTCTTCCTAATGGCGTCGCTACCGCGGGCAACTTGATCTGGGTAGGCTCTTTCACCAGCCAGAATGTGTTTGCGTACAATTTCACGGGTGCTGAGCAGTTCCAATGGAGCCTGCCAAGTGCCTTCGAACTTCAGGCTCTGGATTATGCCGGGAGCGGACAGTTGCTGGCCATGGATGCGGTGAACGCAGCCCTGGTGCGTTTCGATGCTTTTAGCGGCGCAGTCCTGAGCAGCATACCGGCCATCTCCGCCAGCACGGAAGCGATCGCCATCGATGGCGGTGAGGTCTGGCAACTGACCGACGACAATATCTACCTGACCAGCCTGGTTGACGGCGCGATCATCCGCACCATCCCCAATGCCGCTCGGCTTGAGAGCTTCGAGGGCACAGCGATGGCCAACAATGGCGATTCACTCGTCCTCGGTTCGGACAGCGGGAACTGGTACCGGGTGAGCAAACTGGACGGGGCCATACTCGATTCCGGGAACAACGGACTGGAGATGTTCGATCTGCAGCCGGTGCGCTCTGCCACCGTGCCTGACACCGGAAGCATCACCTTGCTTTTTGCTATTGCTAATCTTGGGCTCGTGGCTTTTAGAAAATGCAGTCGCAAGCCCTGCTAAACCAACGCTCCACATTCAATACATTATGAAAAGATACGCAGTCCTGTTCCCATTGCTAGCCGTCCTCATGCTTTTGGTCACCGCCCTCCCTGCTGCCGCGCAGTCGAGCGCTACGATTGTTAGAAGATTGACCGATTTGGAAGCCAAGGTCGCATCCCTGGAAGGCGCAGTCACCAATCTCCTGGCTAAGAATAGCTCCCAGGATACCCAGTTGACGGCTTTAGCCGCACAGGTCGCTAGTTTGCAGAACGCCTTGGAGCAGGAAGCAATCGCGCGAAGCTCACGCGATGGAGAGTTGGAACAGTTGATAGCCGCCTCGCTCACTTCCGCCAAGGCCTATTCCGATTCAAAGTCCGCAACAAGCCTTTCCCAGGCGAAAACCTATGCTGACGAGCAGATCAATCCTATCAAGGACAAGCTGGTTCATTTCAGCCGGAATGGAAACGAGATCTATATCACGGGCGCCAACCTCAACTTGCGGAGCGGAGGCGGCGCGACTTACCAGGTCGTGAACGGCCTGGGCAACTTAACCATCGGATACAACGAGGCGCGTGGGACAGGTTCCGATATCAGGACAGGCTCACACAATCTGGTGCTTGGGTTTGGAAACAACTATACCGCGGCTGGTGCTATACTGAGCGGGGCTCACAACTCCTCCTCGAACCACTTCTCTTCTGTTATCGGTGGTAGCGGCAACACATCATCCGGGGTCTATTCGGTTGTCGTCGGGGGCTTCAATAACGTCGCTTCCGGCAATTGGTCTACGATTGGTGGCGGGCAAAACAAGACTGCGTCCGGCCTGCTCCAGGATCTGCCGTAGTGTAAAAGAGGCACCAGTATGGGGGCGTAACGGCCAACATTCTAGCTCACCCGCAAACTCCGGTACGTAGAATGGCCTCAGCCTTGCAGACCGCGTGACCTCACGCGGCGGTTCTTGGTTGGCAGGAACCGCAAACACGAATCGAACGAAGGAACCGAAGACGAGGGTTCTTGAATCGGTTACGCGGGCTGCGGGGAGTTTCCTGGGGCTGCCCGTTGCTTCTCAGTACTGTATGTAGCTAGGCAACCCCACCGAATAACTCCCGTGGTTCATCAGGTTTGCGCCGCTAAAGCGCAAACCTGATGAACCACGGTTCGATATAAAGAGAGACCGTGAACTACCGACAGTAAAGATTCCGATTCCGTCGCTATTGTGCGATTGAAAGGTTTCAATCGTTAGAGGCTCAAATTTGACTCAGGACTTGTCCTCCGGGTCTGGCTCAGAGCTTGCATATCAAGACCCCACCTCATCCAGTTCAGCCAGGCGGTTTGCGGCGGCTTCCCATTTCGGGTTCAGTTCGGCTAGCTTATCCTGGATATCTACGACCTCCCGGTTGAGCTGTGCGGCCAGGCCCGGTTTCTCGTAAGTGGCCTGGCTCTCCAGTTCGGCAACGATCTTCTTTTGCCGCTCTTCTAAAGCGAGGATCTCGGATTCGAATTTGCTCACCAGGTCCTGTCGAACCTTGCGCGCTTTCGATTTGGCCTGACGCGCCTCCGCTTCCAATCGCTTAAGATCTTTTCTTGAAGGCTGGTTGCCGCCATCCCGCGCAGGGCTTGCTGGCCTGCCGGTCGTGCTGCCAGCGGTCAGCGCGGCTCTCTCGGAGGTTGCTTTGGTCTTATCCAGGTAATACTGATAGCCGCCAGGATAATGAGTTAACCGCCCGGCGTTGACGTGAACCACACGGTTGGCCAACGCCCGGATGAAATACACATCGTGACTGATGAAAATGAGAGTGCCTCGATACTGATCCAGCGCATAAGCCAGAGCATCAATGCTGGCCATATCCAGGTGAGTGGTTGGCTCATCCATGAGCAGCAGGTTAGGCGGGTCGAGCAAGAGTTTAACCAGGGCCAGACGGCTCTTCTCACCACCGCTCAGCACTTCCACTCGCTTGAACACGTCATCCCCGCGGAAAAGGAAACAGCCCAATAGTGTGCGGACCGTTTGTTCAGTGATCCGCTGAGGGGTATCCAGGGCTTCGTCCAGAACCGTGCGATCCATGTGCAAGGTATCGACACGATATTGGGAGTAATAGCCGCCTTTGATGTTGTGCCCGAGGATGCGCTCGCCGGAAAGCGGTTCGATGACACCGGCCAAAATCTTCAACAGCGTGGACTTGCCTGCGCCATTGGGGCCAACAAGCACAACGCGTTCGCCACGTTCGGAGGAGAAATCGATACCACTGTAAACCACGTTCTGCCCATAAGCCTGGTGGATGTTCTTCAGCGTAATGACTCGTTGTCCGCCACGCTCCGGTTGCGGGAACTTGAAATCGAGTTTTGGACCATCCTCATCAGGAGCCTCAATTCGGTCCATGCGCTCGATTTGCTTGAGCTTGGACTGTGCCTGTGCAGCCTTGGTGTTCTTCGCCCGGAAACGGTTGACGAAATCCATCAAACGCCCGATTTCACGCTCTTGATGTTTATAAGCGGCCAGGAGTTGTTGCTCGTTCGCCTCGCGTTGCTCCACGTAATCGTCATAATTGCCGCGGTAACGGATGAGTTTGCTTTGGCGAATTTCCACCACACTGCCGACTAATTGATTCAGGAATTCACGGTCGTGGGAGATCAGCACGATCGCCCCGGGGTAAATCTTCAAATAATCCTGAAGCCAGAGCAGTGCTTCGAGGTCGAGATGGTTCGTCGGTTCGTCCAGAAGGAGCAAGTCGGGTTCCAAGGTAAGCAATCTGGCCAGATGCGCCCGCATCACCCATCCACCGCTCATCTCCGAGGCGCGTCTTTCGAAATCCTTCTCCCGGAAGCTCAAGCCAGCCAGGATTTGCTTGGCCTTGGCCTCAAGCCGGTAGCCGCCCAACTCATTAAAGCGGTCGTGTACATCGTCGTGAACTTCCTCATGATGGACCGCCTCATCAGGATGCTCGGCATCCCAGGCTTTCAGGATACGCCGCAGCTTGGTGTATTCGGGTGACACAGCCGTTGCGAGTTCGACGACCGTTTCATCACTGATGGGAGCGCTCTCTTGCGGCAAATAGCCCATGCGAATCCCTCGCTCCAGAGTGACTTCGCCCGAATCGCCTGAATCTTCACCAAGGATAATGGAAAAGAGCGTGGACTTCCCCGCGCCGTTTGGGCCGACCAGGCCGATTCGGTCTTCGCGGTTTACCTGCAGCGTGACATCGGCGAACAGAACGCGATCGCCGTAGGCTTTGCTGATGCCGGAAAGGTTCAACATTGAACGCGCAGTTTAGCCCAAATACGCCAGGTAACACAAGCAAGCGTCATCCCTTTGAACGCGCCCGGCAGGATCGGCACAGGTCCACTCCCTGATAATGATGCGGCACTTTCTGCCAAACATGCTTGATTCCATTCGGTTGTGGGGCATAAGCTCGGGACATCGGCCACCCCACAACACGTCGTGCGGTGTTGCCGTTAAATGGAAACAATCCAACCGCAGTCAAATGGTTATGCAGAACCACAATAAATCGAGCTTCAGTCGCAGACACTTCCTCAAGGCCAGCCTCGCTGGAGCCACGGGAGTTCTGGTTTTCCCGACGATAGTCCCTTCCTCTGTTTTCGGGGAGAATGCGCCGAGTAACCGAATTCAGATTGGCCAGATCGGCTGCGGTCGCATCGCCCACACAATGGATCTGCCGGGCATTCTGAAGCACGACGTCGCCCGGGTGGTGGCCGTGTGCGATGTGGATTCCAAGCGGATGGGCATGGCCAAGGACCAAGTGGAGAAACATTATGGAAAAGGTGGGAAGTCCTACACCTGCAAGACATATGGCGATTACCGGGAATTGCTCAAAGACTCCTCCATCGACGCGGTTGCGATCAGCACCCCGGACCATTGGCACGCAGAACCTGTGGTGGCGGCAGCGCTGGACAAAAAAGATATCTACGTTCAGAAACCACTGACCATGACGATGGAGGAAGGCCGGATCGTGAGCGACATCGTGCGTAAGAACAAGTGCGCCTTCCAGATCGGCAGCCAGCAGCGTTCCGGCAAGCAGTTCCGGTTGGCTTGCGAATTGGTGCGCAATGGACGCATCGGAAAGCTGCAAACGGTCAGAATCGGTTTGCCTGTGGACCCCGCGGGGGAGGAGGAACCGGAAATGCCGGTGCCGTCGAATCTTAACTACGAGATGTGGGTGGGATGCACTCCCATGGTGCCGTACACTGAGAAACGGGTTCACCCACAGAATAGCTGGACCGATCGTCCTGGCTACTTGCGGATAGAGTCCTATTGCCTGGGAATGATCACAGGTTGGGGATCTCACCACGTGGATATCGCTCACTGGGGCATGGGCACAGAACTAACAGGGCCCATTGAGGCTGAAGGCAAAGCCGAGTTCCCGAAGAAGGGACTCTGGAATGTCCACGGCCCGTACCACATCGAAATGAAGTACGCCAATGGCGTCACGATGGTGATCGATGACAAATACACCAACGGCATTCGCTTTGAGGGTTCCGAAGGTTGGATCTTTGTCAGCCGTGGCGGGGAGAAGACCACGGCGAGCGATCCGGCCAGCGCCTTTGGAAAAGCGCTGGATGCGAGCAGCCCTGCGATTTTGAACAGCGAGTTCAAGAGCAGCGATGTGCGCCTGCCCGTTAGCGAAGATCACCACCTGAACTGGCTCACCAGCATCAAGACACGCAAACCGGCTGTGACGACGCCCGAAGAGGCCCATCGTTCGACCAGCGCCTGCATCATAGGCTGGATCTCGATGAAACTCGGACGCAAGCTGCGGTTTGATCCGGCTAAGGAAAAGTTCATCAACGACGATGAGGCCAGCGGCATGTGTTCCCGTGTGCAGCGTGCCTCGTACGGCGTGAACCGTCTGATGAAGAAGGGTTAATTTTGAACTGTCGTAAACGTAGATTCTTTGCATCATTCCGAGTATGAGATGCGCAACTTTATCAACTCTGTTAGCTATCGGACTGCAGACTCTGGCGGTTTCGGCGGCTGATGCTCCGGTCCGATTGATCACTCTTGATCCGGGCCATTTCCACGCCGGGTTAGTGCAGAAGTTCATGTACCCGGAGGTGAGTCCGGTGGTGCACGTGTATTCCCCGGGAGGAGCCGAGTTGGAGGATCATTCGAAGCGCGTCGAGGGCTTCAATACCCGTGCCGAGAATCCCACGAAGTGGGAGATGAAGGTCCATACCGGGCCGGACTTCCTGAAACAGATGATTCGTGACCGCGCAGGGAACGTGGTGGTGATCTCAGGCAACAACCTGCGTAAGATGGAATACATTAACCAGTCCATCAAAAACGGGTTTAATGTCCTGGCAGACAAGCCAATGGCCATTACCCCGCAGGATTTCAAACTCCTGCGCACAACCTTTGGTATCGCTGAGAAGAAGAAAGTGCTGCTGTACGATATCATGACCGAGCGCTTCGAGATTACCTCCATGCTGCAGCGGGATTTTTCACAACACGAAGCATTGTTTGGCCAACTGGTGCAAGGCACCCCTGATGAACCGGCGGTTTACAAGGAGAGCATCCATCATTATTCGAAAGAGGTGGCTGGCAAACCCCTGGTGCGGCCCCCATGGTTCTTCGATGTAAAACAGCAGGGCGAAGCCGTTCCTGACGTTGGTACTCACTTGGTTGACTTGGTGCAATGGAGCTGTTTTCCGGGACAAACCCTTGATTGGAAAAAGGATATCAAAGTGCTGGCTGCCAAACGCTGGGACACCACCTTGACCCGCGCGCAGTTTAAGAAAGCCACAGGCTTGGATGACTATCCGGCCTACTTGAAAGGCAATGTAGACAAGTCGGATGTTCTGCATGTGTTCTCCAGCGGGGATGTGACTTGGACGACCAAAGGCATGCACGCCAAAGTTAAAGTCATTTGGAACTTCGAAGCGCCTCCGGGGGCTAAGGACATGCACTACTCCATTATGCGTGGCACCCAGGCTCGGTTGGTGATCCGCCAGGCAGCAGAGCAAAACTTTGTTCCGACGCTTTATGTTGAGAACGCCTCGGGGCGATCTCCGGAAGCGTTTGCCAATGCCCTGCGGTCTGCCACCGCAGACATCGCCCGAAGCTATTCTGGGATCACTGTTGTTCCTGAGGGGAAAGATTGGAAGGTCGTGGTGCCTGACAAGTATAACGTCGGTCACGAAGCCCATTTTGGCGCTGTGACAGAGCATTTCCTGAAATACCTGAAAGAGGGGCGCTTACCCAGTTGGGAAGTCCCGAACATGATCGCGAAGTATTACGTCACAACCGAGGCCTACCGGTTGAGCCATAAGAAATAGGCGATTCGAACTCCAGGACTCTTCTTTGAACGGGCGGATTTGTGCAAACAGTCCGCCCGTTCCTTTTTGTCGATCCGTGGTTTAAGCTGAGCCTCAACGTGTTGGGGTATGAACCCCATTCTTATCGGGGTGTTTAATCAGCAATCTTGCCGAGTTTTTATACCAGGGTGCTGCTCTGGTTTGCACATCCAAGCACAGACGACCGCATGAAAACTGAACCTACGGGCGCCAAGCAAACCTCCACCAAATCTCCATCCGCCATCTCCCAAGCGCTACGCCGCGACAGGCGCAAGACTTCCACGGCGTTTCGCACGAAACCGCGCCGGACGCAGCCCACCCCTGCCGCTGCCCCTGAGTCTCCTGCCGTTGCTCCGGTGGCTTTCGACTCTCCATTGGATGCGGAGGAGATTCTATTGGCCCTTACCGCGTTGAAGAAGGGGGATTTTAGTGTTCGCCTCCCCTTCGCCTACACTGGTTTGAAAGGCAAGGTGGCAGATGCTTTTAACCAGGTGGCTGAAATGCTCTCCCAGTCCACGGACAACTTGAATCGGATCAGCCAGGTGGTTGGCGAGAAAGGCCGTATCACCGAGCGTCTGGAGAAGGGGACCGCCACCGGCGCCTGGGCGGAGCGGATCGATTCGGTGAATACGCTGATCGGCTGCCTCGCGCATCCCATCAGCGAAACGGCGCGTGTCATCGGTGCTGTTGCCACGGGTGATCTTTCCAAGAGCATGGCCCTCGAAATCGAGGGTCGCAAATTGGAGGGCGAGTTCCTGCGTACTGCCAAAACCGTGAACACCATGGTGAACCAGTTGGGCGCTTTTGCCTCAGAAGTAAACCGTGTGGCCCGCGAAGTAGGCACCGAAGGCAAACTCGGTGGCCAGGCAAAGGTCAAAGGTGTTGCCGGCACCTGGAAGGATCTAACTGACAACGTGAATTTGATGGCCTCCAACCTCACATCACAGGTGCGTAACATCGCGACTGTGACCACTGCTGTGGCCAACGGTGACCTAACCAAGAAGATCACGGTGGATGTTCGAGGCGAGTTCCTCGAACTCAAGGACACGATCAACACGATGGTTGATCAGCTCCGTTCCTTCGCCTCAGAAGTGACACGTGTCGCACGCGAAGTAGGTACTGAAGGAAAACTGGGAGGTCAGGCCAAAGTCGAAGGTGTCTCCGGCACCTGGAAGGATCTCACAGATAATGTGAATTTCATGGCAGGCAACCTGACATCTCAGGTACGTAACATCGCCGCCGTTACTACTGCCGTCGCCAACGGCGACCTCTCGAAGAAGATCACGGTCGATGTGAAGGGAGAAATCCTGGAACTCAAGAACACCATCAACACGATGGTTGATCAGCTTAGTTCATTCGCTGCGGAAGTAACCCGCGTGGCCCGTGAAGTAGGCACCGAAGGGAAATTAGGCGGACAAGCCGAAGTCAAAGGCGTGGCCGGCACGTGGAAAGATCTGACCGATTCCGTGAATTCAATGGCCGGTAACCTGACGGCCCAGGTGCGTAACATTGCGGCAGTGACGACTGCCGTCGCTAACGGCGATTTGTCGAAGAAAATCACGGTCGATGTGAAGGGCGAAATTCTTCAGCTCAAGAACGTGATTAACACGATGGTGGACCAGCTCAGTTCATTTGCGGCTGAGGTGACTCGTGTCGCACGCGAAGTAGGTACTGAAGGAAAGCTGGGTGGCCAGGCTGATGTGCGAGGCGTAGCCGGCACGTGGAAGGATCTGACCGATTCCGTAAATTCAATGGCCGGTAACCTGACGGCCCAGGTGCGTAACATTGCAGCAGTAACCACTGCCGTCGCTAACGGCGATTTGTCGAAGAAAATCACAGTCGATGTGAAGGGCGAAATCCTCCAGCTCAAGAACGTGATTAACACGATGGTGGACCAGCTCAGTTCGTTTGCGGCGGAAGTGACGCGTGTCGCGCGTGAGGTAGGCACCGAAGGGAAACTGGGTGGTCAGGCTGAAGTCAAAGGCGTAGCCGGCACGTGGAAGGATCTGACCGATTCCGTAAACTCGATGGCCGGTAATCTGACCGGCCAGGTGCGTAACATCGCCGAGGTTACGACAGCCGTGGCCAACGGTGACTTGTCCAAGAAGATCACCGTCGATGTCAAAGGCGAAATCCTGGAGCTCAAGGACACGATTAACACGATGGTGGATCAGCTCCGATCCTTTGCATCGGAAGTGACCCGTGTGGCACGAGAGGTAGGTACCGAAGGAAAACTGGGTGGCCAGGCCGAAGTGAAAGGCGTAGCCGGCACATGGAAAGATCTCACCGATTCTGTGAATTCGATGGCCGGTAACTTAACCGGCCAGGTGCGTAACATCGCTGAGGTTACGACGGCTGTGGCCAATGGTGACTTGTCCAAGAAGATCACCGTCGATGTGCGTGGCGAAATCCTCCAGTTGAAAGACACGATCAATACGATGGTGGATCAGCTCAGTTCATTCGCAGCGGAAGTGACACGTGTCGCGCGCGAAGTAGGTACTGAAGGAAAGCTGGGTGGCCAGGCCGAAGTGCGTGGCGTAGCCGGTACGTGGAAGGATTTGACCGACTCGGTGAATTCAATGGCATCCAACCTGACAGGCCAGGTGCGTAACATTGCAGCGGTGACCACAGCGGTGGCTAACGGCGATCTTTCAAAGAAGGTAACTGTGGATGTGAAGGGAGAGATCCTCGAATTGAAGAACACCGTGAATACGATGGTGGATCAGCTCAGTTCATTCGCAGCCGAAGTGACACGTGTCGCACGCGAAGTAGGTACTGAAGGAAAGCTGGGTGGCCAGGCTGATGTGCGCGGTGTCGCCGGCACATGGAAAGATTTGACCGACTCGGTGAATTCCATGGCATCCAACTTGACCGGCCAGGTTCGTAACATCGCAGCGGTGACTACCGCGGTGGCGAATGGTGACCTTTCCAAGAAGATCACAGTGGACGTGAAAGGTGAGATCCTTGAGCTGAAGGACACGATCAACACGATGGTGGACCAGCTCCGATCATTCGCATCGGAAGTGACGCGCGTGGCACGCGAAGTCGGTAGCGAAGGCCGCTTGGGCGGTCAGGCTGACGTACGCGGGTTGGCCGGTGTTTGGAAGGATCTCACGGACAACGTCAATTTCATGGCCTCCAACCTGACGACCCAGGTGCGTAACATCGCTGCGGTGACTACCGCTGTGGCGAACGGCGATCTGGGCAAGAAGATTACTGTCGATGTGCGTGGCGAGTTGCTGGAGCTCAAGAACACCGTCAATACGATGGTGGATCAGCTTTCGTCATTCGCGGACGAGGTGACTCGTGTGGCGCGCGAGGTAGGTACCGAAGGCAAGCTGGGTGGCCAGGCGCAGGTGAAAGGCGTCTCGGGCACGTGGAAGGACCTTACAGATAATGTGAATTTCATGGCGTCGAACCTCACAAATCAGGTGCGCGGTATCGCCAAGGTCGTGACCGCCGTCGCCAACGGTGACCTGAAACGCAAGTTGCTGGTCGAAGCCAAGGGCGAAATTGCCGAATTGGCTGATACCATCAACGGTTTGATCGAGACGCTTGCTACGTTTGCAGATCAGGTTACTACGGTGGCGCGCGAAGTCGGTGTCGAGGGCAAGCTGGGTGGCCAGGCGAGCGTGCCGGGTGCCGCAGGCACTTGGAAGGATCTGACCGATAACGTCAATCAGTTGGCGGCGAACCTAACGACTCAGGTGCGCGCGATTGCAAACGTGGCAACGGCGGTAACCAAGGGTGATCTGACCCGCTTCATTCAAGTCGATGCGACGGGCGAAGTCGCTGCGCTGAAAGATAATATTAACGAGATGATCCGTAACCTGAAGGATACGACCATCAAGAATAACGAGCAGGACTGGCTAAAAACCAATTTGGCGAAGTTCACTCGCATGTTGCAGGGTCAAAAAGACATGCTTGCGGTCGGCAAACTCATCCTTTCCGAATTGGCGCCAGTCGTCTCCGCACAGCACGGCGTCTTTTACATCATGGATGCCCCCAAGGATGTTTCGGAGGAAAGCGAGCAGAACGATCAACACCTGAAACTGCTGGCGAGTTACGCTCACAGGAATCGCAAGCACGTAGGTAATAAGTTCCGGATGGGTGAAGGTTTAGTCGGTCAAGCCGCACTGGAAAAGGAGCGCATCCTGGTCACGAATGCACCGGAGGATTACGTCCAGATCTCCTCGGGCCTGGGGCAGGCCAAGCCGACCAACATCATCGTTTTGCCTGTGCTGTTCGAGGGCCAGGTAAAAGCGGTCATGGAGCTTTCATCATTCGAAAAATTTAGCGCCATTCACCAGGCCTTCCTGGATCAGTTGGTCGAGTCCATCGGAATCGTATTGAATACGATCGAGGCCAACACCCGAACGGAGAATCTGCTTCGTCAGTCGCAATCCCTCGCCAAAGAACTGCAGAGCCGGCAAGAGGAATTGCAGCAAACAAACCTGGAGTTGCAGGATAAAGCCAAGCTGCTCGCTGAGCAGAACGCGGAAGTCGAACGCAAGAATGCTGAGGTGGAGCAGGCGCGCCAGGCGCTGGAGGAGAAGGCCGAGCAGTTGGCGCTCACTTCTAAGTACAAATCGGAGTTCCTGGCCAACATGTCGCACGAGCTGCGCACACCTTTGAACAGTTTGCTGATCCTCGCCGATCAGCTTGCACAAAACACTGAGGGCAACTTGGAACCGCGGCAAATTGAATTTGCCCGCACCATCCATGCGTCCGGCCAGGACCTACTGACATTGATTAACGACATCCTCGATCTTTCGAAGATTGAGTCGGGCACGGTCACAGTCGATATCGCGGCCCTCCGCTTCCAGGAGTTGCGCAGTTATGTAGAGCGCACGTTTGGCCACGTTGCCGAATCGAAGAACCTCGAGTTCCGCGTGCAGTTGGATCCGGAATTGCCGGCCAACATGTTCACGGACTCGCAGCGCCTGGAGCAGGTTCTGCGCAACCTTCTGTCCAACGCTTTTAAGTTCACCGAGCGCGGCCAGGTTGTGCTCAGTGTGGCGGAGGTCACCGAGGGCTGGGATCACTCAAACGAAATCCTGCAACAAGCCCGTTCGGTTGTTGCATTCTCCGTCACCGACACAGGCATTGGCATTTCTCCAGACAAGCAGCAGATCATTTTTGAAGCGTTCCAGCAGGCGGATGGAAGCACCAGTCGCAAGTACGGCGGCACGGGACTGGGGCTGGCGATCAGCCGCGAAATCGCTCGCCTATTGGGTGGCGAAATCCGTCTGGCCAGCGCGCTAGGGCAGGGCAGCACCTTCACCCTGTATCTGCCTCAAACTCATGCGCCGATCCGTCAAACCCGGCGCGACCCGGCAACGCCACGCACTTCCCCCATTCAATTGGGAGGCGAGGGCTCAACGCGCGTGCAGGAAAGCGTCCAGGAAGTCACCTTCGATGACGATCGTGGCACGATTCTCCCCGGCGACCGCGTTGTTCTGATTGTGGAAGATGATCCCAATTATGCCCGGTTGCTGCTCGAGCACGCCCACGAAGCCGGGTTCAAAGCCGTTATTGCTCAACGCGGCATTACTGCCATCGAGCTAACACGCGAACTGAAGCCTGCAGCCGTGACCCTGGATTTGCATCTGCCTGATGTGGACGGTTGGCAGGTGCTCAACCGACTGAAGGTGGATCTCAGCACGCGTCACATCCCCGTGCAGATTATTTCGATCGACCAGACCACTGGCGCGGCCCAAAGCAGGGGCGCCCTGGGATGGATTACCAAATCGGATAAGACGGACCTGCTGAAGACTGCATTCGGACAATTGGTTTCGTTCATCGATCGTCCGGTCAAAAACCTGCTTGTTATTGAAAATGACGCCGAACGGGCGGCGGACATCCAGGAACTCATCGGGAACGGTGATGTGAAGACGACGGTCGTTGCGTCCCGGCAGGAGGCGGAGACAGCCTTGCAGGGCCAAACGTATGATTGTTTGGTGCTGGACCATGAGGTGCCGGAGAACTTCTCCAAAGATTTGCTCCAGAAACTGCAGTCCAAAACGACCAACGGTTCGCTTCCAGTGGTCCTCTATTCCTCCACGGATACGGAAGTGGCTGGCCAGGACCAAGGGCGGATATTTGGGTGGCCTGTGATCAGCAATGTCTGTTCCCCGGAACGGTTACTTGACGAGACCGCTCTGTGGCTGCACCGGGACGTTTCGAAGCTTCCAGAGAGGCAGCGCAAGATGCTCGAACACCTTCATCTTCATCTGCTGGAGGGGAAGAAAGTCCTGCTCGTGGACGACGATATTCGTAACATCTTTGCCATGACCAGCGTGTTGGAACGTTTCCGCATGCGCGTGGTTTCTGTGGAGAATGGCCGCGACGCCATCACGCTGCTCGAAGAACAGTCGGACATTGAAATTGTGCTCATGGACATTATGCTGCCCGTGATGGACGGTTACGAAACTATCAAAGCAATTCGGCACCTCGCCCGGTTCAAGGACCTGCCCATCATCGCTGTGACCGCAAAGGCAATGAAGGGTGACCGGGAGAAGTGCATTGCGGCAGGGGCTTCCGATTACCTTTGCAAGCCTGTTGAGGCTGAGCAATTGCGTTCCACACTGAGGTCGTGGCTGCATCGTTGAGTAACAGCGTATGAAGCACACGCATCTTCTTCTCGCAGAAACTCCGCCGCCCAGCAATGGAGCGGTGGTTGAACTCCCGGCCGCCAAACTGGATGCCGATTCGGTTCAAGTCAGCATCCTGATGGTGGATGACCGCCCGGATAAACTGCTCGCTTTGGAAGCGGTATTGACGCCTCTGGGTCAGAAACTGGTGCGAGCTAACTCAGGGAAGGAAGCGTTGCGATTGCTGCTGAAGCAGGATTTCGCTCTCATCCTCCTGGATGTGTCCATGCCCGGCATGGATGGGTTCGAGACGGCTTCGCTCATTCGCCAGCGCCTTTCCTCGGAGCATACGCCCATCATTTTCATCACTGCCATGGGCAACTCTGAGAACCACATTTCACGCGGCTATTCTCTCGGCGCGGTGGACTACATGAACACTCCCATCGTCCCTGATATTCTGCGCACAAAGGTGTCGGTATTCGTCGAGCTGTACAAGAAATCAGAACTCATTAAGCGCCAGGCCGAGCAACTGCGAAAGATGGAGGAAGCGCGGCACAAGCGGGAGTTGCATCAGTTTGCCGACCGCTTGGAAACCGAGACACGCCGCAACCGGTTCTTTACAATGTCTCGGGATCTACTGGGTATTTGCGGCCCGGATGGCAAGTGGCTCCAGACCAATCCTGCCTGGGAGAGGGTGCTTGGTTTTACCTTTGATGATTTGTCGGGCAACTCTGTCCTGGAGCACGTGCATCCAGAGGATCTCCCACTGCTGCAGAAGGCCTTTACCCAGACGGATGCGCCTGTTGAACTGGAGGCACGATGGGAGCATCGGAACGGTTCGTGGCGCTGGTTCCACGTGACTCTCACGCCCTTCGCTTCCGAGGGGCTGTTCTATTTATTCGGCTCTGATATCACAGCTCGTAAAGAGGCTGAGTCGCGCATTCTTCAACTCAACCAGGAACTAAAGCACCAGGTAGCAGCGTTGACCGAGGCCAACCGCGAGTTGAAAGCGTTCAACTATTCGATCGCTCATGACCTGCGCACACCCTTGCGCTCGATGAATGGGTTCGCCCAGGCATTGACCCTTGATGAATCGGGACAATTGACCCAAACCGGGCTCGATTTCGCAGGACGCATCGCCCGCGGTGCCGCCTACATGGACCGAATGCTGCAAGACCTCCTTGTTTACAGCACTTTATCTCAAACAGAATTGGTGCTCGGTCGTGTCTCGCTGGATGAGGCTGTGCATGAACTTTTGGCGGTGCTAAGCAAAGATTTGAAGGACCTGGACTGCGAGGTGGACGTGCGTGCCCCTCTCGGTGATGTGACAGCTCATGCCTCGACCCTCAAGCAAATCATCTCAAACCTGGTCTCCAACAGCTTGAAGTTTCGCGCACCCCAGCGCAGCCCTGTGTTGCGAATCTTCACCACCCAGGAACAGGGGTTCACAAGGTTGTGGGTCGAGGATAATGGCATCGGGATCGCGCCGGAACACCACGAACGTGTCTTTAGACTTTTTGCCCGGGTCAGCAACAACGAAACTCCAGGAACGGGAATTGGTCTTTCACTCGTCCGCAAGGGTGCGGAACGGATGGGAGGCAGCGCAGGTCTGGTTTCCCGTCCGGGCGAAGGCAGTCAGTTCTGGGTGGAACTTCCATCCAGCCCATGCAATTCACTATGAACTTTCGGATCCTGCACGTTGAAGATAATCCAGACGATGTGATGCTCACAGACCTGGCCTTTCGGAAAGCTGGCGCGGGGGCAAAGTTGGTGGTGGCGGAGGACGGTGAGAAGGCGGTTTGCACCCTGCAAGAAGCAGGCGAGAACAATGGTCCAGACCTGGTCCTCCTTGATGTGAAACTGCCGAGCATGTCCGGATTGGAAGTTTTAGCCTGGATCAGATCCCAGCCGCGGTACAAGCGTCTGCCTGTCGTGATGCTCACCTCGTCCCAACTGCCGGATGATATCAACTCCGCCTACGACCTGGGAGCGAACTCCTACCTCGTAAAGCCAGCACAACTGAGCGCCCTTGTGCAGTTGGCTGCCACCATTCAGACCTACTGGCTGCAAACGAACGTTCCGTCCCCGGTAAAGACCTGAGAGCGCAATGCTGCGGAAGGTGGTATTTACATGAGGAAAAAAGGTTAACCTCACAGACTATTTAAGCGATGCGCGACTAACATTTCTCTTTACAAGCTTTGGCTCCTGAACAAAACTGGCTTCCACATACGATTCTTATGCGTAAAAATTTGCTCCTGCTCGCCGCCGTCTTAGTCACTGCCCTGCTGGGCACTGGATGCGCCAATACTGAACGCAAGTTTGGCCGTGGTATGCGCAATTTCACCGAAATCGTCCGCCAGGGCGAACTGCGCCGTTCTGTTGAACAATCTGCGCTGTTTGACGGCCCTGACTATGCCTACTCCACCGGTTTTGTTAGAGGCATGAATCGCATGTTCACCCGCACCGGCGTGGGGATTTACGAGATGGTTACCTGTCCTTTCCCCCCTTATGATCCGGTCCTGACCCATTACATTGCTGCTGAACCGCAGTACCCGGATAATTACACCCCGCAACTGGCCGAAGACGCCGTTTTTGCGACCGACACCAACTTGGGCTTTAGCGGCGGCGATGTGACCCCGTTCGTTCCGGGCAGCCGTTTCCGTATCTTCGATACCCACTAAGCCGGTCTGATCTTTTTACCGAGCGCCGACTTCTGGGTTGGCGCTCTTTGATTTTATACCCATGGCGATTCTCCAGAAACATTCGCCCTGCAAAGTCAACCTGCTGCTTAACATCCTGGGCAAGCGTCCGGATGGGTTCCACGAACTCGAAACGGTGTTCCACCCTGTAGCCCTGTTCGATACGATCGACTTCGAGCGTACTGGCGCCGGACTTGCATTGTCCTGTGATGATCCTGCTCTGCCGACAGGGCAGGGTAATCTCGTGTACCGTGCCGCGGCATTGTTCCTGGAACAAGCCGGAATCAGCGAGGGAGTTTCCCTTCGGCTTCACAAGCGAATTCCAATGGCAGCAGGCTTGGGCGGTGGCAGTGGCAACGCCGCGACCACCCTGCTAGGACTGAATGAATTGTTCGGCTTTCCCTTGGCCCCAGCCGCCATCTACGAGATCACGACCCGTTTGGGGTCGGACATTTCCTTTTTTCTTCAGCCCAGGCCGGCGCTAGCCTTCGGTCGAGGCGAGAAGATTCAACCCTTAGAGCCCTTTGCCGCTTTGGATGGCACCGCCTTTGTGCTGGTGCATCCCGGCTTTGGCATCTCGACACCGTGGGCTTACCAGCAATTGGCACATTTCCCTGCCGCCCTTAATGGCGAGAAAGGACGCGCGGAACGTTTAGTAAGCGCTTTGAGAAAGGGCGATCTTAAGGCGGCGGCTGAGTTGTTTTATAATTCCTTGGAAGCACCCGCTTTGCATAAATATCCTATCTTGGAGATTTACCAGCGCTTTTTCCGTGAGAATGGCGCGTTGGCTACCTTGATGTCTGGCAGCGGGTCTACCACGTTCGCAATTGTGCCGTCTATGGCGGATGGTCATCAACTCAGCCTGAGGTTTCGGGAGAAATTCGGCGAGGCCAATTGGATCAAAGTGGTTCCAATAAGAAACGAGTTGGAGTAATTACGAGTCTCGGGGACTCGTGATCGATCGGGCGGATAGTTTCTGGCGCAAATCGCTCCGGCGCTTGCTCCAATCTACCCAACTCAATGCCCAGTCCTCACCCGAGAGCGTCATTCGGGCATCTGCCCAAAGTTTATCCAATGCGGCTAATTCTCCTCGTGCGGCCTGGAAATCGCCCCACTTAACGTAACTTTCCGCCAAGGTCAGGCGATTGCCCGGATACTTGGGTTCCAGTCTGGCTGCTCGCTCCAGATGGAGCTTGGATTGTCGGCGGTCCCCCACGCTGCCGATAACCGGGGCGTCCCGGTACAGGAGCCCCAGGTTTCGATCGGAACCTGCATAATCAAAGCGCGGATCAAGCCGGGCCGAGCGGCTGAAAAGATCAACCATCCGGTCAACCAGGCGCAGGGCGCCAAGGGATTTGGTTCGTGCCAACTGGCCCAGGTTCATGCCCAGGTAATAAACGGCGGGTGCCGAATTGCTCTGAAGCCGGACTGCTCGTTCCGCTGCCTCGATGCCCTGCTCGGCGAACAGCGCGCGTTCCGCCTTGTTAGTCGCAAACTCCCCACGCTCGAAACAGGCCCTGGCGAGATGCCAGAGAATCTCCACGTTGGTGCGGTTGGTGGCCGCTTTTTGGTTGAGTTCGGTGTAAACAGCGGAAGCTTTATCGTTAGCATCTTTGTGAATTGATGCGGCTTTGCACGGAAGTAATCCTTGGATTAGCAGCCAGAGCAAAAGGTAAAAGGCTCCCCGGAACCAGGCTTGGCCGGGCTTGGTGCATGTGCCCTCGTACCCTGCTGGGGGTAAAAATTGCATTAAGCTCTCCTTCAAAATAGCAGTTGCGAATACCCTAGCGCAAATTATACTGTTCATTCAGTGACTTTACACAGAAAATTAAAGTGTCTGTGGATGATTCCTGTGCTGGCCCTGGTTGCTGGTTGTAGCGGCATTAATAGCACCCAGAGCGTTTCGCCAGCGATGCTCCTCCTGCCAGGCTTGATTCATGTTCCGCCACCCCCGGCTGAGCAGCCTCAATCCGTTCCTGTAATTGAAGTCGCTTCGACACCTCTGACTGTTAAATTTTGATTTATGCGGTTTCCACTGGCTTTGACGGTGAAGATCGCCCGTCACATCATTAAGCACAAGCTTCGTCGGACTCCCAGGTTTGCATTGGTTCTCCAACTGGAACCGTTGCATACCTGTAATCTGACGTGCACGGGCTGCGGGCGCATTCGTGAATATTCCACCAGCCTGAAGGACATGATGTCGCTCGAAGATTGCCTGGGATCGGCCCAGGAGTGCGATGCTCCTATGGTTTCGGTTTGCGGTGGCGAGCCCCTGATCTATCCAAAAATTGAGGAACTCGTTGATGGCCTGCTCAAACAAGGCCGTATCGTGTATATCTGCACGAACGGGGTTTTCATGCGCAAAAAGATGCGCGAGTACCTGGCTGCAACGTACAGCGCCACCCAGGAACCTCTTCTGAGCCAGCTACTGGCAGCCAAACTTGTCACCGACAAAGATGTCGAGACCATCCGCAAGGGCAAACATGACGGACGCCCGGTGATCAGCCCGAGCACGTGGCTCTACTGGAACGTGCACGTGGACGGTTTGGAATACACCCACGATTTGATTGTAGAGCGCGAAGGGGTCTTCAAGGAATGTGTGGAAGCCATCAAGATGGCCAAGTTGCTTGGCTACCAGGTAGCTACCAACACCACGGTGTACCGCGAGACGGAGGTCAAAGAGATCGAGGAGATGTTTCAGTTTTTCTCCTGGCTGAATGTGGATGGGCATACCATCTCACCCGGTTACGATTATGACGCCGCCAAGAAGGATATGGTCAGCCGGTTGGGCAGGAAACCGGAGGATTTCTTCCTGACTCGTGCGATGACTCGCGAGAAATTCGCGCGCATCCAGGAGTGGGGAGAAAAGTTCACCATCTTCGGCACGCCGGTTTACCAGGAGTTCCTTGCTGGCCACCGCGATTTGACCTGTACCGCCTGGGCCATTCCAACCCGCAACATCCGCGGATGGAAGGCCCCGTGCTACCTGATGACGGATGGGCACTACGCCCGTTACCAGGAGATGCTTGAACAGGTGAAATGGGAAAATTACGGCGTGGTGGACGGGAAAGCCCGTGATCCTCGCTGCGAGAATTGTATGGTTCATTGCGGTTATGATCCCAGCGGCGCCTTGGGAACCAATTACAAAGCCGGCGACAACTGGAAGAATTTCAAATACAACTTTTGGCCGCGTCCCCTGCCGTACCCGGACGGCGCCAAGGTAAACGCGTTCAACGGAGCGAGCATCGGCAAGGGGCACTTGGCCGATTCCCGCGCGGCAATGACCCATGGTTTGGCTGGGGCCAAATCCGCCTTTCAATCCAATGGCGGCCAGGGCGGGCATGCGGAAGGCCACGGCTGCGCTTCCGGGGACAGTTCGGAACGCGATGCTTTGCTGGCGAAAATACGCGAAGTGAAGCAGCCATAGCACCCAGCAAGGTTTCCGAATTCAATCGAGGGATTAAACGTACACGTGAGCAAGACACTGTTTCTTTCACCACCTTCATTCGACGGGTTCGACGGAGGTGCCGGCTCCCGCTATCAGGCGCGCCGCGAGGTAACCAGCTTTTGGTATCCCACATGGCTGGCGCAACCGGCGGCCCTGGTTCCCAATAGCAAGCTCCTGGATTGTCCCCCGCACAACATCGAGATCAAAGAGTGTCTGGAGAAGGCCAAAGGCTACGATCATGTAATCATCCACACGAGCACGCCTTCGTTGAAGAACGATTGCAAGGTGGCCGAGGCTATCAAGCGGAACCGTCCGGAAGTGACGATCGGTTTTGTGGGGGCACACGCCGCGGTGCTGCCGGGCGAGACACTCAAAGCCTCTTCGGCAATCGACTGGGTGGGTCGCAAGGAGTTCGACTACACGTGCAAGGAAGTGGCGGAAGGACGTCCCCTGGAAACCATCAACGGCCTTTCCTATCGCGACAAGGACGGAAAGATTAAGCACAACCCGGAACGGGAACTCATCCCGAATCTGGATGCCTTGCCCTGGGTGGCTGACATCTATAAACGCGATTTGGAGATCGAGAAATACTTCATCGGTTATCTGCTCCATCCCTATGTGAGCCTTTATACCGGACGCGGTTGTCCGGCGCAGTGCACGTTCTGCCTATGGCCGCAGACTATTGGTGGGCACAAGTACCGGGTCCGTTCGCCCCAGAATGTTGCCGACGAAATGGCTTACATGAAGAAGCTTTTTCCCCAGGTGAAAGAGTTCTTTTTTGACGATGACACGTTTACGGCAAACCTGCCGCGAGCTCGGGAAATTGCCCGCAAACTCGCGCCTCTCAACCTGACCTGGAGCTGTAACAGCCGGGCTAACCTGGATTACGATACGATCAGTTCATTCAAAGACGCTGGTTTGCGCCTTTTCCTGGTGGGTTACGAAAGCGGAAACGAGGACATCCTCACGCGCATTAAGAAGGGCGTGACCCTTGAGGAGATGCGCCGGTTTACCAAGGCCTGCCATCAGGCTGGTGTGATCATCCACGGTACCTTCATCCTCGGTCTGCCTGTTGAGACCCCGCAGTCCATCGAGAACACGATCCGCTTCGCTCAGGAACTCGATGTGTTCAGCTTGCAGGTTTCACTGGCCGCGCCTTATCCAGGCACTGAGCTATTTGAGATGGCCCGCCAGAACGGTTGGTTCGTCAAAAAGGACAAAACCGATCTCGTGGAGACGGACGGATTTCAACAGAGCGCGCTCGAATACCCGGGTTTGAACAAGGATGAGATTTTTGAGGCGATAGATCGGTTTTACCGGGCCTATTACCTGAGGCCTAAACCGATTCTGCGCATCGTGAAGACCATGCTTGAAGATAAGACGGTTTTTGTCCGGCGCTGCCGCGAGGGGTATGAATTCTTCCGCAGCCTTCGTCAGCGGAAGGTGGATTTGGCAGCTTCACGCGCGGCTGCCTGAGCGGCAAGCCGATCTTTGTTTTCGAAAGCTGACGGCCCTTTGCTGGCTCGTCAGCACCAGCCACCGTTCACGGCTACTCCATGGACGGCCATGTGGAATTGCGCACGATTCTTCGGCAAGCCACCCACAGGACTGCTACGATCACGGCTTCTACCATAAGCATCCAATGGAGCCACCCGGCCTGATACACGGCGCTCGCCGCCGCTGAAAGTGCCATCGAAAGAATCATGATTCCCATTATGCCCAGGCCGCGACCGGCATTTCTGGCTTCCTCAGGTGCGCGCGAGAGAGGGATCGCCTTTCCACGCAGGTAAGGCACAAGCGATATCACTGGCATCGCAATGAGGGAAGGTAGCAACAGGGGGAGTGTTTTAGGTTGAAGCACGCAAAGCGCACCAATGAACAGCAAAAGCACGGGTGCGACCAGAATCAGGAACACAGCGCGTTGCGAGCCGAAGCACAATCGAGCCGGACCTTCTGCTGGCATTGCTCGAAACAGATCCGCCGCCTGCCAATGCTGCGAGTAGGCCATCATGCCTCCCGCCGCCATGGGAACCAACCCGATCATGCCACACGAGAAAGCGACAACGAAGGTGCCCGAGTCACCGCTCCGATCCCGTAGCATCATAAAGAACGGGACCAGCAGTACCGGGGCAAGCCCGGGGTATATCCGCAGTTTCACGTCACGATCGCGCAGGAGATAGGCTGCCGTAAGGAGAAACGAAGCGCGCTCGACCGGGTCTCGCAGCCACCAACTCAGCGGTGGCTTCTCCACCAAGGCCGCCAGCCAACGGCGGCGGCCTCCGGATCTGGCTTTCGGCGCGGCTGCCTCCTGCAAATGTTGCAGGCCAGTCTGGTAACTCTGGGCAAGTTTGCTGAAGGCCAGCCATCCTATGACGACTGTTGCCAGCACCCCTGCGCCAGCCAGCAACCACGACATTCCTGCGTGGCTGCCCGCAACCGCATCATCCAGGGCAGCAAACCAGACGGGAGGCAAAAGCGCCAGCCACCATGATCCGGAGCTCAGATCTATGCTGCCCACTCCGATGCGCGGCATGATGTGCGGGAGCGCCTGTCCTGCCATGACTGATCCCACAGCCACCAAAACCTGCGCCATTGTCATCATGCTCTCAAGGCGTTCGCGACCGAAAAAACGCAAACAAAGCTGGTAAACCAGGACCACGCAACTGGTGCAGAACAGCGCAGCCATTACCACCGAAGCCGCATGCACCACCGGGAACAGCCATCCGCCGTTGCGCGTTCCTATGCCGGCAAAAAAGCCCACCAGGTTCAGCGCGCCGGCCAGCCAGAGGGAAACCTCCGTCAGCACTCGAATCTTTGCCCAAAGCAGAGCTCCTGGCGTGATCGGACGATGCATCAGAATGTCACCCTCCTCCTTGTTGAACAACACCTCACCCGCAGAAGCCGCGACGAACATGCCCAGGAACACAAAGGTCATGCAGTGGAGGTAAACAGATAGCGTGAACACCTGCTGCCCCATCAGCATGAGAGCGACCGCTCCAAAAAGTGCGTAGAGGAACAGTGACAGGCCCAGTTTGGAGCCGATCGATTGCGGACCTTTGCCATGCTGCAAGCCCCGCGAGGATCGGCCCCGAAGAAACAAAGTCAGGAACAACTTCCGCAACGTGGGCTGCAAAGCTGGCTCCGGCTCGACATAAGGTGGAGGGGCTGTCGGGTTCATTTGACTATCTGAAGGTCTTCGCAAAATCTTCGGCGCGCCGCTCCAATTCGCTACCGCCAGTGAGCTGAGTGAACAGCCGTTCGAGGTTCTCAGCGCCATGCGCGGCAACGAGCCCAGCCGGGGTCCCATCGACGAGCAGCCGACCTTTGTTGATGATGATCACACGATCGCACACGCGCTCGACCACATCGAGAATGTGAGAGCTGTACACGATGGTTTTTCCCTCATGAGCGAGCGTCTGAATCAGATGCTTGAAACCGACAGCGGCATTCGCATCCAATCCGTCCAGCGGCTCATCAAAGAAAACGACCGGGGGGTTATGCAGCAGGGCGGCGGTGATGACTACCTTTCGCCGCATGCCTTTGGAATAAGCTCCCAGGAGCTTATCCGTAAGCGTTCCGAAGCTCAGATCAAAGAATGCGATGAATTGCTCGATGCGCGACCGCGCCGCCCGGGCCGGGATGCCATAAAGCGCTGCCACCATCTCCAGATACTCAAGCCCCGTCAATGATTCGAAAACCGCTCCGGATTCCGGCACAAAACCCACTTGCCTCTTCACCTCGACGGGATGCTCCTGCAGGTCAATATCACAAATCCGCGCAGTCCCGCTCGTCGGTGCCAGCATGCCGGTGAGAATTTTTAGTGTCGTTGATTTGCCCGCACCGTTTGGGCCCAGAAATCCAAGAATCTGCCCGGCGGGCACCTCGAAGGACAGATTATCCACGGCCGTCTGCGAGCCAAACAGCTTCGTGATCTGGTTCAGGTAGATCATGAAACCTTTATGCCTGAATGTGCCGTGCAGCACGACAATAAACTGGCGGGAACTTTGTAATCACGCGCCGATTTAGGAATAGCGAGCCGGCGAAACCTGCCCGCCAAATTCGTTCCAATCGATCGGGTAGCCGCCGCACATTAACCAATGCACGGAAGGACGCCCCGAACCCTGCGTTGAAGGCCCGGTGTCCTCACCGGGCGTTTCCCTGTCAGACGACGCACGGACGTGCCTCATAAGGCCACGAGGCCTAAAGGACGCAACGCATGGGGCGGTTACTTTTGCCGGGGCAGGTGAGAACGGCAGTAGTGGTGCGATGGCTAATCGCCTCGAAATATGGTCCACATGCCCTTGGGTGAGGCTAACGTCCCCGCGCCAATAGTGTCCTCGATTCGAAGAGCCTGCACATGCCCGTCATGAAACAGGTAGTTGAACCGGTTCTGATGCGCCTTGTACAGGGGTAGGCCCTGGTTGAGTCCTTCACTTGAACCCGGGTTTTGTGGTTTCGCCCCGTAATCAATTTGATAAAGACAGCCCTGCGCTCCCCCATCAGTGATCTTGGGTCCCAATGAAACGCAGGTCCATTCGTTACCCACGCATTGCTGGCCCATGGCCTGTTCAACCATCAGGATCGTCGTGGCGTTATCGGCGACCACTGCCGATTTGTAACCTCGTGCTTCCCAATCTGCATTCGGCACAGCGGAATCATACCAATAGATACCAACCCCCCGGCTGATGGCTGGCAACGGGTAAGACTGGCTGCGGGTCGACACCTGGTATTCCGTTCCCCAACGAGTACCCACGCTGTTCATGGCGTAAGATCGGACGCCAAACCAGGCCGGGTTGCCCATCCAGCTTACCTTTGGCCCCCGGTCAGCGGGACATTTCTCGAGCTTCGGCGAATACTCCACATCGACAACCCCGATTGAAAGGTCAACCTCAGTGGCATTGCCGCCCATGTACTTGTGGAGAAAGCTGTCCCAAGCCAGTTGCCCCCCGGCAAAATGCAAGCCGGCTGGCGGAAACATATCGTTACGATCGGCGAGGAAGAGGTGGAAAGCCACCCCGATCTGTTTCAACTGTGAGGTGCATTGGATGCGAGACGCTTTGGCCTTTGCGCTGGACAGAGCAGGCAGAAGCATCGCCGCCAGAATGGCAATAATTGCGATCACGACCAGCAGTTCGATAAGGGTAAAGCCGGCCCGGACGGCCTTACAACGCCCATGCAGCAGTGTTAAACGCAGTTTCATGTGATCAACGGTTCTCGAGTACGACATGCATCTGCCGATTGATAACATACTTCTTCCCCGGAGGCGGGGGAGGAATCTGGTAAGTAGTTGTCGCGGCAAAATCTTCAAAATTCTTTGGTGGCCTCTGGTTTTTGAGAATCCACCGACGGAGTTGGCGTGTGATTTCGTCCAGGTTCGGTGCGGTTGGGGCCGCAGTTTGGCTTGCCGTCGCTACTGCTTGGGTGGAAGAGGCGGGCAGGGGTTCCACGGGTCGGTTCTTCTTGCACCCCAGGGGACCTGAAAAGATGGCCAGGGTAAAAACCGCGATTAAACAGGCGGATTTTGGACAGAATGTTCGGATACGGCATTTCCGGCGCATAAACGTGTTCGGCAACTCTAAGGTGTTTCCCAAAACCTAGCACGATTACCCCCGCTGGTAATGTCAACAATTTCATCTACACGGCGAACCTGAAGGGTCAGTCCGACAATCGTAAAAAGAAGCCATGACTAACTAGTCTGATTAATCATCGTTGCCAAACCGCGCATCAAAGCGCATTGAACCGTCTCCAGGTATTTGCTTCCAGTCAGGCCGCGTGGAATATCGAAGCCCATCTCTCGGATAATACATATACGTTTTCGTGCCTCTTCCAGCCTCCCGTTGCTAGTTGGAGATCATAGAACCGATCTGATACATGTCATTCGGTGTCATTCGGCGTCAAAGAACCAATTAAACTTGCTCCGGGCAAAGCATTTTTGTTATTACTTCCAAGCTCTATGGCAGCTATCGGCCGATTCCAAAAAGGCGACGAGATTTTCCACGCAAAAGTGGTGGACGGTGAAATATACCGGCTCCAGGGCGACGTTTTCGGTTCGCCATCCTTTGAAAAGAAACCCTTTAAGATCAAAGGGGTGCGTACTCTCACGCCGGTTAGTCCCTCGAAGATCATCGCTGTTGGCTTGAATTATGCCGATCATGCCCGCGAGACCGGCAAGCCACTGCCCAAGGAACCGCTTTTCTGGATCAAGGCGACAACTTCGTTGATTCCAGACGGCGCCAAGATCGAAATCCCTTTTCCGAATCACCGCACAGATTTTGAAGCCGAACTTGCCATTGTCATTGGTCGCAAGGTGCGCAACGTGACAGTCGCGGCCGCTTCTCGATACATATGGGGATACACCGCCGCTCAGGATATCAGCGACCGCACCATTCAGGCGGCCGAAAGCCAGTGGACGCGCGCCAAGTCTTTTGACACGTTCACGCCACTTGGACCATACGTGGAGACGAAGATTGATCCGAGTGATCTGAACATCCAGCTCTTTCAGAATGGACAGTTGCGTCAGAATTCGAACACCAGCCAGATGGTCTTCAGTTGCTCGCAGCTTGTCAGTTTCATTTCGACGAACATGACCTTGCTGCCTGGAGATGTGATCCTCACAGGCACCCCGAGCGGGATTGGCCCGATCGGCCCCGGAGATCGCCTTGAAGTGCGGATTCAGGGCCTCTCGCCCCTTGTTAATACAGTCAAATAGCCCCCGATCGTCACTGGTCTAGGGCAAAACGATCTTCCCAAGAATGGCTGGGTGCCTGGCTCCCGTTGCTCCAGGCACGTTTGAGGGCCGGCCTGAGAGTGTTTCGAAAGCCAGCAAAGCGAACGCCAGGGCTTCCTTGGCCTCATTAGGCATTCCCACATCCTCGTGAGACAACACTTGGGCAAACGGTACCCCCTCAGCGAGCATGCGCATAAGAACGCTGTTTTTCGCGCCGCCGCCACCCACAATGATCTGCAGCCGAGTCAGGTCAGCCCCCGAGTCCTCGAATCGTGGGAAAACGAATTCCCGGTAGGCCCTCGTGATGCTGGCCGCCGTGAAGGCTGTCGCTGTGGCCACCTGATCTTCTGCTTTGAGCCGAGCTTTTCTGGATTGGCTTAAGAACTCTCGTAAGAATCCCTCGCCGAACTCCTCGCGCCCGGTGGTCTTAGGCGGTTTACGGCTCAGGTAGGCATGCTTCAGGCACTTCTCTAAAAGCTTCCGGGAAACCTTGCCTTTGGATGCAAGGCGTCCATTTCGGTCAAACTTCTCCCTGCCACCGGTGACCGCTGCGATCACCGCGTCGATGACCATATTTCCCGGGCCCGTATCAAAGGCAAGGACGTCTTCCAAAGCACCACCCGGGGGGAGCATGCTCAGGTTCCCAATCCCACCAATGTTCTGAATGATTCGGGGATGACGCCGATGGGTAAGCAGCGCCCAATCTGCGTAAGGCACCAAGGGTGCGCCTTGCCCTCCGGCCGCCATGTCTCGCACTCGGAAATCAGCTATCACCGGGATTCCGGTGGCCTCAGCGATTATGGCCGGCTCACCAATCTGCAGAGTGGAAGGTGGATTGTTATTAGGTAAATGATGCACCGTTTGGCCGTGGGACCCGATGGCAGCCACTTGGGAGGCGTCAATTCCGGACTTGGCGATGACCTGTAATGCCGCTTGGGCGAACTGACGCCCCAGGACGAAGTTCAGTTCGCAAATCTCTGAAACAGACCCATGCAAACAGGCGGTTAGGATGCGCTGACGCAATGCCGCCGAAAACCCGGTATGAACATGCTTGAGCAGTGTGGCTTTCGTTTGGCCAGCCGCCCGCTTGAAACGGACGATAACCGCATCGATCCCATCGGCAGATGTACCTGACATCAAGCCGACGACGATCGCCTGGCAAAGCCGGGGGCTTGGTATGACCGGGCGAGTGGCCTTAACGTTCCGCATGGCGCCAAAATAGGCCAAGCTGGGGTTCTGGCAATCCTGAAGGAATGTCAGTGCAACTGTTGGATTGCGAGTTCCGCTAGGCGACCTCCTGCCCCCACTCCCTCCTGGGTGTTAACGGGCCTCGGCTTTCGGAGTTTGCTTTTTTACTCGGATTATGATGTATTGTGGCACGGCGCGGCTAATGGCCAGGAGCCAGGCAGGCGCCCGGACAACCAAGAAAGTAACTAATGATTAATGAAGACTCCCCCGTGATGCTGAAAACACGGGAACTGTGCCAAACCATACTCGACCAGCCCGCCATGAAAACGGCGCGGCAACGCATCGATGCTTTCCTGGACGATGAGCCGACTCGGCAACAGTATCAAAGCCTCGTGAACAAGGGCCAGGAATTGCAACAGAAACAGCAGAATGCGGTCGCTCTCTCCAATGAGGAGATTGCCCAATTCGAGCAAGAGCGGGATGCACTTCTAGAAAACGCGGTGGCGAAGGGGTTCCTCGACGCCCAGGAGGAAATTCACGAGATGCAGCACACCATTCACAAGTTCGTCAGCAAAAGCTTGGATCTGGGGCGTCTGCCGAATGCGGATGACCTGCAGGGTGGGCACGGTGGCCATGGCTGCGATGGCCAGGGCGGCTGCGGCTGCGGGCATTGATTTTTTTCGCTCTCGAATGAGCCCGGAAGCTTATATGAGGCTTCCGGGCTCATTGCTTTCATACGGGGCGCTTGGAACCTATCATTTTGCTTGATTTGTTTAAGCATATTAATGCAGGGGGTGAGCGATAGTGATTGCATAAGGGGCCGCGGATGGGTAAATTAATTAGCAAGCGCGCCAATTCAATTCGCTTGACGCGCGGCAGGCACACTTTAAATTAATCGTATGATTCAAGACTTCCGTATGCGATCGGGGGCCCGAGGTGGGTTTACGCTCATTGAACTTCTCGTAGTTATAGCCATCATAGCCATTCTAGCCGCTATGCTTCTGCCTGCTCTTTCCAAGGCAAAGGCACGTGCTCAGCAGATTTACTGCATGAACAACCTGAAGCAGTTAGCTCTTGGTTGGAAAATGTACTCGGCGGACAATAACGACCGCTTGGCGTCTTCCTATCCAGGGGTGGGCGTTATTACTCCGGGACAACCGATTCCTGCATGGATGGCGACTTGGTGCTACGGCAACGCGCAGTCATCCGGCAGTGCGGGTTCTTATGGGTATGCCGGGACCGACGCGCGCGGTCTTGAACTCGGAGTGATTTACCCGTACATGAAAACACTCAAGGCCTACAAATGCCCATCAGACAATCGGACCGTCATGGTTGCCGGACAACCCAAACCGATCCTGCGTAGTGTGGCAATGAACTGTTGGCTGGCAGGACGCGATGCTCCAAGTGCCACTTGGACCTGGCAAGGAGCTTTTGGTCCCGGCGGGTATGGTGCGGGGCGTGCTGGTAGCCTCCCTTACAAACTGTTTTTAAAGGAAACACAGATCTCGCAGCCTACCAAGACTTGGGTTCTCCTCGACGAGGATAAGGAGAGTATCAATGATGCTATGTTCGTCGTAAACATGACTGGCGGTAGCTTCCCTGATTTGCCGTCTAGAATACACGACTTTGGATTCGGCATTAACTTCGCCGATGGGCATGCGCAGATCATGAAGTTCAAGAATCGCGGTTGGGCGCCGAAATGGCCCAATGAGCTTAAGCCACCTGGCGTAGATCTGAGTCCTGATTGGATTCAACTCTCAGAAGTGACCACGCAGCCCAATTAAGCAGAAAATGCTTCTCGGATACCCTGCTCGCTCCCCGCGAGCAGGTTTTTTTTGCACTGATATGCCGGTCTTAAGAGGAAAGCAGGATTGGGTTAGGTGACCTTGGGTACAGACCTCCTACCTATACCCATCCCACTCGGGTTCGTTGTCGAAGATCCAGCGGTAGTAATCCCGCTCTTTCAAGGAGGCGGCGGCTTCTTCGTCCACCACGACGGTGCAATGGGCATGAAGCTGAAGGGCAGAAGCTGAAATCATGCTCGTGATCGGACCTTCCACCGCTTGGGCGATGACAGATGCTTTGCTTTTGCCGGTGGCCAGCAAGAGGGCTCGACGGGTATCCATGATCGTTCCAACGCCCATGGTGATTGCACGCCGGGGCATGTGGTCCGGGCCACCGAAAAAGGGCGCGTTTTGCTCGATGGTGGTGGGTGTGAGCGCTTTCACACGGGTACGCGAGCGAAGGGCCGACAGCGGTTCATTGAACCCAATGTGCCCGGCTTTTCCAATCCCGAGCAGTTGGAGATCGATCCCGCCGAATCGCTTGATCGTGTTTTCATAATCCTGACATTCCGCAGCCAGGTTTTCCGCCATGCCGTTAGGCAGGTGTGTGTTTCGGATGTCGATGTTCACCTGCCGGAAAAGGTGGTGATTCATGTAGTGCCGATAGGAGTTCGGATCAGACGCCATTAACCCCACGTACTCATCCAGGTTGAAAGTGGTGCAGAGTGAGAAATCCAGGTGCTCATCCTGATGCATGCGGACCAGGAGGCGGTACACCCGCTCCATGGTGGAGCCAGTAGCCAGCCCGAGCACGAGGTGGGGGTTGGCTTTCAACTCACGCTGAATGATCCTCGCGACCAGCGATGAGGCGGCTTCCTTGGTAGGCTGAATAATAACTTCCATGCGAATCCTTCTAACTTCGTGACTTCCAATTTAACACTTCGTGGCCGCAAGGGCGGCCCTCAAACTGCCATCAAAAAAGAAAAACGGGATGAGCCGTGCGACCGGCGCATCCCGCGAAATGAAACGACGATTAACCGAGGCCGAACTCTTTCTTGTTCTGTTCGAAAGAGACCAGCACCGGGTTGTCTGCGAGCTTGTTCTTCAGCAGGGCTTGCTCATCAACGCCAGCCGTGAGCGGCAACGCGACCTGGCCACCTTGGGCGGCGCTTTGCTGCAAGGCGAACATGATCTCCGCCCCAATAATGGCATGCTCAAGATTGCACTGATGGACTTTGGCGGAGTCATCCAGCCAGTCTGCCATTTCCTGAATATAAGGCGGCATATCCTGGTCATAATTCATGGCTCCCTCACCCGATTGGTAGCCGCCGGACTTGGTGACGGCGCGCCAGCCGCCATTCGTCAAAACTTCGGCGAAGCCTTCGGTTCCCTGGGCGCCGATGCGGTTCTTGCCCCACCATTTGGCCACTTCAGGCTGGTCAGGAGCGCCCGCGCCGCATTCATAGATGCCACGCACGCCATTTGAGAATTGCACAAATCCGCCGATGTAATCAGGAGACGGATGATTGTCCGAAAGCTTGGCTTTGCCGGCAGCTTGCGCCATGACCCAGGAGGCTGGCGTATAGTCATTGTACCAGCAGGAGTAGTCGATCATGTGAGAAAGCATGTGAGTCATCCAGCCGGTGGCGGTGCCATAAACCGTGTGCACACGGCCTAGCGCTCCACTGGCGATGATCTCTTTGACCTTCTGGTAGTGCTTCCCATAACGATGCTGGTGGCTGACCACCGCCTTCACCCCGGCCTTCTTGAGAAGCTCGCGCATGGCAAACATCTCCTTGCTGGTGAGGGAGACCGGTTTTTCGAAAGCAACCAGTTTCACACCACCGTCCACCGCAGCCTGAATGAAAGGCATGCGCAAGTGAGGCATGGTGCAGAAACAGAACACGTCAGGCCGAAGCTTCTTGGCGAGGGCTGCAGCGTCCGTGCTTTTCTCGGGATTGCCGAGTTTAGGTGCGGCATCATCGAGCCGCTTTTGATCGATATCGCAAATGCCAGTGACCTGGAATTTCGGATTCGCGTTGAAAGCGGCGGCGTGATGCATGCCGCGCTTGCCCATTCCAACAACAATGACAGAGTACTTGCTCATTTCGTTTACGTGATACAGTGGTTCAGCAGGCTGTCAAGCAACCTTATTCCTCTAGCTTCGCAAACTTCCTACCCATTGTCAGCCCAATTCTCACCCCTTTCCCTCACTTTTTCCTAACCCCCTGCCATACCGGTGCCCCCAACCCCATCACTCACTAATCTCACCCACCAACGGCCCGTGCGAAAAATGCGGCTTACTAATTCAGCCAGCGGGGCTTAAGCTGCCTCCATGCGTATTACCGGTGGCAAAGCCGTCCGCACGATCTTGAAGGTTCCTAAAGGCTTAGGGGTCCGTCCCACACCTGACCTTGTAAAACAGGCCGTGTTCAACAGCCTGGGCGAGCGGGTGGTTGGTGCTCGTATTCTGGAGTTGTTTGCAGGAACGGGCGCGTTGAGCCTGGAAAGCCTCAGCCGAGGCGCGGCCTCAGCCGTTTGCATCGAGTTATCCGAGAAACACGCCTCGGTGCTGCGTCATAATGTGGAGTCCGCCGGGTTCAGCCCGGACAAACTGCAGGTCCGCACCCAGGATGTTTTTACTGCTGTTCCGCAAATGCTCGCCAGTTCGCTCCAGTTCGACCTGATCCTGGCCGACCCGCCTTATGGCGAGAAGAATGTTGGCCGGCGTTCAACCTCCTTAGCCCAGAAGCTCCTTGATCTCGCCGAATTGCCCCAGTTGCTCGCTCCCGATGGGCTTTTCGTGCTGGGCCATACCAAGCGGGATACCTTGAGCATGCCGGATTATTGGAAGGAGCGCAAACTGCTCAAGCACGGGGATAGCCTGATGCGTATTCTGCGGAAACCCTGATCGTCCGCAAGTTTCAGACATGGAATCCCTGTTTGAGGTGGTTTTTGAGGATGATCGCCTGCTGGTGATCAACAAACCAGCCGGGCTCGTCTGTCATCCGACGAAAACGGATGCTTATTCAAGCCTGATCGGTCGGGTGAGGTTGCATCTGGGACCAGACGTTCATCCGCACCTGATCAATCGTTTGGACCGTGAAACCAGCGGAATCATCATCGTAGCAAAGCAGGACGAGGTTGCCCGTGAACTTCGGCGCCAATGGGAGAGCCGGTTGGTCTCCAAAGAATACCTGGCCATAGTGCATGGACATCCGGACGCGGATACGGAAGAGATCGATGCCCCCCTCGGCAAAGACGAAACCAGCCGGGTGGCTATAAAGGACTGTGTGCGCACGGACGGTGCTGCGGCTCAAACTCAGTTCCAGGTTCTGGAGCGGTTCAGTCGAACGATGAGCAACGGGGCGACCAAACCATTCAGTATGTTGCAGGTTCAGCCCCGCACCGGGCGGAAGCATCAAATCAGGATTCATTTGGCGCATTTAGGCCACCCGATAGTCGGTGATAAGATTTACGGTGGTGATGAGGATGCCTATTTGGCCTTAGTGGAGGACCGGATGACTGTGGCGCAACGTGAGGAGCTTATTTTGCCGCACCATGCCTTGCACGCCAGTGCGGTGAGTTTCACCCTGGTTGCTGGTCCCGCCAGGTATGAGGCCAAGCCGGAGGCGTGGTTTGCAGAATTTGCTGGGACTCAGGCTTGACCTGACGAGCTGAATGTTGAAGCTTCTCTCCCCCTCTTGACGTGGAGGACAGCTTTAGCTAACTGAATTTAGACAAAATTGGTAGTAATACGCGTATGAGCACAACGGAAAAGCATCATTTTCAAGCTGAGATTCAACAGTTGTTGGATCTCGTCATCCACTCGCTTTATACCGACAAAGAGATCTTCGTTCGGGAGCTGATTTCAAATGCCGCAGACGCTTGTGAGAAGCTGCGTTTCACGCAAGCCTCAGGAAAGCCGATCGTTGAGCCGGACGCCGCTCCCGGCATCAGTATCACCACTGACGACAAGGCTAATACGGTTACGTTCACCGATACGGGTTTGGGAATGACCCACGGCGAACTGGTGGAGAACCTGGGAACCATCGCTCACTCAGGCACCAAAGCCTTCCTGAAACAGGTGGCAGAGGAAAAGAAGCCCGATGCCAAGCTGATCGGCCAGTTTGGCGTGGGCTTTTACTCGGCATTCATGGTTGCGGGGAAGGTGACTGTCTATAGCCGATCCTGGCAACCGGAGGAGCAGGGCTGGAAATGGACCAGCGAAGGCGCGAACGGCTACGATATCGAGCCGGCGGCAGATTTGCCTCGCGGGACCCGAATCGTTCTGGAACTCAAAGAAGACGCGAAGGACTTTGCACAGGCCAGCACGATCGAGAACATCATCAAACGCTATTCGAACTTCGTTCAGTATCCGATTGACCTGAACGGCAACCGCCTGAACACGATCCAGGCCATTTGGACGCGCACCCCCAGCGAAGTTAAAGAAGAAGAATACGAGGAGTTCTACAAGTATCTGGGGCACGACGCGCAGAAGCCTCTCCTGCGGTTGCATTTCACCTCCGATGCCCCGCTTTCCATCCAGGCGCTGCTGTATGTCCCTGAGCGCAATTTCGAATCCATGGGCATGGGCCGTGTGGACTCGGAAGTCAGCCTGTATTGCCGGAAGGTTCTGATTCAGGCCGGAGCCAAAGGGCTGTTTCCGGACTGGCTGCGTTTCTTGAAAGGTGTTGTGGACAGCGAAGACCTGCCCCTCAACATCTCTCGCGAAACCATGCAGGACACCAGCCTGATGCAGAAGCTGAACAAGGTTCTGACGAGCCGCTTCCTCAAGATGCTGGCTGAACAGGCGGAGAAGAATCCCGAAGCATTCGAGAAGTTTTACCTGGAGTATAACCGATTCCTCAAGGAAGGTGTGGCCACTGACTTCACACATCGTGAGGCGCTGGGCAAGCTGCTTCGATACGAATCATCCATCACTGAAAAGGGCAAGCAGACCTCCCTGGCTGATTACGTGAAGCGCATGCCTTCAGATCAGAAAGAGATTTACTATCTGCTGGCACCTAACCGCGAAGCCGCTGAGGGCAGCCCCTATTACGAGGTGTTCCGTTCTCGCAAGTTCGAAGTGCTGTTCATGTACGACCCATGGGACGAGTTCGTTATGGAGCACCTGCAAATGTTCGAGCAGAAACCTTTGAAGGCCGCCGAGAAGGCCGAGGTAGGCGTGGAAAATGCCAAGAGCGCTGCATTATCCGATGAAGATGCGAAGAGCCTGGCGAGCTGGATGAAAGAAGTCCTCGGCGATCGCGTGCATGAGGTGCGCGTATCTCAGCGCCTGGTGGACAGTCCCGCTGTTGTTGTGGACAGCGATAAGTTCATGACATCCACGATGCGCAGGATCTTGAAATCAGCGGGGAAGGGGAACGAACTGAGTTCGAACACCCCGGACCTGGAGATAAATCCGCACCATGTGATTATCTCTCGCCTGGCAAGCCAGAGGCAGGGCGACGATGCTTTGGCGAAGGTAGTTGCCGAGCAGTTGCTGGACAACGCTCGCGTAGCGGCTGGGTTGATGGATGATCCGCGCAACATGCTCAAGCGTATGAACGAGCTGCTCGAACGTGTGCTTGGCCCAGCCAGCGACGCAGCCAAACCGGTTGAGCCCAAAACACCCGAAAAGGGTGAGTAAGAAAATGGTGGAGGCGGCGGGAATTGAACCCGCGTCCCTGACAAATTTACCAGCCGCGACTACATGCTTAGTCAGGAGAGAGTTTTCTGCTAGATGATAACGGCCTGACACCGAGCTCATCCTGCCTAGCCCGCATGAAATTTTTTCGGCCAGTAGCGCGCAGGCGCCGCTACCAACCTAACCTGCTGTTGCGTTCATCCGGCGTAGCAGGTGTCCACCGGTGAACGTCGTGGCACATTAGGCCGCGAGAGCTAATTCGTTGTTAGCAGTTAACTTTTGGTTCGATTTTTTACGAGGCCAACGAACCATCCTCGGCATGCCGCCTCTGGCGCGTCTCCCAGGTCGAAACCAGTACGCCCCCAAACCAGATTTGGACGCCCTATTATCGTTCATCGCTCTGCCGGGGTCAAGGTCGCAGGTCGCCGCGGGGTGCGATTAAAAGGTCAACTGCCAAAAACAGGGCTACAAAGCCATCCATGGTTCGGTGTTCTGACTAGGACAAAGTCAAACGCAATGCGTTTCCTTCGGCGAACCGAGCTTTGCCTGGCGCACGTGCGCAACCTTGTAGCCCCCAAGTGGGCATCCGCAGGTAGCCAAGCATGGAAGTGTTGTGTTTCTGCAACAACGCCCTGAACTCCTCCTGGAAACTCATCTTCCTTCAACCCACAATGCGTGTGTTGGCTGCTGATCAAGGCAAAAAACCACCGATTCGGTCGCCCTGTTCAGGGGCTTCGGAAATAGCCGATTTCGCTTGGGTGCCCACTTGACGCTCTGCAAGCCAACCTGTCGAACAGGGACGGGATCAAACCATGCAGCGGGGAAAAATGGTATCCCGCGCAGGTTCAGCGGGTAGTCAATCGGGCGAAAATGACGCCAAAACCCTAATGGGATGCTGGCGGCGAACTCGTCCCCTGCATCCGCCCTGCCCGATTGGGCGATAATTGCTGAACGCTGCCATCCGCCAGTGTCACGATCTCTTGTCCGTTCGCTAAACGTGCCCGAATAAGGATGTCCTGTGGGTGACTCTCATCTGCGGACAGGTTAACGGTAACATCCATGCCGTTAAACCCGCTCACGTCCGACGTAGTCAACAACCGGCGGTTGATCAACTCCTGCAAAGAAACAGACGCCGGGATGGCCACCCCTCTGGCCTTCAGATCAGCGGTATATGTTCTTGTCGCAGCGAGGATACTCAGTGCATCTACGTGCCCGGGTTGCCGACTGGAGGAGGCGATATACACCATGCTCCCTACGACAATGGCAACCGTGAGGACTGCTATTACGATGAGGGTACGCTTCATACTAAGATAGACACCGACGACTGCTCATTTGTCCAAATATTATTGTTGGTGACTAATGGGCAACTGGCTGGCTCGTGTCCGCTGGACCGTCTGGTTCAGCCCCGCTTAGCACAACCTTCACTGTTTCAAAGCCGCTCACCCGCGGGTACCATTCAAAGTCGTCCTTGTTAAGTATGATCTCGTTGGTCTGCCCGAAAGGCTTAAAGCGAAAGCGGCTAATCACTTTGTCAGCGTCAAAGGTCTGCTCGAACAGCGCCCAATCCAGACGATTTGCCCACTTGCTCTCACGAATCCCCACCACATACGCGGGAGCCTTAGGGTCCACCCGCTGGGAGATAGTGACCTCCAACCATGGCTCCCCCTCGTGCATAACTTGCAGCGATTTGACGCTCTCAATGGTGTTCAGCGCAGAGTTTGATTGGCCAGGTTGGCGGCTGCAACCTACGGCTACCGTCAGAATGAAAAGAATGCGGGCAAGGTTTTTCATAGGTTTACTGCCGACCGAACAGTGCAGCCGCGCCGGGCCGAGGGCGCCCGACTGCAATGGAGACGCTCCTGGCGTTCGCTGCCGCGACTTATTAACCGCTCCAGCTCTCATTCGTATCGTCGAATCCTGGCCACCAGTGTGATCTCATTTCCATCAAATGTGAATATGTATGTGTTCAGGGGACGCGCGGCGAACGTAATGGCCAGCTTGCCTCCAGAGATGCCTATCCAGTTCGGTTTCATCACGTCAACCTCAGACAAGGCGTCCATCAGAGACTGTTCTTTCACACGAATCTTCCCCTTGGCAAAGGCATCCATGATCTTATCGGCTCCAGATGGCTTGACTCCGTTTAAGAGCCCAACCCGCAGATCCCGATCACCGAGCTTTACAATCGTCCGTTCTTCCTGCCTTGGCTGCGCGGACCCTGCCCAGAACTCCCCCGCCGACGGCGCGTCAATCGGGCGCGATTGTCGGTTCTCCTTTGGGTAAACCAGGAGTGTTCTGAAAATCACAGACCGACCTTCGAACTTCTCGTCCCCTGCCACGCCAATCGTGGTCCCGCTCAGATGGGATTGCGTGCTGACCTCAGTTATCTTGCGGATCCCGCAGATGTTTGCCAAAGTTGTCACTGTCTCCAATTCACTGACCGACAAACTAACGCCATGGACAAAGTTGGTTGTAATAGGCAGCACTGCGTTTGTTGCGGCTTCGCTCACATTCGAAATCCACAAAACGACTACTAAAGTTAAAGCTCTCATGGAGGGGCACAAGGTTAACGTCGGAACTGAGCGATGCGGACGGCCCAGGGCGTCCGCACTGGCACACGGACGTGGCCCGCCAGCATTCGTTCCAGTGGTCTTGGGTGACGGATCGTGCATCTCAAGCTATGCCCCAGTGTCGTCCCAAAAACCGGGTGGAGTATCCATGTCCTCCATGATCTTGGCAAAAATCCAAAACCCAGCCAACCCGACTGGAACCGCAACTCCAAGCGACACCCCAATGGAAGCATCGAAGAACCGACGGAGGCAAAAATAGAGAATGGCCATGAATACCGCAGTGCCGATGAGATAAACGAACCAGCGGGTAAACCAGTGCTCGTGCGAATGTGGTGTCATACCATATAGAATGTTTATAGTGCAGTTGAGCCAAAGGTCAACTGACAAAAACAAGGCTACAAAGCCATCCATGGTTCGGTGTTCTGACCAGGAGCTAGTCCGACGCAATGCGTCCCCTTCTGCGATCCGGAGTTGTGCCTACCGCAAGGCAAGTCAATCGCTAATCCTCAGGTATGGAACGCTAATACGAGTTGCCGGGAGCCCTGAAAGGACGTCCTGAAAGGACAGCGAGCATTGGGTTTGGAACACCATGAGGAGGCCGCCCAGCCTGGCGACTATCGGATATATGGATCGTGCAATGACACTTTAGTTCAGTACTGTTTGTAGAAAGAATCCCCAAAGTTAAACTATTTCTGGTTCATCGGGTTGGCGCTCCTTGGCGCCAACCCGATGAACCAGGGTGAAATCAAAGGGTGCGGTGGTTACCAGTACCAACCTGGCCCTGCCGGAAAGCAGTTGGAGTGTGCTATCGAACCGCCTGGTTGAATGGCCCACAGGCTCGGATCAGTATCAGTTCACAGACGAATCGGCAACGAACAGCCTGCAGCGATTCTATCGCGTTCGCTTTCCGTAATCCTACAAAGGCGCACCGGGACGGTGCGCGAACTCGCAGTCGAGACGACCGCGCTACACACGGACGCACATCCGTGCGCCTTAGCCCACCGGAACGCGCTACGCGTCTTGGAGTGCGCGCGCGAGGCTTTGCGAAGCGCCGCTTTTTCGCAGGAGGACACTGGATCTATGTTATGCTGTGACCGTCGATCCAGGAAGTCACAGTTCGAATTGGCCTTTGTGGGTTGAGCTGGAACCCTATCTAAAAAGAACAATCCAGAACCTTTCAATTCAGGGCGTTTTTCGATCTCTCATCCCACGAAGCCCGTTCGTCAGATGGACTCGTCGCGAAAAAGCTGTAGAGGACTAGAGGACTACAGCACTCCACGACCGCAAGCGGACTTAGCCTGGATGGCCTGAGTTCCGGCGATCAAGGCCTGAGCATGGCGATGCCACAACCTTCCAGCGTACTGATTTCCGAATACCCGGATCGGGCAGTGGCGCTCTAGTTCAGTACTGTTTGTAGAAAGAATCCAAAAGAAGAACTATCCCTGGTTTATCGGGTTGGCGCTCCTTGGCGCCAACCCGATAAACCAGGGTGAAATCAAAGGGTGCGTTGGTTACCAACAGTACGGATCTCGGTTCGGCTGGCATCCCGGCACTTGGACAGCAGCACTCCCGGGAAAGAGCACTGCCGACAGATGGTTTATGGCAACCGCACTTCGCTATACCGCCACTTGCTGATTTCGCCTCGCGAGACCCAGATCCACATCCGGCAAGCCAGGTCCTAACTGCTCCATAGCCACTTGTTAGCGCTCGTCTGGTGAAGCAAACCCCTCTGGGGCTGTCTTCGTCATCTGACTCTCCTCATACCAGGCAATATCCGAAACCGCAGGTTCGCTCGCCAACATGCGATGAACATCGTTAACCAGCCGCTGCACTTCGCGTTGGCCAGACGAGCTGAACCGCTGCAACCAAGCGAAAGACCCGTGGTGAAAATGAGCAAGCCACGCATGCTCCCCTTCCGGCCACATGCTTAATCCAATCCAGAACCTCTTCTGTGATCGCCGGGCGAATATCACGACACCCCAGTCCTCCTGACACAACCGCTCGTCGATCTCCAGATTAGGAACACGTCGCAACAATGTCGCGAACCACTGCCCACCAATGACTGATAGAATGGCGTCCGAGTCAGAAACCGGCACAAAGCCGGTCGGATGATGGAATGTGACATTCGTGCGCATAGGGAAGGGCTCACAGTGTGGTTGAGGTTAATTCGTTGGCGAAATTTTTAAGGACTCATCCGATAGGGATTCATCAGTCGACTACGGTCTTCATCCATAGGTTCTGTGCGACTCAACAATTATCGAAGGAACCACCCGGTTCGATATTGGAGTGCGACGAGCTTCATGCCAATGATTTATACCGAGACGGAACCAGAGGCAACTGTCAAAACGGAAAGTCAACCGCTAATCCAAACTAATCTTCGCTGATCAAAGGGAAGAACCGGAAGAGGAACATCCTGATATGGAAATGGTTTGTTCTCTCAGTTTCTTGATTAGCGAGGATGAGCGCAGATAAGCGGTTTGCATCTGTTCAAGTCGAGTTGCAGGAGTAGGGAAAGGACGGCTAGCCTGTAGCCCGGCGGTAATGCATAACTCGACAACTAAAAGCAAAGGCGCACCGGGACGGTGCGCGTACTCGCAGTCGAGACGACCGCGCTACACACGGACCGCACATTGGTGCGCTGATGCCTACCGCAGATCAGGTGGCGAATCGCTCATCTTGAGCGAGCGGAATCGGTTCAGCCGATGGAAGGTGATGTAGTTGGCGTCATGATAATTGGCGCCGTTCCAGGAGGTGCGCGAGACAGCAACGATGTCATCGCCTTCGAACTGCCAATCCAGATATTGGAAGCCAACCTTTGAGCCGGCCTTGGTTACCGCCGTGCTTGCGGCATAGCTCAGGAGGCGATAGTGCTCCTGCCAGTTGCGGAGATCGGGTGAGGAGGTCAGGACAATCACGTTGCGCTGATGATGCGGGCTGTGGGTCCAGTCAGCCCCGGAACGCAGGTTGGTGATCTTGTTCGCCAGAGTCCAATAACGGCGTGAAACCGGATCGTAGCGAATGGTGAACTTCGATTCGCTACCGATGAAATGGAAAAAACCCTGGGTTGGGTCAAAGCGGGCGGTTTGTCCGTCCGGGCTGATTTGCAGCATAGCGGCCACCTCGAACCTGGGGATGCGTTGAAACGGGGCAGGCAGTTCGATCTTTCCGCCATCCGCCTGGTGTGATTCGACCCTGAGGATGTCCACCACTTCTCCAGAGGGTGTGGCAACGGCATTGCCTTCGAGCCACGAGGGCGTGCGCACATGGAGCCACTGGCTTTCACAGGCAACCGAGCTGCTCCGGGTCCAGTTCGTTGCCTCCATGAGATTGGCGTCGGCGGGAGCGGAAAGCATGAAAGCGCGAAAGATGCGCCGGTTGCCGTCTGGGGCGAACTCCTCGAAAGCCCGCCAGATTCTACCTCCATGCACCAGCACGGGCGTGGGTGCACAATGGAACTTACCGCTGGTCAGTAGCAAGCCGGACGCCGCGTTGGAGGGGGTTGTCCAGGATGGGCCTTGATCGGAGGACCGGCGAAGCTGAATGCTGCCGGGGTGGCCGCTAGTGCCGATGCCAATGAGCCAAAGTGCCTTCTGATGCGTGAAAACCGTTGCCCAGTGGACCCCCGGGATTTCCGCCGCGAGTTGCCAGGAGACCCCCCGGTTGGTTGAAAGCGAGAGTGCGGTGTGGCCGCCGCGGGGATGAAGCCGGCTGGTGTCATAGCTGGCGGCATACGTGCCATTGGAAAGGCAGACAATGCTGGGCGAGCCGAAAAACACCCGGGCTGAATCTGGACTGGCGACAACCACGGTTCCGGGCGGCTTCTCAGACAGGGTGGCTGAGGCAATCGCCATTCCCGCCAGGAGGAAGCTCACGAAAGCCGTTCGGCGCAGGCGCCGCTTGACGATGTCGGATCGCAAGATCCCGGTAACACAGGAAGGAAGCTGGTTCATGTGACTGCGAAGTTGCAGGAGTCCGGGGAGGACGGCAAGCCTGTACCCCAGCGGTAAGGCGGCCGCCAGAAATGGTTGAAAGTCTCAGGTTGAATGTTGAAGGATTAAGAAGACATGAAAGAGAATCGGTTGGGCGTAACAAGCGCGCCAATCTGAATGAACAAAAGAGGTGGGGATGAACCGCACGGAGTAATCAAGCGGTCTGGTCATGCAGGAATTCGCCGTATGTTCTGCGGGCCGCCAGGAATCCGTACCACCCGACTACTGAGAATCCGAGGCCGAAACCAAACAACACGGTGGGGACAAGCCAAAGGGTTCCGAATGAGCGAATCCTGGCTTGGCCGGGGTCCTCAGGCGGAAAGAGCACCACCACTACTGCTCCTACTTCATGGCGTGGCGGATTCTGAGCTGACTTGGTGCGAACGGTGCACACCTGCCCCGAACCATCTTTGAACGTAAAAACGGTAACATAGCCCCCACCAGAACCATGACGCCCACTAGGCCCGTCGCGCCACTCCAACTTCACAACACGACCGGTTGCGACTTTCGAAGTGCGGATGAAGGTGCAGGTTTGCCAGATGAAGAAGCCAGCGGCGGCAAGCAGCCCCACACCCAAAAGGAAGAACGCTGCGCACAAAATGGTGGCTTGTCGAAGTTGGGTCATGCTCGTGCGGACGAACCGCTTAACCTTCGTTTATCATGGAGACAGTTCCGCCGCAATTTTGCATATCACAAAACGAGAAAATTCAGATTCTAGATTAGCGAAGATGAGCGCAGATAAGCGGTTTGTGTCCTTGCGAACTTCTCGGATTGGTGGCGCCTGCCACGGTAACTAAATGACCTTTCCGCTGAACTTTCCATCGACGCGTCCGTCTTCAGCATCCACCGATGCGACTACTGACTGCAGTTCCTCCCTGGAAATGCTCCCTTTGGTTGTCAGCAAACGCACCAATGAAACGAAGTACAGTTTTAACTCGGCGTTCTCAGCGATTAGCCTCTGCATCACCTCATCCTGCGACATGTCTTTGTGAAATGAGCCGGCAATCTCTCGCTTCAGATGTTCAATTTCTCGCTCGGCGTCTGCAATATCAAGCCGGTTTCCAATGTCACCGAGCAGCAACGTTCGGCCCCATCCCATATTATCTTCCTTTATCTTTCGTTAAATTGCGGTGTTGGTTATGTCGCGCAGTTTACCAGGGGGCAGCCGGAGAGCCATTACAATCGCCTGTCGGATTTGGAACATCCGCCTCAGACGTAAAAACGGGCCGCGCAGAAGCGCGGAGGGGAGGAACGAAAACCTCCAAGTAATCATCACGCGAAGATGCAAAGATGAACGACCCGAACGAGGGGATGGTCGAACGTCAGAGTCCGTTTACTCACTCATGCGAGGGATGTAGAAGCCCTTTAGATCAGTACTGTCGGTAGCAAAATCCGAAATATTAACTACTCCTGGTTCATCGGGTTGGCGCCGTCTGGCGCCAACCCGATGAACCAGGGTGGAATCAAGGTGGGGCGGTAGCTACCCACAGTACTGATCTAAAGGAGCAGCGGGGGATTCACACGTTTCATTCTCGCATGTTGTTACGTGACATCGCTGCCTTTTCGGACTTCTCCTGAATTCAAATCGCAGCACTCCTAATAAAGAGAGCTCATGGATCCTTTGAAACTGACAAATCCAATTCAGGACTTTTCCCCCGCTAATGTCCTTTGGTGAAACCAGCTCAGCCGCGGTTAGGAGTGTGCCTTGATAAGTATCTTGGCTAATATCCATGCGGGCGAAACAATGCCAAGAAACATGAGAACCGCTGCCACACGGGTTCTTGTTTTGTTGCCGGCCTGAAGACCCGAGGAACGCCTCCAAACTTTAACAACGGCAACGGGCGCAAGCACCCAGCTAGCAATGCCAATGCATAAACCTACAACCATCGTAAACACGCCCTCACCTTTGTCGAAGGGCGGCGACGTCCTGGTAACGTAGAACGGATACCAGCAGAAAAGGATATTCCAGAGCAACATGAGAACCAGCGCGATCTGAGGATGGACTCTTTGCTGTAGAAACATAGGATTGAGTTTTAAACGGCCAGTGGCGCCCGGTTCCGAGCCTGATGTTCGACCCGCATTGATTGACGCAACTTGTTGGTCGGGCCTCGTAGGTTGCGGATTCATCTTTTCTTCCAGTCAAAAGGGGCGATCAGAATGCGTTGGTCGAAGGTGCCGTCCCATGTCACGCGAAACCCGACCCACTCCAGCTCCTCCACAACTATCCTGCCGACCTGGGGTCCTTTCGTTTCTTCGTCTGCCGGATCTACCGGCCCGAAGGCGAGGTACAGGCCGTCACCAGCGACGGCCCTCTCCAAGTCCTGCCCATGATAGAAGCAATAGCCAAGGATCTTTGCTGGATTTGAAACAGACTGAAAGGCTTCGCTGCAATCGTCATACCCATCGCTCTGTGTGTAGCCCGCGTTCTGGATGGCAACGACTCCCCTGTTATTAAGAGCTTCGAATACGCGATCAAGTTTGTCGCAGTCCGTGACTGCGGGCCACGTGGGCTTTTCGGCGTCGTTCCTGGATATCGCCTCATCTACAGCCGCTTCGATCTCTGCAGGGTCCAACTCACCGGGAGCGTACATTTCCTCACTGAAAATCTCGATGATCCGCTCGCGGTTCTCGAAGCCCGCACGGACTTGAGCCTCGATTTCAGTTAATGTTTCAGAAGACAAAGGCATATATTTATCAACGAAGTAATCAGGCTAGTCGGCATATCTCAATCGGATGAAAGCAGGATCATGTCCCCGTCACGAGCCGCCGCTTGGAAAAACTTCACGACGCTCGGATAGATCTCAAAGACCGACTCGGCATCCTCAGCGGTCCAACGCGCCCTTCTGCCGTGGGGATAGATCTGTGCAGTGTTGAAAGACTCAACGCTGAAGCGGGATCGCAGGTAATCCACTGAAATCCTCGCGAGGGCGTCGGCAACGGTTTGAACCTCGTCTGGGGTGAGCGAGCGGACGTGTCCGTATGTGCATGGCCACGTGGTCTCTGTTCCGCCTTGCACGACCTTGGCGAGTGGGGATGGCGGCAAGGGTTGCGGTTTTAGCTCCCCGTCCCCAGTGAGCAGGAAATGAAGGGCGTGCCAGTCCGTGCCGATGTCAAGATAGCGGTCGTCAAAGTCGTCCAGGCTCGTGCCGAAAAAGGACTCAGCCGCTTTCGGATCAGCTTGAAGTCGGTTGAACTCCTCCGGTGTGATTCGTCTATAATTGGCTTCGATGCTCATAGGTCTGGAGCGGGCTGACGCAGTTCAGGGGAGGATGTCATATGCTGCTAACTCAGGGAAATGAAAGAAGCAGTTCTGGAATACTGCATAAGGCAATACACACCTGAACTGAGGTTCACTTTTGAGGACATAAGCTACACCCGAACCCTAGGCCCCGCTGCAGGCAGAGTCAAGTATGTTGCTGGAAAACTGCGGCCGTAGTAACTGACATGGAACCGCTAATCTTCACTCATCTACGCTAATGAGACAGGGGAGACGGAAGCAGACATCCTGAGACAAGAATCCGCAAATCCTTTCCAGGCTCTTTCAGGTTTTTATATTAGCGAAGATCAGCGATAAGCGGTTCGCGTCTGGGACGGCGATGTTCTGCTGGAATCCGTAACAGGTCTTGGTGTCTCGGCTGCGGTACGTGACAGTGTCCCAGGTTGTCTCCGTTTCCCTCTCTCCGCGTTCTCTGCGCCTCAGCGTGCCTCATTCGCGTTTGGTTCCGGCGGCCTCACGCGAAATGATTCAGTAGCTGGCTCGCACGACGATGGGCGCGGCGCCCTCGAGAACGATCCGTACCGTTTCCTCCTGCGGGTCAAAGTCAGTATGCGGTTTGTCAATAACCGTAACTGCGCGCATCGGCTTGCCGTCAGGGTGCCGCAACCGAATGACCAGACATCCCGGCGATTGACCAGTTGGCGGATTGATTATTGCTTCGATGTAGCCCTTGTTCGCATGGGACTGAATCTGGTAGCTGACTTGGCCGAATTGACTTGGTGCATTCTTCACCGAAACGTGCTGGCCGTCTCGCAGCCAGTTGCTCGTCACAAACGGCGCGAGCCAAAGTTCGTTACCCCGTTCCTGGACCAGCATCGTGCGTGTTTGATGGAGGAAGTACCCTGTCTCGTGTGTCTTGTCCCACGCACCGCCGTGGTGGAAATGCTCCCACATCGCCAGCACTTCAGTATTGAGCATCGAGGCGATGGTGTTGAAGTAGGAACGGATGAAAGGCTTCACGTCATCGCGCAAAGCATAGATCTCACAATTGCGCGTGTAATAAGGCTGCACCTTTGCGAACCCACCGTTGTTGAACCAGTCGGAGTGGTTCATTGTCGCCGGATAATCGCCCAGGCCATCGGCCAGGAACTGGACGTCTTCCATGTGGTTCACCAGCCGGTCCACCTCGCGGGAGTTCGGATTGAGAATCCCCCCTGGGACGAGTTGGTGTGCTCCAAGCTCCACGTCATAAGCCCAACTGCGGCCTCCGTCCTCTCCTGGAAAGAAATCACCGAGCTTGCCAGGGCTGTGGACTTGCGAGGGGTAAAGTGGAATCCATGTCCCATCCCGCAGTGCCAGGGAGGGGGAACGCGATTGCGTCCACGCGTAGGCGCGGAGCGTGTCAGCCCTCAGCTCCGCAGCGTGGGTTTTGAAAAACTGAGCGTCCGGGTGACCGATTTGGCCCAGGGCATCGCCCAACTCGCGGAGAGCGGCGAAGTAATACGCGTTCATCGTGAAGTAACTGGCGAAGGAATTCCAATCCGCCAAAACGCCCGGTGGCATGAGGCCAAATTCCGGCACTGGCTGGCCATGCGCGTCGTGCCTCTTCGTTTTCTGCATCTGCCGGACGATCCAGTGTCCAACGCGGGCAATCTCAGGTGCGACCTGGCGCAGCCAGTTTGTGTCATGGGAAAGCCTGTAATGTTCGCCAAGCGTCCACAGGTGCCATCCCGTGCCGAATGTTGTGTAGCCGGTCGTAAGAAAACCGTTCGTGTTGTAACGATGGATGAAGTAGTCCAGGCTGCGGCGCGCGAAATCCCCGTGGCCCATGAAATCCATTCCGCGGATGACAGCATGCGCCTCGCTTTCGAGCGGGCCGTAGCTCATCGCAGCGATCCACGCGGCGACGCGAGCGCCGTCAGCTTCGTTGCGCGCGGCGATAAGGCAGCGCACCTGCGACGAACGAATCAGGTCATTCAGCAGCGGATCGGGCGTCTCGACTTGCATCGCTGGCGCCAGGACGGTGTTCCAGTAGGCTTCCGTCGCAGCTCGGAGTTTTGGCACATCGAGCGATGCGGTATCCGGCATTTGGGCAGCCAGAAAGACAGTGAAGCTAACAGCCCGGTTCGGCAGCAGTTTGCCGGTGAGGGAGAGTTCCCCGTTATTCGCCGAAGGCGTGAGAGGAACCGCTTTCTCGATAGCAAGCAGGCCAACCTCGCCGGATGAGGATTGAACGACCCAACCCCGGGAGGATGCCGTCAGCCCTGCCGGTTTCTTCTCGCGAGAGTTCAATAGGAAGTTGAGCGAGAGCGAAACATCTGCCGCTTGTGCGAGGGTGTTTGTCAGGATGAACTCGGCGACTAAAACCGATCGACGATTGAGACGCGACGGTTCGTCTCCTGGTTCGTCACATGGGGCAACGAAGGTCCGCTGACTCAAGATCAATCCGTCCTTCGTTGTAGTAATGACAGGAATCGGAAGCCATCCGCCTTCCAGCGTCCGCGACATCACCCCCGGCTTGCCGTCGCCGAAACGTGCCTGCAGTTCCAAGGCGCTGGCGAACCAGTCGTTCACTGCGTTGGTGCTGGTTTGAAAGCGCACTGTGCCGTTGCGTTCAACGACAAATTTCTCGTTGTCGCAGGCCAGAGAAAGCATGACCGGACCTTCGTTCTGATAATCGTGGTGCGTCTTCGCCATCGCCTGGGCGAGCGTCTGATCGGCCATGCCGCGAACCTCTTCGAGGATGCTCTTTCTGCCGGCAATGCGCTGTTTGTATTCAGCGAGGGCGACGGGCAGCGGCTCGCGTGCAACGAACAGGCCGTGGTCAGGCAAATAAACACAGTCGTTCGACAGAACGTCCTCGATGGCGACCCCGACATTTCCCGTCGGAAGGTGGAACTGCAGCATCGTGGGATCAGATTTGAACAGCGATGGACGGCTGTAGCGGACACCCAAGTGAAGCGGCTGATGGAGTCTCCATGGTATTGCAGACTTCGGATTTCGAGTTTCAGGTTTGCTAACCAGCTCACCATTCCAGACAGTTAATTGGCCGCGCGAACCAGCAGTTGGGTTTTCGATCTGCACGAAGAGATTCGTTGTGGTCCACCTCGAACGGGTGATGGCCGAAGGACTGACCAAAAGCGGATGTTGTGCTGGCTGAAACACCCACCGAATTTTCTGCGTTTGAATCAAGCCGGCTTTTGTTGCCAGCTTGAAGGTTAATCGCCTCCCCTCCTGACGGCACTCATTGGTTAGTGGCTTCCAGTTTCCTTGCCAGGCCGACTCGCCAAACCAGCCTTCGAGACGGACGGATTCCGGTGCCGGTATAGGTGTCCCGTCTGCGAAGTCCAATGCCACTTCACGCAGCGCCCGGCGATTGAGCCATTGGAGGCCGACACAGCCCGTGCCGTTGGTCCAACCAGGCACCCTGTAATTGCCGGCCCCATCGGGCAGCAACTCGGTTTCGGTAAAAAGATCGTCCGCCCGGAACTCCTCGATGCGGCTGGCGCGCGCGCCGTCATTGCGCTGAGGGTCCCAAGTTACTACGCGCGCGAATCGAGCCATATCCACAGAGTGTTCTACGGGGTGAAGCCCTGCGGCATTTGCCATGGGCGTGAGCCGGGCCTCCGCCCAGTTTGCCATGTCGCAATTGATGCCGTCTCCCGAGTCCCCGGCTTCGAGCCGGATTTCTTGAGCACCGGATACTGGAACGTGTACGAGCTTCGGCAGGTCGCCGCTGCGCATCAAGCCGCTGTCGAAGCGTTGCTGCCCGTCCACAATAACTCGAAAGATGACGGTTCCACCGGCGCATGGCTGGAGACCGACCTCCGCATCGAAGCTTTCGTACTGACCGTCCAACATCACGATGATGGTGCCATTGGCGTGATGGCCAAGACCTTTGTCAAAGTGCTTCTCGCCAATCTGCAAGGGCAGCATGCCGCCTGCGGCGACATCAAACCCCAGCGCGCCAAAAGCCTGCGAGCTTGAAATGATGAGTTCGGGATGATCGGAGAGAAAGTCGGGCTGGGCCGTTGTTGCAGCTTCAGCGATCCCGCTCGCGCCCACCGCCAATAGTAAAGAGAATGCAAGACTCCCCGCCCGCATCACACACCCGATCATATCACGAGCCTTCGGTTAAAGTTTGTTAGGTCGGTAGAATTCAAGTTTCGGATATATAGCATTTACATACATGTGGCGAACCCAAGTTCCCTGAGGTCTTGCCAGTTGATTGTGTATGAGCAACGGTGCGAGAGTTGACCGTATTCCTCATAGCCCCAGGCTAAATGCACTACCCAGACACTTTGATGTTCCACGTCGGCCCGATAAGCGGCAAACGGCACGTAGAACCGATGTTTCCGAGGGGCGTCCTCAAGGATCACCTGAAGTACGTTTGAAAGCGAACCTGAATCTAAATTTGCCTCGGCTGCACGCGCCACCAAACACTGGCTGTAATCTATGTATGTTGATTTCCATTCCTTGCTGCGGACACGGGTAGCATGTTCATGTGCCCGAAACCACTCCGAGTCTTGTGCATAATTTGGCTCCTTTGAAGCGACGATTACATGAGGCTTTCCACGATCACAGCCGGCCAAAAGAAGAACCGACAAAATAACGATAGTCCTCACTTGCACGAACCACCTGTTCGTTGGTTGAGCGTGACGAGCTTCGTTCCAGTGGTTCATGATGAGATGCTTTATACTCTGCTTGAGCCAGAGGTCAATTGCCAAAAACAAGGCTACAAAACCACCCATCGCTTGTTGTTCAGTCCAGGAGCATCTCTACCCCAATGAAGGATTGAGAAGACATAAAAGACATGGAAGGCAGATCCGGTTTGGGGTGTTGATCTCGCGCCAAACCAAATGAACAAAAGAGGTGAGATCATTTCTTGTGCTGCACCGCGCTTCGGCAATGCAACTCTGCTCATGATATCCAATCAGGGCCAAAGAATCCCATGTGCTCACCCGGATGCAGTGCATTGTACATATGCACCGCTTGAATGCACCCACCCAGCACTGCGAATGCAGCCTGCAATACAACTGCGACCCGCATCCGATAGATGCAAAAACACTCCAATAAGCGGCCCTGACATGGCAGCCAACAACCAAAAACAGGCCGGCAATCAGACGATGTCAGGAATCAACCACGTCCTATCGCCTATCACGATTGAACTCCCGAATAGGGCTACAACACACAGAGCGCGACAAACCGCGAACCGCAGCCTCAACAATATGGACGTCAGAAGGAACAATCCGCTAACCAGGACCACGCCTGGTGATTTTCTCCAGCCGAGGACGCCCAACCACCCACCGGAATCGGCGGCAACGATGAGCCCTCCAAAGCCGACCATCCCGGCGAGCAGCCAGAACAAAGCCAAAGTCGAGGAGGGGTCCGCAACTCTTAATCTGCGCGGCTGAATCCAGTTACCGGACATACTTGTGTGTGGTCTTCAAGAATTTCTCAAAAACCTGCTTCTGCGCCTCTGATAAATGGTATCGCAAGCCAGGCTGAATCCGAAAAAAATCCTGCCTGCTTCGTCCCTCAAACAGAAGCTCCGCGTGCTTTAGAATGAACTCAGTTACAGGATCGGTAAGCACTTTCAGCACTCCGCCGGGCCGACTCCCAGGTCGAGCTGCCAGCACCCAACTAGCGAGATTCAGAAACTGGCTCAACGCAGCCTGATTTTTCTGCTTCACCGCAGTGGCAAGCAGAGGTTGCAGGAAGGGCCAGACCTCGTCCATGCGTTCCATCGCGAGAAACTCTCGCTTGGCATCAGGAAATGCGTCGATTGCAGCTTGCCTCCAGGCGCTCATGCGTTAAGTGACCGCCCTCGATACAAGCTCGATTGGGAACTCACGTAAACATCTCTCTGGGTAGAATACTCGATCAAACATCAGCCCAAACTCGTCTAGCCCCCACGTTCTCAACTTCTCTTGGGTGTCCACGACATCGCGCACTATGCCTTGCTGGGTCGCATCAATATTGACGGTGTCTCCAACACGTGCCTCGGTTCCGTCCCAGTAACGCATGACAACTCGCTCACCGGAATCGCTCATGGTATACAATGTGCTTAACGTAGTGCAGTTGAGCCAGAGGTCAATCGCCAAAAACAAGACTACAAAACCACCCATGGTTTGGACTTCTGACCAGGAGCAAGTTCGACGCAATGCGTTCCCTTCGGTGAACCGGAGTTGTGCGTATCGCCAAGTCAACCAATGCTGATCCACTATTCGAACGCTAATCCGAGTTGCCAGGAGCCCTGAAAGGACGACAAGCATTGGGTTTGGAACAGGATGCGGAGCTCACCCAGCCTGGTGACTATCGGATACCTGGTTCGTGCAGTGGCACTTTAGTGCAGTACTGTGTGTAGAACGAATCCAAAAGATAAACTATTCCTGGTTCATCGGGTTGGCGCTCTTTGGCGCCAACCCGATGAACCAGGGTGGAATTAGGGAGGTGCGGTGGTTACCGACAGTACGGATTTTGGTTCTGTTGGCACCCTTGCATTTGAACACCTGCACACTTAGAAACGGAGGCCCTGACGGGCATGTCGGGGGGCGCCCCCGGCAGGCCTTTCCGTCTCAAATGTTGCGGTGAGTCAACCGGGATCTGAACTGCGGAAAACAGTGCCGCACACCGCACCCAACGGCGCGTACCAACGCTAATCCGATTTTCCCCAAGAGTCCTGGAAGGACGGTACGCGACTAGCCCAGGGTAATGCCGCCAGGCCGCCACCCTGGGTAAAAGACAATAAAAACCCTTACTCTTTTGTTCATTCGGTTTGGCGCGTAGTAAGCGCGCCAAACCGAATGAACAAAAGAGGTGAGATCATTTTGTGGCCTGCCCCATGGTAGCGGCTAAGTGCGCCGCAACCATGGGCTTTGGGGCGCAATCCCGTTGGGATTGAGGATTTGGTCAGCTCTGCCGATCCTGTCCACCGCAGAGCCTATGGTTAATTCCCATCGCACTTCTGGATGGGTTTTGTATAAGCGGATGACAGCTTCAGCCACTTGAATCGGAACCACCAAGAGCGGCGCGTGTTCTTCCTCAACGGCAACAGCGTGTTCTCGTTCCGGATGGTGACGTAAAGACAGGTTGTGACAGCGTGCGGCTGAGTTGCTACTCTTCTCCCCATGCGAGCACAGAAGCGGCAGGAGAAATTGGGCGTGTATGCCGGCAGCTTTGATCCTCTCACTGTCGGGCATCTTTGGATGATCGAGCAGGGCGCTCGGCTGTTCGATCGCCTCACGGTGGCTGCGGGTGTCAATCCCGACAAGAAATACACCTTCCCAATGGAGGAACGCCTGGCCATGCTCCGCGAGTCCACCAAACAGTTCCGCAACGTCTCAGTTGCCTCGTTCTCCAATCGTTACCTCATTGACTACGCCCAATCCATAGGAGCAACCCATATTCTCCGAGGCATCCGCACGGAGAGTGACTATGAATTCGAGCGGACCATGCGAAACATCAATGGCGACCTGCACGACAGCATCTGCACGGTATTTCTCATGCCACCACGCGGCATTGCCGAAGTCAGCTCCAGCATGGTCCGAGGTCTCATCGGCCCACTGGGTTGGAAAAAGGTTGTCCGCAAGTATGTGCCTGAGCCTGTTTACCAGCGGCTGCTGGAGTCTCACCCGTGAACATTCTGATGTCAGACCGGTGGACCCGGCTGTGGCGGCAGGTGAGCCCAGCCTCAGGCGATCCCCAGCCCGTCTATCGGGAACTGGCTTCGCTTTACTCCCAAGCTCACCGGCACTACCACAACCTGCACCACATTGCCGAATGCCTGGCCGAGCTTGATACCGCGCACCCTCTGACAAACCAACCGTTGGCAGTGGAACTGGCCATCTGGTTCCATGACGCCATTTACGACACCCGGGCTCAGGATAACGAGGAGAGCAGCGCCGAACTGGCCAAGCGATGCATTGCCAACGCGGGTGGAGATGCCGAACTGCGCGACGCGGTTGCCGCTCTCGTCATGGCAACCAAAACGCATGAACCCAATGTCCATCCGGATGCGCCGCTGCTCGCGGATGTGGATCTGAGCATCCTGGGCCAACCTCGGGAACGATTCCAGCAATACGACGCGCAAATTCGGCAAGAATACGATTGGGTTCCTGAGGCGACGTTCGTCGCCAGGCGCGTGGAGATTCTGGAACGGTTCCTGGGCCGCAAGCGCATCTACACCACAGATCATTTCTTTGCTAAATACGAGCAACAGGCGCGAGCCAATCTTCAGAACTCGATACGCACAGTGACCAAATCATGAAGAACGTCAGTCCGTTCGTTTACAATGTGCAGCAGCAAACGGGGACTACATCGCTTTGTTCGGGATGCATACCCTGGTCTGCGATGGCTGTGGTCACGTGGAGTTCTTTAAGCCGAAGCCTGACTTGGCTGAGTCATGACGCCGAATCTGGCGTTGCAGCCGACGCCGGTGGGGCATGCAAACCCCTAGAAATCCTGAGCCATTATGTCTAAGCGACCCGCCAGAAGAACAGCGGCCCTTGCAGATGCGATCGCCGACGACCAGCAGTCCTGCGCACCTGTCGCCGAGAAACCTCGCGGACGAAGACCGCGGATCATGTACATTGAGCGTAAAGCGGGTTCGTTGACAGGGTCGGCCCGGATCGGTCGGGTGACCTTTAACCGAACGGGCCGGACGATTTACTATCGCGACCAGGTCTTTCATCGGATCGTTGGCGGCGGTTTCAAATGCAACTACTACGATGAGGCGACGGGAGAGGACTACTGGATTTCCGGGTGCAAGCGCAGAGGTGGAGATCAGCTCTATGCAACGAACGCACCGATCGAGATTGATGAGGACGCGCGTGTGGAATATTGGCGAGACATACGTGCAATGCCGGGGATGGTGAATGAGAAAACCGCATAGGAAAGCCTGCCCGTTCCGGAGTGTGCCCCGCCTGAAATTCAACCGCTAATCCAAGTTACCTGGAGTCCTGGAAGGACGGTACGCGACTAGCCCAGGGTAAGGCCGCCAGGCCGCCACCAGAAAGGTTCAAAGTCTCAGGTTGAATGTTGAAGGACCGAATGAACAAAAGAGGTGAGATCATTTCTCGTAAGAACCCATGGTAGCGGCTAAGTGCGCCGCAACCATGGGCTTTGGGGCGCAATCCCGTTGGGATCCCGTTGGGATTGGGGAGGGCTCGGAAGCTTGCTCGCACTGTTCGGATGCGCCGGATGGGTTAAAGAAAATGGCAATGCCCGAAAATCTATGGGTGGACAACTCCGTAACTTCGGTCTTCCAACCAGCCTTCTGAATGAGGATTCTTGGGCAGCCCGCACCGGCTAGCTCCAATTTTATCTCGCCGGTCGCTGCATTTGGTTTGCACCTGTGCGGGTTGACATATACAAAGCAACGCGTGAACTCCGAACTGCACGACGTGCGGCCCTGGCACCGGCGCATCGCGCCCGACATGCTGGCGTTCGCCCTCGGCTTGGGGCTTGCCTATGCCTTTAAATGGACAACCACAGATCTTGTGTGGAGTCTCTGGTTAGGCAGCCTGGTGCTGGGATATTTGACTCTGCTCTCCGCAATCGCTGGCGGGGCGTATCTCGGGAGTTATGCGCTGCGACAGGCAGAAACCAAAAACCGGACAGGATTGATCGTGATCGGCGTCCTGGGAGGATTATTCTTTCTCGGCTTCTTTTCCCTGCATTTTTGCGGGTTCCACGCCGGCCATTCGGTTTTCCTGAATTCATTCTTCCCGATCCAAGGAATGCCAAAACAAGGATTTGGGGAGGCTTTCATCAATCCTCCGTTGCTCTGGTTTCTGGTCTTCAAGCATCTGATGGCCCCTTACGGTTTATTCCTTGTTCCGGCGATCATTGCAGAGCGAAAGCATGTTTTTAAACCACTGATGGATGCCATCCGTTCCGTTGGACCCGACTCATCCGCCGAAGAGGCAATACCTGCTCCTGGAGCTGATTCCTTGAAGAAATCGAAGTCAATCGGAGATGTGATAAAGCGCCCATACGTCAACGTGATCCGCATGCATCTTTTGATTTTCTTCTTTGCGTTCTGTCACATGCTGAAGGTCGATTCCTTTATAGTGTACGCGGTGGTCTATTCCGTGTATTTTTTCCCATGGAGTGAGGTTAGAGCCCTGCGCACGCGCAGCAGGGTAATGTGACTCGTGGTCATCTCCGGTACTGCAAAACCAAGACCCCATAGTTGCTTGCGAGGCGGGAAAGCTCAATGAAGTCACGGGGAATCCTGAACTTCAACTTGTCTTCAATGAGGGCGGTGGATTCATAGGCCAAGCTGCACCGGCATGATGACGATGTAGCTGTAGAACCCCGTGAGCGCTAGGCGAATAAAAGATCGATGTTCCAACTTCATGGCGGTGACCGCCGGATCTCCGACATCCTCCTTTGAGTAGAACCAGCGCAACATGCGAAATCCGTTATGGCCGACGCAGCCAAGCAAAGAAATGCCAGGAAAGTCAACCGCTAAGCCACGGATCCACGGGTCCGAGTTGCCCGGAGTCCTGAAAGGACGGCACGCGAGTAGACCAATTGTCACAGCGACAGTCCTAGTCAGGTCGCTACTTGTCCGCTGCTTCATTCTACGCTTTGCATTCCAGGTTTTACGTTCTGATGATGGGCCGAAGACATTGGGTTATCAGCTATGGTGGAAGGAGCAAGGCAGGCGGAAGCTTCCGCCTGCTACCAGATACTTTTATTTGATGAACTCCTTGGTGCTATTCTATGGCAGTGCCCGATCGCGTGCTTCTCGTCAATGCATAGACACCTTGGGCGATGAGTAACCCTAACGTTGCTGTGACTAAATTCACCAGCCCTACGTCGAATCCGAAAAATGACATCGCAATTGCCTTACTTAAAATTAGCGGCACACAGCCGCACACTATAGACGTCCACCCTGCTATTTTAGAGCGGATGCCGAACAAGGGTCCCAGCAGGCAAGGCAGTAAAGCCATCAAACCACCCGACTGCACCTTCGCAAGGTCTGCCACGAAGGCAGGCGGGTTGAAAGAAAGCACTAGTGACAGGATCAGAAGTGCAACCATCCACCGCCGGTGCTTACCAATCCTGGCTGCGAAATTACCTGCTATACTTTCCGAGCATATGGCTGTGAGAGACAGAAGCAGGGAGTCGATCGTTGAAACCGCTGCCGCGACAACACCACAGAGGAAAAGCGAAGCGATAACTACCAGAAATATACGTGAGGCACCGTTTCCAGCGGTCAAATTACGCAGCACGTCACCGATGACAAGGTCCGGGCTTGTCACCTCTAAACGAGCAGCCGCGAACAGGCCAAAAGCACCTGCGATTAGCACCATAAGAGTGCCCGCGATAGGGAAGATTATGATCGAGCTACGAAGGTCCTCAGTCTTTGCTGCTCCCATCAACTTGCTCGACAACTGGGGGGATGCGACGGTCACTAATCCAAAAATGAAAGCATATGAAAGGAGTGTCTGAAAGGTGAAATAGTGCTTCGGTCCTGGTAAAGACAGCAATTGCTTCTCCCTCAATACAGCAAAATCATTAGAGTTGCCAAATGAGGCAAACAAGATAAGAACACCGAGCAAAGCCGCACTTAAGAACATAACAATACCTTGCGCCATGTCCGTCCTTGCGTCTGCCAGTGCGCCACCCCTGTATAAGTACATACCTGTTACTACACAGCATATCAGGGCTCCAGTTATGTAGCTTACTCTCCCATCCGTGAAACCGACCAAAAACTTTCCAACACCCGAGATTTGCAGGACCAGATATGGGATGAGCATTGCCACAGTAAGGACAGCAACCCCCATTGTCAGAATTGTTGATCCATAAGGATTGGTAAGGAGCGTGATGGGCGAAGAAACCCCAGGTGATTGGTGTGCTTTCTTAACGATGCGAAATCCAACGAAGTAAATAACAAATGGCGCGATCAAAACCGGAATCTCCAGAAACCAAAAGGCACCAATCCCGTGCGAGTAAAACATTGCAGGCAGGCCAACAACGGTGAACGCGCTGAAATATGTCGAAAAAATCGTAAAAAAGAGCAGCCACTTGCCCATCATCCCGCGTCCGGTAAAATATTGTTCCCTCGACTGCTCGCGAGGGCTACCTCGCATTGCCCAAAGTGATAATCCTGTGAAAATGGCTAGCCCTAGCCAGACTGGAATTAGGTCAGATTGCATTAGAAGTGGGTAACATTAGGGACTGGTTGCGACCGCTCGATCCTCTGTGCCCAAACTTGAAGATCCTGCTTCAGACGTCCATCCAAGGAGATTGGATTAGATACCACCGCGTCCTTAACGGTGGAGAGCAAACTCTCCCACGACTCACGGTTTGAGCAAACGAGTTGTTCGAACGCCGCAGAAGACAAACAAATGTTCCTCGTGGGTCTAGCTGCTTTCGAAGGCTGAATCTCAGGACGAAGCCAGTTAGGGGCAAGCAAGATGAAGTCATTAGTGGAACCTCTGGTGATTGAACACAGACTCTGCAGGCCGAGGTTAGAACCAACAAAGATCACGCATGCACCCTCTGTGAACATCGCGACACCGTGAAAGTTTTGGCGGTCAAATATGATCGATGTTGAACTGAATGATGAAGAGCGACGCGCTAGCTCGCCGCTCAGGTTTTTTTCAGCGGCGGAGTATTCTCTCTCCCACAGCACCACGACGTTGCTTGCCTTGTAAATTCTGTCGTCGAGAAACCTGGAAATCTCATCAACGTAAGAGCAGCATGAAATATCAAACAGCCCCTCGCTATTCTCAACCACTTGCCGCAAGGAAAAAACGGTCGGATTCGATGGGAGGGAGCGGGTTTCTGACAGTAGCGTTCCAGGCTTCTCTACTGTTGAGAAGAGAATGGGGCGAGAAGCTACTGAGAATTCCTGCCGGATCTTGGACAGGGGCACCTCCTTAATATCTAAGCGAGGGACACTTAAATCGGCCGGTGGCCTAATTCGGGATTTGGCACCATCGTGAACCAAGTAAATAGTTGCGTTAGCTGGGGGGAGGACGAAAATGGCGATCAAGTAAAAACTGGTTAGGCATGCAAACAGGATTAAGCCATGTGAAATTCGAAATCTGGTGTCCCGTTTTGACCCTGTTGGCTGCTTTAGGAGATAGGCTGCAGTCCAAGCAACAAGAAGCATCACACAGAGAAGGGCCAGGAGAATCTTCGGTGGATTCAATATCAAGAATCCAAAACCTTTAAGGGAGCGGAAGAGAGGTTCGAGCTTTTCTATCGCATCTAAGTATGCAGCAAGAACACTTAAGATCCCAGCGCCAACACAGACCCGGACCCACAGGCTCACGTGCCAAGGCTGGGAAGCTTCGGAAGCACCTGATTTAGGTGACGAAACAACTTGGTCTCGCTGCGAAGGTTTCATATTCCATTACGCACTTGGGAGAACGGATGCCAGTCATTACCAAGAATCCATGTCATCGACAAGAACAAATTACATCCACAATTGAGGACCTCTGAGGACCTCAACATTGAGGAGGTTGAGCACGCGAGGCGAATCGCGGTTCAGCTTCACAGACTTGCTCTGGTGTCGCGCAACGCGGGATACACCTTCGCGTCGGGATTGGGCCTGACAACTCTGACAGTGAAGACCTAGCTCTTACCCGGACGGAGCGCAGTGCAAGTCCGTGGCAGCCCACCATTTCAGCGAGCTTGATCAAGTCCTGAGGCGCGCTTTTTTGAAAGCGTGTGCAAGCGCCTATTCCCTATCGAATGCGGTAGTCAAAACAGTGCTGTTGCGGAGTGGAAGGCGAACCAGAGGTGCCGGCCACGGGATTCAGGGTAGCGGGGAAAGATGCTCACTGCGCGACGCCATTCCGGGCGGCGTCACAATAGTCGCGTAGGTCGGTGGTCCTATCGAGTGCGTTCGGTCGAAACATGTTACATGCCGAGCCGCGACCTGAGTTGGCTTGCTTTGGCAATAACGGCTTGAGGCGAGGGAGGGACTTTTAAGCTTATGTCTACGAGCTCTTTGACAAACCTGTCCTTCGGGGGGCTAGCCGATTTGAGGTGCTTAGTGGCTAGCACACACCAGTTCTCGACCGGCTTTATTTCGTTAGCGAGCTTATCGAGCACTGTGCGGTCACGGGGGAGGCACTCGTTGACGTAGTACTCCCATTGGGTCTGACGGAGCGCGTCAAGGACACTCCTGGCCGCATCCTGGGCGGCGATGGCACGCCCCCATCGATTTCCGAGCCTCACTGCCAAGGTCGCTTCCATGCACTTTGCAAAGGCTGGCATTGGTATTGCGGTGCCAAGATTTGCGAGTACGGCCATTGGATCGGCCTCGTTGTAGAAGTTGTTGAATGTAAAGTGCGCTGAGAGGACTCGCGCCGCTGCTTCGGTGAAAGTGTTTGATCGAAGGGTTTCTGGGACAAAGTCGAATCCGTGCACCTGGAGGAGGGCTTTCTTGAGCCCTGCGGAGGCGAGACGATTTCCTGCTGCGTTGACTTCGGCGTACGCCTGGCCGATTTGCCAGCGTTCTGTCTCACGGATGCGTTCCCAAAGTGCTGGCACGAGGACTATGGTGTTTCCGACGGCGTGTTCAAACGTAGCACCCTTGGCTGCTTTAACCATGGAGAGGAGGACGCTGAGCGTGGTTCGCACGAAGAAGTAGGGAGAGTTTCCGATGGCATTGACGTCCGTGTCTCCGGCCTGGAGATCTGTGTCGCCGAGGCGCTTTCTAAACTCCGCAAACTTGATTGCCGCTTCGAAGCGAGCTTTCCCGAGAATGCTGGTGATGCACGTGCGGAGCAAGCTGATGGCCTCCTCTTTTTGCATAGCTTCGTCCTCACCTGGCGTTTCTTCCTTCGAAGCGAAATGCGTGACGAGCTGAAGCGACTGCTTGAGTCTGAGCGCCTGGGTGGCGGTGATCATGCCAAGGTCCTCGGCAAGGGCGATAACCTCGTGGTCGGCGATTGCAGTGGTCGGATCGGAATCGTCGTCGAGGTCCGGGCGACCGAGCATTTCCCCTACGAATTCCATCCCGAGCGTCGCCACCTGCTTTTTCAGGGTGGCTGCGGCCTTGGTCCAAACAAAGGTCGAGACCATTTCGTAGCCTTGGGCTTGGAAGCCTGCAACGATAGAGTTCATGTCGCGGCGTGATAGGGTAGCACTGCCGTACTGGACTATGGCGTCGACCGATTCGACCGTTGATGGAATCGTTACGACGTCCGATGGGATCCAGACCGTAACTGCATTGGTTTCATCACTCATACTGTTGCTTTTTGGCATTCAGTTACGCCGTCCTGGGAGCGGAAAAACGCGGCTTTCAACTCGGCGCCTAACCGGCGTTGCATCAAAGCGTAAGTGCGCCGACGGCCTCCTCCCTTCTCAGGGAGGTCTTTTCTCTCTTCGTCCAGTGGCTTCAGGAAGATCCGGTAACCGAGTATCGTGCCGTTGGTCCCAAAAACTACGAGGCCGTCGCTTGCGATCATGCCGGTCAGTAGGGCCTCGCAGGCCTGGAGGGCAGCCAGGGTCTGTGCGTCTTTGGTTTCCACTGCGGCATGGTGTGCGCCAGCCAGGTCAATCGGGGTCGCAAGCCATACGCCGTCCTTGAGGGTGCACGGCGGTTTGCCGTCGACCGGGGAAACGTAAGCGCCCAAAAGGGTTCCGTGACAGTGCTGGAGCACGTCGGCCAGCAGGCGGATTAGATACGGGGCGAAGTCTGGACGCTGGTTTTCGTCGATTTCCTGGCATACGGTGGATGCGAAATCGACGAGATGTTTTGCAAAGTGTGATTCTGAAGCCGGGGCGGAGGTGAAGGATGCGGTGAAGGTCTCATTCTTGGTGTTGCGTAGTTCAACAACGAGGTGGCCCCGGTTACGGATGAGTACCGCAGGAGTAGTCGGCTCTGCGGGGAGCTGAACCATCGTTTCTTCGGCGCTGTTCGCGTAGGCGTGAGCGAGAGCGCGGAACACTCCGAATTGAGCCAAGTTCGTGTCCACTTTGGCAACATACACCGCCCATCCGCGCACCGCCAATGTGGCGCAGTCCTTAAGTACCTGTTGTGCGGCGGTGCCGAGAGGTGCTGTGCCCACGGTGACGCGCTGCGTGCCCGGGGATAGCGAGCTTATGACCTCGGGCGAGGGCAACACGAATACGGTCGGGAAGAGCGGAACGTCTTCTTCTCGGTAACTGCCGAGGAGGCAGGTAAGGTCGCGGACTAGTTCGGCGACGTGGGTACAGTCGAATCCACTGGCTTTGAGAAAATCGATGAGCTCGCCCTGCAACGGACCTCGTATTGAGAAAGTGGGCATGGTTGCTCGGATTAAGGCCTCCTAGCTATGTGGCGGCGCGGGCTGGCCAAACCGCTATGTCGATGAAGCAACCTTGATTTGCGACCGGTTTCATGGGGTCTGAGTGTAACGAAGAACTCGGGCCAAACAAGTCCGGAGAAAACCGAGTGATTTCAGCGGCTATTTTTCAAAGAGTTGCTGGAACAATTTTGCGGGATGGTTAGTGTCTCAGACTCGATATCGGGTTCATCCGACCCCCTTTTAGTTTCTTGGCAAAGGAAGGTGAACTGAGAGCGAGTCAATCGCCTTGGCCGAACGAGGATGCGTATAAGGCGCCGATTCTAGGCGGAACCGGAATCAGTTGTTTGTTCTGCGTTTTCAAGCCGTCAGCAGCAACCTCAGACAGCAGTCCCGCAGTCGTGGGATAAACCGCCCCACGAGGGTGCAATTTCTCCGCTGGCGCCAGCTATGCGCCCGTAGCTCAATTACCAAAGCGCGACGCTTGAAACGTTGGAGATGCAGGTGAGAGTCCTGCAGGGATTGTCATTTGCCATAAAGGCTGAATTAAAAAGCTTAGGCAATTTGCGATGGTAAGCTTCCGTAGCTTTCTGAAGTTGACCCTCTTAGCTGGAAGAGGCATTAAAGACAACCATAGAATTAAGGTCTAACTAACTAGTTATGGAACAGATTACGCCTGAACATTCATCATCTTGCTTCCGAACAGCATTGAGGAGACTACTCAAACCTGCGGGTGACGATCCTCGGTTTCAGAGCCGTGAGCTTATTAAGGCCAACTTTGAGCCATTCATGCTCGAGTGCAACAAGACCTATAAGGAGGTCCACTACCTTTCTATTGCGAACCAGCTTAAGTTTGAAAAGGCGTTGAGGCGGTCAGAATTGTCGCCCCGCTTCCGCACCGAACTGGAATACAGGAAAATCCTGTGGGAACGCATCAGCGACATGATTGTTTGGCAGATTTTTGCTCAGCAACGTCACCAGGTGAAGCGACTCTCAATGCGCCAACCCCGTAGGCCGCTCTCCGCCTGCAATCCCGATGCTGCTATTTCCACACTCAAGCAACTCAACAACGACCCATTCAAAGTCGCGATTTGGACTGATGCGACGGGCATTGTCGATGTTGGAGACATACTTTGCCGTGATTTCAGAACCGGGGCTCTGGAAATAACTGAGGTAAAGGACGGAATTGTTAACGACGATATCTTCCGCACTATCAAGACCAGTTCCTGTCCATGGACCGTGCAGGACTTTCTAAACCGTCGAGGCCAAAAGGGGGAACAACAGATGATCCGTGTTCTCGACCAGATAAAGCTAAATTCAGAGGTCGCGTCTATTCTCAAAAGCGAAAAAGGGTTCGACCCGTCGTGCGGGCAAAACATCGAGGTTCTGGATTTGACCGAAATACCTGAGGCCAGTTGGGATAAAGAGCTTAGGCAGGTTCTTAAGCGGTGTGAATGCGAAGACGGATCTCTCGTTTGCGTTGACGGTGCTCTTTGGGTCTATGCGGAGATTCGTCAGGAAAGGCCATTTGCGGCGGTGGAGCAGAACCTAATTGACCGGATAGGAAACCTAAACCATCCCACCGCGTCCAAGTGGATAAGAGAACACGCAAGAAACGATACTTTTCCCGCACTATTGGACCTGCAACAGTGGGTCAGATATATCCAAAGTCGTCCCCTCTTTTCCAGGGATCTCGTCCTTGACGATATTCTGTCGATTATCGAAGGAAGAAAGCATGTGCTGATGTTTTTGGATTGGAGCCTCCTAAGTCGTTGCCTCGCTGAGGAGGGTATAAAGCTCGAATGGAGTTCGCGGAAGGAGGGGCGCCGTGAAAAGTCGAAGCCTCGTTCTGAAAGATTCTTGTTGATCGGCGATCGAATGCCGAGCCTCAACTACCGAGAAGCGACCATCCAAATCGGTGAAACCCATGTTGTTCGAATGTGTTTTGAGGGTGTGCGGCCATCTACGGTGGTTTCGCAATTCAAGAAAACCTTTGAGATTTTGGAGCCGCGCTCGAGCAACACTGTGCCGACCAGAACAGATTAGGCCAAAAGCATCACGGCCAATGCTGATTTCCTGCGTGTTCCCTGGGGTGACGATCAGTATCTGTAGGTTGGCGATCCTCCCGCACCAACGCGTCGGTACCGTCGCGGTAGAACTCAAAGCAGAACTGCCAAATGTCTGTGCGGTGGAAGGAACAAGTCGCCAAGAATGAGGTCGCGAACATCCTCGAAACCCGGAAGACCTTGAATGGTACGTGCGCTGTCATTTCACCGAGCGCCCGGCTCAGGCACGCCGGGCGAGTGACGCCCGAACTGAAAACAAACGACCAACCCGGCGTTGATATAAGAATAGCAGAAATGAATTCTCTAGATCACTAGACCTTGGCAGCAGGGGGTGATGCAGATGCCACGTTCGTCACAGCGGCATTCTCCTCGTGCGAACGTTTGGGGCGGATGGTCAGCAGCGTGAGAGCCGCGAGCACCAATCCTACAGCGGAGAATTGAAACACACGGGAGAGATCCACCTGGGCGTCCTTCAACACGCCGCCTGCATAAATCATCACACCGCCGGCGAACGTGCTGAACAGGTTGAGAAACCCATACCCGGTAGCGCGGTATCGGGAATCCACGATCTGGCAGAGAATGGGCATGGTGCTGGTGTCCGAGAAGCCGCGGCCGAGTCCGTAGACGAGCATTCCGAGGATGGCCACGGCGAATGCATTCGTGCTGGCCATGAGGAAGAGAAACGGCCCGCCTATGCAAAAGCCAATCACGGGGACGTACAGGCGCCCACGAGGATTGCGACGCACCCAGCGATCCGACCAAAAGCCGCCCACCAGCACGCCAATGAACGAGGCGAGTTGTATGTAACCCGTGGCCGACAGGCCCGCTTTACCTTGGCCGAGCTGGAAATGTTCCCGCAGATAAGTGGGCAGCCAGCCATTGATTCCCCAATTTGCGATGGCGAATAGAGTGAAGTAAGCCAGTAACGCCCAGAAGGAGACTTGCCCAAAGAGGGCTCGCAGCGCGCTGGAAACCGAGACTTTTTCAGCAGGAGCCGCACCGGCTGGAATCGGGTCAGCCGGTTTGTCCCGCAGCATGAAAGAAAGAACAACTGCGTAAACAAGCCCTGCCAATCCGAACCAGATGAAGCCCTGACGCCAGCCGAAGCCGTCAGCGATGTAGCCCCCCAAACCACCTAAGGCGGCTCCGGCATAGACACCGCTCATATGCAGGCCTGTGGCTGTCGATCGGGTAGAGCCTTGATGGTAATCAGAGATCAATGCCAGCCCGGCAGGAATGTAGAAAGCTTCACTCACACCCATCAACCCGCGCGCGACGAGCAGTCCTTCGAACGAATGCACGTGACCGGTTAGCCAGGTCACGACCGACCAAACGCCGAGGCTGCCAATGATCACCCATTTGCGACTGAACCGGTCTGCGATGAAACCGCCTAGGGGGCTGAGCGCGCCGTACACCCAAAGGAACACGGAGGTAAGCAGGCCGAACTGCGCATCGGTCATTGAGATATCCGCTTTGACCGAATCGCGCATAGAGGCAACCATCAACCGGTCGAGGTAGTTCAGGCAGGCGACCAGCCACAAGAAACCAACGACCGCCCATGCGTAAGCGGTGGATCTGAGCTGAGCAGGCATAGGAGAATGGTTCAAGGTGCGCTCACGCTCCATACTTCGGGTGAGCGCACGCCAGGCCGCGCTTCTCCGCTGATCAGGGCCACGCGGCCATGCCAGGGAGCGGTCGGCAAGGTGGCGCGTGAGGCGGGCACTTCCCCTTCCACAGACCAGGCATTTTTCTGGGCATCGAACAGCAGGACTCGTTTCGGGAATCCGGGGTGCTTGGATTTTGGCTCGAAGTTGACGAGTGAACCGTCGTCGCCCCCTACAATCATGAACCCGGCCTTCCCAGCGTTGGGCGCTGGCGTGGGCGCCGCTACTGCGGGATGGGGCATGTTGGCGAGAGCCTTCCAGCCTTGGCCAGGAGTGAAGCAATACGCATCAGTCAGGTACGTGCGCGACGGTTTGCCGTTCGCATCTGGGGCGAGGTTTGCGCCACCAGCCAGATAGAAGGAGCCCTTCACGCTCGCAGCAACCGCCAGCATCCGCGCCGGGCCAGGCCACGGTTCCAGTTCGTCCCATTGCCCCGTTTTAAGATCCAGGCGCAGAAACTTCTTCAATGCACGAGTGGCATCCGGCGAATCCGTTCCACCTGCGATATATACCGAGGCATTTACAAATGCGCCGCAGGCATAAGCAATAGGCAGGGGCAACGGTGCAAGTGCTGTTGCATTCAGGCGCCCTTTTTCCCAGACCAAACGGAACACGTTGGTGAGATGCTTCTGGGCATCCGCTCCGCCGATGCAGATGACTCCGTCCGGCGTCGTTACCGAAACAGCGTAGGCGCACACATGCGGGAGCTTCAGGCCGCTTTTCCATTTCCCGCCCGGCTGATCCAGCACGAACGCCGTGTCATACCACGATTTCGCTCCGCCTTCCCAGGGCATCCCATTTGTGAAGTTGGAGCCGCCACCAACAATCAACGCGCCTCCGGTAACACCCGCCAACGGCCCACCAAAGCCAATGGGGTCGGGCAGGGAAGGGAGTTGTTGCCAGTTCAGTTTAGGATCTGCGGAAGGGGAGGATAGCATACTCATAAGTAATCCCATGCACATCAAGGTAAGCCGCCAGGTGCGGCTGTACTTAGGCGAGGCAGTGGATGACAATAACGTCATGGTTCTTTTTCATTCTCCAGCCAGGCGGCTGGGAAACGCGCCAATGTAATCTTCTCGTAAGAGTGTTTATTGCCTCTCTCGTAAAGGCAGCCGACGTTCCTGTCTGGCAGCAGCCCCAGGCAGGAGTAGGCAGCAGGCCCGGAGTGAAGCGTGCGGGATAGAGGCCACGTCTTCCCTTCGTCGTAGCTGACGCGGACCGTGAGATTGACTCGTTTGGTGCTCGCGGGATTCGAGAACATGATACGGCTTTTCTCACCCGCCTCTGGCCAGGTCACGCGCAGGATGCTCCCCTGGCAAATGGGCTCGATCAACGCGTCATCCAAGGTGACTGGTGACCAGGTCTCTCCGCCATCGGTACTGCGGGCAACCGCCCGGCGGTTATTCCCATGATACGCGCGCATGTTGTGCAGAAGGTCGCCGTTCGCCAGCTCCACGACCGTTGACTCATTCGTTTTTTCATCCTCGATGCCGCCCAGTTTCCAGGTCGCGCCATGGTCCTCAGAGTAGATGACATGGGAGCGAGACACCTGCTTGCCGTCCTTCTTGAAGGAGTGGTTGGCCGGGATGACTAGACGTCCCTTGTGCTTGCCTCGCGTGAGCTGGATGCCGTTTACGGGTCCGGTTGCGTACCAGCGCCACTCAGGCTTCTTAACATCTGCCGTAATCTCTCTCGGGGAAGTCCAAGTGCGTCCGTCATCCGTGCTGCTTGTTATATAAGCTCGGCGGGTGTTGCTGCTGCCACCCGCATCGATTTGATTCTCCTGGTCCTTTCCGGCATTCCAGGTCATCAGCAGCCAGATCGTTCCTGTAGTCTGATCCACCACGGGGGCTGGGTTGCCGCAGGTATTTTCAGCATCGGACCAGATGACTTGCTGCTCACTCCACGTGCGACCGCCATCTGTAGAGCGTTTGACCAGGAGATCAATATCGCCCGTATCGCTCCGGCTGTTCTTGCGTCCCTCACAGAAGGCCAGCACTGTGCCGTTCGTTGAGGTGGCCAGAGCAGGAATGCGGTAGGTGTGATAACCATTTTCGCCAGCAACAAAGATATCCGTTTGCTGGAGGTGCGGGCTTTCTGCCAAAAGCCCGCACCCCATCAACAACCAGCCACTCACAATCCAGGAACCAAGTCGTTTCATGCGTGTTCTTGAGCCGTTAGACGGCGGTTGCAGGTTGAGAATTCGCCGGGCGCGTGGTTTCCATGGAGTCCACTGGAAAACCGGCGGACTTCAGTTCCACCGCGAAGGCTTCGGTTGCCTCCGAAGTCAGGTTCTGGAGCGGTGAGCGGACGGGACCGCAATCCAGTCCGATGAGTTTCATCATGGCTTTCCCGGCAGGCAGGCCGCCATTGCGAGCCATGATGGCGATAATCTCGATTGCCTGCGACTGGAACCGGCGGGCTGTTTCGAGATCACCTTTTTGAAAGGCATCAACTACCCGGCAGTAAAGGGAGGGCATATAATTGTAAGTGCTGCCGACCGCGCCCTTCGCGCCCATCGACAAAGCGGCGAGAAGAATTTCGTCGCGGCCAAAGAGAATATCGTAGCGGCCACCTTCAAACTCCAGGCAGCGGCGGTAATCCATCAAGTTCTCATGGGTGAACTTGATGCCTGCCAGATTTGGAATGGAACGACCGGCCAGCCGAAGGAAATCGTACATCGGCAGGTCTGCGCCTGTGATGGACGGCATGTGATAATAATAGAAGGGCAGATTCGGTGCCCCGGCGGCGACCTCCGCGCAAAAATCGACCAATTGTTTGAGATTGGTAGCGCGGAAGAACGTGGGTCCAATCGTGGCGAATGCCCGGGCGCCATAGCGGGCGGCATGTCCGGCAAGGTTTTGGCTCTCGCGCACTGAGGTGTGCCCCACATGGACTATGATTTGCAGATGCTTTGGAGCCGTTGCCAGCCAGGTTTCGGCAACTTGCATGCGCTCAGAAACTGTGAGGGATGCTCCTTCGCCGGTGGTGCCGCAGACGAAAGCGCCAGCCACGCCGTTCCCGGCGAGGTACTGAGCTTGCTTTTTGATAAGGTCAAGGTTGAGGGTCAGATCGGCATTCATCGCCGTAAAAGGCGCGGCAATCAGACCCGTGAGTCGGTTTTTCATAAATTATAAATGACAGAAGCGGTCTATTCCTTCGCACTGGTGCGTTCCTGCAACCATACGAGATCATCGTTGTTTGGTGAAGAAATGTTGAGCGCCAGGTACGTGCCACGCACCATGGGCGGCATCGTCCGATTGTCGCGCCAGCGGCGGATTTCCGCGTGGCCGTCCGCAAAGGCTAGCCCGGCCGAGTTGCCGTGGTAAGCAGCCGGATAGTTCACCCAAACGATGGTGCGGCGCGAATCAGGATAACCGGTCATGTTTACAGCGAAGAACGCGTCGTCAATGCTGTCCTCCCGCTCATCGATAAACACCCAGGTGCGCGACGGCCCGGGAACAGTCAGATCGGACATTTTCTTGTACACCCGGAATCCCGGTGAGGCCGATAGTCGACCTTGTGCAAGCCAGCAATTCATCGCCACAGTGCGCGTCCGCGGGTAACTGATGCCGCCATGAACAGAGACTGACTGGTCGCCCGGGCAGCGCCACAGTTTATTATCCTTCGATTTGAGATACGGATAGAGCTGGCTCTGCTCCAGGAGATAGGTGTTGGTGTTATCCGTGCTGTTAGCCATTGTCAGAACGCCGGATACCCAGGTGTCATTGATACCGCTGGCTCCATTCCTTAGCTGCCGATTCAGAGCCAGTCTGTCCCCATTGTCCATGGCATACATGTACCAGGCAAGGCCAAGCTGCTTGTTATTTCCAAGGCAAACGATCCCCTGGGCTTTTGCTTTGGACTTGCTCAACGCGGGCAGAAGCATCGCTGCCAGAATGGCGATAATGGCAATGACCACCAGCAATTCGATCAGAGTGAAGCCACCGGGGCGCCTTGCGCCCCCAGTGTGCAAACGGTTCAAGGAATTCATGGACTTTGTTCCTGTATAAAGCCAGGGACTATTCCGAACGAACTCGGAAGAGCCGCAGATTGTTATCGATGGGGTAGCTGAGGTTGGTCTCCGCACCCACTCCGGAGATGGTTTCCACGTTGGTCCAGGTGGTGCCGAGGGAGGGGGCGGATTCCACGACGTAAGAGCGTCCGTTCAATGCCTGGAAGCCGAAGGAAAAGGTATTGGCCCTTCGGGCTATTCCGATGAGTTGCACCGGTTGCGCCGCCTCGCTTGCCTGGACGAATTCAGTGGGTGCCAGCGCTCCAGAACTGATGCGGATGAAATCAATGTCTCCTTCGAACTCGCTGGTTGTCGCATTGATGAACCCACCAATCTGTAAATCGCCAGGGCGTCCAATCGGGCGGTCGGTGATAAGAGCTGCTGCCCCATCCTCCAGGTAGTCCGCGTAGAAGCGGATCTGGCCCGCTGTCTGGTCGTAGACCATGGCCACATGATGCCACTCCCCATCATTCAACTTGGCAGTGGCTGTGAGGAATGCACCGTTGGCACCCATGCGTTGAGCTCCGGAGGCGTTACCCGGCGCGCGCCACCAATATTCTCCCTCGCCATCACCGGTTCCATTCTTCGCCAGGATTGCGCCCCCTGTTGAAGTGGCTGTGGAGCGGATGACGGCTTCGAAGGTGAATGAATTGGTGAAGTTGAAATTACCGGCGGCGTCTGGGACCAGAACGCGGTCGGCACCGGTGGTCAGGCGTAGCGCGGAGCTATTTCCGTATTTGGGGCTGCCAGCCACATACTGCATTCCCGAGGCGGCTGCGGTACCGTTGCGCAGATTGCCGCTGCGATCAAGGATAGCTCCTGAAATCGTGCTGGCGCTATTGCCCGCAGTTTGTTCGTCAAATCCCCAGTGAGCAAAGACTGCCGGGTTGCCTGCAAGAAACTGCCACTCATTTGTAACCCAGCCCGTGGCGGTATCCCCGAAAATGAGGGTTACAGAATGCCAGCCTGTGGACAACATGGACGGACTGTATGAAACCGATGCGCCAAGCGCGGTTGCTGCGACAGCCGGTGTGACAGCAGCGCCATCCAATGCGAGTTGCACCTTGCTGGTATCAACCTGCGTATCCGCGTTGCGTATGACCATCTGCAACGGAACCGTGCCGTAAACACTGCTGCCGGGTGCGGGGGAAGCTGAGGCAAGGAAGGGCCGCTGCACACCGGAATACGGCACGAGCACCAGGTAGTTCAGCAGGATGCCATTTCCTCCAGAAACAAAGGTCAGGCGCAGGGTGGTCGCTCCGCTTAAAGAAACCGCCATTTCATTCCCGAACAGATCTTTCAAAGGATAGAAGTCGTATCCTGCGGCTGTGCCGATAGCTGCGCCTTGGAAGGTGCCAAGAGGAGACAGGGTTTGCGAGGCGGTCGTGCTGCCTCCAGTTACCTGGTCCATAGCGATGACAAATGGTGTGGTGTTGCCCTTCGCAAGGCGAACAAAAACCTGGTAGGTGTCCGCCGCGAGGGTGCGAGTATAATTAAGCCACTCCGTGTTGGCGTGGTCGCGCGTCATGTAATCGTCCACGCCTGCCGTGGTGTAAGCCGTGCGGAATGTGTCGAGCGTGACTGCTGTGCCAGGTTGATCTCCGATGCGGTACTGAGCGAAGGCCGGGGTGTTGGTTTGATGGTAATCCACCCCTTCAACACCAAGACGATCCAGGTAATTATCTGCCCCGGGGATTGTGGACAGTTGCGGGTTGTTGATGAATTTACCGTTGTCGAAGTTGTAATCCTCAGCCTCCACGAAAACCAACCCATCAGCCAGCGTGTTAAAACGAACCACGGAGGAAACCGTGCGCGAGGCCTTGTCGGTGATGTTGATTTCCATCTGGTAGAATTGATTAGCCGTTAGTGCGGGAAGGGTCACTGTGCGGTCGGCATCGGTTCCCGTCAGGATTAACTGGCTGGAAATATCGGTGCCGTTGAGCAGCACTTGAACGCCACTGGCTGCTACACCTGTGTTCGGTGACTTAACCTGGAAACTAGCGAGTGTGCTCGCTGGTACGAAACTGGACCCATCGGCAGGGGTGACTTCGACAAGTCGGGTGAAGCCGTCCGCCAGGAATTCCGTGGGCGTGAGCGCTGTGTCTGAGAATCTCAACGCGGCAATGTCCCCCGCGAAGCTCCGATTGCCGGTTAGTGTCGTGAACTCGCCAATAACGACAGCATCGGCATCCGTGCCACCGATAGGTCCCGAGGTGCCTACGCTGGTATCACGACCGCTGAAAACTCCATTGACAAAGATCTCCAATTTCTTCGGCGTCGCTGTGCCGTCGAATACCAGGGCAAGGTGGTGCCATTGACCATCCGAGACTGTCGTGCCCACGCTGGTGGCGTTATCCTCCGTGCCGTTGCTTCCCTCGATCAAACCTCGAACCAAGCCGTTCCCCTGGTGTCGTATCCACCATTGGGTATCGGGATTGGAGACATCTGCACCTTTGGAGACCAGGACACCGTTGGTGCCGGTCTGGGTGGTGCGAAACACTACCTCGATTGTGTAGGTCTGCTCTGTGGAAAATGTCAAGTCCCAGGCACCAGGTATTTCTACTCTATTCCCCACCCCAGTCACATTCGTTCCATCTGCGTTAAAAGTCAGATAGCCACCCATCAAGGCATCAGTGCCGTAGGCCAGTGGCCCTCCGGCAACTGCCCCGGGATGGTTCCCCGTAGCATCTGCGATCGGGCTGCCGACTGCGGCCTGGCCTGTGCCGTTAAACTCATAGTGCGCCACCGTGGCCGCCCTAAGGGAAGAGCCGGCCAGGACGATTGAGATTCCAAGGGTAAACAGGATTTTCATAACTCTGGGATAGGGATTACTTGCGGTACGTGGGGTTCAGTTGCTTTTCACGCGCTCACCGTAGGATCTGAGGGTGGTGACCTACAAGGGTTGACAACGTGTATTTTTACTAGACCAAATGCGTGCAACCATCTATTGGTCAAGAAGCCGGACTCTCACTTACAGATTCGAAAGGTTGTCCCGGGGAAATAATGGCTGTTCCCTGCCGCCGATAAAGAGAATCAGACGATGGACTCAACCAACTCAATGATTGACGTTGCTTGAGTCAGGAAGGTGACCGCACCCGAGTCGCCCGAGTACCCAAATCGTGGGCGTTCGCGGGGTAAATCCGAACCACAGAACCACAGAGGAGAGGAATCTAGGCAGGAGCAGGCGACTACTGTGGAATTCGGTGTCATTCGAAGGAAGGTCGGAGGCGCATGGCAGCTTCCGTGGACTTAACGCTGAAACCTCGGGCGTAAAGCAAATACGGATAAAGCTTGAAAGGCGACAGGCGCTGCATAAAGATTCTGCTTGCGAATTCGCGACAATTTATTAAAGTTAGTGCGTTAACGCTAGTATGTCACAAATTGCTCCTCCTCTCGCTCAGGCCCCGGCGCTAGCTCACGCTGACGCTCTCAAATCCGTCCGCCACGTCGCTCTCGACATGGATGGCACCATCTATAGCGGCGGCACGCTGTTCCCCTTTACTAAACCGTTCCTGAGTTTGATGGATCAGTTGGGCATTGGCTATACCTTTTTGACGAACAACTCGTCCAAAAGCACACGCGCTTATCTCAGCAACTTGCAGAAAATAGGCATCAACGCGCGCCCCGATCAGCTTTATACCTCCACCATCGCCACAATCGAGCACCTCCGCGAGCAACACCCCAATGTCCGCCGTTTGTTCGTGCTGGGCACGGTTAGCATGCGCGAGGAAATGACTGCCGCCGGCTTTGAACTCACGGCAGATTCTGCAACCGACGTTCCGGACGCCGTCATTGTGGCTTTCGATACGGAGCTGACCTATGCACGGCTTTGTCGCGCATCCTATTGGGTCGGGCAGAAGAAACTCTACATTGCCACGCATCCTGATCGGGTTTGCCCGACCGACCAGCCGACCATCCTGGTGGACTGTGGTGCGGTGTGCGCCTGCATCAAAAGCGCAACTGGCCGGGAACCAGATGTAACTCTGGGCAAGCCTGATCCCTGCATGATCCGAGGCATCCTGCATCGTTACGGGTTAAAATCGCCACAACTCGCCATGGTAGGGGACCGAGGTTATACCGACATGGAAATGGCACGCCGGGCCGGTGCCGTAGGCGTCCTGGTGCTTACCGGGGAAACGACTGCGGCGGCAGCACGCGAACTGCCCCATCAACCGCAGTTCATTCTGCCGAGCCTTGCTGAACTGGGCCAATCCCTGGCAGCAGTCCGGAATTCGCCTAAAGCGGCGTCACAAATTTAGTACAACCCAGGCGCGCCCAGCGCGTTTTGTTCCTGTTTTGATATGAATGCGACAAGTAATATTCCGAAATCGGCCAAACCTCTCAAGCGTGCCGACCTCCTTAACGCCCTAAACGACCGTCTTGACGTCCTCGTTATCGGCGGTGGAATCGTCGGATCGTCAGTGGCCCGGGACGCCGCAATGCGCGGCATGAAGGTCGCCCTGGTCGAGCAGCACGATGTCGCTTACGGCACGAGCAGCCGATCCAGCCGCTTGCTCCATGGCGGGTTGCGTTACCTTGCCCAGGGGCGCGTCGGTTTGGTGCGTGAAGCCAGCATGGAAAAGCGCGTGATCCATCATATCGCTCCGCATCTGGCAGCCCCGCTGCCGTTCCTGTTTCCCACGTATGCCGACAACAAGAACTGGGTGCTTTGGCAGCTAAAAATCGGCGTCAAAATCTACGACTTGCTCTGCAGTGGCCGCAACCTGGGCAACTCCTCCTGGATGAATCCGGAGCAACTGCGCCAGATGGTGCCCGGAATCCTTGCCACCGGCCTCAATGGTGCCGTTCGTTATTATGACGGGCTTACCAATGATGCGCGGCTGACAATTGACTCGTTGCGGTCGGCCACGGCGTACGGCGCACTTGTGATTAATCATTGCCGTTTTGTTGAAGCCAAGCGCAATGGAGATTGGGAGTGCGAACTGGAGGATCGCCTGACTGGGCGCACCTTCAAGGTGAAAGCGGGGCAGGTGGTTAATGCAGCCGGTCCCTGGGCCGCCGGATTCAAGGCGAGCCAGGTACGACTCCGTTGCACCAAAGGTGTTCACCTGGTGGTGGCAAAGGATCGCGTGCCAGTGCCTGAAACCGTGGTGATGGCCGAAGGTAAACGCATTCTGTTCGCCATTCCGTGGGGCGAGCGCACAATCCTGGGCACTACCGATACCGATTACGAAGGACTTCCGGAGGATGTCAAAACAGACCTGAGCGACATTAAGTATATTTTAGGAGTTACCAACCAATTCTTCCCAAGCGCCAAGCTGCAGCCTTCTGATGTGATCAGCGCCTGGGCAGGGCTTCGTCCTTTGATTGCCGATCCCAATGGGAAGCCTTCCGATATTTCCCGCTCGCACCAGATCCGTATGCCACAGCCCGGTTGGTGGGACGTGGCAGGAGGCAAATTGACCACCTGCCGCCTGATGGCTGAGCAAACAGTCGATGGTTTGGTTAAGCACGCCGGAGGAGGTTTCAAATCCTGCCGGACCGAGCACGAGCCGTTGCTTGACCCTTCCCTCACGAAGGATATTAGCGGCATTCTGCCACCACCGTTCGAGCGGCGCGCTGTGGAGCATTATGTCACAAATGAATGGGCCATCCACCTCGAGGACGTGATGGTTCGCCGAACCAGTTGGCATTACTACTACGCAGACGCCCCGCAGAAAGCGCGTATGGTTGCCAAGTGGATGGGTGAACTGCTCGGCTGGACGGACGAACAAACCGCGGCGGAATTGGCCGCGTGCTATCCCTCCACATCGGAGAAACCGGCACCCAGCCCTGCCAGGTAGATCAGTTGCTGCGCCGAAGGCCGCAGGCTCTTACTAAGTTCTCCATTCCGCCGTTGTGGCAGAGTGGGGAACCGACCCCTTAGGGTTCGTGCGGTCGCCGGCGCGAGTCTGAGCTTTTGGTTTTGAAGGCGTTACCAGGCCAACCTTGGTCGAAATTTGCTGCAAAGCTGTGAACGCATAGTTTGATGCAGTTAATGACCGAAACACATTAGGTCAGCTTACATGGAATCAGTTGACAGCTTCGGATTTCTCTTTCATTGAACTTGGACATTCCTGCCTCAAAAGCCACAGTGGTCGATCGGGATGGATAAGTCCGTGCGTTTTTGTAAACATATCCCTGCCAAGTGTTAATAAAAAGCCTGGCAACCCTTTCTGTTCAAAGGGGCCGTCGGGGGAGCGGACGATTCCCAACCACCGACGGATATTCTTAAAGTTTTTTCTAATCAGGCCGATTACCCGAGCGTGGTAATGGGATCGCTATGAGGGCTTCTGATTATAACCACGGCTCCGGCGTGACTGAGATCGCGAGAAAACAAGAACCGATTAACAATGAGCAATTATAAGTTCGACGCACTATTGGGTCCGACCGGAGGAACTGCGGCGCTGATGCTGGCATTCACAGTCTCGGCGGCCGACAAGCCAGCCGTTGCACCGGCTGCTTCCAAGCCCAACTGGCTAACGGATATTTCCATCGCCGTTAAGGAGTCCTACGATGACAATGTGTTAGGCGTTTCGGGCGATGGCGCGATGGATCGGGAAGGGTCCTGGATTACGACCATCTCTCCGAAACTGGGGTTTAACCTCGTTCCAGTCCTCGGGGAACAGAAAACAATCCAGACTTTCACTTTCGGCTATGCACCGGATTTTGTGAAGTTTCATGACGAGCCAGACCAGGCGAACAAATCGGAAGAGAGCTTCAACATCCATCGGATTGCCACCGTGCTCAAGGCGAAGGCCGATGCGTTCTCATTCAGCTTCGATAACACCTTCACGTATGTGGATGGCGACAAGGAAGCGCCGGTTTATACCAGTCCTACCGATAGCGGGCGCAACGCCTATTCCCCTGCAATGCCTCGCGAGCGCCGCGAGCAATTCCAGGACCGGGCGAAGATTACGCTCCAGTACGACTGGGAAAAGTGGTTTGTGCGCCCCACGGCCTCGCTCCTCTACTACGATTTAAAGACTTACCAGAGAAATATCGCTGGATATCAGAATTACGCCGATCGCTACGACATTAACGGCGGTGCGGACCTCGGGTATCGCCTCAATCCCCAGGTTGCCCTTACACTGGGATACCGTTACGGCCATCAGGACCAGGAAGCCTTTGCTTCAGCGCCAGACCGGCATGCGGTGAGCGATTACCAACGTGTGCTCATCGGGATCGAAGGCAGGCCGCTGAAATGGCTTTCCGTATCCCTCCAGGCAGGGCCGGATTTCCGCAGTTACGAGAACGCAGTGGAAGCCTCAGTAAAGGATTCCGACCAGGTGAAGTATTACGGTGAAGGCAGCCTTACGGCGGATTTGACGACCAACGATGCCATCACTTTCAAATACAAACAGTGGCAATGGGTGTCCAGTACCGGAAGAATCCCCTACCTCGACAGTACCTTTGATCTGACATACCGGCACCGCTTCAATAAGCAATTCTCTTCAGAATTGGGCGCACGCATGCTGTCCTCCGACTACACCGCTGGGTCCAGGCCAAATGCGAACCGCGTTGATGTTCTGTATGGTGTCGCTGCCAGCGTGAACTACGCGATTAATGCGAACCTGGCTTTGAACCTGGGATACAACTTCGACATGGGCCGGAACGGTCAGGAAGGACTTGGCGCTTTGGAAAAGTACCGCGAATTTGACCGGCACGTTGTGGGGTTGAGCGCCACGGCGAAGTTCTGATATAATTATAGCGCAAGACGCTGACAGCTTTTCTTCAGGCAGGGAGCCATGCCCAGGTGCATGGCTCCTTTTTTAATGGTGCGCCCGGCAGGGCGCGATCACTTGTTGGTGAAAGTCCAATGCAGGCCCGGCAAGGGGAACTGCTAGCCGAACGGCAAGGGTGTCCATCGCGAGATGGAATCTGAAGGAAGCCGATGGCAAAGCGCTGGTCCGACGAACAGAAACTACATATGAGGCGAACACGAGGGACAAGAGGGCCATGAGACTCGAAGTCCGGTACTTGCACCGTGACTCGTGGGCGTAGATGTGGCGGACATAAGCGGGACGGTGATTGCGCATTACCCGGGGAGGTCTCCGACGGTGTCCCGCATGCGGGACTAGCGCGCTCGAAAGGGTGTGACGATGCCGACGGAGAAGTCAGCAGAGGCCGTAGTAGTCGAGCAATCGATGAAGGGCTGAACCGATTGAAAGCTGCGAGTGCAGGCTTCCAGACGCTGATTGGCCAGTTGCGTCGCAAGACGGCCATGAGCAGAAGGCGCGGGACGGTATCCCGCGAGGTATGTTCGGGTGGCTATAGTCAGCCGGGAGCCTGCGCGACCAAGCAGGGTTCAACGGAACCGCCGGATACGTGGACCGTACGTCCGGTGGTGTGGGAGGACGGCGGAGGTTACCCCTCCGCCTCCTACCCGATTGCCGTCCGGTCAGGGCACAGCCCGGGTGTTAAGCAGAGGAGCTTTACAGGCTGGTCGCTGTTCGGCGAATGATCTCCTCCAGGGAGGTTCGCGGACGGAATCCGACCGTGCTCTCCAGTTTGCGAACGATCGGCTTGCGACGTCGCATGTCATCAAACCCGGGTCCATAGGCCTGGGTATATGGCACCAGCTCGATCGTGGAGGTGGAGTTGACCAGTTGAATGACCAGTTTCGCCAGTTCCAGCATCGTCACTTCTTCAGTCCCACCAATATTGTAAACCTGGCCACGGGCAGTAGAGCAGCCTTGGAGACGGAACAAGGCTTCGACCGTATCCGCTACATAGCAGAAACAGCGGCTTTGCTGGCCATCTCCATACACCTTCAACGGAGCGTTGGCTTTCGCTGCCGCGATGAACCGGGGCAGAACCATGCCGTATCGACCGGTTTGGCGCGGGCCAACCGTGTTGAAAAGCCGGACAATTGTTGCAGGCAACTGTTTTTCAGAGGCGAAGGCGAGAGCCAAGAACTCATCCATGAGTTTCGAACAGGCGTAGCTCCAACGAGCTTGATGCGGGGGGCCGATCAACAAATCATCTTCCTCGCCAAATCCTTCTTTCTGGCTCTTGCCATAGACCTCGGAAGTCGAGGCGATCAACACGGGAGTGCGTGTTTCAGAAGCGGCTTCCAGGAGAATCTCGGTTTCACGCAGGTTGGTTCTCAGAACATGAATCGGGGAGCGCACAACCAACTCCACGCCCACGGCAGCCGCCAGGTGATAGACCGATTCGGCGTTGCGCACAAGTTGCCGCAGGTCGCTGCAGATCGAGACCGCGCTATGGATGAACCTAAAGTGGGGATTGGATTCCACAGCCGCCAAATTAGCACGATTGCCCGTGGACAAGTCGTCCACAACCACAACCCGCTTGCCTTCGGCCAGCAAACGTTCCACCAAGTGTGAGCCGATGAATCCGGCCCCTCCGGTGACCACCACCAGTTTTTCGTTATTCGAATCAGTTTTCAATGATCTTACTCTCCCGAGGGACTGGCCCCTGCCGCTAGCTGCTGGGCAGATTTCTGTGCCCCTGACCATTCCACCAATGCTTTGGCAAGCCCATCTGCCAGCTTCTGCCGATAGGCACCTGTAGCGATTAAACGTGCTTCGGCAGCGTTCGATAAGTAGCCACCTTCCACCAGGACAGCGGGACGCTGCTGTCCCCGCAGCACACCCAGAAAACGGGCTCGCCGAACCCCACGGTCCGCTGTGCGGCTGGTCTGGAGCAATTCGCGATGCAAGGCTAATGCGAGCCGCAGGTTTTCTTCATCAAACGTGTTGTTTGGGAAGGTGGTTCGCAGATCATCCGGATAGCCTCGGGTGAGATTTGAGGGCATGCCGGCAGGCGTTAGGCAATACGTCTCGGCGCCTGATTCGCCGTATTTCGTCCCTGCGGAGTTGAAATGAAGACTTACGAATAAGTCCGCTTTGACCTGATCGGCGATCGCTACCCTGGCGGGGATTGAGAGATCGCAATCGTTGGTCCGGGTGAGTTTCACCTGCCAGCCTCGGGCTGTGAGCAGGTCGCGCAAACGCAGTGCCCAGTCCAGCACCATGTCTTTTTCAAACTTTCCAGGTAAAATACTGCTGGTGCCGGAGTCCTGCCCACCATGCCCGGGATCAAGGACAATCACTGGCGCGGGAGAAACGGCCCCTGCTGATTTTGAAAGCAGAGGGTCAATTGTCTTTGCCAGGTCGAATGAATGCACCAGTGGCATCGCGTTGGTCATCTGCGGGGCAAACGAAAGCCGGAGTTGAACTCCGTTCCAAAGGGTCACCTCAGTCCCGGGACGAATCACCCACGGACCCGCGGGTGTGGACACTTCGAATGTGGGGATCTGGTCAGCCGGGCGGCGTTTGGGCGGCGGCAGGGAACGGCTGCGGGTCCAGGCATCCAGGCGCACCCATCCCGCTTTAATCACCTTCGGCGCCGACACCGCATTTGTGGGAACCTGGGGTGCAAGGGCAGGCGGAGGTGCCAGTACTGCGGACTCTGAGACACTGGATGACACCAGAGGCTCGGACGGGGCCGTGGTGGTTGGAAAATCTGTCATCCCGGCCTGATCATGAGACGGAGTGGAACACCCGGCCAGAAGCAATAAGGCTCCGGTCATACATCCCCAAAATGATCTGCCTGCTGATGGCACCTACCCAGTTTTGGGGATTACACCCCATCACTCAAGCGTAAATGCACCGTTCGGAACGTAGTTTTCCAAAAACAGGTTAGCCTAGTGGTTTAGCCCGAGTGAGGGGGTTGCGCAACCAAGGGGTAGGCCGTACGATACCAATCCAGTAACTAAAGCCCAGCCAGCACCGGACAGAAACGACGATTGAACGCCCGGACGATTTCCCGGGCACTTCTTCCGGCAAGGCAACTTTGCGCATGATCCCGAAAGAAAACTTTGTAGTTCAATGGTCGCCCGGCGAGAAAGTGATGCGCGACCCTACTTTAAACAAGGACTCGGCATTCACCCATGAGGAGCGGCTTCGGCTCGGCATTGGAGGCATGCTGCCTCACGCTGTGCTGAGCATTGAGCAGCAGGTCGAGTTGGAATTGGAGCGGATTTTCGCCAAGCATGACCCAGTTGAACAGTACATTGGCCTGGTAGCGCTGCTCGAGAGGAATGTGACTCTCTTCTACCGGCTGCTGGTGGATCACCTGGACCGGCTCGCGCCCATTATTTACACGCCGACTGTCGGCCTGGTTTGCCAGCGATACAGCCGGATCTCGCGGCGTCCGCGAGGATTGTTCATCACCCCGGAGGACCGGGGACAGATCGCGGACCGACTTCGGAATTATCAACAGCGGGACGTGCGGTTGATCGTGGTTAGCGACAACGAGCGGATTCTAGGTTGAGGGGACCAGGGTGCCGGCGGCATGGGGATTCCGGTAGGCAAATTGATCCTATACTCCGCCGGTGCCGGAATTCATCCTGGATTGTGCCTCCCCATTTGCCTGGATGTTGGGACTGATAACGGCGCGTTGCTTGAAGACCCGTTTTATGTTGGATACCGGCAGCGGCGTTTGCGCGGACCCGAGTACGACAGCCTCATCGAAGAGTTTGCACAGGCGGTTAAGCTGGTGTTTCCGCGTGCGTTGCTCCAGTGGGAGGATTTCAAGAAGGCCAACGCATTTCGCTTGCTGGAGCGATACGCATTACGGTTGCCGAGTTTCAACGATGACATCCAGGGCACTGCTGCGGTAACCCTGGCCGGCGTCCTGACAGCCCTGCGGGTCACCAATCAAAGTATCAAAGACCAGCGGTTCATGCTGGTGGGTTCGGGAGCTGCAGGTGTTGGAATCGGCCGCCTGCTGCGCACCGCCTTGCGCAGTGAAGGATTGAAGGACGACGAAATCAGACAACGCCAGGTGTTTATCGACAGCCAGGGCCTGGTCTGGGAAGGGCGGGGCGGGGAATTGGATGCGCACAAACGGGAGTTCGCACTGAGTGCAAGCGATCTGCAGGCACTAGGCATGCAAGACTCACCCCCGGTTGGATTGGAAGCGCTGGTTACCAAACTGCACCCGACTGTGCTGATTGGCACTACAGGAACACCTGGGGATTTCAATGCGGCTGTCATTCGGGCCATGGCTAACGGTTGTGAGCGCCCCATCATCTTCCCGCTGAGCAATCCCACCAGCCAGGCCGAATGCACGCCTACAGAGGCGTTGAGCAATTCAGATGGCAGGGCGCTGGTAGCCACTGGATCACCCTTTGAACCAGTAAAGCACAACGGCGAGTTGCATGTGATCGGCCAATGTAACAACGTCTTCATTTTTCCCGGCGTCGGCCTGGGCGTGTTGATCAGCGAAGCAAGCCGGGTCACCGATTCAATGTTCCTGGCGGCCGCCCAGGCATTGGCAGAGTTTACCGCGGAGCAAGGGGTGTCCCATGGCTGCCTGTATCCAAAGCTCCAGAGGCTGCGTGAACTCAGCCGCATCATCGCCTTCAAGGTCGCGCAGAGAGCCAGGGACGAAGGATTGGGACGAGGTATGACGGATGCGGAAATCCAAGCTGCGATCGAGACGTTTTGCTGGAATCCGGAGTACCGTCCGGTAGAGCTGGCGTAAGCGCCCGCTGTGAAGAGCGGTAAGTCTGCAAGTTTCTCCATGCGGCCATAGGCGGTGCCTTTGGCCGCCTTTTTATACCGTAGCCGGTGTAGGCGGGAGCCCCAGACTCGTTCTCCTTGAACCCGTCAAGCCGGTGAAATAGTCTGATTCAATTCATGAGCAGACGTTTGCCGCGGGTCGCCTTGTTGATAGAGAGTTCCCGAAATTACGGGCGCGGCATTCTCCGCGGGATCGCCCAGTATGCCCATGTCAAGGGGCCTTGGTCGTTGTACGCTCAGGAGCGCCAGCTCCATAGCGGCATACCCGCCTGGTTGCAGAATTGGCACGGAGATGGAATCATCGCCCGAATCGAGAACAGGAGGACCGCCCGGGCATTGCTGCGCTTCAACTGCCCCGTGATCGACGTGCTGGGAACTGCCCAGTTCCCCGGAGTGCCCGGCTTCGACACCGACGCGGTCGCTGTGTCCACTCTGGCCGCTGATTTCCTGTTGCGAGCTGGGTTTCGGCACTTCGCTTATTGTGGTTTTCGTGGAATCCCTTTTTCGGACAGGAGGGAGGCGGCTTTCATCAACCAGATGAAGGAGCACGGGCTCACGGTGCGGGTTTTCTCCTCACGGCCGTCTGATTCACCGGATTCGCATATTCAGGCAGTGGAACAGAGGGGGATGGGGATGGATGAGGTGATTGCCGCGTGGCTTTGGAAACAGCCCCGTCCCCTGGCACTCTTCGCGTGCAACGACATACGGGCACAGCAAATGTTGAACGTATGCCGGGAGCAGGGAATCAAGGTGCCGGAGGAGATCGCGGTGATCGGGGTGGATAATGATGATGTCCTTTGCAACTTATGCGAGCCCCCGTTGACCAGCATTGAGCCCGACACCGAGCGCATCGGGTATGAAGCGGCGCAGATGCTGGATGGCCTGATGAGAGGGGCACGCTCGCGCTCCGGCATCACGCAGGTGCCGCCGTTGCGGATCGTCGAGCGTGCGTCAACGGATGTGGTGCCTATCGAGGACGCGATTACGGTGCAGGCGGTGCGGTTCATTCGCGACCATGTGAATACAGGGATAGCGGTGAAAGACGTTTTGAATCATGTGGGGAGGTCTCGCACGGATATGGAGCAGCGATTCCGGCGGTGGCTTAAGACCACGGTGCGCACGGAGATACAACGACGTCGAATGGATCGGGTTTGCCGGTTATTGCAGGAGTCGGATCTTGACTTAAACCGTGTGGCCGAAGGCTCCGGCTTTGCTTCCGCATCACACCTATGCCGGTTATTTCAGAAGAGCTTCGGAAAGACACCCACCGAGTACCGGGTGAAGTGTAAAATCAGACAATAGGATTGGCAAACCTGTCAATTGCTTCGTCTTACCTTTCGGAGCAGCATAGGTAACAGTTAAGCCAGCCAGCGGTTCATGAATCGGGCCGTTGCGGTGTTGCGAAGATGTGCCAGCCTATGCCAGGCGAAATCCAGGCCAATCGCGGGTCCGCTCGCTTGAGCGGTCGGATTTCACATCAGCGCGCGCCCGGCCGGTGAACCTTAGCAACGAAAATCCCTACCCTACGCCATGAAGATAAAACATTTGCTATTGCTGGCTTTAAGCGCTGCCAGCTTTACGGGCAGTACTTCCGGGCAGGTCCAGTCGGCTGGACCCATCCTTGTAAACATGGACGCTACGTCAGTGGCATCCGGCACCCTAACCGATATACCAAACACCGGCACACTGGGCGGCTTTTGGGAGGCGCGCGGCGGCGCCACGGCGAGCCCGCTCGGAACCAATCTGGCTGGAATTAACTCGATTTGGTTCGATGGCTCGAATGATTACCTGCAACTCGTGGATGCCGTTGGCGGCGCGCTGGTGCCTCCCCCAGACGGATTGCTCGGTGCGAACAGCACCGCATCCATCGAGGTTTGGGCCTACAACCCAACCGTGGGCGGGGAGGAAACTATGGTGAGTTGGGGCAAGCGGGGCGCCGCAGGTGCCAACCGGTCCTTCAATTATGGCTACAGCGGCCAGATCGGCGCCGTCAGTCATCATGGAACGGGCGCCTCGGATTTGGGGTGGGAGAACATTGGGGGCGCTCCGCAGAATCACCGCTGGCACCACTTGGTCTACACCTTTGATGGAACCGAGACGCGCGTCTATGCCGACGGCGCGCTTGTCAACAGGGAGGCCCAGCCCATCGATACGGCGGCAAGCTCGGGATTGATGCTGGCCGCCCAGTGGAATGCCGCGGGCACTGGCGTCGGCGGGCAGTACGGTTCACTCGCACTGGCGCGCGTGCGTGTTCATGATGGCGCACTCACACCCGCGCAGGTCCTGAACAATTATCAGTTTGAAAAGAACACATTTCAACCGGCGGTACCCGCCCCGCAACTCCTGGCTTCTGGCCCGGCACACCGCTATTCCTTTAGCGAGGCCCCTTCAGCCGATGCCAATGGATCCGCCTTCAACGATTCTGTGGGAACGGCCCATGGATTTGTGCTTAGCGCCGGGGTGGTGCCCCCGCAATTCACCGGTTCGAAGCTGGTGCTGCCCGGAGGTCCGGTCGCGACTGGCGCCTACGGTGATCTGCCCAATGGGCTGCTATCAGTCAACAGCACGAATAATGGCGGGTCCGGTGAATTCTCGATCGAGGTTTGGTACAAAGCGGTGAACTTCCGGCCATGGTCTCATGTATTCGACTTTGGCTCAGCCGGCAGCCTGGGGTATCAAGGCATAGAACTCACAGGTCCGGGCGGTAATGCCGGTTTGACCATGCTGGATGATTTCATGTACGCGGCGCAGGCTGGTAATGACGTGAACCGCCACCGTTTGGAATGGGCAAATCGTGATATCGACCCCGCGGCCACTACCACCAACGGGGTTCAGAGCGCCGATGTTTATCTGCTGGGAACCTTCAACACCGACCGGCATTTGGTCGTGACCTGGAAGGAGCAAACAGGCCAGGTCTTCGCCTACGAAAACGGCCTGCAGACTGCCACTCTCACGGTTTCCAACTCGATGAGCGCCATCAATGATGTCAACAACTGGCTCGGTCGTTCCCAGTACGGAGACAACACACTTCAAGGTGAGTATGATGAGGTGCGGATTTACAGCCGTGTGCTGAGTCCGGGTGAGGCGCTGGGCGATTATATGGCAGGGCCCGATGTTCTGAATACGAGCGCCGCGCTGGCTATTTCAGGCGGGCCGCAGAGCACCAATGTGCTCGAAGGCTCACCGGTGGGTTTCACGGTTAGGGCCGGTGGCACGCCGCCTCTGTTCTATCAATGGCTGCGCAACGGTAATGCCATTCCGGGCGCCACCGACCGCACCTATTCTCTGACGTCAGCCAAACCCTCTGATCATGGCAGCACCTATTCTGTTGTGGTCTCGAATCTTTCCACCTCTGCGACGAGCATCACAGCAACCCTGGGCGTCCAGGCGAATCAAGGGCCGTCTTACCAGTTTTTATATGAACTGCGCGATGGGAATCGCGACAACTATAGCGGCACGGCAGGCGGGTCCTTCCAGATTGGGGCAGAGGATGTGCCAGTGACCCACCTGGGGTACTACGATATCAATCAGGACGGTTTGCTCTCCGAGCATCGCGTGGGCATCTGGCCGGCTGAGGGTGGCACCAACTTGATTGGATTCGTCACCGTGCCAGCCGGCACGGACGCCCTCCTGACCAATGGCTATAGATGGGTGGCATTGACGACACCGATTCTGTTGCGAGCGAACACCACTTACGTCCTGGCGGCTGAAGTTTCGGCGTCAAGCGGCGATGGCTGGCCTGACAATTATCAGCCGTTGGAATGGAACAAGTTCTTCGTAGGCAGCAATGGCTTTGACACGCGCCGTTCGCATTACGGAGGGACATGGCCCAACGCTCCCATGAGCGCAAACCAGGTAAACGGAATTTATGGTGCTCCCAAGCTGGCGACGATGCCTCTGGGCACCGCACTCGCTGGTATACAGCAAACGACCGTTACCCAATACTCCGGCCAGACGATTACTCTCAAGGCGGCGATCGGCGGACAGGCTCCTGTGACTGTGCAATGGTATAAGGCCTCTGGCACGTTGCTTGCCGGCCAAACCAATTCAGCGCTTGTGCTCTCGAACCTGGTTGCGGGCGATGCAGGCGGGTATTATGTGCGGGCTGCGAATTCACTCGGGTCTTCCCAGAGCGCCACGGTGAACCTGGTAGTCTTTTCTGATACACCGGTGAATTTCGCCCAGCATCCAGCCAGCACCAACGTCCTGGAGAACTACCCGGCAAGCTTTGCCGCGCAAGCCTCTGGCACACCTCCAGTGAGTTACCAATGGCGGCGCAATGGTGCGGCAATCCCAGGAGCCACCAACAGCACGTACGTGCTCGATCCGGTCTCGTTGACGAATCACGGAGATACCTTCTCCTGCGTGGCCTCCAACTTCGCAAACGGTTCTCCCCAGACTGCGACCAGCGGAAATGCCGTGCTGACGGTTACCCCGAACAAGGCGCCCGCTCCGCAGGTGCTGCACGCAACATGGTCTGGGAACCGCGACAACTTTGACGGCATGGTCGGCGGCATTTTTCAAGTGGGTGCAGCCGATGCCCTGGTCACCCATCTCGGGTTCTTCGATCTGGACAACGATGGTTTGGTGCGCGATCACCAGGTGGGGATCTGGTCGGCTGGCGGTGGCACCAACCTAATCGCATCGGTGCTCGTGCCGGCCGGAACCAGCGGGGTGTTGACCAACGGTTATCGATACATTGCGCTGGAACGGCCGATCATTCTCACGAACAACACATCTTACATCCTTGCCGCTGAATCCTTCGCCTCTTCGGATGGATGGCCGGATTCGGTCTCCACCATCGTTTGGGACTCATACTATGTAGGGAACAGTCCTGCAAGCACACGCGATGTCCGGTACAGCGGAACTCCTTGGCCAACGGCCCCTGCATATGGCTCCAGCTACAGTTGGGGTGCCAACGGGATGTATGGCGCTCCTAATCTTGCTGCCCTGCCGGTGGGGGCTCCCACAGCCTGGGTTAGCCCGACCACCATCACCCAGTACGTGGGCTTCAGCGCCTCTCTTTCCGGAATCGTGAATGGTGAGGCGCCTATGGTGGCGCAGTGGTACAAAAGCCCGGGAGTCGCTCTGCCGGGCCAAACCAATTTGACACTGACCTTCGCCAGCCTGGAGTTGACCGATTCCGGAAGCTACTATCTGATCGCTTCGAACACTGTTACCGGTGCAGCCGGACAAAGCGCTCCGGCTTCCATACAGGTGCTCGCAAGCGCAGGGCCGTCCATCACGGCTGATCCGCAGTCCCAAACGGTCTATGCACACGCGTATGCCACACTCACTGCTGAAGCCACCGGCACGCCGCCTCTGAGTTACCAGTGGACTCGTGAGGGCAATCCCATCCCCGGTGCGACCAATGCCACACTGGTAGTGGACGATGTCACCTCTGCCAAAACCGGGGCCTACCGCCTTGTCGTCACCAATCCGTATGGGACGGCGACCAGCGCGAGCGCCACACTGTCAGTTATTAGCGTGCCATCCGGCACCTACGCAGCGGCCGCGATGCAGCCGGACCTAATCCTCTACTATCGGCTCAATGACGCGGACACCGGCCTCAATGTTGCCACCAACCAGGGCAGCCTGGGTTTTGCCTACGACGGTACCTACGAAGGCGGCTTTGCCAGCGTTGCCGGGCCTGCGGGCTTCTCGAACTTCGAAGCGAATAACGAGGCTGTTTCACTCGATGGTTATACGGCGGACGTGATGCTGCCCTCCCCATCAGGCACCCTCGCGGAGGCTACCATGGCAGCCTGGGTGTATAAACCAGTGGATCAGGTCAGCGATGCCGCCATCTTCTTCCACCGCTCAGCCGACACTTTTGGGCTGAGTGTATATCCGAACAGCGAGACGGGAGGCGATACTCTGCGGTACACTTGGAAAGGGACCCAGTATGCGTTTGCCAGTGGTTTGGTGCTTCCCACGAATCAGTGGGCTTTCGTCGCTGCCAGCGTGACCCCGGATGCCGCCGTGCTCTATATGTATGACGGCACGACACTGACGAGCGCAACGAACGTGGCAGCCCATGGGGAGTGTGTTCTCGACGGTTTCTCATACATCGGCTGGGATGCGGCTGGGGGTGACCTGGGACGGCGGTGGTACGGGAACGTGGACGAGGTGATGTTGTTCCAGCGAGCCCTGACGGCCGTTGAAATCGCCGGCCTCTATCGCGGCCTGCCTGTCAATGTCACCCTGAGCATCACGCGCAATGCCAATAGCGTCACCCTGACATGGCCTGCGGGCGTGCTCATGGAAGCTACAAGCCTTGCAGGGCCGTGGTCGCTGGTCAATCCAGCGAGTTCGCCTTATACAGTAAACATCGGCGCTCCGCCGAAGTTCTACCGGGTACAGGTGCAGTAAGATGCGCCGGATGCCGTCTCCCGGTAGCGGGAGACGGCAGTTCACCGGACTTTCCATGAGATGTTATGCAAACCAAGTTTCTCCAAAGCGCGTTATGGCGCATGAATCGAGCGGGTGGTAGCCGCGGGTTCACATTGATCGAATTGCTGGTAGTCATTGCCATCATCGCAATTCTGGCTGGAATGCTGTTGCCGGCTTTGTCCAAGGCAAAAGGCCGGGCACAGCGCATCCAGTGTGTGAGTAACCAGAAACAAGTCGGCGTCGCCCTCGCGATGTATGCCGATGACAATTCCGAACGGTATCCTTCGTTCCTGGAATGGGCGGCTTGGGGAGGAAAGAAAGGCAATGGTAATCCCGCCAAGCACGGGTGGAATGTGCCTGACGAAAAGCGTCCTCTGAACGCTTACACAAAGAACGTCAATATCTACCGATGCCCCAACGATCGCGGAGATTCCCTGAGCCCCTCAAGCCCGGAAGGCCAGTCCTGTTTCGATTCCTGGGGCAATAGTTACGTGATGCCGTGGCGGAGTCCCACACTGACCACCGCCCCGGATTACGCGTGGCTGGGAATCACCTGCATTGGTGGTTACGCGTTTCCCGGCAGAGAGATACCGTCCATGAAAGTGAGCGAAGTTGCCCGCGATGCAACCCGCAAGATCATCGCGATGGATTGGGCAGCCGCCCCAGACCGGCCTTTGGAGCAGGTGAAGAACACGTGGCATGGCGATAAGGGCAGCGGGCGTTTCAATATCTTGTTTGGTGACAGTCATGTGGAAAGCTACCTGTTCAAGGCCGAAGAGCGTTTTCCAAAGGTGAGCTACGGTACCAGGGGCGATACCAGTGTCCGAAAATACTGGTGATCGACCGCTGGATTTATCCAAGAACATCCACGAGAATATTGAGAACGTGTCCTCCCTGTCTGCCTCCGCTGTTCGAGCGCGACGGGAAACGAGGTGCAACCTAATGAAGCACAAAAGTCCCGATTCACAGAACCACTCTCACACCGCACGCCGTTCAATCAAGCGGGTTCGCACATCAACCGTCCCCCCCGGCGTTCAGGTACGGAGCGATACTTTATGTTTGCCGACCTACCTGCCGGATGCGCCCGACAAGAACCCAATGTTTCTTGAGCGGCGGGTGTACCAGGGAAGCAGCGGAAAAATCTACCCGCTGCCGTTTACAGATCGAATCGCCGAGAAGCCGGTGGACCGTAACTGGCAAGCCGTCTGGATCGAGAATGAGTTTTTGCGAGTGCTCCTGCTGCCTGAGATCGGCGGACGCATCCACGCCATACAGGATAAGCTCACGGGCTATGATCTGATTTACAATCAGCACGTGATCAAGCCAGCACTGGTTGGTTTGGCCGGGCCATGGGTTTCCGGAGGAATTGAGTTCAATTGGCCTCAGCATCATCGTCCTGCGACTTTTCTTCCGACCGATCACGAAATTGAGCGGCATTCGGATGGTTCAGTGACCGTTTGGTGCAGTGATCATGATCCGCTCTGCCGGATGAAAGGCATGCATGGAGTGTGCCTGTATCCTGGTCGTGCGTACGTTGAGCTGAAAGTTCGGGCTTACAATCGAACGCCTTTCGTTCAAACGTTTCTGTGGTGGGCCAATGTGGCAACGCGCGTGCATGAGGCCTATCAAAGCTTCTTCCCGCCGGACGTCACATTCGTGGCGGACCACGCACGGCGATCGATGACAGAGTACCCGCTGGCTCAGCGTTCCTACTACGGTGTTGACTATGGCGAGCGCGGTCGCAATGGGGTCCCGGAGGCTGAGATTCCAGCCCAGTTCGTTCCGCCGCATTGCCGCAAGGAAAGAACGCCCGGCATGCCCGACTATGCTCCCAACGACCTCTCCTTTTACGCGAATATCCCCACTCCGTGCAGTTACATGTGCATGGGCAGCCAGGAAGACTTCTTTGGCGGTTATGACTTCAAGGCCCAGGAAGGCATCGTGCATGTGGCAAACCATCATATTTCGCCAGGCAAGAAGCAGTGGACCTGGGGCAACCACGAGTTCGGTTATGCCTGGGATCGGAACCTGACAGACAGGGATCAGAACGGTGAATTCGCGCCTTACATCGAGATAATGGCGGGGGTATATACGGACAATCAGCCCGATTTCAGTTTTCTCCAGCCCGGCGAGGTCAGAACCTGGAGCCAATACTGGTATCCCATCCAGAAAATTGGGCCCGCGCAGCACGCAAACTTGGACGCGGCTATCAGTCTGTCTTTAGGTGAAAAGACGGGAGTGCGGCTCGGGGTGGCCGTGACCCGCCCTCTCGATGGCGCGAAGGTCCAGTTGCTCGTGAGGGGGGAGCCCGTGTTTGCGAAACGCTGCAAGCTGGTTCCGGGACAGCCATTGATTGAACAGATTAAGATCTCTCGCCGTTTTGCTGAACACGATCTGCAAGTGCGCATAACGGACAGCGAACGGCGGGAGATCATTTCCTATCAACGCAAGGCTCGCGAACAGAAAGCGGTTCCTTCAGCGGCCACCGAGCCGCCGGCACCCAGTGAGATTTCGAGTGCGGACGAGTTGTTCGTGACCGGGTTGCATCTTGAACAGTACCGGCATGCCACCCGTTGCCCAACTCTATATTGGCGGGAGGCACTGCGCCGTGATCCGGACGACGCCCGCTGCAATCTGGGTATGGGAAGATGGCATTTCAAGCGGGGCGAGTTCCACGAAGCCGAGGCTTATTTTCACAAAGCCATAGATCGGCTCACGCGCCGGAATGCCAACGCGTATGACGGGGAGCCCTACTATTACCTGGGGCTGTGCCTTCGATACCTGAGGCGCGACAAGGAAGCGTATGATGCCCTCTACAAATCAACATGGAACCAGGCTTGGGCGGGGCCTGCTTACCATGCGCTCGCGGAAATCGATTGTGCGCGAGGTGATTGGAAGACGGCACTCGGCCATTGCGAGCAATCAGCCCGGCGTGGCGGTGAGAATCATCGACTTTTGAATCTTTGGGCACTTGTCTTAAGGCGTGCCGGTGATCGGAACGCTGCCGATGGATTGCTGAAGAGGAACCGCGCCACCGATCCGCTGGATTGGTGGACTCGGCACCTGATGGGTGAACCGCTGGAATGCGATCTTCAGACTCGGCTCGACCTTGCTCATGATTACGCTCGCGCTGGCTTTTGGAGCGAGGCGATCAGCGTGCTGCAGTACGACGAGTTTGCCATTGGAGACCTGCCTGATCAGAGTTGGGGCGCCAGGCCGATGGTTCACTACACGCGTGGCTGGCTGGAAAAACAACTCGGACGCCACAAGCAAGCTTCAATCCAATTCCGCAAAGCAGCCGCGCTTCCGCGGGATTACTGCTTCCCGGCTCGCCTGGAGGACATTGCGATACTCGAACTGGCGATGAGCATTCAGCCGGAAGATGCTTCAGCTCCCTATTACCTTGGAAACCTGTTCTACGATAGGCAGCGTTACGGCGAAGCCATAACCCTGTGGGAGCGAAGCGCTGAGCTTGATTCAGATTTTTCGGTGGTTTGGCGGAACCTGGGAATCGGCTATTTCAACGTGCGCCATGACCCGGCAAGAGCCCGGGCGGCGTACGATCGGGCAATCAAGGCCAATCCACGCGATGCCCGCCTCGTTTATGAGAGGGACCAGTTGTGGAAACGTCTGGGGGAAAGCCCGGAGAACCGTCTGTCAGAGTTGGAAAAACACCACGAACTCGTGCAGAAACGCGACGACTTGAGCGTGGAACTCTGCGCCTTGTACAATCAGACCGGTGCGCATGCGAAAGCCCTGGCTCTTGTACGCTCGCGCAAGTTCCAGCCCTGGGAGGGCGGAGAAGGCGGTCCTCATGGACAGTGGGTTCGCTCCCACCTAATGCTCGGAAAATGCGCGCTTAGGAACCACGAACCGGGTGTCGCATGGGAACACTTCCAAGCGGCGTTAAGGGCACCGGAGAACCTGGGTGAAGCCCGGCATTTGCTTGCCAACCCGAGTGACGTCCATTACTGGTGCGGCTGCACGTTGGCGGAGCTTGGACATGAAGAAAAGGCCCGGGGGCACTGGCTCGCCGCCGCTAATTCCAAAGGCGATTTCCAGGAGATGAGCGTGCGCGCGTTTAGCGAGATGACCTATTACTCCGCTTTATCCCGCGCGAAGCTGGGACAAACCGCGGAGGCCCGCCAGCTACTGGTGGACCTCGCGACCTACGCCACTAACCTGGCCTCCGCACCAGCTCGAATCGACTACTTCGCAACCTCGTTGCCTACCATGCTGCTGTTTAATGATGACTTGCAGTTCCGTCAGCAGACGACGGCCTTGATTCTGCAGGCACAAGCCCATTTGGGTTTGGGCGAGGATGAGGCTGCTCGCGGTTGCCTTAGTCGGGCCCTGACACGCGATCCAAACCATGCGGTGGCCGCAGACCTATGGCGGGAACCAGATGGTGTTCCTCACAAATCCTCGGTCCAGGATCATTGCCCGGTAATGGTTCCTTCCAAAGCCTCCGACGGAAATGGCAGATGTCCGGCACCTTCCTTGAAACCGCTCAACGGCGGTCGTGTGGATTTGCATTCAAAAACGAGTCCCGAACCGGAAACCGCATCCTGAGGATCTTAGCGTGGAGGTTTATCAAACCAATCGAATCTGACAGAATGCCTTCCTCAATGTTACGGCCCCTTGATCCACACTCGTGCCAACAACACGGGATGAGTTGGGCGGCGTGGCTTTTGACTGGCCTCCTGGTTGGTCTGAGCATTACGGGTTGTTCCCGGTTGGGTACGCGTCCATCTCAACGAGGGCTTGAAGCCGTCGCAGATTTATCCGCTCAAGCTCAGATCATCGACCATTTCTCCGCTTCAGATGCCTGGTCGATGCAGCACGTCGGTCTCTGGTCCGAGTCCAATCGGAACCAGGTGGCAGACCTTTTGTTCACCACGAACCGGGGAATTGGTCTTTCCGCATGGCGGTTCAACCTGATGGGAGGATTCGATCCGACGGTTTCCCCGGGAAACAACTGGCAGTTTTGGCGAACTGGCAATGGGTTCAACGTGGGTTCAAATCAGTACGACTGGGACCGCCAGGCCGGCCAGCGCTGGTTTCTGAGTGCTGCAAAGTCACGGGGCGTGGACCGTTTCCTGGCGATGGCCTACAGTCCATACACCAACTTCACACGCAACGGGAACGTTTACTGCACACCGGGCTTGGGATCATCGAATCTAAAACCCGGGAATGAACAGGCGTTTGCCCAATCGATCGCAGACGTGCTCGCCCATTTCCGAACCAACCCCGTGGCTTCCGAACGCATCGAGTTTGACTACGTTTTCCCGGTAAATGAACCGCAATGGGAATGGAACGGCAATTCTCAGGAGGGCAGCCGATATTCAAACACCGACGTTATTGCCCTGTCTCACGCACTCCGGCAGGAATTGGACACTCGGTCTCTGTCCACCGAAATCGTGCTCGCCGAATCAGGAGACTTGCGCGGTCTCTACGAGCTGCGCGGAGACATCAGCACGACGTATCAATCTGCTTACGGCAATTACCTGAATAGCCTAGCGAGCTTGACGAATATTGTTTCTCGTCACCTCACCGGTCATTCCTACTTCACGGACGATCCTGCAAACGATCTCGTGGCAGTCAGGCGGGAATTGAAGAACGCTTTTTCCAAGCATTCTCACTGGGATTTCTGGCAAACGGAGTACTGCGTGATGGGTCCCGGAGGACGGGGGCGAGACCTCGGCATCGATACGGCCCTGGATGTAGCGCGTGTTATCTGGGCCGATCTGGTTCTGGCAAATGCCGGTGCCTGGCATTGGTGGCTCGCCATTTCCCAGGCAGACTACAAGGATGGCCTGCTCTATACGGACTACTGGAAGCCGGGTGATCCTGAATCGATCTATTGCTCCAAAACGCTCTGGGCTTTTGGTCAATTCAGCCGGTTTGTTCGGCCCGGCTGGCGCCGGGTGGAAATGCCGGGATTTGAGGACGTGTTTGGTTTAATGGGGGCCGCATTCGTTGAACCCCAAACCAACTCAGCGGCCCTGGTTTTCGTAAATCACTCAGCTACCAATCATCTCGTTAATCCAGCGTTAGGCGGCCTATCTCCGGGTCAAAGAATCTCCACCTGGACCCCCTGGGTCACCTCTGCTGCGGCCTCGGACAATCTTTCCCCCAGGCCCAGGTTTTTTGACGGAGAAGCGTTTAACATCCCGAGCCGCTCCGTGGTGACACTAGTTGCTGATGTGGAAAGGAACTCTCCCCTATCACCCATGCCGATTCGCGTACTGCCGATCGGTGACTCGATCACTGTCGGCTATACTGACAATCCCCGGTGGGCAGTTCCCTTTGAGTTCGGCTATCGGGCAGAGCTGTTCAAACTGCTGAAGGATGCCGGCATTCCTATGCAGTTCGTCGGCAGTTCGCGCGAGCCATGGAATGGACTTTGGAAAGTCCCAACCAACTCACCAGCACCCGACCTTCGTTTGCTTGGACAGGATTGTCACGAAGGTTATGGCGCGAAGGCCACGGCTTTCGTCGCCGAACATGTCGGAGGCTGGGTTCGGACGAATCGTCCCGACTTCGTGCTGCTGATGATTGGAATCAATGACATCCCTGCTGGTGCGACGAACGCCCCTGAACACGCAAAAAGCAATCTGCGGAAGGTTGCCGATACAATGGCCGCGGCCTCTCCGGGCACCCATCTGATAGTCGCTCAGACCATTCCCTATACCCGACCGACACCTGCGATTCTGGATCTGAATCAGTTTATTCGGGATTCGCTGGTGCCTGAGTGCGCAGCGCGAGGCATGCGGATCTCAACAGTTGATCAATGCGCGAACTTTCTGACGGAGCAGGGCGGTTGCACTGGTGATCCGGCTCTGTACTCCAACGGTTACAACCATCCCAATGCTGAAGGATACCGGCGCATGGCCCGCACATGGGCGATAGAAATCCAGCGGTTGACCCGCGAGACAAAGCCCAAAAAGAGCAACTCCTGAACCCATGATCTATACACAACCCACTCAGAGGCAAGCTGCCCTCCATGCTGCAAGACAGTACGTCGTTCTTCTCACGGGCCTCTGCTCATTGCTCATTGGCTGTGCCGCATCGCAGGGAGCCACCCTGGATTTAAAAGGAGAATGGCAGTTCCAACTCGATCCCAAGGATGAGGGAATAACCAATCAATGGTGGGCTGGCCGGTTAAGCGACAGGATATCGCTGCCAGCAACTACGGCGATCGCGCGTAAAGGCAATCCCCTTAACATGGAACCGAAGCTGGATAAAACCACGCTTCAGCATCTCCATCAGAAGTTTTCTTACATCGGGGCCGCCTGGTATCAGCGTGAAATCCAGATCCCAACCGATTGGCAGGGAGAGGATGTGCGGCTCAACCTGGAGCGGGTGATTTGGGAGACCCGCGTATGGGTCAACGGGAAACCGGTCGGAATGCAGGATAGCTTAAGCACACCCCACCGATATGAGATCGGTGAAGCGCTGCAGCCGGGGGAGAACCAAATCACCATTCGGGTTGATAACCGGAAGAAGCTGGATATCGGCATCGGCCACGCCTACACGGAGGAAACCCAAACGATCTGGAACGGTATCGTAGGACGAATAGAGCTTGAGCCCCGCCGCCTCGTGAGAATCGAGCATTTGAAGACGGTCCCAAACCTGCAACAGGCGAGCCTGCAGGTCACCGTAACCACTCACAACGGGAAGGATCGTCCGGTGGAAACTGAATTGGTCCTGCAGGCTGAACCCGAAAATTTTACCGGAAGAGCCCCAAAGCCGCTCCGGAAGATAATTGCACTGCCTCCAGGAACCAGCACCCAGACGTTTACCTATGCTATGGGAGAGAGGTTTGAACGGTGGTCCGAGTTCAACCCCAAGGTGTACAGTTTGAAAGCTTCACTGTCCGAAGCTGGCAAAAGATCGATCGAGTATCAGATGTTTGGGATGCGCGAGATCACAACCCGTGGCCGGCAAATCCTGGTGAACGGACAGCCAGTATTTCTCCGTGGCACCTTGGAATGCTGCATCTTTCCCGAAACTGCACACCCAGCAATGGATGATCGGAAGTGGAAGAAGATCTTTAGGACCATGAAGGATCATGGTCTAAACCATGTGCGATTCCACTCGTGGTGTCCGCCCGAGGCGGCGTTTAGAGTGGCTGATCGTGAAGGCATCTATATCCAGGTCGAACTGCCGAACTGGAGCTTTAAGATGGGTGAGTTGCCGGATGTTGATGCGTTCTTCCGTGCCGAAGGCGAACGGATCATTCGCGAGTTTGCGCATCATCCATCCTGGGTCATGTTCAGCATGGGCAACGAGCTGCTTGGCGACTTCAACCATGTGGACGCTCTTGTCGCCCATCTTCGCACCCTCGCACCGGGGTTGTTGTTCACCAGCACGTCTTACTCTTTTGCCAAAGGAGGAGCTCCCCGTGGGCTTTTGCCGGGGCCGCAGGACGACTACTTCATCTCGATGGAAACCAAGAGCGGTTGGGTTCGTGGACAAGGCTTCCTCAACCAAACAAAGCCCAACACAGAGAGCGACTACTCTGACGGGTTGGCCTGCTTGAGCATCCCTCTGGTGAGCCACGAGGTGGGACAATACAACGTGTTTCCGAATCTTGCTGAGCTGCCGAAATATGAGCCGGGCCCTCTGAGGGCTCTGGGATTTGAAGCCATCCGTGCTGATCTCGAAATAAAAGGCCGGCTCCGGGAGGCCGGGTGCTACACGCGAGACTCCGGGAAGCTAGCCGCACTACTTTATAAAGAAGACATCGAGCGCGCGCTTCGGACCAAGGATCAGGCTGGTATTGCGCTGCTCGATCTGCACGATTTTCCGGGGCAGAGCACCGCCACGGTCGGATTGCTGGATGCCTTCTGGGATAGCAAAGGTCTGATCAAGTCCGAAGAGTTTCGCCGGTTTTGCGGGCCGACTGTTGCGCTGGTGCGCATGCCCAGGTTCGTGTTTGATAACAATGAGAGCTTCGAGGCCGGAGTGGAGTTGGCCCACTTCGGTCGTGCGCCGCTAACAAATGCGACCGTTTTCTGGAAGCTGGAGCATGGCCGAAGGACCATTGGCAAGGGCTCATTCAACCCGGCCTTTGTGCCCCTTGGAAACGGAATTCAGATCGGTCGCATCAAACAGTCCTTGTCCGGCGTTGAAGCAGCCGCCGAGCTCAGGCTGACGGTCGGGATTGCTGATACAGAGATTGTGAACGACTGGCATGTTTGGGTTTATCCAGCGACGGAATCCACACCCGCGACTGACGGCATTGTGATTTCCCAGAACATTGATGAAGCCCTTTTGCAATCGTTGCGGGTTGGCAAAAAAGTCCTGCTGCTCCCTGCGCGCTCTGCTCTGAAAGCTCCGATAGATGGGCGATTTATCCCCGTATTCTGGAGTCCACTCCATTTCCCGAATCAACCAGGAACTCTCGGGGCGACCATCGACTCCGCACATCCTGTTTGGAACGCCTTCCCAACGCGCACGCATACCGATTGGCAATGGTGGGAATTGCTGAGCAAGTCCTACGCCGTCAATCTGGATGGCGTTGCTGAGAAACCGGTCATGCCATTCCGTTTCGTGGATAAGTATGATCGCAATGCGCTTCCCGCGGGAATATTCGAGGTCAAAGTAGGTCAGGGACGGCTGCTGGTTTGCACGTTGGATATTACGAGCGATCTGCAAAAGAGAATCGCCGCGCGCCAACTGCGCCGCAGTGTTCTCGCCTATATGAACAGCGCGGACTTCAAGCCATCGGTGAGTTGGAGCGAGGCTGTTCTTAAGTCTCTGGCTTCTGACGCTCGCTATTCGGTTGCCGCGAGCAGTTCCAGCGAGAGCTACCAGCCGGAACTGGCTGTGGACGGCGACCCCACAACGTTCTGGCACACCGATTGGGATCACGGAGTGGCGCTGCCCGCGCGATTCGATCTCGATCTCCGTCAGGAAACGATTCTGGAAGGCTTTATCTACACCCCTCGACAGGACATGCGCAATGGCCGGATCGGTGAATATTCGGTGCAGGTCAGCATGGACGGCAAAACTTGGAAAGAATGGGTGAAAGAAAGCCGTTTTCCTGATAACACTGAGCAACACACCGTGAAATTCGAGCAGCCCATCAAAGCGCGCCTTCTCCGTCTCACGGCTCACACTGAGCTGGGAAAGTCAGGCAACGCGGCGATTGCCGAGATTATCCCGCTGGTAACCGAGGGCCAGACGGACGTGCGTGATCTCGGCATTGTGCCCGGTTTCAATGACGGCAAATAATCCCTTATGATTACCTCAACACAAACCCCCTCTTCAACACTCCAGGCCAACTATCATCGTGGTTATGTTTGGTTGATCGCCTCCGTCGCTGCGATGGGAGGCCTCCTATTCGGCTGGGATTGGGTTGTTATCGGTGGCGCAAAACCTTTTTTCCAACGCTACTTCAATCTGACCAGCGAGGCACAGATCGGCTGGGCAAATAGCTGCGCTCTCATAGGCTGTCTGGTTGGCGCGCTGGTGGCAGGCATGTTGAGCGATCGCTTCGGACGTAAACGGCTCCTGATTTTCGCCGCACTGCTTTTCGCGATCACATCGGTGGGCAATGGCCTGGCAAACTCTTTCAACATCTTCATCGCGTGGCGAATGCTGGGCGGTGTGGCCATTGGTCTGGCTTCCAACCTTTCGCCTCTATACATCGCGGAGGTCGCCCCCGCGCAGATTCGAGGCAAGCTCGTATCGATCAACCAACTGACCATCGTCGTGGGCATTCTGCTGGCCCAATACATCAACTGGTACCTTGTTCGTGAGTTGCCCGCTGGCGCCTCAGACGAGTTCATTCGTGATTCCTGGTTCGGAAAAACCGGCTGGCGCTGGATGTTCGGCCTAACCGCCGTGCCTTCCACTCTTTTCTTTTTCGGCATGTTTTTTGTGCCCGAGAGCCCGCGCTGGCTGGCTAAAGTGGGCCGAGTTGATCAGGCAGGGAGTGTGCTTGAAAAGCTCGGCGGACGCGGATACGCCGATGCGGCCCTCGGCGAGATCAGTAACACTCTCGCCAGTGAACAATCTCAGCGAGTTCGTTTCGAAGAGTTGCTATCCCCCCGCATGATGAAGGTGCTGGTGCTGGGCGTTGGGTTGGCCGTCTTTCAGCAATGGTGCGGCATCAATGTCATTTTTAACTACGCCGAGGAGATATTCAAAGCAGCGGGTTATGACATCTCCACTGTTTTGAAGAACATCGCATGGACCGGTTCAGTCAACCTGATGTTCACTTTCGTAGCCCTGGGCGTGGTGGACAGAGGCGGTCGCCGGCCTTTGATGCTCTTTGGTTCAGCGGCTCTCGCAGTCATCTACATTCTGATGGGCTTCTGCTATTACAACGGTGTCAAAGGCCTGCCGATGCTGCTGTTGGTCCTTGGGGCGATCGGTTGCTATGCGATGTCGTTGGCGCCGGTCACTTGGGTGGTGATTTCCGAGATCTTCCCGAACCGCATTCGCGGCGCGGCCATGGCTGTTGCCGTTACTTCCCTTTGGATCGCCTGTTTCATCCTGACTTACACATTTCCCATTCTCAATGCCAAGCTCGGACCTGCCGGCACCTTTTGGCTGTATGCGGGTGTCTGTATAGCGGGCTTCTTCTTTATCAAAATCAAGCTGCCGGAGACCAAGGGGAAAACTCTCGAACAGATCGAAAAAGATTTGGTGGATTAATTTCTCTGCAACTTATCCGTTCAGCCTGCTTTGCGCATGCACCTTTGAAAAACATGAAGAGAATCATTCTGTCAGGATTGCTGCTGATCTCGACTCTTAGCCTGTTGGCTCGTGAGGAGAAAACCACATCACTCGCGGGGTCGTGGCGGTTCGCGCTGGATCGCGACGACGCAGGTATCACTGAGCGTTGGTACGCTCGCAGCCTGCCAGATAAGATCAAGCTTCCCGGTGGCCTGACAGAGCAGGGCGTCGGCGATCCTCCAAATCTGAACACGCCCTGGTTCGGAGGTGTTCAAAAACCCGATTGGCACCTCGATCCGAATCTGGCTCCTTACAGCACACCTGAGAATTTCAAGTTTCCCTATTGGCTGACTCCGGACCTCTATTACGCAGGACCAGCATGGTTTCAACGCGACATCGAGATCCCTTCTAGATGGAGTGACCGCCGGGTAGTGCTCACTCTGGAGCGGCCTCACTGGGAAACCCGGGTGTGGCTGGATGGCCGCCTCCTCGGCACGAACAACGCCTTGGCCACTCCACATATTTATGACTTGGGCCGAGTTGCTCCCGGACGGCGTATCCTCACGATTCGCGTGGATAACCGGATGGTTGTGGATGTGGGAGAGAACTCACACAGTGTGAGCGATCACACGCAGGGAAATTGGAACGGAATCGTCGGTGCGATTGAATTGCATTCCACTCCGCTGGTCTGGGTCGAGGAACTCGCTGCCTACCCGCAAGTAACAAACCGGTCTGTGAAGGTGAAGGGCCGTCTCGGCAATCTGACAGGACAAAGTGGTAAAGGTTCTCTAACCGTTGCGGCACGCCCAGGAAACCCCGAATCCAGCAAGCCTATCTCGCAGAACAGCACTGTTAATTGGGGGCCAGATGGAGGGACCTTCGAATGCGAACTAACCTTGGGCCAGGACGCTCCGCTTTGGGATGAATTCAGCCCGACGTTGTACGATCTCAGTGCGGAGTTGGCTGGTTCGGGTGATGTTCCCGGCCATCGGTTGAACACCCAGTTTGGTCTGCGCGAGATAGGCACTCAAGGGACTCAATTCACCATTAATGGACGAAAGCTCTTTTTCCGCGGCACATTGGAATGCGCCATCTTCCCGAAGACCGGACATCCGCCTACCGATGAAGCTTCCTGGGAGCGCATCATGAAGGTTTGCCAGGCGCACGGGCTTAATATGCTCCGCTTTCACTCGTGGTGCCCGCCACAGGCGGCATTCAATGTGGCTGACAAACTCGGCTTCTATCTCCAAGTGGAGTGCTCATCCTGGGCAAGTGCTACGACGACATTGGGGGACGGCAAGCCAGTGGATGCGTGGCTGTATGAGGAAGGAGATCGGATTCTGAAACATTACGGCAATCATCCAAGCTTTGTTTTGATGCTCTATGGCAACGAGCCTTGGGGTAAGAACCATCGAAAATATTTGGAGACTTGGGTCGCCGATTTTAAGCGAAAGGATCCGCGCCGCCTCTATAGCAGTGGGGCAGGCTGGCCGCAGATCGAGCAAAATGAATTTCACGTCACCCCTGACCCGCGCATTCAGGGATGGGGACAAGGTCTCAAGTCGCGCATCAATGCCGAGCCGCCGGAAACAACGACCGATTATCGCGACTACATTAGAGAACGTCAGGTGCCTGTAATCAGCCACGAGATCGGACAGTGGTGCGTTTATCCGAACTTTGATGAGATGCGCAAGTATCGCGGCTATCTCAAAGCGCGGAACTTCGAGATCTTCAAGGACAGTCTAAAATCCAATCAAATGGGCCACCTGGCCGAGCGGTTCCTGAGTGCTTCCGGCAAGCTTCAGGCGCTTTGCTATAAAGAGGACATCGAATCGGCTTTGCGGACTCCAGGCATGGGTGGGTTTCAGCTTCTCGATCTGCATGATTTTCCCGGGCAGGGCACCGCTTTGGTTGGAGTGCTTGATCCTTTTTGGGAAGAGAAAGGGTACATCTCGCCGGAAGAATATCGCCGTTTTTGCAACTCCACAGTCCCTCTGGCCCGCATGACCAAACGGGTGTTCACCACTGATGAACAGTTCACCGCGGAACTGGAAGCCGCTCATTTCGGCCCACGCCCTTTAGAAGCGCGCACGATCTGGAAGCTGGTTGATGGCCGGGGAGGGGGCGTTGCGAAAGGGAGCCTGCCACAACGGGAGATCCCGGTGGACAACGCAACTGCGCTTGGTCGTGTGACTGCTGATTTGCGGGACGTTCCCGCCCCACAGAAATGCCGCTTGATCGTTGCTCTGGAGAACGCCGAGGGAACTCCTAGAGAGCGATTTGAGAACGACTGGGATATCTGGGTCTATCCCGCCGCTCTTAAAACAATTCCCGATGAAGGCATCACGATTGTGGATGACCTCACTTCATCCGCCTTGTCCAAACTGGACGAAGGCGGCAAGGTGTTGCTCACCATCCCTCCCGGGCGCGTACATAACGTGGCCACAAATAAAGTCGTGCTCGGCTTTTCCAGCATCTTCTGGAATACCGCCTGGACTCGGCGCCAACCGCCAACAACGCTCGGGGTTTTGTGTGATCCAAAACATCCTGCCTTTGCCGAGTTCCCCACCGATTGCCATAGCAACTGGCAATGGTGGTACATTGTAAGCCGGGCTGGAGCCATGATCTTGGATGATCTGTCACCTCACCTTGAGCCGACTGTTCGAGTCATTGACGATTGGGTGACCAACCACCGCCTCGGCCTGCTGTTTGAGGCCCGCCTCGGCAAAGGAAAGTTAATGGTCTGCAGCATCGACCTCGAAAATGAACTGGATCTTGATCCTGTTCGACGCCAGTTCCGTCACAGCGTGCTGCAATACATGAGCAGCGGTCGTTTCGCTCCCCGAACCGAAGTGTCAGCCGAGCAGGTGCGCGGCCTGATTACCCCGCTCGCGGAGGTCAAACTGCCGGAGGTGCAGTCGATTAAAGGTTCCAGTGAAGAAACTGGATACGAAGCTGCCAGCGCATTTGACATGGACCCCAACACCTTTTGGCATACTGCCTGGACCCCTGAGCCGCAAAAGCATCCTCATGAACTGAAGCTGATTTTCAAGGAGCCCCGCACTTTCTCGGGTATCACACTGCTGCCACGCCAAGACGGTAACCGAAACGGCTGGATTAAGGACTACGCGGTTTATCTGAGTGGGGACGGCAAGGACTGGGGCCAGCCGGTGGCAAAAGGTTCTTTCGAACAGGATGCCAGGCTTAAAACAATCAAGTTCGAGAAACCTCTAACTGCCCGGTTCTTGCGGTTCGTATCCCTGAGTGGCTTCGGTAAGGATGGTTACAGCTCCCTGGCTGAGCTGTCAATCATTGAAACGAACTCCACCGCTCTCATGCGGGATGAACGCGGCATACCCGTTAGACAGGTCCGCGGCGGCATCTTCTCGACCAACTCCCGCGGTAATGTCTCAGTGACAGTGGACGGTCGAAGCGATGGATTGCGGTTCGACGGGATAGGAGCTGTCAGCGCTGGCGGCTCCAGCCGATTGCTAATCGATTATCCCGAGCCGGAGCGTGGGCAAATCCTCGACTACCTTTTCAAACCCAATTACGGAGCGGCATTACAGATTCTCAAAGTAGAAATCGGGGCTGATACGGACTCGACCAGCGGAGCCGAACCGAGCCACGAACGCGAACAGGGTGTGGTTGATTGTGATCGCGGCTACGAATGGTGGCTGATGAAAGAGGCCAAAGCGCGCAATCCCGATCTGCGGTTGGCGGCCCTGGCTTGGGGAGCACCCGGTTGGATCACCAACTTCTGGTCCGCGGCTAACATCCGCTACACTTTGAACTGGCTCCAATGCGCAGAACGCCACGGTCTGAAGATCGATTACCTGGGAGGAGGCAACGAACGCGGCTGGGATGCTGATTACTATATCCAACTTAAGGCTACTCTAAAACAGCACGGCTTTGGCCATATCCAGGTGGTGGCGTCGGATGATCATAATCCTCCAAATTACTGGGCCATTGCTGATGAAATGAAGAAGAAACCAGCGTTTGCCGATGCTGTGGATATCGTCGGTCAACATGATGTGTGCGGGTGGCGGACCGCCCAGAAACACTGCAATGTCAGCACGGCAGCACTTGAACTGGGAAAGCCGCTTTGGGACAGCGAAAACAGCACGCAGAATTATCGGACGGGTGCCGAACCCCTGGCACGAGTCATGACTCGCCATTACCTGGATGCTGGTATCACGGCGAACCTAAACTGGGCCCTGGCAGCCGCTTTTTATGAAAACTTCCCCGTAGCTGGAACCGGATTGATCCTGGCTGACCGCCCTTGGTCAGGATTCTATGACCTGGGCAAATCCGTGTGGGTGGACGCGCATCTGACGCAATTCGCGAAGCCCGGTTGGCGTTACCTGGATTCAGCATGCGGCTACTCACCCCACGGCGCGAGTTTGGTTTCCTTGCGTTCTCCCAATTCTAGTGATTATACGATCTATATCGAGACGGTGGATTTAACAGAGCCAGAGTTCCTGGAGTTAAGTTTGGCTGGCGGATTAAGCAACAACGCAGTTGACGTGTGGAGCACTCAACTCCGCTCAACCGATTCTTCCAAAGATTTCGTTCTGATTGATCGGATTCAACCCAAAGATGGCCGATACCAGCTTCGGATTGAACCCGGTCACATCTACACCTGTTCCACCACTACGGGACAGCGCAAAGGAGACGCTCAGCCGAAACCTGCACGCGACAGCCAGCTTGCTCTGCCTTTTAAAGAAGACTTTGAATCGGTGCCTCAGGGTGACATAGCTCGGTACTTTGCTGATGTTCATGGTGCATTCGAAGCCACGCCGTCCGGTGGTGGGCGGGCAGGGAAGGTCTATCGGCAGGTAGTCAAACAGGAGCCGTTGCTTTGGCATCGGGCAAAGATGCCTCCCACCACGATCGTTGGTGATCCGCGCTGGGTGGGCGACTATGAGGTGCAAGCCGATGTGCTCCTTGAATCAAAAGGCTATGCCGGGTTGGCCGGGCGTGTTGAGAGCCAGCAACACAGCGTGAGTGGGTATCACTTCCAGATCAGTGACACAGGAGCCTGGCGTTTGCTTACCCAGAATGTAACTGGCGATGATCGTGTGCTTGCTGTCGGCACGAACCAGTCCTTCAAGATCAATCAATGGCATAACCTTGGCTTGCGTTTCCTGGGTGACGAAATCACCGCATCGCTGGACGGATCACCACTGACAACCATCCGCGACCAATCGCATAGAAGAGGCCAAGTGGGTCTGCGAACCAGTCCCTGGGTGCAGGCTCAGTTCGATAATCTGCGCGTTACCCCAACAGCCACGGGACCCGGGCTATCCGGTCAAAGTGGCAAATAGGAAACAAGATGATTCGCAGTAAGTTCAACACTATTCCCAGATCTTCGTTGTGGAGCGCCCTGCTATTCATTGGTGCTTGGCTGATGGCGGTGGGTTGCGCCTCCCACAATTCCCGGTCTGTCCAGTTCATTCAGGAAGATCCATCCGCTGTTCTGGCCATCATGGAGCGCGTGGCTGATTGGCAATTGGCTCATCCGGGGAAGCATCGGACGACTGATTGGACGCAAGGCGCCTTGTATGCCGGTATGATGGCGCTCGACCTGACATCCCCAAGCCCCCGCTTCAGAGAGGCCATGCGTTCCATAGGGGAACGGAATCAGTGGAAGCTCGGTCCCTCACATTACAACGCGGATGATCATTGTGTGGGACAGATGTATGCCGAACTGGCAATCCGGTATCGCGATCCCAGGATGGTTGCTCCCATGCGCGCCCAGTTTGATTCGATCATAGCCAAGCCATCCAGTTTCCCTTCGCTGGATTTCAGTCGATACGGCGCTGGGGATCGATGGTCCTGGTGCGATGCCCTATTCATGGCTCCACCGGCCTGGACGCGACTGGCAACCGCGACCGGCGAGCGTAAGTACCTGGATTACGCGCTTACAAACTGGTGGATCACCTCGGAGTATCTGTACGAAAACGAAGAGCACCTTTTTTATAGGGACAGCACTTACTTCGCGCGGCTTGAGGCCAACGGCAAACGGGTGTTCTGGGGCAGAGGCAACGGTTGGGTCATGGGAGGTCTGGTGCGGGTGCTGCAAGACGTGCCTCGCACTGATCCCGAGCGAGCGCCTTTGGAGAAGCAATTTCGAGAGATGGCTAACAGGATCATGAGTTGCCAACAACCTGATGGGCTGTGGCGGTCCAGTTTGCTCGATCCGGAGAACTACCCCCTAAAAGAAACCAGTGGCTCGGGGTTCTATACTTACGCGCTTGCATGGGGCGTTAATCAAGGATTGCTGGACCGTGAGCGGTTCGGCCCTGCAGTCGCGCGAGCATGGCAGGGATTGGTCGATTGCGTCACCCCGGAAGGAAGACTAACGCATGTGCAGCCGATCGGGGCCGATCCGAAGAAGTTTGATGTTAGTCATACCGATGTCTATGGAGTCGGTGCTTTTCTCCTGGCGGGCAGCGAAGTGTATCGCATGTCAGGGGGCGTGGTGCCTTCAAAGCCCGCCGGGGTCGCCTCCACCATTCAGCCAGTGGATCTCACACGGCAGGGAGATTTTGAACGTGTTATCTCCCGGTATCGTCAGACGATTGGGCGTGATCCCGACCGGTCTCTTCAAGACACCGGGACCATGGATCTGCCGCAAGTGAAGAACTGGATCAAGTCGTGCAATTCCGACGGTTCCTGGAGTGATATCGATTATCAGAACCAGGACCGAGCCTCATGGAAAGCATGCCGACATCTTGACCGCTTGCGATTGCTCACGATGGCATGGGCCAATCCCGGTGGACCGTTGCATCGCGACAAGGACCTGGGGATCGTGATGTGGCGCGCATTGGATTATTGGTTGGAGAAGGGATTTACCAACCCGAACTGGTGGTGGAATCAGATCGGTGTGCCAGGAAAGATGTGCGATATCATCGTGCTTTTGAACGAGCATATGCAGGGCGATCGAAGGACGAAGGCGCTCCGCATCCTGGCCCAGGCCGGGAAGCCGAGGTCCGGCGGCGGAGCTAACACCCTTTGGATAGCAGATTTGGCGCTCCAGCACGCTGCCTTAACGGCCAATGGGGGGGTGCTGAAGGAGTGCCGGGACGTCATTAGTGGTGAGATCAAGATTGGCGCGGGGGAAGGCGTTCAGCCGGACCTGAGCTTTCATCAGCATGGCGCCCGGTTGCAGCAGTTTGCTTACGGTCGCGCCTACCTCATGACCGCCGCCCGGGTCGGCTGGCAGTTGGCTGGCTCTCCCTGGGCCTTGCCGCCAGATCGTCTCGAGATTCTGGCCAGGTTCGCCATAGAAGGGGATCAATGGATGTGCCGGGGCACTGATACCGTTCCGTCCACGCTCGACAGGAGCGTCAGCCGTCCAGGCGCGTTGAAGTGGGGAGACGTGCGCAGTTCGCTTGAGCAGCTTGCTGAGGTTCTGCCGAAACACCGCAATGAATTGAACCGCTTTCTCGCTCGTCAAAATCGGCAAGCTGAACCATTGGTCGGTGCGCGCGCGTTTCCGCGTTCGGATTTTGCCACATACCATCGCCCGGGTTTCTCGTTCTTTCTTAAAACTCTTTCCAATCGCACTTTGCCAACTGAAACCGGGCTCAACAGTGAGCATTTGTCAGGACGCCTGCAGAATCTTGGCGATCATTACCTGGTGCGTGATGGACAGGAATATTTCGATCTTTCACCGATGTGGAACTGGGATCTCTTGCCCGGGTTAACGGTGGCAGGCTCCATGGCTGGCCCTCTGCCGCGACCGTTTACTGGAACCATCACGGACGGGACCAGTTCTGCATCGGTCATGCATTATCAGTTCGGAACGACCAATAGACTGCAGTTGACCGCGAGGAAGTTCTGGGTTTGCCACGGCGACCTCGTTGTAACCCTGATCGCCGGTTTGCAGTCTGCGGACGGCCAGCAGATGCGCACGGCTCTCGATCAATGCCGGCTCAGAGAACCGCTATGGGTGCATGACGGCTCAATGGAGCGACAGTTAAAGCCTGATGCCAATGAATCCACCGGGTATCGATGGGTTCATCATTCAAACTTCGGCTATTTACCTTTGAACGGTGCATTGAGCGTTAAGGCCGGAATGGCGACTGGTTCGTGGGCAAAAGTGAATGCAACCCTATCTCCCGCGCCAGTAAGTGCTCCTGTGCTTCTGGTGACCATGGAGCATCCTCAAACGGACGCACCTCAAAACACAGGGTATGTGCTCGCTCACACTTCGAGATCCGGGGTGGAGAAACTGAGTCGCGAACCGACATGGGAGGTGTTGCGGAACGACAGTTCGACCCAAGTAGTGCGGTTTAAAGATGGCACCCTCGCTGCCGCTTTTCACGAACCTGGCCGGGTGTCATTTGCGGGTTTGACGATTACGGTGGATCAGCCCTGTCTGCTGCTTCGCAGAGCAGGGGAGGTGTGGCTGTGTGATCCCAGCCAGAGTGGCCTGGAACTGAACCTAACAATTGACGAGGAGTCTCGCGCCTGCCGGCTGCCTGCCGAGGGCACCTCGGTCCGCTGGCAATAGGCCCGCCGAGAGAAAGGAAATAATGTAATCACGCAAAGACGCGAAGACGCCAAGAAAAACGGAGAAAAGAAGACCCCTCTCCGGTCTCTCGGTTCGCCCCTGTTCTCCAGGTCTTTCCTTGGCTTCTTGGTTGTAGTCGGCGGCTACAGCAGGTGCAGCAAATTGTGCAGGAAAGCCGTGTTATCGCACTGCGCATAGGTCATCGTGCCGCCCATGCGCGCGAAGCTCTTGCAGAACCGCAGGTAATAGGCGGGATTACTCTTGGGAGGCTCTCCCTGCAACCAGTCCCAGTTCCCACCATCCTGAATGTCCACCACATAGATCGAGTGGTCCTTCACGATCGGACGGCTTGCCTGGAGCCGCAGATTGTTCACACAGCTTAATGTCTTTTCGAATACCTGCGGTGCCATGATAGCCGAACCCACGGACAGAACCACACCGCCATCCAAGCCATCCACACTTTGTGCAAATGTGCGAAAATCCAATTCCGCCGCGCGACCGATTGCAGCGCCATTAAACATCGGGTGCGTCGCAATGATGTCGTATCCGATGCCTGGATGCACCGTAAACGGAATCCCCGCCTGGAACGCACAGGCCAGGATGGATGTCTGAACCCATGGGTGCCGCACTTCAAGCCGGCCAGTCGGTAACTGATGCCGGATCGTCGATTGCAGCAGCTCCGCTCTTGCCGGGGTGAGCGGATCACCGGGATTAGTCCTGATCTGCTCTTCAAGCTCATCCCGCGCTGGCAGATCGACTCCGTTTTCAACAATGAAACGTCCCAGGCTGCGTCCATAGCCATCGCCTTGAAGCGCTCCCGCCAATAATGCCAGATGGATCGATCGGCCTGTCTCATCCCAGGTTCCGAAAGTCCCCGTTGGAACATTGTTGCGCACGCTTTCTTCGGTGCGTCCCAAGAAAGCCAGTTCCCAATCATGAATGGTTCCTGCACCGTTAGTGGCCAGGTGCGTGAGAAAACCTTTCGTCATCAATTGTTGAACGATTGTCTGAGCCCCGTTCTTCACTAAATGCGCGCCATACATCAATATCACGCTACGGTCCTGCGCACGAGCCGCCCGGATGCGCTCGGCACAGACCTCAACCGTCTTTATCATTGCCGTGGGCAGGGGCGGCGGGGCAGCCTGGGGATTCCTGATCATGGTATCTGCATGGCTTAGGCTCTGGCGCGTGGCCAGCGGCAAAACCTTCACATTCCGCAGATCAACAGGAATACACTGTCTCGTCATTTGTAGCATATTAATCGGCAATCCCCCGTGAAGAGCAAAACATTTTCTAGCCAGACTCCGTTTTTCACATGAAACTCAAAGCATGGCATCCAAGTCTGCGGCAATGACACGGCGCGATTTCATGCAAACCACGGGCCTGCTGGCGGCAGGTGCCGCTGCTGCGGCTCTCTCTCCACGGCTCGCCGCTGAGACCATGCCTAAGGTTCGGTTGAAGCTGGGGATCGATAATTTTTCCGTAAGGGCTATGGGCTGGAAAGCGCCACGTTTGCTCGAATACGCCGCTGCGCAAAAAGTCGACGTGTTGCTGATCTCCGATCTCGATGCTTATGAAAGCCTGGAGGACGCGAGCCTGAAGGAACTCCGCGCGAAATCCAAGGATCTGGGCGTGCAAATCCATGCTGGAACCTGGAGCATCTGTCCCACAGCAAAATCCTTCAAGAAGAAGTGGGGAACGGCCGAGGAACACTTGCGGCTGGGAATTCGTGTGGCGCGCGCGCTGGGATCACCCGTTCTGCGCTGCGTCCTGGGAATGGGCGAGGACCGTCAGTCACCCGGTGGCATCGAGGCCAGGATAGCGGACACGGTCAAAGTCCTCCAAGCCTGCCGCAATGAAGCTGTTGACTCAAACGTTCGCATCGCTGTCGAGAATCATGCCGGAGATATGCGGGCCAGCGAGCTTGCCGGCTTGATAGAGGCGGCGGGGAGGGATTTTGTAGGCGCCACGCTTGATTCGGGAAATGCGGTCTGGGCGCTGGAGGATCCTTTGACAAACCTGGAGATTCTCGGCCCCTATGCGGTGACTACCGGCATTCGCGACGCGATTGTCTGGGAGGATGAGCAGGGAGCCAAAGTCCAATGGACAGCCATGGGTGAAGGCCAGGTGGACTGGCGTGTTTATATGGACAAGTTTTCGCAGCTCTGTCCCCAGGCGCCGGTCGTCCTGGAAATCATTTCCGGCTTCGCCAAGCCTTTCCCTTATTTGCAGCAGGATTTTTGGCAAGCATGGCCAAAATTGAAAGCGGCGGATTTTGCCCGGTTCCTGGCTCTAGCCCGGCGCGGGAAGGCTATTCCCTCACACAAATCGCCGAACTCAGAGGCCGAGCAGACCTATCAGCGGGAGGAGTTGGAGCGAAGTGTGCGTTACTGCCGGGAGACACTCGGGATAGGAGCGCGACCCTGATAGCTATTCCTTTCAGAAAAAATTTGTTGCCGTTCCGCTCCGGTGTAAGCTCAGGCATGGACAAAGCTATGAGTCGTCGTACTGCGATACGTACCATGGGGACCGGTGCAGCCGCCTTGGCTGTGGCCACGAACTTCAGTTCAGCCGCACCCGAAAAAGAAGCGGCGCCAGCCGTCAAGGGCAACATCAACCATGCGGTTTGCAAGTGGTGCTATTCCAAGATCCCGCTGGATGAGTTTTGTTCCGCCGTAAAAAGCATGGGCATAAAGGGCATCGATCTGTTGGAGGTAAAAGACTTCTCGACGGTTAAACGGCATGGCTTGGTTTGCTCAATGGTGAGCGGCGTTCCTGGCGGCATCGGCGAAGGGTTGAACCGCACCGAGAATCACGATCGAATCTTCAAATTCTTCGATCAAACCATGCCCATCGCGTTGGAACACGGCTTCACCAACATCATTTGTTTCTCAGGGAATCGGAACGGAATGAGCGACAAACAGGGTCTTGAAAACTGCGCCGTTGGCCTGGAACGCATCCTGCCACTCGCCCAAAAGTACAAGCTGACGGTCTGCATGGAGTTGTTGAATAGCCGGCGCAATCATCCCGACTACATGTGCGATCACACCTCCTGGGGCGCGGCGCTTTGCGAGAAGGTGGGCTCAGAGCATTTCAAGCTGCTCTACGATATCTACCACATGCAAATCATGGATGGAGATATCATCGATACCATTAAGGAGAACCATAAGTACATCGGCCATTACCACACCGGTGGCGTGCCCGGTCGCGCGGAGATCGACGAAACCCAGGAAGTCTATTATCCAGCGGTGATGAAGGCGATCGTTGCCACCGGGTTCAAGGGTTATGTGGCCCAGGAGTTCGTTCCGAAACGCGAACCGCTGACCTCTCTCCAGCAGGCCGTTCAGATTTGCGACGTCTGATTTTTATCCCAGGGAGACCAGCCGTTACTGGTTGGTCTCCCTTTAAAACCCTCTTACCCCTTGGTGCTCGCCAGACGAGACGATGCAAAATCCCAGTTCACCACGTTGAACCAGGCCGCTATATACTCGGGACGCCGGTTCTGGTACTTGATGTAATAGGCATGTTCCCAGACATCCAGCCCCAAAATGGGGACGCGCCCACCGCCGACCGGCGCATCCTGGTTAGGCGCTGTTTCAATTTTGAGTTTCCCGTCGCCAGCGATAAGCCAAGCCCACCCGCTGCCGAACACTTCGGTGGCGGCTTCGGTGAATTGGACTTTGAAGTTTGAGAAATTGCCAAAGCTCTTATCAATGGCCTGAGCCAACTCCCCCTTGGGTTCGCCGCCGCCGTCCTTCTTCATCATTTGCCAGAACAGAGCATGGTTGAAGTGTCCGCCTCCGTTGTTGCGAACCGCTGTGCGAACTTTCTCGGGCACGCTTTCCAGATTGCTGAGGATAGACTGAAGCGATGTTCCAGCCAGGTTCGGCGCTTCAGCCAGCGCTTTGTTCAGGTTATTGACGTACGCCGCATGGTGCTTGCCGTGGTGAATTTCCATCGTGCGTGCATCGATGTGCGGCTCCAACGCATCCGCCGGGTAGGGCAGCGGGGGCAGCTTGATCGCGCCTTCCGGTGCTGAGCCGGATGGTTGCGCATTCAAAGTGGACAGTGTTGAGTATCCAGCGATGGCCACAGTAGCCAACGCGGTTTGTTTGATAGCCTCGCGTCTTGAGATCATGGTTTGATTTTTTGCGACGTGAACTTAGTCCCGCAATTGCCAATCGGCAAGTGACGCACCCGATATGAATGCGAAACGCCGCACTATCATCCGGTCATAGGTGTAAATGAAAGGGAAGCATCCACAGACCTCATAGATGCAAGCAGGTAGTAAAAGATGTCACCCAATGTTGAACTGCCGCCGGACGCCTACGAAAAAAAGCACGCCCGGTGGGGCCACCGGGCGTGCAACATAGAGTAACCGAGTTACCGGCCTGAGTCTTAAGGGTTCTTCCGCAAACGGAAGAAGGTCTGATCACCACTAAACGAAACCAAGGCAGAATTCGTTTTCCCATCCAGTGTTACAAAAGGTTGCTGCTCAATGTCGACAAATGCCGCGGGAACCAGCGTAGGGGAGGTTTGGATCGCCACTGCGGTTACAGCCGAAGGCCAGGAGAGAACCAGCGAACTGGCATCGACCTTGTTGATTTGCACATCGGGTGCGCCGAATTCGATCACGCGACCATTCGCCGACCCGATTACGAAACGAGAGCCGTCCGGCCAGACATCCAGGCCGTAATATGCCACGCCGCTTTGCACTGCAACGGTGTCCAGCATATCTCTGCCATAAGTGAACAGTAACGGTCCGATGCTGGTGGCACTGGTCATTGGATAAACCTGAACACCGTCTTCGGTGGATTGGACATACAGATAGCCGTTGCGCTCCAGCACAGTCCAAATCCCGAAGCTCGGACCGCTGGTCAACGGGCCCGCGTTTCCCAGCAGCGTGGACGCCCCCGTTTGCAGGTTGATCGCATAGAAGTTCGGGTCTGTGGCTTGCCCGTTGTCGCCATAATACGCGTAACCCTTGTATTTATCGCCCGTACGCACGTTGCGGATACGGGTGGATACTTCGGTGGTTACATACCCATTCGCATTCCAGCGCGTGTTAGCCGTCAGTGCAAATGGCTCAGCCTCGACACTCACCAGATACAAATTCTTTCTATTGCCTGAAGTGTAAGAGGTGTGGATGATCGTGTTATCATCTGCCCAATCAAAGCCCTCCACGATCTGGCCGCTTGGCGACGCCACATCCACACGGTTGCTGCCCTGGAAATCGTAACGGCTGAAGGTTGTCGTAGTGGGAGCTGCGCCGCTGCTGGAGGCGATGAGATAGGTGAGATTGTTTGTGCCACGGAACGGGGCCACCATCCGATGTTCCAGAACGCCTCGGTTATCGAGTAGCATCAACGCTGTTCCCCAGCCGCTGGCATAACGTCCCAACCCCTGTGTTCCGGCGTTGACTTGGTTTACATAAACGAAGCCATCGAAGTATCGAGAGTTGAACAGGCTGCTGGGAACGCCCAGATCAGTCCCGAATTCAATGACATTGCGCAACTGCAATTCTTCAGGTGGAAGAGGAGCCGCGGTGAGCAAGGCTGGAATGAGAGATAGCCCTGCAAGGATTAGCTGTTGTTTCATAGGATTTAACGAATGATAGCAAGTCTGGCAGAACCGTCAACCTTAATTGCGCTACTCCCTACGCCCGGCTGTGATTATATGTGGGTGAGGCTTACGGCTCCTTTAAGGTGAGCGATCGGACTTTTGCCCGACGTACGGGCAACAATGTAGCCCCGAAGTGGGCGTTCGCAGCTAGCCCGGCACGGAAGTGCCGGGTCTGGTGATTGAAGCGATCATCGAAGCCCCGAAGTGGGCGATCGCACATCCCATTGCTCCCGGGGATAACGGTTTTCGAAAGGTCTGTCCTTGCAACAATACCCCAGACTCCTCCGCAAAACTTGCTTCGAGTATAAGCCCATGTAGGGTATGCCAGAGAGCTAACGGCGTGGCGGTTGCTGTTTCCGGTAAGAATGACGTCGAATCGGTCGTCCCTGTCGGGACTTGATTGATCTATAGGGCGCACACTACCCAGCACTCCCGTGCCGGGCTATTCGCGGTCGCCCCTGTTCAGGGGCTTCGAAGCGGACGAACTCGGTTACCTGTCCGACACCGGACAGAACTCAGCATTCCCTCACCCACTTTTAACCACACCCCTACGCCCCGGGTTTGTTCACGTTTCAAGTTTTACGTTTCAGAATAGCCGGGCCAAGTCCTGATTCTACTTCGTCACTTTCGCAGAGGCTATTCGTCTTCCTCGCAACTGCTCCTCTTCGATCGCAGGAATGCCGACCGAACAGGAATCCGTACTGTCGGTAACCGCGCGTTCCATTTAGTGTCATTCCTGGTGGTTCTGGTTTGCGCCTCAAGGCCGCAAACCAGAACCACCAGGAAATTCTCTTCTTAGGCCAAGAGGTTACCAACAGTACGGAATTGCCACGCACATTGCCTGGTGCTTGGGCGGTTCTATCGCGAGCGGAGGCATCAAAAGCAAGCATGTGACGCTTTCGCTACTCCTCGGGACTACCGACCGATCACCAACCACTGATTTCCCCTTGTCACCTTCATCAACCAGTCTTAGATTGCGCCATAGAGAGCCGCAAATCATGATTGAACTCATTCAGTTCCCGTGGAGCCCCTTCTGCATTGTTCAACGTCGTATCCTCGAATTTGCCTCGCGCCCGTTTAAAATCACCAACACTTCGAACACCGACCGTTCCCTGGTTTGGAAACTCACCAGAGAACGATATTATGGTGTGCCGATCCTGCGTGATGGTAAAACCGTCATTTTTGAGGTAAGCGACGATTCCCAGGTGCTGGCCAAATACGTGGATTCGAAGTTACAGCTCGGTTTGTTTCCACTGCGTTGGGAGGGTCTCCAGGATTTGCTTTGGCACCACATCGAAAACGAGATCGAGGGACCTTGCTTTAAGCTCAATGACATTTATTGGCAGGAGTTCGTGCCAGCCGATGAGCACCTCCCTTTCCTGCGGCACAAAGAGCGGAAGTTTGGAAGGGGCTGCATCGATCAATGGAAATCCGGCCAGAAACAGTTGCAGGCGGAGCTGGCGCAGAAACTCATCCCATTTGAGGAGATGCTTCAGCACCGCTCCTTCCTGCTGGAAGACCGCCCGCTATTCGTCGATTTCAATCTTTTCGGAATGCTGGAGAACTTTCTGTTTTCCGGCCATTATCGTTTGCCCCGGAGCCACAGCAACATAGTGCGTTGGCACCGGGAAATGAGTTTAGTAACCATTAAAGACTTACCTGGTGAAGAATTACATTCTTGATACAAACGTTCTCCTTCATGATCCCGATTCCCTGCTTAACTTTGAGGACAACTGCGTCCTGCTCCCGATGGAAGTCATCGAGGAGATTGATCGGTTCAAACGTGAGTCCACCGAGTTAGGTCAGAACGCCCGCAGCGTCTCGCGCATGCTCGATGGTCTGCGCGGCACCGGGAGCTTGAGCGAAGGAGTCGATCTTCCCAACGGCGGACGCCTGCGCATCATCTATAATCACGGCAAAGTTCCCAAAAACGAAGTTGTGTTCAGCTCGGACACTGTGGACAACCGCATTCTGACGCTTGCTTTAGGAATCAAGAAGACCAAGCCCAAGTCCCAAACCATCCTCGTCAGCAAGGATATCAATTTACGCATCAAAGCCGACGCACTCGGATTGCTGGCTGAGGATTACGAAACCGACCGGGTCTTCATCACAGATCTCTACACCGGGATGGTCGAAATGGCGGTGAGTGCCGAGAAGATGGCGTCGTTCCGCGCCAATGGTGAACTGGATCTGAACGGGGATAAGAAACGTTATTTCCCAAACGAATACTGCACTCTTTTCGAAGAGGCGAATCCCAAGCGCACCGCCTTAACCAAGGTCGATGCAACCGGCACCAAGCTGATTCCTATCGTCGACTCCCGGGAGGGGGTGTGGGGGATCAAGCCCCGCAACCGCGAGCAACATTTCGGCCTGGATGCCTTGCTGGACGACCGAATCAAGCTGGTAACCCTCATGGGAAAGGCTGGTACAGGCAAAACCTTATTGGCCATGGCTGCCGGTCTGAAACGTACGGTCATGGATCGCGAGTTCCGTCGGTTGGTTGTAGCGCGTCCCACGATTTCCATGGGCAAAGAGCTTGGATTTCTACCAGGTTCACTCGATGAAAAATTAGCGCCCTGGATGCAGCCGATTCATGATGCATTGGAGATGCTAGGCGATCTCAATATGGGCCATGAACACCGGCGCAGCGGCGATTTGATGCGTTCCGGGAGCATCGTGGTGGAGGCGCTCAGTTATATCCGCGGACGCAGCATCGCCAATCAATTCATGATCATTGATGAGGCGCAAAACCTGACGCCCCTGGAGGCGAAGACCATCATCACGCGGGTGGGGAACGGCACCAAGATCGTGTTCACGGGTGATCCGTATCAAATCGATAACCCTTACGTGGATTCTTCCTCAAACGGATTCAATTACATCGTGAGTCGGTTCCGGGAGCAAGCGATCTCCGCTCATATCGAGTTTCAAAAGGGTGAACGCTCTGAGCTTGCCGAACTGGCTGCCAACATTTTATAGCTAACCACCGGTGGCTTACGGCCTTCCGGGGGTTGCTGACTCGAGTGGGAGAACTACCCGTTCTTCATCCACTGGGGTCCGCTCAGGATTCGTGCAACCAGCATGCTGCACACGTTGTCTCCGCAGGCGTTGACCATCGTGGCTGGCGGATCGACCAGTGTTCCGATCATGGAGAGCAGAGGCAGCGTTTCCGGCGGGAAGCCATACAAGGTTACGATGAGCATCTCCCCCAGGAACCCGCCGCCGGGTATCCCGCTCATCACTGTTCCGCTCAACAGCGCCACTCCTACAGCAACGAGGATGGTTCCTGCACCCGAGAACTCCTGGCCAAAAATGCCGAATAAAAAGGCAATCTTAAGGATGGCTGACAAGCAGGAGCCCTCCATGTGAATCGTGGCCCCCACCGGGATGACGACTTCGCGGATATCTTCAGGCACGCCAATCTGCTTTGCCGCCGATAGATTTGCTGGAATTGAGGCCACACTGCTGCCAGTTGCCCATGCCGTGAAAGCCGTGGGGAGAATGCTCCTCCAGAAACGGCGCACCCCTTCACCGCGGCCCGCCAAAAATGCATAAAAGGTGAATCCGGCCAGAAAATAGAGCAGCGCCATCGGGTAGTACAACTTAATTACCCTCAGGTACGAATCCATGAGTTTCGGCCCGAACGTGCCCACCAGGTAGGCAAAGTAGGCCATCAATCCAATCGGGGCATAAAGCATGACATACCCGATCAGCCGCCCCATAACTTCGTTGCCACTCTCCAAAAGCTGGATGAAGGCAGAGGCTTTCGTGCCGCATCGGGCTGCGGCCCAGCCGGTCATCGCGGATACGAGAATCAAGGCCAGCATGTTCTTGCGTGAGAACAACTCTCCGAAGTCGGAGACTGTCAGCGCCTGCACGATCTGCTGTCCAAGCGGGCTGCTTTCCACCTGCTCGCCCCGAGGCAGTGAAACCGAGATTCCTGCCGCTGGGGGATAGTATGTTACCCCGGCAACCATGAGAAAAGCGGCAACGGCCCCCGTGAGTACGAAGAGCAGAAGCATGTACCCGGCAATCCGCCGCAGCCGCGCACCGCTCGTCGTTTTGGCGATGGCGGAGGCGATTGAAAAGAACACCAGAGGCACCACGAGCGTAAAAAGCAGGTTCAGAAAAATATCCCCGAGGGGCTTGAGAACAGCGGCTCGCTCTTTGAGCCAGATTCCAAGAACTGAGCCGGTTAATATTCCGCCCAGCAGGAGCATTGAAAACCCGTAGTTCTTCAGGAACGTGTTGCGTGCGGCCATGACCGCGGGGAGCCTAATCGGTGGGCTGAGACATGGCAACGGGAAGAATCGCACGGGAAGATCCACCTTGATTCGGGGCTTGATCAGCAGCCTTGTATCACGTATGACGTTCGCCGCATGAGTCAACTTGCCAATCAGATTGCCGTGGTCACCGGCGCCGGCAGGGGCATCGGACGCGCCATCGCGCTCGCCTTCGCCTCCGCAGGGGCGGACGTTGTTTGCGTGTCGCGGACGGTCGAGAATTCCGAAAAGGTAGCTCAGGAAGTGCGTGCTGCCGGACGGAAGGCCTGGGCCTATGCCGTGGACGTGGCGGATTCCGCAGCGGTGAGCGCAGCAGCGGAGAAAATCCTGGCCGAATGCGGCAAAGTTGACATCCTCGTGAATAACGCCGGGGTGACCCGGGATGGATTGCTCATGCGCATGAGCGAAACGGATTGGAATACGGTCCTGGACACCAATCTTAAGGGTGCTTTCCTGTTCACCAAGGCCTTTAGCCGCCCTTTTATTAAGCAGCGTTCTGGCCGGATTATCAATGTTGCCTCCGTTATTGGCTTGATTGGAAACGCCGGTCAGGCTAACTACGCAGCGAGCAAAGCCGGTTTGATCGGTTTTACAAAGTCAGTAGCACGTGAGTTTGGCTCCCGTGGCATTACAGTCAACGCACTGGCTCCTGGCTTTATAGAAACCGATATGACTGCGGCTCTTGGTGAGGATCTGAAGGCGCAACTGCTCAAGACTATTCCGTTGAACAGTCTTGGACAGGCCGAAGACATTGCACAGGCGGCGTTATTCCTGGCTGGTCCCGGAGCCCGTTACATCACTGGACAAGTGCTCGCCGTTGATGGCGGAATGGTGATGTCCTGACCTGAATATTTTTGCCTCTGCAAGCAATTGTGTTGCAGCGGGAAACGAAACGTGCCCGGAACGTGATGAAAAATCATCGAATCCGGACTTGACGCCCGCCCCCGGCGTGGCATAGACACACAGCAGATTAGAAGAATTGGAGAAAACCATGGCTGAAAAATCTATTGAACAGAGGGTCAAAGACATCATCGTTGAGCAATTGGGCGTGAATGCGGATCAAGTCACCCCGGAGGCCAAATTCATTGAGGACCTGGGCGCCGACTCGCTCGACACGGTCGAACTCGTGATGGCTTTGGAAGAGGAATTCGGCAGCGAAATCCCTGATGAACAGGCGGAGAAGCTCCAGAGCGTGGGCGACGTCATCAAATATATCGAAGATGTTCAGCAGAAGTAATCCCTCAGGATTTGAATTGTAAGTTAAACGTTTTCCGGGCAGCTTAGGCTGGCAACAGCTTAAGCTGCCCCGTTTATTTTTTTATGGCGAGCAATTGGACCGAACGCAGAATAGTTATTACTGGCATGGGTGTCGTCTCCCCGATAGGCACCGATCTTGAAACTTACTGGAAGAATCTCCTGGCAGGAGAATGTGGCATCGACCGTATTACGGCCTTTGACCCCTCCAAGTTTGACACCCAAATCGCGGCGGAGGTTAAAAACTTCGACCCCACTCCGGCCTTCCCGAATCCGAAAGAAGTCCGCCGGACCGATCGTTACTCCCAGTTCGGTGTTCATGCCGCCTGGCAGGCCTTGAAGGATTCCGGCCTGGATCTCAACACAGAGAATCTGGACGAGTTCGGTGTGTACATGGGCTCCGGCATCGGCGGCCTGGCCACCACCACCGAACAGCACAAGATCCTGCTTGAGCGCGGCCCCGGACGGCTCTCGCCTTTCATGATCCCGATGCTGATCTCGAACATGGCATCCGGTCTGATCTCGATGTATCACAATTTGCGCGGCCCGAATTTCGCCACTTGCTCCGCTTGCGCCACAGGCAACCACGCCATCGGCGAAGCCTGGCGCACCATCAAAATGGGCGATGCCCAGGTCATGCTCGCCGGCGGTGCCGAAGCCACCATAGTCCCCATCGGGATCGGCGGTTTCTGTTCCATGCGCGCCATGAGCACCCGCAATGACGACCCGAAGCACGCTTCCCGTCCATTCGACAAGGACCGCGACGGTTTCGTTATGGGTGAAGGCTCAGGAGTGCTGGTGTTGGAAGAATTGGAGCACGCCAAAAAACGCGGTGCCCGTATCTACGCGGAACTCGCTGGTTACGGCAACACGGCTGACGCGCACCACCTGACTGCCCCCTCTCCCGGCGGAGAAGGCGCTGCCCGTTGTATGCGCATGGCCCTCCGTGGCGCCGGGATCAACGCCGAGGAAATCGGCTACATCAACGCCCACGGCACCTCCACACCGACAGGTGACATTGCGGAGACCATGGCGGTAAAGACTGTCTTCGCCGATCACGCACGCAAGCTTATCGTCAGCTCCACCAAAGGCGCCACCGGCCACATGCTCGGCGCTGCCGGCGCGGCTGAACTCATTACGTGCGTCAAAGCCATCCAAACCGGAATGGTGCCACCGACACTTAACCTCTCGGTGCCCGACCCGCAATGCGATCTGGATTACGCCCCCAATACCGCCCGCGAAAAGCAGGTGAAAGCCGCTCTGAATAATTCATTCGGCTTCGGTGGTCATAACGCCAGCGTGATCGTCCGCAAATACGAGGCCTAAAACCTCTTCCAATTGTTGAAGAATTCGCGCGCCCGGTCCTCACCGAGGCGCGCTTTTAGTGTCTCCTCCAGTAACGCGCGGAGCGCCTCGGGTTCAGCTTCGCCCGTAACGCTCATGCGCGCCAGGTTCTGCTCGTACTCCTGCCATTCCCGGAACAGCATCTGAAACTCCGCTTCAGTGGGATTGAAACCAGCCAGCCTGCGACGAAGCTGTTCGGCTGTCGGCGACGACGTCATCTCGACCTGGCTCAGCTCTGCCGCAGACAACGTTTGCTGCAGCTCCTTCTGAACCCGTTCATAATCCTCCAAAGCCTCCTTCGCGTTGGGTGAGTCCTGTCCGCTGGCCAAGGCTTGCATCTGCTGGTCCGATCCCGCTCTCTCGATCAGGAGATTGCGCACTCGCGCCCTCTTGTCCTCGGACAGGAATCCGAGCGCCGCGTCTAATTCAGCCATGCGCCAATTCTGGGCCGCGGAAGGCGGGATAAAATCTTGCCCCAGCAGCTCGCGCATTGCCCAGTTCATATCCTGGTCAATCAGCCTCCGCTTGCGCTCAAGTTCCGTCCGGGCCGCCTGGTCCTGGGTATCAGACCTCCAATACTTGAAGTTTCGATAACGCTCCAGTAACGCTTCCTTGCGTTGGGCTGAGTACGCCGATAACAAATCGGCGGCCACAATATCCCGCACAGTCTGCTCCGGACAGCCAATCGCGCGCAGATTCGCCAGGTACTGCTGGTAGTCCTCAGTCTCCAACGATTGCCATTTAACCGCCGGCACCGATTCCGGAGCCAGGGCGGGTTTTGGGAACGACTCCATCGGTTCGCTGGCCATGGGAGTTCCGCGAAGGCCTTCACCTGCTTGCGAGGAAGGCTTCTGAGGAGGGCGCTCCTCTTCGAAATCGAGCATTCTGACCTGCCAAAAGGCAAAGGCCAGAAAACCGGCGCAGGTGAGCAGCGCCAGAGCTTTGGGCAGCCCGAGTGTCACAGCGCCATTATAGCGAACAATGCGCTTATGAAAACCGCATTCCTCGGCTCAGAGCGTCATCTCCTGCTCCAGGTCGGGCATAATAGGAGTAACGCCATACAGAGTTTTGATCTGACGTGCCAATGCCCGTCGCGGAGCATCTTCACCATGTGTCAGGATGACCTTGGGCTTGTTCTTCGCCATTTTTGAAAACCACGCCAGCAGGTCACTTTGTCCGGCATGTGCACTGAAACCGCCCAAGGTATGAACCTTGGCACGGACCACGATTTTTTCTCCAAAGATTTTGACCTCTTTCGCGCCCTCCACGAGCATGCGGCCCAATGAGCCGTAAGCCTGGTAACCAACGATTACCACGTGTGTACCTGGACGCCACAGATTCTGCTTCAGATGATGAAGGATGCGTCCGGCATTGCACATGCCTGCGCCCGCCATCACCAGGCAGGCACCAGTCACATCGTTGATTTTTCGGGACTCGTCAGCGGTAGCGCTGGCATTGAACGTCTTCAGATCCTCCTGGATGGAGCCCTCCTTGAGGAACTTCTCCATATCGTCATCGAAAAGTTCCCGGTGCGCCCGGTAAATCTTCCAGGCTTCCAACGCCATTGGGCTATCCAGATAGACGGGGAATGGCTGAACAATTCCGTGACGAAACGCATACGCCATCAGCATGGTTAGAAGCTGCGCGCGACCCACGGCAAAAGTCGGTACCAGAATTTTTCCCCCTGCCTGCACGGCCTCTTTAACGATCTGGAAGAACTCTTCCACCGTTTCTGTGAACCCACGGTGATCATGGTCTCCGTAGGTCGATTCGAGGACGACAACGTCGGCATCGGAAAACGGCTCGAAATCCCGCAGAATCGGGGCGTTTTTCGGACCCAGGTCACCAGAAAACACGATCCTCTTTTCATTCCCGTTTTCTTTCACTCGCAGCAGGATCGAACCCGAACCCAGCATATGGCCGGCTTCAGCGAATTCAGCCTCAATCCCCGGCGCCACCGTTATCGGAGTGTGATAGGAAACGGGTGAGAGCCGCTGCAAGGTGCTCTCGACCTGGCTGATCGTATAGAGCGGTTCTACGGGCGCTTCGCCTGCCCGCTCACGTTTGCGGTTAATGCGTTCCGCATCCTGTGTCTGGATTTTCGCAGAATCCCGGAGAATCAAAGACGTCAGGTCCACTGTTGCCGGCGTGGCATGCACCAGGCCGCCGTAACCTGCCTTCAGCAACAGTGGCAAACGGCCGGTATGATCCAGGTGCCCATGCGTCAGTACAACCGCGTCCAACCCGGCGGCCGAGGGAACCAGTTGACCATGATTACGCGCATCCGCCTGGCGGCCACCCTGGAACAACCCGCAATCTATGAGTACGCGGGCCTGGCTGGTTTCGAGCAAGTACGCCGAGCCAGTGACTTCGCCACCGGCGGCTCCGAAAGGGGTTAATCGCATAGGTTCCTCTACAAGGTGAGTTGGTTGGGGTTCGGGTCGTGGTTACTTGTCTGATTTGCTCTTGCCGCTGGAACGTTTGCCGCCACCAGCCGTTAGGATGGTTCCGGATAGGACGCCCAGGGCAAAAAAACCGAAGTACATCAGCGCGGCTGGCGCCCGCTGGGTATGGAATAGGGGAGGCATGGCCAGGGACACGGTCTGGCGGTTGCTCATTCCCATAATCACCAGCAACATCAGGATGGCGATCAGGAAAACAGTCTTCAGTAGCAATTTGGGATTCATATAGGACTCGCTGGCTGGAACGTTAAGTAAAGCCATGGAGAAATGCAAACCGTCCGCAGACTTTTCTTGCCGAACGCCCCGTTCTGTGGGCTCATAGGATCACGCCAAATATGAAAGCCCTTTTCCAGTTACGGAAGCTTTACCTGCTCGCCGCGCTCTCTGCCGTCTTGCCCGCCGTGGCCGCGGATTCATGGGAAACCGAACGCCAGTTCCGTGAATTGCCTCCCGAAGCCAGGCGCCTCACTGGGCCCCTCTTTTGGCTGCATGGTGATGATACTCCGGAAAAGCTCCGGGCATATGTCGGCAAGGTGCTGGAAGGCGGCAACGGCAGCTTCACCCCGGAATCACGACCTCATAACGATTGGCTGGGAGCGGGTTGGTGGCGGGATATGGATATTTGTGTGGAAGAAGCCCGCAAAAACAACCTGGATCTATGGATTTTCGATGAGAAATGGTGGCCAAGCCAAACTGTAGCCAACCGTGTGCCTCCGCAATACGCTGCCAAACGCCTGGCGAGCAGCGCCACTGAGGTGGACGGCCCGCGTGTGCTGGAAGCCGAAGGCTACACGGGTGAGCGCTACGTAGCCACTGTAGCCGGGCGAATCGATGCGACCGGCAAGGTCCAGGGCGACACTCTGGTGGATCTGGCCCCCCGCATTCGCAATGGAAAACTCAGTTGGAAGGTTCCAGCCGGAAAATGGAAAGTGATCAAGTTTACCCATGATCAAGCCCCCGGAGTTCTTCAGGGCGGCGGCAAGAACCTGAGCGTGGATGGTGCAAGCAAAGACTGCGTGGATTGGTTCCTCGAGACTGTCTACCAGCCCCATTATGACCGTTACCGGGCCGATTTCGGCAAGACCATCAAGGGCTTCTTCTACGATGAACCGGAGACCCAGGGCGACTGGGGCACCGAACTGCCTCACATCCTGGCTGAATGGAAGGTGGATTGGAAGAAAGCCTACGTGGCGCACCTGCACGAGTTGGCCGGGGAGGACCAAACCGCCGCTCAGTTCCAGTATCGTGACGCCCTGGCTGAGGCATGGGGACGAACCATGTACGGCGGAATATCAGATTGGTGCCGCGAGCGTGGCGTGAAATCCATCGGCCATTTTATGGAGCATTCGCTTCTCTACCAGCGCCTGGAGTATTGCGCCGGGGATATGATGCGGGTGCAGGGCTACAGCGATATGGGCGGGATTGATGCCGTGTTCGATCAGTTCGTCATGGGCAAGCGGGTCACGCGCGATGCGCCCTGCTGGCAGACCCCCAAATTGGGCAGTTCCATTTCACATGCCTATGGCAAACCAGATGACGTTTCGATGGTGGAAATTTTTGGTGCGCGTGGTCAGGACCTCACCTATCCGGAAATGAAGTGGTGGACTGATCACATGCACGTCTCAGGCGTCAATTTCCTGATCCCGCATTCATTCAATCCCAAATCACCCTACGATACGGACTGTCCCCCTTACTTCTATAACAGCGGATTTGAACCACGCTGGCCTTTATATCGCGTGTTTGCCGATTACACCAGCAGGCTGAGTGTGATGCTCACTGGCGGCAAACATGTCTGCCCTGTCGCATTTCTTTACCTGGGCCAGAGCGCTAATTTGGGTAAACGGATCTTGCCCGACCAATTCAGCGAGACTCTTCAGGATGCTCTCTATGACTGCGACTGGCTGCCTTACGATGTGTTCGAGAAGAAAACCAGGATCAGCCGCAGTGAAATCAAGCTGCGCAAGGAGTCCTACCGCGTCCTGGCAGTTCCGCCCGTCGAAGTGATTCCTTATCCCACCCTGGCGCGGGTGAAGCAATTCTTCGACAACGGTGGCATTGTTCTTGGATATGGGTTCCTGCCGGAAAGATCGGCAACCATCGGGAAAAGCCCAAAGGATATAGCTGCGCTGAGGAACGCAATCTGGGGTGATTCAGCCAAGCCTGGCCTGACCGCTTGCAGAACCAACGCCGCCGGAGGGCGAGCGTACCTGTTACCCGAATCACCCACACCCGAGCAGGTGCAGGCGGCCCTGGCTGAGGCGGGCGTCAACCCAACGCTGGAGGTGCTCGAAGGTAAAACCGATCACTGGCTGCATGTGCTCCACCGGGTCAAAGATGGGCGTGACGTGTTCTTCATCGCCAACCAGAACCACGAAGGCTCTGCCCGTGAGTTTACCTTTCGAATAAAGGCCGATGGCCACCCGGAATGCTGGGATGCCATGCGCAACCACATCACCGCGATTCCATTCACCAGGAGCGGAAAACACGTGCAGATGAAATTGCGAATGGAGCCCAACGAGAGTGTGCTCCTGGTTTTTCAACCTACCCCCCGGCCTTTGCCCATTCGGCCTGAACCAGCCGTGCTGGAAAACGGCACCACGATTGCCTTGCGACCGGAACAAATCCCATCTGCTGAGCAACCGGTGCTTCCTAAAGAGTTAGGAATCACTGAACAGTTGTCAGGTGGAGCCTGGGTCTGGTCCGCTGAAGGCGATCCAGCCAGGAACGCACCCATAGGAAAGCGCCATTTCCGAAAATCGATTGTGCTCGCAGGTTCGGACAATGTGACAAAGGCCCTGTTTATCGGATCAGCCGACAATCATTTCGAACTTTTCGTGAACGGCCGATCAGCAGGGCAGGGGGATGACGGCCCTGAGGGTTGGCGCAATCCGGTGGAACTAAACGTGTCAGAACGTCTGCTGCCCGGCACCAATCAATTGGCTATCCTGGCCGAGAATCGTCCCGGCGTGCAGGTCAATCCAGCAGGGGTGATTGGTATACTCCGGGTTGAGTTCGCCTCTGGAAAGACATTCACCCAGCGGCTTGACGGTACATGGAAGTGTTCTGAATCAGCTCCCGAGGAATGGACGCAGGCTGCCTTTGATGACACGGCGTGGACGCCAGCACGAGAAATCGCGCGTTTTGGTAAAGCCCCGTGGAAACGTTTATCAGGCAATCTCACCCTGAGTTCAGTCACCGCAAATCCGTATCAGGGCAGGTGTGAACTGGGGCGCTCGGAGTTGGAGAACGGCCGCGTTTACCTCCACGCACCTGGGATCGCGCCGGAATTGGCTGCCAGGGTAACCGTGAATGGCCAGTCCAGTGGCGGCTTCATCGGCCAGCCCGCGCTCCTGGACATCTCGACGCACCTCCAACCGGGAGCCAACGTGATCCGCATTGAACCGTTCTCACCAGAAAAGGTTGAGTTGATCATCGTGCGCCAGCCGATCAGTTCCCAATGAGACTCATGGTAGGGCGGCCTCGCCTGAGGCCGCCGATCCCCAACAACACAGAGGCCCCAATCATCTCTCAGAGGCCGCTCTCGGCGAGAGCGGTGCCACCACTAAAGAGGCACCTTGGTCACCAGCCATTCGCGTGGCGTGATAGGGTATGGGGCTCTGGTAGGGCGGGCCTCGCCTGAGGCCGCCGGTGAGTTAGTCTCGCTGCCGCTCTTGACCAATCCCCATTCCACGATGAGGGGCAGGTGATCCGAGCCTACGCGTGGGCCAGTAGAGAGCCTTGTCACTGCGATGGCAGGGCTGTGGAAACAATGGTCTAGTTTTTGATAGTGCCGGCCCAGCTTTCCCATGATCTTCGTGCCTCCGTGTGAGATGATTCAAGACATCCGAAACAGCAGGAAGGTATTCACACGAAGTCACGAAAACACGAAGAAGACAAGGAAAGAGACAAAACAGCCGGAATGTAATCACGCAAAGACGCGAAGACGCCAAGGAAATGCAGGAAAAGGAATTCTACGTTTTTCCTCAGGAATCTTGGCGTCTTGGCGTCTCTGCGTGAGGTCATTTCCCTCTTTTCCTCCCTCCGCAATGCCGCGCCTCGCTTGAAACCGCTGATTGGTTCTCCAGGTCTTTTCTTGGCTTCTCGGTTGTGAAAACTCTTTCCCAAACGGAACAGCAAAACTATGCAAACAGAAGGATTACCCAGGCAACGAAGGTCTGAAAAAGAGATCTCCGTTTTCTGTAGAAATCCTGGCGCGTCTTGGCGTGAGGTTTCGATCTCTTTCTTGCCCTTTTCTCGTCGCGGGGCCATTAGCGTCGATGAGCGCGGATGAGCGGTTGAAGGTGAGCTGTAATCAGCTTTTTGTCTGAGAGTGGGGTTGCATCGGATCGCACCCTGCGAACGAAGATTCTGGCACCCCTGGTCGGGGTGCTGTTTCAATCCGAACTAACCGGAGGTCTCCGCTGCGCTCCGACGCTCCGGCTACCTTATGGCAACCCTTCTGGTTGCGGTGAGGGCGATCACGATCGGCCATGGCTATTGATTCTTCCCATTTCCGATTTTCACTTTACACAATCAGAACTCGACATGATGTTCACCGTAAGTACTGCTAAACGGTGCAACCCGCACGATGGCAACATTCGACCAACTGTTTGTGACTGGCAAACACTGGCTGGTGAGCCTGGCGCCCGAGACGTGGCAACCCGTCTTGAGCGCCCTGATTTCCATTGCAGCTTTGATTGGGGCATTTGCCACTTTGTTCGCTCTGACTACCGTCCTTGAGCGCAAAGGCCTTGGTCGTATGCAGAATCGGTTTGGACCTAATCGGGTTGGGCCTTTCGGCATCCTGCAGCCACTCGCGGATGGAATCAAATCCCTGACCAAGGAGGATTTGGTGCCCCGAGCGGCTGACCATGTGGTTCATTTTCTGGCGCCTTTGGTTCTCGTTATCCCGGTTTTCCTGGCGCTGTCGGTTATCCCGGTAGGACGCAATATGGCCGCCATCGACTTGGATGCCGGGGTGTTTTTTTTCTTTGCGATAGGGGCAGCGACTGAGCTCTCCGTTTTTATGGCGGGTTGGGCCAGCCGCAATAAATACTCGATGTTGGGTGCGATGCGGGCCATCGCCCAGATGATCAGTTATGAGATTCCGCTCATTCTATCCGCGCTCCCGGTCATCATGATCGTGGGAACACTTTCACCCGTTCAAATTGCGGAGTCCCAAGCCCCCCAGGGAACGTTTTTGCCGGGATGGCACGTATTCACGCCCTGGGGGTTCGCGGGCCTCATTCTGTTCCTGATCGCGGGTGCCGCCGAATCCAACCGATCCCCCTTCGATCTGCCTGAGGGTGAATCTGAGATCATTGCTGGGTATTACATTGAGTATTCCGGGTTCAAATTCGCCCTGTTTTTCCTGGGGGAATACATCGGGTTATTTGCCGTGAGCGGTTTGGCTGTCACCCTCTTCCTGGGGGGCTACCAGGCTCCGTGGCAGTTCCTGGCTTGGGTGCCATCCTATATATGGTTTTTCGCGAAGCTGCTGGGGATCATCTGCTTTTTCATTTGGGTGCGCGGCACCTTGCCCCGGTTGCGGATGGATCAATTAATGAGCTTCGCCTGGAAATTTATGTTGCCCCTCGCCTTGATCAATCTGCTAACCGCGGGTATATGGCACTGGATGCAACCCGGAGCGGCCCGCTGGGCGGTGGGTTTGGCTCTGGTGCTAGGGTCCTATTTGATCCTGGGCAACGCTCTCATGGACGGTCGCAACTATGGCAAACGCACCTATCGCTACGCTGATTAGCCTCGGTTTAAGATGAGCACGGGATTCATCATCGCCGCCGTGATAGCCCTTGCCGGGGCCGTTGCCGCCATGACGATGCGGAACCTGGTGCACTGTGCTCTTTCGCTGGCTGTGACCTTCGGCGGGTTGGCAGTTGTTTATCTCTCGTTGGATGCCCAGTTCATTGGCTTTGCTCAATTGCTCGTCTATGTGGGCGCCGTCGCCATTCTCATCGTTTTTGCCATTCTTTTAACCAGCAACTCCGAGCGCGACGACTCTCCATGGGCCAAGGGCTGGATTTGGGGCGTGGCTGCCGCTTTCGTGCTGTTTGGCCTCCTGGGCTGGTGCATTCTGTCTGATCCCGTCCTGACCACTGCTCCCATGGACACTCCGTCTCCCGGCCTGACCGTTCGCAGGATTGGCGATCAGCTCATGGGACGCTTCCTTCTGCCACTGGAGATCATCGGCCTGCTGCTTACTGCGGGGCTTATCGGAGCTGTCGTGCTGGCTCTGAGGGACAAGGAGGAGCCATGACACAGCTCCAGGGCTGTCTTGTCCTCTCGAGTCTGTTGTTTGTGGTTGGCCTCACAGGCGCACTGACCCGGCGGCATGCCATCATCGTCCTGATCGGCATCGAACTCATGCTGAATGCCGCGAACTTGAACTTCGTGGCCTTTTGGCGTTTCGGCGCGAATCCCGACGACATACAGGGCGTTTTATTTGTGCTCTTTTCCATCGGTATTGCCGCTGCCGAAGCGGGCGTGGGTCTGGCTATTATCATAGCGCTTTATCGCCACCGAAAGACCACCCAGTTAGACCAGGCGAACACGTTGAAGTTCACCGAACCCGAACCACCAGCCGGGAGGCCCCCGGCATGACCTACGTTGAGCAATATCTCTGGTTGGTGCCGGCATTCCCGCTGCTTGCGGCGGGAATAGCCGCGCTGCTTACGCGGTCCTGCAAACGTCTCTCGGCTGGGCTGGCGATTGGTGCATTATCAATCTCGCTGGCCATTTCCATCGGGGCTTTCATTTCCCTGCTCGGTGCCGGTGAGTCAAATCGAGTGGCGAATTTTCGCTGGTTCCAGGTGGGGAACGATTGGTTTGAAATCGGCTGGCTGTTGAACCCGCTCACCGCAGTCATGTTGGTGATGGTTTGTTTTGTAGGCCTGCTGATTTTTATCTACAGCGTCGGTTACATGGAGGCCGACCGGAATTTCGGGCGGTTCTTTTGTTTCCTATCGCTCTTTGCAGCAGCGATGCTGGGGCTTGTCATTGCGAACAACCTGCTGGTGTTCTTTATCTGCTGGGAGTTGGTAGGCCTCACTTCCTATCTGTTGATTGGTTTCTGGTTTCACAAACCTTCCGCCGCCGCTGCTGCAAGGAAAGCATTCATCACCACTCGAATTGGAGACCTGGCATTTCTGCTGGGAATGGTTTGGCTTTACTCCGAAACGGGCACGCTCCTGTTCTATGACTCGGGGAACGGTTGCCTGGAATCGAGTGCCATCAGCAGGATGGTGGTTGAAACAGCAGGGTGGGGGATGGCCGTCTCAACCGGCATCAGCCTGCTGATCTTTGCCGGGGCGGTTGGGAAATCCGGGCAGTTGCCGTTGCACGTCTGGCTGCCCGAAGCCATGGAGGGTCCAACACCTGTGAGTGCGTTGATCCACGCTGCTACGATGGTGGCAGCAGGCGTATTCCTGGTGGCGCGTCTCTTTCCGCTGATCTCGGCCGTACCTGAGGATGTGTCGGTTTCTACCGCGCTAAAGGTTATTGCCTGGGTTGGAGGTCTGACTGCCATTTTTGGAGCGCTGATTGCGGTTGCGCAATTCGATATTAAACGCATTCTCGCCTATTCCACGATCTCGCAACTCGGCTTCATGATGCTTGGTTTGGCTACCGGAGGAGTCGCGGTCGGCCTGTTTCACCTGATTACTCACGCCTTCTTCAAAGCGCTGCTTTTCCTCGGAGCCGGCTCGGTAATTCATGGCAGCCACCACGAGCAGGACATCCGGCAGATGGGCGGCTTGCGGTCCCTCATGCCGATCACCTTCGCGACGTACGCAATCGGTATGATGGCTTTGGCTGGGGTGCCGGTATTCTTCTCCGGGTTTTGGAGCAAAGACGCAATCCTGCATGCTGCTCATACATGGCCTGTCTCGGGCGTGCCCTTCTATCTGGGGCTTGCCGCTGCATTTCTGACAGCTTTCTACATGACCCGCCAGATGTGCTACGTCTTTTTTGGACCACAAAGATTGGCACATTCCGAGCACTCTGAATCCGGGGTTGGTTCCGTTCATGAGAGTCCTCGGATTATGACCATCCCGCTGGTCCTCCTGGCCGGATGCGCGGTTTTGCTCGGATTCCTCGGCACGCCGGCTTGGCCCTGGTTTCAAAGCTTTTTGCAGCAAACCGGAGTTCATTTGGATTTTGCTCACCTGGCTCAGCCCGAGACTCTCAAGCTCATGGCGCTTTCTGCCCTAATCGTTTTTGCCGGGATAGGTTGCGGTCTGCTACTCTACGGAAAGCGCCTTTCTTCTACGAGTGACCGATTGGAACAGTTGCGGCCCGACATTTGGAGCGTGCTGCATGCGCGGTTGTACGTTGATGAAATCTACGAGGCGACCTTTGTCCGTCTTACACACGGGTTCGGCCGTGTCGCAGATTGGCTGGATTTTTGGATCTGGAATGGTCTAGTGCAACTGGTCCGATACCTCACGGTAGGCATGGCTTGGGTGTCGCGCATGACGGATGAGTACCTGATCAACCTGTCTTTCGATCAGACCTGTCGGGGGCTCCGAGCGGGAGGCCTGCGCTTCGCCCGCCTCCAAACAGGCCAGGTCCAATCCTATCTGCGCTGGATCGCTCTGGGAGCAATTCTGCTGGTTTTCTTTCTGGCTTGGGAATGGAGGTTCGGCTCGTGAACCCATTGCCATGGCTAACCATCCTGACCGTTATGCCGGTCTGCTTTGGAGCGGCCGTTTGGTTCCTGGGATCGAAGCGCGCGGAGTTGGCACGTCCGTTGGCAATAGCCAGCGCGATGATCTCCTTGGCCATCGTTGGAGGGCTCTGGGCAGGCTTCGACTCGCTCAATCCCGCCATGCAGGCCGTTGAGCGTGCAGAGTGGATACCATCCCTCTCTGTTTATTATCACTTGGGCATGGACGGTATGAGCCTAACCCTCCTGGCGCTCACCTGTGTGGTCGTGCTGATGAGCCTGGCAGCGACGACTCATACTTTGGAACGCCCCGGGCTTTATTACGCACTTGTTCTCTTCCTCCAATCAGGCTTGTTCGGCACCTTCACGGCTTTGAATTTTTTCCACTGGTTCTTGTTCTGGGAACTGAGCCTTGTGCCGGCATTCTTCCTGATCAAGCTCTGGGGCGGGCCGGGCCGAACAGGAGCAGCCATGCAGTTCTTCGTCTATACGATGTTTGGGAGCATCGCACTGCTTTTAGCTTTCGTGGCGCTGTTTCTTGCGACTGGTTCATTTGAGTTTCAGGAGCTTTCAAACCTGGCTCGCGACGGCGCACTCATCGAGTTGTTGCCCGAGAAACTCGGATGGACTCATCTGAGTGGGCGATCGCTAATGGCTTTGCTTTTCCTGGGTGTGTTTCTGGGATTTGCAGTCAAAGTGCCGCTGGTTCCGTTTCACACGTGGCTGCCTTCAACCTATTCGGAAGCTTCTTCTCCGGTTACGATGTTGCTGACTGGTGCGATTTCGAAGATGGGCGTTTACGGTTTTCTTCGCATCTTGCTGCCCATCTTTCCCGAGCCCATCCAGTGGTATGCCACGCCTCTCCTGATCCTTGCAGTGTTGAGCATTATTTTGCCGGCAGCCGCTGCCCTCGCGCAAACCGATCTGAAGCGAGTGTTTGCGTACTCATCAATCAATCACCTGGGGTACTGTCTTTTGGCGGCATTTGCTGCGGTCGGCTCAGGTTCTGCCGCCGACAAAACGGCGGCGCTCACTGGCGCGATGCTGCAGATGTTTAACCATGGTTTCACTGCAGCCTCTTTGTTCTGGCTGGTTAGCTCTCTTGAACAGCGCACCGGCGGGGTGCGTGACCTGAGGGCCTTTGGCGGACTCCGGGAGAATCTCCCGGTGCTTACAGGCCTGATGGGCTTCGCAGTTTTCTCTTCGCTCGGATTGCCTGGGTTAAACGGATTCATCGGAGAGTTTCTGATCTTCAAAGGCGCCTTTAGCCTCGCGCCTTTGAGCACGGCGTTCGCCACGATCGGGCTCTTGCTCACGGCGGTTTTCTTGTTGCGGGTTTTGGACCGTGTGTTTTACGGCCCTTTAAATCAAAAATGGTCTGCACTGCCGGACCTAACCGCCGCTGAGAGGCTCCGTTTTGCGCCAATAATCGCCGGCATGCTGCTACTAGGAATATACCCGCAGTTTCTACTCGGGCCGTTGCGGCACGCGGCACTGAACCTAATCGGTCAACTGCCGAACTGATATGCTCGCCTGGACCATATACATATCATTCGCAGCGGCCGCGCTCTTGCTGGTGCTACCCGGGAGCAAAGGCACTTCTCGGGTGATTGCCCTCGCTGCCGCCGGTCTTTCCTTGCTGATTGGACTCGTGAGTTTCGCCCTGAACCCGGGAGGCGAAATGCGCACCGTCATCCAAGTGCCCTGGATTCCGAGCCTGGGGATTTCCTACCATCTCGCTGCCGATGGCATCAGCCTGGTTCTCGTGGTGCTCACCGGGTTGGCCGCTGTGGCGGGAATCCTGTTTTCGTGGAATGTGGAGAAAAGGCCGAATGAGTTCTTCGCATTGTTCCTTGCTCTTATCGGTGGTGTTTACGGGGTGTTCCTGAGCTTCGACCTCTTCCTGTTCTTCGTTTTCTATGAACTGGCGATCATCCCCAAGTATTTTTTAATCGCCATCTGGGGATCTACACGGCGCGAGTATGGTGCCATGAAGCTCGCGCTGTATTCCTTCGCCGGTTCGGCTCTAGTGCTGGCGGGATTGCTGGCCGCATACGTCAGCGCCGGCGCGGCCACCTTCGATTTGGCCAAGCTGGCTCAGGCCAACTTTTCTCCGCAGATGCAATTGCTCGCCTTCCCGGCAGTGTTCCTCGGGTTCGGAATTCTGGCGGGGCTTTGGCCTTTCCACACCTGGGCGCCGACTGGTCATGTGGCCGCGCCAACTGCCGCATCGATGCTCCTGGCGGGGGTTGTCATGAAGTTGGGGGCCTACGGCTGTTTGCGCGTGGCGATGGTTCTCTTTCCGGAAGGCCTTGGCGAGTGGTCCTTTGACTTCATCGGGCTATCCTCATGGCGCGAGGTCTTCGCCCTGCTCGCGGTGATCGGGATCGTGTATGGGGCTTTGGCTGCGTTGGTCCAACGGGATTTCAAATTTGTGATTGGCTACTCCAGCGTCAGTCACATGGGCTTTGTGTTGCTGGGCATGCTTACCCTGCATTCGATTGGAATGGCGGGGGCAGTTCTGCAAATGTTTTCGCACGGAATCATTGCCGGCCTGCTCTTCGGGGTCGTTGGTCGCATGATCTATGAGCGAGCGCATACGCGGGATTTTACTGAGTTGCAGACCTACCCCCTGCGGCATGCATTGCCTTTCGCCGCGTTTACCTTCGTTGTGGCAGGTTTTGCCTCGATGGGCATGCCGGGATTCAGCGGGTTCGTGGCTGAACTCCAGGTGTTGATCGGAGCTTGGCACGCCTTTCCCGGCTTCGCGCTGGGAGCGGGTGTCGGCGTTGTGATCGGTGTTGCCTACACACTCCTTGCCATGCATAAGGCGTTCTTTGCAGATCCACCCGAGGGTGCCATCGCGTCTCCGCCAGCGAGCAACGAGCATGGCTCCACCCCGCTGCCGCCAATAACATGTCCGGAGAAAATCGGAGCAGGTCTCCTCATCCTGACATCATTGGTTGTCGGCTTGTACCCGAGCCTGCTGCTCGATCCGATTTCGAACAGCTTCCAGTCGCCACTCTTCCAAGCTTTAATAAAAGGAGGGCTCCCATGAGTTCTCCAAACTATTTTGAACTGTTCCGGTGGACATTGCCGGAAACGGTCCTGGTGCTGACCGCGCTGGTCGTGTTGCTGGCAGATGCACTTGGGCTCCGCGACGCCACATTGCGCCAGCGAAGCCTGGCCGCCGCCCTGATATCCATGGTTGGGAGCGGTGCCGCGATCATTCTCGTCCTGCTCCAAACGGGTGAGTTCTCCTGGATGCAGGGAATGTTTACCTCCGACCGCCTGAGTCGAATCGGCCAGGTTTCCCTGCTTGTGCTCGGCCTGTTTACTTTTCTGATTTCTTCGGAAAGCCAGTTCACGCGTCATCCCGCCGAGTACTTTTGCCTGCAACTTCTCGCGCTAACAGGTTTTTTGTTTCTAGTCAGCTCAGACAATCTCCTGGTCATTTTCACCAGTCTCGAATTAGCCAGCCTTTGTCTGTATGTGCTGGCAGCTTTTGCCAAGGCCGATCTCCGGTCCACCGAAGCTGGATTAAAGTATTTCCTTTTCGGAAGCATGGCGGCTGCGTTCACCCTGTTTGGAATCAGCCTTCTCTACGGGATAACTGGCCACCTGGATTTGCCGCGTATCGCATCGGCGCTCGCGGCAGAATCGCCGGGGCCGCTTCTGCTGGTTGCCACCGTGATGTTGCTGGTGGGCTTCGGTTTCAAGACGGCCTTCGTCCCGTTTCACCTGTGGGCGCCTGAAACCTATCAAGGGGCTCCCATCCCGAGCGCTGCCTTGATTGCCGCTGGTTCAAAACTCGCAAGCTTCCTGGTCCTGGCGAAGGTGCTGTTGATCGGTTTCCCGAGCGGCCCCGTCTCGGGGATGCAACCTGGCTGGGTGCCCCTGATCGCATTGGTTGCAGCCGCATCGATGCTGGTTGGAAACTTGGCGGCGTTGGCACAGCACAGCGTGCGGCGTCTGTTGGCCTTTTCCGCAATTGCACATGGTGGATATGTGTTGCTGGGGGTACTCGCTCAGAATGGCCTGGGTCTCGGCGCCTTGCTCTACTACCTCATCGTTTACGGCCTGACTATCATCGGCGCCTTCGCTGTGGTTGCCTATGTGGAACGAACGACTGGCTCCGACCAGATAGAGGCTTTTGCCGGTCTGCGCGAGCGCTCGCCTATAGCCGCTTTTTGCCTCGCGATTTTTCTACTGTCGCTTGCGGGTATCCCGCCGTTAGCAGGGTTTTTTGGCAAGTTCTACATCTTCACCGCGGCATTAAACACTGGCACTGGACGCTTTGAATGGCTTGGGCTGGTGCTGCTGGCTTTGCTCACCAGCGCCATCTCGCTTTATTACTATCTACTGGTCTTGAAACAGGTCTATGTGCGGCCAGCGGAGGGCCCTGCTGCAACTGAGCACGTCCATTCCCTCGAGTTGATTGCGATCATCTGCCTGGCGGCCCTCGTTGTCATCCTGGGCTGCTTTCCCGAATGGTTGCTGAAGCAACTGGTCGCTGCTGCGCCATTCCTCAAGCTTCCATAAAAAAACACGGGACGGTGGTGCCGTCCCGTGTTGTAGATTGTTCTATCGATCTTAAGCGTCCTTCTTGGCCGCTTTAAGCTCAATGTGCAGGTCCCGGAGCTGCCGCGGGGATACTGCCGAAGGCGAGTCGGTCATTAAACAGGTGCCCTTCGCTGTTTTCGGGAAAGCAATGACATCGCGGATGCTGGATGTGCCGCACAGGGTGGCGATCAAACGATCGAATCCCAGGGCGATGCCGCCGTGCGGCGGGGCACCGTAGCGGAACGCCTCAAGCATGTAACCGAAGCGCAGTTTGGTTTCTTCCGGCGAGATTTGAAGCACTTCTTCAAATACAGTTTTCTGCACATCAGGCTGATGAATACGGATCGAGCCGCCGCCCAGTTCAACACCGTTCACCACGATATCATAGTGCTGGCCTCGAACCTTCTTCGGATCAGTTTTCAGAAATCCGATATCCTCCACAACCGGTGCGGTGAACGGATGATGACTTGAGTACCAGCGGTTTTGTTCCTTGTCGAAACTGAGCAACGGGAAGTCGATGACCCACAGGAAATCAAAGCGATCCGTCGGGATGCTGAGCTTCCCTTGAGACTTGAGCAGGTCGGCACAGTAAAGGCGGATCTTTCCCAGGATTTCTGAAGCCACCAACCATTGGTCGGCTGCGAAGAGGATGAGGTCGCCCTCCTCGATCTTCAGCTTGGAGGTGAGCGCGGATTTCTCGGCTTCCCCGAAAAACTTCACGATAGGCGATTTCCATTCGCCGCCTTCCACCTTGATGAACGCCAGGCCGCGCGCACCGAAGCTCTTGGCTGTTTCGGTCATCGCATCAATCTGGCCTTGGGTCGCACATGCGAGCCCCTTGGCGTTGATGGCCTTGACCACACCGCCGTTGGCAACCGTTCCGCTGAACACCTTGAAAGCGCTGCTGCGGAAATCCTCAGTTAGATCCACCAGCTCCATTCCGAATCGGGTGTCCGGCTTGTCCACGCCAAAGCGGCTGATCGCTTCGTTGAAGGACATCCGTTTGAAAGGCGTCTGAATGTCCATGTTAAGCGCCGTCTTCCAAACGCGCTTCAAAAGACCTTCGATCAAAGCATAGATGTCCTCGCGATCAATGAACGACATCTCGATATCCACCTGGGTGAACTCCGGCTGACGATCAGCGCGCAAATCTTCATCCCGGTAGCAACGTGCGAGTTGGAAATAGCGCTCCACGCCGCCAACCATCAGGATCTGTTTGAACTGCTGCGGTGATTGAGGCAGGGCGTAGAACTGACCCGGGTTAATGCGGCTTGGTACGAGGAATTCGCGCGCACCTTCTGGAGTGGACTTGAACAGGGTAGGGGTCTCAACTTCGAGAAAACCCTGCTCGTCCATGAAAAATCGGGTGGCGGTCGCCACTTTACTGCGCAGGCGCAGGTTGCGGGCGAGCTCCGGGCGCCGCAAATCCAGGTAGCGGTATTTGAGGCGCAGTTCTTCATTCACCTTGGCCGCGACTTCCGGGTCATCGACAGGGAACGGCAGAACATCCGCGAAATTCAGAACTTCAAGTGAGCGCACACCCACCTCGATCTCGCCGGTGGGGATCTTGGCATTGGCCGTGCCCGATGGCCGTGCCCGCACCACTCCTTCGATGCGCACCACGCATTCACTGCGGAGCGCTGCCGCCTGCTCAAAGAGCTCTTTGGGCAGGTCCGAGGGGTCATAGACCGTTTGGGTGCGTCCTTCGCGGTCCCGGATATCGATGAAAATCACCCCGCCCAAGTCGCGCCGGGAATGAACCCAGCCCGCCAAAGTTACGGTTTGCCCGATGTGTGCCGGGCGTAATTCATTACAATGATGTGTTCGTTTCATTTCAGCAAAAACCCGGGTTTTTCGCGGAAAACCCGGGAGCGATTGCAAGCAAAAGCTTATTCTGCGCATTAAATGCGCATTTTCAACGTTAAATTTCTGCCCCTCACCGGCAAAAGACCAGGACCAGCACCTGAGCCACCACAATTCGTGAGAGCATTGTCAGCGGATAAACCGTCGCGTAGGCCACCGACGGGGAGTCGGAAGTGCTGACGGCGTTGGCAAACGCCAGAGCCGGCGGATCGGTCATGCTGCCTGCCAGTAAACCACTTATAACGGTGAAATTCAGCTTATACACCAGCCGCGCAAAGAGCCCGATGATCAGGATCGGTATGACCGTGATGGCCAGGCCACCAGCGGCCCAGATCAGTCCTTCGTGAGTTAGCACCTTTTCGAAGAAGCTCTCGCCGGCTTTCAAACCGACGCACGCCAGGAACAGCACGATGCCCAGTTCGCGAAACGCCAGGTTCGCATTGTGCGGCATGTACCAAACCAGCGGGCCGATTCGGCCAATTCGGCTAAGGATAATGGCCAGAACCAACGGGCCACCAGCGATTCCCAGGCGAACCGGGACCGGCATGTTCGGAATAGCGATTGGGAGCGTACCTGCAAGCACGCCCAATCCAATGCCCACAAATAGCGGAATGAACTGCGTTTCATTGAGCACATGCATTTTGTTGCCCAGGATGTCGGCTACCTTGCCGATGCCCTTTTCGTCACCAACGACTTGCAGTACATCCCCAAATTGAAGTTTCCGCTCGGGAACCGCCGTGATTTCTACATCGCCACGGGTGATACGCGTCACTACGACGTTATAAAGATCGTCAAAGTCCAGTTCCTCCAGCGCCTTTCCCAGCACTTCTTTCTTGGTCACAACGATCTTTCGGGAGATCACGTGGCTGGGCACCTTGGTCAGGTTCACATCGGTAACCCGGCCGATCACCACGCGAAACGATTCCAGCGCCTTGCGCGTTCCAACTGCCAGGATGGTGTCACCCAGATGCAGGACCGTGTTTTCGTTCACGGTTTCCACATCGGGAGAGCCGGCGCGCTTGATTCGGGAAACCACGATGCCACCTTCGCGTCCAGGCACATCGCCGATCTTCAGGTTCTCCATGTTCGGATTCTCAACCAGCAAATTCAAGTGATCGAGCGGATCATTACCCGCACGTTGTTCAGCCCGAAAGGCCTCGGCTTCCTTCTGAGGATTGATGCGGAAGACACCGCGCAGGAACAGGAGCACTGCAATAATGCCGAAAACGCCTCCCGGATAGGCAACCGCGTAGGCCAGAGCCGGAATCGTGGCCTTGGTCGCAGCGTCCCCGCCCAGCATTAGGAGAGTCTGCTGGCTCGCGCCCAACGAAGGTGTGTTCGTCGTAGCGCCGGAGAAGAGACCGATGGCCGCTACAATGTCGTAACCAGCCATTTGAGCGGTTAGGAGCGCAATGACAGCCCCCATGAGCACTACCGCCAATGCCATGAAGTTCAGCTTCATTCCCGCTTTGCGAAACGAGGCGAAGAACCCCGGCCCCAACTGCAAACCGATCGTGAACACGAACAGGATCAAGCCAAATTCCCGGACGAATTCCAGGATCTTGTGGTCGATGCTCATCCCAAAATGTCCCGCGATGATTCCTGCAAACAAAACCCAGGCTATCCCGAGGCCGACCCCTTTGATCTTAATGCTGGAGAATGCCAAGCCTGCCACCGCCACCAGCATGAGCACCAGCACTGCCCATGCAATCGGTTGCGCGGACGCCATTTCAGTGATCCATTTCATATAAGCAAAAAACCAACTCCGCTGCGGGGGGCAGGCGTCCGAGGAGTTGGTTGGAATCCGGATTGGTTAGTTGCCTTTGCCACCCGCCCATGAGGGAGGGTTGGTTAGCTGATAGAGCATTTCTCCCGCCTTGGGCACGAGGAGAATACCTTGGTCCTCACGATTTGCAAACTCTTCCACACGAATGGTGGCCGGATCGCGATAACCGAGGTTGATGCGACGGCAGATTTCAGGCGTAATTTGCGTCGCTAGAGTCACTTGCGCACGGCACTTCTCTACGCCATTCTCGAAATCACCAACACCTCGAACGTGCGTGGAATGCGCCAAAACACCCCAGGGCACGTTCTTAAAACGATCCCATTGTTTCAGGAAATAGTCGCGGCAATGGTAGCCGATCGCTTCGATATGGCTGCCGTGGGTGATGCAAACTTCCTTCAAATGTGGTGCGTATATAATGAGTTCGCCACCGTCCGCCAGCACGGGTTCGAGCTTGTACATGCATTTGCCAGCCGTCCACAGCTCGTCATACATCGGCGGGGCGCAGGATAGGATGGTGTGAAACGGTTTTTCCTTATAAAGGATATGAACCTTGCGCGAAAGCTCGCTCGCCTGGTCCCAGGCCGATTCCGGCGTGCCTGCGAAAAGACCCGCAAGCTGCTTGCTGGAATCGACCACCATGCAGAAACAAAGCTTGTCCACTTTGACCATGGCCCCCGCGCGATCCACTACCTTTCGCACCGGAGTCCATTTGTTGCCGATGATCATTGGGTTCGTGACCACCGCGCCGAGCCAATGGAAGAAGTTCAAGATCTGCGGTCCGGCCACTCCCGGGAACAAGTACTTGTTGCCCCCGCTGAACCCCACAACCTCATGGGGAAACACGGGGCCAACGATGATCACCTGGTCATAATCGAATAACCTGCGGTTGATCTCCACAGGCACGTCCATCGCAAACAGGCCGCCCGTCAGTTCTTTGACTTCGTCTGCCTTGAGAGTGCCGACCTGCTGGAGAGCCGCCGGGTTGTCCCATTCGTGGTTGAAGAACTTCACCGCCCCATAGCGGCTGCTTCGTTCCTCGGCGGAAAGCTCAAGCCGCTCACAGATGGCGATCTCACTCATCGGTTGATGCGTGCCCAGCGCTACGAGGACATCAAAGGCCCGGGTCTGTGCTGCAATCTGCTCATGGAGCGTTTTAAACAGCAACCCAACAGGGGCCGTGCGCGTGCCATCGGGGACAATTAGCAGCACGCGTTTGTTATTATAGCGATCTGCGGGGCAGGCGGCATTGACGATCTCGGCAACCTGGCTGTCACTTAACCGAGCTGAAGGGGAGGATGCAGACATGGCTCAACAGCTTAAATAGTTTGTGAAAGGTATCCGCCATCCACACGGATGTCTGTGCCGGTGACAAAACTGCCGGCTTGGCTGGCAAGGAAAACAGCCGCCCCGATCAGCTCGCGGGCCTCACCAAATCGGCCCATCGGAGTGTGGCCCAAAATGGCCTTGGTGCGTGCTGTAGGAGAACCGTCATCGTTGAACAGCAGCTTCCGATTTTGTTCTGCCGGGAAAAACCCTGGAGTAATTGTGTTAACCCGAACGCCTTTAGGCGCCCATTCACGAGCCAGAAACAAGGAGAGATTCAACACGGCCGCTTTCGCCGCCGAATAGGTGACGACCCGGGATAGGGGAAGATGAGCGGAGACACTCGCAATATTGATGATGCTGCCCTTGCCGCGAGCAACCATCGCCGGACCGAATTCCTGGCACGGCAGAAACACACCGCCCACCAGGTTCAGATCGAAATTCGCATGCCAGTCGTTCAAGGCAATTTTCTCGAACGGCATGTCCGCTGTGACAGTGACCTTGGGATCATTTCCACCGGCTGCATTGACTAGGATGCCGATAGGCCCAAACTTATTTTCAATCGCCTGGTGTGCGGCGGCCAGACTCTCCCGCTTCACCGCATCCGCATTGAAGAACTCGGCAGTGCCTCCGCGATCAACGATGGCCTTGACCCGTGCGTTGCCGCGTTCAGCGTTCCGTCCCAGAATGGCCACCTTGGCGCCGGCTTCGGCTAATCCTTCGGCAATAGCTCCTCCCAAGGCTCCCGTTGCGCCGATCACTACCGCCACTTCACCAGTTAAATTGAATAAGTTCATAATGGTTCTGTGGGAGTGTGCAGTAAAAGCGCAGGGTGCGGAAGGCAAAACCAGGGCCGGCGGTGCCGCTCTTCAAGCCCAAAGGGATTGCGTCCCCCGGCCATCTCCTCATCAGCCCCAACGTGGGTCGCGCTGTAATACCATCTGTTCGGATGTACCGGATGGCCGCCGAATGTCCAAATGGTTACTGCGACACATTGTCGGGCATGATCTCCGCGCTGATCGGGTCGGGATGACGGGAGTTACCCGTCATCCCTCCCACACCACCGGACAAGCGGTTTTCACGCATCCGGCGGTTGAGCTCATTCAGGTTTGGCTGATCAGATCTGCAAAGCTTAGGAATCCGTGGCGGCGAAGACGCCGGTTATTCAAGCCTGTCTGCATCACGGGGTGTTTAGCCATCCTCCACGCGCCGCGTCCACTTTTGGCGGACCGCAGCAGCGGGTAGGTGACCCCGAGTTTGCGCAGGGCGTTGATCCGTCCTGTTGAGTTGTGCCAGCGCAGCCAGAAATACTTCCTGACGTGCCGGCGTATCCACCCGTCCTGCGCTGTGAACTGCCTGGTGTTGCCGCTCAGACGGTAGTATTCCCACCATCCCCGCAGGTACCGCTTCCACTGATCGCGCATTTGGGTGCTGGTTTGACTCTGGCAGCTTCGCCACAGTTCGCGCACCTTGTCCCGGAGTCGCTCGATGGCTTTATCGCTCGCTTCGATGACTCCCTGGGGGCTGAGTCGGAATCCTAGAAACTTGCGCTTCCAGGGCCGGTCCACCCCACTCTTGCTGGCACTGACTTCCAGCTTGAGTTTCTGGGCAACAAACTTGGTTACCTTCTCCAGAACCCGTTGGGCGGCTTTCTCGCTGCTGACGTAGATATTGCAGTCATCCGCATAGCGGCTGAAGCTCAACCCGCGCTGTTCCAGCTCCTTGTCCAGCACATCCAAATAGATGTTGGCCAGCAAGGGTGAAAGCGGGCCGCCCTGTGGCGTGCCCTTGCCTTCCGGCTTTGTGATGCGTCCCTCTTCCCACACTCCGGCTCGCAAAATGCGCCCAATTACCTTGAGCACCTGTTTGTCCCGGATTTGCAGGCCAATGAGCCGCATCAGTATGTCGTGGTCCACGTTGTCAAAGAAACCTTTGATGTCCATGTCCACTACCCAACTCTTGCCTTCTTCGGTCATGATCCGCTGTGCGGACCGGACCGCGTCATGGGCTCCCCTTCCAGGCCGGAACCCCCAGCTATGCTCGCTGAAGATCGGCTCGAACAGGGGCTGCAGTTCTCCAAGGATCAATTGCTGAATGAACCGGTCGAGCACCGTGGGTATTCCCAGCGGGCGCTTCCCTCCGTTTGGTTTAGGCAGCCAGACCCGTTTGACGGGGCTGGGCACATAGGTTCCTTCCAGCAATTTCCTTCGTATCGTCGGCCAATGCTTTTCCAGGTGGGGCCGTAACTGCTCCGTTCCCATCCCGTCGATGCCTGCTGCCCCTCTGTTCTTCTCTACAGCCAGTAAGGCCAGCGCGGCATTCTCATCGCTGACGATCTTCTCTATCAGATCTGGCGCTTGTTCCTTTCTTTCCTCCTTCCGCCCCTCTCCAGACTCGGAATCCGCTGCGACTGCTTGACCGGTTGCACCGTGGGGCAGCCACATCCCGGAGAGCCACTTCTGTTTGCCTGGCCCCCCGGCGCGTGTTCCTTCTTGCGCACTGGATAGGGAGTTGGGATTAAGGTCATCGCCTTTGCTCTTTAGTCCTTCGGCGGCTCGGATTTGTTCCATTTCTTGAAGGTCTTTGCCTAGGAACTTCCATCCGCCTACTACGACCTCTGCTGACTCCTCCCCTGAAGCACCTGCCTCGGAGGAGGTCTCCCGGGGTAAGACACCAAACTTTCCCGCCGTGCCTTCGGACTCTACCTGACATGGCTTGCACAGTTGTTGGATTTCGACGCTCCTAGCCCTCTTATCTCCCATGTCGGGCCTCACTGTCCGTTTCTGTTCGTAAGGTCGTCGGTTTGTCTCAGGCTTCCTGCCAGCGGCCCCCTCACGAGGTCCACCTTGCCGTTGACTACGATTGCCACTGTTAGCTTCGATCATCACTTTTCAGATGATTAGTTTGGTGCCCTGCCCGGCGCCCTAGGCCGCGTCTCCGCACGCGGCGGTATCTTCCGGTGCGGGCACCGGTGTAGCACGGTCGTCTCGACTGCGAGCAAGAGCACCGTTCCAGGGCGTTCTTCTTCCGATGCCTAGGCTGACTCGCTTGACCTTAGCTCGAGTTTCGGTTTCAGTTGTCAGAGTGAACACCTTGGAAAAGTCGACGAAACAAGCTCGGAAGCGCGTCAGCATAGGCTCGCGGCGAGTCATTGCTGTAAGCGAACCCAGGGGCTGCTTGCAAAGGTTTGAAAGGTGAACAAATGACAACTCTTATCGTGATAGCGTTGTGCGCTTTGATGACAGCAGGATATGGAGTGCTGCATTTCAGGTTGTTCCAGTTCGCTCGGGGCCAATCTCAGCAGAGAATGGTTTGGTGCCGCCTGTTACACGTGGTTGTGATACTCGCAGTAAGCATTGTTTCCTGGGTAACCTGGTGCTGTGCCTACGTAAGCGGCGACGTTCGTTCTTGGGACCCCTTGAGGCTAGCCGTTGTTTTTCTCTTAATTTTCGGCCTTGGCTCGACAGTGGTTTGGTTCGTCGGCAGCCGATTGAAGCGGGTTATCTAATTCGCCCTGTAGGCCGGTGTGCAAGTCCTGCTTCAAATTTGTCACTTTCAGAGAGGCCATTTTGTTGTCCTCACGAATGCTGCCATTCGATCGCAGGCATGCTGACAACCGAACCGGGATCTTTACTGTTGGTAGCCTCGCGTCCCTTGTTATGTCAGTTCTGGTTTTCGGGTTTGCGCCTTGATGGCGCAAACCCGAAAACCAGGGACTTATGTTTTAAGATGTTGTGCTACAAACAGTACTGCAATTCCAATGAAGCTCGTTCGTATCTGACCGTTCTCAGCGGGACCCAAACGGTTTTACGTAGAGGTCGTTTCCACCAAACGGATTGGCTCCCCGTCCCCAGCGAGTTCTGAACGCCCACCGGCATTCGATCTCTACATCCCTGGTGTAGCAATCACCTCATCTTCTACCCCTTCGGGTTTTTCTTAGTCGCGATCCGCGCGGCGAGTGCTTTCAAATCCTGCTTCTTCAGCACGCCTTCGATCAGCTCTGGAAGTTTGTTCGGAGTGCACCCAAAACAAGGCACCCCTGCCTCAGCCATCTTCCGGGCGAGGGTTTCATCGAAGGAAGGTATTCCGCTATCCGATAACGCCAGCAGGCAAATCGCGCGCACTCCCGATTCCACCATTTCTTTCATGCGCCGCACCAGTTGTGCCTGGTTTCCTCCTTCAAACAAATCGGTGATCAGGATGAAGATGGTTTGCGACGGTTCGGTGATGAACTTTTCGCAATAAGCGACGGATTTGTTGATGTCAGTTCCACCGCCGAGTTGCACGCCGAAGATCATGTCCACGGGATCGCTGCCGCATTTCTCGGTGAGATCTACCACCTCCGTATCGAATGCAACCACCCGGGTGTTCAGAGTGGGAAGTGAAGCGAAGATCGAGCCGGTAACAGATCCGTAAACAACCGATTCTGCCATCGACCCGCTCTGGTCCATATCGATGATCACCGTCCAGTTGTTCATCTTCTGGGCTCTGGAAAAGAACCAGACCTTCTCAGGTATGATCGTTTTGAGCTCAGGCTGATAATTCTTGAGGTTTCGTCCAATGGTCCATTTCCAATCGATCGATGGGGCATGCGGCAACGGCGAGTGCTCGCGGCGATTGAGTGCTCCCATGACAGCCTGGCGGATCCTCTGTTCCAGCAACCGCTTGATCTTATCGACCACGGCACGCACAACCATGCGAGCGGTTTCTTTAGTGCGTTCCGGGATTTGCCCGCTTAACGACATGAGCGTGCCGACTAACTGCGGAGTGGGCTCCACATTCTTCAGCATCTCCGGTTCAAACAGGAGCTGCTTTAACCCTTTCTTCTCAATAGCGTCGTTTTGAATGACAGTGACAACGTCCTCCTTGAAGTAGGAACGGATGTCGCCCAGCCATTTGGCCAGGCTAGGCGCGGAAGGTCCCAGGCCCGCTGAGCGCTTGCCCCCTTGCTGAGGGCTGCTCGTTTCATCGTAAATGGCGCCGAGCGCCTCATCCATCCCGGCTTGCTCGCCTGAAAGCTGGAGCCCGCCAGGACCTCCAGCCATCTTAGCCAGGCTTTCCTGGGCATGATGGCCCAGAATCAAACGCCAGCGTTTGAGTTGCTCCTGGTCCGGGGGGGTATTGCTGCCGGTGCTCATAGGTTGTCGAAATCAAAGCCCGAAAGCTCATCCAGTTTTTGTTTCTCCTCGGTCGAAAGATCCTGCCGAATGAGTTCGCTGACGTTGTCCGGGTTCGCTCCCCAGATCTCACCCAGGTTTTCCGTAATGGAGGTCTTTTCCTGCGGAGAAAACCCGCCAAACGCACGTCGCAGAAACACGAGTGCGCGCTTGAATTCATCCTCAGTGAGCGAGGCCACGTAAGAGGCGAGTTGTTCCCACAACGGCAGGCGTGTCAATAAAGCGTAACGATTGCGCTGTGCCAAACCTTCGAACCAGCCCGCTCCCAGATCCGCCTCGATGCCCGGCGAAAGACGCCGCGAGACTTCTTTCGCCAGTTCGTCGTTTGAAATCAGGTTGCGCTCCAGCAGCAACGCGCAGGCATATCCAGAGAGCAGGGGATTCAGGTTGTCTGACTGGGCGAGCTTGCGAAGCTCACCGATCCAGGTGGCTTCATCCACGAGCTCGGTGTAATCCAGGGCCACCTTGTTCAGATCGTTCATCCCTGCCAGGACGTTCTTTGCCGCAGCCAAGTCGCACCCAGCCGAATTAACCAGCACCAGGGAACCTTCCAGGAAAAGCTGCTGCAAAAGCGGCTTTAAAGGCGCGGGATCATAATGCCGTACATCCCCGTAACGAATCACCATGCCCAGTTCCCGTGTCGCGGAAGCCAGGGCGGCAAAATCAGAAGAGTTCGTCGCCAGCCTCTGCAGGGTTTGGCGCGCCAGCTCGATGGCGCCTCCCATGCCGCATAGACACGCCTGATGGATCGTGGTTGCCGCTTCAGCGATCGAATCGCATTGTTCGAGCCGTTGCTTGAATTTAAACGCCACCGCCAGATCGATGGTCTCCCCCAGCAACACCGCTTCGACGATCGCGATCTCGGCCTCGGGAGTCCATTGCAGCGCCCATTTCTCCGCCCATGTCCCGGCATCCTGCCGCACTGGCATCGGGGCTGCGAAGGGTATTTCGAGCACGGCCAGCCGATGCAGGAAACTGGATCTGTGCAAATCCAGAAATGCGCTGTCCCGGCCTTTAACACGCCTGTTTTCCCGCAGGTCCAGATCGAGTTCACGACGGACTGCGTTTTTGTACTGGTCGAGTTTCAACCGATCCAACTCGCGATAGAAATCATCCTGGATTGAGGTTTGGGTCACCCCGGGAGGGAGAGAGCCGATCGCCGTGCCGATCTCCGTCCGCAAAAGCGATTCGCGTATCGACCCGGCGTCGCCCTGACCCAGCAACGTGACCGCGGCATCCTGGAGTTCGCATAGCGTAGGCCGGGAATGCTTCAGCCCAGCCATGGCCTCTGAGAGGCGAACCGCCTCGATTACTTCCGCCGTTGAACGAAACGTTCCGGATGCGCGAAGATGCCGTGTGACTTCAGTCAGAAACAGAGTGGGCAGGGGGCCGCACAGACGCCCGTTCAATCCTTCCCAAACCATCTCAAAATAGGCGGGCGCATGGTTTCCAGCGCCGTAGCCCGATTGTGAGGAGAGCTTGAAAAATGAGTAAGGCATTAAGGTCAGCTTTGACTCACGCCGCCGCAGGCTGGTCAGTTCCTCATCTGTCATTGCGGGCAAATCCAGGTTTAGAACGGACGCATGGAACGCCCCGGTGACGACAACAATCTGCTCCGGCTTGATGCCATTGGTGCAAGCTTCTTGAATCTTGCGGCGCATGTAGGCCTCGCGAACCAGGTTTTCCGCACCGCGCCGATTCTTGAAATCCTCCAACTCGCGCAGTTCGGCGCCGTAAGTTCGCGCCGCCTGCCAATAGCTGTCTTCGGCCTCAAGCTGCTCGAAATGACGCTCCCAGTAAGTCTCGTAATTGGGTTCTCCCGCCAGCCGGGCGATGCGCTCGTAAACTGAATCTTCAACGGGTGCCGGTTCTTCGACAGGAATGGCGGCTGCTTCATCTTCCTCCGCTTCAGGTTCGGGCTTTTCATCCGCGGGTGTCTCCGGCTCCTCAGGCACCACCGGTGCCGCCCCATCATCATGGTCAGACAGGCCGAGGAAAATGGAGGAGGGGAGATCCATAAACCGCGCCTTGACTTTGTTCTCCCGGCACCATATCAGCGCCTGATACTCGGGGCTGTACGCAGCGAGCGGATAGACAAACGTTCGCACCGGCGCGGTGGCGGTGTACGCCAGGATCGCAATGGGCAGCCTGGCTTTGTGGCTGACGATATGTGGGATCAAGTCATCGGCATCATCCGAACCCTCGATCAACACGAGCTTGGGTCGGACGCGGTCCAGCAGGCGGCGCAAATGCCACGCTGCTGCCGGGGAGAGATGGCGCACCCCGAAAATATGAGGACCGCTTGAGGCCATCAGGCGTCCTTCTCGCCCACCTGTTCCTGGCATGCTGAGTACAACCCGCGCCATGAAGCGCCCCGTTTCTTCATGACATTGCTCAGGTAATCCTTCCAGGCGATTATGTCCTTCTCATCATCCTTGATCACCGCTCCCTGGAGGCCGGAGGCAAGGTCCAGGTCAGCAACGGACCCATTCCCGAAGTTGCCCGCCAACGCCATGCTATTGGCTAGCAGCGAAATCGCCTCGGCGGTGGAGAGGACGCTTGACGGACTTTTTATCTTGTTCTTGCCGTCCAATGTCTGCCCGGCTCGCAATTCGCGGAAGATCGTCACAACCTTCGCGATGGCCTCCTCGTTGGGCAACTGTGCCTTTAATTGTAAGTTGGTGGCCAGTTCGCTCACCCGCTTCGTGACGATCGATACCTCCGTTTGCAGGTCCGCCGGAGCCGGCAGCACAACCAGGTTGAACCGCCTCTTGAGTGCTGCGGACATGTCATTCACTCCCCGGTCGCGCGTGTTGGCTGTCGCAATGACTGAGAAGCCCCGCTGAGCTGGGATTTCGGTTGCCAATTCGGGAATAGAGAGCCGTTTCTCGGATAAGATGGAGATTAACGCATCCTGCACTTCTGAAGCGCACCGGGTGATTTCTTCGAACCGTGCGAGGCTCCCGGATTCCATGGCGCGGTAAATCGGGCTCTTGATCAAGGACTCCTGGCTCGGCCCCCGCGCGATCAACATCGCGTAATTCCAGGTATAACGGATTTGCTCCTCCGTCGTTCCCGCCGTGCCCTGGATCACTTTGGTGGAATCACCGGTGATGGCCGCTGCCAGATGTTCCGATAACCATGACTTTGCCGTCCCAGGCTCGCCAATGAGCAGCAATGCGCGATCGGTAACCAATGTGGAAATGGCAATCTCCACGAGCCGCTGGTGGCCGACGTACTTGGGGGTAATGTCCAGCTTGCCACATTTGCCCCCACAAACATAAGTGAGCACCGATCGTGGGGACATTTGCCATCCAGCAGGTACATCATTCTTCTCCGCTTTCTTCAGTGCCTCCAGCTCACTTGCATACAGGATTTCTGCGGGCTGCCTGAGGTCGGCATTCTTGTCATTGGTAGCCATAAAAAAGGTATCGGGTTAATTGGGGGTTACTGAGTTTCGGCTAGAGAGGTTTCCGGCTGTGCTGCTGATCGCAACGGAGCTAAAGCCTCCAGGAAGCGGTCGGTAAACTTTTCGTCCAGTTTGGCAGCGAAAGCATCCAGCTTGGGCAGATCAGCGGCAGGGAGAACACGAGCCGTATCCATCAGCGTGATGATATCGTAAGTTAGCGCAGGAGCCTTCTTCGTCTTGTTTTGAAGAAGGTCTATAAACGCATCCGTTATCTTCGGATACTGGCACCGGGCTAACGCTTCGATAATCGAACCTTGATACTCCGTCTTCGGGTTCAGCTTTTTCAGGAGGTAATCCACCAGCTTCGGATTGCCCGGTCTTGCCATGCGGCAGGCCAGATCCAGGATGTCGGCCTGGACAGCGGCATCCAGCCAGCGCGGGTCCAGTCGAACTCTGGGTTGATCTGGCTCAGATGCTCCTGTTTCAGAATCCCCGCCGTTCTCAGCGGTGTTAGGCTCCTGGGTATACTGCCATAGCATACGTTGCATGGACTCGCTCCTGAGCTTGAGAACCCCTCGACTGGCACTCAGCAGAGGAGAGAATTCCTCATACACCTTTTCCGGCGACCACGCCATGACGGCACTGTGAAGCACGAATTGAAAATAGGCTGGCGGGATGCTGTCGCGGTTTTGCAGCACCGCTTCGTATGCTGTTGGCGACCCAATGTTACAAAGCAATTCTGCGAGCTTTGCGGTAAGATCCGCGCCGGTGGGCCCTGGTGTCTTCGGCTTTACCTTGTTCAACGGCTCACTCTGCTTAATGCAGCTCTGCAAGAACGCCTCCGTCTCGGGTTCTTTATGTTCATGAAGGCAATCCAGGATTTGCGAGAACGCAGGCAGTTCCTCTGGTTTGTTTTTGACCAGTTGTTGAAACACACTCGAACCCTCTTTCAAGAGCGAGTTCAACACCTGCTTGTTTCGCAGTGACCGAAATGGACCGGCAAGAACATCGAATGCTTTGCTCTCGATCAACTTGGTAAACAGGGAAGTGGCCTCGGCGCGATCATGCCGGGCAAGCGCACCCAGCGCCGCAGCCCGCACACTCTTGTTCTTAGCCTCCGCATACTCTATCACCAGCGGCAGATATTCTATATGGTGCCCCAGGCACTCAAGTGCTTCGGCTTTTACTTCCGCAGAACCGTCTTCCAATGCTTCCTTGCACAGCTCTATTGTCCCTTCCGGGTCAAGTTGGTGCATTACCTTGAGGCGGCGCGCATCCGCCCGCTTGCCTTTAATGTTGAGCGTGGACTTCAGCAAGGGAATGATTCCCGGCCCATACCCTGGCAAAATCCTCTCCGCAACGAAATCAGCCAGTTCCGGGTAGTTGTCCCCTAGCGCATTGATCGCCGGAACTACCAGACGCAGGTCATCGAATACTCCTCGTGCCTGGGCCGATTGCACGGTTTCCCATCGGCCGGCACCTGAGGTCCTCAATGCTTCGATTACAGGTTTCAGCACCCGGGAGCTGGTTCGTGTCTTGAAACCGCTGGTGGCCAGCACCTCGATCTCCCGGTATTCACCGGCGGCACCCGTTTCACCTTGGGTATAAAGGACGGCGTTCAGCAGCGTGCTCAGGTTCAACAACCGTTGTGCCGATCCGGCTTCATCGCCATTCACCAAGTCATTGATCCCCTTGGCAACTTGCCCAAACACCGGCACGGTGGCTCCGGCTTTCTCCAACGGTGCGGCCAGCTTCTTCAGCCGGAAGTCTCCCACTGCCAGTGGACTCCCTGCGATGGCCAGACGCCGAACTTCACGCGCGGTTTCCTGGATTAAAGCGAGGCTCATAATTTCAGTAGGTTAACCGTATGATGTCGTTCTCCGCTACAACGCTGAGGGGTTTTGCCGTTAGCTTCTGGGTATCCAGATCGTGATGGAATCGTAACAGCATGGCTTGATTGTGACGGAGTGCTGGGGGAAGCATCGCTAGCATTGGCAGTGTTTCCGGTTCACCGGGGTGTCCGTCCTCAGCCAGGACCAGCCGTTCCCCGTTTTGATCCTCGATGATACAAGCATCTCCGGCTTTTCCCACCGCCCGGAACCAGACCAGTGCCACCGGCTGCCGATCGCCCAGCGGCGATTTGAGCTGGTTCTTAACTTCTTTGATCACAGCACGGAACTCCCGTGCGGCGAGTTCCCGGGCTTTACGGAAATCTTCCTGAGTTGCCGGCCTGGGGTCCATTTTCTCCCAACGCACCCGTGGATTGATATTCCCGGGATACACACATAGCTCAGGGCAAACCGCCACCTGGAAGAACGAGTCATCCTCGCGGATGTACTTCGCCGCCCGATACGGACGGTAGTTGCGGGTCAGTGGCAGTGCGCCGCTTTGCAGGTTCAACCAGACACCAGTCTCAACGAATTCTTTGCGGCTCCAGTCATCTTGCGCATGGAAAGCGAGCTGAAGCAGTTCGACCTTGGTTTGAACGAGCCCGGCGTCTTTAAGTTCCCGCAGTTGCCAGGCATGTCCCAGCCACGCAGCAATGTCCGAAGTGGTTTCTGGTTGAAGCTCGGGGTTCTCCAGCCGGTTTTCCAGGTATTTGCGTCCTTGTTTGCACAGTGAACTCAGGCGGTTCAATTGGTCGAGTGCCGCGCTGTAAACCCGTTCTCGATCCGCGCTTTGCAGCTCTGTCTCGGAACTGATTTCTGAGCGATAAAAAAGACCTGTTAAAGCATGGAGCGCATTCTGGGCGCCGGGGAGATACGCATCTCCAAGCTGCCGCGCCCTTTCCTCCACCTGCCGGGCAGATTTGGCGTTGAGTGTTCCAAGCCCTGCCCGCACAAGATCTGTAACGAGGGTTTCAAGCAAGCCGATGCCTTCCAGTTGCGCGGCGATTTTCTTCTTCAGCGCGCCAACATTCACCTTGTGCGGCTTGTCCGGCTCCGCCTGTTTCTTCTCCACACGCTGTTGAATCTTCGAGCGCTTTTCGGCAATGTCCGGCGGAGTCTCCTTTTCGACGAACTTTCCGCCCTGCGCGTGGGCATAGAGCAGTGCCAGCGAATGTTTGCAGGGAAACTGACGGCTTGGGCACGTGCAGCGAAAAACAGGTTTCGCTGGATCAGCAAAATCCGCTGAGGGCCGGTAGTTATCCGCTCCGCTCCCTTTGCAATCACCGAAGAGCAGGGAATTATCGGCCGAACGGAATAGACCGACCAGTTTGCGCTTTAACACCACCGCGCGGGCATTTTTGATGGCTGCGGCATTGGGTGCGAGTGAATCAGCGTAGGCCTCAGTGATATCCATGGTTCCTCCAGGAGAGAGAATTGGGCGACAACATTTGGGTCCGAACCGATAGCAAAGCCGACGACGTTCCGCCCAGGGCCCGCGTCGCGACCGGTTTGTGATTCGGATTCATTGCTGTGTGAACGAGGCTAAAAGGCCGAAGGAAAGGGCGCAAGGTAAAACAATATGGAATTATGATTTCCTTGAACGGGGTAGGGCGGCTTCGCCCGAGGAAAGTCCTGATCTGAATTTGTCATTTTCGGAGAGGCCGTTTGTCTTGCTGACGAATGCTGCCAATCGATTGCATATAACCTATCGAATCGAGATTAGTACTGTTGGTAGCCTCGCGCCTCCTTTTATGTCAACCCTGGGTTTTCGGGTTTGCGCCGGAGAGCGCAAACCCGAAAAACCAGGGTTTTGTTTTGTAGGATGTTGTGCTACCAACAGTACGGAACTGCAATTGACATCGGTGGTATCCGAGCGTTCGCAGCGCAACGGTAAATGCTTTACTTGGCATCGTTTTTTTCGGTTTCCTTCCTGTTCAATCCTCTCCGGCGGCTCCTGAGTCATTTGTGCAGAAGGCGGTGCCTCGTTGGGCGTGGCGTTGGGAGATCAGCGGTTTCGGCCAGAGCCTCCCACCACAGAGGGGCGGCGTTGATCTGGTAGGGCGGCCTCGCCGCAGGCCGCCGATTTCCAAACACCACAGAAGCCGCTCTCGGCGAGAGCGGCGCTACCACAGCCCGCACGCAAAACTTTCCTTTTGGCACGGGACGCCTTATTCGCCTAGAATGCATCTCTAGTGAAAACAATTCTGGCCGAAGCCTCCCGGGTGCCGTTTGCACGGCAGATTGAAGACATCGTCATGTCCACTCCCATCGTGGACATTCATACCCACCTGTATGATCCCGCTTTCGATAACCTCCTGCTCTGGGGGATCGACGAATTGCTCGTTTACCATTACCTGGTGGCCGAGGGCTTACGCTACATGGACATCAGCTACGATCAGTTCTGGGCTCTTGGCAAAACCCAGCAGGCAGATCTGATCTGGAACGAGCTGTTTATAAAGCACTCGCCCATTTCAGAAGCCTGCCGTGGTGTGCTCACCACCCTGCATGCCTTTGGGTTGGACGTTAAGAAGCGGGACCTGCCTGCCATTCGAGATTGGTTTCAGCAGCAGTGCGGCGGAGCCCATGTCACTCGCTGCATGGAATTGGCCGGCCTTAGCAAGATTTTCATGACGAACTCACCGTTCGATGATTTGGAGCGGCCCCGGTGGGAAAAGGGTTTTCATCGCGACGAACGTTTTGCCGCGGCCCTGCGTATCGATCCGCTCCTGGTGTCCTGGCCGAGTGCGGCTCGCCAAATTGCGGGCTTCGGCTATGAGGTCAACGCGGACATGAACGGAAAGACTTTCAGCGAGATTCGCCGCTTCCTGGCGGATTGGACTGCCAAGTTCAAAGCGCATTATCTCATGGTATCGCTGCCGCCTGACTTTGCGTTTCCATCCAAAGACCCCTCGTGCCAGATCTTGGAACAGGCTGTTTTACCTCACTGCCGTGAGCACGGGCTGCCTCTTGCGTTGATGCCCGGTGTGCGGCGCTCTGTGAATCCCGCCCTCCGTCTCGCTGGTGATGGTGTGGGTTTGAGTGATCTCACCGCGCTGCAAAATCTCTGTGCCGGGTTCCCGCAGAACAAGTTCATGGCCACCGTTCTCGCTAGAGAGAACCAGCATGAGCTTTGCATTCTGGCACGAAAATTCCGCAACCTGCACATCTTCGGATGCTGGTGGTTCCTGAACGTCCCGCACCTGATAGAGGAGATGACACGCATGCGCGTGGAACTGCTCGGGTTGAGCTTCACACCACAGCATTCTGATGCCCGGGTGCTCGATCAGATCATCTATAAGTGGCAGCATTCGCGCCGCATCATCGCGCCGGTGCTTGCTGAGTATTACACCTCGCTCTCACAGACCGGTTGGCAACCGTCCATCAGCGAAATCGAGCGTGATGTTCAAGGGTTGTTTGGCGGCGAATTCGAACGGTTCTGTCGGCACTAACTGCCCTAAAATAGCCTGTAGCTGGCCGGGTAGGGCGGCCTAGCCTGAGGCCGCTGACAGCCAAACTAAGAAACGCATTGACAATGCCTCAGAAGGCGCTCTCGGGCGAGAGCGCCCACCCTATAGTGGTACCGCGCAAGAGCGTAGAAACTACTAAGGTTTCAGGACGATCTTGCCTGCAAGCTCACTGGTTTTCTGAACCGTGCTGGCTTCCTGGATGCGGTGCGCTTCAGCCGCCTGAGAAAGGGGCAGCACTCGGTCGATTCGAGCTTTCAGCTTCCCTTCCTGCATCCAACGATTCAGCGCATTGCCGGCTGAGCGTTGTTCGCGGGCGTTTGCGTTGAACATTGCGAAACCGTGAAGGCTGCAATCTTTCACATAGAACGGCCCGACTGGGAATGGCGGGCGCGCTTCCCGGCCTGCCATCAGGATCATCCGCCCGCGCATGGACAACAGGGAAACCACGCGGTCGAAATCCGGCTCGCGTTGCGTTTCCCACCAGATGTTGACTCCCTCTGGGGCAAACGCGCGGATGGCCGCATCCACGTCCTGCGTGTGATAGTTGATCGCCAGATCAGCACCTAATTGGCGGCAGACCTCCATCTTGGTGTCATTGCCCCCAGTCGCGATGACCTTCGCTCCGAGAATTTTCCCAAGCTGGATGACGCACGATCCCACGCCGCCGGAGCCGCCGTTGACGAACAGGACCTCTCCCGGTCGCACATGCGTATCGCGAACCAAGCCGAGATAGGCCGTGATGCCCACCAATGACAGCGCCGCCGCGTCTTCGTCAGCAACTCCTTCGGGCGTGCGGTTCAGCCATTTCTCTTCGACGGCCGCAAATTCGGCGAATGTTCCTTGCCTTCCATCCGTTCCTTGATTAGAAGCCCAAACACGATCCCCGACTTTGAAGCCTTTCACCCCAGACCCGACTTCAACCACCGTCCCGGCGAGATCGCGTCCCAGGATTAAGGGGAAGGTTTTGGTGGGAATGAGGCCGGATCGAACATAGACATCGATCGGGTTAACATCGACCGCGGAGACCTTGATCAGACATTGCTTGCGGCTGACTTTCGGAGCCGGGAGTTCCCCGTATTGGATGACGTCCGGGGCCCCGGTTTGTTGAATATAGGCTGCCTTCATACAGGATAAGCTGTAGAAGTCAGCCGCCAAAAGGTCAAGCGCCCACTTCAGCCGCTGTCTTCTTCTGGGCTCCCCATTTGATCAGATCAGCCTCACGCGGGATGGCGAGGCCGGTTGTTGGTTTGCGGCATTTCTCACAGGAAACGGCACCCCGTCGGCTGCGTGGTCCAAGCGTCATATGTTTATCGTCGGCACAGATGGCACCCATGACCTGTTCGATATCTCCTTGCTTGCATTGCGGACAGGTGTTCGGGAACACATCGCGCTCCATATAGAAACGTGCGGCGCATTTCATGCAAACGTAACCGTTAGCGTCTGTGTCCAGCGCGTCTTCCACCTTGTCCTTGCAGCCGGCAAGCATGAGAGCACAAAACACGAACAACAGAGCGCTCAGGTGCCTGGGGAACTTTATCGAAGTTGGACAATGGTCAGTTTGCATATCCTTGTTCATCCTGTGACAGGTGTCTTGCAATTTTGTATTTGTTGCCTTTTGGGGTCACAAATTCAGCGTGGCCATCGCCGAAATTGGCGTTATGGCCATCAGCACCATGATTATCTCCTGCGTCGGGATAATCGTTAATCGCCCCAGTCTGAGTGGCGCGGATGTCGTCCGCATCCACTTGGAACCAAATGCGTGAGGGACCGGGAACAGTGCCAAGAGGAATCATTCCCTTGTAAGGATTCTTGATGCGGTAGCTGTTCATCCGCGCCTCGGTTTTCTGTGTGCCGCTGCGCCCATCGCTAAACTCGTTAGGGCTCCGCCACCAGGAAAAATTCTCATAACTATGGCCCGGGAAACGCATGCGGCTCGAAGCAAACTCCCGCAAATCCCGGTACTCCGGTACATTCATAGCCGGGTAGGTGCTGAGAACCATGTTGCTCGAAATAAAATTCTCGGTGCTCGGACATATGTAGGAATTCAGGCTCTTAACATAATCTCGTTGTAGCCAATTCAGGTTATCGCTGTAGTAGCCTGCCGTGCCAGAGAGGCGGCCGTTATTGTCCTGACCGTACATGAGATGGCCGATAACGAGCTGCTTCAGGTTATTCATGCACCCGATGCGTTTGGCGCGCTCCTTCGCCTTCGTTAGAGCAGGCAACAGCATCGAAGCCAGGATCGCAATGATTGCGATCACCACCAGCAGCTCTATAAGTGTGAATCCTCTTCGTTGATCGAGGAGGCTCGGGTTCTCAACAGTTCTTTTACTCCGCATAAGTTACGCTCACTTCGGCCTGGGTACAACCCATCCTATCCTGGGGGGTGCCGTATCATTATACGTTTATGAGGTAGAAGTCAATCGCTCTCGCGATAGGCGAAATCAGCTTTTCACCTGCGGATAGCTCGCTCGCGGCTGAATGTTTAGTCACTGAATTTCTAGTCACTTGACCTTTGTGTCCGGTCTGTTGAATCTGGCCACATGTCAGATCGCCCTTCCTCACCTGGTTGTCCAAGCCTTTCTCCATTTTCAGGCCTATTGAAATGAGCTATGCTTGCTCGCGTTCAGCACCCCCGAAGATGGATTATTTTAGGGCTGATTTTTTTCGCCATCGTTCTCAACTATTTCGATCGCCAAATTGTTTCCATTCTCAAGCCAGTCCTTAAGCAGGACTTTCATCTCGACGACAGCGGTTATGCAAACCTGGCGAACATTTTTACAGTGTGCTATGCGGCAATGTATCCCGTCGCGGGCTGGTTGGTGGATCGGTTTGGAGCGCGCCGGATGATGCTTGCCGGCATCGTGGCGTGGTCTTGTGCTTGTGTGGGGGCCGGTGTGACACGCAGCTTCGGGCAGTTTGCTTTCTTCAGGGGGATGCTCGGTCTGGCTGAACCAATGGCTTTCCCCGCCCAACTGCGCGTGGTGACCATTTGGTTTCCCGGAACACTTCGGGCAACCGCGAACAGCATGTGCGTGGCAGGGAGTTCGATCGGAGCGATTATCGCTCCACCCACAGTGGCGTGGCTGGCGCTCACGTTCAATTGGCATACGGCTTTTCTTGTGCCGGGCGCAATCGGACTTGGCCTGGCCATTCTCTGGTGGCTGATCTACCGCGACCCACCCTCGAATCTTGCGGACAGGCCTGCCGGCCTGCCGACGATCGAAGACGACTGCTTCAGTTGGCCTCAATTGTGGCGGACCCGGACCCTATGGGGCATTTTGCTGTGTCGTTTTATTAGCGACCCAGTCTGGTACTTCTGCCTGTTTTGGCTCCCGGGTTATCTTCAGGAGCAATCCGGACTGACTCTGGCGCAGATTGGGATGGTTGGCTGGATTCCGTTTCTGGCCGCTGACCTGGGAGGGGTGGGGAGCGCCGCGTGGTCCGACCGGTTGGTCAAACGCGGCATCGCACCCCTGCGCTCACGCAAAATAATGCTCACCACAATGGCTGCCCTCGCGCCGATCTGTGTGCTGACTCCTCATCTTAGGCACCCGGCGATAACCCTCGCTATTTTTAGCGTCGTAGGAGCAGTGTGCTTGAGTTGGCTTTTCAGTCTCAGCGTCGTCATCGCGGAGACCTTTCCCACTCGCAATGCCGGCAGCGTGCTCGGCATTGCGGCCGGTTTTGGAGCAACTGGCGCCATGCTGTTTAATTATTTTGTCGGCCAGGTCATCGGCACCCTGGGTGCCACTCGCATGTTCGCGGTGATGGCCGTTCTTCACCCCCTGGCGGCGCTGGTTCTCTGGACGATGGTGCGGAAGGAGCAACCACCCAAGACCGTCGGCAAGCCTGTCTCCCAAGGGACTTAACGATTTCAACTCGCTCGAAAAACAGTAAAACTCACAAGCTATATGTCTGCTGAAGCAATCGATTTTATCCGTGAACCTGAACGTGCCGTGCCTGTCCGAGCCGAGTATGATGTGCTCGTGGTTGGAGGAGGCCCTGCCGGCTTCATTGCCGCCATTGCTGCTGCCCAAGAAGGTTTGAAAGTCGCCGTGGTGGAAAGCCGCAGTTACGTGGGCGGCAACCTGACCATTGGTTTGCCTATCCTGGGTTTTCTGGGACAGAAGAAGAATCAAATCATCAAAGGCCTGCCACAGAAATTCATTGATCGGATGCGCGCACGCAAGGCTGCAAGCGAGCACCGCCCATGCCCGCTTCATATGGGAATCACGCTTATAGAGCCCGAGGCGGTAAAGACGGTGGTTTTGGAAATGCTGAAAGAGGCAGGTGTGGACATCCTGCTGCACACCTTGTGTGCCGGTGTGGTGATGGATGGCCCTCGAATCCGCGGCATCATCATTGAGAGCAAGAGCGGACGAGAAGCGATTCTGGGCCGGGTGGTCATTGATTGCACCGGTGATGCTGACGTGGCGTTCCGAGCCGGGGTGCCCTGCGAGAAGGGCAATGCAGACGGTGGCATGCAGCCGCCAACTCTCATGTTCTGTTTGACCGGCGTGGATACGGATAAACTCCGATTCAGTATCGCAAACGAACCGCGGACTTATCTGACCGACTTTATTCCCGCCGATTATTTCGGTCAGAATCACCAATTCATTGTTGTCGGCCTGCGCGAGTTAATGCAGAAGGCCAGGCAGGAAAGGGGACTCGATATTCCGAACGAGCGCACAATCATCATTACAGGCCTCCGGCAGGGAGAGGCATGGATCAACATGACCCGTGTCAAAGGGGTTGATGGCACCGATGTGCGCAGCCTAACAAGGGGTGAAATAGAATCGCGGAGTCAAATCGATGTGATTGCAACCTACCTCAAAGGGTATGTCCCCGGCTTTGAGAATTCTCATTTCAGCAAGACCGCCCCTTTCCTGGGAATACGAGAAACGCGGCGGATTGTGGGGCACTATGTCATGACTGGAGAGGACGTCCTGAGCTGTGCCCGGTTTGCTGACGCCATAGCCGTTGCCAGCTATCCGATCGATATTCATCGGCCGGACGACGAGGACTGCACGTTGCAGTGGTGTGGGGATTGTTACGATATCCCCTACCGTTCCCTCCTCCCAAAGGGTGTGGACAATCTGATAGTCGCAGGCCGAAGCATTTCCACAACACACGAAGCGATGGGCGCTATTCGTGTGATGGCCACCTGCATGGCGATGGGTGAAGCGGCAGGGCGGGCGGCCCGTATGGCAGTGTGCGCGGGCATTGGACCCGCGCAGGTTGACGTTCAAAAACTGAGACAGGAACTTAGAGATAACGGCGCTTACCTGCGAGATTAAGCAAGCAGCTCCGCTATTTTGTTCCAGGCCCGAGGAGTTGGTTCAATAGACCACCACGCGGACGGTTCGTACTCGTGGTGGCACTGTTGGTGTCTCCTGTCTTCTGCCCACCCAGCAATCCTTGCAGAAGCCCGCCAACGGAAGGCTGGTTGGTTGAAGCCGGGGCATTGGTATCGGCGGATTTTTGGCCCGTCAGCGCGCTGCCAAGGTTCTGCAGCAGGTTTCCAGTTTTCTTATCCCCTACTGAGCCACTGAGCTGTTGCAACGCCGTTCCGGCGAGTGCCTTCGCATTAATCTGCTTCTTGGGCTCGCCCAGGGTTCCTTTGAAGGACACAAACTCCGGCATCGTCACAAACATCGCATTCGTGGGCGTGTTGGCGGGAACCATGTTGATCTTCTGCGCAAGATCACGGGTCAGGCCAACCGTCAGGGGAAAGTCGATCGTCGAGTTAGTGAGCACGGGAGCAAGCCCCACGGTGCCGTGGGTAATTACTTGAAACGCGGGGCTCTGGATCAATGCGTTCTCCAGCTCCACTTTCCCTGACGCGATCTTGCCGCGGCCCTGGATGATCTGCACGGGTGACTTGGAGAGTTCATCTGACCATTCCCCGGTTTGAGCCGTCGCACCCGACTGGCTTCCAAGCACGGCGCCGGCCAGGGAACTCAGCGCACTGCCGCTCCCACCACCCTTGATGATGTCAGGAAGAATCGATACGACATTGATCGTTGCGCGCAGCAGGGGACTGCGAATGTTGCGCAATGCCAGATTGAGGTTCGTGGTGCCGATGTCGAAGTTGCCTGCCAGATGCTTTTGCAGGCTCGCCCCGGTGGTCCCGATGCCGCTGATGTCACCGACCGCTGTGATTGTGCCTTGCACCTCTCCTTTGCGCTCGGGAACAAACGTGTTCACCAAGGGTGCAAAGGGCACCTGGACGGCGCTGAAGTCAACCGCGTATTTGTATCCTGGCACGCTCAGGTCCAAGTTAATATTGGCTTTCATCGGCGAGCCATTGAGGGTCATGCTCAAAGGAGAGGCGGTGACCTTTCCTCCGTCCAGCTTCAACCCTGCCTGGATATTGGTGGCCTCGATTTCGCGCAGGTACAGGCGACCCACTTTCAGATCAGCCGTGAAATTGCGCACGGGCAGTTGGATGGGCTCGCCTTCCTTTTCCGGTTCAGTTGAGGCGGGGGCAGTACTCGGCTGAGCAGATCCCGTTGTCGTTGCGGTCTCGGATGCTTCACCCATAAACAGATCGTAATACCCCGTCAGATCCAGGCTCTCGGCGGAGATCGAAAGATTGCCCTGCATGAAGTTCGTGTCGGACATATCAATCTTGCCTTGAACTTGCACCACGTTGGTTGCGCGTTCGGTAGGCGTCAGCGCAGCCGAGAGTTGGCGGATGTCAGTCACATCGTTCTTCATCCCCACATCCATTTGCATCAATGCCGCCAGCGGAGTGGAGGCCTGCGCGGTCTTCACATCCTTAACAACCAGGTTCGTTAACTGCAAAGTACCTTTAATATTGGAATCCGCAGCAGGGTTGAACTGCACATCCGAATTCGCATTAACCGCCACAGAGACGAGTTGCTTGCCGCTGAGCATCGGTTCCAGGAACGGACGCAAGCCGTGCTGGTTGAACCCCTGCAATGCGATCTTCAGGTTCGCCGCGTTATTGGCTAGCGTATAGATGCCTGTGACCTGGAAGCTGCCACCCGGCTGTTTAGCCGCGGAAAGGTTCCCTGCCAGCTTGCGAATGTCCACCTTGTTCGTATCCATCAAAACATCCATGTCGGCCTGGAGCCCAAAGGCTTGAAACACATTGCTGCCGGAGCGGCCGGTGAAATCGTTGACCGCGGCCTTGCCTGTAATCTGCTGCTGCTCGTTCTTCTGGGTGAGTTTTGCCTGAAACGTGGCCGTGCCGCTCGTGGCGGAAAGGTCGGGCATTCCAGCGAGCTTCAAGACAGTGGGCAACGCCGCGCTGCCTTCCATGTCGAAGTTCGCCGTGGCGTTTGTGGTATTGCAGGAGCCCTTGCCGGAGGCCGAGAGTGCGTCTTGTCCACCCTGAGACATCCCGAACTTCAATTCGGCAATATCGTATTGGGCAAGATCCGTCGCCTTGCCTGATGTGGAGAAGGATATAGCTAGCTGAGGGACATGGTTGCTGGCGACTACGAGTGTGAGGCGGCTGATTTGTGCGTCGGCGTTGAATAACAGGAATTTCCCGGCACTTTGCGAAGTAACCTTCAAATTGGCCTGAACCAGACCTTCGGGAGCTGCTCCGCCTGTAAACGCCTGCCACTTGGCCAGGTCAAAGCCATTGACCGCCAGTTGAAAGACCGAATCGGCAACCGTGTTGCTGGTGCTGCCCCAGGTTATTTGCATCGGGCTGGATAATCCGCCCTTCACAATTTCCTGTCCGCCCTGAGTGCCGGTGATGGAAAGCTCGCGCAGCAGCGCCACAGTGTTGGATGTATCCACCATCAAATCGTACCGGGTGCGAAGATCCATTGAGGGCGTGGTCTGGTTTGTCTGGGTAATCTGAAGGTTCACCACATCAAAGTAGCCGGCCGCTTTCACGACAGAACCACCCTTGGAGATATCCAAAACATTCGTGGAAACAACCGTGGTCGGACCAAAATCCATGCCGGTGTCAGCGACAGCTAGATTGAGCATCTGCTTGTTGACCCCTTGCAAGGACACGTTGATTTGGCCCTCAAGCTTGCTCAAGTTAAATGGTCCTGAAGCGCGCAGTTCACCCAGATTGACGCTGCCTTTTTGGAACCGCACCACTGCCTCTTTGATCTCCGTTGGGGAGATGGCCGTCTGAAAAACCGAATTAAAACCTGCAAGGGCAGCCATGCCGCCCTGAGCCTGGGTGACTTCAAATCGCGAGGTCCCCTGGATACTGGCAGGGGCGAGCGCTGCGTCTAATGCGAGGTCAAATTGTCCGTTCAAAGTGCCGCGCAAAACCCCGTTGGTTTCCGGAGCTGGAGGATTGTTCTCCATGAGGAGCTCGCTCGTCATATTGAGTTTGCCGGTTGCTCCATTCCGCAGGTTTTCCAGGGTTATGTTGGCTTTGGAGAGTTCCATCACGTCCTGTTTGCCACCGCCGTATTGGGTGATCATCCGCACCTTGCCATCGGTCACCGCCAGCTTCTTCAGATTCAGTTTAACAGGCTCTTCGCTCGAAGCACTTTCATCGGAGGCTCCCTGGCCCTCATCCAACGCTTTCATCAATGGATCAAGGTTGCTTGAGCCGTCTGGCTTGGTGACCAGGGTTATGACCGGCTGGCTGATCGTCACTTCCTCAATGTTCAAATTGCCGCCTAAGATATCCATGAGGCTATACCGAGCCCGGACTTCTCCCGCAGCGACGAGCGTTTCCTCGCCATTTGGCTGCAGTTGAAAGTCCTTCAGGACCACCTGTTTGAAAGGGCTTATCGAGACATCGCTCACTGTGATTTTGGAGTTCAAGCTTGCGCCTGCTCGCGGCAGGATTACTCCTTTGAAAAAGCCGGCGCTGGTCGCCACGAAATAAAGAACGATCAATAGTAGAAGAATGATCCCGAGCCCCCAGCCCAGGACCTTGAGCAATTTATGCTTCCGCGGTGCCGCTGCATTGGTTTGTGTCATAAAACGTTCCAATCTGGAATTTGAAAACAGGGTGGTTTGTGCCCTTGACTCCTAGTCGTGAATGACTATAGCCCCAAAGACCTTCCAAAAGCAATTGGAGGTTATCCCCCCTGTTTCAAGGGGGCTGAATCATAAGGCAGTGTATTCCCTGCCAGGAGGACCCTACACCGGGCAGGGCGGCATCGCCCGATGCCGCCGGTCCATCTCAAGCATCAGCCGAACGAAGCACTCTGAGGAGAACTGTGGCCACCGGCCAGCAGGCCGGCTTTTAGCCTTTAGCCTTGCTTCTCACGCCGCGATCTTCTCATCCCAGTAAGGCGCCTTGGAGTAATGTCTGAAGAGACTCAACTCATACTCACGAGTCACTGGCCCCGACATGTCGAATTCCGGGGCGCTCTTGATGACACTTCTCGGCAGATCGACACGAACTTCGGAATTGGGGAAACTGATGCTCTGAATCCATTGCGGAGCAACCAGGACCTTCTTTCCGGGCCACCAATCACGGGTATCTACCACCAGGTAACGGATGCGCCATGAGTCCTCCTCGAAAATGAAGTCTTCCACATGCCCGAGTTCTCCATCTTGCGCGTGAATTCCATACCCATAGACCTCACTCGCGCTGTGGAGGTGAGAATCCTCATTGGCGGCGCCCTTTTCAGTCAGAGGAAACACCTGCGCGGGATCGTCAATGGGGGTAGTCAGAGGGCCCCACATGCCAGTGCCCTGCCAATAGAAAGGCCACTGGTAGTATTCGTGATAGGCCACTTCGAACTGGCGGTCAACAGGCCTATGCTCATCAATGGATGGGCTCTGCGTGATTTGCTCCCGGGTCAGGTCAAAATCAAGAACGTGATCTGATTGGCGCACCTGTTTTATCCCATGTGGTGAGAGCAATACTCTACGTCCCGGCAGCCATTTGTTCGTATCAGCCACCAGGTATCGGACCTTCCAATCCTGGTCGTCGAAATAGAAATCTTTCACCCGGCCGATTTCTCCGTCTCGCGCACCGAGATGGTGGCCCCTGAGGTCGCTGGCTTTTCTTAGCATATTGAACTCCTTTCCGGTTCTACGATAGGTCATGAAATGGGGAGGATCAAGTGGGGTGACGGGCTCATCCGTGCTGCGTGGGAAGACTCTGGGAAACGTAAGTCGTGAAACCTGAGTGCGCCTCGGGAGTGGGACAGCCGAGGGGCACTAATCCGTAATGCGTAACCGGAGTGGGAGGTTGGAAGCGAAGGGGAGTGAAACGTGAATGTAGTTTGGAAAGACGATAGCGGAGGGGGCTCTGACGCGTGATCCGAAAGGGGTCCGCGCACGCAAAGAGGTGAAGACCAAAGGTGAAAGACCAGGAGGGAAAGTTTTCTGATGCCACCGTCATGAGCAAACGGTCGGATAACTGCGATTTCCTTTGCACTTCCGTACTGTTGGTAACCTCCAGCCTTACAATAGAAAGGTTCCTGGTGGTTCTGGTTTGCGCCTTTCCGGCGCAAACCAGAACCACCAGGAATGACAAAATGGAACGCGCGGTTACCAACAGTACGGATTCCTGTTCGGCAGGATGCCGGGTGCGGTTGAAAGTGGGTGAGGGAATGCTGAGTTCTGTCTGGGAATGGTGCATAGTCGGCCGCCCCTGCGGGCCCTGCGGGGCTTCTACGACTCATTTCGACCGTTATTCCCAGCACTCCCGTGCCGGGCTACCTGCGGACGCCCACTTCGGGGCTACATTCGTGGCTTTATGTTAGTAGTGTTTTGCAGGGTCTCAGTTGCGTAAAGCTAAGTTGCTTTTCGCCCCGATTATCTCCACCTTTTCTCCGCTATGTTGCGCTCGCTTGTTCTCATCATCTCTGTCTTCCTCAGCCTCATCGTTCGAGCCGCTGATCCAGCTTCGCTCGTTATTGAAAACTGCCAATATCCCAATCCCCAGGCGGCTCAATCCGCGTGGCGTCCCTCCAGTTCCGGCACTATCCCGGTTGCCATCACCAATCTCCAGGGGAAGCCCGCCATCCGAATGCCTTGCAAGTTCGTTGGTAACGATATCGAAAGGGCCTCCTGGGATCGAACCGTGCAACTCGATCTGAGCACCGCAAGCGGCGTTCGTCTTCAAATCTGGTGCGCTGACGCCGCCCCGGTTTCCCATTTCAGCCTGTATTTCAAAAGCGGCGCCGGTTGGTACAGCGCCACCTTTTATCCAGCAAAAGTCGGCCAGTGGAATGACATCGTGCTGGATAAAACAGTCACCCAGTCCGAAGGAACCCCGGCTGGTTGGGGAAAGATTGAGGCTATTCGAGTCTCGGCCTGGCGCGGCAACACTAATGATACTGAGTTTTTTCTGGGCGGAATCAGGCGCTTCGGCGAGTTGGGCGTGGATGCATCCGTCGCGATCCTGCGCGCTGACTCGGTAACCGCCGGAGATCGCAGTTCGTTTGAGCAAGCAGCGGAACGGATGGGATCCAAACTCGCTGGCTTGGGTATCGGTTGTGCCGTTCTCAGCGATCTCGATGCCTCGGCCGAAAGGTTGAAAATGGCGAAGATGGTTGTCCTTCCCTACAACCCTTCTGTGCCCGAGGCCGTGGCACAGGAGCTGCAAAAATACGTGGAATCAGGCGGAAAGATCATGGCCTTCTACCATGTGCCGCCGTTGTTGCATCAGGCTCTCGGGATAACAGCCGGTGAGCATGTCAAAGCGGCGGGGCCTGACGCGTTCGCAAAAATGCGCTTTTTCCCGGGCGCTCTAGCCGGCGCTCCAGAGGAGGTCGAACAACAATCCTGGAATGTTAACAGTTACAAAGCTATTGCCGGGCGGGCAAAGGTGCTTGCTGAATGGGTGGACGCCAAGGGGCATTCATCCGGACAGCCCGCGTTAATCGCATCGAGCAATGGTGTGGTTATGACCCATATCCTCCTGCCTGGAGATCCGGTTCGCAAAGACCGTTTGATGCTGGCTTTGACCGGCTACCTGATCCCTGAGCTGTGGCCGCAGGCCGCCCAGGCTGCGATCACCCGCGCGGGTGAGCTGAGCAGCTACGGCACTTTTGACGAGGCGGTGAGTGGAATTTCATCTCTCTCACGTTCGGCAAACGTGGTGAAGGCGGTTCAGGCCGCCAAGCAGTTGCATGCCCACGCCCTGTCGCTAGCAGCCGCGGGAGAACACGGTCAGGCCATCGATCAGGCACGGGCCGCGCACAGGAGCCTCGAGGAAGCCTATGGCTCCGCACAGAAAGGTGAGCGCGGGGAGTTTCGTGCGTTCTGGTGCCATAGCGCTTTCGGAGTGCGGGGGATCGAGTGGGATGAAGCCATCGAACGCCTGGCGGACAATGGATTCACCGCCATCCTGCCAAATATGCTCTGGGGAGGAGTGGCATTCTATCCGAGCAAGGTCCTTCCGACCGCCTCTGCTGTCTCTGCTCAAGGCGATCAAATCGAGGCATGCCTCAAGGCAGCGCGCAAACACGGTGTTGAGGTGCATGTCTGGAAGGTGAATTGGAACCTCGGCAGCGCCGCACCGAAGGAGTTTCTGGAAAGAATGCGGGCAGCCAACAGGCTTCAGCGTAGCTTCCAGGGAAAAGAGGAGCCCTGGCTGTGCCCTTCCCACCCGGAGAATCAGAAGCTGGAAGTCGATTCGATGGTCGAGGTGGTGCGCAACTACCGCGTGAACGGCATTCACTTCGATTACATCCGCTATCCGGATAGCAGCCATTGCTTCTGCGATGGTTGCCGGGAACGTTTCACAAAACTCCACCCGAGTTTGAAGGACTGGCCCAAGGACGTTTTAAGCGGAGGGCCCCTGCGGGACCAATGGCTTGAGTGGCGCCGCAGCAACATCACCGCTGTGGTGCGCGAAACCAGCAGGCAGGCCCGCCAGGTGCGCAAAGGCATAAAGCTTTCCGCTGCCGTGTTCCGTAACTGGCCCAATGATCGCGAATCCGTCGGACAAGACTGGAAGTACTGGTGCGACCAGGGGTATCTCGATTTCGTGTGCCCCATGGATTACACGGATAACAATCGTGTGTTCGAGAACATGGTGCGGCAGCAGCGGGAATGGGCAGGGAAGGTGCCCTGTTATCCTGGAATTGGGGTGAGCGTCTGGCCATCGTCCTTTGGCGCCGACGATGTCATTGACCAGATTTTAATTACCCGCAAGTATCGGACAAAGGGCTTCGTGATATTCAATTACGGTGTGCCGGAGAGCGCGACATTGACGCCGCTGCTGGGCAAGGGCATTACGCGATAAACTGGCTGGAACCGCGGCAAATCGCAGCGGCTGGTTGGACAGCACATCCCAGATCTGGAGATTTCCGGCTATTTAGTATAGGGCCCGGGTTGTTTCGTGACGTTCCTTGACGGTTGACTGTGTGCAATTTGCGCGTGATAGGTTACTTTAGCCCGGACTGATCCACATCGGAGATCAGAGGGGTCGCACGAACAACTCGAGGCAGTCAAAAAACAATGGCGTTCCAGGATCTGCCAATACGCAGCAAGATCACGCGCGTGGTCCTGCTGACAACTGTTACCGTGGTGCTCCTCACGGTGCTCTCTTTCATCACCCATGACTATTTCACCTATCGTTACCTGGTGCTTGAAAACCTAAGGAGCACCGCTTCACTCTTGATTGAACAAAATCGGCCCGCGTTTGAAACCGGCGATCCTTCGGCTGTCCAGCGCGTGCTGCAGGACTTAAAGACCAATCCCCGCGTTCGACGTGCTGCCCTTTTCCGATCGAATGGGGAGATAGTCGCCACTTATCCGGCCTCAACAAAAGTTCGGTTTCCATCGGCAGCACTGCGGACCGGCCCGGGTGCCTTGGTTTCTGGTGGCGAAATGGCCTGGTACGAATGGATAGCACCAGAGGCCTCCCCCAAGCTGCTCCTCTACCTGGAATCTGATCCAAGTCCCATCGAAAATCGAATGCGACGTTACGTTCTGATTTCTCTGGCCACCTTTGGCTTGGCCATTCTCGCCGCGGCTGCGATAGGCAATCTGCTGCAGGCCCGCATCACCGGGCCCATTCTGGCCCTCGCAAAGAGGGTCCAGATCATGTCCGGCAACCCAAGTCCCCTCGTGCCCGATCGCGATGAGGCCCTTTTGCTGACAGAAGCCTTCGAGCAAATGATGGCCAGGCTTCACGCCTCCGCAGAAGCTCGCTCGTTCATGGCCGCAATCGTTGCCTCCGCCGATGCTGCTATCATCGGAAAAACTCTGGATGGAAAAATCGTGAGCTGGAACGCGGGGGCGGTCGGCATGTTCGGCTACGAGGAATCGGAAGCGGTTGGCAAGAGCATTGGGGATTTGCTTGTCCCACCGGAACGCGTGAACGAAGACCAGCGTGTGCTTGAGCAGGTCCGGCAAGGTCAGGTCTATCATGCAGCAACTCGCCTTCGCCGCAAAGACGGCAGCCCAGTGGACGTCTCTCTTACCGTCTCCCCGATCCGCCAGGACGACGGGCGGATCGTCGGTTCTTCGTATGTGGCGGTGGACATGACGGCGCGTCGCCAGGCCGAAAGGGACTTGAAGGAAAGCCGAGCATTGTTCTCCAGCATCATCAGTTCTGCGATGGATGCCATCATCAGCGTGGACGAGCAACAGCGGGTAACCATATTCAATGCCGCTGCCGAAAGAATGTTCCAGTGCCCGGAGGCACAGGCGATTGGCAAGCATCTTGACCAGTTTATTCCAACTCGTTTTCGCCATTCACACCATCACCATGTGGAGGAGTTTGGCCGCACCGGCACAACCTCCCGGGCCATGGGGAAACTTCTGCCACTTTCCGCCTTGCGCGCTAACGGCGAGGAATTCCCGATTGAGGCGTCCATTTCTCAATGCACGGTGAATGGGAAGAAGGCTTTCACAGTGATCCTGCGGGATATTACTGAACGCAAGCAATCAGAAGAGCAACTGCAGCGGTTCAGCGCCGAATTGGAGCAGCGCGTCAAAGAACGCACCGCGGAATTGATTGCAGCCAATCGCGAAATGGAATCCTTCACCTACTCCGTTGCTCATGATCTGCGCGCGCCACTGCGGCATATTGATGCCTTCAGCAGTATTTTGGAGGAGGATTTCGGAGCCGAGTTACCCGATGAGGGCCGCCAGTACCTGGCCAACATTCAACGCGGCAGCCGAAGCATGAGCCGGCTGGTCGATGACCTGCTGAATCTGGCGCGGGTTGGCCGCCAGGAACTCAATTATGAAGAGGTTCATCTCGATAAACTAGTCGGGGAGGTTGTCCGGGAGCTGACTTCCGAGATTAAGGGGCGCGAAATTGACTGGCACCTGAGTCCCTTGCCGAAGGTCAGAGCCGATGCCGGTCTGTTGCGGCAGGTGATCTCCAACCTGCTCTCTAATGCGGTGAAATATACCCGCCCACGCAATCCAGCCGTGATAGAAGTCGGTTCAGAAATCGTAGATAATGCAGTGCGCGTCTCCGTCAAAGACAACGGTGTTGGCTTCAATATGAACTATGTTGCAAAGCTTTTCGGCGTCTTTCAGCGTCTGCACCGTGCGGAGGACTTTGAAGGAACGGGCGTGGGCTTGGCGATTGTGGACCGGGTGGTGCGCCGGCATGGTGGACGCGTGTGGGCGGAGAGCGCAGTGGGGCAGGGCGCCACTTTTCATTTCACACTGCCTTTGAGCGCGGAATGGCCCCAGGCCCACTCCGAGCCCGTCCCTCCTCCCACCGAAACTGTGTAACGATTGGCAACCCTCGTGCGTCTGTATTCATGCCCCCGGCTTTGAAGCCGCTCACGGGCAGGACGCATGAAGTTAATCTGGATTTTTGTTTTGTTGGGCGGGATTTGGCAGCTCAACGCTGCCGCACCTGTGGCGGACAACCCGTTCGTCGGAACCGAATACAGAGTCCCCATGTCGCCGCTGGACGAACATGTTCAGAGCCAGCTCGCAAAGCATGGGCTGAAGCCAGCGGCACCTTGTTCCGATGCCGTCTTTCTGCGACGCGTTTATCTTGATCTCACGGGGAGCATTCCTTCGGTTGATGACGCAAATCGCTTTCTGCTCAGTGAGCGTCCCGGGAAACGTAGCGAACTGATCACCACACTCCTGGACAGCGATGCTTTTGTTGATTACTGGACCCTTAGGTGGAGTGACACTCTGCGAGTTAAGGCTGAGTTCCCCATCAACCTCTGGCCCAATGCCGCCCAAGCTTACCACCGCTGGATTCGTGAATGCGTGCGCACGAACATGCCCGCAGACCGGCTCGTCCGTGAACTGTTGACTGGCAGCGGCAGCAATTTCCGTGTCCCACCCGTCAACTTTTACCGGGCAATGCAGAATCGTGAAGCACCCGGCATTGCTCAAACCGTGGCGCTCACTTTTATGGGATGCCGGTACGATCGTTGGCCGGAAGAACGCCAGCGCGATATGGCTGCGTTTTTTGCACGTGTTGGCTTCAAGGAAACCTCTGAGTGGAAAGAGGAGATCATCTTCCATGACCCGTTCAGGACCAACGCGTGGACTCGTGCATCAGCAAAGCTCCCCGATGGAACGCTGGCGCAGTTCAGTGCCGATGCCGATCCGCGCCAACGATTTGCTGATTGGCTGGTCTCGCCCCAAAACCCCTGGTTCGCCCGTGCGCTGGCAAACCGCACCTGGGCGTGGGTGTTCGGTCGAGGCATCGTTCACGAGGTTGATGATTTCCGACCCGATAATCCGCCTGCGAATCCTGAGTTGCTCGCGTTCCTGGAGCGCGAACTTGTGAAGTGCCGGTTCGACATACGTCAACTGCTCTCGGTGATCCTCAACTCTCGCACGTACCAGCAATCGGCGATGCCTGAGAAAGATTCCACACAGGCTACCGCCCTGTTTTCACATTACCCACTGAAACGCCTGGATGCGGAGGTGCTCATCGACGTGCTGAACAAGATCACCGGCAGTTCGGAGAAATACACCAGCGCAATTCCAGAACCTTTCACATACATCCCCGATGGTTACAGGGCGGTGTGCCTGCCCGATGGCAGCATCAGCAGCAGTTTCCTGGAGCTGTTCGGCAAGCCCGCTCGCGACACAGGCATGGATTCTGAACGGAACAATCGGCTGACCTCCGCCCAGCGATTACATCTGCTCAATTCCACACACATTCAGAAAAAGATCGAACAGGGTGGCCGGTTGAAGGCTTTCTTTGACCAGGGCGGATCATCACGCCAGATGATCTCCGGCCTCTACCTGACGGTTCTCTCACGTTTTCCAACTCAAAGCGAAGTCGATGCTGCCATGGCCTACGCACGATCAGGAGATCGCATGAAACGCGAAGCCGCTCAAGATCTGGCTTGGGCTCTGATAAACAGCCCCGAGTTCCTCTTCAAACACTAGGATTTATTATGCGAGTTGATTTGCATACGGACGGTCGCCCAATCGTGCTGTCGAATTTGCTGACCCGCCGCGAAGCGTTGCGGCGCGGTTTGCTGGGCGCGGCAGGGTTGCTAGTGGCTGGCTCCGCAGCTCTGCCTTCATTCGGTGAGGTAAAACCCTCCGCTAAAGGCCGGGCCAAGTCTGTGATCCAAATCTGGCTTTGGGGTGGCGCGTGCCACCTGGATACCTTTGACCCAAAACCAGGCGCAGGCACCGATATCTGCGGCCAATTCGAAAAGGCGCTGGAAACAAATGTCAGCGGAATTCGCATTAACGAGCTGCTGACAAATCTGGCTAAGCAAGCTGACAAGTATTCCCTGATCCGGAGCATGACCCACGGCGTAAACGCACATGAAACAGCGGCATACCTGGTGCAAACCGGCAGGCAACCTGGGGATCGCCAGGTTTATCCTTCCATGGGTGCGGTGGTTTCTCTTTTCAAAGGATATGACGCGGGTTACCAGGGCCTGATCCCACCTTACATCGTCCTGACCGAGTTGCAGGGACGCTTCTCCGAAGCGGGATTCCTCGGCTCCAAATTCAAGCCCTTCGCGACAGGCGGCGACCCAGCACAGACCCGGTTCGCAGTGGAAGGTGTCGTAGCACCTGGCATGACTGACCAGCGTCAGCAGGATCGGCGTGAGTTGCTCAAGAATCTAAACACATTCGAGAAACTCATGGGCCAGGACCCGCTTCTCAAGGCCGCCGCCGAATGCGAAACGCAGGCTTACGATCTGATCCTTGGAGATGCCGGCAAGGTGTTCGATCTCTCAACCGAAAAGGAGGATGTCCGCGAACGCTACGGTCGGAACACGTTCGGCCAATCCTGCCTTATGGCGCGAAGACTTGTGGAAAAAGGTGTTCCTTACATCACCATCAACTACAAGGGCTGGGATACCCACAAGCAACATTTTCAAATCATGCGGCGCAAACTTCCGGAGCTCGATAAAGGACTGGCGGCTCTGCTCGCTGACCTCGCGGCACACGGCCTGCTCGATTCGACAATCGTGTGGTGTTGTGGCGAATTCGGACGAACTCCAAAAATCCTATGGGAAGCGCCTTGGAATGGCGGGCGCAACCACTTCGGACGTGTCTTCTCCGCACTCGTGGCAGGAGGCGGATTCAAAGGCGGCCAGGTTATAGGCGCGTCAGATGCTCGCGGGGAGGAGGTAAAGGAACGGCCAGTTTCCCCATGCGACCTGATCGGCACTATGTATGACCAACTCGGAATCGATACCCGGGCAAAGCTGCCTCACCCGCAGGGTCTCGACGTGCGCGTAACTCCGCCCGATGCGGACTCGAAAGGAAGGCTTCATGAACTGGTTTAAGGGCACCCCGGTGAATAGCGCAGCGCTGGTCCTGGTGTTCCTTGCGATCGTTCCGCTGACGGCTTCGGCACAAATCGCAATGGGCGCGGGGCCTCGCCTCGGATACGTCTATCCAGCGGGCGTTCGCGCCGGGACAACGGTGAAAGTGACCTTGGGCGGGCAGTTTCTGGACGGAATTACCAATGTATTTGTTTCCGGAACAGATGCCTCGGCAAAGGTTATTCGCCGTGACCCTCCCATCACGCAGGGACAGCTTAATAAGCTTCGCGATGAGATGCGGGCATTGAGCGAAAAACGTCGTGCACTGATGAAGCAAAAGCGGGGGCGCCAGGCGGTCAAGGGGAATCAAACCAACAACGTGAGCTGGACGTCCACAGACGCGCAGGCGCTGGCGGAGATCCAGCGGAAAATTGAGAGTTTTCAACGCCAACCTTCCAGCCCAGCGCTTGCAGACACATTGTTTGTTGAACTTACGGTCAGCAGCAATAGCGTGCCGGGCAAGTATGAGTTGCATGCGCAAAGTGCTCGTGGATTATCCAACCCGATGACCTTCTGCATCGACACCCTCCCCGAATGGATCGAGCCACCGCCAGCCCAGGAGAATTTTACCGGGCGATTCCAAAAAAGCCGCATTGCCAATGAACAAACGCCGATCAAATCACGGCCTGAGAACAAAGTCGCCTTGCCGGTCACTGTGAACGGTCAGATCTTCCCGAGTGAGACGGATCGCTATCGCTTCAAAGCCGTCAAGGGGCAGCATTTAGTGGCAGTCGTTCAGGCCCGCGAGTTGATTCCGTACCTGGCGGACGCTGTGCCCGGTTGGTTTCAGGCAACCCTCACGCTTAAAGATTCTCGCGGGCGGGAAGTGGCCTATTCAGACGATTACCTTTTTCAACCCGATCCCGTCATTCACTTCGAGGTGCCTGCGGACGGAGAATACGTGTTGGAACTCAAGGACGCGATTTTCAGGGGCCGCGAGGATTTCGTGTATCGACTTGCCATCGGCGAGTTGCCTTTCATTACGAGCTTCTTCCCGCTGGGGGGACACGCCGGGCAGCCGGTTCCGGTGCAATTGACCGGGTGGAACCTGCCCAGTAATTGGGCCACCAATGCAAACAATCAACCAGGCACTTTCTCATTCCAACTGAAGCGGGGCAACCGCTCTTCAAACGTGCTTCCGTGGCGTGTGGATGCGCTGCCGGAAACCACGGAGGCAGAACCCAACAACCAGATTGAGCAAGCTCAGCAGATCAGTCTTTCAACAATCGTGAACGGCAGGATTCATGAACCAGGCGATGGGGATTTCTATGCGTTTTCCGCCGAGGCCGGCCAGGATATTGTTGTGGAGGTGCTGGCCAGAAGGTTGATGTCACCCCTGGATTCAACGATAAGGTTGACCGATTCCAAAGGCACGCTGATCGCCTCTAACGATGATCACCAGGACCCGGGAGCAGGATTACAGACCCATCATGCAGACTCTTTCCTGATGGCGCGCATTCCTCGCCAGGGCACGTATGTGATCCACCTTTCGGATGCCCAACATCAGGGAGGCACTGCCTTTGCCTATCGCTTGCGCGTGAGCACACCGCAGCCTGACTTCGAGCTCAGACTCGGGCCTTCCAGCATCACCGGGCGGCCCGGGTTGAGCTATCCGCTGACGTGCAATGCCATTCGAAAGGATGGCTTTCAGGGCGAAATCAAATTGGCTCTTGATGGGGCACCCTCGGGATTCAGCCTGTCGGGCGCTGTCATACCACAAGGAAAGGATTCCATTCGGTTTACTATCGGTTTGCCTCCAGGCGCGGGGAACGGTCGAATCCCACTCAAGATCCAAGGCTCTGCTTCGGTGGGAAAAACCAGGATAGTCAGGGTCGCAGTTCCTGTAGAAGACATGATGCAGGCCTTTTTCTATCGCCACCTGGTGCCCTCTGCCGAGTTCAATGCTTGCGTTGTCGGACGGTCATGGATGAGGAACCCACTGCGGATTGCGGGGCCGGAAACAATCGGCATCCCGGCCGGGGGAACAGCTAAAGTGACGGTGGCTGGTTCAGCCCTGGGATTCTCTGATCGTTTTGAGCTGGTTCTTAACCAGGCAGAGCAGATGGAACTCTCCGGGGTCAAACCGCTACGGAACGAAACCGAGCTAACTCTGAAGGCTGGCGCGGGATTAAAACCAGGCACGCGAGGCAACCTCATCGTAGATCTGGTTCCCAAAGCGGCACCGGGTGCAGGGAAGGGGAAAGCCGGGGGTGCGCGGGGAAAAACCCCTGTGGGAGCCCTTCCTGCGATTCAGTATGAGGTTCTTCCGGCTACGGCCAATAACCCTAAATGACTATAGGGTGAGCGCCTGTTTTCTCTGCGATAAATAAGTGGTGCTAATTTCTGGAGTATTCGCAAAACCTCCTGTGTGCGGGGCATATTTAAGCGCCTATCTTTCAAAGGCTTGGCTGCATTCATTAGAAATTGACACCTTCAAAAGTAGTGATAGTTTGATTTACGAGCCCGTTGTGTGCTCAGGGATTCTACCCCTGTCCCCACGATCGGGCTCTTGACCTAATCATCATGAGCGATACAGCAACACCCCCCGAAGCTGTCGAAGGCCAGCCTTTGGCCTCGCATATTTCCGAAGCAGTCATCCGCATAGCCGGTAATTCCCAGGATGGTATTCAGGCCATCGGCGGCTTCCTGGCCCGTTTGGCTGGGCGTAGTGAACAGGAAGTCATGACGTTCATGACGATTCCCTCAACCATCTCCGGCGGCCCGTCCATTTTTCAGGTCCGAATCGGCTCTGGCGAAGTGCTTAGCGCAGGCGACGAAGCGGATGTGTTGCTCGCGTTCTATCAGCATTCTTACGAAGGCCACGTCAGCTCGTTAAAGAAGGGTGGAATCGTCCTCTATGATTCCGATCATGTGGAGCCCAACCCTGAATGGAAGACCGATTTCAATCATGTTGGAATCCCCATCTCCAGCCAAACCATTGAAGCAATCGGGGGCACGGGCAAGGACAAAGGGAAGAATCTCTTCGCCCTTGGCTTGCTTGCCCGGATGTTTGCGCTGAACGCTCCCAAACTTGAGCAACTTATTACGGAGCGTTTTTCCGGCAAAGATCCCAGCGTGTTACGCACCGCCCTGATCGCGTTCCAGACCGGCCAAAATTACTCGCTTGGAAATGTGGTTGAAACTTTCCGATTTGTGGAGAGCCAGCGGCGCGAATCCAAACAGGTCGTGATGAACGGTAACGAGGCCCTTGCTTTCGGAATCATCGCCGCCGGCGTGCGCTTCGGCGCCGCTTACCCGATTACACCCTGGTCTGATGTCATGGAAATACTCCGGCGCGAGTTGCCGAAGTATGGTGGCACATTTGTCCAATGCGAGGATGAGATTGCCTCCATTTCGCTGGCTTTGGGCGCAGGCTACGCTGGCAAGGTGGCTGTCACTGGTTCGAGTGGTCCGGGAATCTCTCTCAAAAGCGAAGCCATCGGTTGGGGAGTCATGGCCGAGGTGCCCGTCGTGATTATTAACGTTCAGCGAGGGGGTCCGTCCACAGGCTTGCCTACGCAGGTGGAGCAATCGGATTTGAACCTCGCCTTTTATGGCGGCCACGGCGATGCACCGCGCATCGTGCTCGCTCCGAGCAACGTCGAGGAGTGCTTCTATATGGGGATCGAGGCCGTAAACGTTGCCCGGAAATACAATGTCCCAGTGATTTTGCTGAGCGATCAAGCCATCGCCACCCGCATCGAAGCCTTTCCTCAGCCTGATTTGGAGAAGGTCTGCCAGGATATTTCTCCGAACCTTTCTCCAGTGGAAACGTACAAGCCGTATGATCTCTCCTCTCCCGACGGTGCAAACCCGCGGGTGGTTCCCGGCACGCGGATCATGGACGGAAAATACCCAATCGCTTGCGGACTGGAGCACGACGAATACGGGCATCCCAGTGCATCGCCCAAGATGCATGCGCAGATGAACGGGCGCCGCCGGCGCAAACTGCAAGCGTTCAGCGCCACGCTCCCTACCCCCAAGGTCTATGGGCCACCCGAAGGGAACATTCTGCTGGTGGGCTGGGGGTCCACTCGTGGTCCTTTGCAGGAAGCTGTGGATCGAGCCCGAGCCGCAGGAGATAGTGTGTCCTCCCTGCACATCAAGTATTTGAACCCCCTGCCACCTGGCTTGGAGAACATCTTCTCCGGCTTCAACAAGGTGTTTGTTGTCGAGATGAACGATGAAGGCCTGTATGGCTACGGGCAACTGGCAGCAGTGCTCCGTGCCCGCTTCTGTGATCGCAAAATACGTGGCATTAACAAAACCGACGGACTCACTTTCAAGGTGAAAGAAATCCTGGAGCGCGCAAAGGCGGATGTCGCGGCCGGCATGAACAAACTTTAAGCTATTGATTTTATGAGCAGTTCTGCAACCCCTCTCGAAGCTCCGTTGGTCCCCGCCGGTGTTGTGTCCGAGCGCAAACCGTTGAGCAAAAAAGAAATCGCGTCTGACCACCCGACCTGGTGCCCGGGTTGCGGTGATTTCGCCGTGCTCGCGCTTTACTTCAAGATGATCGAGCGCCGCAAGCTCTGGCAGGAGAAGATCACCACGATCTCCGGCATCGGCTGCTCCAGCCGTTTTCCTTACTTTGTTCAAGCTCACGGCGCCCATTTCATCCATGGCCGCGCCCTGTCCTTTGCCAGCGGTATTTCGCTTTCCCGTCCCGACCTGCACGTGTTCGTTTTCGGCGGGGATGGGGATGCCTTTTCTATCGGTGGTAATCATTTTACCCACACCGCCCGGAAGAACATCAAGTTGACCTATGTGGTCATGGATAACTGGGTTTACGGTTTGACTAAGAAGCAGACCTCCCCGACTTCTCCGCTAGGGTTCAAAAGCAAAACCGATATCTGGGGTGCGGTCGATTATCCCATCAACCCCATGAAGCAGGCGATTGCCGCCGGCGCGACCTTCGTGGCACGCACCACGCATTCGAATCCGAATCACGTGTTGCAAATGATGGAAGCCGCCGCGGATCACGATGGCTTCAGCTTCATCGAATGCTTAAGTGAATGCGTGGAGTTCTACGACGGGGCTTTTGACGCTTCGAATCCACGGAAAGGCGGGCAATTCAACCTCGTTCCTGCCGATCACGATGTAACGAATGAATTGGCGGCGTACAAACTGGCTGACCAGCCTTTCCCCGGCTCCTTCGGCATCTTCTATCAAGTAAAGAAGCCAACCAAGAACGCCCGTGAAGCCGAGGTCGTTACTGCCAGTCAGGCGAAGTTCAGTGGAATGAAAGACTGGCAGATCCTGCAAAAGACCTTCGACCGCATGCATTAGGCCCATGTGTAGCGCAGTCGTCTCGACTGCGAGTACGGGCGGCGTCTCGCCGCCCTCCAGTTTCCCGGCTGTTCACGTGGAGCGGCAGGAGTTCGCGGAGGCACCTGGCGGCGCGGCTATCAGAAGGAGGAGGCACGCGCAAAGGGGAAAAGAGGCTAGAAGAAGGTAATCACGCGAAGACGCCAAGACTCAAGGTTGACGACGAGACCAGGAGACAGAAGTTTTTGGGGTATGAAGCGCAAGTTTCGCCTGAGGGACGCCGCTTGCTATCTTGGGGTGCTGAAGTCCTCTGATCCTCTGCAGTTTTTAGGATCGAATGACTCGGAGCGCCCGACCTCCGACCATCCCCCAATCCCAACGGGATTGCGCCCCAAAGCCCCAGGTTGCGACGCAGTCGCTACCTTGGGTCCCCACACGGCCATTTCCTCATCAACGCCAATGGGGTTGCGCCTTCGCCCAAGTCTTGTTTGCGTAATCGGAATGCACGCGGACTGTCAATGACTGATTGCCCACGATACGCCACACGATCTCCGTCCGATTTAAGGCTGGCTTGGTAAACGTCGCACCTTCGTCCAATCGACCATTTTCAGCGCCGCATAGCTTTCACTGGCCTTCGCATCGTCTAGAGTGGGCCACTCCCGGCCTTGAGAGTGCAACTGAACCGGCGGTATCGGCATGGCCGAGTAGGAGAGCCGATAATCGTTTATCGAAATATTCTCCTTTGGCGGCCGCGGAGCGAAAGACTTCCTGGCACATCCAGGCGTAATGCTCGTTACCTCAAAACGATGGGTAGCCACCTCCTGCCCGTGCGCGTATTGTTCGAACTCCACGCTCAAAGGAATTTCAAAGTTGTTCAGATTGGTGAAGTTGCTGGAACGAATACTGGCGCGGGTTGGGCCACCAGGCTCTCGAAAGAGGATCTCCTTCGGCAGTCTCAGGGCATCCTGAAGGCGAACCACTTCCGCATTTACTCGGATATCCGCTTCTTCTCCCATTTCGATTCGATGAATCTTTCCTATTACAGAGGAGTCAAGATACGCGGATGAGGCATACGCGTAGAAGATGACCTTCGAAATAACATGAAAGGCGTATACCGGAAATCCTGGCAGCATCATCTTTCCTGTCCAGCTATTGGTGACAAATCCGATGTTCTTCTTATCGTTTACACCTAGAGGGGCGTCTGATTCAAAGTGCATGAGTTCGTAGATGTTCGTGCCATCGCAAGCCAGTTCATCTATGGCCAGGAGTATGCCGAGGTCGGGCGTTGCTGGGTTAAGGTTCGTGTTGGCCGTGGCAGGTGTCACTCGTTTTATGAACCAATTCGAGCCGCTGCATGATACGGAAATCTGAGAAGGAGGTATGGTTGTCCCGTTCGATAGAGTGTGTTTCATGGTGCCATGCAGTTCAAAATCCTGAGCGGCCACAATGCCTCCCAGAAACACAGGCAACACTCCCGCAATCAGCCGAATCAATCTCGAAAGCCAGCCGCGCAGCATCGTGGCACCAATGGGTAGCTCGACTTGATAACCCTCGTAATAATGAGGATGCATTTGGGATGTTTCGGTGGACATTGCGGCACAGGGTAGGGGGAGCATCTCTCGCAGGGAAGCCATTTCAGATTTGTAGCGCGGTCGTCTCGACTGCGAGTACGGGCGGCGTCTCGCCGCCCCTTTTCTTTTCTGAACAGGAGGGGGATAGAGAGAACAGAGGAGACCCCGATCCAAAGTGCCATGGAGAAAGTTGCTTGAGCTTCATGGTTGATATGCCAAACATATAACATTGCACCGCCCCTTGAACTTACAATTCAGCAGATTGAACAGATGCCCCGGCCATGCAGTTCTTCCGAACCAGCCGATGCCGGGCCGGGCGTAACAGTCTGAAAGATCAACCCCCTGTATATGCAACGACCGCCGATAAGACCTCAAAGGATATTTCCACTTACGAGACTGGCAAACTTCCTCATTACTGCACTCGTGTTGGCCGGTTATGAAGCAAGCGCGGCAACAACCGAATATTGTGTGCAAGGGACAATACGCACCAAGACTCTCATGGCTTCAGAAAATGGAGGTTTAAGGTACCCGGAATCCACCGTTGGATTCGAAATGTTCGTCGCCGATGACCGATGGCTGATGACACTGGGATCCGTAGATCTAAACCTGCGCGATTCAACAACAGTGTCATGTGACGGTGAGGACACCTTTATGTTGTTGAATTACGAGACAAGGATAAAAATCCGTACCCAGCAAAAACTTCCCACAGGTAGTAACGTTGGGGATGCAACAGCAAGAAGGGGCACGGTGCCGTTTTTCGCGTTTGCACCCGAGGCGGGGGCCCTCTGGCTGGCCTATGCCTCAGGCCCCACGCTTGCTAACAGCCAATCGGGTACGCTTCTTCCAGTTCCATTTGCTGGCTATGCGAGCCCAAGCAACCCCAGGGCGATGGGGGAAAGTGGCTTTCTCGAGGAAGCTGTATGGGTAACAAATGGAATCAGGCCCTATTTGCCCAGGAGTATCCATTATGTCAGAGAAACTGATCCTGGCGAAAGCCACAGCGGCATGCGCCTGACCAATGTCATCTATCGCACTGTGTCATTCATGGAGGTCGGAGGATTGTCTGTTCCTGGAGAGGCCTCGGTGGTGATCCAGAGATACGACTCGCAGCAAACCAATGACGCTGTGCTTCAGCTCTGCAACGAGTTTCACATGGTGGCGACGAACGTGGTTATTGGTAAAACTCCCCCCTCGTTCATGCCGGCGCTTCCTCCTGGAAAGACCCTTGTTACCGAGCAAAGACTTAACAATGGGAACGGGCTGCAATTCTCGTATTTCATAGAAACAAATTGGCTGTCACGAGCCAGCGTATCGGATGCTCGAGAATACATCGACTTAGGGAGAGCAACTGTTCCAGTGGCACCTACTAACCGGATCATGCGGATGCTGCCATTCACTTTGATACTTGTGCCACTTGTGTTTTGGCTAGGTCGCTATTTGCGGGCGCGGGCGTGAAAGCGGTGGAGAACGGTCTGCTTGAATTCCCAGATCGAAGCCGCTTGACGTTCGCATCGGCAGCCCGAGAATCTCCCATGCACCTAAAGTCCCGATTCGATGAGCCATGAATTCTGCGGCACTCAGGTTCCAAAGGGTGACAGCGCTGACTGTCATTAGCTTCTTTGTCGCATTTACCCTTTTATGCTGGTTTTTGGACTTTACCATTCCTGGCAAGCACGAGACCCAGACGCGGTACGGGGTTCTGCTCAACGCGGGAATGCTAGCGGGGGCCCTGGCCCTAGCCTGTTCCGCTCTGTTGCGACGCTCAGATGATCGCCCGCGCAGGTGTCTATGCTTTTTTGCTTTGCCTAGTCTGGGCGCTGTTGCCGAGATTGTGAATCATCAAGAAATAGGGCCCAACGCGGCGCCTGCTTGCGCGCAACATGAGCGATGTGGATTTCGTTGACACCTATAACTCTGAAACCAACTCAAGGGGCCAACGACCGCCGTTATGAAAACATTCCTCAAGATTCTGCCGACAACCCTGCTCCTGTTTTTTATTGTCTCCTGTCATCCAGAGGGCTGTTACGGTCCCAAGGCTTTTGGATACAACACACAAGGGGTGGTTGCTTCTAACTTGTTCGGCATTTACACCTTTGACGGCGCGAACGCTTCGGCATTGAACGCGAAAGGCTTCACCAACGGTGCGGGTTACATCGAACTCAAGTCGGATATGACGTTCGTGTTCTCCGAAATTCCGTCCGTTGTACACGTTCCGCAAAAAGGGGTCTATTTCTCAACCACGGGCAAATGGAGGATTATCCCACACAACGCCATCTGGGAAGTCGAGTTTTACGATGGCGTGGGACTGAACTCCATCGGCGGCTTTTCAGTGCTGAGCCTGCCGATTCTTGGCGAGACGCCTCCGCATGGCATGCAGTTGGCCATAAAGCACGGCGAGGGCTACTACATCAGGCTTCAGCGAAGTGAGAAGGCAAAGTGAGAGGCGCATCCTAAATATAGTACATCTCCTGTTTGCCGCCGGCTTCGTCGATCAGTTGCTGAAACGTGATGGCATCAGAGGCTTTATCCAGCGTAACCTGGAGCTTCCGCCAAATGTTCCGCAACTCGGTCGGACAATGCGCGTCGTAAAGGGCGGGAGTGTCGAATACAGGGCCATGGACGGCTCGCAGCATATCTCCGAAGGTGATCTCAGAAGGCGCCTTAGCCAGGACATAGCCGCCGTCCTTCCCGCGCAAGCTGCGCGCAATGCCCTGGGACTTCAATTCAATCAGGATTTGGACCAGATAATTGGGAGGAATTCCTTGTTCGGCCGCCAGATCGTCCACGCGCACGGCTGCACCAGTGTGGTAATGCCGCGCCAGCCCAAAGACAGCGCGCGCAGCATAATCGCTTTTGACCGACAATTTCACTGGGCCAAGCTAGGTTGAACCCGGCGTTCACGCAAATGCCTTTTGCGGCTTACTTTGTGGGCAAACCGTAAAACAGCATCACCAGGTCGATGATGAACAACAGCACAATGGTCAGCTCCAGGATCAGCATCCAGCGGTTGCTCTGATCGTGGTTCAACAGTTGATAGAGGTTGTCCAGCGTCTTGAGCTTGTTCTCAATCGTGCGATGCCAGTCCCCCAGGTGGAACCGCGCAGCCGTGTTTTCATAGATCCGCGCCAGGTGCCAATCCCCGAAGAACTTGCTAATGTTCGAGAGTTCATCACTGAAGCGTGCCAGGTCTATGCGAATCTCCCGCAGTTCGCGCATCACCGTTTTGCGTCTTCGGAGCGACCGCCCCCCAAGATCTCGATACGCACGGTCGAGCGCGTCGTCCAATAGGCGGTCATAAGCCTCCAGTTCGGCCAACTGCAGATTTGCCACTTCCAGAATGTAAAGAGTCTCGTCTAGATTCTCCGGACGATCGATCACTAATGCGGCGTCCCAATCAACGACTACCAGGTCATGCTCATAATAGCTTAAGGCACGGTCGGTTGATTCCTCAGCCTCTTGTCGTGAAAGGTGGGCAACGTCGGGCTCCTGGGTGAGCAGCGCCGCAATCTCCCTGCGATTGGATTGGAGCCACTCGTCCGTGTGCCAAACCGAGCCGTCTGGGGCGGTTAACGGAGAATTTAGACAGAAAACGGTATAGGCCTCCTCATCCGCAAGGTTTTGAACCGGCCTCACGTAGAACCTGGAAAGCTCCCGCCGCGCTGCTTCGGCCAGTTCCCGGACTTCCTCATGCAATGAACCGTGGCTGAACTGCAGATCGTGATAAACCACCAGGTCCTCGATGTGCTTCACTCGGAACGGCACGCGAAAGGTAATGCTAATGGCGCCCACTGGGAGCAGCTTAAGCCCGCGTTCTACACGCACCGGACCGCTCGGTCCTATGCGCTCCAGCGGAGGAAGCCGCACCATGTTCGGACGGTGGAAAAACAAATGGCGCGGATTGCGCTTGCTGCTATCCACTGCGAACTGCGCCACAGGTTGGCCGAGCAGCTCGCGCAACGGCTGGCGGGGCATGTCATAAGCGAGGTCAAACGCGTAGATGTAAACGACCTCGCCCACGTACTCTGTGATGGGGGGCTTCTTGTCGGGGGCGACCGCTTCGGATTGGTTTCGTGCCGCGATCATCCGCCAATATAGCCTAGAGTCCGAGAAAGTCGAAGCGGTTCCCGGACACAACTGGAGTTAAACCTCTGGAGTGGAGGTGCTTAACCTGAGATAACCCGAGCACCGGCTGCGGGCCTGGAAGAGAAAATCTCCGCCTGTTCTCCGGTGGCTTTCTCGTAGGCTTCGTCCATCAGCTTCGTAATGGTGCGAACGGCCTCCGTCTTAACCAGGCAGACCGCGCACCCGCCAAAACCTGCCCCCGTCATGCGGGCTCCGATGATGCCTTTTTCCTTCAGGTTTCGAGAGATCTCAACAACCGCGTCGAGCTCCAAACAACTCACCTCGTAGTCATTTTTTAAGGAATCATGGCTGGCAAACATGAGTTGGCCGACTGCATTCCAATCTTTCGCTTGGATCGCACGTGCAGCGGTCAGGGTGCGGTCAATCTCACTGATCACATGCCGAGCGCGCCGGAACACCACAGGCTCCAGACGGCTCTCGGACGATTGAAGATCCTTCAACGTCGCATCGCGCAAGGCTGGAACTCCTAGAATCTTCGCCGCGGTTTCACATTGGCTCCGCCGCTGGGCGTACTCAACATCGCCAACCCGGCGTCGAACGTTCGTATTCACGATCAGCACGGTTACCCCGGTATCAGTCCAGGCTATCGGAGTGAACGTGTTCGTGCGGCAATCCAACAAAAGCGCCTCATCTTTGCGGGCAAAAATTGCTGCATATTGATCCATGATCCCACAAGGCACGCCTGCGAATTCGTGTTCGGCCTTTTGACAGAGCTTCGCCTTCTTGAGCGGATCTAGCGGCAGGTTGTAAAGTTTCTCCAGCAAGGTGGCGGCTGCAACTTCAAGTGCCGCGCTGCTGGAGAGGCCGCCACTGGCTGGAACTGAAGAATCGATGGCAGCTTCGAACCCTAAGCCCTTCTTTCCGAGCGATTCAAATCCCGCGATAACTCCCCGAACGTAGTTGGACCAGGCAGGATTCCCGCGTTGGACCCCGCCTTTGAGGGGGAAAGCGGCCGTGTCACCGGTGGTCATGCTGTGGAGTGTAACCTCTTTGCGAGTGTTCTTATCTCCAGCCATGACGGTGTAACGTTCCACAGCCATGGGCAGGACAAATCCCTCGTTGTAGTCCGTGTGTTCCCCAATCAGGTTCACCCGGCCGGGGGCGGCGACCACGAAACGTGCAGGACGGCCAAAACACTTGGCGAACAGCTCAGCAGTCCTTTCGGCCATGATCTGGAGGCACATACTTCTACTTACCATATTAGGGATATGCCCTATCGAAGGCCACAAAGAATTCGATGGCTAACGGGTAAAGTTATTTTGAGGATTGCTCCCGCGCCTCCCTCAGTCTAAATCTGAGGCATGCAAACGCCCCTTCCTTCCTCCAACCACCTGGGTCGAAGAAGCTTTCTTCAAAAACTCACCCTCGCTAGTGCCAGTTTAGCCGCTTTTCCAGCGCTTTTGCCTGCCGTGCGCGGCGAAAACGCACCCAGTAAAAAGCTCAACCTTGCAGGCATCGGAATTGGAGGACAGGGCGCAGTGGATCTTCGGGAGATGGCCAGTCAGAACATTGTGGCTCTGTGCGATGTGGATAAGCGCCACGCCGCAGGCACATTCAACGCCTATCCCAAGGCTCGCGCGTTTGTTGATTTCCGAAAAATGCTCGATGAGATGAAGGAAATCGATGCCGTCGTTATCGCCACTCCGGATCATTTGCACGCATTCGCCGCCATGGAAGCCATGCGTCGAGGCAAGCACGTCTATTGCGAGAAGCCACTCACTCATTCGGTGTGGGAAGCTCGGCAGCTCACCCAGGCGGCCCGCCACTTCAAAGTCGCCAGCCAGATGGGCAACCAGGGGCAGTCCACCGATGCGACACGCCGCCTATGTGAACTGGTCTGGAGCGGGGTCATTGGACCGATTCGCGAGGTGCATATCTGGACGGACCGCCCTTCTCGCGGGCTTTTTGATGAATATTGGCCACAAGGAGTGAATCGCCCTTCTGATACTCCTCAAGCGCCAGCCGATTTAGATTGGGACCTTTGGATCGGTCCGGCACCTATGAGGCCGTATCATCCCTCCTATCATCCGTTTCGCTGGCGCGGTTGGTGGGATTTTGGCACAGGCGCGTTAGGTGATATTGGCTGTCATGCGCTGGATGCTATCTTTCGTGCGCTGAAGCTTGGGGCTCCAATCTCGGTCCAGGCCGCATCGACGCGCGGCAACCAGGATAGTTTTCCACTCGGCTCAATGGTCACATTCCAGTTCCCGGAGCGGGATGCAGCAATCCAGGAGATCAATCGCTACATAGCAGGCATGTCCGGGAAGGGCGCCGGTGGATTTGCGATGCCGCCGGTGAAGCTGGTTTGGTATGATGGCGGGCTGCGTCCGGCGCGTCCCCCAACTCTCCCCGACGGCGTCATGATGGGAGACAATGGACGATTGCTGATTGGGGATGACGGCTACATCCTGAACCAAACCGTGTTCCCGTCGGCCAAGGCGAAGGTCGCGGCGGAAATTCCTTCCTCGCTGCCCAAGTCTATAGGACACTACGAGGAATTCCTGAACGCATGTCGGGGTGGGGTTCCTGCGGGTGCCAACTTCGACTGGGCCGGTCCGTTGGCCGAATCTGTTTTGCTGGGCAATGTGGCTTTGCGAGTGCAACTCCGGGAGGAGTTGACATTGCGCAGCCTCCAATGGAATTCCGCCGAAATGAAAGTCAGCAATATGGATGATGCCAACCAGTTCGTTCGCCGCGAATACCGGCCGGGTTGGAGCCTGGACACGAAACTCAGTTGAGTTCCGCTCCGCTCAAGGTAGGGCGGGCCTCGCCGCAGGCCGCCGGTATTCCCGCGCCACAGACGCGCTGATGCGGCAGGTGGGCAGGTCGTCGGAGCTTTGAACTGTGATCATCGATCTGATTTATAATCTTGCGCTGTTGGTGGCGCTCAGTGTGGTGAGCGGATTTGCGGAGACGCGCTGGGCTCGCAGCACGCGCCGCGGCGCGATCATCCAGGGGTTGGTCTTTGGTGGAGCGGCGGTTATCGGGATGATGCGTCCGCTCGTAGTTGCTCCAGGCCTGATTTTTGACGGGCGTTCCGTAATGATTAGCCTCGGAGCGCTCTTCTTTGGTCCCTGGGCCGCTGGGATTTCCTGCTTGATGACCATCCCTGTACGGCTCTGGCAGGGGGGGGCTGGGGTGGGAATGGGCGTCCTGGTTATTCTTTCTTCCGCCCTGATCGGCGGCGCCTTTTACCATTGCCGCCAGAAAAAAGGGAAGGAAATTTCCGCTGCCGAGTTATTGCTGTTCGGTTTCCTGGTTCACGCTGCCATGCTGCTCATGACCGTGGCTCTTCCAACCGGATTGATGCGGTCTGTGTTAAGCCAAATCGGGCTGCCGGTCCTGCTCACCTATCCTCTGGCGACAGTCCTCATCGGCAAGATCCTCGGCGATCATGCAGCACGTCGCGAATACTTCAGCTCGTTGCAGGAGAGTGAGGAACAGTTTCGAGCCATGTTCGAGCTGGCTTCGATCGGTATGGGGGAAGCTGATCCCTCCTCGGGGCGCTGGCTGAGGGTGAATCCGAAGATGTACGAGATCACCGGTTACTCCCCTGCTGAACTTCTCCGGATGACCGTGCAGGATCTGACACATCCCCAGGATCGAGAGCGAGGGCGGCAGGTTGTGCAAAGCGCGCTCGACAGCCAGAAAACTGAGGTCCAGGTGGAACAGCGCTGGTGCCGGCAGAACGGCGCAATTGCCTGGGTCAGTATTAATAAAACCCTCATCCGGGATGCCACCGGCAAGCCGCTGCGGACCCTCAGCGCGATCGAAGATGTCACAGAGCGCAAACGATTGGAGGAGGAACGCTGGGCCATGGAGCTTAAGCAACAGACCCGCACCCAGCTTGAGGCGCAAAACCGTGCCTATCAGGAGAACCTCGAGCGTTTGGTGGAAGAGCGTACTCGCCAGTTGAAAGCACAAGCGGAGTTGCTGGACCTGGCCCAGGATGCAATCTCCGTGCGCGACATGGCTGGCGGGGTGAGGTACTGGAACAGATCATGTGAACGAATTACGGGTTGGAGTGCGGCTGAAGTGGCGGGCCGGCGTGTGCAGGATTTCCTGAGCCCCGGCCTGATCGAGCGGGATGAATCCCTGAACACTCTGTTGAAGGAGGGAAACTGGAGCGGGGAAACCACCATTCAAACCAAAACCGGACGCCGTGTCATTCTGCTGAGCCGCTGGACACTCGTTCGTGATGACCAGGGACAGCCTGATTCGGTGCTGGCCATCGAGACCGACATCACGGAACAGAAGCGGCTGGAAGCTCAATTCCTCAGAGCTCAACGCATGGACAGCCTGGGCCGCCTCGCAGCCGGCATAGCACATGATTTGAACAACATTCTCTCTCCGATCATGATGGGAACCGCGCTGTTGCGCGGCGAAGTGAAATCCCGGGAGGGCGCGTCGCTGCTGGAGACCCTCGCCACCAGCGCGCAACGTGGTTCGGATGTTGTCAGGCAACTGCTCGCCTTTGCCCGTGGCTCCGAAGGAGAGCGTGTGCCGGTTTCTCTGGGGCGTCTGGTGCGTGAGATGGCGCGAATCATTGAGGAAACCTTTCCCAAGCAGATCACACTAGAAACCAAGGTGCCCAAGGATGTGTGGATGGTAACCGGCGATCCAACGCAGCTTCACCAAGTGTTGCTAAACCTTTGCGTTAATGCAAGGGATGCCATGGCTGGGGCCGGTTGTCTAAAGGTTACCACGGAGAACGTTATGCTCGATGAGCAGGGAGGCGAACTGCTGGCTGAGGGGCCACCGGGGCCTTACGTTTTGATGCGTGTCGCAGATACTGGCGTCGGCATCCCTGTGGAAATGCTCGATCGCATATTCGATCCGTTCTTTACAACCAAAAGCCCGGAGACCGGCACAGGACTCGGTCTGGCAACGGTGCAGGGGATCGTCAAAGGCCACCAGGGCTTGATTCGTGTTGAGAGCACCGAAGGGAAGGGGACCGAGTTCAGGGTCTATATCCCGGCTCTCGCAACTGCCAAGGATGCCGCCAAACCAACATCTGTAACTGATTTGCCCCGCGGAAATGGCGAGCTAATCCTGGTCATAGACGACGAGTTGAGCCTGCGGGAAGTGACAGGCCGGATTCTGACGCGGTATGGATACAGGCTGCTTACTGCCGCGGAAGGGGCCGAGGCCGTTGCGCTATTCGAACAGCATCAGCACGAGGTGCGGGTAGTCATTACGGATATGATGATGCCGGGCATGGATGGCAAAGCGGCCATTAAAGCGTTGCGCCGTATTTGCCCCGGCCTGCTGATCATCGCAAGCAGCGGGGTTGCCTCACAACCGAGCCTGGATGAAATTCAGGCGCTCGAAGTGAGCGCCTTTTTGCAAAAGCCTTTCAGCACCCAGACCCTGTTAAACACCATCCACGAGGTGCTGGGTGCCGGTAAATGATTACTGCTTCTCTGGAGCTTTAGGCTCTTCGGCGGGTTTCTCTTCCGCCGCTTTTTCCTCTGCCGGTTTTGCCGGAGCAGCAGCCGGTGCCTGCTTGGCGGCTTTGAGCACGGACTCCGCCGGTACGATAATGCCTGCCACTGCGTCAGGAGAAATGCCAGTCATGCCTCCCACTCGGCTGCGAACATTGCGCATGACAAAGATGCCAAGGACCTTCCCATCCATCGTAAACGCGGGACTCCCCAGGGTTGTTGTGGAAAAGCTGCTTTCAGGAATGTAGAACAAACGCGGCCGCTGGACGATTGCAGAGACACGTTCCGCGTTGGCAGCATAGGCGCGGCCACCGGCATTACCCAACCGATTCAAAGAGACCAGTTCATCCAGCACCTGCGCCGTGCTGGAATTGCCCAGATCCAGGTAGGGCAGGGGGACGGGCAGCTTGCCTTTGGCTCGCGCAAAAACCAGATCCAGGTCTTTGTCCCGCAACACCACCTCCGCCGGCACTTCCGTTCCGTCTTCGAGCAGCAGTTTGATGTCACTCAACTCTGTCTCGATTTTGAAATCTGGATTGTTCGCGAGGATCGATTCCAGCATCTGGCTCGGATCAGTGGCCGTGAGCGACATGACCACGAGGCCCGATGAATCGATCACCGTGCCGCTCACTTCCTGGCGTGTCTCATTGGAGCGCCCGGAAAACTTGCTCTTGATGACAATTTGGACGGTGATCACCGATTTTTGATGTTTCTCAAAAATCGCGCGGCCCTTCTCCGCAAATTCACTGGCGAATCCGCCAAGCGGAAGTAGTAGTGCGAGCGACAAGCTAAGCCATTTAGTCTTCTTCATATTTAGGGGCCCGGTTTCCAGGCCGGTTCAAACTCCAGAAATGCCGTGTGTATGCCGCGAAGCACTTTCATGACAACCCAGGGGCGGCGCTCCCGGGCTACCCGTTCCATGATGTTCTTAAGAGTCTCCGAGTCCGTGACGGGTTCACCATCCACGGCCACGATCAGGTCATCAACGTCCAGCGAGCCCAATTCTGCCCAACTGCCCGATTTGACTTCCTCCACCAGCACCCCGCGCTGATCGGGCTTCCATTGTTCCTCCGCCACATCAAAAAAGGCAATGTCCCGAACCGTGAACTCAAAATTGTCATTCCGGTACTTCTTCATTTCACGGCGCAGCTTGGGTGAGCGCGTCAGCTCAGCGGATACCTTGAGTTCCTTCAGGTCCCTCAGCACGGCAAGTTCTACCGTGGCACCGATTTCGTACTGGCGGATCAGCGTGGCAAACTCCTCGTCATGCTCCGGGCCGGATGCGCGGAGTTTTTCCCCGTCCACAGCCACTATGAAGTCGCCGGGTTTTAACCCCGCTTTCTCGGCAGTCGTGCGGGGATACACCTGGGTGATATAAAATCCTGTGAGCTCGGGCCGCTTTAGCTGCCGGGCAATCTCTCTGCTGATCACTTGCGTCTCGACGGGCAGCCAGGCCTTGGAGACTTCCAGACCGGGATCGCGTAATTCCTGGAGCCCAAGGCGGACAACTGTCATGTAATGACGCGATTCACGCTCCACAGTCACGATTACCGGCACCGGATCAGATTGATTCTTGACCAACCGCTCCGTAATGGCAGCCAGGTCGCGGTAGTTCCTGACCGGAGTGTCGTTCACCTTCACGATCACATCCCGAGTCATGAGCGAGGGTTTGGCCTCGCCAGAGGGGCCGCCAGCCCGCACAGACGTGATCAGCGCGCCGAGTTGATTGGTTCGCTTCATCTCGCGCGAGGTCAAATAAGAAAGGTCTCTAACGGTGATCCCCCAATCCTTCAGTTCCCTCTCCGGAGGATTGAGTTCGCCACGTTCGATCGCTCGAATCTTAATGTTTTGCTCCTTCCCGGCTCTCATCAGTTTCGCCGGTACCTCCGTCCCGATAGGAAGGCTGGTGATAACGCGCATGAACTCAGGCATCTCTTCTTCATACCGGACATTGGTCGGCTTGCCGGCGATTTCCAGAAGCAAATCTCCGCTCTGCAAACCGGCATGATCGGCTGGTGATTGACTGATAACACCGGAAATCAACACGCCCTTGGAATCTTTGGCACCGCGGAACAACGGCTGGGAGTCTATCCCGATCCAGCTCCGCCGGACTTTGCCATTGCGAATGAGTTCCTCGGCCACTGCTCGGGCGAGATTCCCCGGGATGGCGCCGCTCAAGCCAAACTGCAATTCGTTAATGCCAATGATCTCGCCTTTGAGATTCACCAGGGGGCCACCCGAGTTGCCACCGTAGATGGCGGCATCGTGTCCAAGCCACTTCACCAGAGAGCCCACATCTTCGCCGTCCAACTCCAGGCTCCGTCCCGGTCCAAAAAAACGGGGCATCATCATTTCCATGTTGCTGAGAATCCCCAGCGTTACGGATTGGGAAAGCGCCATCGGACTGCCCATCGCCAACAGAGTGTCGCCTACCCGCAGCTTTGAGGAATCGCCGAAAACCGCAGCGACGAACTTGCGTGGATTCTCCGGCTTCAGCTTGAGAACCGATATATCTGTCAGCGGATCTGTTCCGATCAATTCAGCCTCGATTTCCTCGCGATCCCAAAGAGTGCAAACCATTCTCGCGCCATGGCCGGCTACGTGGTGGTTGGTAACCAAATAACCATCTTTGGAGATGATGGCGCCACTGCCGACGGCCTGGGTCTTCAATTCACGTCCATCCCGGTAATCAGTGGAGACCACATGAATGCGGACCAGCGCGGGGCGCACCCGGTTGATGGCGGCATTGACGGCCGCGCGCGTGCTGTCCAGTCTTTCCGGGCGTGCGGCGGCTTGAGAGACGTCCGGCCCGGCGATGACCGCGAGGGTCAAGACAAGCATGCTCAGCGAGAGCCTTCCAATCAGGCTATAATTCATAACCATGTTTCATCCACTATCTGGGCTGCTTCCGCAAGTCTGGTGTGGCGACGGAAGGCGTTAAAGGCGATTTGACTTAGGACCGCGGGGCCACCCGCAAACCGTATTTCTCCGGCGCCTGGGCGAACGAGAGCATGCCATTTTGGCACGTGGCGCCAGCAAAAGGATCATTCGTGATGAGCAGGTTGCCATCCACATCCATGTGATCGCACAGTTCCGCGAGGTTGGCGGCCGCACTGATCAGGATGCTGGATTCTATCATGCACCCGATCATCGTTTTGAGCCCGGCCTTCCGAGCCGTACGGAGCGCTTCAAACCCGCCGGTAATCCCCCCGGACTTCACCAACTTCACGTTCACCCCGTGAAAACCTTCCAGCACGGTCTGTGCGTCACCAGCCTGGTGATAGGATTCATCGGCGAAAATCGGCAGGGGTGAGCGCTCTTTCAACCATGCCCAGTCCTTGATTGGAACACCGGCAGGCATGGGTTGTTCAATGTATTCGATGTGACCGTCGGCAGCCATTAACTCGATCATTTCCAGCGCGAGTTCCTTGGTCTTCCAACCTTCATTGGCATCCACCCGCACGGTCTTGGTGGGGGCCACCTCTCGAAGCGCCTTCAGATTGATTTTATCATCGGCTACTCCGACCTTCATTTTCAGAATCGGGTAGCGTTCAGCTTCCTGAACCTTCTTGCGGATCATCTCCGGTTTATCGATGCCGATGGTAAAAGAGCTGACATGCTGGTTCTCGCGGAATCCAAGCCCCAGCAGGTCGTAAATGGGTTGCTGAGCGCGTTTCGCCGCGCCATCGAGCAGTGCAATGTTCAACGCGCACTTCGCCGACATGTCGTGCTCGGAGATCGTGTTCAGATAGGTCATGCTCCCCTCAACGTCGCTAAACGACAACCCGCGGGCATCGACCTTCTTCAAAAACGCCTCAACCGTTTCCAGCGACTCCTTGTAGCGCGCAATCGGTGCAGCTTCACCACGGCCAATCGTGCCATCCGCACCGGTCAATTCCACCATCACGGAGTGGGCGATATTCGTGCCGCTACCGCGTGCGATAGTCCAGGTGTGGGCCAGATGAAGTTCCAACCGCTGATACGCTAGCTTCATAAGCGACTGAGAGTAAACCAATCACCTGGTTAAAGCCAATATCAACTTGCCGGGGCGCCGGGCTCAAGAAGGTTGCGCAGGTTGGGCAGTGTGCATGCCAGAGATACGCGGAAGGATGATCACGACACCAGGGCCTTGGTGTTGTAGGCCCGGTCTCCGCACCGGGCGGTCACATTTCGTCTTCCCGAGTCCCCATGTTGTTTTTCGGAGCTCTGAAGGAGCGATAAGCCGATAGCCTGGGGCAAGGCCGTTAGGCCGCCGCCCCGGGAGAAGCGCACAACAAACAATGTCCTTTCTCCAATTGGCTTGGCGCGTCGCCCACGCGCCAAGCCAATTGGAGAAAGGAGAAAACATTGTGTCATGGGAACCCAAGGTAGCGACTGACGTCGCAACCTTGGGCTTTGGGGCGCAATCCCGTTGGGATTGGGGGAAGGAGGGCGGGTAGCCTCACCCCTGGTTGGTTTATTGATGTATATAATTCTGTGCGGCCTCTTGACTTTAATCTACATTCGGGTTTACTGAACTCGTGACCGGTCTAGACCAGCGTACGAAAGAAACTGCAACCAACGAACTGCAGTTTGTGTGCGGCGGGTGGATCTTCAACTGTCAACTTTCAACCTTCAACTCTTTCGCTTGGGGATCAGATCTCTCTGGTTCAATGCAGGGTGCTGGCTGGGTAGGTGGCCTGTTATCCGTTCGCGACTCCTCAGGCGCCCACGTCGTGGGATATGATGGCAACGGCAACGTTGCGGCTCTGTTCGGCCAGAGCGGTGAATCAGCCAGGTACGAATACGGCCCCTTCGGTGAAGTCATCCGGGCTACCGGACCAATGGCCAGGACTAATCCCTTCCGGTTCTCGACCAAATACCAGGATGATGAGACCGACCTACTCTATTATGGGTATCGGTATTACAGCGCCAGCACGGGGAGGTGGTTGTCAAGAGACCCACTCGGCGAGAACGGAGGCGAGAACCTTTACGCTTTTGTGGGTAGTGACCCGCTCGGGCAGATAGATTATTTGGGCTTGGCCGACTCATCGGAACCGTCTTTGTCGGGCAAGGCTGGCAAGGCGAAGCCGGGTGAATGCGGCGCCTTTACGTGGCCATTTACATGGCAGCTTACCGGCGGGAAGACCAAGAAGGGTGGTTCCATTGTCCAGCACGTGACTTGGACTTTTAGTATCAGTGACTCAAACGGTCCGCTTTCCAATGATGATGTTGCTAAGCAGCTTGGGTGGGATCCATCAAAATCCGCCAACTATTGGGAGCTGTTCAAGGTTGATGCTAAAGGCGAAATCGATCCTAAAACGGACACATGGAAGGGTGGGCCATGGCCGAACACCAAGGGGACCATCACGATAACTGGCAGTGCGAGCTTTTACCTAGGGGTTTTCGTGCCTTCTGGATTCGCGTTGTATCCGAACAGCCCAGCGTTCGGTTTGCTCTGGACGACAACTGATCCCGGGCTTAGTACTGGACTTGGAACCGTCTCGAGAAGCCTGACGGCGACCTGGGACTGCACGTGCACTAGCACCAATAAGAAGACCAAACTGTCCACGAATCCGAAGTGAGTTTATGAATCGCAACTTCTATTGCCTCTTCTTGATAATGCTTACTGCCGCTGCAATCGGTGCGTCCCGATCGAACGAGGAAGCGCTTGCAGTTATCGCGGATCGCCACTCAGACATGAAGGCCGTGGAGATGGCTCTTCAACATCTGCGTCGAGTCAGCGAGCCTTCGTCATTTTGGACCACGATAGCTAACGACGATAGCTATCCAATCGAGCAGAGGCGCGGTTGTGTTATGCAGCTCTTCCGGCGGCATATCAGGGCGGGGCTCTCGCTCGGTGAGGCTGGTGAGCGCCTCTACAGACCAGATTGGCTGTCTGCCTCCTCCTTGAGTCGGGTGCATTCCTTTACCGGGGAAATACCAGTGAGGACCGATGATGCAGACACTGTCTTTCAGCTAACCATTCTGCCCCCAGCGCAGGCCGGCTCCCACACATCGCAAGTGTTTATGCGGATCAGCGGGCACATCACCGAAGAGCAACTCTGCAAAATTTTGAAGGGTGAGTCGGTTGCCGAAGACGTGAAGACTGCCAAGCTTAAGGAGGTCGGTTTCTTTCAGCAGTAGACATTTGGTCGGATCTTCGTTGACGGCGCTGCCGCCTACTTGTTTCGCCATCTTCCCCAAGCACCTGTGCTGGCATCCCTTGCGGGAACCCTTCGGGTTCTGGGACGAGACAATCGTGGGGCCCGGAACAGCGGGTCGCCGGGGATTTGGACTGTGATAACGCCTGCACCCATCGGGATGCGCTACGCGTCGTGGAGTGCGGCGTGAAGCGCCGCTTTTTCGGCACAGCCGATGACCAATTCTTTCAAGGTGGCCCCTTCAGGTCCGCAATCTGGCTTCACTTCGGCGGGGTGCGCTTTCCATCTGGTTCTTGCGGTGTGCGGTGTTCGTGAGACGTGCGCGACAGCGTGGGTGTTCACATATCTCAATCCCGTTGGGATTGGGGACCGTGACCGGAAGTCGGAGCCGAACGACGCGGCTAAGCAAAGTAGAAGAGCCGCCTTCGGCTCTGGGATGTCTCGCAGTCACAAGCCATTCTGCCCGAAAAGCTGTAGAGGACCAGAGGACCACAGCAGTCCACGACGCAAGCGGCGATCCTATGGCGAATATGGCTCCCGACCACCAACCTACCGATCGCTTTTCGTACTGTAGGTAACGCGCTCACCTCTTGCTTCAACCTGGTTTCTTCTTCCGAATGAAACGGTAACCTACTCATCCTGGGGCTTGCGTCCCAGCGGCTTTAACAATGTATCCCGGCTGCCTTCAAGAATCTCCTCACCCACCTCTTCAATCGCTTTTACCTGCTGACGGACCTTACGTATGGATCGGTTCCCCAGTGCCACGAGCCCTCGCGGGGTCAGCAGCAACTCACCCACCGACATGATGCTCAGCATGGGGTTGAATACGCGCATGCATTTCATTGCCTGCCATACGTCTTGCAAGGGTTGCTCGGCGGGTTCCTTCACCTTGCCGAGTAATATGCTCACAAGCACCCCTCCCAGCGCCGTGCCTGCAAACAGCAAATGGTAGCTTTCAAAAGAGAGCCCGAAAATGATCCCGATGTTACCCGGCAACCAGCCCAAAAATCCACCACCCATGATGGGACCGATTGCTGAGAAAAAGCTGGTAATCGCGATGAACACCGCCACAAATGCCGCGCGATTGTCGTTCGGCGCCAGCCGAATCATCAGGTTGAACTGGGCGAGTTGAAACCCGGCGGTCATCGCGCCGACGATGAAATACGCGGCATAGAGGTGCAGCGTCCAACCCGGTCGGGCTGCCGCCCACATTGCGAAAGCCGTAAATCCCCAGACAAGCGCCGCCGCGTGCATGACCGGTCGATTGCCATAACGATCACACAGTGCTCCCCAGGCTTTGAGTGAAGCCAAGCCACCCAGGCTGGCCATCGTGGTGAGCATCACCATCGTCCCCATGCCCAGGTTCAGCCGGTCGATAATGTACATGGTATAAAACGGCATGGACGCGTTGAGCAGCAGCCCCCATAAGCCCACAAACAAGCACAACCGCAAATAGTTTGTGTTTCTCAGGGTGCTGAGCAGATCCGAGACTGCGATCGCCCGGGAGCGACGTTGCATCACCGGATCGGGAAACTTCATCCGATTGAGGAAGAACAAACCAAACAGCCTCAGCATCCCTGCGGCACAGAAGATCCATCCGAATACAAGCAACGAGCTATTCTGCCATTCCACCAGGTGCCCCGCAGCCATGACCACGATCAGGGTCCACGCTCCAAAGATCAGGTTGCGCCGGGCGAAGTAGCGTCCGCTTAAACGCTCTGGCACCAGTTCACTGATGACAGAGGACCACGCCACGCTGGCCAGGCTGCTTGCCGCGGTGGTCACGAGTAGAATTCCTATAAACGCCAGGTCCAGCCACTCGCCAAGAATGGGAAACAGCAGCGAGAGCATCCAGGGAAAGGCGCCGAGTGAAAACGTGAAGGCGAGCAGGCCGAAACTGGAGAAATAACGCGAGAGCCATGCCAATAGCAAAGGTTGGAGACAGTTAAAAAGATGCGGCAGGGCTGCCATGAGCCCGACCGCTCCCGCCTGCCACCCAAGCCCCTTGACCGCAAAAGCAACCACGAACGGGAAGCTCGGCAAGGTTAAATTCAACATCGGCACGCTGAAACACGCCTCAATAGTGGAGTATTTCATCGACAACAGCCGGTCACGATGACGCAAACGATCCATTTTGATTCGTCCAAAGCACGACAGGAACGAACATGCACGCGATACGCGTTTCTTCGGTGGAATGAACCTCCTGAGCCAGACTTCAGATCACAGTTACTTTAATTTCATTCCGGAAATTCTCCACCGGAATTTTGGGAAGCGGAGAAAGATTGAGCCTTGGGTGTGAGCTGCGCATACTACGATTCATGGGTGTAAACCAAAATTATACACGCCGGTCGTTCCTGCGACAAACTGGCGCGCTCACTTGCCTCCTCTCTCTCAACTTATCCTGCAAACACCATGCCCCCCTCCCAACCTCCCGGGTCAAACCGATCCAGGGCAGTTGGATCAGCATCTGGTGGGATGATGACCGCCATTTCTATTGGAATGACGCCTGCCTCAAATACACCGACGAACAGTGGCAACTGGCGGTTAAAGATGCCCGCGATTTCGGATGCGAGTACCTGGTCCTCCTGGCGGTCGCCAAGGGCGGAAAAGCGTTTTACGATACTCCGTTATTACCGAAGCTCCCCATGGCGTGTGCCGATCCCATAGGCGCCTTGCTCAAAGGCGGCGACCGCTATGGAGTTAAGTTTTTTATCAGCAGCGATTGGTACGCCGAGTGGGATGAAAAGGCGCTCGTCGATGCGGACCGCATGCGAAAACGTGTTCAGATGATGGAGGAACTGGTGGCGAAATACGGGATGCACAAGAGCTTTCATGGCTGGTACTGGCCCAACGAAGCACATCTCTCCCCCTACTTCACGGATCACTTCATCAGGCATGTGAACGACTGCAGCCGGGAGGGACGGCGTTTGATGCCTCACGCGAAAATGCTCACCGCTCCCTACGGAACCCAGAAGGCCGTTTGCGACGATAAATTCATCCGGCAACTGGAGCAGATCGATGTTGATATCATTGCTTACCAGGATGAGGTCGGCTGTTTCCGGATGACGCCCAACGAGAGCGCGGCGGCCTTCGAGCGATTGAGGCGAGCCCATGACAGAGTACCTCAGCGGGCTCTGTGGGCTGACGTGGAGGTCTTCGACTGGGAAGGCCCGCCGAACCGGCAAACCTCAAAGCTCGTTCCGGCATCCTTCCCCAGGGTCCAAGCACAGTTGGAAGCCGTTTCGCCTTTCGTAGATAAAACCCTGATCTACCAGTTCCAGGGCCTGATGAACCGAACCGGAAGCCCGGCGTTTGCCGGGCACCCGAAATCGGCCCAACTTTATGACGACTATCGCCGGTGGCTTCATAGTCTATAATCCCCAGCCTTGATGGGGATAGTTTCTATATTCCTCCTGCACTTGGCATCTTAGCTTATGGTGCCATGTTTAGGAGTTATTTTCTGGCGGGCTTTGAATGCGCAACGGGATATAACGCCCGTGGAGAGTGGATTGATCAGGTCGTTGCCACGCACCATGATCAACATGCGGATGCGGACTACCGGAGTTTGAAGGAGGTGGGCATCTACGCTGCACGAGAGGCGATCCGATGGCCGCTGGTGGACCGCGGTTCGGGCTCTTACGATTTCACCTCGGTCGAACCGTTTCTGGCGGCGAGCCGTGATCACAGGATTGATGTGATCTGGGATCTATTCCACTACGGCTACCCGGACGGCCTGGACTTATTCGCGCCGGAATTCACGGAGCGTTTCGCCGATTATTGTTACGCCGCAGCCAAACATCTTTGCCGGCACCATGACGGATTGTGTTACTTCACCCCGGTCAACGAACCCTCATTTTTTGCATGGGCAGCAGGTGAGGTGGGGCAGTTTGCGCCTCATGCAAGAGGCCGTGGGAAGGAGTTGAAAATCGCCTTGGCAAGGGCAGCCATCTGCGGTATCGACGCCATTCGCGCTGTATCTCCGAACGCCCGGATCGTGAGCGCCGACCCCTTGTGCCATGTAGTGGCACCTCCGAATCGCCCTGATTTGCAGGAGACGGCTTCATGCTTCAATTCCGAGTGGGTCTATGAATCCTGGGATATGCTGGCAGGGCGTTTATACCCTGAACTGGGTGGCAGCCGGCAGCACCTGGACATCGTTGGAGTCAATTACTATTGGACCAATCAATGGGAGCTGGGTGCCGAACGAGTGCCTCTGACCAGCACTGATCCACGGTTGGTACCGTTGCGAGACCTGATTCGGCATGTCTGGCGCCGCTACGGTGGTGAGCTCTTGATTACGGAAACCACTCATGTAAACGAGCTGCGTCCAGGCTGGCTCAAGTATATAGCGGAAGAGGCCGAGGCCCTGATGATCGAAGGTGTCCCGCTGCGCGGGGTCTGTCTCTATCCGATTCTGGGCATGCCCGAATGGCACGCCCAGGAGGAATGGGTCACCATGGGCCTGTGGGACTGTGTGCGCGAAGAGAACCGCCTGGCACGTCAACTCTGCGAACCCATGTACGCCGAGTTGCAGCGCGCTCAGCGCCTGGATTCTTTATTGCTGGAGCAGTCTGCTGCCGTTTGATCCTTAAGGTTTCGAGGCAGACTGTGGCTCCGGCGCAATGATCTGGAGCTCAGCGCAACTGCTAAACGCCTGTTCCGGGGAATCACCACACGCCGGTTTGCCAGCAACCCGGACGCCTAGAAAGGTCTCTGTGCGGTCCAGTTTGAGAGTGAACTTGCGTCCCGCCGTCAGGTCCTTCGGATCTGTCGCGGTAGTGTCTGGATAATCGCCGAACCTTCCAAGATCTTCCCACTCTCCGCCGCGCTTTCGAAGCACCTGCACGCGGGGCTTGCCTGCCGTGACATCGAACCAGCCCCCGTCATGAAAGTTCGCCCCATGAATGAAACCGATTTCCCGGGCGGCGACAGGCTGCTCAAAAATGACCGCAAACCAATCTTCGGTGCGGCGATTGCCGTCGAATGTCACGGAGATTGTGGTTGGATCTCCGTCAATGATCGACCCGTTCAGGTTGCCCCTCCGTGAGCGCTCCTCAGTTGCATTCAGGAGGATGGAATCCTTCTTGCTCGGTTCCATTCCCGGAGAAGGGAGCCAAACGGCAAATTGTCCACTATCACGACCGGCGTCTGCATAAGGCACAAAGGTTGCCGGATGAGGCTTTGCATGTTTGGCTGAACGCACCAGCGCCTCAAACCTCAACCCCATGCCATCCTGGACGAGAGTGGCGGCGGGCTTTTCAGGCGTGCTAAACGCCAGCAGCCCCGGATGCTCTCCAAGGGCATCTTCCTTTTGGTCATAAGCCAGCACAAGAGGCCCCCATACCAGCGCCGAATGATTGGTGTTCCCGTGTGAGCCGGCCCGCAACTCTGACACGATTTGCATTTCCAACGCTATTTCATCGCCAGCTTTCCAATCCAAGGCAGGAGTTTGCAACCAGCGCGAGGAGGGCTGAGGTTTCACGCGAGAACCGTCCGGGAGCTTCAAGCTAACCTCGCGAGCCCATAATGGCAGGCGCATCTTTAAGCGAAACTTCGCGCTGCCCTCGGTCACGGTGAATCGAACGGTCGCTTTATCGGGAGGGTGGGATCGGAGTTGTTCCTTCAGCCGGACCGGACTCTTCCCAATCTCGAACGTGAACGTGGCGTCGTCATACAGGTTCACCACCACCTCAGGTGTCTGACCCGGAGCAGTGGGAGGTAACAGAAGCATGTGCTGCGGAAACAGCGAAACACCGCGAGGACCGCTCGATACACAGCAACTGATCCCCGGTCCATAACTCTTCTTCCCCTCCAGCGGGGTGTAGTAGCACCACTCCCGGGCATCGGGATGCTGCGCGCCGACCAGGTGATTGAAGAACGATCTCTCCATTTCATCTCCATAAACAGCCTCACCGGTCAGTTGCAGCAGACGACTATTGAGTTGAATCCAGGTTACGGTGACACACGTCTCCGCGATGTTCGCATCCACGTCATTGGGCAGATAGAAATCATCACGGAAATGCTCTGCTTGCGAGGTGCTGCCGGTGATATACAGGCGTTTCTCACGAATGTCCCGGGCTGCCCTCACCGCCGCTTTGAGCAGGTTTGTATCCCCCGTCACCTGGGCGAGGTCGCACAATCCCACAAGATTGGACAGCATCTCATACGCCTTGCCGTTCGCTGTCTTGTGAGTGAGTCTGGAGCCCTTGGCTCCGAGCGTTTTCAAAATGGCCGGGCCACCGGGTTCATCCCAGGCTGTGACAATGTAGTTCGCGAAATCCAAATAGCGGGACTCGCCTGTAAAACGGTACAACATCACAACAGGCTCCAGCACACTCGTGGCAGCCATTCCCACATGTGTGCCAGCGCTTAGAATGCTCTTCTTGTTCGGACCGAATGTCCGGAGAAGGAGGTCCGCTGCTTTACGCGCCGAATCCAGCGCGTTGGTGTTTCCGGTATACTGGTAATACGTGAGCAGGCCGATCAGGCAGTACTTGTGCGACCAGACGTCCCAGTCGGCATCCTTGTAAATGCCGAAGCGTTTGTCCGGGGTGTACGTTCCCAGATAACCATCGGCTTCCTGGGCCTTGATCAGCTCCGCGACTGCGAAATCCAGCTTGGTCCGCAGTCTTGAATCGTGATTATTCACCCACGCGAGCGTCGCAGCATGCAGCCATTTGCCAATGTGCTCGCCGATCCAGGGATGGCTTCCGGGCTTTTCTCTGAAGCCGGCGAGAAGCGGATCGAGATCCACCGTGAGCAGCCGGTCTGTTGCGTTGCGGTCAAAGCGTTGCGAGAACCAGCCTGCAAGAACGGCTTGAGATGGGCTGATGAGTTCCAGTTGATTCGTGAGCCGGACAGGTACCCGATACGGAACGGTTTCGCCAGGAAGAGTCTGGACGGAAAAACCGGCTGCTAACGTGAACAGCAACATTACTCGCGTTATACTGGAAAGAGGCATGGCGCACTGTAACAAGACGACCCACACGCGGAAACAAGAAATAAGCAAACAGGGTAGGGCAGGCCTCGCCGAAGCCGCCGCGAGGTGCCCCGGTGTGTCGTTTGAGTTTTGGGATACCACCAGACCGGACCAGGAGGGTGCATGGTGCGCTGGTGCCCATCGGAACACGCTACGCGTTGTGGAGTGCGCGCGCGAAGCTTGCGAAGCGCCGCTTTTTCGCTGCACAGCACTGCAATCTAAGTTACTCCCCGGTCGTCGAGCCAGGAATAGGAGGTGCTAAGTGCTGAACCAAAGTAGGTTAGGCTCGAAAAAACACCCCCATCCGATCGAGAAAGGATCGAGAGGTGTCAACTGGCACTTTGGGCGGTTTTTGGACCCTCAAAAACCCCAATAAAATGGGCAGGTGTCAGAGTGTCACATAGCCTATATAGAGATAGTGACACTAAGAGAGAACACCGAAGCAAGGGAAAGAGGCACCCTGCACAGGTTCCGGGTGCCCTCTTCCCTTGCTGCGTAGGTGAACGAAGGGGTAGGTAACCACGCGTTCCATTTGATGTCATTCCTGGTGGTTCTGGTTTGCGCCTTTGCAGCGCAAACCAGAACCACCAGGAACTTTTCTATTTTAAGCGTGGAGGTTACCAACAGTACGGAATTGCTACGCACCTCGTCTGGTGTTTGGGCGTTTCTATCGCGAGCGAAGGCATCAAACCAAACGTGTGACGCTTTCGAGTGCTGAAATCAGACTTCGTTAAGACGCACACGCAGCACGCATTGGCCACCCCTTTACGCATCACGCATCACGCATTACGAATCACGCGTCAGAGCCCCCTCGGCTGTCCTCCTCACAAGTCGCATTCACGTTCACTCCCCCTTACGCATCACGCATTACGAATCACAAGTTAGCTTCGCGCCCCTATCGCTCTCCAACACCCGCCCATCCTCACGTTTCACGATTCACGTTTTACGCCCCTCCGATCCCGCTGCCAACCTCCGGCAACCTGCGTTACGGATCACGAATTACGCATCACAAATTCCGGTCCTTCTACCTTCAACTTGAAACTCCCTTTCAACCTTCAACTCCCTTGTGCTACATTCACCGTGATGACGACCGAACAGATAGCAGGCCTGGTGATCGCGTTGCTCATGATGATCGTGGGCACGATAGGTACTTTGCTTCCTGTGATCCCCGGCACTCCAATCATCTTTATCGCCGCTGTAGCGCACCGACTCTACTTCGGACAGCACGGAGCCGACATCTGGGTTCTGGTCGTGCTCGGTATTCTAGCGGCACTGGCGTTCATCCTGGATTATATAGCGGGTATGGTAGGAGCTCGTAAACTGGGCGCGACGTGGCGCGGCGTGCTCGGGGCCGTACTCGGAGGGCTGATCGGATTGTTCTTTAGCATTCCCGGCATTCTATTCGGGCCCTTTGTTGGGGCAGTCGCCTGTGAAATGCTCGGGGGCCGGGAGTTCAAGCCCGCTGCCAGGGCAGGATTCGGCGCTACACTCGGTCTGGTGATCGGTGCGGTGGGCAAACTGGCTCTCTGTTTCACCATGATCATCCTGTTCGTTGTGAATGTCTTCTACCGGTCAGGGGCCTAGAGTTGTCAAACTCGAAGGCTTGCATTTCTGGCAAATCCGGCTAGTCAATTCAGACCGTTTATGCCCGGAACCGAACCTGAGACACCCGAATTAACCGCCCCGCGCCAGTATTTGTGGCCGAAGTTGCTGCTTGCTGCCGTTGTTTTGGGTGTGCTCCTCTCCATTTTATGGGTGAACCGGGAAGTGCAACGCACTCGTTACATACGGGAGATCAATCAACCAGCCCCCAGCACCAATTCCACCCTGTGAATCCGGTCACCTCTCACACCTGCAAGTTGACCAACGCCCAGGCGGAACAGTTGCGCCAATGGGCCGAAGGACACGGCTACAAGTTCCGGGAAATCCCCTACGCACGTTTCGCTGCGGAAGGGGACAAACTAAACTTTGTCTTCTACGAGAGCGGCAAACTTGTCGTGCAAGGCAAGAGAACTCAGGAGTTTATAGAGTTCGTGCTGGAACCGGAGATCCTTAAGGAAGTGCGCCTGGGATATGAAGAGGTATTGAACCCCCAGATACTGGACCCCAGAATCGGAGTGGACGAGAGCGGGAAGGGCGATTTCTTCGGCCCAATGTGCGTGGCGGGCGTGTATATCAATGCAGACGTCATTAAGAGTTGGAAGGATAAGGGGATAAGAGATTCCAAGCTCATTGGAAGTGATCGGCGGATGCATGATCTGGCCGAGATCATTCGCAACACCCCGGGTTGTGTCAGCACTGTGGTTCCCATTGGAAATGAGGCTTATAACCGGCTTTTCACCAAGTTGCGCAGCGCCAACGCGATGCTGGCCTGGGGGCACGCCCGGGTGATCGAGAACCTCATGGGGCTGCAATATCGGATGGAGCCTAAGCCTGTCCGGGCTATCAGCGACCAGTTTGCGGCAACCAAGGATGTGGTGGCGAAAGCTTTGATGTCCCTTGGAAGGGAGTTGGAACTGGTGCAAAGGCATAAGGCGGAAGAAGATATAGCCGTTGCCGCGGCTTCTATTCTGGCACGGGATGAGTTTGTGACGCGTCTTGGGAAAATGGAGAAGACGTATGGTTTGCCGTTTCCTAAGGGGGCTTCCCCTCAGGTGGAGGCGGCGGGGCGAGATTTTGTGGCGAAATATGGAGCCGATGCTCTGCCGAAGGTGAGCAAAATGCATTTCCGAACGTCCTATCGAGTTTTGGGGTTGCCTGAACCACCGAAAAAAGAGTGGAAACGATAATAAAATCAGGTGCTTTTAGTCGGAATGTGATGCGCGCCAAAAAAGGAGCTGTGGTAGGGTAAATCCCGAAAAAAAGTGGATAAAGCCATTGACACCAAGGCATGGGTTCCGTAGTTTTGCTGTCGCAATTGGGCCGTAACAGTCGAGAAACACAAGCCCCTAACCTTTTAAAGAGGCCAAGATGGGGCGTTGGTTTTTTGTCGTTTGTAGGAATCGGGGCCAAAGTATTGATTTTTGACCAGTGCCCATGTAGCTCAGTTGGCAGAGCGCGTCCTTGGTAAGGACGAGGTCATCAGTTCAAACCTGATCATGGGCTCCATTTAAAAACATTTGGTGTAATAGCAGAAAAACGAAATAAATTCAGGAGATAGCAATGGCAAAAGAGCAATTTCAACGAACGAAACCGCACGTAAACGTCGGCACCATCGGACACATCGACCATGGCAAATCGACGTTGACGGCCGCGATTGTGCAAACACAGTCCCGCAAGGGGTTGGCCACGCCGATCTCCTACGCGGACATCACCAAAGGCGGCACGGTCCGCGACGAAACCAAGACGGTGACCATCGCTGTCTCGCACGTCGAGTACCAGAGCGACAAGCGTCACTACGCCCACATTGACTGTCCCGGTCACGCGGACTTCGTCAAAAACATGATCACCGGCGCAGCCCAGATGGACGGCGCAATCCTGGTGGTGGACGCTTCCGAAGGCCCGATGCCTCAGACCCGCGAGCACATTCTGCTTGCCCGCCAGGTCGGCGTCCCGGCTGTCGTGGTTTTCCTGAACAAAGTCGATTTGGTTGACGACGCTGAACTCCTCGATCTCGTCGAGATGGAAGTGCGCGATCTGCTCAACAAGTATCAATTTCCGGGCGACACGACCCCGGTTGTTCGCGGCAGCGCCAAATCAGCGCTTGCTGGCGAGAAGCTCGGTGAAGATTCCATCCAGAAGTTGATGGAAGCCATCGATGCTTTCATTCCGTTGCCGGCTCGCGAGGTTGATAAACCGTTCCTGATGTGCATCGAGGACGTGTTCAACATCGAAGGTCGTGGCACCGTGGTGACCGGTCGTGTGGAGCGCGGACAGTTGAAGAAGATGGACGAAGTCGAAATCGTCGGGTTGAAAGACACCCGCAAGACGATTGCGACCGACATCGAAATGTTCCGCAAGTTGCTTGAATTTGCTGACGCAGGTGACAACGTAGGCGTGTTGCTGCGCGGCACCAAGAAGGAAGACGTGGAACGCGGTATGGTGCTGGCTAAACCCGGCAGCATCAAGCCTCACACCCATTTCAAGGCTGAAGTTTACGTGTTGTCGAAGGAAGAAGGCGGCCGTCATACTCCGTTCTTCACCAATTACCGTCCGCAGTTTTATTTCCGCACGACGGACGTGACCGGAACGGTCTCGTTGCCTGAGGGTGTGGAAATGGTGATGCCGGGCGATAACGTTTCGGTGGAAATCAAAGTGATCGCGCCTGTGGCTATGGAGCGTGGGCAGCGGTTTGCGATTCGCGAAGGTGGCCGCACGATCGGCGCCGGACGCGTGACGGACGTTATTGCATAATAACCGGCTGTTGACATTTGGAGTGCGGGGGAGAAGTGCCCCCGCCTCCTTTTTTGTCTGAGATAGCGAGCAAGTACTCGACGGCAAGAAGTAGGGCGGTAGCTCAATTGGTAGAGTAGCGGTCTCCAAAACCGTTGGTTGGGGGTTCAAGTCCCTCCCGCCCTGCCAAATTTATCCCGTAATACGGGAACCGGAGAGGTGGCAGAGTGGTCTATCGCGGCGGTCTTGAAAACCGCTTCGGCTTTACCGCCGACGGGGGTTCGAATCCCTCCCTCTCCGCCATGCAACAAAAATGAAAGACATATACTGGATTATAATCTGGGTCGCCGTCATCGGTGGCGCGTTTGCCTGGCTGTGGCGTGGGGGCCATTTGGCCCGGTTTACCGCATACGTGCACGCCACTCGCGAAGAGCTCAAAAAATGCACATGGCCGACTTGGGATGAGCTCAAAGGCTCCACCTTCCTGATCGCCGTATCCATTGTGCTGCTGGGAGCTTTCACGGTCGTGGTGGACCAGGTGTTCTTTCATGTCTTCATGTTGTTAAAGCTTTGATGAACATGCGAAGCCAATGGTTTGTTATACATACTCTCTCCGGCCAGGAGCAGCGGGTCAAAGAGAGTATCGAAAAGCGCATTAAAACGGAGGAAATGGGCGACTACATCCATGAGGTGCTCGTGCCCATGGAGAAAGTGGTGGAGGTGCGCAACCAGAAAAAGACTGTTTCGACCCGCAAACTATGGCCCGGCTATGTCTTTGTGGACATGGCTCTGCTGGACGACAACGGGCGGATTATCGAGAAACCTTGGTATTTCATCAAGGAAACGCAGGGGGTTATCGGTTTCGTAGGCGGTGAACCGCCCACACCGACACCTGCCGAAGAGGTGGAGTCCATTAAGAGTCAGATTAGCGACTCCGAAGAGCACGAGAAGCCGAAGGTGAGCTTCGAGGTTGGTGAAACGGTCAAGATCAATAACGGACCGTTCCTGAATTTCAGCGGGGTCATCGAGGAAATCGAGCCCGACCGTGGCAAGTTAAAGGTCACAGTGAACATATTCGGTCGGAATACCCCGGTGGAACTGGAGTACTGGCAGGTGGAAAAGGGTTAAATTGCGACCCGCTGCACGGCTTGGGCCGGGTGGCATGGCAATAGATTTTTATGGCGAAAAAGATTACTGGACAGATCAAGCTGCAAATTCCCGCCGGACAGGCGAATCCGGCGCCGCCGGTTGGCCCCGCGCTCGGCCAGCATGGCGTGAACATCATGGCTTTCTGCAAGGAGTTCAACGCGCGCACAAAAGAAGACGCGGGCCTGATTATCCCGGTAGTAATTACCGTTTTCCAGGATAAGTCGTTCACGTTCATCACAAAGTCCCCGCCGGCTTCAGTGCTCCTGAAGAAAGCAGCCGGGATCACCGCTGGCTCAAAGGTCCCTAATAAGGATAAAGTTGGCAAAGTGACCCGCAAGCAGGTGCTGGACATCGTGAAGATGAAGAGCAAAGACCTCAATTCGACGAACGAAGAAGCGGGTTTCCGCGTCGTATCGGGCACTGCCCGCAGCATGGGCATCGAGGTCATCGGCTGAGTTTTTCCGGCTTCCTCTGGAGGCCGGCTGCACATCAAACCATAAACGCGGGAGAGCCTGTCAGTGACAGGCTCGCCAGAACCGCATCAAATAAATGCCAAGCAAACGCTACAAAAAGGCGCTTGAAGTGGTGGATGGGAAGAAATCCTATCCCCTGAAGAGCGCGGTGGAAGTTCTCACGAAGTTCCCCAAAGCCAAGTTCAACGAAACCGTTGACCTGGCCTTCCGCCTGGGAGTTGATCCCAAGCAATCCGATCAAATGGTTCGTGGCACTGTTCCGCTGCCTCATGGCAGTGGCAAAGTCGTCCGCGTGCTCGTTTTCGCCAAAAGCGGCCCTGCCGCTGACGCCGCCCGCGACGCTGGTGCCGAGTTCGTCGGATTCGACGATATGATCAAAAAGTGCCAGGAGGGCTGGACGGACTTCGATGTCGCTGTGGCAACGCCAGAAGCGATGGGTGAAGTGCGTAAGCTCGGCAAGGTGCTCGGACCGCGTGGCTTGATGCCCAATCCGAAGACCGGCACTGTAACCGAAGATACGGCCAAGGCTGTCAAGGAAGTCAAAGCCGGTCGTGTTGAATTTAAGGTGGACAAAGCGGGCAATGTGCATGTGGCGGTAGGGAAGGTGTCCTTCACCACCGCGCAGATCGAAGAGAACGCCCGCACGGTAATCGAGGCGGTTGTGCGGGCCCGTCCGCACAGCGTTAAGGGAACGTATGTTCAATCGTGCACCATTTCTGCGACGATGAGCCCGGCGGTGCGAGTTGACACCCGGGAATTTGCCGCCCACTAAAAGGATATCCTGCTATGCGTCCAGAAAAGCAAAATCTTACGAACGAATACCTGGCCCGGTTAAACGCTTCGCCGTTTTTCATCGTGGTGAACTACCAGGGATTGAAAGTCAGTCTGTTGACCGAGCTGCGCAAGCGGCTGATTCCTGCCGGGGCGGAGATTCACATCGTGAAGAACTCCATCTTCCGCATTGCCGCCAAGGAAGCCGGTGTCGGGGAACTCAACGGTTCCTTGAGCGGCCAGTTGGCGGTGGTCACCGGGCAGCGGGACATTTCCGCGGCAGCCAAAGTGGTTAAATCCTTTGGCGGCGAATTCGACAAGCTCAAAGTGCAGTTCGGCTATTTGAACAACCAGCGGCTTGAAACCGCAGAACTGATGGTTCTGGCAGACCTGCCTTCCATCGAAGTGCTGCGCGGAAAACTGCTCGGCCTGTTCTCCGCGCCAGCCTCCACGCTTGTGCGGTTGCTCAACACGCCGGCCAGCCAGTTGGCTCGCGTGCTCCAAGCCAAGTCCGAGAAAAGCGCTTAATTATTTCCATCACAAAGTTTCCACCCGGTAGCCAACCGGGTGGAAAAGAAACAAAAACAACGTAAATCGTCGGTTTGCAGTCGCAGACTTAATCGATCCACTACCGTGGGTAGCGACGAGACGAATGAAAGGTAACATGGCCTTAGATAAAGCAAAAATCGTAGAAGAACTCAGCAGCGCCACGGTCCTCGAAATTGCGGACCTGGTTAAAGAGCTGGAAACCAAATGGGGTGTGTCCGCTGCCGCGCCGGTTGCTGCTGCCGCTGCCGCTCCTGGAGCCGCTGCCGCTCCTGCCGCCGAAGCCAAAACCACGTTTGACGTGATCCTCGTGTCGGTTCCTGCCGACAAGAAGATTGCAGTGATCAAAGCTGTGCGCGAAGTTAAGGCTGGCCTGGGTCTGGCGGAAGCCAAAGCCCTGGTTGAAGGCGCTCCCAAGACGGTGTTGGAAGGTGCCAATAAGGCCGATTCCGACGCTGCCAAGAAGAAGCTGGAAGACGCCGGCGGCAAAGTCGACATCAAGTAAGTGTTTGGTCTTTAAGGGTGGCAGGCGCGCGCCTGCCACCCCTTTGTTGCCTAGGAAGATTAAGAAAAAGAAAGTTTTAGATTAGTAGGATACGTACCAGCAAGCCACCACGGGTGGTTATTAGTTTCGGCAAGTTCGCTATTGAACGCGGCGTACTTGCCTTGTGTCGTTATTAGTAATTTTTAGGCCGGCCAACAGCCGGTCTCCAAAAAAGGTCCAAATGCCATCGCGAGTCACTGAACGAATTAACTTTGGTAAAATCAAGGAGATCATCGCTCCGCCGAACCTCATCGAGTTGCAGACGAACTCGTATAAAGAGTTTCTGCAATCTGAGGTGCCCCCGTCTAAGCGCCGGAATTTGGGCCTGCAAGCGGTATTTACCGAGGTCTTTCCTATTGAAAGCTATGACGGGAAGTGCGTTCTTGACTTTCATTCCTACGACATCGGCAATCCCAAGATCGATTGGCTTGAGTGCCTTCGTGAAGGCCTCACCTATGGCGCACCTCTCTACGTAACCTTCTTGCTCAAAGAAGAGAAGGGAACTCGCGAGGAGAAAGTGTTCATGGGCGAGCTGCCCCTGATGACCCCTCAGGGCACCTTCGTTATCAATGGTGCCGAGCGCGTGATCGTCAGCCAGTTGCATCGCTCCCCTGGTTTGGCTTTCGAAGCCACACAGCATCCGAACGGCAAGCAACTGCACTCGTTCCGAATCATCCCGGATCGTGGTTCCTGGTATGAAGCCCAGTTCGATACCAGCGATTTGCTCTATGTCTATCTGGATCGGAAGAAACGCAGACGGAAGTTTCTGACTACCACGTTCTTCCGCGCTCTGACGTTCCTCGACGGCGAGACCAAGGGCAAAGAAAGCCTTACCAAAGGCACCGATGAAGAAATTTTGAGGCTTTTCTACGATGTGGAAGAGCTCAGCATCAAGGAAGCCGAAAAGCGCGAAGACCTCGCGACCAAGGTCCTGGTGCAGGATATTGCTGACCCAGATAAAGGCATGGTCGTGGCGCGCGCATTCGAGCCGCTCTCCAAGGCCGTGGTCAAGCAGATCGCTGAGATCGGAGTTAACAAGATCAAGGTTGTTGATACCACGCTGGATGACGGAATCGTCATCAAGTGCATGAAGAAGGATCCGGCCAAGAACGAAGAAGAGGCGCTCAAGGATATTTATCGCCGCCTGCGGCCTGGCGATCCGCCGACTGCCGCGAACGCCCGTGCGTTGATCAAGCGTTTGTTCTTCGATCCGAAGCGCTATGACTTGGGCCGCGTTGGCCGTTATAAGATCAACCAGAAACTCGGACTCAAGAACGAGGATTCTCGCATTCTCACCAAAGAAGACCTGGTGGCCGCCACCAAGTATCTTCTCCGCCTCAAGAAGGGCGAAGGCACCCTGGATGATATCGATCACCTGGGCAGCCGCCGCGTCCGGACTGTAGGTGAGTTGCTGGCCAACCAGTGCCGCGTGGGCCTGGCCCGCACAGAGCGTTTGGTCAAGGAGCGCATGACCTTGTTCGACCAGGGGCTGGAGAGCATGTCACCGCAAAAGCTGATCAACCCGAAGGCGTTGTCCGCTGTGATCCGTGATTTCTTCGGTCGCAGCCAGCTTTCGCAGTTCATGGATCAGATTAACCCGCTGGCGGAACTAACCCACAAGCGCCGGTTGTCGGCCCTTGGGCCTGGCGGTTTGTCTCGTGACCGTGCTGGTTTCGAAGTCCGCGACGTTCATCCTTCTCACTACGGTCGTATTTGCCCCGTTGAGACGCCTGAAGGTCCAAACATCGGTTTGATCGCCTCATTGGCGACGTTTGCCCGAATCAATGATTTCGGCTTCCTCGAAACTCCTTACCGGAAGGTGGAGACGGGGAAAGTGAGCACGCACATCGATTACCTGACGGCTGATCGCGAGGAAAAATACGTGATCGCTCAGGCCAACTCACCGGTAGGTGAGCGCGGCGCGTTTACAACGCAAAGTGTGGTGTGCCGTGGTCGTGGCGACTTCATTGACGTTGAGCCGGCCCATGTCGATTACATGGACGTCTCTCCCAAGCAGTTGGTGTCCGTGGCTGCAAGCTTGATTCCATTCCTTGAACACGATGACGCCAACCGTGCGTTGATGGGTTCTAACATGCAACGCCAGGCTGTGCCGCTGCTCGTCACCGAGGCGCCGCTGGTTGCCACCGGCTTGGAAGAGCGCGTGGCCCGCGACTCTCGTGCCGTTATCGTGGCTGAGGAGAATGGCAAGGTGGCATCCATCACCGGCAGTCTCATCATCGTCACTGAAGACGGGAAGCTGCCTGACGGCAAGAAACGGATCAAACATGATCCCGAGAAGGGCGTCTGGGTTTACCAGGTCCGCAAATTCATGCGGTCCAACGCGGCAACCTGCATCAACCAAAAGATTCTGGTTCGCAAGGGCGATTCGATCAAGAAGGGGCAGGTCATTGCTGACGGGCCTTGCACTCAAGGCGGAGAGCTGGCTCTCGGCCGCAACGTGCTTGTCGCGTTCATGCCTTGGAATGGTTACAACTTCGAGGACGCCATCCTGATCAGCGAGCGTATCGTAAAGGAAGACGTTTTCACCTCGATCCACATCGATGAGTTCGAAGTGGGTGCCCGTGATACGAAACTCGGGCCTGAGGAAATCACGCGCGATATTCCGAACCTGGGCGATGAAGCGCTCAAAAACCTCGGACCGGACGGCGTAATCCGTATCGGTGCGGAAGTCAAACCCGGCGACATCCTCGTCGGCAAGATCACTCCCAAGAGCGAAACGGAGCTGGCTCCGGAAGAGCGTTTGCTGCGCGCGATCTTCGGCGAAAAGGCCGCGGATGTTAAGGACACCTCTTTGAAGGTGCCCTCAGGGACCTACGGCATTGTGATGGACGTGAAAGTGTCGTCCAAGAAGGATGCCGATAAGGAAATGCGGGCAAGCGTCAGCGAGGAAAAGCGCCACGCCAAAGAAGTTGAGGAGGAATACAAGAAGAAGACCGATGAGTTGCGCGAGCAGCTCACCGAAGCCCTCAGCAATATACTGCTCGGTGAGAAGATCCCGCTGGATGTCGTCAATAGCGAGACCGGTGAGATCATCATTCCGGCCAATCGCAAGATTACCAAGACATTGCTGCGTCGTTTGGCGCAGGTCTATGATCGCATCGAAATTGATCCCTCGCCGATCCGTAACAAGATCAACGAGATCATCGGCAGCTTTAAGAAGAAATTCGACGATCTGCAAATGCAGTACGACGAAGAGCTTGAGCGCGCCGAATCCGGTGAAGGCGTTGATAGCGGCGTGATCAAGTCGGTCAAGGTTTACATCGCCTCGAAGCGCAAGCTCTCGGTCGGTGACAAGATGGCCGGACGCCACGGTAACAAAGGTGTTGTGGCCAAGATCGTGGCGGAAGAAGACATGCCGTTCCTGGCGGATGGAACGCCTGTGGATATCGTGCTGAACCCGCTGGGCGTGCCTTCGCGTATGAACGTCGGGCAGGTGCTTGAGACGCATTTGGGCTGGGCGGCGAAGCTGCTCGGGCTGCGTTTCGCAACGCCAGTCTTTGACGGCATCAAGGAAAAGGACATTCGTGCCTACCTGAAGCAAGCCGGGTTGCCGGAGCACGCCAAGACGAAGTTGTTCGACGGTCGCACGGGCGAATCCTTCGACCAGGAGATTGTCGTCGGCTACATCTATATGATGAAGCTGGGTCACTTGGTGGCAGACAAGATTCACGCACGGGCGGTCGGGCCATACTCGCTGGTTACCCAGCAGCCGCTGGGCGGTAAGGCTCAATACGGCGGCCAGCGCTTCGGAGAAATGGAAGTGTGGGCCATGGAAGCCTATGGCGCCGCTTACACTCTGCAGGAATTGCTCACCGTCAAGTCGGACGACGTGCAAGGGCGCACGCGCATTTACGAGAGCATCGTCAAGGGAGATAACAGCCTGGAGGCTGGCATCCCTGAATCGTTCAACGTGCTGGTCAAGGAGATGCAATCTCTGGGTCTGGACGTCAAAGTGGGCTACTCGAATCCGGTGGATCAACCGGCGGAGCCAATCACAGCCTTAACGGCGGTTTAATAGAAAACGATTTGTTTAACGCGCGATACCGCAAAGAAAAACAGTATGATTAGCACGAAAGAAAGCGCTCGAGAGTTGCTCGGCTTGGAGAAGGTCAACCAGGTCGATTATGTCGCGATTTCCGTCGCGTCGCCCGATGCCATCCGCTCCTGGTCCAAAGGCGAAGTCAAGAATCCCGAGACGATCAATTACCGCACATTCAAGCCCGAGAAAGGCGGCTTGTTTTGCGAGCGCATTTTCGGTCCTGTGAAGGATTGGGAATGCTCCTGCGGAAAGTATAAACGGATCAAGCACCGTGGTGTGGTGTGCGATCGCTGCGGTGTGGAAGTCACGCTGGCACGCGTGCGCCGTGAGCGCATGGGGCATATCGAGTTGGCCGTGCCCGTTTGCCATATCTGGTTCTTCAAATGCATGCCGTCCCGCATCGGCCTGGTGCTGGACATGACGGCGCGCAACCTCGAGCGCGTGATCTATTACGAAGATTACATGGTGATCGACCCGGGCTCCACCCCGCTCAAGATCAACCAGTTGCTCAGCGAACACGAGTACCGCGAAGCCCGCGAAACCTACGGACCTGATGCGTTCCTCGCCAAGATGGGCGCTGAAGCCGTGCGCGATGCGTTGGCCAAAGTCGATTTGCTCAAGCAGATTGACCAGTTGCAGATCGGTATGACGGAGACCAAGAGCAAGCAGATCCGCAAGAAGATCGCCAAGCGGATCAAATTGCTCCAGGGGTTGCATTCTTCAAAGAGCCGTCCTGAATGGATGATTCTTACGGTGCTCCCGGTCATTCCGCCGGACCTTCGCCCCCTCGTTCCGTTGGAAGGCGGTCGTTTCGCCACCTCGGATCTGAATGATCTTTATCGCCGCGTGATCAACCGGAATAACCGGTTGAAAAACCTCCTGCAGCTCAAGACCCCGGAGGTCATCATTCGCAACGAAAAGCGCATGCTCCAGGAAGCGGTGGACGCACTGTTTGATAACGGCCGTCATGGCCGCGCTGTCACCGGTGCCGGCAACCGCTCGCTGAAATCTTTGAGCGACATGCTCAAGGGCAAGAGCGGACGCTTCCGTCAGAACTTGCTCGGAAAACGCGTGGACTACTCCGGTCGTTCCGTCATCGTCATCGGCCCTGAGTTGAAGCTGCATCAGTGCGGTCTTCCCAAGAAGATGGCTCTGGTACTGTTTGAACCGTTCATCATCCGCCGCTTGAAAGAGCTCGGTTATGTGCACACGGTCCGCTCAGCCAAGAAGATGATTGAGCGCCAGACCACTGAGGTTTGGGATATTCTGGAAGAAGTTACCCGCGGGCATCCAGTGTTGCTGAACCGCGCGCCCACGCTGCACCGTCTGTCCGTTCAGGCCTTCGAGCCCCAGCTCATTGAAGGCGAAGCGATTCGAATTCATCCGCTGGTTTGTACGGCCTACAACGCCGACTTCGACGGCGACCAGATGGCCGTGCACGTGCCGCTCTCTGTGGAAGCGCAGATGGAAGCACGCCTGCTCATGATGGCGACGAATAACATTTTCAGCCCGTCGAGCGGCAAGCCGATCATCACGCCTACGCAGGATATTACACTCGGCTGTTATTACCTGACCGCTGAGCCCAAGCTCCCGCTCCCGGCGAACGTGAACACGTTGAAACTCTTCGGTTCCAAGACTGAAGTTGTGTTTGCCTACAGCGATGGCGCCGTGTATACGCACGAACGCATCCGCATGGCGAACCCTGATATCGGCCGCAAGAGCGAGTTCGGTGACATGAATCGCAGAGTCATCGAAACGACTGTCGGTCGTGTGTTGTTCAGCGAAATCTGGCCGCCGGAAATGGGCATGCCCAACAAGGTGGTCAGGAAGAGCGAATTGGGCGATCTGATCTGGCGCTGCTACAAAATTGCCGGCCACGAAAAGACTGTCATCATGCTGGATAAACTCAAGGAACTCGGTTTCCGCGAGGCGACCAAGGCCGGCGTGTCCATCGGTATCGACGACATGATCATTCCGAAGGAAAAGGATCAGGAAATCGATGCCGCGCAAAAGCAGATTCGCGAAGTTGAGAAGCAGTATCGCAAGGGTGTCATTACTCCGGGCGAACGCTACAACAAGATCGTCGATATCTGGACGCATTGCACCGACCAGATTGCAAACGTCATGCTCCGCACCCTGGAGCAGAACCAGGGTAAGAAGGAGTACAACCCCGTTTCGCTGATGGTTGACTCCGGCGCGCGTGGTAATCGCCAGCAGGTCCGCCAGTTGGCCGGCGTGCGTGGTTTGATGGCCAAGCCCTCCGGTGACATCATTGAAAAGCCGATTTTGTCGAACTTCCGCGAAGGCCTCACGGTGTTGGAGTACTTCATCTCCACACACGGCGCTCGTAAAGGTTTGGCTGATACCGCGCTCAAGACGGCTGACTCCGGTTACATGACCCGTAAGCTGGTCGATGTGGCCCAGGACGTCATCATCCGCGAAAGCGATTGCGGCACCAGCAACGGCATTTGGGTACAGGCGATCTATGAAGGTGAAGACGAAGTCGTCAAGCTCAGCGAACGCCTGATCGGTCGGCACTCTTGCGACGACATCTTTAATCCTCAGTCCCCGAAGGAATACCTCGCGCGTTCCGGCGAAGAGATTGATGAGATCAAGGCGAAGGCCATTGACGTCTCCAGCGTGGAAAAGGTCAAGATCCGCTCGGTGCTGACTTGCGAAAGCAAGCAGGGTGTTTGTATGTCCTGCTATGGCCGTAACCTGGCCACGGGCCTCAAGGTTAAACTCGGTGAAGCTGTCGGCATTATTGCTGCCCAGTCGATCGGTGAGCCCGGCACCCAGTTGACGATGCGTACGTTCCACATCGGTGGTACCGCGTCCCAGGTCTTCAAACAGCCGCAGATCAAGGCCAAGTTCGAAGGTCTGCTCCGTTACAACGAACTGCGCTGCGTGCAGCTCGAAGACGGAAACAACATTGTGCTCAATAAGAACGGCTCCGTTTCCATCCTCGCGGATGACGGACGCGAGCTCGAAGTGCACAACGTTGTCATTGGCGCTGTGATCTCCGTCCCGGAAGGGAGCAAGGTCAAGAAGGGTGATACCTTCGTTCAATGGGATCCGTATAACGTCCCGATTCTTTCCGAGAAGGCGGGTCGCGTGAAGTTCCTCGATATCATCGAGGGCGTCACCATGAAGCAGGAGACTGATGAAACCACCAGTCAGGAAGCCATGGTCGTCATCGAGCACAAGGAAGACCTGCATCCGCAGATCGTCATCCTCGACGACAGCAACGAGCCGATCGCCAACTATCTGATTCCTTCCGGCGCGCACATCGTCGTTGCTGAAGAGGATAAGATCGTGGCAGGCACGCTGATGGCCAAGACGCCGCGCAAGACCTCCAAGACGAAAGACATCACCGGCGGTCTTCCGCGTGTGGCCGAGTTGTTCGAAGCTCGCCGTCCGAAAGACGCCTCGGAAATCTCGAAGATCGACGGTATCGTTGACTTCGGATCGAGCGTGCGGGGCAAACGCTGCATCGTCATCAAGGATCAGCAAACCAGCGTGGAAGAGGAGCACCTCATCCCAATCGGCAAACACGTCATCGTGTTCAAGGGCGATTATGTCCACAAGGGACAGCAGCTCACTGAAGGTCCGGTCGATCCACACGAGATTCTGGACGTTTGCGGTCCGCAGGAATTGCAGGAACATTTGGTCAACGAAGTGCAGGAAGTCTATCGCCTGCAAGGTGTGACCATTAACGACAAGCACATTGAAATCATTGTGCGCCAGATGCTGCGTAAAGTCCGCATCACCGAACCGGGCGACACCACGTTCCTCTGGGGAGAGCAGGTGGACAAGCTGGAGTTCGAGGAAGAGAATCAGCGTGTCGAGAAGATGGGTGGCAAGCCTGCCGAGGCTCAACCCGTGCTGCTTGGCATCACCAAGGCCTCCTTGGAGACTGAGAGCTTCCTGAGCGCAGCTTCCTTCCAGGACACCACTCGTGTGCTGACCGAAGCGGCCACTCGGGCCCGCGTCGATTACCTGCGCGGCTTCAAGGAAAACGTGATCATGGGTCACATCATTCCGGCCGGCACCGGCTTCGATATGCACCGCAAGGTGACGTTGAAGCCTCTGGTCGAAATCGAGGAAGAGGAAGCCCCTCCAATCGACGAAACCCCGCAACCGCTTGCCGCGGCTTCGGAGAACCCGCTGCTGGGCTAAGCACGGGCAAAAAAATTAGAATTGCAAAGAGCACCCTTTCGGGTGCTCTTTTTCGTATGGATATGAAGCGAGTCTGTGTTTATTGCGGCTCACGCCACGGAAAGCGTCCCGCCTATACTGCCGCCGCACAAGCGCTCGGTCGCGAGTTGGCTCAGTCAGGCCGCGGCCTGGTTTATGGCGGTGGAAACGTTGGTCTGATGGGTGTCGTCGCTGATGCTGTTCTCGAAGCAGGCGGGGAGGTGATTGGCGTGATTCCGCGCCCCATGGTCTCGCGTGAACTGGCCCATCACGGTGTGACCCGACTGCATGTCGTCACCTCCATGCACGAGCGCAAGGCGCTCATGGCACAGTTGGCCGACGGCTTTATTGCTCTGCCCGGAGGCGTGGGGACACTCGAAGAGCTCTTTGAGATTTGGACATGGGCGCAACTAGGCATCCACCAGAAACCCTTGGGCCTGCTAAACGTCGAAGGATTCTATTCCAGCCTGGTGACCTTCCTTGACCACCTGACAGCCGAAGACTTTGTGACTTCTGAGAACAGGAGCTTCGTTCGAATCGATGACGATCCCAAGAGGCTGCTGCAAAAGATGAGCCAATTTCAACCCGGCCCCCGCCCTCAGTGGATGGATGCTGACGCGACGTGATTATGCCACTCGGCTCTTAATCAACCGCATGAGGTCGGCGTATTGCTCTACTGCTTGGAACTGGGGGAACTGTGCCTTCACATTGGCAGGGGCGCGGAAGAGAATCCCCATGTCAGCTTCACAAAGCATCGCGGTGTCGTTAAACGAATCGCCTCCGGCAATCACCTGGTAATTAAGCAGCTTAAGAGCGGCTACCGTTTTCTGTTTTTGTTCAGACACCCGCAGTTTGTAGTCCACGATTCGATCGTTTTCGACTACCAGCCGGTGGCAGAGCAGGGTAGGCCAGCCCAGTTGCTTGAGCAGTGGCGCTGCGAATTGCTCGAAGGTATCCGAGAGGATCAGCACCTGGACAAACGAGCGCAGCTCATCCAGAAACTCTTTGGCACCATCCAAAGGGCGAAGCGAACCGATTACGTTCTGGATATCAGAAAGCTTCAGGCCGTGTTGATCCAGGATTTGGAGGCGACCGCGCATGAGCTTGTCGTAGTCTGGTTCATCTCTGGTCGTCCGGCGCAACTCGGGAATCCGAGTCTTTTCAGCGACAGCGATCCAGATTTCCGGGGTCAGCACCCCCTCCATGTCCAAGGTTACAATCGATTGTTTCACGCGCGGCAAATCTTTCCGGGATACCCGCAGCCAGTCAATGATATTGTCTCTTCGATACAGGGAACAGCAAGACCTTGCGAACAGAAGGAAAACCAAGATAACGAAGGCAAAGTGCTTCATTCTTGGGTGTAGCGTCAAAAGCCCCGTCCCGGTGCGATCCTCTTTTTTGCTCCACGCCCTCGCCTGAGGCCGCCGAGCAGGCACAAGCTTGAACAGGAGAGGGGAAGAAAACGGCGCGAAGTAATGTAATCACGCCAAAGACGCCAAGAGGCGAAGATTTTACGGAAAAACGGGGACTAAATTTTTTAACACCAGGCAAACCAGGGCAGATTAGTTTCTTTTCTTCTTTTCTCGGCGTCGTTGCGTGACAGTGCGGCTGTTTCGGGCTGTTTCTGAAGGCGCTCTGCGGCGAGAGCGCGCTACCACTGCAGGTAGGGCGGGCATCGCCGATGCCGCCGAGCAGGCACAAGCTTGAACAGGAGAGTTGGCCGAGAAAACTGAGGGGAGAACGGGAGCGCAGTGGTTTGCCCTGATCGGGTCGGGATGACGGGAGTTACCCGTCATCCCTCCCACACCACCGGACAAGCGGTTTTCACGCATCCGGCGGTTGAGCTCATTCAGGTTTGGCTGATCAGATCTGCAAAGCTTAGGAATCCGTGGCGGCGAAGACGCCGGTTATTCAAGCCTGTCTGCATCACGGGGTGTTTAGCCATCCTCCACGCGCCGCGTCCACTTTTGGCGGACCGCAGCAGCGGGTAGGTGACCCCGAGTTTGCGCAGGGCGTTGATCCGTCCTGTTGAGTTGTGCCAGCGCAGCCAGAAATACTTCCTGACGTGCCGGCGTATCCACCCGTCCTGCGCTGTGAACTGCCTGGTGTTGCCGCTCAGACGGTAGTATTCCCACCATCCCCGCAGGTACCGCTTCCACTGATCGCGCATTTGGGTGCTGGTTTGACTCTGGCAGCTTCGCCACAGTTCGCGCACCTTGTCCCGGAGTCGCTCGATGGCTTTATCGCTCGCTTCGATGACTCCCTGGGGGCTGAGTCGGAATCCTAGAAACTTGCGCTTCCAGGGCCGGTCCACCCCACTCTTGCTGGCACTGACTTCCAGCTTGAGTTTCTGGGCAACAAACTTGGTTACCTTCTCCAGAACCCGTTGGGCGGCTTTCTCGCTGCTGACGTAGATATTGCAGTCATCCGCATAGCGGCTGAAGCTCAACCCGCGCTGTTCCAGCTCCTTGTCCAGCACATCCAAATAGATGTTGGCCAGCAAGGGTGAAAGCGGGCCGCCCTGTGGCGTGCCCTTGCCTTCCGGCTTTGTGATGCGTCCCTCTTCCCACACTCCGGCTCGCAAAATGCGCCCAATTACCTTGAGCACCTGTTTGTCCCGGATTTGCAGGCCAATGAGCCGCATCAGTATGTCGTGGTCCACGTTGTCAAAGAAACCTTTGATGTCCATGTCCACTACCCAACTCTTGCCTTCTTCGGTCATGATCCGCTGTGCGGACCGGACCGCGTCATGGGCTCCCCTTCCAGGCCGGAACCCCCAGCTATGCTCGCTGAAGATCGGCTCGAACAGGGGCTGCAGTTCTCCAAGGATCAATTGCTGAATGAACCGGTCGAGCACCGTGGGTATTCCCAGCGGGCGCTTCCCTCCGTTTGGTTTAGGCAGCCAGACCCGTTTGACGGGGCTGGGCACATAGGTTCCTTCCAGCAATTTCCTTCGTATCGTCGGCCAATGCTTTTCCAGGTGGGGCCGTAACTGCTCCGTTCCCATCCCGTCGATGCCTGCTGCCCCTCTGTTCTTCTCTACAGCCAGTAAGGCCAGCGCGGCATTCTCATCGCTGACGATCTTCTCTATCAGATCTGGCGCTTGTTCCTTTCTTTCCTCCTTCCGCCCCTCTCCAGACTCGGAATCCGCTGCGACTGCTTGACCGGTTGCACCGTGGGGCAGCCACATCCCGGAGAGCCACTTCTGTTTGCCTGGCCCCCCGGCGCGTGTTCCTTCTTGCGCACTGGATAGGGAGTTGGGATTAAGGTCATCGCCTTTGCTCTTTAGTCCTTCGGCGGCTCGGATTTGTTCCATTTCTTGAAGGTCTTTGCCTAGGAACTTCCATCCGCCTACTACGACCTCTGCTGACTCCTCCCCTGAAGCACCTGCCTCGGAGGAGGTCTCCCGGGGTAAGACACCAAACTTTCCCGCCGTGCCTTCGGACTCTACCTGACATGGCTTGCACAGTTGTTGGATTTCGACGCTCCTAGCCCTCTTATCTCCCATGTCGGGCCTCACTGTCCGTTTCTGTTCGTAAGGTCGTCGGTTTGTCTCAGGCTTCCTGCCAGCGGCCCCCTCACGAGGTCCACCTTGCCGTTGACTACGATTGCCACTGTTAGCTTCGATCATCACTTTTCAGATGATTAGTTTGGTGCCCTGCCCGGCGCCCTAGGCCACGTCTCCTGACGTGGCGGGTCCTTGCGGCCACCAGGAACCGCAGATGCGTGTTGATCCTGCATTGGTAGTCATCTGACACGGACGCGCCCGGTGGGACACCGTGCCTACAACACGGCGGTTATGCTGCTGCCCTGCGTGCTATGGTAGAAGTGCGAAGGACCTCCGACCTGTAGGCCACGTCTCCTCAAAGGTTTCACATGGCCATGATTGCGTTTTTAATGAGGCACAACCCGCGTTGGGGTTGTGTTGAACAACGCCGTAAGACCCAGGGTAGATCGTTCCGCGCCTCCGCTTCGCTGCGGCTCTGAACGATCAACCCCGGGCTTTGGGACGCAACACCGTTGGCGTTGGGGAGATCGTAGCACGGCTGGCTTCAAGGTCGGTTTTATCTCGTGGTACGAAGGCAACTCCATGAGAAAGCTGTAGAGGGCTAGAGGACTACAGCACTCTCCAAGACCCAAGGGGACGCAGGCTGGGCAAGGGGTTCTCGGATCAGGTTGGGACGTCAATCCTTGGGCGAAAGGCTAAATACTGGATGTCGAATGAGGCTCAAAAATCGCCAGTTGAAACTCTCGCCAATCTGATCCGATCCAGTTAGCGTGGATGGCAGCCGTTTAGCCACTCAACAACTCTAGTCATGAATAACCAGGCTCATCCGTTTGCGCCGTCTCGATGCTACGGGGTCATCACTTCGTTACTCCTTGCTGCCTTCCTCTTGTCCGCCATCGTCGTTTCAACTCAGGCTTCCTTATCATACTCAAACCACACCCTGCTAACCTTCGAGCCAGGTACCCGCCTGGTCACCATTCAGAATCAGCCAGGAACCCGTCGCTTAACCGTGCCCGTCACCGGCTTGCTGCGCATCCGTGCCCGGAATCAATCAGGGGGCATTAGGGAATGCATGCTGCCGTCGGACGTGGAGGTTTCTGAATCGCAATCTGGCCTGCGCATCACGGCGCCATCAATGAAGGCAGGAACCGAAACTCTTCCCATCAAAGCTGATCTTGGTCTTGTTCGAGAAGGGGACTGCCTGGTTTTCTCGGGAAACGTAAGCAGCGAGTCGGATGTTTGGCAGATTGAGGAGGCCAGCCTCTTAAAGGATGGATTGATCGGGTTCTCCTCAACTCAGCCAGTTGTCTATTGGCCACACGATCTTGGACTGCGTTTCACCGATCCAAAGGAGTTTGGGAGCCGCAGCTTCGAGTACCCCGGGTCGCGTGGTTCCATGGCCTGGTTCGCCATCGGAGACGAAACCGGCGGAATCTACCTCGGTTCACATGACCCCGAGCGGCGGGCCAGGAAGTTTAGTCTCGAATATCGGGAGGCCCAGAGAGGGTTTGTGTTCGGTGTGACTGCTCCGGTCTATGATCGTTCGGTGAGTTTACCAAAGCTCGTGATAAGGGCTTATGAGGGAACCTGGCACGAGGCGGCGCGCACCTACAGGGCCTGGTTTGATTCTGTTTTTAAGCGCGCCACGGCCCCGGATTGGCTCCAGAATAATGAAGGCTTCATCCTCGCTATCTTCAAGCAACAGAATGGCGATGTCATGTGGAAATACCCTGATCTGGACCAGCTTTGCGATCTGGGGGAGAAGCTCGGATTTCGCTTGCTGGGTATCTGGGGTTGGGGTGTGGGTGGGCACGACCGGCTTTATCCGTATTGGTCGCCGGATAATTTGCTGGGGGGCCGTCTGGAGTTGAAGCAGGCCATTCGACGGGCACAGAAACGCGGCTTCAAGGTGATCGTGTACTCAAACGGCACCTTAATTGACGCCGCAACCGATTATTACGCTTTCAATGGTTTGGACACTGTTTTGCAGGATGCGGCCGGCCGGCCTGTGCTCGACTTTTATGTGAAATATAACAATGCGACTCCTGTCATTTTCACCCGGGCCTGTCCCGGCTCTTCGGTGTGGCGAAATACACTTCTGAATACGGCACTGGCTGCGAAGGAACTAGGCATTGATGCGTTTTACATCGATCAGGTGGGGGTGCGCGGCCCCGACTACTGCTATTCAACCCGGCATGATCATTTGCACCCGCAAGACTCGCATACTCAGTGGCGCGTCGCCATGATGAAGGAAATCCGCAATGCACTCCGGAAAGAAGCTCCGGATTTCGCCCTGATTACTGAAGGCACCACTGATTCCTTGCTGGAGGATGTGGATGCCTACCACAGCATGTGGAATGGAGGACCTTTGGCTGCCGATGGTCATACGCGCACCCGGCCAAAGACCCATTTTCCAGAGCTCTACCGGTTCACCTTTCCAGAGACCGTCATCATCTATCTCAACTCACAACCTGTGCTGCCCCGCTGGGATGCGAATTACGCCGTCGTGTATGGAATGCGCCATGAAATCATGAGCCGCTATCCTGCGGATGCTGATTTACTGAAGCGCGGCAAAGTCCCCTCCGCTGACGATTACAAGATGGTGAACTATCCGCCTGACATTCGCATCATCCATGAAACACCAATGGACCAGACGATCGCCTACGTGCACAGCCTGACAACCTGGCGAACTGCCCACGCGGACCTCCTCCTGCGGGGACGCTTTGTCGATTCAGTGGGAGTTATCACGGAAGGCGAAGAGATCGTGGCGAAAGGTTTTGTAAACGGACAGCGGATGGGCGTAGTGCTGTGGAATTCGGGCACGCGACCTGCGAAAGCGTTCAAAGCGGTGGTTCCCGGCTGGCGCCTCATCGGGGCTTCGGCGCCTGATCAGGCAACCGCTGATCCAATGTCACCATTGGAAGCAAACTCCATTCGGCTGCTTGCCTTCGAGCGCGAGTAACCGCGCCTGGTATGTAGGTTTCAGTCGCCCCTGGCGGGGCTTTGAACCGATATGTCAAACATTCAATGCTCAAGCATGGGCTATTCTCAGATGTCCCCTCCTGGACAACGAAAGGCCAGCAAAGGGCTCGTATCCTAGGGCAACGGCTTCTGCCCCTATTTAATGATCGGTATCTGTGGTGCTGCCGGAGCTGTTGGAGCCCGCAAAATGTGCGAGGCCGGCTGAGTGGGTAGATAGGCATTGCGCTGGGGGATCTGTAGCCGATCGAACGGTTTGTAATCCTTAATCGCGCCCACACGAGCTATCCGGAGCGATTTGCGCAGAAGTCCCTTCCCATTATTGGAGTCACTAAACTTGCCCTGGCCATATCCAACGCCTTTGCTGCCAGAGAGGTTTGAGGAAAAATACTTCATCCCGATGATATTGTTCTGCTCGTCCCGCATCCACTCGATGAAGATGACCGCGTGGCCACCCGCAGGCGTGGTGCTGTAGCTCAGGAAATCGCCGGGGCGGACTTCTTCGAAATCGGTGATAGCCCGGCCCAGTCCGTAGGAAGTGATCCCGCGCTGCTCGCTGTCACCCTTGCCCTCAATGTACCAGAGTTGGAGCATGTTGAATAAATCGTGGAAGGTCATGCCGTTGAACTCATCCTGATCAAGGCCCTTTTGGATGTTTCGCAACTTCATCGCACGGATGAATACTTCGAAAGTGAACCCGCAGCAGTAGCTGCTGCGCGAGCCATCGGGATACGCCTTGGCGACGACCATCCCTTTAAACCATTGATCCTGAGTTACGCCGTTATAGATGTCGTATTCGCGAGGGTCCCATCCGCAATGATAAGGGTAGGAACCATCTAAGGGGAACCCGGAGATGACCTTCATCACGTAAGGATTCAGCGAGCCTTCGGCATCGTCCTGGACCATGTCCTCGCGGGCATACGCCTTCGCCAGCGCCTTATCCACCGGGGAGAACCCGCGCTCATCCACAGGGTAGGGGCGGGGTGTGTAGGTATAGCGCTTGATCGGCTTGGCTGGGGCATTGGTCGTGGCGGTTGAGACCGCCGGGGCGCAGGGTTTGCAACTATCCGGGCCTGCATGACGGCAGCCAGTTAGCCCAAGCACAAGTAAAGCAGCAGTGAAACCCAGAGGGCGAAAGAGGAAGAGATTGGTTCTCATATCAAAACGGCGCTAACTGGGGTGAATTGTGCAATAAAAAGCATCGGGCCTGCAATCCTGTAGTTGGCAAAGTGCCTGATAGGGGTGTGGTTAGAAGTGGGTGAGGCCAGGCTAGCCGAAACTGTCTTTCTCCAGTGCCCGGAGCACAGAACATCGGCGATTGATGTGAGCGACCTGTGAAAGTTTCAACATTCATCCGCGGATCGCCCCGCTCCTGTCCCAGCGGGACAGGTGATAAAAGCCCAAAGCTTCAGCTTTGGGTGGCAAGTGTCCAATATTAACCAAGTTCCGAAGGAACGGCTGAGTGTGAATGCCTGGCACTGCTGAAAAACACCGGGTCGGATACGATCCGCAGTATCTGTGTGAGTGGCAGATCAGCCGTCCCTTCCGGGACTTTTGGGGATATTATGTCAAGCACCCAATGCTGAAGCATTGGGCTATTTTCAGGAGTCCCTTCCGGGACAACCGAAGGGCACGGAAAGAGTTATTGGCCTATGAATAATGCCTCCTTGGCGCCCCTTCGTCATTTCCTTTGCATTTTCAGTGTTGCTCACCCACGTTTAATCACACCCGCCTGATAGCGATTTGTCCATGCGGCTTGACGTTGGTAGTAATCTTGTCTTTAGCGGAAAAAAGATATGTTTTTTGTTTTTACTGAGAGATTTGAACATTGCGCGGTTAGTTTGGCCGCGATTTGGGAAACAGAAATAGCGATCGCTGCCGTCTTGATTGGGGCGATTGATGCAGAACAAGAGATCAATGCCACAGGACTTATTGCAGAGGCGAATGAGCTTCTGGCTTCCCGATCCTTGCCCGTGGAAATCCTGAATGAATCCCGGAGGGATCTCGAATTTCTCACGCAAAGTAATAGCGACTCGGTTCGCCTCTTGATGTTTCGGTTAGCGGACTGGGCTCAGAGGCCTGCTCTTCAGAGTGAATTGCATCCTGTTAGGGATCGAATAGTGGCAGCATGCGATAAGGATGATGCCTTTGCAGCATATTTGAGACGCCAACGCACGGCCACGGATAAATAGGTAAATAGGTCCGGACCCGCATCAGATGCCGAGTAAACGGGGGGGTGTTTTCCGCTGGTCTGATGGAATGCCGATAAACAAATGATGGCTGAAAGGGCGGTTTTTCGATTAGCCCTTGATTAGGTTCCATTTAGCGGTTTCTTTTCGGGGCTGGTGCTGAGATCGAATGCCAAATGATGCCTTCTGGCACCCCTGTTCGGGGTGCGAGGCTGACCTGCTTTTAACCGGAGGTCTTCGCTACGCTACGACACTCCGGCTACTGTTTGGCATTCCTTCGGAATGCGAACACATAGGAGGGGAACCCGTTTTCAGTCGTCGGCTTCTTTCAGGTCTTCGTTTTCTCGGTTCCCCTCCTGTTCATAGCGTCTTGCTGTTTCCTGCTGTGCTCCCGACTCCGCGCCTCCGCGTGGAATCCAGAAACAAAAGGGCGGCGAGACGCCGCCCGTACTCGCAGGCGAGGACGCCTGACGCTACATCCGAAACCCGTCTTTTATCTGCGGCCATCTGTGTCATCTGCGGATTTTCGGAATCCTCGCGTGATTCTTCTTGTCGTCTTCGGGTGGCTCCCATGGATTTGCTTACCTGCTCGACATCAGGCCGCCTGACGCGCACATTATTCGGCCTGAATTATGCGTTGGACACAGACATTGATTCCGACTTTGAAGGAAACGCCTGCCGAGGCTGAGATCGTATCCCATAAGCTGCTTTTGCGCGCGGGGTTGATCCGGAAGCTCACCGGGGGACTTTACACGTTTATGCCGCTGGGCCTGCGCGCGCTGCGCAAGGTCGAGCAAATCGTGCGAGAAGAGATGAACCGTGCCGGCGCATTGGAACTGCTCATGCCTGCTCTGCAGCCGCCCGAGATCTGGCAACAGAGCGGACGCTACGAAGCGGCCAGTGATGTGCTTTTCAAGGTGCGCGATCGCGCGAAGAAAGAATGGGTGCTTGGGCCTACGCATGAGGAAGTGATCACCACCCTGGTATCTGGCGAGATCAGCTCGTACAGGCAGTTGCCGAAGAATTTTTATCAGATCCAGACCAAGTTCAGAGATGAAATCCGCCCGCGCTTCGGTTTGATGCGCGCCAAGGAGTTCATCATGAAAGATGCCTACAGCTTCGACGCTACTGACGAGGGCGCCCAGGCCAGCTACAAGAAGATGTATGACGCCTATACGCGCATCTTCCAGCGGTGCGGGTTGAAGACGATTCCTGTGGAGGCAGATACCGGCGTGATGGGCGGCAAGTTCTCGCACGAGTTCATGGTGCCTGCCGAGACCGGCGAGAATGATGTGGCTTATTGCGACGGCTGTGGCTACGCGGCCAACGTAGAAAAAGCTTCGAGCAAGCTTCCGGCTACCGCCAGCGCAAGCACGGGGGACGCTCCGGAAAAGTTCCCAACACCCGGCGTGGTCACGATTGAGGCGTTGAGCAAAGCGCCGTTCTCGGTGCCTGCAAATCGTCAGATCAAGACGCTTGTATTCATGGTTGAAAGCAAGGCCGTCCTGGTGCTGATCCGTGGCGACGACCAGGTGAACGAGGCCAAGCTGACTGGTGTCCTGGGGACGAACCTTTTCCGTCCTGCTGAAGGTGAAGAAATTTTCACCGCCCTGGGAGCCCATGCCGGCAGCCTTGGGGCTGTGACCAGCACCCTCAAGGGCTCAACCCTCCCGATCTACGCGGACGAACGTTTGCGTGGTGCGGCTGGAATGACAACAGGCGCAAATGAGGATGGTTTTCACCTGCGCCACATCGACATCGCGCGGGACATCCAGGTTTCGCATTGGGCCGAGCTGCGATTGGTTCAAGCCGGTGAACCATGCCCGCAATGCGGTCAGCGCCTCAAAGTGCGCAGGGCCATCGAAGTGGGTCATGTGTTTAAGCTCGGCACAAAGTATAGCAAGGCCCTTAACGCCTTATTCCTGGATGAATCCGGGAAACAGCAGCCAGCCATCATGGGTTGCTACGGTATCGGTGTCACCCGCACGCTCCAGGCGATCATCGAACAGAGCAATGACGCGAACGGCATCGTTTGGCCGTTGAGCGTGGCTCCCTATACCGTCTGCATTACTCCCTTGAGTGTTGACCCCGAAAGCGAAGTGATGAAGTGCGCCGAGATGATCTACCGCGAGCTTACCGAAAAGGGAATCGATGTGATCATCGATGATCGCAACGACCGGCCCGGGGTGAAGTTCAAAGACTCCGAGTTGGTCGGATTTCCGATCCGCGTCGGCATTGGTGAGAAATCGCTGGCTAAAGGAGAAGTTGAGATCAAACCGCGGGCAGGGGAGATGCAAGTGACTAAAACCGGAGACGCCGTGGCCAAAGTGCTCGCGCTTGTGACCGCCGGTTAGTCACGTGTGTTTAGACACTCGCGGACGGCTTTGGATAGCGTGATGTGCGTGTAAGGTTTTTGGATGAACATCGCGTGGCCATCCGCGAGGAAGCTTGTATCGATTTCCTCAAGGCTGTAGCCGCTGGCAAAGATGATGCGCAGGTTGGGGCGAATGGCATGAAGCCGTTGGGCAAGGTCCATGCCCGACACGCCTTCCGGCATGACCATGTCAGTCACCACCAGGTCGATTGATGGCCCCTCGCGTTCCCAGACTTTCAAGGCCTCGACACCCGATCCAGCTTCCAACACGCGGTAACCGCCAGTTTCGAGGATAAGGTGCGCCAAATCGCGCAACACCGGCTCATCCTCAACAACGAGTATAGTCTCGGTGCCTCCCGGGACGGTTGTGCTGGTGGGTATCTCGGCGGGCTGTTCATTGGTCGCCAGGCCCGAGGAGGTGGGGAAATAAATGGAGAACGTGGTGCCCTTACCCGGTTCACTTTCAGCCTCAACCCAGCCGTCGTGTTGCCTTACAATGCCGTAAACGGTGGCCAGGCCCAGGCCGGTTCCTTTGCCAACCTCCTTGGTCGTGAAGAAAGGCTCGAAAATGCGCGCCATGGTGGGAGCATCCATCCCGCATCCCGTATCGCGCACACGCAAGCAGGAGAAGGACCCGGAACGCGCATCGGAATGGCTTGCCGCATGTTTATCATCGACGGTCGTGTGGAAGGTCTCGATCAGCAGCCGGCCTCCTTTAGGCATCGCATCCCGGGCATTGACGGCCAGATTCATTAGGATCTGCTCGAGCATGCCGGCATCCGCATGGATCAACGGCATTTGTTCCGGGGCAACCACAGTCAAGCTGATGGTTTCGCCGAGAAGGCGTTGGAGCATTTTGCTCATGTTCGAGACGACTTCCCGCAAATCCAGCGGCTTGGGCTGGATGATCGTCTTTCGGCTAAACAGAAGTAATTGGCGGGTCAGATTGGCAGCGCGTTCGGCCCCAAAAAAGATGGCTTGTGCGGAATCGAGCAGCTTTTGCGGCAGATCCTTCCGCGCCATCAACATGCCAGAGTGTCCCTGGATGATCGTCAGCATGTTGTTAAAATCGTGAGCTACTCCCGCGGCCAGAAGGCCTACCGACTCCATCTTTTGCGATTGCCGAAGCTGCTCCTCCAGATTGAGCCGGTTCGTAATGTCCTCGACGTAGCAATGGACGGCTTGGGTGTCCATCACTGGATGCAGTGACCAGGAGAGGGTGTGCTCGCGATAGACGGTCTCGAAGCGCAGCATGCCGGGGCGCATGGCCAGGCATTGCTGAGCGAGTTGCTCGATGTTGGCGGGCAGGATGGATCGTGCTTCGTCATGATCCAGCGCTTCGGCAAGTTTTTGCGCCGCATTATTGAAAAACGTAACTCGGCCCCGCTCGTCCAACGCCATTGCGGGGTTGGGATTCTGTTCCGAAAAATCGGCTACTCTGCGCAACTCCGCCTCGGCCTTGATCCTCTCCAGGGCCATAGCCACCAGGGTGGCCATGGAGAAAAGAAAGTGAACTTCGTCTTCGGAGAAAATTCTCTTTGTGGTCGTAAATACGCCGATGAAACCATAGCGGGCGCCATGTCCCGAAACGGCGGACATTACACCGCTAACCACACCGTACTGCCGCGTGAACTCGCCCGGTGTGAAGCGGGTTTCCGTTTCCATGTCATCCACGATCACCGGTTCGCCGGCGCTCAGTGCGTAACTGGCCTCGCCGCCCTCTTCTGCCGTGAAGCACGCCTGGTTGATCAGGCCTTCTGGCCAGCCTGTTCCGGCACGCAGCACCAATGTGCGATCTTGAGGAACCAATTCAAAGATGCCGCAATATTCTACCTCAAGAGTCTGCGAGGCCAGCATTGCTGTTTGCGTCCAAAGCCCGTTGAGATCCTTTGAGACCATCGCGAATTGGCCGAGCGCACCAATAACCGTCTGCTGGAATGAGCGGTTCAGAAGCGTGCGCTCAGTTTGCTCCCTTTCTTTGGTGCGTTCTTCCAACGATTGAGCCATGGAATCAAACGCCTTGGCCAGTTCGCCTAGTTCACCCTTCTCACCGCTCAACCCGGTGCGGCTGGAGAAATCTCCTGAAGCCAGCCGGTGTGCCGTTCTCAGAAGCAGCCGAATCTGTCGCAAAACGAAGTGCTCACCCCCGAACCAGGCTGCCGCTAACGCCAGCAGACCTATCGCGCCGGCGAGAAAGGTCCAAGCCAAATCTTGCTGATTCCCGGTGGACTCGACAATCAGGTAGGTAGCCAGCCAAGCAGGAGCGACGGCTAAGAATACCGTGCCGACCAGCCGTGCGCGCAAGCTCGAGAAACTTGTCATTTTTTTCCTGATCCAGGATCGTCGCTGAAACCTAGAGCTTTTAGCCAGGGTAGAAAAGCCTATTTGCACTTAGCGCAACGTGCGGGGTGTGATGGTAAAGGGTGCGTTGGTCCCCAAGGGTGCTCTGCCAAGCCTTTGGCTTGGACAGTGAAAATTTCCAAACTCCAGTGCCGCGTCTCTTGACGCGAAGCGGCGCCGGCCCCTTCCCGAGGTGGAAAGGTGGAGACCTCTGGCAGGCGGTTCGAGGCTGGCTCGCGCGCTTCGCGCCCGGTATACTTCGCCCATGGGTTCCCTGAGTTTTGGCCGTCTGCTTTGCAGGCTTGGTCTGGCGTTCACCGTGGCGTGGGCATTTCCGGCACCTGCCGACGATCGGTTGGCGAATCCCGAGATTGACCGCCTGAACGCGCGTGTGGGCACGCAGACGTTTTCTCCCCGGTATCACTTCACAACAAACAGCACCCTGGTAGAGACTGCACAAGCGATTGATGAGATGGGGAGTGACATCATCAAGCTGTATTTGGGCAACGGGATGTCAGGTCAATATGGCATTCATTTGCAGGGGAACATAACCAGTCTTGCGAGCCTGGTGCGCGATGAACCTTCAGTAAAGCGCACGCTGGACATGCCCTTCCGTCACATTGTTGCCTGGGCGTATTGTTTCTCGGGCACAGACACATGGTTTAAGGACGGTTATTCTGCCACTGAACGGCAGAAGGAATACGATGAGATCTTCTCCCTAGCTGCGACTCTTCTCACCAATTATAACCACTCCGGGAAAAGCTTTTACCTGGGGCATTGGGAAGGAGACTGGTACCTGCTCAATAACTATGTAACCACCAACAACCCTTCGACGACTGCTATCACAGGGATGATTGACTGGTTGAATAACCGCCAGAAGGCTGTGGATGATGCAGTGGCATCCATCCCGCATACGAACGTCTGGGTCTATCATTACACTGAGGTAAACCGCGTGCGCGACGCCATGGTTAACGGACCTGAGAGCAACGTTCGCCTGGTGAATGCCGTCTTACCCGCAGTCACGAATATTGATTTCGTTTCCTGGTCTTCATACGACGGCATGAACCTGGGCCAGGCTGAGCTCATAGCTACGCTGGACTATATCGAGTCTAAATTGCCGACCTCAAAGGCGGCTCAAATTGAAGGACGCCGAGTCTTCATTGGTGAATATGGGTGGGGCGGCTCGCTGCCCAGCGCTGGCCAGGAGCCCGTTACGCGAGCTTATGTCCAAAGGCTTCTTCCTTGGAACCCGAGATTCATTCTGTTCTGGCAGATCTACAACAACGAACCGGGTGCCTCGTATTGGCTCATCGATAGCAACAACGTTCGGACCCCCTGCTTTTATTTTCATCAGCGTCTCATCAACCATACCGAAATGACCGCTGCCCGTTTCTATGAAAAGCAAGGACGCCTCCCGTCTGAGAGCGAACTGGCAGGCCTTGTGGCGCCTGCCCTGAACAACCCTCTTCCTGCCTTGGTTCCGCTGGCCATTACGAACAGGCCATTGCTGGCTCTGGAAACCAATTCCGCCACTGTAGCGGGGCTCCTGCAGCAGAATGTGTATGGCGATGATTTGGCGCGGGTCGGGGTTTGTTGGGGCAGGGCAGACGGAGGTACCAATCGGCTCGCATGGGAAAGGTGCAACCTGGTTGCTACAAACAATCGTTTCAACCCTTCCAGCTTTTCTATCCAGTTAAAGAACCTTTTACCCGGCACCAATTATTGGTTTCGTTTCTTCGCCACGAACGAGAGTGGCGAGGTCTTTGCGCCGGCCAGCAGTCGCTTCCGAACCGAGGTGCTGAACCCTTCGGATTTCGGCGCGAAATTGAGGATTCATTTTGATTACGACCGTCCTGAGTCTTTAAGGGGGTTTCCGGCCCTGGTGGTGCTCAGCACCAATATTCCCGGATTCAGTTATGGCCAGTTTGCGAGTCCAACCGGATCTGATCTGTGCTTTACGGATGCCACCGGCACGCAACCCATCCCGCATGAGATCGAAGAATGGAATACCAATGGCACTTCTTTCGTTTGGGTACGCCTGCCGCTTCTGGAATCGGCAACGACGGAAATCTGGGCGTATTGGGGCAACCCGTTCTACGGGCCGCTTATTTCAGGCACCAATGTGTGGAGTCCGGGAACGGAGTTGGTTTGGCATCTCCGGGAGACGGGCTTTCCCTATTCAGACAGCACTCGGAACCATCCAGCCCTTGGTGGCGATGCACCGACGCATGTCCCCACGGGTATGATCGGCCGGGCTGCGCTGCTGAATGGAACTTCGGACTACCTGAGTGCCGGAGGGGTGAACCTGGGGGACCGCTACACGCTTTCAGCCTGGATACGCCTTGATCCGGCGGCAACCTCCATTCAAACCATTTGGGCCAACAAAGCAGGGGGGAGCGGCAGCTCAGGGCTGGCCTTGTTCGTAAATTCGTACAACTCAAAGGATCAAAAGCTCATCCTGGAAACCGGCAATGGCACTGATGCAGCCTATGCTACCACCGAGAACCTGAGCGTGCCTGCGGGGCGTTGGTGTCATGTGGCGGCGGCCGTCAATCGTCCAGCGGGTGTCGCTCGCTTGTACATTGATGGTGTCGAACGTTCGGTTACAACAAACGTTCGACCCGATCACGCAACAAACGCGGTTCTATACGCAGGCAGATTTGTTCCCAGCAGCGGCTACTTCTTTAAAGGATTGGTGGATGAGATGCGAATCGATTCGGAATGCCGGTCAGCCGATTGGATTTGGGCCTCATGGATGAACACGGCTTCGAACCACCTGTTTCAGACAGCATCCCCGGTTTTGCGTGCCAATCTGCCATTGACATGGCAAGTGGGGCAGGGCGAGATTGCCTTTACTTGGCCTCCCGCAGGCGTGGGGTTGCGGCTGTTCACGACCACTAACCTGACCCCGGCCAATTGGGAGTCATTGACGAATCAGCCGACACTGAACGGCAGAGCCTGGAGCATTCGCATGCCTACCCAGGCTTCGCAAGCAAGGTTCTTCCGGTTGCAGCAGGTTCATTGACCTGGCATTAAGGCGCTGGCTGATCTGAATCCCTCGTGGCAGTGGCACGAATCACACCCTTCTCGTCGAAATACATCGGATCGATCGCCAGGAATCTCTTGTAGCTTTTGTCGTCTTGCCATTTCTGGTGATAAACCAGCCACAAATCACCCTTCGGACCTTCGATCACGCAATGATGTCCAGGGCCGAAGAGCTTTTCGCTGCGCTTCACGACGGGATTGCCGGCAAACTTTTCGAAGGGCCCCATGGGATTTTGAGCCGTGGCATACCCAATGCCGTAGTCCGGTGAATCAGCACCTGTTCCGGAATAAGTCAGGTAATAGATGCCCTGCCGTTTCAGAATGAATGGACCTTCAGTGACGTGCCCGCTCTTTGTTTCCCAAGGTTCGGTTGGCTGAAAGAGAAGCTTCGGTCCACCTTCTTTTTTGAGCGGGGCGGCCATGGGTTGGATCATCATCTTGAACCCTCCGCCGATATTCGCGTAGTAGAGATAGTATTTGCCATCATCATCGCGGAACAGGTGGGCATCAATCGCATCCAGAACCAGCATTCCCTTGTCCTCAAACGGCCCCATTGGCTTATCCGATACGGCGACGCCAATCCGCTTATGCCCACGGTGGTCTCCTTCGGCATCATCCGTGTAGTACAGGTAAAACTTCCCGTCCCCTTTCCTATTATGGAACACATCGGGAGCCCATGCTCCACGCCGCCCAGAAAAGACGGAACCTGCGTTGGTCCAGTTCACGAGATCCCGGGAGACGTAGGCGTCGTAACCCCGCGCATGTGTGGTTGCGTACAAGTAATATAATCCATCCACCTTGATGACGTGGGGGTCTGCAATGTCCTTCGCCACCGGCAGAGGATTCCGGTAAGTGTGAGCAGGCTCGGTGTCGGATTTCTTCGCCTGTTCCGCAGGGGAACAGCACAAGGTCAGAGCCCAGCAAAGCAACAGCACGAGATGTTTTTGCATACCTCACCGTAAGCAGGAAGTCACCACAGGGAAAGCCCTGTTATCAGGTGGAATGTTCCTCTTTCCGGGTGTGGTTAAAGGAGGGTGAGGCCAAGCCGGCAAAAGTTACCTTTCTCCAGTGCCCGGAGCACAGTCGCACTCAGCCGTCCCTTGCGGGACAAATGAAAGGGCTCATATCCTATGGGGTAATCACATCCTCTCTTTTTCCTACGTGCCGTTTTTGCTTCCATTATTAGCCAGAGGTGCTAGAACAGGCGTTCATGAAAGCCTGCCTGATGATTAAGGGGGTCACTTGTGTGTTGTTCATGACGGCTTGCTCGACGGCTATTGGCCAGATTCCCTGGCACTTCGAACTTGAGAATGGCTTGCCCTGCAAACTGGTGTGGCAAACGGAGCCGGGCCGAACCTATGACCTGCGACAGACGGCGGACTTGTTATCGTGGACGAATGCACCTGATTTCCCGAAGAAGGCCGACGGGGTATCCATGGTGTATTCATTTGCGCCGGGCCCGAAAGGTTTTTTCCAAATTACCAGCGTCAACGCAGAGGGCGGCTGGCATTTGATGCAGCCGCCGGGCTTGCCAGCCGGCCAGGGATTCGATTTCAGCGCGGTCTTCGCTTTAAACTCCCTCCAACTCTGGGTCTGTGGCGGAGTCCGCCCCTCCGGGGATGTCTGCGTGTTGCGTTCCAGCGACGCTGGTTCGACCTGGGCGCTCCCTTACCGCGAGGCGGGTGTCGGTTTTTTCGGGGATTTGCAGATGGTGACATCAGAAGCCGGCTACGCTGCCGGTGGAGGCCTTCGCCGCACTAGCGATGGGGGTGAGACTTGGTTTTTTGAGCAAGGCAATCTGCCCAATCCCCCTGGCACCTGGCACAATGTGGGGCCCGAAGGCTGGGTTTACGGAATGACCGTGGTGGATGCGGACCGGGTATGGACGGCTGGATACGATGGCGCTTCTGCCGGGGTTATATTCCACCGGGAGCCCAGTCGCCCGCAATCGAGCGAGATTAACGTCAACGCCCCGTGGTGGTTGGAGTGGGCCATGGAGCGCACGGGCATGTATGGGATTAGTGCGGTTAACGCGACCACAGCCTGGGCGGTGGGCTATGGCGGCAATATCTGGAAGACCACCGATGGTCAGAACTGGGGCCAGCAGACCTCCCCGACAACGTTGCCCCTGCAGGATGTGCATGCGGTTGATGCCGATACTGCGTGGACGGTTGGTGACGGGGGTACCATCCTCAAGACCATTGATGGCGGCACGACGTGGACAACGCAGGCGGTCGAGACTGTACAGAACCTGCGGCGGATTTGCGCTCTCGACTCCAACGTGGCGTGGACTGTGGGCGAGGGTGGAGTAATCCTTCACACGGTAAACGGTGGTGCCACGTGGACACGGCAGTTTTCAGGCACCACGGCTAACTTGCAAGGGGTGGCGGCGACGGACACCAACACGGCATGGGTGGTGGGTGACGCGAATACCTTGTTGCGAACGGCTGATGGAGGTCGTGGCAGGTGGCCGGTCCCGGTCATAACCAGCGTCACACCAACCTTCGTGGGGAGACAGAGTTCTCCGCAAATGACCGTTACCGTCACGGGAACAGGGTTCCGTGGAGGGAACCTGGCAGCCACCTTTGGCAACACGCCCGCCGGGGTCGTCACTTGGATCAACGAATCGACCGTGCAAGTCGTAGCTCCCTATCTTTCGGAGGGTACGCGCGACCTGACTCTCATAAACGAAGATGGCCAGCAGGCCACATTGCCCAGGGCGGTCACCTTCATGCCCTACCCAGTGCTCACGCGCTTTAATCCCTGGCATGGACCTGCCACCGGAGGATACCAGATTTCGGTAGAAGGCTATAACCTGCAAGCTGTGACCTCTGCGACTTTTTATGTTACCGGGCGCGAGCCTGAGCCTCTGGCCGTTCACGTCGTGGATTCGACTCGCATCCTGGTGACGGTTTCCAACTCTGCCACGCGCCAGCCTGCTGAGGCCATGCTGATCCTCGACACCGCCCAAAACCAGCCGGTGAGCGCAGGTGATTTTCTTCTCGACCCTGAAGGGGGGGCGACAGTGGCCGTCACCTCGATTACGCCAACCAGCGGACCATTCATGACTGCCGTTACCGTTTCTGGCGTCGGCTTTAGCACGAATGCGACGCTCGAAATCTGCGGTCAGAATGTGCAGATCACGAATCGGAGTTCCACCGAGCTTTCAGGAGCAGTCCGAGGCAACCAGTGGGGGGTCGGCAGACTTCAACTCGTCAATAGCGAAACTGACTACATTACTGTAGACCTCGCGTTCCACCTGCTGTCTGGCCCGTCTCCCAGCCTTTCACAGGTGACGCCGAACTCAGGTCCATCTGCTGGCGGGACGACCGTTACTATTACCGGCACCGACTTCCGTTCAACGGACAGTGTGACGTTCGACGGGTACCCGGTGAACGTCGTCTCGCGGACTCCCACCTCGATGGTCGTCGTTACTCCACCGCACCCTCCTGGCGTGGTCGATCTCTTCATCCTGACGGACGACTTGGAGCGCGGGGCCGCCAGCCTTCCAGCCGCGTTTACTTACCAATGATGTGAGTAGATCAGAGGTTTCCCCGGCTGCCTCAAGGAACCAGCAGGGGATCACGTTTGGGATGGAGTCGCTGCCTTGGGCAAGCAGGATTGACTACACCTCTCTCGCACCCTCTGCTCGCGCCAAAAGGCCCTGCCGCTTGACCAGCCAAACCGCTGCGTGCGTTCTCTAGCTAGTTGTTGAATGCAGGCGAAACCGCCTGCGCTCGCGTGTCATCCGCGCTTTCCTCCGACTCGTTAGGACTTATGAACGGGGGAGGAGGCAGGAAAGAGGGATCCAGAAAGTCTTCAGCCTTCGTGGCTGTTGCTGTAGTGGATAGCACGTTTGGAGTTGTATCGTTAACTTCCATTCTTCCTCCTATGTGTTGCGACCGAACTTTACCGAAATATGTTGCCATGCGCTTTCATGGGTCGCGCGGTTCTGAGTGGGATTATGCATCACCTTATCTCATACAATTACAATAATCAAGTAAGAAGTTGTTAGCTGCGGCAATCCGGGTGTGATTATGAATGGGTTCCAACGGAGAAATCGTCCTTTTCCGAAGCGCATCTGGACCAAATACAGCACCCAAAGCCGTTTTCACGGCGCTCTCCACAATTCTTCTTAAGTAACGCCACAGACAGCCGAAGAGAGGAGCGACCTCCAAAACTGGGGAACGAAAGGGCGAATATGAATTGGAATCTTCGAAATCGGATTTTAGTGCCGGTGCTGGCATTGTTGGTTTTGAGCGTTGGCGTCACAACGCTGTTGTCGTACGTCATGAGTAGCTCCCTGGTGAGAAGCACGCTGCGAGATCAGGTGCAACAAACCAGCCGCGGAGCGATCAAGCAGATCGAGTCCTGGATTGATCTGCAACGGATGAACATCATCCATTGGAACAAGTCACCGGAGGTCGGCTCTGCTCTCGCTGAGGGAGCGGAGGCGGAGAAAGCCCGCAAATCCCTGAGCGCTCAGCTCGAAAATGCCAAGAAACTCTATGGTTATTATGAGGATGTGCATTTGGCTAGCCCCACCGGATTGACCCTGGCTTCCTCAAATCCCGATTCAATAGACAAGCTAAGCGTTCACGATCGATCCTATTTCAAAAGCGCGATGGAAGGCAAAGTTGTCATTTCGGAGGTGCTCAAGAGCCGGACGACTGGGAACCCCATCGTGGTCATCGCTGCTCCGTATGAAAGCGGTGGGAAGATCCAGGGGGTGCTTTATGGGGTGCTGGATCTGAATTGGTTCAGCAGCCGGTTTATTTCACAGATCAAGGTGCTCCAAACTGGTTATGCATTCCTATTCGACGAGCAAGGCGTGTTCATTGCTCATCCTGATCCCAAGATGATCATGCAGACCCGGATCACTGACTTTGACTGGGGACAGGGGATGATGAAGGAGAATTCCGGCGAAGTCCTCTACACCTGGCAGGGCATGGAGAAGATCGGAATCTTTTGCCGAAGTGACGTGCTCAAGTGGGGCATGGTGGTCACTGTGCCTATGGCCGAGGTCGATGCGCCCGCGCGCCGGATTGGAAAAACGATGTTCGGAGTCGGCCTCGCCGCGCTACTGGTGGGTATCGGAGCTGTGCTGCTGGTCGCCCGTTCGATCTCCCGCCCAATGCAGATCATTGCCGAGGATGTTTCGTCTGGTGCAGAACAGGCAAATCTGGCCGCGAACCAGATTTCCGCGGCAAGTCAAACGCTGGCCGAGGGTGCCAGTGAGCAGGCGGCTTCTTTGGAGGAGACCACGGCGTCCCTTGAAGAGATGGCCAGTATGACACAACGGAACTCCGAAAACGCGCAAGAAGCCAAGACATTGGCTGACCAGGCTCGAACCGCGGCGGAACGCGGCGGGCAGGACGTGGAAGAGATGACCAGCGCGATGGGTGCAATCAAGGCCTCCAGTGACAACATAGCCAAAATCATCAGGACCATTGAAGAAATCGCATTTTAAACCAACTTACTGGCGCTCAACGCGGCTGTGGAAGCGGCGCGTGCCGGTTCCGCAGGTCAGGGATTTGCCGTTGTAGCGGATGAGGTGCGCAACCTGGCTCAGCGCAGCGCTGAAGCTGCCAAGGAAACAGCGAACAAGATCCAGGAGGCTATCTCGGCCAGTCAACGTGGCGTGCAATCCAGCGCCAAGGTTGAGAATCGCTTGCAAGATATCCTGAGCAAGGTTCGGAGCGTGGATGGGCTGATTGGAAGCATCGCCACCGCAAGCAAGGAACAAAGCCAGGGGTTGGCACAGATCAGTTCTGCTGCCAGTCAGATGGATAAGGTCACTCAAAGCAATGCTGCGAGCGCCGAGGAGACTGCCAGCGCGTCCGAAGAATTGAATGCACAGGCTAGTCAGTTGCGGTCCGCAGTCGCCGAACTCATGACCATGATTTCAGGTCGGCCGACCGCCGCCGGCCTTGACTCGGACGCCGATTGGGGGGCTTCCAAACCAGCCGTGGCGCCGAAGCGGACAGCGAAAACACCTTTCCCGATGCCTGGAGCTCACGAAAAGCCTTTGGTGATTACTCGTGCGAAGAATCCTGCACAGGAGTCGGATGAGTTCACCGATTTCGAAGAACACCCGTCTCGAAAATTCTAGAACGCCATACTTTATGCCATCCGCTCCTCTTATCGCGCAACCAACTCTGCCTGTCACGATTGGCCGTCCGCTGAAGTGGTGCTGGTTATTCCGGTGGACAGATGCGCAACAGAAGCTAGCTCACCCCGGTGATGGAGAGTTGTGCCGGTTGCCTGAGTTGACGGAGCTTGGGGTTCGCGACACCGCGAGTTCGAAGCGGGACTGCGGCGCCCTGACCTTCTGGATGACGCATCATCACCGGCAGCTTTCAAAGAAGCCGCTCACGAAGCCTGCGGAGGTTGGCGGCTGATGGCTGAACCCGGGCTGCCGCCATGCGCATGCCGGGGTGTCAGGCCTTTGCGTGGTCCAACAGTCGGGCGATGGTAAGGGTATTGAGCACCGCTTTCGGTGCAAACCCGGAAACCTCGATGTATTCGGGTAATTTGGAACCGTCAGCAGAGCGTTCCGAGCAGTGGTCGTTGTCACCCCACGGCCCCAGGCCATCCAGGGTAGGGACGGCATCCCAGATCAGGTTGCCATCGCTCAAACCACCCCGTTCCTGCGAGCCGATGGGCATGTTGAGGTCCTGGGCGGTTCGCTTAAACAGTTCATAGATCTGGTCGGTGCCCGGATTTCTCGGCCAGGGTCGGCTCTCTGTTAGAATCTCGATTCGCACCTCACAGCGATGCCCATCCTCAGGGCTCTTTACTGAACCCGGGCCGGCCAGAGCCAATAGGGACTGCTTCGCGTGCTGGTAATCTTCTGGGGAGAACGTGCGAAACTCACCTTCAGCAATCGCTTCGTGAGGCACGCGATTCAATCCTACACCTCCCTGGATGGTGCCTACGTTGAAGGTAATGTTCCGATCGTAATTAGTTAATGCCGCAATCTTTTCGATGGTGCTCCCAAGCTGGACAATGGCGTTGGCCCCCTGGCGGTGCTTGCCACCGGCGTGGGCCGCGCGGCCACTCACGGTGACTCGCCACGTTGCTCTGCCTTTGCGGGCGACGACCATCAACGGACGCTTCCCATCGCGTCCCTCAGATTCGAATACCAAAGCAGCCAAGGTGTGCTGATCCATGCGCGCCCGGCATACGTCGCCAAAATCAGGCGAATACCGTTCTTCGGAGGAATTGAGGAAAAGTTTCCAGGTAATCGCCTCGAAGCGATCTGGCGCGAGCGTTTGAAGCGCCTTGAGAACCAGCCACATCATCACCGTTCCGCCCTTGATATCCTGGGTGCCTGGCCCGTAGATACGGTCACCCTCAGCTAGCCAATGAAAGTTGTTGCGCTGTTCTTCTTCCGGTGGGAACACCGTGTCCAAATGCGAAACCATCGCCACCGAATACTTGGTTTTGCCCGGCCGGGTCAGGACCAGGTGCATGCCAAACTCCGGGTTGGTGGAAGGAACCTGCTCGGCGGTGAATCCGAGCGGGGCAAAGCTCTCAGCCGTGAACCGCGCCAGTTCATTCACTCCAGCCGGATTGCACGTGAAGCTATTGATTCCCACCATCTGCCGAAGTAACTCCCACGCTTGGGGCATTTGGTTTTCAACGAACTTTGAAACATCGACCTGGGTCAGATTCATGTCCCTCAGGGTGGCGAGGAAAGCGGGGGACGTCAAACCTCAGAAGCGAGGGACCTCCGCCTTGTAGGCCACGTCTCCTGACGTGGCGGCCCGTTGGAGGCGCCTGAAAGTTGATGAAAGCCCCAGGTTTTAACCACACCCGAGTCCGTCAGGAGTGCGTTTTTTGTTTCCAAGCCTTCGGCGAAAGGAAAAAGCTGCAGGGGTGGCCATTATCAAGAGGCGTCCGAAGCGATACCACGCCGGACTGGCCTGATTCCGCTCGAAAAGCCCCCTGGTAAGAGCTTCTTGCGGGAGCAAGTAGATTCCAAGTCCGAACAGGCACAGGCAAATCACCACGGATACCACTGTTACCGGTTTGAGACGCGGCATCCGTGCGAGGCGTTCAAAACCAGCCAAGGAGCCCGCTATCATGAGAAGCAGGAGAAGGAATACCCAGTCCACCACAGGCTTCCAGTTCACGAGATTCCAATGCAGTTCGAGAAGAACCATGGCCAGGAAGAGCGAGAGTCCAGCCGATAGCCAGCCCAGGAGCTGAAGGAAAACTTTCAATCGATGAGGATGCAGGGTTTCAGTTTCAGCGAACGGTCTCTTTATACCGGTGCGCGCTCGTATTGTCCAACCTGCGTTGCTGGAACGAGCAGGCTCTGCGGAAACCTCGCTTGATTTTTGACCATTCGCGCCGATAGGTAAGTGGAGGAACGGTCGAGCCTGGCCTGATCGCCCTAAATGAGCCGCGACGCGGTGCGCGCGAGACTCGAATCACGTATCTCAGCCCCGTCATGACCAGAGTGCTGTTTGTTGATGATGATCCCATGGTTCTGCAGGGTCTGCAGCGTACTTTTCGTGCCATGCGCGGGGAATGGGACATGGCTTTCGCCAACAGCGGGCCCAAGGCTCTCGAGCTGCTGGCGCAGGAGCCCTTCGATGTGGTCGTGTCAGACATGCGCATGGCCCCGATGGATGGGGCCGACCTGCTCAACGAGGTCATGCGGTTATATCCAGGGACCATCCGCCTTATCCTCTCCGGATACTCAGATCGCGGCCTCGTCATGAAGTGCGTCGGGGCGGCCCACCAGTATCTGGCCAAACCCTGTGCTCCGGAGGAACTCAAGGAAGTCATTCGACGGACCACTTCACTCACCCTATTACTTTCCAACCAGAAGCTCCAAGCGCTTGTTGCCCGGTTGGACCGGCTCCCCAGTATCCCAGCGATTTACTCTCAGATCACCGGCGCACTGCAGAGGCCTGAGGTGGACACTGACGAGGTAGGGGAACTCATCAGCCACGACATCAGCATGACTGCTGAGATCCTTAAGGTGGTCAACTCCGCTTTCTTCGGTCTTGGTCATAAGATTTCCAGCCCAATCGAAGCGGTCCGGTTCCTGGGAACCGAGACTGTTAAGACCCTCGTGCTGATGGTTCACCTTTGCTCCGAGTACCACCACCTGAGGATTGGGGGACTGAACGTCGATCACCTCTGGCGCCACAGCTATCACGTGGCAATGCTGGCCCGTGAAATCGCCCTTGCCGAAAAAGCTGATCGAAAACTGGCTGATGAGACCTTCGCCGCGGCTGTGCTCCACGACGTTGGCAAATTGGTCCTGGCCATGAACCTGCCTCAGCTTTGCGGCGAAATCCTCGAACGGCGGCGCTCCGGAAAGGCGAGCCTCTGCGAAATTGAGCGAAGCCTGGTAGGCTCGACCCATGCCGAGGTGGGTGGTTATTTGCTCGGGCTTTGGGGGTTGCCAGCCCGCCTGGTCGAGGCTGTGGCATTGCATCACACCCCCGAAATGGGTGAGGCTCGGGCCTTTGACCCAGCCACTGCGGTCCACGTCGCGGACTGGTTGTCGCACCAGGACCCCACCCAGGAAAGCGATGGTTGCGGGGCCGACTTGAACACGCGTCATTTAGAGTCTATGGGACTCCTTTCCCGACTTGACGAGTGGAAACAATGCACAAATCATTCCCAAATCAAACCCACATGAGCGCCCGCATCCTCTTCGTTGACGACGATTCAAACATCCTGGAGGCGCACCGCCGGAATTTCCGCCGGCGCTTTGATGTGGACGCAGTCACGACTGGCCAGGAAGGCCTGGCTCTTCTGAGTTCCGGTGCCGGCTTTGCGGTCGTGGTAGCCGATATGCGCATGCCGGTCATGAACGGCATCCAGTTCCTTCGCAAAGCCCAGGAGGTCGCTCCCGATACCGTAAGGATCATGCTTACAGGCAATGCGGACCAGCAGACTGCCGTGGACGCGGTCAACAGAGGACACGTCTTCCAATTCCTCTCCAAACCGTGCCCGGCGGAGATGCTTGGGCTGGCGCTTGAAAATGCCGTTCAGCAGCATTTTCTCATTACGGCTGAACGTGAGTTGCTCCAAAAGACCCTGGCTGGCAGCATCCGGGTCATGACGGAGATCCTGGCGTTGCAGGATCCGCAGTCCTTCGGTCTGGGGACGGCCCTGCGCGAGCGAGTACGCGCCTATGCGGAGGTGCGCAGGATCACTGATACTTGGGAGCTGGAGATGGGAGCGATGCTGTCTCAGATTGGGTTCGTGACGGTTCCGGCATCCATCGTTCACCGGCTTCGCAGCGGTCAGGCATTAAGCGCGGAAGACCGAGCGATCATCGAACGGGTCCCGGAGGTCGGTGCAAGTCTTTTAGCCCAAATCCCCCGCCTCGAAACCGTCTCGCGGATCGTTCTGTATCAGCAGAAAAACTATGACGGCTCAGGCCTGCCGTCCGACTCGCTTGCCGGTGATGAAATACCTATCGGAGCGCGCCTGCTGCGAATCTTCCGCGATGTGCACGAGCTTGAAACGGAGGGTGTGCCTCGGGAAGAAGTGCTCAACCGCCTCAAGCTGCGCGCTGGCTATTACGATCCCAAGGTGGTCGAATCGGTTTTAGTTTCTTTGGACGTCTATTTCCCTATCACTGAAACCCGAGATGCCTCCACAACTCCGGTTATGCTGAAGGACCTGGCAGTAGGGCATATTCTGGCAGCAGACGTCGAGACGACGGACGGATTGCTTGTGGTCAAGGGCGGCACCAAGGTCACACCGTTGCTCATAGAGAAGCTCCGGAATTTCGCCGCCTCAGCCGGGCTGGACGAGCCGCTTCGGATTCAGGGATGATTCCACAATCGGGTGCGGCCCTGGCGAGTTCTCTGGAAGCTTCAGGAGGCAAACGGCGAGGCCTCGCCGCTCGGGATGAGTGGCAGCCGGAGGATGAATGTGGTGCCTTTGCCAACCTCTGTTTCGAAACTGACACTGCCACCGTGGCGCTTAACAATACACCCATACACCATGGACAAGCCCTGGCCCGTGCCTTTGCCCACCGGCTTGGTAGTGAAGAAGGGTTCGAAGATGCGTGACCGCGCCGCTTCGGGAATCCCGGCTCCGGTGTCCGAGATGCGAACTTCTACTTGATCGCCCGCGCGACACGTGCTGATTTTGATGAGCCCTTTGGAGTCTGGGCTCTGGCTGACGACATCGCCGATGGCGTGAGCCGCATTTACCAGCAGGTTGAGAACGGCTTGATTGAACTCGCCGACGAAGCAAGGAACCGGCGGAAGCTCAGGATCGAGTTCAAGAGCCATCTCCGCCACATATTTCCACTCATGGCGGGCGACCGTGGCAGTGGTTTCGATGGCGTGGTTAATATCAGCCGGAACCTTTTCCTTATTTCCGGGATGCGAGAACTCTTTCATCGCTCTAACGATCCTGGTGGCTCGATCGACGCCTTCCAGGGTTTCGACGCTGGCCTGAGGGATTTGGAGCAACAGGTATTCCAGATCCGAGGCCACCAGTGCTTCCTTGACGCGAGCGAGCACCGCGGCATCCACACTGCCGGCTTCGACGGCACGCGCGAGTTCCTGGTAACTGCTCAGCACGTTCCTCACCGCCCGGAATGATTCCTGGAGGAACCGGACATTGTCGCCAATATACTGCATCGGGGTGTTGATCTCGTGAGCGATTCCAGCAGCCAGTTGGCCGACGGCTTCCAGTTTTTGTGCCTGACGCAGTTGTAATTCCAACTGAGTTCGCTCTGTGATGTCACGAGCCACCGCTACCATGTATCCTCGCCCGTGTTCAACATAACGGACGTTGACCTCGACGGGAAATACGGAGCCGTCCTTGCGCTGATGCTCACTTCTAAGGGTTATCGGTCCGGACTGCCGCAGGCGCTCGCCAAGCTGGGTGAACCCTTCGCGACCGATCCTGGGATCGACTTGCAGCACACTCAGCGCAAGCAGTTCCTCCCGGCTGTAGCCAAGGCCACGCCATGCCACCTCATTGGCGTCAAGGTAACGGCCGGTTTTCGGATCAAGCACCTCAACCGCGTCTGTAATTTGATCGACCAGAGTTCGGAATAGCCGCAATGTTTCTTCGGAGCGTTTCCGCTCCCTGACTTCCAGTTCCAGTTCCCGGGTGCGTTCCACTACGCGAGTTTCGAGTTGTTCGCCGGCGTGACGAAGCTCGCTCTGCGCCCGTTGCCGTTCGGCGGTTTCCTTCGCCCCGGATTTTTCGACAACCCCGGCGATGAGACAGGCTCCCAGCACGGCCAGAATAACCAACCCGAGCATTTGCGCCCGAGTCGTCGCATAGCTCTTCGAGGCAATACCGGCCATGGCGTCCATTCGTTCCTGTTGAAACCCCACGAGACGATTCCAGCTCTCGTGATACCTGATCAATAGCGGCATGGTTTGCCCTATGATCATGTGGCGCGCCTCTTCACTCCCGTGCCGTTGGGATTGGAGACGGATGGCCTCCAGATAGCTTTTAATATAGGGTGCCCGCGCCTCCTTGACTGCTTCCAACAACCGCTCCTCCTCCGGCGAATCCACATGGGCTTCGATTCTCTTCAGCAATCCTGAGATCTTTTTGGTGTTCTCCGCACGTTCGGCCAGCAGCGCGACGGACTGATTTGTGTCGTTCAGCAGTAATACCGACAGGGTGATTCGATTGTTGGCTGAGGAACATGCGAGGGCTTCCCGGGCGAGTTTCACCTTGGCCCACTCATGAACGAGCATGCCATTGACCTTCTCCTCGATCTGCGACATCCGATTCAGCGCCAGCCAGCCAACGCCAATCAGCAGGCCGATCAGCAGGCAAAACGCCACCGTTACCCGTTTGCTGGGGGAGAGTTCCTTCGCGGTTGGACTTTGAAATTGGCTGTGCATGGCTCCTGATGTCCGGGCGGACGTTGTCAACCGGGGCAGCAACTACGGATTAGAAAACACGGTGGCGCAGGCGGGATTTGCGGTCTTCCTCTCGTTGCATAATCAGGCGTAACGACACCACACACTTAAATATCGGCAGGATTCGCCAAAGCTTAAGGGTTCGATCCTCCATTCCCTTCCATCCAGACGATGAGAATCCTGGACTTCCGCACTGTCACTGGCAGCAGGTGGCCGCGTGACGTGGTCGCGCTGATCGCAGCCCCCCAATTCCCGCCCTTGCGCGAAGTCCTGTTCCGACTAAACTTTGGCCCGGTTTATGAGAATGATTTTGAAACGACACATGAGATCCTTTTGGAAATATAAACTGCTGGTAATCCTCATCGCGTTTGCGATTTGGGGAGGGCCCTTCGCCTGGGCTCAGGAAGGCAATACAGATGCCGCTGAACCGGGGACAAATAAGACTGTTGTAGTCGTCCAGGCAGATGGCAAGGACACCACGGTGACGAGTTCTGCGGATGGGAGTTCGGCATTGAAACGCCCCCATACGGTCCTGACGTTCTACCTGGACCGCATTGAAGCTCTGCAGGTGCCAGTCTTTGGGAATCCTCTATGGCAGTATCTGGCCTCTTTGATCTATATCATCCTGGCGTTTTATGTCTCGAAGCTGCTGGACTACATCATTCAGGTGCAGTTGCGCAAATGGGCAGCCAAGACCACAACGAATCTTGACGATTTGCTCTTGGACCTCCTTCGCGGGCCGGTGAAGGTTGTCTCGTTCGTCATCTTGCTGCACGTTGGACTCGCCGTGTTTGCGTGGCCGGAGTGGGCCTCCAATTTTATTTCCAACGGTCTCAAGATCGTTGTGGCCTGCTCTATTACCTATGTGGGTATCAAAGTGGTCGATTTGCTCATTAACTATTGGCAGCAACGCGCCAAGGCCAGTCAGGAAGGGTTGATGGATACGCAGCTATTCCCGATCATCAGCAAGACGCTCAAGATTTTCGTCACCATCGTGGCAGTCCTGGTGACTTCCCAAAACCTGGGTATGAACGTGACCGGGTTGCTCGCCTCACTTTCCATCGGCGGTTTGGCTGTTGGCCTCGCTGCCCAGGATACGCTGTCCAACTTGTTCGGTGCAGTGGCCATTTTCGCCGATCGCCCATTCCGGGTGGGGGACCGCGTGCAGTTCGATGCGATTGACGGTGTGGTTGAAACGATCGGCTTGCGCAGCACCCGGATTCGTAACCTGGATGGGCACCTCGTGACTGTTCCAAACCGAACGGTCGCCAATGCCAGCATTTCGAACATCACTAAACGTCCGACGATTAAGACGGTCATGAATATCGGGTTGACCTATGACACGCCTTTCAACCGGATTGAACGCGCTATCGCCGTTATTCGCGAGGTTTATCAGAGCAATCCCAAGACTTCAAACCTGGTAGTGAACTTCAACAAGTTTGATTCCTCTGCTTTAAACATTCTGGTGGTGCATTGGTGGGGAGACACAAACTGGGATGCCTACCTGGCAGGATTGCAAAGCATGAACCTGGAGCTCAAGAAACGGTTCGACGAGGAGAAGCTGAACTTTGCCTTCCCGAGCCAGACGGTTTACTTGCGCCAGGACTCTGAGTGGCGGTTGGCCGGACCCAATGGTCAACCGGCAGAGGACGGTGCCTCAAAGGATTCCCCTAAAGCAGGCTGACGGATTCCTTAAGCAATGGATGGCCCGCGAGGAAATCTCGCGTGGCCATCCGGCGTCCGCCTTCACGTTGCAGTGTCGTGAGGGACAGCGCGTCCGTTCCACACGCGACGATAAGCTTTCCCTGGCCGGCTTCCAGGATCGAGCCTGGTTTGCCGGTTCCGGATGTGACCTCTGCGCTCCAAACCTTCAGGAGCGTCTTTCCACCATTCGCCGCGGGCATGTAACAGAACGCACCGGGCCAGGGGACTAGACCCCGGACTCTATTCCAGAGCGTCGTTGCGGGAGTCGTCCAATCGATGTGCCCATGCTCCTTCTTGATCTTTGGCGCGTGAGTGGCCAGGGCATTATCTTGCGACACCGGCGTCAGTCGCCCCTCAACATATTCAGGAATGGTCGAGACCAACAGGCGCGCTCCGATCTGAGCAAGGCGATTATGCAAGGTCTCCGCGGTATCGCCGGGTGCGATCTCCGTTTTCTCCTGGGAAAGAATGCCACCCGTATCGAGTCCCACGTCCATCTTCATGATGGTAACTCCCGTATGCGAATCGCCGTTGAGGATGGCCCATTGAATGGGGGCGGCGCCTCGATAGCGAGGAAGCAGAGAGGTGTGCACATTCAAACACCCGTGGGTGGGGAGCTCAAGTATCGCCGGAGGCAGAATCTGGCCGAAGGCCGCCACGGCGATCAACTCGGGTTTGAGCGCGGCCAACACTTGAAGAAAACCCGGGTCGCGCGCCCGCTCGGGCTGAAGCACCGGCAAACCGAGGGAAACCGCCAGCGATTTAACCGGGGAAGGGGTGAGCTTCAAGTCCCGTCCCTTGGGCCGATCGGGCTGAGTGACCACCTGGAGGACTTCGCACGCGGGCGAGGTATGCAGGGCGCGCAAGCTGTCACAGGCCAGCTCGGGAGTGCCCATGAAGATAATCCGAAGCGGGTTCATGATGCTGCGAACAACGGACAGTGCGCGTGGAACCGCGGCCTACTTGGCGTTCTTGTGCTTAATCTGAATCTCCTGGATTTCCTGGAAGTTGACCGTGACTTCCTGGCTGGCTGGCCCTTCGTGAATCTCGAGGTGCATATCACTGCCAGAGATTCGGGAAATACGGGTAGCCACATAAGTGCCGCGCATCGTTTTTACAACGAGATGCATATCCTTATCCGCGTCGCGGCGCACGAGACCAAAAAAGCCGGAGAACTTAGTCTCAATGAAACGGCGGTTGAAGGTGAACTGGCCACGCTGAAACACTTGAGTCTGGGGCACTGTGGGCTTGGAGGGCTCGTCATGAGCAATGTGAAGCGAGCTTGGATGCTCCGCCGACTCGTCCTGCATGGGATTCAAAGAACCATCAGCCGGGGACGCCGAGCGGGCCGCGTGCGACCCAGTTGGGGCGCTGCCGACAGCGCCCGCCGCCGGAGCCGCTGCTCCCGACGGTTTGTCCGAGGGGGCCTCCTCCTCTTCCTGCTCCTCGTCACGCTTCCTCATTCGGGTGCCCTTCGACAGATAAATAATAGGTCCGATAATCGGAAGTATGGCAGAGACGCCGAGGACGAGGCCAATCGGTTGGGCACGGAACAAGGCGATTTCGTAGCCTGCGTAGAGATTCGCGGCATAAACCATGAGCAGCAGGCAAATGCCCAGAGCTGATCCGAGCATGGCGCCGATTAGGGACTGTTTTGGCGGCAGTTCGAGCCGCTCCGGTTGCTTGATCGGCACTTCAGTCTTTTGCACTTTCTCCTCAATGGTGATCTCGATGAAAGGTTCCACCAGCGGTTCGAGTTTCCGATTTTCCCGGAACTTCTTCAGATCTTCTTGTGAGAAACCGGACCAAGGCACTCGCTCGTACTTTCCGTCACCGACTTTGATCTGCACGCCTGCGTCATTGGCGGAACTGGCCAGCAGTTCTCCTTCGAGCGTCTGGCCGTTATTCAAGGTGAACGACTCGGCCACCGCTCCGATCGCCAGCAGAAAGCTGACGACCCAGGTCAATATGAACGCATTTCTTCGCACAATACTCTTGGGCATAACAAATCGGACCATCCAAAGGAAGTAAATTTCCCGAAAACCGGGGTATGGGCAGGTATGGGCATGCTTTTCACTGGGCGCCCAGTTCATCCGCCAGCTCCTCAATAATCCAGTTCGGTCGGCGGCCCGTCAATCGATCCGCCGCGGCTCCATGTTCCCAGACAGCGTAGCGCAATGCCAGCGAGGCGTTTCTCTGCAAGACCGGCTGTGCCAGCAATCCCGCGATAAAACCTGCCAACAAGTCACCGCTCCCGCCTTGTGCCAGACCGGGGTTGCCACTTGAGTTGACCCATAGCTCACCGGTGCTGCGCCCGATGATGGTGTGGTAACCTTTAAGGACCACCCAGCAATTTCCAAACTGCCTGGAGATATTGCGGACTGCCTCAGGCCGGTTCGCCTGAATCGCCTGGGGCGTGGTGCGCAAGATGCGAGCCGCTTCGCCCGGGTGTGGGGTGATGACGCGCGATTGACCGCGCAGAATGACATCGGCAGGGAGCCAATCGATCGCGCTGGCATCCACGACCACCGGAAGTGTTGAATCCCGCCAGAGATACCGCGTGAGAAGCTTCATCTGCTCTGTTAACCCAAGGGCGGCCAATCCAGGACCAATCAGGATACCCGACCAGGGCCCCTGCAATTTCGTGCCTGCTTCCACAGTGGATACCATTACTGATTGCAGTTGCGCTGCCACCGGGTAGTAAACGGATTCGGCGGTGTGCAGTGTGACCAGCCCCGGGCGCGCGCGCTGAGCACCTCGCGCAGCCAGCACGGCCGCGCCGTGATAACCAAGGCTTCCCGCTACGATCGCGAGATGCCCATAGCTGCCCTTATGCGAAACCATATCCCTGGCTGGCGGGTAATCCTTGAAATCCGCGGCCACAGTCCACTGCAGATCAGCCTGCGGCTTGTCCAGCAGACCGACATCTGCTGCCACCTCAATTCGGCCGGTATTTCGCCATGCGCTCTGGGTGAGCATGCCAGTTTTTACCGCGCCCACTGTCAGGGTCACTGCGGCTTGGATGGCAACTCCCAACGGTTCTCCGGTCTCGGCGCTCAGACCAGAGGGGATATCAACAGCCAGGATAGGAATCCCGGCTTGGTTGAGACGAGTGATTAGCTCCGCCCATGCGCCTTCGATTGGCCGATTAAGTCCTATGCCAAACAGCGCGTCAACGATCAGGGAAGGCCTGCCATTCAGCTTCGTTTCCAACTCACATAAAGCGGCGGCAGGGTCGGATACGTTCAGATAATCAGCTTCCCTTTCCGTCAGGAATTCCCGTGCGGCGCGCGCGTCATCTCCGTTGTGGCCCGGGCCGGCAACAAACAAAATGCGGGAACCTTTCTCGGTGAGCTGTTGGGACTTCTCGGCCACCTGGCGCCCGACTTGGCGAATCACGTCCTGTTCCTTCCGGCCACTCTCCCAGGTGGATTGCTCCCAGGCGCGCATCTGGTGTAACGTGAGTATCGGGTTGGGCACGCCAAAGAGTAACTAGGAACCGCCCTGGACCGCAACCAGGCTTTTTTCGTTCAGAGGCGCGGGATTTCATCCCGCAACAGTTCGAGGTCGGGGTCGTTCAGGGCCATTTGCTTTATCTGGTCTTTGCCACCGACCAGCATGGCTCTTTGCAGCCACTCGCGCGCAGTGGTAACCAGGTTCATTTGACACGCATAACAGGCCAGATTGTATGGAACAGTGGGTTCTTCGGGGAACTTCTGCCAGGCCGGCAACAATGCTTCCCAGGCTTCTCGCACACTTCCTTTTGGGATGCGCCGCAGCGCATAGGCGCGATGCAGCCAACCGCTGACCCTTGCAGGTGCGGTTTTCATGAGTTCATCAGCCATTGCCAGGGCTCCCTCCCAGTCTCCAATTTGAGCCGCCATAGCCCAGCGGACCTCCAGGACGTCTGGGTGCCGCGCCAGTTCCGGGGGCAGTTGGGCCAGTTCGGCTTCGGCTTCGGTGCGGTTGCCCAGGCCAACCCAGCCCTCGGCTGAGGAAATGTGGAAAGAATAGGGAGGTCCCAACGGTTCCATTGGGAACCATGATTAAGAGAGGCGCGCGGAAGTCAATGTTAAGGAGGCTGGTTCGGAGCCGGAGCCGGAGCCGGATGTAGATAGATTGGGAACAACTTCGCTGAGCGCCCTGCCACTGAAATAGCATTGTAAACCAGCTAGGCCACAACAAATGCACGGTGCCGGGGTTCTACAGAGGGAAGGCAAAGATAACGAAGGAACCAATAGACAGATTGGCGAGTATGACGAAAGTAAATAGGATTCCGGGGAATACTAACTCTACCAAACTGCTTTGCAGTGGGGGCAGAAGAGGAGGAGATCAGTCCGTGAGGCAACACATACTTGGAAGGATATGGCTGGTTACCACCGGGTTAGTTCTTGTTTTGACCGGGCTTGATGGACGCTCAGAACCTGGTGGAGCGGAGCCTAAACGAGGTGGACAGGTAATCAATGGTGTCTGGATCGGAGAGCCTGTCACTAATGCCAATTATAGGGAGGAAGAGGATATCCCGATTCGATTTACGACCGAAAAGTACGATCGAGAAGCATTGAGACTCCTGCTTCGCGAAGCAAACGCAATTGCTGCAGAACTGCATTTACCTGAGACACTGCCCCTGGCGGAGAAAGATATCATGCAAAGGCATATTGTGCCTTACGGCCTGACCAGGCATCTTCCGATGATAGGAAAGCTATGCACGAGAAGCTATGGCTACTTTGTATCAGTTGGCTTTAAACTGTCCTATGTAGAGCTGCTCAACCAGGGTGAGAGGTGTGCAAAATGGGTAGATGAATACAAGTGGCCCAGATCTTTGATAGACACGAATGCCGCCTACTCTTTAGCGACCCAATGGTTGGCGGCAGCTTCCATGGATGTCGCCGGGTTAACCCGGGATTGCTTCGTTCGATCGGAGCCTGAGTGGTGGTCGAATTCTATTAACCCAAGCAACCAGGTTTCTTTTATCCCGATCTATCGCGTGGGTTGGTACCGTAACACGAATAGGGTGGGCGAGGACGCTGCTTCCGTCATGCTCCTTTTACCAACGAAGACGCTGATTAGCCTCAGGGTTGAGGACTCGAAGTACATCTTGCGAAAGCCTTTGGTGTTTACAAATCTAAATGCGTTACTTGGAAATTTCTACAAACTCCCAGATGCGACTCGCTGAATGCACGGTGATCAGCGACAAATGATGAACCCAATCAGGTCTGTGACGTGGCCTGTCCTTTCCATCAGAACCCTTTGCCATAGGGGCGCGCTACGCGTTTTGGTGCCCAAACTAATGTAATCACGCAAAGACGCGAAGACGCCAAGATTATCAGGAAAACGCGGAACTGAGTTTTTTTACCAGCATACAAGGGCAGAGCGGTTTCTTTTCTTGTTTACTTGGGTCTCGACGTCTTTGCGTGACATTGCGGCTGTTTTGGGCTGTTTCTGATTTGAGCGAGCGATCGGAGAGTAACATCGATCAGGTTGTTTCGTGCGAGGACCATAGCAGTCCAAGACCGCAAGCAGCGTGACCCAAGGCTAAATGCTGGATGCGGAATGAGGCTGTGGAATTTGCCCTTGGTGATGAAGAGTATTGACAAATCTGAGGGCCTTGCTAAATAATAAATCACCAAGCCACGCCCACAAGACTTAAGACAGGTTCTTGTAGGAAGAAAAAGGAAGAAAACTGGGTGTTCGAAACAACGTCCTTGATAAAGTGGTCTTTGCCCAGGAAAACCAGCGAGGACTGCACTATGATTACAACGCCTATTGGCCTTTTGTCCTTGAGGAATTGATGAATGGGCAGACCGCCACGCTGAGCGCCCCAATGGTCAATGGCGCGCCGGATGGGAACCCGGACGGGGGTTACGATTACTCCGGCACCCGTTTCGGCCCCATGCAGGAGGAGCGCATCGGGAAACGAGCGGCTTTAGGCTTCGCTGCGTTGATCGCATTTGCAGCAACGATTTGCGTTTCATGCTCGAATTCGGATTCAGCCGATGAAGACCTAATGGACGTGGTGCATAGCAACGGCCTCACCCTCCGGTCAGAACGCATTTTAGGCCTTGATTCATCCGCTTCCAATCCGCTCGTGCTTACCCCTATCATCACTGGTGAGGAGCCATTTACACTTTCTTATAAAGTACCGGTACACGTGGATGTTTCTACCAAGCGATGCGAACTTAAATTGCTTGATAATGGCAAATTGGCCGATGCGTATATCTTCACCAAGCAAACTAATGACGGCTACATACTGGACTGGACGACGATCTTCGCGGAGAGCGGCCACCATGATCTTCAAGTGATGATGCGAATACCGTTTCATACGAACGTTTGTGGCCCCTCGAGAAGAGAGATGATAACCAACTTGGTGCGATTTGATCCCAGCGCGACAACCTTTGGATCTCGTCTGTGGATTCATGGCTTCCTCAGCATTCCCTCAGCCGACTACCGAATCGCAATTTCCGATACCAACAAAGTCTTGCTGAAAAACATTAGCGGCCACACTGAAAAGGGTGTTATTGACGAAATATGGGATTTGAGATCGGAGGACAACGACGTCCGAAGGGATGAGCAGTTAGGAGTCCTGGTTTTTGTTACACCAACGGTAAAGGATACAAACGGGATCATTCGATCGAATGGCCCAACTGTAAGCGTCCCTTATCATTGATCCGTTTCATGAGAACTTGAACAGCAGGGAACAGCAAGAGTTTGCGAACAGAAGGAAGACCAAGATAGAAACGCGGAACCGGATTTTTTTACCAGCAATACAAGGGCAGATTAGTTTCTTTTCTTGGCGTCTCGGCGTCTTTGCGTGACATTTCGGCTGTTTGGGGCAGTTCCTGAATGCGCCTTGCGTCGAGAGCGCGCTACCACTGAAGGTAGGGCGGCCATCGCCGATGCCGCCGAGCACGCAGAAGATTGAACAGGAGAGTTGACCGAGAGAACAGAGGGGAGAACGGGAGCGCAGTGATTTGCCCTGTAGGCCACGTCTCCTGACGTGGCGGGTCCTTGCGGCCACCGGGATACCTGGGGACGGGTTGATCCTGCATTGGTAATCATCTGACACGGACGCGCCCGGTGGGACACCGTGCCTACAACACGGCGGTCATGCTGCTGCCCTGCGTGCTATGGTAGAAGGGCGAAGGACCTCCGCCCTGCCACGTCTCCTCAAAGGCTTCACATGGTTCTGAATGAGGCGCAACCCACGTTGGGGTTGTGAATTTGGGGGCTTGGTCCCGGGGTAGATCGTTCCGCGCCTCCGCTTCGCTTTGGCTCTGAACGATCAACCCCGGGCTTTGGGGCACAACACCGTTGGTGTTGAGGAGATCGTGGTCCGGGTGATACGGAGATCGCTTATGTCTCGCAGCATGAAAGCTATTTCCGCTAAGCGAATGGTTCTCCCCATTTTACCAATTGAGTTGACTTCCTAACCCACGTTGTGAATAATGTCCAGAATTGTCCAAAGCGACATTCTGGTCGCTCTGGGCACAATGCGATGCAACTGGGTGTAAAAGACGTAGCCGGGTTATTGAGCGTTTCCGAAAAGACGGTTTATCGTTGGATTGACGACGGCAAGCTGCCTGGCTACCGGATCAGCGGGCAATACCGGTTCAACCGGGCTGAGTTGCTGGCATGGGCTACAGCGAATCGGATACAGGCTTCGTCGGGGATTTATCTGGAACCAGAGAGCGATGGTGCAACGCCTCCGACCCTGGAAGGGAGCTTGAAATCCGGGGGGATTCATTATCGGGTCAATGGCCACGATGTGCCCACGGCATTGAGGACCGCGGTCAGTCTTCTTCACCTGCAACCCGAGGTGGATAAAGAGTTCCTGCTGCAAATGTTACTGGCTCGGGAGGGCATGGCGTCAACGGGTGTAGGGGGTGGGATTGCGATTCCCCATATTCGAAACCCCATCGTGCTGCATTTGCCGCAACCGATGCTTTCCCTGTCTTTTCTGGAGGCGCCTATTGATTTTGGAGCAATGGATGGCGAATCGGTTCGGGTTCTCTTTCTTTTGGTTTGCCCCAGTGTTAAGACTCACCTCCAATTAATGTCGCAGGTAGCTTTTGCCCTGCGCGACCCGATTTTCTTAAGCGTCATACAGCAGCAAGGCAGCCGCGAGGAGATTGTGGATGCCATTCGGCGGCTGCCCATCCGGTATCCAGCGCCTCAATCCAGCGTTGCTCCTGCCCGGTAGTTGCCTCTCTGAAGTTTCATCAAAATATGAATTCAACATGGTCCCTGAATTTTAAACCACGCCTTTTAGACGTGCTGAAAACGTACAAGAGTGCGGATTTCAGCGCCGATCTGATAGCCGGTCTGACTGTAGGCATTGTAGCGCTTCCGTTAGCGATGGCGTTTGCTATCGCCTCAGGCGTATCCCCTCAAGCGGGGATTTTCACCGCCGTGGTCGCTGGTTTCATCATCTCGGCTCTTGGGGGGACGAAGGTTTGTATTGGCGGACCTACTGGCGCGTTCATCGTGATTCTGTACGGCATCGGCGCCAAGTATGGTCTGCAGAATCTGCTGATCTGCACCATGATGGCGGGCGTCATTCTTTTCGTAATGGGCGCCGCGCGCCTGGGTACGATGATCAAGTATATCCCGTACCCCGTGACGATGGGATTCACCTCCGGCATCGCGATCCTGATTTTCAGTACTCAAATCAAAGATTTCTTCGGACTCCAGGTTGAGAAGGTTCCTACGGAGTTCTTTGAAAAGATGACCGCTCTGGTGAAGCATGCCAGCACTTTCGATGCGCCGACGCTGGCGGTTGCCGCAGCCTCCCTCGCCATCATTCTCCTTTGGCCCAAGAGTTGGCAGCGGCGGGTACCGGGGTCTATTGTCGCGTTAGTTCTGGGCACAGTCGCGGTGGCACTTTTCAGCTTGCCGGTTGAGACCATCGGCAGCAAGTTTGGCGGGATTCCTCAAGGCTTGCCCAAGCCGGCATTTCCGGCTTTGTCATGGGAAAACATTCGGCACCTGATTTCACCAGCGACAACCATCGCGTTGCTGGCGGCTATCGAATCGCTCCTCTGCGCGGTGGTGGCCGACGGCATGACCGATGAACGGCACGATTCCAACCAGGAGCTCATGGCGCAAGGCCTTGCCAATATCTTTAGTCCGATCTTTGGCGGCATTGCCGCAACCAGCGCCATCGCGCGCACGGCTACGAACATCAAATGCGGGGCCAGAACCCCGGTTGCAGGAATCATCCATGCATTTACGTTGCTGATCATCATTCTGGTGGCGGCTCCACTCGCCAAGTTTATCCCATTGGCCGCTCTAAGTGCCGTTCTGGTGAATGTGGCTCTGAACATGGGTGAGTGGCATAACTTCGGCCGTTTGTCGCGCTGGCCACGCAGCGATGCCGCTGTCTTCCTCACAGCCTTTGGGCTCACGGTGGCTATCGACCTGACGGTTGCAGTCGAGATCGGGATGGTGCTTGCCGCGGTGTTGTTTATCAAACGTGTTTCGGAAACCACTCAAATCACCGCCGTCGATCAGGCGTCTGAGACAGAAGGCTCGCAGCACTCGCTGGTTGGGAAGGAGATTCCACAAGGAGTCATGATCTACCGAATTTTTGGTTCATTCTTCTTTGGGGCAGCGGACAAGCTGGAGAGCTCGCTTCAGCGTGAGAAAAGGGAACCTGATGTTTTGATCTTGCGAATGCGCAAAGTCCTCGCAATCGACGCGACGGGATTGAACGCTCTGGAAGATCTATACGAACGTTTGCGTCGCCGGAATAAGCACCTGGTCCTGAGCGCGCCGCATACGCAGCCATTGTTCATGATGGACAAAGCCGGGTTCCTGGACCGGTTGGGCCGGGAGAACGTTTGCGCCAATATTGATCTCGCCCTGGCTCGATCACGCGAAATTCTAGGCTTGCCTCCAGAGGTTTCGCACGATCCTCTATTGGCAGAAAAGCAAAAACTGGAAGCCGCACGGCAGGAATTGACCGGCGCGTTGGAACGCGCGAACCGGGCGCTGAACGGAGAACAAAAATCCGCGCCTGCGGCAGAAAAGAAATGAGCAGCACGCCATGAGCGACATGTTCTTGAACATCATCCAACTCGCCGAATCGCTCGGAGTTGAGGAGCGAGTGGTGGATGGCTGGATCAAGAACGAAGGGTTGCCCTGCGTGCGGGATTGCGGGCGGTTGCTTTTTGATCGCGCCCAGGTTGCTGCATGGGCCGCGCAACGCGGGTTGGGCGCCAAGGCTGGTTTTTTAGCTTCAGCTCGCCCGGCAGGAATCCAGAGCCGAAGTTTGGACAATTTGCTCAGGGCAGGCGGCGTTTGGAGGGATGTTCCGGCGGTTGAAGTCACCTCCGTCATCGAAAAGGTTGTCACTTCACTCCCGGGCGCAAATCCAGCGGTGAGAACGCTGCTGGCTCAACGTGTCAGGCAACCCGATGGAATCACCTGGGCACCCGTGGGCGATGGATTAGCCTTGCCGCACCTTAGGGCGAGCGTGGCTCTTGGTCGCGATACCGGAGTGTTGGCAATGCTCTTTCTGCGCGACAGTCTTAAGCTGGCAAATCCGCCTGAAGATGGGATACCCGTGAATCGCCTGCTATTCTTCGTCGCACCTTCCCCGCGAGCCCACCTTGAAATTCTGGCTCAATTAAGCACGGCGCTGACTCGTCGTGGCCTGAGGCAACTTGTTCTAGCAGCGGCGCCTGATGAGCAACTCATGGCTGCGCTGGCGGCGGGGCCGAGTGGACCGGAAGCCAAAGGGGAGGTCCACTCGTGAGCACTGGCCTGCTGTTGCTGTTGACCTTGTTGGGAGCAATGGCGGGGATAGTCTGCGCCTGGCGTATGCCACGAGCCTGGCTCGTTTGCACTGCCAGTGCAGGATTGGCCGGATGCGCTGCCGCGGTGAGTGTTTTCCTCCGGGGCGCCTGGGATTGGCAAAGTGATTTTCTCCTGGGAGGCGAACCGTTGCACGTGCGTTTGGACGCCATCAGCGCCTTTTTCCTGGTGCTCCTTTCTGTACTTGGAATGGCGGGCACCCTCTACGCCAGCGAGTATTGGAGCCCCAAGGCTCACCCCCGTTCCGCGCGAAGCGGACGCGCATGGTGGAACGCCGTGCTGATATTCATGGGCCTGGTGCTGGTCGCCTCCAATGGTCTGCATTTCCTGATCGCCTGGGAATTATTCGCTGTGAGCGGCTACTTTCTCATCACGCTTGAACGCCATCGTTCCGAAGTGAGGAAAGCAGGCTGGCTGTACCTGGCTGCTTCTCACACAGGGACGCTATGTTTATTCGCTTTTTTCATCTGCCTGTCGGTTCGATTGGGCACTTGGGATCTTGGACCCATGCGGCAATACCCGGAACTCGCGCCTTTGTTTTGGCTGGCTCTGGCAGGATTCGGATTGAAAGCGGGTCTTTTCCCGCTGCACATCTGGCTCCCATCAGCACATGCCAACGCACCCAGTCATGTTTCGGCCCTTCTTTCCGGAGTGGCGATTAAGATGGGGATTTACGGCCTGGTCCGATTCACCGGTTGGCTGCCAGTCCCAAATTCCGCGGGATGGGTCATTGGTGCTTTAGGCGTAGCCAGCGCGGTTCTCGGTGTCGCGTTCGCACTGGCCCAGCACGATCTAAAACGGTTGCTGGCTTACCATAGCGTGGAGAATATAGGGATCATTCTGATCGGCTTGGGATTTGCCATGATCGCTGATGCAAATGGCCATCCCGCGTGGGGGCAGTTGGCATTGTTCGGGGGCATGCTGCACGTGTGGAATCATGGGCTCTTCAAGGGACTCCTCTTCCTGGGAGCGGGGTCTGTTCTGCATGCGACGGGCACCCGGCACATGAGCAGCCTCGGTGGGCTTTGGCGCTCAATGCCGTGGACCGCTGGTTGTTTCGCGCTCGGGGCTGCCGCGATTTCCGGGCTGCCGCCTCTGAATGGCTTCGTCAGTGAATGGCTGGTTTACCTTGGTTTGTTTGGCGCAGTGGATGCCAGGGGGATGGCAGCAATCGGCGCTGTGCCGGCTGCCATACTATTAGCAGTCACAGGAGCGCTGGCATTGGCCTGTTTTGTGAAAGTCACGGGCGTGGTGTTCCTGGGATTCCCCCGCAGCGATAAAGCCCGGCATGCGCATGAAAGCGGCTGGCGCATGCGGATCGCGATGCTGGGCCTGGCTATTCCGTGTGTGGTGATCGGACTGGCGCCCGCGTTGGTCTGGCCTGTGCTGCGCCAGGTAAGTGCTGCCTGGCAGGGCGGGGGAGAGTCGGTGCCTGTCGCACCGCCAGTTCCCATACTCGCCTTGGGTTTCTGGAATCTGATCGTTGCGATCCTGGGCATTGGTGCGGTGGCACTCGTTTGGAAACGGGTACGGGGCAACGGGCTTAAACGTTCTCTAACCTGGGATTGCGGCTATGCGGCCCCAACCGCACGAATGCAATACACGGCTGGCAGTTTTGCTGGCATCATAACCGAATGGTTCGCCTGGATTCTTCGACCGGAGCGTCATGTGGAGCGGCCGGTTCGAAGCGGCGCGCCACTGGAAGTAATAAACCCACCCAGCGCATCGACTCCGGACGTCGAGCGCGATGCCCGGGTCGAACCGTTCCCATCCAGGGCCTCCTTCATAGAGCATACTCCCGAAACCGTCCTGGAGCGGGTCATTGAGCCATTTGCGCGTGGCATCTTGGGGGTATCAACGGTTGTCCGGCGTCTGCAACACGGGAGACTTCAGTTTTATATACTGTATTTAATAATCGGTTTGGCGGCGCTGGCGTTGCTCGCTTTTCTGGGAGGTGCGTCATGACTGGGGGCATGTTCAGGGACTCCTTGTTTGCCGCGGGCAAGCTCGGGCTTCAACTGCTCTTCTGGCTGGCTGTTGCTCCACTGTTGCCTGGAATCATCAATAAAGTAAAAGCATGGGTCGCTGGCCGCCGGGGGCCGCCCGTGCTGCAACTGTATTATGATCTCGCGAAGTTGTGGCGCAAAGGAGTGGTGCTGAGCACCGCTGTTTCCCCCGGCCACGTAGCTGGCCCAGCCGTCGCATGGGTCGCCATTGTGATGGCGGCGGCGATGCTGCCAGTCCTTGCCGGACCGCAAGCGTGGGGTTTTCACGGGGACGCCTTGCTTTTCATTTACCTGCTCGCTCTTGCCCGGTTTTGCATTGCTAGTGCGGCTCTAGAAACGGGTTCAGCTTTCGAAGGAATGGGAGCCGCTCGCGAAGTGAGCTATGCTGTCCTATCAGAGGCTGCGATCTTAACCGCCATTCTTGCGCTGGCGGTGCAAACCGGAAGTCTGTCTCTGGGCGAGATGTTGCATCCTGCTAGCGGTGCCGCCTCAGGGTTATTGGCGTGCGGGCTTTTTTCCGTGCTGTTGGCCGAGAACTGCCGGGTTCCTTTCGATGATCCGAATACGCACCTTGAGCTAACCATGATCCACGAGGCGATGATACTTGACCATAGCGGTCCCCCCCTGGCCGTCATCTTGCATGGGGCGGCAGTGAAGCTTCTGCTGTTCGGAGTGCTCCTCGCGCAAGCCGTGCTCCCGATTCGCGAGCTGGGGCTGGGGGCTGGTTTGGCGGCTCTGTTAGGAGCTCTGCTGGTGATCACCATCGGGATTGGGTTGGTGGAGTCGCTCCTGGCCAGATTCGCATTTCGGCGCGTGCCGCTTTTGCTGACAACTGCTTTTGTGTTCTGCCTGTTTGCGCTGCTTGCGGCATGGAAAGGAGCCCTTTGAACGATCTCGCTAATTTTGTTATCGCGCTGGCCATGGGCCTGAACCTGCTCGCATTGGGCAGCAGCCGGCTGCCTTCTATTATTCGGGCGGCAGCCATGCAAGGCCTGTTGCTGGGCGTGCTCCCGTTGCTGTTTGAAGAGTTCCGCTGGCTGGTGGCGGCGGTTGCAATCGGCACCATTACGATCAAAGGATTCGTGATCCCGCATTTGCTGCGCCGGGCGTTGCGGGCGACTAACATTGATCGCGAGGAAGAGCCACTGCTCGGGTTCATTCCGTCCCTGCTGCTGGGGGCGGCGGCCACCGTAGGGGCTGTCGGTTTGGCTCAAGTCATGCCGTTGCTGCCGATGCATCGGGGATTGCTCCTGGTGCCCGGTGCCCTGGCCACCTTGTTTACTGGGTTGCTGCTACTGGTAGGGCGCACAAAAGCCATTTCGCAAGTCTGCGGATACCTGATGCTCGAAAACGGCATCTACCTGTTCGGCATGCTGCTGATTCATTCCACACCGCTGATTGTGGAAGCGGGCATCCTGCTGGATCTCACCGTGGCGATATTTATCATCGGCATCATCGTGGACCGCATTCAACGGGAGTTCGACACCCTGGATACCCGGAAACTGACATCCCTGCACGAATGAGAGAAACCCTGCTTAATAGTATCGCGTTTGCTGTGGCGTTTGCTGCTTTGGTGTGGCCCAAAGAGGCGTCGCGCCCATGGCTATTGCCCGTGGCAGGGGTGGGGCACACCCTTCTGGCTTGGTGGCTTCTTTTTTTTCCACCTGTTGTGACCGAAGGTTCCTGGCTGGGTTTTGATGCGGTATCACGTGCGGTGCTGCCAGCCGTCTCTCTGCTGTTCCTTGCGTGTTCCTGTTATGCCGTTGCGTATCTGCGCCAGCGCGTGGAGCGTCCCAATCGCGTTTTCGTCGCCTCGCTCCTGGGCCTGCTGGGGCTGATCACACTAGCGCTTCAGGCACAGCACCTCGGTTTACTCTGGATCACGGTGGAAGGTGCAACCCTTGTAACCGTTCCTCTGTTGCATTTTACGGGCACCGCCCGGGCTTTCGAAGCGACATGGAAGTATCTTTTGGTGGGGGGCACCGGCATCGCTCTCTCATTACTTGGCTCCTTCTTTCTTGGCTATGCTTCCCTGGGGCAAGGCGAAGGTGGGGACCTGACTTTTTCTGCGCTTGCCGCTCAGGGCAGCAGTCTCACCCGGCCTTGGGTTCTGGCAGCCTGGGTTCTTTTGTTGACTGGTTACGGGACCAAGATGGGTCTGGCACCCATGCACACTTGGAAGCCCGATGCCTACGGGGAGGCTCCCGGGATTATCGGCGCGTTGCTGGCGGGTGGCGTGACGACCGTCGCATTCGTTGCGTTGCTGCGCGTCCGCTACGTGGTTGATGCCGCCGGGCTTGGTGACGTGGCTTCGCTGACATGGCTCGCTCTGGGGCTTTTCTCTATGCTGATCGCCGCTTTGTTCTTGCTCGGCACTCCTGATTTTAAACGTATGCTGGCCTATTCAAGCGTCGAGCATATGGGAATCCTCAGCGTGGGCGCGGCTTTGGGCGGAGCGGGGGTCTTCGCTGCGCTGTTTCACGTTTGGAATAACAGCATTACAAAAGGCGCTCTCTTCCTCAGCGCCGGCAACATCCGCCGGTCCGCATCCAGCAGCCGGCAGGAGGAAGTGCGTGGCATGGCATGGCTGACACCGGTTTCCACCCGGATTTTTGTGGTGGGTTTGTTCGCAGTAACGGCATGTCCACCATTCGGACCATTTTTCAGTGAGTTGCGCATTTTGCAGGCAACCCTTGTCGGTGGGCATCCTTGGGCGGCGGCGTTGTTCTTAGGATGTTTGTTGCTCGCTTTCTTCGGCATGACGCGGCTGGTGTTTAGCATCGTAGATGGCAGACCAACGCTGGCCGCCCGAAAATCCGCACGCCAGTTTACTGAAACGGCAGGCGTTATTCTGCCTCCCATCCTGCTGCTGCTGGGTTCACTCTGGCTGGGAATCGCTACACCGGACGCCTTACGCGCGGTTTGGCAGGCAGCCGTTGATTCGCTCGTCCCGATGCCATGATCAATTCTGAAACATTCCTGCAGATCAGCAACGGCTCAGCGGTTCCCCTGGCCGACGTGCCCGAGCTGCCGGTTGCCGAGTTGGTTGGTCAAACTGTAACAGAGCTTCACGGCGGATGCCGGTTATCCGCCTGGTTCGGAATGCCCGATGAAGGCGGGACACGGTTGATTTGCGTTCTCGCTGACGATGCTTCGAACACTCTGGCAGTGGCCCGAAGCGCTCCAGTCCGCGGCTCCGTTCCTTGCCTGACTTTGCACGCGCCAGAAGCACACCTTTTTGAACGAGAGGTTTGGGAACAGTTCGGTTTGGTTCCTGAAGGACACCCCTGGCTGAAGCCAGTCCGGAAGGACCATGGCAAAGGTCCGGCTGTGGGCGACTTCTTTACGGTAAAAGGCAGCGAAGTGCACGAGGTGGCTGTGGGACCCGTCCACGCAGGCATCATTGAGCCCGGGCATTTCCGATTTCAATGTGCCGGTGAGGAAGTCATCCATCTGGAGATTGCCCTGGGTTATCAGCATCGTGGTATCGAAGCCGCGCTTGCGGGAGGCCCCCACCGAAGCACAGCGATCCAGATGGAAGCTGCAGCCGGAGATTCAACGATCGCACATGCCACGGCCCATGCCTTGGTGCTTGAATCGCTGGCGCAGACCGAAGCGCCGCTGCGGGCGCAATGGCTTCGCGCTTTGGCTCTTGAACTGGAGCGCTTGGCGAATCATACAGGCGACCTGGGTGCATTGGCCAACGATGTGGCTTTTCTTCCCACCTCAGCCGCGTGCGGAAAGCTTCGTGGCGACTTTCTGAATCTTACCGCCGTGCTATGCGGGAACCGATTCGGACGCGGCCTCGTGCGACCCGGGGGCGTCCGGCATGATCTGGAACCGGAACGGGTGGCCAGGGTGCTGGAATCTCTGAAGAAAGTTCTAGCGGAAGTGGAACGAGCTGCGGAATGGCTTTGGGATGCGTCCTCGGTTCGTGCCCGATTCGAGCGCACGGGATGTGTCTCTGAAAGCTCTGCTGCGTCAATCGGCCTGGTCGGACCCGCAGCTCGCGCCAGCGGTTTGGTTCGAGACGTCCGGTTTGACCATCCCGCAGGCTGGAGCCGTTTTGCGCAAATCCCCGTCGCTGTGTGGCCTGGGGGCGATGTTTTCGCCAGGGCACGCGTGCGCTGGCTTGAAATCCAGCGCTCCGGCAGCTTTCTGCAAGAGCAGTTGGCTACGGCTCCAGATGGCCTGGTGATGGGCGAGGTTCCTGCCGCCGCTCCTGAAATGCTGGCCGTCGCCCTGGTGGAAGGTTGGCGCGGCGAAGCCTGTCATGTCGCGATCACCGATGCATCGGGTCGGTTTGCGCGATATAAGATTGTAGATCCGTCCTTCCACAACTGGGCTGGTTTGGCCTTGGCCCTGCGCGGACAGGCCATTTCCGATTTTCCCATCTGCAACAAGAGTTTCAATTTGTCCTACTGCGGTTTTGATTTGTAACCATATTTATGTTTGTCGTGGATACCATTTTGAACCGCCTGCGCCAGGGTTGCCAGACCATGGCCTATCCGGATGGCCCCGCCCCAGCGTTGCCGGATCGGCACGGTGGGGCCTTGCGCCTGGACACGAGCCGATGCAAAGCAGGCTGCAACGCCTGCCTGCCGGTTTGCCCGACTGAAGCCATCACCCAAGGTAAACAGTCCATCAAACTCGACCTGGGTAAATGTGTTTTTTGTGCCGATTGCATTGCGGCATGCCCCGAGGGCGCCATCATCAGGACCGGGCAACACCGGATGTCGGTGCGTCGGCGCAGTGATCTGGTGCTCGATTCACAACAGCAGGAGATTCGATTGGCCGCAGCATTGGATGAAAAATTGAAGAGCATGTTCGGACGCTCTCTGCGCTTGCGTCAGGTGAGTGCGGGTGGCTGTGCTGCTTGTGAAGCCGATACCAACGTGCTCGGCACAATTGGCTGGGACCTGGGACGCTTTGGAATTCAGTTTGTCGCATCACCCAGGCATGCCGATGGGTTGCTCATAACTGGGCCTGTGACGAAGAACATGGAATTGGCGTTGCGGAAGACGTATGACGCTGTGCCTGCACCGAAGCTGGTCATCGCGGTGGGGGCGTGCGCGATTTCTGGCGGGCCTTATTGGGAAAGCCCGGAAACGTTAAAGGGCGCGGAAAGCGTCGTGCCTGTGGATCTCTTCATCCCAGGCTGTCCGCCCCATCCGCTTACGATCCTCGATGGCCTGCTGACATTGCTCGACCGTTTAAAGTAGAAGAGCCGTCTCGGCTCTTGCAGGCCGGGTGACCTCACGCGGCGGGGGAACGGGTCTCACGCGGAGAAGAACACGGGTAGGGCAGGCCTCGCCGAGGCCGCCGATCACACAGAAAAACTGAACAGGAGGGGGACCGGGGGCAGGCGGGTTCGAGATCGGAAAGCAGAGATCGGAGGGTCCGCCCTGAAGGCCGCGTGACCTCACGCGGAGGAACCGGTGCGGCCACCGGAATCCAAATTTGCACGGATGGGGAGCCGGGAAAACAGAGGTCTGAGCCGAAACGGCAGGTAAATCACACGAAGACACGAAGACACGAAGAAAAAAAGGAAAGAGCCGAAACGGCCCGAATGTAATCACGCAAAGACGCGAAGACGCCAAGGTACAGCAAGTTGCTGGCAACCTCGGCTCTTGAAGGCCGCGGGACCTCACGCGGGGGAACGGGTCTCACGCGGAGGCGCGGAGCACGCGGAGAAGAACGTAGGTCGGTTTTTCGCTCCGTGGCTTTCCGTTCTCCAGGTCTTTTCTTGGCTTCTTGGTTGTGAAAACTCTTTCCCAAACGGAACAGAAGGAATACCAAGGCAACGAAGGTCTGAAAAAGAGATCTCCGTTTTCCCTTCAATATCTTCGTGGTTTTCGAGGCTTCGTGTGAGATTACATTCCATTTTGCCGCCGTTTTCGCGCTGCAGTGACATTAGCGTCGATGAGCGCAGATGAGCGGTTTTATGAAGTCAGTTTTTTCGCATTCATCTTGACTTTATTGGCCACAGGCCTTTACTGGTGCCAATGATCAAACGCCACCAGCGAATGAATGCCAGGTGCCTTGGCCGGTTCCGTCGGAATGGTGGGTCGTCGGTGCATGATGACGAGAACCAGTTGATCCGGGTGACGATCACGAACGCGACGAAGAGCGAGTTCCGGTATGACGGCAAGATGCGTCGCCGGGAACGGATTGAGTTCGTGTGGGCAGGGAATACCTGGGTAACGAACCTGCTGGTGCGCTATGTCTATGACGGGAACCTGGTGGTTCAGGAGCGGCACTATGTTCCGCAGCCATTCGGCGAGATCCTGCAGACTGTGGTCAGCTACACGCGAGGGAATGACCTGAGCGGGTCGCTTGAAGGCGCGGGTGGTATCGGCGGTTTGCTCGCCCGCACGGATCATTCAACCTTCAACCTTCAACCTTCAACTGCTTTCTACCATGCTGATGGCAACGGAAACGTGACCTGTCTGGTGGATGAGCAGAACGCCGTAGTTGCCCGTTACATCTATGATCCCTACGGCACCATCACTGCCAGCCAGGGTTCCTTGGCTGATGCAAACCTATATAGGTTCTCCAGCAAGGAATTCCATCCACAATCTGAGTTGGTTTACTACCTGTATAGGTACTACGAGCCGAATCTGCAAAGGTGGGTGAATAGGGATCCGTTGGGCGAACCGGGGTTTGAGATAGTTCGGCTCGTGGGGCAAACCCCACTCATACGGAAGCTGCTCTTCGCGATCAATGATCCACAAATACAAATCATTATGACCAAGGCTTTCCAAGATAAGAAGGGAATTTCCCTTGAAGACTTCCTGTATATTCTACAAACCATTGAGACTAGCTATGCACCAAAGTGGCCGGCGGAATTACTGGCAAATCCGAACTTGTTCCATTTCGGCGGAAGCAATCCAATTAACGGTTTCGATGAGTGGGGCAACAAGTGGTATGATCCCAGGACGTGGAAGTGGGCGGAGCCGATAATAGAGGCAATCCAATATATCGTGCCTTATTCAGAGTTTTTCTCGGCGGCACGGTGCATTCCCGACGTCATTGATATAGGGAACCAACAACCAGCAAAACGAAAGTTCTTAGAGGACGAAGATGCTGAAGTGCCACCAACTGCGGGGTAGTTTTCCGTTTTTTTATGAACGCAAAGAAGTCAATTCCGGTTTGGGCTGCAATTCTTATTGTTCTGTTGGCAGCCAACTTGGTGTGGGTGTTTTGGAGGCTGAAGAATTATTCCACCGTTAGCGAGGACGTCGAACAATTCAAACTTGAAGTGGTTCGCACGAATGAATTGTCTGGAATTGGCTTATTTGTGGCAAAGACAGGTGAGCCGATATGGACAAAGCTTAGCGAAGGAGGGAGGCCAATTGTCGAGAAGCACTTTTTTGACGGAAAGAATGTGTTCGATGTTCAGTTCAGGAGTAACCGTCCTCCAGTATTCAGTGCATATTTTTATGGTGAGGGTAAAAGCGTTACTTGGTGGACTGACCGTGGAGGTAGCGGATCATTCACCGAAAGAATTCATTATGATAAAGGCGGCAATCTCTCGCGTCATGAAGTCTGGTTTGATCGGTCCTGGATCCCCATGGATAGAAGGGATGGGAAAAATGGTGTTGTGGTTAACGGAGAGTGGCAGCGTATTACTCTTGATACTAACGGTCTGTGGAGTTTCAACACGAGTGCCCTCCAGGGAACAGGTAATTGAGAGCTCCGATGGTCTGGGCTGCGATCGCGGGGTTGGACGTCACACCAGGTTTGCCTGTTACCAGACCCGAATTCGTCCGTTTGGGGTCATGTTCTGCATGAATAGCGCATGAGAAGTCTCCGTCCGAAGGAATAGGGCACCCGAACACTAATGAGGAGGATGTTCCAGTTCGTCATTTATAGCACCACTGGACAGCAGGAAGGAGTCTGGGGAGTCATAGAGATCATAGGCCGTATGCCTCTGACATCTATGATGCTTTTCGAAGAGGCTGCTGAGTGAGTTTTCCCCAGACGCCTGGGATGATTTCTGGGACCTGCCGAATGGTCATCTGCGGCAAGCGTGTGAGAACGTCTTTGAGGTATGCGTAAGGATCGATGTTCCGCCTTTGCGATGACATTACTTGCATTGCTCTCTCCGTTTTTTGACAATGACACTTAGCAGTCTTCGGTTGTTCGGCGTGCCCCAATTCTCAGTGCTGAGAAACCAAGCGCTAATTGATACTGAATTGCTAAATTCATCATGACTTGGATTCGCATGGTTCTTCTGATTGCGTTTGCCTGCTCGCTGGTGAGCGTCAGGTCCGTGATAGCCGAGACTACGGTGTTGGATGCCCGCCCGGGGACCATCATTAGGAGTTCAAGCGTGTACCGCCTAAATGAAGAGTTTCTCTACAAATACAGTTCATTCGAGAATGCCATCATTTGCCTGAATTGGAAAGGCAAGGAAGCCGCTCGAATACCCGTCAGCCGCGAGCCTGTCGCGCTGACGACAACTGTGGATGGGCGGCAGGTTTTGGTGGCTAATCGTCTGCCTGCTGGGAAGGCAGATCAGGAAGTAGTAACAGCAGTCGTTAGTGTGATCGACATCAAGGAGCGCAAGGTGATCAAGGAGATTCAGTTGCCGAACGGCAGCACCGGGTTGCAGGATATCCGACTCTCTCCTGATGGCCGTTTCGCCGCCGTTACTCACATTGTTGCCAGCTTCAACCGAGCTTCCACCGATGTCCGTCTCGGCTGGCTGAATGCCAACGCATTGACCCTGATCGATACGGCCACCCTCACTGTATTTTGCAGCGTGCTACTGGATACGCCAGGAAAAGGCGTAGCCAATCCCTGGGGGTTGGAATGGTCTGAAGATGGCCAGACATTGGCCGTAGCTCTCTCCGGAATCCACGAGGTTGCCCCATTCGTCTCGGCTCTTGCAGGGTGCGTGACCTGACGCGGCGGGGGAACGGGTCTCACGCGGAGCCGCGGAGAACGCGGAGAAAAACACGGGTAGGGCGGGCCTCGCCGAAGCCGCCGATGAGAAGAATCCAATAGGAGCTCACGCGGAGGAACCGGTGCGGCCACTTGATCCCGAATCGAACAGGAGGGAAACCGAGAAAACAGAGGTCTGAGCCGAAACGGCAGGTAAATCACACGAAGACGCGAGGGCACGAAGAAAACAAGTAAAGGCCAAACGGCAGGAATGTAATCACGCTAAGACGCTGAGACGCCAAGGTAAAGCAAGTTGCTGGCAAAACCTCGGCTCTTGCAGGGTGCGTGACCTGACGCGGCGGGGGAACGGGTCTCACGCGGAGCCGCGGAGCACGCGGAGAAGAACGTAGGTCGTTTTTTCGCTCCGTGGCTTTCCGTTCTCCAGGTCTTTTCTTGGCTTCTTTGTTGTGAAAACTCTTTCCCAAACGGAACAGAAGGAATACCAACGCAACGAAGGTCTGAACAAGAGATCTCCGTTTTTCCTTCAATATCTTCGTGGTTTTCGAGGCTTCGTGTGAGATTGGCATACTCTGGCGCCTTCCCGCAGGGCTAGCCGGGCGAGCTGACTTGAAAGCCTCTATAATCGTTACAAAGTAGGGAGGCTTATTGGAAGGATGCCATGTAGTGATATATAAACTTTTCTTTTTAGTGTATTGACATCCACGCCCTATAAATGTAAAACACGATTATCGCGCTTTTGTTGGAGACCAGAGTTGTCCGAATGACAAAAGCGGTGAGTTTGCGATTAACGCTGTATCTGAGACAGGGGCATAAGCCGGGAGACCTGCCCGGCTTTGGAGGGAGTAACCCTCACCTACCGCCAAATCGTATTCCAAAGATCATTGTAGGGAAATAAGAGTGAAAGCCCGTGCGCATTCATTTTATATCGTCTATATTAGGTACAGACGAGATCGCTTCTTGCGTATCTCGTCCGGACAGCGCGACCACAAGTCTGCTCTGTCTGGTTCGCGTTTTGGAGTGTCAGCTCAATTTTAACAGCCAATGACTATGAGAAAAACCTGCTACATCTTCGCCAGCCTGGCCCTCGCTCACGCAGCGCAGGGTCAGATCTCAGAGCCCGCCGAAGCAGCTAATAAGAATCCCGCAGAGTCACGGTCTGCCACCGCTCCAGCCATCGTCGAACGCGGGCCGCATCACCGGGTCTGGGAACGCACGGTTTATGAGACTACCCGCTCGGGAAACGTGCCACGTGTCCATCGGTTCACGGAACTGGCCACAGGTATGCATTACCAGGAAAAGGCCGGTGGTGACTGGCGGGACACTGTTGAGGAAATTGAGCCTTTGCCGGGCGGGGCGGTCGCTCGCAAAGGTCCGCACAAAGTCATTTTTGGCAACGACCTGGCAACGTATGGCTCTATTGATCTTGAAGGGCCGGATGGACAGAGAATTCGCAGCCATCCGCTCATGCTTAGCTATTTCGACCCTGCCACGGGGCAGAGCGTTATGATCGGCGAGGTTCAGGAATGCCAGGGGCGTGTGGTCCCGCCTAATCAAGTGATCTACGAGAATGCGCTGACCGATGTCGATTGCACGATTCGCTACACGTACACGAAAGCTGGTCTGGAGCAGGACATCATTATCAACGGAGAACTTCCCAACCCGGAACTCTGGGGGATGTCCTCGGACACCGCCATCCTGGAATTCCTAACGGAATTCAACGCGGGTGAGACGCCGGCTAAGCACGGTCGCGCTTTGCAGTATTCAAAAGGCCAAGTGTTAGCCGATGAAACGGTCGCCTTCCGTTCCATGAATATTGGTCCGGGGAAAGCGTTCTCCATCGGCCATGGGGCAGATCTACCTGCCGTTAACGTTACCAAGCAGTATCAGAAGCTCGATGGGGACCGGGAATTCCTCATTGAGCGTGTTCCCTATCACCGGATTAAACCGCACTTGGATGCGCTTCCCCGCAAGGACGCTGCGTTTTCGCCCGAGAAAGCTAGCAAGCGCCGGGTAGCTGCCTTAAAAGACTTATTGCCTCAACGTCAATATGCGGTCAAAAGCTCCAAGAGAAGCATGGAATTGGCCAGTGCTGCAAACCTGAAATCGGGCTTTGTATTGGATTATATCACGATGGCGGCCAGCGGTACGAACATGACCTTTGTTGCTTATGAAGGCTACTATGTGAGTGGTCCTGTCAATTTACGAGGCACTACAGTGTTCGAAAATGGGGCATGCATTAAGTACCCCGTATCCAGTTCAGCATCAATCATTACCACCAATGTGGTGTTCAAAGGTTCTGCATACGCCCCGGTGATTTTTACGGCCGTCGACGATGCTACGATTGGTGAGTACATATCCGAAGCCGATCCTATTACCGGGTACTATGGCAAGATCGCGCTCGACCTTTCCGGGGCTTCAACTCTGCAGTCAGTATCTAACGCTCGGTTCTGTTACATGAGCAATGCGGTGGCGGGCAACATCATCCTGCAAGACGTAGAGCTGATTCGCTGCAAAAACGGATTCGCGCCAGGATTTTGGGACCCAGTGCTTCGTAACGTGCTGGCATGGAACGTAGATACTGTCTTGGCTACGGAGGATTACTCGGGCGACTCATTGCAGGCTGAGAATACGACTTTTCACAATTGCCGATACATCATGCAGGACGTAACTGGGTGGGTTAATCTGGCGAACTGCTTGTTAGTAAACGTCACGAACTTCGGCTATTCCGCAACGACAACAAACAATTGTGCCCTTTTGTTCAGCGATTCGGGAGTTTTTCAGGTGGTCGGTGGCGGAAGCCATTATCTGGCCCCAAACAGCCCCTATCGCAACGCGGGTACAACCAATATTAATGCCCAGACACGAACCAGCCTTCGCTCCCGTACCACCTATCCTCCGTTCGCTTACTCGAATGTGACAGTCTCGACAGAGATGACCTTCTACCCGCAGGCGCAGCGGGATACAGACATTCCCGATCTCGGCTGGCACTACGCGCCTTTGGATCATGTCTTTGGTGGTTGTGTAGCCGCGACGAACATCACCTTCAGTGCAGGCACGGCTGTTGGTTGGTTCCGTACGACCTCGGGCTGGAATCACGCCGGGCACGGAATCAAAGCGAACGACCGGGTAACGATTACGTTCGCAGGCACAGCGGAACAACCCGCATACTGGTTACGTGCCAATCTTGCCCAGGAGAATTGCAATGGGATTTGGCAGGGCGGTTATGGCCCCGGAGGTATCACGGGATGGGCTTGGCCGAACTTTGCCAACTCGCCGATTGTCCGTGCACGCTTTACCAAGTTCCCCAATGCGTCCTGGGAAGCGATGCCTACGCGGGACGATAATGGTTATCTCACCCTCGAAGCATCCAACTGTGAATTCCTTGGCGGCAGCTTCGGCGGGTATATCAGCCGGTTGCTTCTGACGAACTGCCTGTTTGATAACGTCAATATGTGGACCATCCAAGATGCCTCAGTTGTGCAGAATACGAATTGTGTGTTTGCCTCGCGCAATTGCCTTATCCGGGGCGGCGGACTCTACCTGCATCGTTTCTCTGGAGGCACCTATCCTCTCTGGTCAATACGTGACACAGCGTTCGATTCGGTCAAGTTCGACATCAGCGATGGAGCGAACGGGGCTGCCTATTGCACCGATTTGGCTTACAACGCCTTCCTCCAAGGGAATCGCACCAACCTGCAAAGCGCAACGGACGTCGTGGTCACCGGGACCACCTACAATTGGCGCACGAGCTCCTTCGGTCGTTACTATCTGCCGAGCAACAGCACGTTGATTAACGCAGGGAGCATCACGAATGCCGCCCTGGTGGGACTCTACCATTACACCACCCAGACCAACCAAACGAAGGAAGCCAATTCCCGTCTCGACATTGGATATCATTACGTGGCGGCCAATGCCTCGGGTTTGCCAATGGACACCGATGGAGACGGCATAGCCGATTATGTTGAGGATATCGACGGTGACGGGGTTCTCGATAATAACGAGACGCGCACCGATGATGCCTTTGATCAGGGATTAAAAATCATTTTCACTCGACCGAAAGCAGGGCTGTGGATGCCTTAAGGAACGCACCGGCACAGATACCACCTACACATTGCTAATTTCTATGATCTCTTACATGAATTCGAACCTCATCCGCCGGGCTTTCGGTTTCGCCCTGAGTCTTGGGCTCACCGCCAGCGCTTTTGCCTCGCCTGAAACTGATGCGATGCGAGACACACTCTGCCGGGTGCCTATGGTGCATCGGCAGTTTACTCTGGTGGGCGAACGGGCTCCATCTGATGCGGAAGTCCAAAGCCTGGCCAAGTACGCCGAACAGATCCGCAGCCGTGCGATCAGAGCGGACTCTCTGGAGCAATTCCTGGTTGAACATCCCGGATCGCCCTGGGAAGCCTCGGTCCGAGCGAACCTTGCGGCACACTACGCTCAGCGCGGACTTTTCACTCGTAGCGTGAAGCAGTGGGAAGCCGCTTGGGCCATCTGTGGCAAAGCGACTTCCGGAGAGGCGAAACAACTGGGAGATTACATCCTCACCCACTGGACAAAGCTGCTCGTAGCTCATGGGCGAATGGCCGATTTGGAGCACATCCAAACCGAGTTTGAGACCCGGATTGTCGTCGATCACGGGTTGCGACGTATCATCGAGGAGAGTCGTTACAATTATAGGGGCATGCGGAACAATACTCTAAAAGGATTCAGTTGTGGTCTCGCCGCTCTCGATCAGCTTTTCCTTGCTTTGAAGGCGCCAGGGGTTGACTTCGCCGCGTTGAAAGAAATACCTGCGCCCACCACCGGGTTCTCCTTGGATGCACTCGTGAGGATCGGACAAAAGTTCCACGTCGAGGTGCTCGCGGTGCGTTGGGGACAAGCCAAAGACATTCCGGTTCCTTCCGTTGTCCATTGGAAGAGCGATCACTATGCCGGCATCATCGAAACCAACAGCAAAGGCTTCTTTCGGATAGCCGATGAGGGGATTAGTAGAAACATTTGGAT